>JAFIEV010000014.1 GCA_020832305.1 Cyclobacteriaceae bacterium | reverse complement strand
TACCAGTCAGATATTGAGTGTGCCCTATGCCTTGTACGCGCAATATGCCAAATCGGGTGAGCCCGGACCAGAAGGGCCACAAGGACCTCGTGGTGAAACAGGTCCGGAAGGTCCGCAGGGAGAAATGGGTTTGATGGGTCTGGAAGGTCCAATGGGGCCCGAGGGCACACAAGGGATTGCCGGACCACCGGGACCACAAGGTGAAGCTGGATCCCAGGGTCCTGCGGGCAATCCTGGAATTGCTGGAGAACCTGGCCCTGAGGGAATCAGCGCTTACCAGGTATGGCTTAACCTGGGCAATAGAGGTTCAGAAGCCGTATTTATCGATTCACTTAAAGGACCTCGGGGAGAACCTGGTCTGCCTGGTAAGGATGGAATATTACCCGAAGGGACAATAACTGGGGCTGTGCCTTACTGGGATGGTGAGCAATGGGTTTCCGATAGTACTAATTTATTTTCCGATGGTCAGAAACTTGGTATAGGAACAAGTGAACCCAAAGCACTATTACATGTGCAAGGATTAGACGTCGGCGAAGGGAATGTGCTGTTTGAAGGGCAGTTTAAATCTTCTGATCCGGGAGACCCACCGGCCACAGGTGCTGGAACCCGTATGATGTGGTATCCTGATAAGGCTGCTTTCAGGGTGGGAAGATTAGATGAAAGTAACGCCAATAATTGGGACAAGGATAGTATCGGAAATTATAGTTTTGCCTGGGGGCGCAATACAAAAGCATCAGGAAACTATTCCACTGCTTGGGGCTCAGGAAGTAGTGCATCAAGTCTTCTATCCACTGCCTGGGGTATAGATGTCATAGCAACAGGAGATTATTCCACTGCCTGGGGTGGATTCACCAATGCATCAGGAAACTATTCCACTGCATGGGGTGGATCTACCGAAGCATCCGGATACTTTTCCACCGCCTGGGGTTATAATACCAAAGCACCAGGCTTTTCTTCCACTGTCTGGGGTGATTTAACCGAAGCATCAGGTTTTTATTCCACTGCCTGGGGCCAACGAACCAAAGCACCTTCTGGTTATGAAACTGCACTTGGAAGATTTAACACAGAATATACACCAGCCTCAACAACCGGGTGGAATGCCAGCGACCGTCTTTTTGTCATTGGTAATGGAGCTAACGAACAAAATAGCAGCGATGCCCTGGTATTGCTCAAAAACGGGAATTTAGGTCTTGGCAATTCCAATCCCCAGTACAGGCTTTCAATCGTTGACAATGGTGTGGGTCTCGACAGACCGGCAGAGAATAATCTGGCCTTTTATACCAACAGTCAGGAACGCTTTCGGATCACGGCGGAAGGAAACGTTGGGATAGGTACTGCAAATCCACGAGGCGCTTTAAATGTAAGGGTAAATAGCTCAGTGGCCAATGAGTCCTTAATCAACGACTATCCAATACTTATCTCACTGCCCTTGAACAACAATGGTGTTGAAACAGGTATCGCCTTCAGGATATCATCCGGTCAAAATTCTGCATCCGATACTCCGGGAGCAACAATTACACACTTAAGAACCGGTAACGGCTCAAGAGGTGATCTGTTATTCAAAACCCGCAATACAGCCGGCGATACCCCGGTTTCAGAACGCATGCGCATTACCGGCAATGGGAATGTAGGTATTGGTACATCTGACCCGCAGGCATTGTTGCATTTAAGCAATGGGACCCAACATCTGCGAATCAATTCCGATGAAATCCGGAAAACAGATAATTCTACTTTGAAAATTAATTCGAACAGTGCAATGCAAATTGTTTCAGGTACCAATTTTCAAATGCATTCCAATCAAAATTTATTTATTTCTTCACTCAGCAATACAAGTATCCAGGCAGACAATTCGCTTTCTATGTCTTCTCAGGCTAAAACTACTTTAAGCTCAAATAATAATGTTGAAATAACAGGAAGTCAGCTCAATGTAAACAATGTATTTTATGTAACCGGAAATAACGGGGTATCTGTAAATACTCCAAACAACCTGGGATTTCTTTTTTCAGTAAATGGTTCTGCTGCAAAACCTGGCGGAGGCTCATGGTCTACTTATTCAGATCTACGGCTCAAACATTCTGTAAATCAATTGGGAAAAGGTACTCTTGACAGATTGTTGTTGCTGAAAGGGTACACTTTTCACTACCATCCTGAAGCCATTAAAAACCGCCTGGCATTGCCTGGAATACAAACTGGGCTCATTGCTCAGGAGGTTGAAGACGTTTTTCCTGAGTGGGTGGAGTCGGATGAAGATGGATATCTGTATGTTACCGAGCGTGGTTTAACGGCCATAATAGTGGAAGCTCTGCGTGAGCTTAGGGAAGAGAAGGATGCGGAGATTACGAAGCTGAGGAGAGAAAATGAATTGAAGTTACATGAAATTCAACAGTCAAACAGTGAATTAAAATTGCGTCTTGAAAAATTGGAAACCCATCTCCAATCTCTTGTTCAAACCAGCACCGGAACAAATAAATTGAGGGTTGAAAATGCTTTATCAGGTCCTTAAATATCAGTAACGGGGCCGGGGAGAGTCGCACTGACATAAACAACTCATGTGACGAGGCCACTCAGTGAAATCCCACCGAAAAAAACCGAGAGAAAACAAAAAAATCCATAATCCATGAAACGAATTTTCACAATATGCTTAATATCAATGTTCTGTACTTTAGCATTGGCTCAAACACCCGACGGCATCAGTTTTCAGGCCGTGATTCGTGATAATAATAATGAACTGGTAAGCAGTCGAACGGTTTCCATACGCATCAGCATTTTACAAGGCAGCGCAACAGGAAATGCAGTTTATACCGAAAATTTTAATGTACAGACCAACGCTCAAGGGCTTATAAGCCTTGCCATTGGGTCAGGCAATAATTTCCGGTCCATCGATTGGTCAGCGGGACCTTATTTTATTAAATCAGAAGCAGATCCGGCGGGTGCTGGTAATTTCAATATTATCGGTACCAGTCAGATATTGAGTGTGCCCTATGCCTTACATGCCAAAACGGCTGAGGTGGTTACCGGTGGCATGTCAGAACAGGACCCAGTATTTTCCAATAGCGAAGCTTCCAGGATATCGGCGCTGGATATGGTAAACCTCGGAAACCTTTCAGGTATCAATACCGGCGATCAGGATTTGAGTCAGCTGGCTACAAAGGAAGCATTGGCAGACTCGGCAGCAAGAATCCGCAGTGATTTCCCCGACCTGAATGAATTGGTTAAGGAAGAAAAAGACCCGGTATTTGAATCCTGGGACAGGTCTGAGGGTATTCAAATATCGGAAAAGCAGATACTTGATTTACAGGCCTACCTCACGGAAGAAAAAGACCCGGTATTTACAGCTACTTTTGATTTGTCACGGGCGGCCGCAGGAGATTTAATGCAGTTTGATGGCAGGCGATGGGTGAAATTTACCCCGGATTATCTCACAGAATACAAAGAGACACAAAATTTGTCGGATGTGGCGGCTTTGGGAAATTCAGTAAATTCACAAATAAAAAATCTTACAGACCCAACCGATGCTCAGGACGCTGCTACCAAAGCCTATATCGATGCCGTATTAAGAGCATATGATATAATCCCCGATAATTTCACCGGATTGGTGAGTGATATCGACGGCAATCAGTACCGCACCGTGGTCATAGGCAACCAAACCTGGATGGCTGATAATCTCAGGGTCACCAAATTCAATGACGGCACACCCATACCTTTGATTACAAACGAACAGCAATGGGATGAGGCTGCGATGTCACTATCTTTTTTTCCAGATAGCGAAACGGCTTCTCCAGCGTATTGTTGGTACGAAAATAATGAGGCTTTGGGAAGAAGTTATGGCGCTTTATATAATATAAATACCCTTTCACCAAACACGAACCAAAATAAAAACATTTGCCCCCAGGGCTGGCGTGTGCCTTCTGTGGCAGATTTTCAGCAGTTAGTCAATTTTATCGGCGGTGTTCAAAATGGTTTAAATAAAATAAAAGAAAGAGGATTGGAATACTGGGAGGCGCCCAATGAATCTACTAATGAATTTGGATTTTCAGCCAGAGGCGCAGGCATAAGATTGATAGGCTTTAATTACCTCAAACGGATATTATACCTTATGACTTCGGATGACGCAGATGGGGGGGTTATTACAACAATGGGTATAAATTCCGAGATTAATACGATTCTTGTAGGTGACACCTTTACCGGTTCTTTTGGCGCGTCAATACGATGTTTAAGTGATGAATGAGAAAGTTTAATCAGGATATATTTACTTTTCAGGAAAGCCCTTTATGAATTCAACTTCAGAAATAATATTTCCTTGTTGATCCCATCTTTTAGCCATTCCGTTTGCCATGAAGTTATTCCAGGTTGAAATGCTTTTATGCGTACCATTGGGCCACCATTGCGTCCAGGTACTGTTGCCATCATGCTTATGCTCCCATTGCCATTTCAAGACCCCGTTTTTATCCATATACTTTTCAATACCTGCTTTTTTGCCAAGCAGGTAATTTGCTTCCCGCTGAACTTGTCCATTTTCATGATACCAGGTTTCCGGTCCATGTAATACAAAGCGACCATCATTGGCAATGCCACCACTCCATTGAGTTTTCACTTTTCCATTCGGATAATATTCTTTATAAGACTCAACCGTTTCAATGCGTTTAGCTGAGGAGGCCATGATGACTTCATTTTTGGTTTCTCTATGTTCATTGCTGAGAATCCAGGCTTCATTGAATTCGAAATGCAGTGCCTGACGATTTATCGAAGTTATCAAATGGATCATCCCATTGGGGCTTTGCCGGGCAACAGAATATCCTATAGTAGTTACCCTGGAATCTTCCCTGGCCGAATCGGCACCGTACAATTCTTTGATGTGCCAGGTATGGCCTTCGTCTTCTGATAATGCCACATAAGAGCCCTTATTTGGAGGGCCTTCTGGTTGCTTCAGGCCTTTATTGTAAAAGTCACCCGCAAAAAACAGCCTTCCGCTTTGCAATCGTAAAACAGAAGGTCTTTGCCCGTTTCCTTGTGCCGGAAAAGGGGTTTGACTGACCTGCCAGCTCTTTCCGCCGTCATTAGAAATGCTTTTAGGCATAAATCCTGCTATATCTGTGCTTTTACCGCCCATACCTAAAATGCTTCCATCCTTAAGCAGGGCAAAGGTGGTATGCCTGCCGTAGGTGCGTCCGTTTGTATCATACCAGGTCTGTCCTTTATCATCGGTTGCCCATAGTACAGAGCTTCCACCAAAACCATCTGCCGGTACGTACATAGTTCCGTTTAGATCATGTATAACAGTATTAATGGGTTGTTTTCTTTCGGTTGGGGAAAATTTTGATTTGTTTTTGACGAAGGGAAATTTCACCTCACTCCAGCTGGCTCCATTGTCTGTGGAAACGATGTACTGGAAAGGAAAGGAGTTAACCAGGTTTGGGTTGCCCCAAAACAAATAAAGGGTTCCATGATCATTCCAAAGCAAAGGCGCATGGTTGTTTGCACCGGGAAAATCAATTTGAAGATCGGGCATATCCCATTCATCAGCGCCAAATCTCAAACGGCTGGAGATGAATGAAACATTGATTTCATACTCATTATAGGATGTATATACGATGTACAAGAGGTCGCCATTATCGCATACCGCTAAAGAAGGGCAGTGGTTATGCGGACGAATGGCAGGATGCAGACCCGCCGCATCAATCGATGCCCTGTCATTATAAGGCCGGGTTTCAGGTGGCGCCGGCAACACATAGCGCTTTCTGAAATATGGAATATCTGCAACAGGACCCTGGTTTAGATGTCTGTTGGTTTGTTTAACCCCTTGTTGTGTGAATGGTCTTTCTACAGGATTTGCTTTCGTTGCTGGCATAGGCGCCTGAACTACCCTGAAACCTATGTTGTGAAATCCGAAGTAATTGTGAATATCCTCTTCATAATGTCTGAAAGCCGGCGCCATTGCCGAACGATTGGTTGGCATAGCATATTCTTTTTTGTCATGAAACCTCGATGCGGTATCTAAAGAGCCACCTCTTACCACCTTTGCTAATCCTTCCATAGCGCCAACAGGATCCTTTTGATCTTCATATGGATAAGGACCATACCAGTCGAAGCACCATTCGGGTATTGAATCGATCATCCCAATGACCTTGTCGGGGGATTTTTCAAGGCTGAGTTTACAGGCATATTCCCATTCTGCTTCAGTGGGCAATCTGTAGGGTTTCCCTTCTTTTTCACTGAGCCAGGCACAAAATTCCATGGCTTCGTACCAGCTGATGCCTGTCATAAATGGCAGATTAGATTGGGTGGGTGTTCTGTCCTGCTGAAATTGTCTGTATTGTGCAGCTGTAATTTCTGTTTCACTGATGAAAAATGACTGGGATATATTTACCCGACGGGCCGGGCTTTCCTGCCAATGACTTTCGTTGCTGCCCATGGTAAATGTTCCGGCATCAATAGCGATCATTTTTATTCCAATACTATTGATATAAGATTCTGTCTTATTAATTCGATTGTCTCTTGCCTTATCGATGGTTATGAAAGAAGTGACAGTTGCGATGCAGATCAGAATACACAGGGTAAAAAACTTCATACACAGGGTGATTTATTTTGTACTTCATAAAAGCAGTCAGGCATCAGTGCCAAAAGATTTTTTGTATTGCTAAAAATCTGCCCTTGACTGTATGTTGAATACGCTAAAACCCTGATATTGTACGTCTTTAAAAAATATTTACTGTAAAATTTATTTTGTGGGATGTGAAAATCAGGCTAAGTATTTTGAAGTTAGTAATTTATAGAAAATCAGTAGAATAGATGTTTCAGGGTATTCATGGCGATAAACATTTTCTCGCTGCCAGGGAGCTTGATAAAATCAAATTTTCTGTAAAAACGTTCTGCAGCCTCATCGATAGGATCTACAGCTACAGCAAAAGATGCTATTTCTTTCGATATATCAAAACTTCTTTTTAAGGCATCAATCAAAAATATTTTACCAATTTTTTTACCTTGATGCTTTTTATCTACTGCCAATCTACCTAACAAAGTGGCAGGAATAAATGAATAAGCATTAGGAAGCTTTTTCTGGATTTCATAGGGAAAACTACTCAATGGAATACTACAGTTAGATAAGGTATAATAACCTTTAATTTGCATTGTTTCTTCATCAACGTAACCCTCTTGTAAAGTACATCTACCAAAACAGGGAATTACTTTTTAATGTTGCGGTAAAAAGATATGGAAACAAGAGGATCCCGTTACACAAGAGAGGAGATGTACCCTATTATAGAAACCTGGCAGCGCAGCGGTAA
>JAFIEV010000005.1 GCA_020832305.1 Cyclobacteriaceae bacterium | reverse complement strand
ACAAAGATGCCATCCCTAACGGGATTTTCATTTGTACACCTAAAGCTGGCGCTCGCATGTATTGTTCTATCATCTTTGATTGATTTTTTCCAAAAAAAATATCTAAATCCATGTGTATACTGGAGCAAGCCTTGCAATTCTACCCTATATAATGTTAATCAGGGCTTTTAACCCGTCTCACAACACTCACGGGAAGCTACGAGCTAAGCATCTCGACAACAACAATCAACACTTAACACTTAACATTTAACATTTAACCCATCACGCACCTTTAACTCCTGAGGCACTGCGTTTTCGGGATTTCGTGCGCTCAACTTCCAGCCATCAGCTTCGACCTTTCAGCTTAATTAAAAAAGTATTTCATAATCCTGCTTCAAATGCTATTTTTGCGCCCATAATTGCAAAGACTTGAAAAGAGATATCATTATCATAGGGGGTGGCATTGTAGGTTTGGCCACTGCCATGCATCTGAAAAAACTCAGACAAAACCTCAATATACTATTGCTGGAAAAAGAGCCCCTTTTGGCAGCGCATCAGACCGGAAACAACAGTGGGGTCATCCATTCGGGCATCTATTATAAACCCGGCAGTCTGAAAGCAAACAATTGCATCAGGGGATATGCACAACTCATCCGCTTTTGCGATCAGGAATCCATCCCCTATGAGCTGTGTGGAAAAGTAATCGTGGCCACCGAAAAACAGGAACTCCCCTATCTCGAAAAACTGTATCACAGAGGTCATGAAAACGGACTAAAGCATTTGCAATTGCTTGAAAAAGAAGCTTTACTTGAAATAGAACCTCATGTCAATGGCATAAAAGGCATAAAGGTGCCCCAAACCGGTATCATTGACTATACGGCAGTTTCCATGAAATATGCCGAAATCTTTGAAAAAATGGGCGGGGAAATCCTCACCGGGCAAAAGGTGCGGGAAATCAGGTTAAAGAATGGTGCATCAGAAGTTATTTGCAACAACAGCATACAGGAGACCCGACTGATTGTAAACTGTGCCGGTTTGTATTCTGATAAAATTGCGCGCATGACCGGTCAGGAAACGGATGTGAAAATCATACCCTTCCGGGGTGAATATTACGAACTTACCGAAGAGAAGCAGTACCTGGTAAAACACCTGATTTATCCGGTTCCCGATCCCAATTTCCCCTTTTTGGGCGTTCATTTTACGCGGATGATCAAAGGGGGTATCGAGGCCGGTCCCAATGCAGTACTCGCATTTGCCCGTGAGGGGTATACAAGAAGTAAAATTAGCCCACCTGAGTTACTGGAAACCCTTACCTGGCCGGGATTTATCAAAGTAATGTCGAAATACTGGAAAACGGGGATGGGTGAAATGTACCGTTCTTTCTCTAAACGCGCATTTACCCATGCTTTACAGCGACTGATACCAGAGATACAGGAACAAGACCTTACACCCGCTGGTGCAGGCATCCGGGCGCAGGCATGTGACAGAACCGGCGGATTGCTCGACGATTTTCTCATACTCGAAAATGAGCATGCCGTTAATGTCTGCAATGCACCCTCCCCTGCCGCCACTTCATCGATGTCTATCGGTGAAAACGTAGCCAACCGGGTTTTGATGCGAATGGATTAGCATTTGCACAAATTTGATGATGGATTGCATAACACCATCTGGTCACATTTAAAAAAAATGCCGGCATTACACATATTGTGTGCGCACACGATAAGTAATATTTACATCCTGGATTTGCCATTGACGTTCTTTTTACATTTATTGCATTCATCAAATATTCGAATGAAAATATAATTATTTGAATAAAGCAAGGTGGAAAGTAAAAAGCTTCGGATTGTAGACATCGCACGCCTGGCCGGGGTATCGACCGGTACGGTAGATCGTGTCCTGCACAATCGGGGCAATGTTTCCAAAGCCATCGAGGCACGCATCCGTGCTATTATAGAACAATTGGGTTACGAGCCCAATATCATTGCAAGTACGCTGGGTTCCAATAAAAAATATAAGCTGGCGGCCCTCATTCCCTCTTTCGAAAAAGACCCATACTGGGAAGGGCCATATAATGGCATATGCGAGGGAGAGCAAGAATTTGCCCCTTTTGAATTATCGGTAGATAGTTATTTCTTCCATTTGGAATCGTCTGATTCCTTTCTTCAACAAAGTGAGCGTGTTTTACAGGCAAAACCCGATGCCATTTTGATGGCGCCGGTGCTTCTCCGCGAATCATTATCCTTTTTTCAAAAATGTAAAGCGGCAGGCATACCATTTGCCTTGTTCAATACCGACGTGCCTTCTGAAGACGCTTTGTGCTATATAGGCCAGGATTCCTTTCAAAGTGGTTTACTTGCCGGGCGACTCATGTCTTATTCCATAAACCAGGGTGGCAGGGTAGCCCTTATTCACATTGATGAAGACCTGGACAATTCGCCGCATCTTGTAAAAAAGGAAGAAGGTTTTTTTCAGTTTTTCGGTCAAAAAGCCTATCAGCACTTTAAACCAGAGAGATATATTATACAAAGCGGTACCGGATCAGGACTCGAAGCTCAGCTCACCGACATTATTGACAAAAAAGAAGCGCTGTGTGGGATTTTTGTGACAACCTCCCGTGCCTACCGGATCGCCTCTGCTTTGGAAAGCCTTAGCCCCAAACCTTCTGTCGTATTAATAGGCTATGATTTGCTACACAAGAACCTGCAATACCTCGAAAAGGGTCTCATTCAATTTCTGATTAATCAAAACAGCCACGGGCAGGGTTATTGGGGAATCGTACACCTGGCAGAATTTCTATTGTACAAAAGGGTTCCCGATAAACGTAAGTACCTTCCACTCGACATCATCACCCTGGAAAATGCCCGCTATTATCCAGCTCTGTAGTCCATACCAAGTGGAAAAGTAAAAAAAAGCACTTTCCGGAGTAATTTGTAAATCATCTTCTGATGTTAAAAGAAGAAGCTGCCGGAAAACGACAGCCTCCTTTTCAAACCAAAACAACCATGATATTTTTAAAACCCGAAATATGCTTGCTTTAGAGCTAAATTTCCTTCCCCCGTTGCAAAAATCGGGTCAAATAATCAACTTTCAACGGTTTCATGCACGATGGGCATGCCAAGTTGAGCCCAGGTTTTAAAACCTCCACTCAGATTTCGCACCTCACTAAAACCATGGTTTAGCAGGATCCGTGCTGCCAGGTAACCTCTTAAGCCCCTTGCACAATAGGTAATCAAAGGCTTATCAGCCGGCAACTCCGAAAGTCGCTCTCTAAGCTGGTCCAGTGGCAAATTTACTGCATATGGGATCATGCCCTCAGTTGCAATTTCCTGCGGATTGCGCACATCTACCAGGGTATAGGCAACCTCACTATTGAGTTGCATAAATGACTCCAGTCCATCGGCGTTTATGTCATCACAAGCTTTTTTACGCTTATTTCCGGCGACAAAGCCTGAGACTATTACGGCATCTTTGGCAGGCGAATACATAGGTGCATATGCCAGGTCGAGGTTAGGGAGATCCTCGACAGTAAGTTTGGCATAAATTGCAGTGCTGTATACATCGATGCGTTTATCGACACCTTTTTCACCAAAAGCTTCAGCGCCCAGCAACAGGCCTGAGTCTTTATGGTAGTAAATTTCAATGATCATGTCTTTGGAACCGGGGTAAAAACCTGCTGAACATCCGGTTACAATCAGGGTACTGTCGTAGGGTATTCCAGCTTTTTCCAGTGCCTTCGGATTCATACCAGTTCGGGCCAGGGTATAATCGAATACCTTGACAATCGCCGTAGCATAAGCGCCTTTAAATATTTCATTGCCGCCGGCAGCATTGGCACCGGCGGTGCGACCGCCTTTATTGGAATGGGTACCCATTGGAAAATAATCGTGCTTGCCGGTGATAAGGTTTTTAATACTCACACAATCTCCGGCTGCATAAATGCCGGGTAAGGTAGTCTCCATTTTTTCATTGACGAGCAAAGCCCCATTTGGCAAATGTTCAGCACCTTTTGAGGTAAGCATCTGGGTATTGGGGCGCCCGCCCAATCCGAAAATAAGATAATCGGTTTTCAATACTTCTCCATTTCCCAGTACCACTTCATAAATCTCATCACCCTTAAGCCTGATCGATGATATGGTGGTGCCTTTGTATACTTTTACGCCATGGCTTTTGACAACTGATTCTGCCAGGTCTGCAAACTTTGTATCCCAGGGAGGTAAAACCTGCGGTGCCAGTTCTACCAGATTCACCTCTTTACCACTCTCGATGAGGTTTTCAGATACCTCCATGCCTATCAATCCTGCCCCCAGTACAGTGATGGATTTCTTATTACTTACCACCCCATCCCCGATCATTTTATCAAAATCATCGATGGTTCGGCAATTTGACCAGTTTTTAGCTTCATTCAGGTTTTTAATAGGGGGAATAAATGGACTGGCTCCGGTAGCGTAAATGAGCTTGTCGTAGCTGTAATCTCCATGTGATGTCTTTACTTTTTTCTCTTCAGGGATGATTTCTATTACCTCTTCTTCAAGTCGAACTTCAATGTTGAAGCGTTGGGTAAGCAGATCTGGTTTTACGACCATCAATTTTTCCCGGTCTTTAATGGCACCTGAGAGAGAATAGGGAATGCCGCAGGTGGCATAAGATATATATCTTGTTTTTTCAAATAAAATAATTCGGGCATCTTCACTCAGTCGACGTGCCTTGGCTGCTGCCGAAGGTCCGGCCGATAACCCGCCAATAATTATTATGGTTTCTTGCATTTCTATGGTTTTATATAGTTGACCACGTCTTCATGCGAAAACCTGATCAAAAGGTTTATTACAATTTTCTGCAAACATACCTCAAACAAAAACCATATAATATGACCTTAGTCACATAAGAGGTGTTACCATTTGTATACTGTGAGACAATTAATTTTTTTTATTCTGTAGGGGGCGGGTTTGCAGGTTGAGAAGCCCGATCTGTTGAAGATTTCCCTTTGTAAAGTTCGTATTCCAGGAGCCGGCATTCAATGTCGCCATTCATAAATGGGATACGTCTCGAGCTGCGTAGGCCAACTGACTTGGCCAGCACCAGGTTTCCTGTAAAAACATATCCCTTTTTGCCGGTACAATGCTGCTTAAAAAAATCACCGATGGCTTTGTATTGGTCTTTGAGCACATCCTCCTCACCCAGCCTGATGCCGTATTCGGGATTGAGGATCACTACACCAGGACCTTCCGGCACCGGTGTTTTTGAAAAATCACAATGATGGAAGTCAATAAGGTGACCAACCCCGGCTTCGACAGCGTTAAACCGGGCGGCTTCAATCGCTCTTTTATCATAATCGCTGGCAATAATGAGTTTTTTGAGCTTGGTGACAGGCCGCTGATTCATGGCTTTTATCCGCTTCTGATGGTCAGATTCACGGTAGGCTTTCAGTCCCATATATGCATAATAGCGCTTTTTCGATCCGGGATAGATACCGGCATACATCATGGCTGCTTCTATGGCCAGGGTGCCACTTCCGCACATGGGATTGATAAACCACGAATTGTGATCCCAGCCACTTTCCATGACCAATGCAGCCGCCAGGTTTTCAAGCATAGGTGCACTGCCTCCTTTTTGCCGGTATCCGTGCCGTGCTATGCTTTCACCTGATGTGTCTACATAAACCTGAACTTTATCAAGCACCCAGTGCACAAATATTACGGCTCCGGTATGTGCGCTGCCTGTATCTGGCCTGCGCTTATATTTATTTTGAAAACGGTCGACTATGGCATCCTTTACCTTGAGATTTGCAAATCGGGTATCGCGGATGTAATCATTACGGGTAAAGGAATCTACCCTGAAATAGCCGGAAAGCGGTATCCATTGTTCCCATTCAAAATTGTGAATGGATTTATACAATGCTTCGGGTGTGGCGGCATTAAAAGAAAACAAATGAAATAATACGCGATTGGCCGTACGCAGGCAGTGGTTGAGCAGGTAAACATCCTCAAAGGTTCCACTTACGGTAACTGCTTTTTTATCGGTCTGCTCTGGTGAAAAACCCAGCATTTCAAGTTCCCGGGCGAGTACATGCTGCATTTCCGGTGCACAGGTGCATACTATTTTGCTTCTATTCATAATATGCAAAGTTCCAAAAATTATTATCATTAAAAAACCCATGAATTTCAAAGGGGACATTTTTCAGAACATTATGATAAAAGACCAAAAAATCAAACCGGCTTCAGACATGGCATTTCATGAATGTGCTGAAATTCTAAATTATTCTTTCCCATTAATTTTAACCTTATCTGGCGCTATGTCGTCTCACTTTTAGAAGGATAATGCCCATAATCTTAAATAATTATTAGATTTGCCAAAAATACTGGATTATGGAACTTAAGTCGGTTGCACTGAAGGAAACGCATATAGCCCTGGGAGCGAAAATGGTGCCTTTTGCAGGCTATTACATGCCCCTGAAGTATGGCTCTGAAACCGAAGAGCACCTCAAAGTAAGACAAGGTGTAGGTGTTTTTGATGTTTCACATATGGGTGAATTTATAGTGGAAGGTCCCGGTGCCCTCGACCTGATACAATATGTATGCAGCAACGACGCTGCCAGTCTGAGTCCGGGTAAAGTTCAGTATGCATGCCTGCCAAACGGACAAGGGGGAATTGTTGACGACCTGCTGGTTTATATGATCGCTCCTGAGTTGTACATGCTTGTTGTAAATGCCTCCAATATCGAAAAAGACTGGAAATGGCTGCAAAATCACAATCGCTTTGGAGCCCGGCTGAAAAACATTTCAGATGAAACATCCCTCTTCGCCATACAAGGCCCTAAAGCAGGTGCCGTTGTGAAAAAAGTAACGAATGTAGCTACCGAAGCGATGAAATATTACACTTTTGCCGAAGGAAATATTCTCGACATTTTGCCCGATGCCCTGATCTCTGCAACAGGTTATACCGGCGCCGGTGGTTTCGAAATATATGTTTCCAATGATAAAGCACAGCAGGTATGGGATGCCTTGTTTGAAGCCGGAGCAGAAGAAGGTATTGCTCCGATCGGATTGGGCGCCAGGGATACGCTAAGGCTGGAAATGGGTTATTGCCTCTATGGCAATGACATCGACGATACCACCTCCCCCATCGAAGCCGGACTGGGCTGGATTACCAAATTCAATAAATCCTTTATCGACGATCAACGACTGAAAACGCAAAAGGAAGAAGGCGTAAACCGCAAACTAACCGGTTTTGTCATGATTGATAAAGGCATACCCCGCCAGGGTTATGAGCTTATGAATGCAAATGATGAAATTATAGGCAAAGTCAGCTCCGGAAGCATATCTCCGGTGTTGAACCAGGGAATCGGATTGGGCTATGTAGCTACCGGATATAGCAAGGCAGATACAGAAATATTCGTCTCTGTAAGAGGGCGTAAACTGCGTGCCCGCGTAAGCCGATTGCCTTTTATAAAAAACCAATAGTACTAAAACTGAATTTATGAACCGGAAAATAGACGTCTGTCTTTCGCCAGGCCTTATCGATTGTTATGAATCGATGGGCAAAATAGTAATTGTAGCAGATATTTTCAGAGCAACTTCCTGCATGGCAGTTGCACTTGCACATGGTGTAAAAAAAATAAAGCCGGTATCTTCACTTGTAGAATGCAAACAATTACAGGACGAAGGATACATAGCCGCAGCAGAAAGGGGCGGACAAAAAGTTGATGGCTTTGACCTTGGGAATTCCCCATTTCATTATATGGATGAATCGCTGGCAGACCAGACCATAGCCATGACTACCACCAATGGCACCATGGCACTCAATAGCTGTAAGGATGCTAAACAGGTAATCGCGGGATCGTTTCTCAATTTTTCTCCACTGGTAAATTACCTCCGGAAAACAAAATTAGATATCCTTATTGTTTGTGCAGGTTGGAAAGGAAAGGTAAACCTTGAAGACAGCCTTTATGCCGGCGCCCTCGTTCAGGCCCTGCAATTGCATTGCCAGGTGGGTGGTGATGCAGCGTACATGTGCAGCAGCCTTTTTGCAGCTGCAAAAGCTGACCTCAGGTCATTCCTCGACCGGGCCGATCATACCCACCGACTCATAAGACTCGGACAGGAAGAAGATATAGATTTTTGCCTCAGCATAGATAAATACACAGAAGTACCCGTTCTTCGAAAAGACGGGCACCTTCACAAGATGTCACTGAATGATATGCTGATTTAGGCTTCTATCTTTTTATAATATTCTACTTTGCCATCAGAAGCAAGGTCAGCCACTTTATCAATAAGCTTATCGCGGTCTTTGGCCTTTAAAGCCGTAAACTGTCGGGCAATTTGTATTTTTTCCCGCATTAACCGGGCATTTTCAGCTCCGGTTATCAAGGTACTTACCGGCAGTGACCAGGCAAAAAACAAAGCTTCGTGCAAATAGACCCTGCCAGGAACTACAGGATCGGTGCTGGTCCAGACTTCACGGTCATTCACAACTTTAGAAGCAAAAAAGCGTCCATCGGCCAGGGTTTTCATTGCCAAAATACCCATTTTTCGTTGGGTGGCAATGGGCATGATCTGCCTGGTAAAGCTGTGATAGCTCATGTCAACAACATTTACAGGCATTTGCACTGTTTCAAACAGATTTTCATCCTTCGTAATTTCGAGTATACGCAAATGTGCAGCGGGATCCTGATGACCGGTAAATCCAATATGCCTGACCTTTCCTGAAGCCTTGGCCTCCCGCATAACATCGAGCACACCCTGTTGGGCACGGGTGTCGACATCCTCCGGCGTGTAGAGCGAATGCACCTGCCATAAATCAAGATAATCAGTATTGAGCCTCCGCAGAGAATCTTCAAGATGCTGCCGGGCCGTCTTGGCATCAAAGGCCTGGGTTTTGGTCATGAGAAATATCAGATCACGGTATTGCGGTGTAAGGTATTTACCCATCCTGATTTCACTGGTATGCGGTCCATAAGATTCAGCCGAATCAAAAAAGCGAACGCCGCCTTCCAGGGCTACTTCCATCACTTCCTGAGCGTCCCTTTCTGAGGTCCATCCTATATGGTAGCCACCCACTCCCAGCATAGTGACTTTTTTTCCTGTATTTCCCAGTTTCCGAAGGGGCAACAACTCCCCCACCCTGTCATACTCAGGCTTGGGTTTTGCTGAGTCTGCCATTACCGGCAACAACATAGCGCCTGTAAGACCTGCCATCTGCTTTAAAAAAACTCTGCGATTATCCATAATAAAAGGTTTTGTTCAAATGGTTTTATCGATTTAACTCGCTAACATACAAAAAAACAACGGAGAAACTGATGATTATGTTAAGTTAATCAATCGGTTTCTCCGCCTGTGTATTGATTGAATCTCCCAACCGTCCCTTTCAATTATCAGGGGTGGTGATTTACATCGGGAAACAATATAAATGCATTTACCAGAGGATTATGGCGCTTCGGAGCCCTTCTGTTCAACATTTAAAGCAAAAGTTATCGGCAGAATCATTTTCACCGCTACAGCTTGCCCCCTTTGCATTCCAGGCTGCCAGGCAGGCATACCGGTAAGTACCCTCTCCGCTTCTTCATCACATCCATAACCAATACCTTTAACCGTACGAATATCCTTTACCAAACCATCCTTATCTATGATGAATTCAACAAAGACCTTTCCGCCAATACCGGACTGCCGGGCTTCTTCCGGATAGCGCATTTCCCTGCTAATGAATCGATACAATTGCTGCAGTCCGCCCTCTGGCACAGGCGGCTGTTCAACTACGGTAAAAACTTCGCCCTCATGTTGAAGGTTACTAATCATAGCAGCTACCCTGGAGGATTTCTCCATTAAAATACCCACACGACTGCTCTCTTCATTTTTGACAACCTCAAAATACGTGCTCTTAAAACCCTGTTTATTGTACTCTTCGAGTAGCTTTTCAAGGCTGTTGGGTTCAGTTTCGATATATAAAAACTCTGCGTCGGGGTGCTCCTTTTTTATGCTGTTAATTTTATCCTGAATAACTTTAGGATATTCAAGCATCAGGGCCGATTGCGCTGAAGCCTCTTTAACTTCATCGGCCAATTCCTGCTGACATGAAAATACCAGCATCAAACAAAAAATACTGAAGGCCCATGCCTCCATGTTGAACTTTACCTTGCTTTTCATACGTTTATTATTTAAATGATTTTTGGTTTGATTAAAGCCTGTGCACAGCTCAGTATCAATTTTCAACTAAAGATATAGTTAATAAATTTAATAATCAACTATTTTCTTAGTTGATTTTTTATAATAAACATAAACGCCTGTTTTTCTGTGGGTTAATTTTATTTATCTGGTAATTTCAAGATGTCATTCCCATCATTAATTTGGCGAGGGTCTTTTTGTCGCTGGGAAATTGTCACTAAAATATACTCTTGTGAAATCAGGATGATTCATTTTAAGGTTAAGAATCACTCATATTTGTATTTTAGAAGATACATTAAAATAAAATTAGAGAATATCGTTGGAAGAGTGAGAAGAGGCTCTATATCTTTGCATTTTTATTGAAGTGATGAAAAAATATTTTTTAGGTAAGACATTTATTGTATGTCTTTTGTTGGCTGCATGCTCCCATATGCAGGAATCACATTTACCAGTCACAGACTTTGCAAATTCAGACCCATTGCAACGTCTGATAGAAGGCAACCAAAGATTTTCAGAGGGGAATTCGAAGCATCCCAGGCAAGATCTGCAAAGATTACAAGAAGTGGAAAATGCGCAAAATCCTTATGCTGTGATCATTTCCTGTTCCGATAGCCGGGTGCCGCCAGAAATTATTTTCGATGCCGGCATCGGCGATCTTTTTGTGATCCGTACAGCGGGAAATTTAGTCGAAAACCTTGAATTGGGCAGCATAGAATATGCTGTTGAACATCTTGGCGTAGAATTGGTGCTTGTAATGGGCCATGAAGACTGTGGTGCTGTTACGGCTTTTTTATCAAAAGAAGAAGCGCACGGACATATACATGATATCATGGAACACCTGAGTCATGAAAAAGAAATCATCAGCGCCCTTAAAAAAGAGCAAAACCTTAATCAAAGTATCCACGAATGCATCCTGGCCAATGTAGACCATACCGTTCGGCAGCTCACACTGGAAGATCCAATGTTATCTTCCAAAGTAGCCGCAGGTACCTTGAAGGTAGTAGGTGCCATTTACGATATGCATAGCGGAAAAGTAAAATTTGATACATCCGCTGATTGAGCTCCTGAAATGCCGGTAGATTATTCCAGGTCTGTATAAATACAAATCCTCCCCGAACTTTAAGCCTGCCTGTCTATAACTTCCAGCTCATTTTTCCTGTCAATGAAATGGATTGGTCAATGTGCTGAAAATGAGGTGAAAGAAGCTTCCATGAAAATGCTTGAATGGCAAAAAATGGAAGGCCTGGCAGACTTGATCAGCAACTATTTTTCCCATTGAATTATAAGTATGAGCTACGGTACAATATGAGTGTTTTGTCCCCCGACCTGTTTTCTGATTTATCTTCGTTAGAACTTCAAAAAAGAAGTGAAAATAAGGATTACACCATTCTCTGTGAAACCATTTCACAGGCTGTAGCCTGGCTCAGCAGGAAAAATGCCGGGTTATCTTAATAAAAGAAAATCTATATTCTCCATAATTTCAAAATGCATGCAAGCCACAGAGGCGCTTTTTTATCAAAATTATTCCTCTTCTCACCGTTCTTGATTTAAATCAATTGAACAACAGGTATTTCACAGGAAATTTGCCTCAAAAAAACGAATAACATGAAAACAAACACTTTATTAATCAATAAAAAATATAAATGACCGGAATAAAATTAATCCCATTCTTTTCCATTTTGATTTTCTTTTAGACAACTATAGGAATATACGCACAGATCTCAACCAGGCAAATCAATGACCTGGTACAAGAAAGCTATGGAAAAACTCGAAGTTGCAGGAGCTTCTGTCGGGTTTGTAAAAGATAGATAGCTCATGCACTATGAGCTCCGAACTCATTTTCACTCCCGCTACACTGCGTTTTCGGAAATTTACCTGCTAATTTAAAATCTCGGACAGGGTATTTGTCTGATGTTTTTCGGTGGTTTTCGGGGATCTCCGAGGAAAAATGCATAAGATATGGAAATTTCATGGGCTCCTCCGGTAGTAATGCTCAAAGCAGACAAGGTATAATCAAAACTGTAGCCTATATTGAAATTATTGGCCGAGAAACCTAATAGAAAAATGATCGATTCATGATTGGCAATCCCCTCTACCGAATTGGTGGGCACACCACGATACCAGATACCAGTGACAAGCGGCTCGTAATTGAAATACATTCCTAAATCCATTTGAGAGAATGGTCCCTGGGCTTTGTACTGAAAAGCTGGTGTGAGGCTTACTTCGCGATAGCCTGCCCCGTAACTCAGATCGCGACGCGTTGGAAGCAATATCTTATAACCTCCGTGAAAAGAATATTTTCGGGGGAGTGGATCGTTTAGGTTTAAGGCAGAAAGGTTGGGCTCAGCCAGGTGATGCGCGGCGAAACCAAGCCAGAAATTTTTGGAGTACAACATGGTACCCGCTGAGAGATCGAAATAGGTAAGACGATAATCAGAATTAAACTGCTCAAGACTGGTAGCGCTGATAATACCGGTATAGTCGAGTTGATCTCCGAAAATCAAGTTATTAAAGTTCAGGTCTCTGAAGACCACGCCACCTTCCAGACCCGCACGAAGTGATAATTTTTCTGTAAGCCTGAGTTGATAGGCATACTGAACTGCCACGGCATTGGACCGTATACCCGCACTGCCAGCCTGGTCTGAAACCATCAGAATGCCCAGTCCACTGTTATAATCATCAAAAAAGTAATCAAAATAAGCAGAATAGGTTACAAAATTGGCAGGTATAGATGGCCATTGATTGCGATAGTTCACTCCGGCCCTGGCCAGTTCGGTGGAGCCCGCAAAAGCCGGATTCAGGTAGAGAGGGGCCGCATAAAACTGAGAAAACTGTATATCCTGTGCCTTCAGTTGAAAAGAAGCCAATAAACATAAGGCAAGTACCGCGAGTTTTTTAGTCATACATCCAAATTTGATTTCCTAATAACGTATTACCTTTGGGTTCAAATATAAGTCCTTAATTATTTAAATTACATTACTAAACAAAAAAACCGGCAAATCGATTAATTTGCAGGTGAAAAAAATACTAATACCATGGCCTGTGACGTATATCTATAAGTTGTCGCAGCAGGGAATTAAACAGCAGGAGCTTATGAATAAAGGATCATACCAGACCATCAAAAATACACATAATCAGGAATTTACCGGAAAAATCAGTTATGGAATAAACTGGCTGATCCCGGTCAATACTATTCTGCTACTGCTCTTGATCAATACCTGGAGCTTCGGAAATGATTTCAGAAATTATATATGGTATTTTGGCAATTCGCCTTTCGGCATTCAGTTTAACCTGGGAAATGGAGAGCCATTTTTGATCAGTAATCAGGGAACAGATGTAAATTTCCCCTTTGGTGTTGGTGGTTCAGCAGTGGCGGTAGATCAAAGTGGTTCGGTTTTATTTTATGCGCATGCCAATGCGATTTTCGACAGAAGCCATCAGATTATGCCCAATGGTGCGGGAATTCCGGGTGAACCCACCCGGAATCAGGCGGTCGCCATAGTTCCGATACCAGGCAATCCCAATCAGTATTATGTGATCCTCAATGGCCCCAACGTCAGAATTGTGATCGTAGATATGTCTCTTACAGGAAATGATCCCCCTGAAGTAATCCGTGGTGATGCCATACGAAATCAGGTAATCACACCAGGACCCATAGCCAGCGCTTCCGATGCCATGATCGTCATACAATCGCCCGATGATCCTGAAAAGTACTTTTTGGTGGTGCAGTCCAATAACCATTTTCGGGTCTATGAAATTGGAAATAACAATCAATTTACCCTCGTGAGTGAAATCCCCAAACCTGCAGGGTTTGTTTCTTCTTCCTTTACCTTTCATCCATCCGGTAAAATTGCCGTAGCTCCGGCCAATGCCAATCAAAATGTTATATTACTGGATTTTGATGGAAGTTCAGGGGCTATTACTTTTGATCGTGCCATACCCAACTCCGGGAATGACGATGGAGGTCCTTTTGCCATTTACGATGTGGAATTTAATGAAGATGGCAGCATAATCTACCTCAGCCGCACCGGCAGCGCCACCCAGGAAGGCATGATATTGCAATATGATCTTAACAATCCTACCGCTACGCTGGAACCGGTAAACCTGGGCATTACCCTGTTCAGAAGCTGGGGTTTGCAGCGCGGGCCCGACGGACGCATATACCATATCTATCAGGAAACAGATGGCGGACCTTTTCTGGTGGGCAGGATAAATGAGCCCGACAGCGCGGTTGCCCTGGTCAATTATCAGCCCGCTGTATTTGGCAATGTGAATTTTGGCGGCAGGCAATTCCCGCAATTTTCCCCGCCCGGTCGCAGAAACATTGATGATGTAGATTTTCAGGCATTGGTGGGCTGTTTGCCCAATCCGGCCAAATTTATGCCTACCATTATTCCCCAGGCCGACAGCTATACCTGGGATTTTGGCGATGGCACCGTGGAAACATGGAACAGCTTTCAGGCACCCATACATTTATATGAAGGACCGGGCTCCTATGAAGTAAGCCTGGTGGTCACCGTTGATGGGGTACAAAGTGACACCATACGGCAAACCATCATAGTACTGGAAGCCCAGGAAATAGAAGGATGGTTTAACGACACCACCATATGTCCTGGTGATCAGATTGTTCTGGATGCGGGCATGGGACAAAGCTACCGTTGGTCTACCGGTGAAACCACCCGGCAAATTACGGTCAGCGAACCTGGCAATTACTGGGTAGTGGTCAATAATGGCCAGTGTAATTACCACGATTACGTAAATGTTGAAGTATATGGCGAACCCCTTCAATTGGCCAATACCTGGCAATTTGGTACGGGTGCAGGAATAGATTTTAATGAACAGCCACCGGAACCACTGTCCAGCGCCATGCAATCGCCCGCGGGGGTGGCCACCATCTCCGACCGAAATGGGCAGACCTTATTTTATACCGATGGAAATGTCGTATATGGGCCAACAGGAGCTCCATTGCCTTTTGCAGACCCACTTAACGATGTATTGGGCGGTAATAACCAGGCAACCCAATCTTCGATCATCGTGCCCTTTCCGGGCGATGAAACCCTGTTTTATATTTTCACCACCGAGCAAATTTTCGGCGTGGGTCCCAACTGGGAAATGAAGTATTCGATCGTTGATATTAAAGAGGGCGATGAAGGTACGGTAGTAGCCTCCAATAAACCCCTGTTTTATCAGTCGACAGAAAGAATTACTGTCATTGGCGGCGGCAATTCCTACTGGTTGCTGGCCCATGAATTTGGCAGCAATACCTTCAGGGCTTATCCCATTACCGAAAATGGAATCGGCAATCCGGTATTATCTTCCATAGGTTCGGTACATGACCAGAGTGTGGCTTCCAATGGAAAAGGATATATGAAATTTTCACAGGATGGTACTAAGGTAGCCGTGGCCCTGGCAGGACCGGCGGGCAATTTTATAGAAGTGTTTGATTTCGATCCCGAAACCGGTGAATTATCAAATATGGTAAGGCTGCCATTGCCAGAAAATTATCCGCAGCATCAGGTATACGGCCTGGAGTTTGCGGGCGGTAAGTTGTTTGCCAGTGTGCGAGGTACAGGTTCGTCTATGCTGTATGAGTTTCATTTGGAGCCATTTATAGAAGACAGCATTATGCAGGAAGATGTTCGGTTTCAAAAAATTGCTGAAGAAAATGGCGTTGAATTCGGTGCTCTCCAACTGGGCCCTGATCAGCAGATTTATCTGGCCATTAATGGTTCGGGCTTTTTAGGACAATTTGCCCCAAATTTAGACACTGCCGCCGGTACCTTTTCAAATTTCGACTTACAATTTAATCAATTCGACCTGAATGGAGGTATTTCCGGACTCGGCCTGCCCAATTTTATTCAAAATATTATGATGGACATAGGCGGACCAGGCATGCTTGTCACCGATGGCTGTCTGGGCACCGAATCGGTATTTGTTGGCAATGGCACCAGCAGCATCGATGAATTTATCTGGACTTTTGGTGATGGTTCCGGAGCAAATACAGAACAGGCCTCCCATATTTACCAGGCTGCCGGAGCTTACGATGTCAGGCTGATCATTCAAAATGTCTGTGTAGGAATTCTTTTTGATCAAACCGAAACCATCAACATCACCCCTCCCCCGGCAAAACCCACCATTCCTGAAATCGCCATCATTTGCAATGATGATCTAATACTCGATGCCAATCAAAATGAAATTCCCGGCCTCACTTATTTCTGGAGTACAGGTGATACCACCCGAACTATTGTTGCCAACGATCCGGGTTTATATTTTGCCATTGTGTTTGATCAACTCGGTTGTTCATCAGAAGACACCACTGAAGTTTTTGATGGAAGACCGGTATTAGACCTGGGACCTAACCAAACGGTTTGCCAAAATGAACCCGTTGCCGAACTCGACACCCGCGTGGTTGGTCCTCATATATGGGCTGTGAACGGTAATGTAGTTGCCGGCAATACAGGAAGAAGGTT
This sequence comes from Cyclobacteriaceae bacterium, assembly GCA_020832305.1. GTDB lineage: Bacteria > Bacteroidota > Bacteroidia > Cytophagales > Cyclobacteriaceae > JAFIEV01. Next base: position 4,230 of record JAFIEV010000005.1, on the reverse strand, counting down.
TACGCCCAACACCAGCACACCCGGCGTTTTTCAGATTACGGTTCAGGTAACGGAAACACTCACCGGATGCATCGCCTATGACACCCTGCAACTCACCGTGAATGCCATACCAGAAGCCACCTATACTGTAACACGCAGTACCTGTGGTGATGCCAATGGCGCTATAGAAATTACCAGTGACCTCACGGGATTGAGTTTTGAGTGGTTTGATGCAGCAGCAGTTTCATTAGGCACAAACAATCCGCTTACCGCAATTCCTTCAGGCGCTTATGAGCTCGTAGTCACCAATAACCTGAGCCTTTGTACCCGCACTTATGCCATCAGTGTCAGCGATGAAACTACAAGCTTTGGCATTGTCGCCACAAATGCTTCAAATTGCGATGGTGGCAGAATAGAAGTGACACTCAATCCGGCCCCTGCGCAGACTACTGGCATCAGCTATACCCTGCTAAACCAGCAGACCGGAGATACCCGTACAGTGATTGAGGATGCTGTGACCATGGTTTTTGAAGACCTGGAAGCAGGGGAATATATCGTACAGGTAGAGGCAGATGGCTGCCGCGATGAATCGGCCATTGTCAATGTAACGCTCCCGGATTTTGTAGATTTAAATGTAGCCTCCGTTTTTGATCTTTGTGATGGTCAGGCTCAGATTACGGCCGTTTCAAATACGCCTGGGGCCAATGTATTTGCATTATCAGGACCAAATAACTTCAATCCTCCTAATGTCAATGCACAAGGTGGGGTCACTGCCGTAATGCCTATTCCGCAGGGTACTTACAATCCGGGATCCTATACATTGATTGTGGAAGTACGCAATGATGCTTCTGGGTTATGCCCAACCGAAGAAGAAATTGAAGTTAATATTTCCGATAGTCCCTCAGTTAATCTGCTTACTACCGGCGATGCCTGCGGTGGTACTTTCCGGGTGACCGCTGTACCTGACCCTCCGGGAAATTATTCATACGTCTGGACACCGGCAGGCCCCAATGCTCCTGTTTTTGCCATCAATCAGACCACTAGCGTGAGTGTTACAGTACGCAATCAGGCAACAGGTTGCGAGGGATCTACCGGCCCGGTATTGTATGAAATATTCGATGAGTTTACGGTTGTGTTAAGCGTGGATCCGCAGCCCTGCGATGATGGTGAACCTGTCACCCTAAGCACCGCACTCAGCCGCACAGTGGCCAGTCCGGCATACAGATGGTTTCAAAACCAGGTACTCCTGCAACCTGAAACCTCGAGCACCCATACCTCTTTTGGTGCGGGGGTATTCAGGGTTGAAGTAACCGAAGGTGGTACCGGATGCCGTGCAGATGCCAGCCTGCAAATTGTAAGACTACCGGTTACGCCGATCGATATCGAGCCGCGATTTGTAATTTGTCCCGATCCGCCGGCCAGTGAAATCGCTTTTATCGACGTGGCGCAATTTACCTTTGCCGAGGCCATTTTATTGCAGACCGGTGCGAGTTTCAGTCCGATTGGTGGCGCCTTCGAACTCACCGAAGAAGGCACCTATCGCTTTATACTTGAAAATGATTTTGGTTGTATCACCATAGATACTACCATAATAGACATTGAATGTATTCCTAGAATCGTAGCGCCCAATGCTTTCAGTCCGAATGCTACCAGGCCTGAAAACCAGTCTTTTAAAATCCTTCCTTCGTATGTTGGGGAATTTGAAATTTATATTTTCAACCGCTGGGGTGAAATTATCTTTTTCAGCAGCAGCCTCGAAGAAATGGAAGCCAATGGATGGGATGGCACCTTCAAAGGGCAGTTTGTGCCCATGGGTACTTATGCCTACGTCATGAAATTTCGCAGCCTTACCGATCCGCAACGGGGTCTGATAGAACAGCACGGCGCGGTTACGGTAATAAGATGATGAGGGCACAGGGATATTTTACATTTTTAATGCAAGGCCTGCCATATGACAGCGGTCGAATTGTAGTACTTTGTCTGTTGTTTTTTGTATGTTTTATTGTGGTGGCTTGCCAGCCGAAAGGTACTACACAAGATAATCAAACATCGGAAGAAATTATGCTGATTAAAAAGACGAAAGATTTTGAACCAGATGGACAGGGAGAGGCTGAAAACTGGAAGGAAACCTCGTGGGTTTCGCTTCCGCTAAGTAAAAAAAGCTTTGAGGAATTCGAAACCCGGCTCAAGGTATTGTATTCAGAAAAGGGCATGTATTTTTTATTTGAGTGCGAAGACGACCTCCTGAATGCCACGATGACAGAAGATTACGCCGATCTCTGGCTGGAGGATGTGGTAGAAGTTTTTCTTTGGCCTGATGAACATTTTCCTGTATATTTTGAATACGAAATCTCACCCCTGGGATATGAACTTCCCATAATAGTGCCCAATAAAGACGGCCACTTTTTGGGCTGGAAACCATGGAAATACGGTGGAGATAGAAAAATTCTGCGCGCCACTTCTGTCAGAGGAGGTGAAAAAGAAAGCATGGCCGCTATAGAAAGCTGGACAGCGGAATTTTTCATTCCCTTTGAATTATTAAAACCCCTAATTCAGAAAACCCCTGCTTCAGGGGAAAAATGGAAAGCCAATTTCTATCGCATAGATTATAAAAACGATCAAATGCAAACCTGGTCATGGAGAAATACCTATGGTTCTTTTCACAAAACAGAATATTTTGACTGGATTGAGTTTGAGTAAATGTTCATTTGCTATATTTTAGGCGATGGCAAAATTAAAATCGGTAGGTTATGCTTAAAAAAGTTTTTATTGTAGTTCTGGTCGTTGTACTACTCTTAGGATTTGCCTTTACCTGGTTAATGTACCGAGGCCGGCTGTTAAGCCCATCCGATACGGTTGAAATTGAACATTTTAATGCAGAGATAAGCATAAATTATAGCCGTCCTTCCGTTAGAGATCGGTTGATTTTCGGTCCAAAGGGCAGCGGGGCGCTTTTACCATATAAAGAATACTGGAGGTTGGGCGCCAATGAAGCCACCGAAATAAGCTTCAGTCAGCGGGTTGAATTTAATGGAAAGCCATTGGAGGCCGGCACCTACCGCATGTATGCCTTTCCCGGAGAAAAGAATTTTGAAATAGCCATTGGAACCGAAACAGGAAAATGGGGTGCCCGTGAGCCTGATTATTCCAAAGAATTATTACGGACAAAAATTCCCGTCCAGCCCTTACAGGAAAAGGTAGAACAATTTACCATTATGTTGGTCCCCACTGATGAAGGCATCAGTATAAACATTGCCTGGGATACCGTTCAGCTGGAGATCCCGGTAAAAATTCTTTAAAGATATAAGCAACGGGTAGCAAGCTACTGGTTTTTTCGAGTGGCCAATGTAGTAGTGGTATACATGCACTTGTAGCCAGAGGCTATTTTTTAGATACAAGCTGCAAACTGTAAGGGGTGAAATTCAATTCACCTTTCACATTTGAGCTTTCACCTATTTATTTTCATTCCCAATGCACTTCGCTTTCGGGATTTCACCTGCGCTCAACATCCCCCCTTTAGATTTCAACGAAATACGAGCACCGAACTCAATAACTCGCCCCTCTCTCCCATTCCTGATTCCAGAGTAAAGGATGGGCGTGTTCGTTAGAGAAAATTCCAACAACAGAGAGGGTAATGAATAACCTAACGCATTACCAAACAACGAGGTACGAACTGATCAGGTAAATTACATTACAAAGTATACAGTGTCAGGTGGAGACACGTGCCACGGCAGTAAGGGTAGACCAATACGCAATACATGCTAAAAATCTGGAAGACTCCCACCCGCAATGGTTCGACACTTGTATCGGTGTCTAACTAAAGATAATATGTTAAACATACTAGTACCATGCATTTTCTGCGCAATTTCAACTTTTCCAAAGTATTTAAACTTTGGAAAAGTTCCCATAGTCTCCAGTCCTCGTCGCAGATTGAGGTGAAACCGAAATCCCGAAAAGCATAGCGTTCGGGACGGGGTCTCCCAGCTAGCGCACGCGTGCCGCATGTGCTTTCATTTCCAAAAACACATTGAAAATCAACGATATAAAACATAAAGTGTACAGTGCCACGGCGGTAGAGTTAACCATTCACCACATTCAGCCACAGCGCAGCAAAAAGCCATTTCAATTACGTCGACCTATAAGGTTTTCAAAAATCCTTATAGGTCTTTAGCGTTACCCACCCCCTTAACCCTCTCCATTGACGAAGGACAAGCGGTGTTTGAGGTGGCAGACCGTCGCCTTACCAGTCGT
>JAFIEV010000001.1 GCA_020832305.1 Cyclobacteriaceae bacterium | reverse complement strand
GAAGGTAGAGAAGTAGGCAGGGAAGAAGGTAGAGAAGAAGGTAGAGAAGAAACCATGAAAAAAATGGTTATGAACTTTCACAAAGCAGGAGCCGATATAGAAATGATTTCAGAAGCATCTGGACTTTCCCTTAATGAAATTAAAAAAATACTGGAGGAAAACCAATAAGCCTCTCTTCTCTTGCTTTTCCGTATGTACCACCGTCGCCGTGGTTCGTGTCCTCACGAAATACACACATTTAACTGATTTTCATTTACTTACAAACCTATAAGGTTGCAAAAATCTTATAGGTTGACTCATGAAAATCATCATGGACCTCGCAAACAGACATGTCAGGTTTTATAAACCTAACATGTTATTACTCTAACCAATGAAACGCAGGGTTTAAAACCCGTTTCACGAAAAGAAGAAACGGTCAACGTTATTTAGGGAAGTACAAACAACTACGAGCTACGAGCTTTATTCAATTCAACAATTCAACAATTCAACAATTCAACAATTCAACACCCATCACCGATCACGTATCCCGCTACAAGCTAACACTTAACATTTAACACTTAACACTTAACGAATCACCCATTCCGCATTCCGCATTCCGCATCCTCTTCCCTATATTTGCACCATGCCTAAAATACTCATTTTCATCGATTGGTTTTTACCCGGTTTTCGCGCAGGCGGACCTACACGATCCATCGCCAACCTGGTCGATGCCCTCCATCAGGATGCCGAACTATTTATCATCACCCGTAATACCGACTATTGCCAAACCGAACCCTATCCCGGTATAAAACCCAATGCCTGGGTGAATTTTGAAAATAAAGCCAGGGTGTATTATTTCTCCGAACAGCATTACAGTTATAGTAATCTTAAAAAACTTATAGAAACCACCCCTTTCGACATCGCTTATGTTAATGGTATCTATTCCCTGAAATATTCCATCCTCCCGCTATTCATCTGCCGCCGGATTAATAAAAAAGTGGTAGTCGCCGTAAGGGGCATGCTATCGTGCCAGGCCTTTAGCAGCAAAAGTGTCAAGAAAAAGAGCTTTATCTATATATCGAAATGGCTGGGAATGTATAAAAAAGCCACCATCCAGGCTACCAGTCCGCAGGAAGTGGAAGACGTCAAAAAATGCCTGGGCAGCAAGGTGACGATAATGGAGGTTAGCAATTTCCCCCGGATGGCACAAAACGATGAACACGACAGAATAAACAAAGCGAAAGGCGAACTGCGGATGGTAAACATCGCCAGAATATCCCCGGAGAAAAATCAGCTTTTTGCCATAGAACGGCTGGCGAAATTTAATACCGAAGGAATGGTCTTGCTCGATCTGTACGGACCGGTGTATAATGCTGACTACTGGGAAAGGTGTCGGGAAGAAATAAAAAAGCTGCCCGAAAACATTCATGTGCAATATAAAGGGATACTGGAACCAGATGACCTTGAAAGTACGCTGGCAGGATATCATTTTCTGCTATTTCCATCTACCGGAGAAAATTTTGGACATACCATTTTTGAAGCCCTTTCCTGCGCACGGCCGGTCATCGTCTCCGACCAGACCCCATGGCGAGCGCTTGAATCACAGTCCGCCGGTTTTGACCTCAACCTCGGACAAACCCAAAAGTGGCTGGATGTATTGCAATATTGCCTGGATATAGGGCAGGAAGATTTTGACAAGCTAAGCATAGGTGCCAAAAAACTAGCCATAGCATACATCCAACAATCGGATCTAAAAAATAAATACCTCCAGCTCTTTACACCCTGAAGGCCAAGGCAGCTAACTACGAGACATACAAGCTAATGCTCAACCATCGCTAGCGCACGCGTGCCGCGTGTGCTTTATTTGTTAACTAACACACTGAATATCAATATCTTATAATGCAATGTATTCAGTGTCACGTGGGGACACGTGACACAGCGGTAAGGGTGGACAACTACCGAAAAAACATTATACCCACGAGAATATCGCCCTTGTCCCGAGTAACGGGATTCCGGCAAAGCCTCCACCCCGAGAGTCGGGGTTTCGTCAAAGCCTCAATTTACAACGAGGGCGTAGATAAATGATTATTTCAGGAAATCAATGACTACTGTTGTAGGTCCTCGTTATAAACAAGGACCATAAGCTTTATACTCATCGCTAGCGCACACGTGCCGCGTGTGCTTTATTTGTTAACATACACACTGAATATCATTAACTTACATTACAAAGTATTCAGTGTCACGTGGGGATACATGCCACGACTGCAAGGGTAGAAAACTACCGAAAAAGTCCTGAAAACAAGACAACGAGCTCCGAGCTACAACGAGCTCAGAACTCTGAGCTATATGAAACTCCAACAACAGAAAAAAAAATGACAGAAATTCAAATCAAAGAGTTATGAGGCTGATTTCGAGCAGGATGCCAGGAAAGCTTGTCCTTAGCAGGATGAAATCCCCCATTCAGGGGGGTTAGGGGGGTGTTGCCTTGCAGAACTGACCGTTAAAAAATGAAGGCGAAGGGTTGGGAAGGAAGAAACCGAGCATCATAGTAGCCAGCCCCAGTATTAAAAGCTAAAAAGCGAGGTTACATCAGGCCTTTAAAAATCAATCGATCATCTGATGAAAACAATGTTTGAGCGCAGCGAGTTTTGTTTTCGGAGGGCGGGGCCTTTATTTTAGGTCAGGGCTGAGTTTATCCCGTGATCGCAGAGAAACGGGACGGCGGGCTTTTTTGGTTACTTTTTTGACCTGAAGCAAAAAAGTAACAGAAAGCCAATGTATAAAAAATCTACCCGATCTTTAGAAAAAAGAATATATATAAATCCGCTGCTCACCTAGTTAGGGCACGCGTGCCGAGTGTGCTTTATTGGTTAACTAACGCAATGAATATCTATAACTTACAACATAAAGTATTCAGTGTCACGTGGGAACACTTGCCACGGCAGCGGAGTCATTCAAATAATCCGGATTTTAAATCCAGTATATATGGCAATATCCACTATTCTCTATTCAACTTTTCCAAAGATTGTAAACTTTGGAAAAGTAGCCTTCTGTTCTTTTTTGTCTATTCACATGGTTCCCCTAGCCAGCGCACGCGTGCCGCGTGTGCTTTATTTGCCCATATATATACTGAATATCAATAACTTATACTACAAAGCAATCATTGTCACGTGGGGACACATGACACGGCAGCAAGGGTTAACAACGGCGGAAAAAATCCTGAAAACAAGCCAGACAGCTACCACACAGTATATCCCAGCTAACAGCACTGTGTACACTCATCTACGAACTACGAGCTTCGAGCTTCGAGCTTCGAGCTTCGAACTCAATATATGGGGTGGTCGTTGGAGAAAACTCCTACAACAGGGAGGGTAAAGAATTTCCTTTTTATTCCCTACGGGCTTGACACTCAAAAACTCAACACTTAAACAATTCAACACTTAAACAATTCAACAATTCAACACATCAACAACTAACCACCTCCCACCCATCCCGCATTACGGTTTACGCATCACGCATTCCGCATAAAATCTGGCTTAAAAATACTATTTTTGCCAACAATGCCTGGTTACAACTATACTACTACCAGCAATATGCGATAAATATGAAAAAACACAAGGTATACCTGAAAATGGAGGAATATATTGGCAAAGAGACCATGGTAATGGTATGGTTTGTATTGAAAAGTGTGGTGTATTTCGCGGGCTTATACGGAATAATTCACCTGTACATCGGCATTACCTCACCGGGAGGAAGGGTTTATAGTCCGTTTTTATCGGAACACCTCGATCTGGCCGGAGGATTCCGGCGCTTTTTATTATGGGGCGGCAGTCTTTTTGCAAGGATGCTGGGTTATCCCGCCACCTACAGCGATTATCATATGCATATAACAGGCGGAAGCAGCGTGAAGATGGTTTATTCCTGCATGGGCTATGGCATTATGTCAGTGTACAGCGCCCTGATATTGGCCTGGCCTTCTGCCTGGAAGCGAAAGATCCTGCACCTGACAGGCGGGTTGATTATGATCATATTATTGAATGTGATTCGGATTGGCGGATTGGCAGTGGTATATACAGAGGGTCATTATGGCTTTTTTCGTTTTATCGACCACCACGATATTTTCAACATCGTGGTATACACCTGCATATTGATTTACTTTTATTTTTACACCCGCGGTAAAGTTGCCTGAAACATTCAAGCAGGCTAGCGCCCTAGCCAGCGCACGCGTGCCGCGTGTGCTTTATTTGTCCAATAAATCACTGAATATCATTAACTTACATTACAAAGTATTCAGTGTCACGTGCGGCCATGTACCACGGCAGCAAGGGTTAACAACTGCGGAAAAAATCCTGAAAACAAGCCAGACAGCTACCACACAGTATATCCCAGCTAACAGCTCTGTACACTCATCTACGAACTACGAGCCACCAGCTAACTTGCTTCGAGCTTCCAGCTTCGAGCTTCGAACTCAATATATGGGGTGGTCGTTGGAGAAAACTCCAACAACAGGGAGGGTAAAGAATTTCCTTTTAATTCCCTACGGGCTTAACACTCAAAAAATCAACACTTAAACAATTCAACAATTCAACAATTCAACAACTAACCAACTAACCAACTCAACACCCATCGCCCATCACATCAGGCACCACATATTAAAAACTAACTTCCTCCTGGCTAGCTACGAATCATAATGAAACCTGCACGCCAAAATAAAAAGCTGACTGTCAAGTACCTGATATACAAGCCGGTGTTCCCTGTCAATCCTTCTTGACCAATGTCCTGCTAAATCATATTTTAAAGGCTCAGGCTTGCCTATCCCTTCATAGGGGGTTCTCTTTATGACTTTTATGAGTTCGTTGATTTTTCTAAACATTTTCTTATCTGTATTTTGCTTATACAGGTAATCTTCCCATGCGTTTTCAGTAAAGGTCAGCAACATTTCACTCCTCTATTGTTGGATTGATGGTCTTCCCATCCCTCATTTGCTGAATAGATTCAAAAAGTCGCTGCGCATTTTTACGGGAACTAAGCAGGTGCATGGTCTCCATCATTGAGTTGTACTCATCAAGGGATATCATAACAGCGCCTTTTCCACTTTTCCTTTTTACAACAAGTATTTCGTTGTTTTCTTCCACAGCATCCAGGTATTCCTTAAGTCCGGATCTGAATTCAGAGTAATTGGCAACAATCATAATTACTTTCCTATTTACGTACTAATATACGTACATTAATAAGTATAATTATTACAGACAAGATTTTATTTGCTAAAAACCTGTCAGGTGTTGGAAACCTGACAGGTGGCTTCCTGCCTTTCATTGGCTTTCCTGCTAAAACCTCCGGGCCTGTGAAATTCTCAAATTTGCCAGCTGATGCAAGAAGCAGCCTTTTTTAACTGTCATCGCTAGCGCACGCGTGCCGTGTGTGCTTTATTTGTCAAATAAAACAATGAATATCATTAACTTACATTACAAAGTGTTCAGTGTCACGTGCGGCCATGTGCCACGGCAGCATGGGTTAACAACTGCCGAAAAAATCCTGAAAACAAGCCAGACAGCTACCACACAGTATAACCCAGCTAACAGCCTACAACGAGCTACCAGCTACCAGCTAACTTGCTACGAGCTACGAGCTCCGAACTCCGAGCTAATTCCATGGGGGTGGTCGTTGGAGAAAACTCCAACAACAGGGAGGGTAAAGAATTTCCTTTTAATTCCCGGCTAGCGCACGCGTGCCGCGTGTGCTTATTATATATAAAGCATTATATTTCAGTGAATTACAACTAACAAAAACCTGTCAGGTTGTGAAAACCTGACAGGTGGCTTACTGCTTTTTATGGGCTTTCCTGCCGAAAAAATCGTGAAAACAAGTCAGACTGCTACCACACACATCATATCTCTTTCCCCAACACTCTACGAGATACAAACACTCACCCCCTAACCTAACCCCACATCTAAACAATTCAACATCTAAACAAATCAACAATTAAACAAATCAACATCTAACCACCGATCACGGATCACGCATCACGTATTCACGCATTCCCCATCACGTGCTTTCTTTCCAGTTTCATAGCGAGGATGCGAGTCAACAAACAATACATTAAGTCGCTGTTTTTAAGGATTGCAAATCCTTTTCTACCTTTGCTAAAAGAATATAATTATGAAAGCCATTGAATTTAAATCCAGGATCAGGGATAATCAGATTGAAATACCCAAAAATGCACAATCTGAATTGAAAATAGAAGAGTTACAGGATGTCAGAGTAATTCTACTTATAGATGAAACTGAAAGTACTGATCATGTGAAATTCCGGGAAACAGCAAAGGAACAGTTCCTGAAAGGTTATGCAGACTCAGATTCAATTTATGATATCGAATGATCATGGAAACATATCAATAAATACATGATTATCAATAACTTATAATACAAAGTATTCAGTATCACGTGGAGACACGTGCCACGGCAGCAAGGGTTAACAACTGCCGAAAAAACATTATACCTACGCGATTATCGCCCTTGCCCCGAGCAACGGGATTCCGGCAAAGCCTCCACCCCGAGAGTCGGGGTTTCGTCAAAGCCTCAATTTACAACGAGGGAGGAGATAAATGATTATTTCAGGAAATCAATGACTACTGTTGTAGGTCCTCGTTATAAACAAGGACCATAAGCTTTATATCCCCAGCTAGCGCACGCGTGCCGCGTGTGCTTTATTTGTTAACATACACACTGAATATGAATAACTTATATTACAAAGTATTCTGTATCACGTGGGGACACGTGCCACGACAGCAAGGGTTAACATCTGCGGAAAAAATCCTGAAAACAAGCCAGACAGCTACCACACAGTATATCCCAGCTAACAGCCCTGTACACTCATCTACGAACTACGAGCTACCAGCTAACTTGCTACGAACTACGAGCTACCAGCTACGAGCTACGAGCTTAAACTTGGGGGTAGTCGCTGGAGAAAACTCCAACAACAAAGAGGGTAAAGAATCTCCTTTTAATTCCCTACGGACTTAACACTCAAAAAATCAACACTTAAACAATTCAACAATTCAACAATTCAACAATTCAACAATTCAACAATTCAACAATTAAACAATTAAACAATTAAACAATTAAACAATTATCCCATCACGCACAAAAAAAACCGGCATAACTTCCGCTACACCGGTTTCTATCTATATACTTTGTAAAATAATACTCAACTTGCTTACTTGCCTTTGCGCATATCCATCAGCTTCTTTACCCCAAGTACAATGCCACCCAGTAACAAATAGAGCAAACCCCCGTCGATAGGGATAGGGGGAGGGTCTGGTGGAAATGGTTGAGCCATTAGCACATATGGAACTACCAAGCAAATCAACAACACAAAAAAAACTTTTTTCATCAATTATCTGAATAGTATTGCAAAAATATCAAAAATTTCATTCAATTATCAACCGCTGACTGGAAATATATCCATTTGTCTCCAGGTGGATAATATAAATGCCTGAATTGACCCGGGTCCCTACTTCGCCACGCAGGTTCCACATATACTGATTTTCACCAGCTCTGTACACCTGCTTATGCAAATGCAAACGCTCACCGGTAATAGAATACACCGTCAAAGTAACCTCATCATCTTCCGGTATACTGAAATGTATATGGGTATACTCACGGGCCGGATTCGGATACAATGGGAACAAGACCGGATTATCAAACACTTTAAAACTACCCAGGCTGTTGTGTTTTAATTCCAGCAATTGCATACCTTCACCCACAGCAAGCGCAGTAGTCATTGACGAACCTATACTCAGATCTCCAGCTTCATCTTTTTTACCCTTCATCACCAGCCTGAACAATTCTTCCTGTCCGCTAAAGGATACTCCTTTACCCTGTTCATGGGTCCACAAGACCGCAAGCTGTCCTTTGGCGGCATCCACCGCATTGTATTGGAGTCCGGGCACATTGCTTTGCAGGCTTACAAATTCATAATCTTCCGCATTCCAGCTCAGGGTAAACTGATAGCCGGCCAGTCCGCTGTGTACCCCCGCCATCACCGGTACCTCTACCGTTCCGTTTTCATAGCGCAATATTTTACTCAACACCTCCCATTCACCGGAAGCATTGCGCCCCCAGCCGGCAGGCATATGCACGATGCCCTTTTGAACAGCACGCCATCCCAGCAGACCTTCTCCAAAGGTGGATGCGTCAAATTGATATTCAGAACTGAAGGCAAAAGGATTCTGTGCCAGGGCAGGACTTTCCTTTACCATCACCCAGTCAGCCGTACGATGACCCGGAGCCCTCAGGATATGCTGGTTAAGGGAGGCGATATCCATGGCCGAAAGACTGCCCGATACATTGAAATCAGCGGCTATATGGGCAAACGGACTCTCAAATTTTTGAATGCTCAGCAGATGTCTTCGCAATGCAATCACATCGGCCACCGATGGCTCGGCACTCAGGGTCAGTAAGCGCTCAAGATTAAGCGGACGGATGGTATACATACCTTCATCTTCAATCTCAGTCTCAAACATACCTTCGGCATTGGTTATTACCTCTGCATGTTCGGGACCATCTATGGCAAAGCGAATGCCGTCGATGCGCTGACCCTGGGCCGTACTCACCGCACCTGTCAGGGCGAGGGTATTACGGGCGATCAGCCAGCCATTGGCGCTTACCACCGGTAAGGTGACAGCACCGGCAGCCCTAAGCTGATTGCGAAGCAGTTGTATCTCCGCCCGTTGCACGCCTGGTTTGAGTGAGAGGCGCAGCCAGAGCAAGGCTTCATCATCGGCAAGGGCAGGCAATTCAGCAAGGGGAGAAGTAAGTTGTACCTCCACCTTGCCAGATTCCTTCTTCGCTGAAACAATAATTTGATCTTTTATATCCGCTGCCAGTTCAAGACCCAGGTATTCCACCTGGCTTTCATCCCAGCCAAATTGTAGTTCGGCATTGTGGATGCCTTCAAAATAGCGGGCATTTACCGGCATCAGTACTTCCTGATTGCGACGGGCATAACTTTCTTCCATGCTTAACTCGACCGGATGGGCAAAGAGCAATTCAAAGCGACCATGGGCATAGGTACTGGCATTGTCTTTTACCGCATCAAAATCGTAGGTAAAGCCTTCACCAATCCGCTGCTGTTCATCCTTCAAATGGTCGATCAGGTAGATCTCCGCATTAGGGTGGAAAGACTGCAGCTCGCTAAAGCTTAGCGTGTATTTGCCAAAGAAAACCGGATTCATATATATGGGAAAGGATTTAGCCCCCCGCAGTTTCCCCGGTGCATTGATGGACAGGTTTCTGTCATCTGCCGAGCGGGTATAAATCTGGATATTGCCACCCGGAAATTTGGGAGCATCGTAGAGCCGGTCAAATTCAGGCGTTGATTCTTCATCAAAAACGATGGCCAGTTCATCTCGGTGATTGCCGGAAGAGCGTATCTGCATCTTTAAGATATCTGAAAGCTCGCGGTTACGCACGAAGGATTGACCATTTTGATCTGACTTATGGCTTTCCTGGAAAGTGACGTCTCCGGCTGCACTGGTCTGTACGAAGAAAGACTGCCCGCTGGCAATGTATCTACCTACACCACCTACTCCTGCCCCATTACCCGGAGCATAAGAACCATAGTTTCCACCAGTACCATTATTGGGATTCCAGATACTGACAGCACCAATATTATCATTTGTCCCTTCTTCACCTGCAACAGCAACCCAATCTATTTCTGATGGATAAGGATTTGACAGGAAATTCCAACCGCCTCCTTCAAAGCTTGATTCTGTTAGGGTAACTGGAACGTCTATCGTACCGCTATTAATTTCTCCTCTTTTGGTTAATCTGGCAAAACCACCACCAAAATCCACATTATATATAAAGACAAAGGTCCCAGTACCCATTAGCGGACTCTGATTAAGACTAGTAAATGGCACCCAACCAGAGCGACCTCCATTATCCTCGGTACTCTCAGTTTCATCAAATGAAAATATATTGATGGCATTATTGGGTCTGAGGTCACTAAGCCCTTGCAGTCGTATATTGGCTGCTATATCCGCCAGGGACCAGCCGATGATTGGAGAGGCGATGGCCCTCCAGCCTTGTCCGGGTTGAATATGCCGTTGCCAGTTTACAGCACCATTTACCACGGCTCCATCTACTAAGGGGCCAATGCGTGCCGTACCTGAAGCATTGGAAAGCAGGGTAAAATTGCGTGCCCCATCAGAGCCATCGGCATCAAAGCTGGCATCGGCATTTACCCGAAGGGTATTGATCAGGGTTATGTTGGCTTCATTTACTACAACAGCATCCTCGTCTATGGTAAGGTTCCACAGGGTCATGTCATTGCCAGAGATCACTACCGGGCCAACCAGGGTCGGATCGGTGCCTTTCAAAACAATAGTAGTACCAGATGAAGTATTGAGTATGCCACTATTGGTGAAATTACCTCCAACATTAAGGGTCACTCCCTCCGCCAGGGTAAGATTACCTGCAGAGAGGATATCAACATAACCTCCAACATTGAGATTTTGTGTGATGGTTAATGCTTCACGAACAATCAAATTGGCCGGATCCCCTACCTGTATCAGACCACTTTCTACAGAGGGAAAACCAAGTGGATTTGCAATAATGGTGATGAATTCATTTTGATTGTATTCTAAACCGGTTGTTGTATATATTCCAGTTTCTGAGTTAAAGTCTATCAAAGCATTTGATCCATCAAATTCAGTTTGATCACCCTGTCCAATTTCAAAGGTAATGTTAAACTCATCAGGATTTACTTGCTGATCTAGGTCGACATTGCCATAGATATCTGTAGCGCGCAGCTGAAGATCAAATGGGTTTTCTACCGGCACTGTTGGCAAATTGACAAATTCAAACTGCGTGCCTACGACTTGAATGGTGAAGGTGTTGGATTCGAAGATGGATTCAGGATCAAACTCATCGAGAAATTGCGAACTGTTTGTTGTAGAAGTATAACTCCCTTCGTGTAGGGATGGGATTGTAAAACTCAAAACTTCTTTATCTTGAATATTTCCACTCAATGCATCAAGCCATATATAAACATCAATTTCAACGGTATTAGCATTAGATACAACTAATGAACCAGGTTCGAAGAGAATATTAATACCTTCATCAGTTATTTGCAGATTACTAAATTGTATATCATTAGATACTGAAGTATTAACCAAGGAAACACCACCTATATTTGAAGACCAATCCGCAGTATTAGAAGTACCAGGTATAAGTTTGATACTTGTTACATCAGTATCTAAATCATCAGAACTACCATTATCTATAATTTCTAACTTGTAAACCAAAATTTTATCATTCTCAGAGATGTTATCTACGCTTGAAAGAGTGGTAGATCCTGGCATCTGAAATGGAAAAGCACTCACTACTTCTACATCGACGTCTCTTCTATTTACAATTGCCCTCAAACTACCCGCTGCCAATGGATCTGTCCCGGTCTTTGCCACCTGGGCTGTAAATTTAATATTGCTCAGTGGTACTGCACCTATCCCTACGGTTCTACCATCAAAACCTAAATCTTCAGCAGCTGGATTAGCATCCACTCTTACAAAGAAGCTACCGGTTTGTCCGGCTTCTATAAGTTGAGGTTCGGGAAACACAAAGATTAGGTTTTCACCAAATCCTCCAACACTGGATACGGAAGCTAATTCTACTCCCTGCGCATTAGGATCTGTTGCAAAAAACAGGCGGAATGCATTGATATCATCTGCCAGATAAGTTCCAATGGTTGGAACGATTATGCTATCTACCCGGGCATTGGCCAATGTCACCGCGGCATTAATGCGGTACAATAAATGATTGTTTGGCGCCAAAATGTTAATAATATTTGATGGCCCACTGGTACGGGTCAGGTTAACAATAGGCCGAATGGTTATTTCTCGTTCTTCTCCTTGCGGTAAATTGGCTGAAGGATCGCCATCAACAGCATTGATTATTTCTGTGTCATACTCAAACTCAAAAGCAGTTAAAGGAATGGCATTAATACCTATGGTCCTGGAATCCTCACCCTCCAAAACAGCATAATCGCTGGAAATATCTACCGACACCCAAAAGAAGCGGTCCTCACCCGCTGGTAAGGTTAAATTAAACCCATCAAATACAAGATTCTCACCCGTTTGAACAGAAGCTAAAACAGCAAGCTCTTCCCGTGAACCTCCTGCAGTTGCTGACCATAGCAGCACAAAACGATCTACATCTTCCTCTTCGTAAGACCCAAAGGTCGTCAGAGTCAAACCTTGCAATTGCGCATCGAAATCACTGGTGGCAAGATCTATGCGATACAATAAATTATTCGTCAACTCCTCTATATCACCTTCTTCTAAAACGACACCGATAGCCGCTACATTAGATTGAATTTCAATGGGCCTGATTTCACCGGCAGGCAATGGATTATCTCCATTCAGGATCACCACCTCATCAAAAGTCAGGTTGGTCAAGGATATAGCTCCTACTCCTATGGTATTCCCGTATTGGGCAGCGGTGGATATATCCACCATAACAAAGAAAAAGGCACTAGAATCTGCTTCAATGACTTGATTGAAAGTAAATACCAGGTTTTCACCATTCCCAACTGGGCCAGCAGTAGCAATTTCAACAGAATCGGTCACTGAACTTGTTTTATACCATAATCCAAAAGCCGAAACATCAGCCGCAGTAAAATCTCCGGTCATAGGCAGTTGCAATCCAGTCAGCCTGGCATCCACCACGGTCACTTCCATATCGATGCGATAAAGCAGATTGCCTTCGGTGCTGGTAATAGGGCCCGCTTCACTAAAACCACTGATGGCAATGACGGATGAAGCTACAATGGTTTTCAGATTGCCTTCAGGCGTCGGCACACCTGTTAGAATGGCAGATTCATCGAAAATAAATGCTTTCGCCTCTACAGCGCCAATCCCAAGCGTACTATCAACAAAAGCATTAAAAGCGATATCGGCGGTAATGGTAAAATAACCTGAACCTGTAGCAGGAATTACCAGGTTAAACCCGGTGAAACTAATACTGTCTCCTTCAATTATAACAGTAGCTGCCAATTCTGTCTCCAGATTAAAACCGGTAGTCGAAAACCACAGTTTAAAAGCGGTCACATCCCCTTCTTCTAAAGTTCCGATCAGGGGTAGGTTGAGTTCGAGCAGTCTGGCATCAGAATCATCCACTTCCAATTGCAGGGTATATAATACCTGGTTTACCGCATTCTGGTTGACATTACCTTCCGGAGCGCTAACACCTGTTACAACAATATCCGAAGGCACGTCAATAATTTGCAAGGCTCCTTCTTCTGTAGGATCATCTCCGTCAAGATTTACGATATGCAAAAATCCGAAATTAGCCAATGGAATCCCTTCTATACCAATGGTTGGTAAACCCTCCGATCCAAAAGCAATATCTACCGTAATCCATAAATAACCCGTACTTCCAGCAGAAAAACGTTCTGGTTGAGATGAAAGGTTAAAAATAACCTGTGAGCCGTTTCCAGCCGGGGCCGCAGAGGCAATGACATCACCAGGCGCTGCATCGGTATCGGAATACCATAATTCAAAACCGGTGATATCTGTAGCGGCATAGCTTCCTGTGGTAGTAAAAGTCAGGGATGCCAACAGGGCATCGAAGTCTTCAGTTTCTAAATCTATGCGGTAGATTACATTGTTGACCGGAGAGCTAAGAACCCCACCTGCAAGCGGACTAACGCCTGTAATCGTTACATTGGATTCATTGGCGATGGTCTGATTGTTTCCGGCGCCGGCAGGGCCTGCATCCGTCAAAATCACCTCCCCCACAAAGCTCAGTCCGCTGTAAGCAACTGTATCAATGCCAATCGTATTGCCAAAGCCTGCCGAGGTTTCCACATCGACCGTAATGCTGAAATAACCGGTATTACCGACCACGATGGACTGGCTTAATCCACTGAAAACCAGATTTTGCCCGGCAGCCACCGGTGCGAGGTCTGCAATCAATACAGCGCCCAACAAATCCTCATCATCCTCCGAATACCAGAGTTTAAACCTTGCAAAATCAGAAATACCATAAGTCCCTTTGGTCGGGAATTGCAATACACTGATCTCTACATCCGCACTGCTCACTTCCATAGTCAGGGTGTAGATCAGGTTGTCCTCAAGTTGCTTAATTTCACCATTCGCGGGCGGACTGATAAAATCGATGGCTATCACCGGAGCAGCTACAATGGTAAAGGTGTTGCCGGGATCTATATCATCACCAGAGACATTAACGGAAGGACTAAATACCAGATCTTCAAGATCAGCTAAAGCGACCGATAAGGTATTGCCCGGTTCAGCCTCTTCAGCTATATCTACCGTGATAAATAAATATCCGCTGCTTGCGGCCGGTATAATTTGGTTCAGACCGGCAAAAGTAAGCGGGTCTTCTGCAGCGATTGGACCATCAAAAATGGCAATCGGTTCTACACCTGGATCATTTTCATCGGCGGAGAACCATAGTGCAAAGCGATCAATGTCGGTCGCTTCAAAATCACCTCCTGTTGCCAGGGTAAGTGCATTCAACCTTGTATCGGAGTCAGCCACGGACAGGTCTATGCGGTAAATAAGCTGATCTTTAGCCGTTTGGCGCAGATTGGCAGCAAGTGGTGCAAAAGTACTGACCGTAATACCCGAAAACACATCAATAACCTGTAATTCGCTGCCAGCTACCGGGAAAGTATTGGTAAAATCAACTGGATGTGCAAAATTAAAGGCTGCCGGGGCTGCTATAACATCAATACCAATCTCATTCAGTCGCAAAGATGTTGGGGCAATGTCTACGGTAACCCACAGATACCTAATCCCTTCGGCTGAAAGTCGTTCAGCGCCAATGCCGGAAAAAACAATATTTCCACCGGCGACAATGGGGGTATCAAAAACAGCCAGTTCCTCGCTAAGCGCCTCTCCATCCACTGAAAGCCAGAGTTTAAAGCGGCTTACATCTGTGGCTATAAATTTACCTTTAGTTGTAAGGGTCAATCCGTTCAGCAAGGCATCAAATTGTGATACATCCAGGTCGAGACGGATTAGTTTGTTGTTAGTAGGGGTGGTAATGGTATCGGCATCCGGACTAAAACTGCTAAGCTCTATTAGGGAAGGGATATTGAATATACGTGCATTTCCATTGATAAGCGGATCGGTAGTGGTGATAATTTTCGGATCGGCAAGACCGATGTTCGCATAGGGTATACCCACAATGGAAATGTTATTCCCTATCACCGCTGAAGGGGCGACATTAACCATTATGGTAAAATAACCTGTACTGTCTGCCGGCAAGGTCAGGTTGAGATCTTCAAACAGAATGCTTCCACCCGGACCAGGTATAGTAGTGGTACTGGCAATTTCAATACCTGCATCGCTTGGTTCGTCATCGGAATAATACAAGGCGATGCTGGCAATATCAGCAGGGACATACACACTTCCGGTAGAAAATTGAAGGGAATTCAAAAGTGCATCGGCATCTGCAACCGCCAGATTAAAGGTGTAAATGGGGTTTAATAGTGGAACCACAATATCTCCGTCAGGCAATGGTAAGGTATTGGCAATGGCGATTTTAGGCGATAAAGCAATGGTTTGCAGGTTACCGGTGCCGGTCGGAGAGCCAACAATATTGGAACTCTCTTCAAAATTGGCTTCAGCGATGGTTACTGGGTTAATTCCAATGGTATTTCCTGGCGTGGCTGTGGCTGGAACATTGACTGTAATGCTATAGTAGGCCGTGGTTCCTGCCGCTATGTTTTGATTGATTTCTTCAAATACAATTGAATTGCCCGATGGTGCCGCACTTGTCGTCTCTACAATACTGCCCAACACGGTAGAATCAGATGAATACCAAAGGATAACATCTCCAATGTCTGCATCAGCATATGTTCCATTAAATGGAAAAGTAAGTTCTTGCAAGAGTGCGTCGGAGTTGGTCACCGAAATATGCACTTTATACAATAGATTGTTGTTCGTATTCTGCTGAATGGCACCATCTTCCGGTGCGCTGCTAAAGGAAACTACAATTTCAGATGGCACATCCATAACCAGGTTATTCCCTGGGTTGGTATCATCTGTAAGATCCTCGGGGAAAGCAAAATCAACCGTGGTTGAATCAACCCCAACAGTTCTTGTATTCGAGGCCGTTGGGGATATATCCACCATCAGCCAGAAATAAGCGGTAGATCCAGCTTCAATTCTGCCATCAAAGCCGGTAAAAACATCAAAAACCACATCACCTCCAAAAGCTAAAGTGTTGCCAGACAGGGTAGCTATTAAATCCCCTTCCGCTGCTTCAGCGGTAGAATAAAATAGTTTAAAATTGCTGATATCACCGGCAATAAATGAGCCCGAAGTGGTAAAGGTTATAGAATTTACGATGGCATCAAAAGTTTGCACCCCTGCAATCAGGCGATAGATGGGATTGTTGGTGGGGGAAGTAAGAAATCCTGCTGGATCTCCTGGAGGTGCCACCGAACTGAGGGTGACTTCCGTTTCAATGGCAATGGTTTGAAGGTTACCAGCAGGCTGCGGATCAACGCCATTATACATGACCGGAATTGTGAATTCTATATTGGATAAAGGAAGTTCATCAATGCCCAGGGTATTTCCATAATTGGCTGATGGCGAAATATCTGCCGTAATGGTAAAATAATAGGTTATTTCAGGATCTTCGTCTGCTTCAAATACAATCGGTGTGAAGCTATTAAAAACAAGATCCTGGCCATTAGCCTCACCCACGACATTATCAATTTCGACACCTTTATCTATTCCTGTGGTTGAATACCACAATTTAAAAAAGGTAACATCCCCGGTTACATAATCTCCATTGGTTTTGAGGGTTATGCTTTCTAAGGTAGCATCTCCTTCATTGGCAGTCATTTCCAATTGATAAATTTCATTGTCAAGCAAGACGCTTAAATTACCGGCTGGCGGACTGGAAGTAGTAACGGTAATCTTTGAACTGGCTTCTATGGTCTGATTGTTGCCCGGATCAGTTGGAAAGTCCGTCGGCTCCAGATTAACAGCATCCAGAAAAGTCAGGCCCCCGGCAGTCGTGGTACCGGCGATGCCCACCGAATTTCCCGGAAAGGCCGCAACAGCGACGTCTGCCGTGACATAGAGATATCCGGTTTCATCTGCCGTGAACAATCTTTCAAAACCCGTAAAAGTTAAAGGCTGACCACTCTCAGGTATGGTTGTAACCGTTGCCAATGTTGATGCTGTTGGCCATGTTTCAGTTGCAGCATACCAAAGTTTGAAATTCACAAAGTCTGTTACATCATAATCACCCTGGGTGATCATACTAATCGCGCTGAGTCGTGCATCTGAAGTAGCGCCCAGGCTTAGGTCATAGCGGTACAAAAGCCGGTTTACAGCCCCTTGAAGAATCTGATCGCTCGCCGGGGAAAAGGTAGCCACAGAAATATCCACCGGCACAGAGATGACCTGTAGGTTGCTGACTGGTGTAGGCAAACCGATCTTATTACTTGCATTTGCCAGGGTAACATCCCCTGCAGCAATGGCATCGATGCCTATTGTGCGATTGCCGGTGGCGCTGGGGGATATATCCGCCATGAGCCATAGGTATCCGGTTTCTCCTGCCGGAAAGACTTGTGTCAATCCACTGAAAACCAGGTTTCCACCGGAGGCAGGCGCTGTAAGCGGACCCGCGATCAGAGCACCAATTTCGTTGGGATCCGTGGAATAATGCAAATTGAATCCGGTAATATCAGTGGCATTGTAAGTGCCGCTTGTTTTTAAAGTCAGGGCAGTGAGTCTAGCATTAAAATTGTCGACATCCAAATCGAGGCGAAATACCCGGTTTCCTGTGGGTTGATTCAGAATATTATTGGGGGCTGCATTGCTGAAAGAAGCGAAGGTAACTTCCGTAGGCACATTAATGGCACGGGTACTGCCCGTAGTAAACGAACCTGTTTCAAAAACAACACCTTCAAAGTCTATCCCTGCCAAATTTGGTTGATTAATGCCAATGGTTCTCCCATACACCGCATCTGTCCGTACATTAACCATCACCGAGAAATAACCGGTACCAACCGTCACTACCTGCGATAATCCGGCAAAGGTAAGTGTACCCCCAGGAGCAACGATGCTGCTGGCAGTAGCTATTGGTGTACCGGGATTGCCAATGTCTGTAGAGTACCAGAGCGAAAACTCAGCAATGTCTGGAATTTGATAACTTCCCTGGGTAGGCACCCTGATTTCCGTAACCCTGGCATTGGCTGCCGTCACGTCCATGACAATCCGGTAAATGCGATTGTTGGTCAATTGGGTAATGGCGCTTGTCCCTTCCGGGCTGTTACCCGATAAAACTACTCCTGGTGCGGCGGTGATGGTCTGAGGGGTGCTGGCAGCGAGGGTACCGGAAACCGTACTCAGATCTCCAAAACCAAATGCTGTTCCTGGAGGAACTGTGGCCGCGATGCCAATGGTATTTCCTGGTGCGGCTCCAGCAGTAAAGTTCACCCTCACATACAAATATAGGTTTGATCCAGCGGTAAGTACAGGAGGGACATCAAAAGCATTGAAAGTCAGGGTACCTCCACTTGCTACCGGAGCGACGTTATCTTTAATCCTGGTAACAGGTCCGCTGGCATCCGGACCTGTCCAGAGGCTAAACTGAGCAATATCTGCCAACTGATAACTCCCAGTTGTTGTTAGAGCGAGACTATTTAAGACATTATTTGAATTGGCAACAGATAGATCAATCCGGTATAAAAGATTATTTAGCGAATTTTGCCGGGGTGCCAGGTCATCCGGACTAAAACTGTTGACGGTGATATCAGAGGCAAGGGCGATTTCCTGTAAGTTACCTGCAGCCTGTGGCCAGCCTGTAGTAGTTTCTAAGATAGGGTGCGCGAAAGACAACTGCGGTTCTCCTACACTGCCAACACCAATAGTTTTTCCATTTACTGCTCCCGGTGGTATATCTACCAATAAGCTAAAATAGCCAGTCTGACCCGCATTTACTCGCTGGGCGGTAAATGTATTAAAAGTTACGGTGCCACCAAACCCAATGCTTGTATTGGGTATTGTTTGCAATATCGTTCCCGGGATTTCAACAGAGTCAGAAGAAAATGCAAGTTTAAAAGCAGATATATCAGACGCTTCAAAGTTACCACTAAGCGGAAAAGATACCTCATCGACAATGGCATCAAAAACCTCGGCGCTGATATCCAGGCGATACACGCGATTGTTGGCAGGAAGACTGAGTTCGTTATCAGGCGCCACTTCACTAAAAGACGCCAGGCTGACTTCAGATCGTATCAAAATCGTCTGTTCTGTACCTGCCGGAATAGGGTCACTGCTACTCACATTTGCATTTGTACTAAAGCCTACCTCCGGGGTACCCAGTGTTAGGGTATTGCCATAGCCTGCAGAAGGATCAATATTTACTGTGATGGCATAATAATAGGTTCCATCTTCCAATAAATCCTCATTGAGGTTGGGGAAAATAATGTTCTGATTATTAGTTGTTGGGGTAAAGGATGCTATCGAATCAATAAGATTATTAGATGGGTTTGACCTCCAGAGTTTAAATACGGCAACATCTGCTTCATTAAAGGAATTATTGTTAACAAAACGAAGTTCATCCAGTACTGCGTCATTTTCTGATACATCCAGGTCCACGCGATAGAGAAAATGGTTCAAAGGGTTGGTAATGTTTCCTGCGATTGCAGGATTACCAGTAAGTTCGATCTCGGAAGATACGGGTGCTCCGGTGATAATGATGTCGTCAATGCGGGAAACACCTAAAGATGCAAGGTTGCCACCATCTATTCTAAACAACGATTTAATAACCCAGCGCAAATATACTTTTTCCACTTCATTTACTTCAATGGGCAAAGGTTGATCAATATAACGATAATCAGTTGACCAATCATCAGCAGTAATTATAACTATTTGACTTCCTACATCAATCCATTCATCTTCAAGATCTAGTCTATATTGGAGTTGAAAATCCCTGGGACCTGTAGGTCCACTGCTTTGTTTTGAAGATATCTGAATTGATTTATATCCTTCCGTGGAAAAATCTACTTGCCAAGCTTTACTATCTACTCCATTATTCCAATTTGTAGCCCTTGCCGAAAATCCTTGATTATCATGCGTAACTTCTGACCAACCAACCGCACTTGCTCCTTGAGTTGTCAATGGTCCGGCTAAAATTGCCAACACACCCCCACTGGGATTAGCACGAAGTGCGGGATCAGGGTTATTAAAATTCCAACCCACAATCGTCTCCCTTTGTTGCCCAAAGCCCTCTGCCGTAGTCAGCAATCCGAGCACCATACAACTAAAGAAAAACCTTAAAAAGAATAATCGAATATCGGGGGATGTGTAAATACTTTTCATACAGGACACAGTTTGCATTCAATCAGCAAAAATAGAAATATTTTTATATATTATTGAATAAATAGGTAGATATTTATAGGGTTTACCCATTTTTATTTGGACACATAGCCTGAATAAAGGTTAAAAGCTAATGTTGTTTAATGTAATCGCACTTCTTACATCTCCCACTGCCGGAATTACATAAAATAATCTTACAAATTAAGTCAAAATTTCCAGGTCTTTGTCGAAAATAATGATATAAAAATGAAATAATTGCCAAAATCTGACATAAAGAGAAAGTGGATGCGTGGTGGAATTCTGGAATCGCACAAATGATGAACTGTTGAACTGCAGAATCGATGCATCCACCCGTCCAGACTTCTCTCTTTGAAAACGATTCAGCAATCTAAGGATTCCGCCTCCGCAAGCCCCACCATTTCCAGTTGAGGTCCGCCTTCCAGTCCCCACATGCTGCTCTATTGGAATTTCTCCTGCCTCACCCCTCAATCCATATTCCTACTCCCTCCCGCCGTGGTTCGTGTCCCCACGAAACACATTCAAATGCTTGTTTTTCAATGGTTTACAACTATAAGCTAGCGCACGCGTGCCACGTGTGCTTTCTTTCATAATCTAGCTTCATTTCAGTATTGAAGTATAATGACGAAGCTCGTCAGTAATGTCATTTAACCTTTCTGTTAGTTAGCTTTGAGCTTTCACTCCCGACACGCTGTGCTATTGCAAATGAATGGCTGTAGTTTCCAGTCCTCGTCGCAGATAGAGGTGAAACCGTAATCCCGGAAAGCATAGCGTTCGGGACGGCGTCTCATATATGATACATCTTTACCCACGAGATGACCCAACAAGCTACGAGCTCCACAACTAAACAAATCAACAACTAAACAACTAAACCCATCACCCATCACGAACTTTCTTCAACTGCTTAAAATTTTACCCTATATTGCCAAAAAATATATCATTATCATGATTCGCACTTACTATAGCACCCTGCTTACCGCCATTTTATCTGTAATTCTGTTTTTTCAGTGCAGTCAGAAAACTGATACGGAGGCTTTTTACATGCCGGGAGAGTTTGAACCCCACGAAGCCATCTGGTTTGGCTGGAGGGCTGCCCATCCCCCCTTTCACGAATCAGTGGCACAAATGGTCAAAGGCCTCGAAGGTAATGTGCCCATCAAAATTGCCCTTAACCACGACAGCCTGAAAAATGAAGCCATAAACGTATTAAAACTGGCCGGAGTAAACACAGATCTTTTGCGGTTTTATACCATGCCGGGCGAATCATACTGGATCAGGGACCATGGCGCTGCTTTTTTGGTCAATAAAAAAGGAGAAAAGGCCATCGTCGATTTTGAGTGGAATGATTACGGCTATGCAAGCTGGCTTGGCCTGCGAAGGCCAGACCTCAAAGACAGCATTCCGCTGATTGAACAGGCAGCCAGAACCAAAGCCAGGCATAAAGTCGATAGTCTGATGGGCGTAGCTACGGGAGCAAAACACATTCAAAGCGCCCTGATTATGGAAGGGGGATCGCTGGAATCGAATGGCAAAGGAGTCATTCTACAAAATGAGTCCGTTACGCTCAACCGCAATCCGGGATGGAGTAAAGAGGAAATAGAAGAAGAATACCAAAGGGTGCTTGGCGCCAAAAAAGTAATATGGATGAAAAGAGGATTGGCCGAGGATGAGCACTGGACTCATCTGCACGAAGGGAAATATGTAACCTGGGGCACGGGCGGCCATACCGATGAGTTCGTCCGCTTTGCAGATGCCAACACCATATTACTTTCATGGGTCGATGAAGATGAACTGGACAAACATCCCCTAAATCGCCTCAATTATGAACGAATGCAGGAAAATTACGAAATTTTAAAAGCAGCCACTGACGCTGAAGGCAAAGCTTTCCGAATCGTTAAGGTACCCTTGCCCGAACCGGTGGAACGGTTCGTAGTGGTGAGCGAAGATCACAATCCGGAAAGTATGCGCAGTATTTCTCCTGATTTGTTCCTGCCCGGTGAGCGCCCGGCTGCTGGTGACACCCTGATACAGATATCGGCCTCAAGTTATCTCAATTTCCTGGTGAGCAATGGCGTGGTATTAAATGCCACTTACCTGGCACATGGTACTTCGCCAGAAAAAGAAGATAAAGTAAAGGCCATTTTTGAGGAAGTCTTTCCGGGGCGCAGGCTGGTGTGGATTGATGCTATGGCACAGAACTGGAGTGGTGGCGGTATACATTGCAGCACCCAGCAGGAACCGCTGGCCGTGGCAGATTGATAAAAAATTAAGAGAGGCTGTCTCCTGAAGATTCATAATAATTGGTAAAAGCAGGTTATAAATGATTTTTTAATGCTCCGGCTGAAGGGCCTTTAAGCGCCATTCACCTAAAAAAACATTTAAATACATTTACAAGCGTTACCTGAACCTTTCAGAGACAGCCCCTTTAGCATGGCATCATCAGATGGCAGAAGGTCCTCTTTCTTCTGTACGGATTCTGATACACTCTTCCAATTGGGTTATAAATATTTTCCCATCGCCGATCAATCCGTCGGTACTGCGATTTTCTCCTGATTTTGCCGCTTTGATGATGGTATTCACCGTCAGGTCGACAAAATCATCATTTACGGCAATTTCCAGTTTAACCTTAGGAATAAGGCTGGGTACCACCTTTTTACCGCGATACACTTCCTCTGTCCTTTGCTGGCCATGACCCGACACCCTCGATACTGTAATGCGGGTGATTTCATTTTCTATCAGGCGTTCATGCACCATATCGAGCTGTGTTTCTCTAATTATTGCAGTTATCAGTTTCATAAAAATATCAATTTAAATTAGTTGGGATTGAGCATGCCATAGCCATGTTCGCCGTGGTAGGCAATGTCGAGACCTTGCATCTCTTTTTCAGGCGTAGAGCGGAAGCCCATGGTTTTTTCAATGATTACTACCAGGATGTAAGTGAGTACGCCTGCGTAAACAATGGCGATGAGCACAGCAGCTACCTGCACGCCAAACTGTTGCCAGATCGTCCAGCTGCCGCCTGCCGCTTCAGCTGCATCGGCCATCCACGAATCCCTGATGAAAAAGGTAAGCAAAACAGCGCCCACGATACCACCAACGCCATGTATGCCAAAAGCATCGAGGCTATCGTCGTATCCCAGTTTGTTTTTGAGCAGAATGGCCAGGTAACACAGAGCCGTTGCCGCTACGCCCAATACCAATGCTCCGGCAGGAGTAACCACACCAGCAGCGGGTGTTATGGCCACCAGGCCGGCAAGGATACCAGACACAAAACCAAGGGCCGTTGCCTTACCCTGATGCCAGCCTTCAATGATCATCCAGGCCAGTCCTCCGGCAGCTGCAGCCACCTGGGTAGCCGCCAAAGCCTGCGCGGTACTCAATCCCGATGAAACAGAACTACCGGCGTTAAATCCAAACCAGCCTACCCAAAGCAAGCCTCCACCAATCATAGTCATGGTTAAATTACTCGGGGGCATATTCGATTTGGGAAAACCCCTCCTGGCGCCGAGGTATAATACCGCTACAAGACCACTAACACCGGCAGAAATATGAACTACTGTGCCACCTGCAAAGTCGATGGCACCATCAGCGCCCATGTTGAAGAGATATCCGTCTTCAGCCCAAACCCAGTGGCACAAAGGATTGTAAACCAAAAGGCCCCAGGCCGCAATAAAAACACAATACGATTTAAACCTTACCCGCTCGGCAAAAGCGCCGGCTATAATGGCAGGGGTAATAATGGCAAACTTACCCTGAAACATGCTGAAAACATATTCGGGAATGCCTTCCTCCATAATCGCTTCATCCAGACCTCTTAGTAAGAGATATTCAGAATTCCAGCCAAACCAACCCCACAATACATTGGGGCCAAAGCACATGGCATAACCGCATATTACCCAAAGCACCGTCATAATACCCATGGCCGTAAAGGAATGCATCATGGTTCCCAAAACGTTTTTGGAGCGTACCAATCCGCCATAAAACATAGCCAGACCCGGTATCATCAGTAAAACCAGGGCTGTAGAGGTCAACATCCAGGCGGTGATACCGGTATCGATACCCGCCCCATCCTGGGCAAATACGGCAGTCCCCGGCATAATGCACAGGAAGCTGCCCACAAGCAACATTCTTCGTTGTAATTTAGTCATATGATTAGGGTTAAAATTAATCCAAAAAAAACAATACTTTATGCAAATAAATTCAATAATGGCTTCAATATGATCGCAAATTTATAATTTTTTTGCATTTCACAAGCGTTTTGGCTTTTTTAATACCCTAAAAAAATCGATTTAATGTTTTTTATCAGATAACGGCCTCAAAATGAGAGCCCGTAAAAAATATTGAGCCTGAAATTTTTTTTACAAGGCCGGTCCGGCATATTGCTTAACCGGGCACTGAACCCTAACTACCGTGCCTCTTTCTGGTTCTGACCAGAGTACAATCGTGCCGCCTAAAAAAGCGACTTCCATATGGGCCAGATACAAACCCAAACCCCTGCCGCTGTAGTTTCTATGGAAAACCTGATACATCTTAAACAACTTTTCATCGTAATGGACGGCATCGAAGCCGCTGCCATTGTCGGAGATAACAATATTAAGACCAGCTGTATTCACAAACATTCTGATTTGAATGTGCAAAGGCCGTAACTGGCTTTTAAACTGATGCGCATTCTTTAGCAATTCCACAAGTATATTGATCAGTCTGTTTCTAAAAAGAGGCAGCACACTATGACTGGTATCTATGATCAAATCTATTTCTTCCCTTTTGAAAAAAGGATCAACGCGCTGCAGTGCATCCTGAAAAAGTTCATTGAGATTGCAGGGTGTAATTGCAAAATCTGCATTGCGCATTTCGAGAATTTGTTGCAGATCATTGGTTATTTTTTCCAGCTCATAGGTCTCTTTGTCAAGCAAACGTGAATATTGCTCCTGGCTTATTGCTTTTATATTTTCCAGATTCCTCAGCCCCTTTATGCTGGCAAGCGGGCCACGTAATTTATGCGCCAATACATAATTAAACTCCTCCAGCCTTCTGTTTTGCTGCAAAAGTTCAAGATTGATGAGTTGCAAATCGCGCGTACGGGCTTCCACAACTTCGGTCAGGTCGATGTTGTGAAATTCCAGCATTTGCCGTTGTCGCTCTATGATCTGGTTTTTTTCAAATAACTGGTCGCGCTGGGCCGTCAATTCCTCACTTTGGGTTTGAAGCTCTCTATTGATTTGGATCAGTTCATTGCTTGCTTTGTGTAATTTAAGATTGCTTATACTGAGTTTTTGTTGCTCCCGGTAAAATGCATCTTTTACCATAAAAATCAAAAAAGTCACACCCAAGGCCCCTAACACCCAAACGACAAACTTGATTTTAATGTCTGTTTTGTAAAACTCCGGGTCAATCTCCGGGTGCGACATATGGTAAAAATCGTAGTAGTTGAGAAAGGTAAAAATTATAAAATAGCCCAGATAGCCAATAAAATAAATATATATTCTATGATTTACCACCACCAGAAACAAAGTGTATGCGAGAAGAAACACCAGACTATTGGAACTCAAATATCCGGTATTGCCCATCCAAGCCAATGCTATGGCCACCACCGCCATGGGAAAGAATATCCATTTTGCGAGTAGCTGCCAACGCTTGTAAAGTGATAAAATGAACAATATCGCCGCAACCAGCGTCATGATAAAATTAATGATGAAAATAAAGGGAGGAAGCGAATACACCATACCATTGAGGGTGATCCCAAGGGCAAAAAATGTCCCTATAAGCATTGACCATGAAAAAACCCGCTCGTTGAGTTCCCTCTGCCGGAATAGTATGACAAAATCTACAAGTTTCAAAACATATTCATTTGATCATAAGTTCAAATATATCAATATTTTACAAAGATTATACAACATTGCTTTCTAAGCTTTTTTGTTGGGTTTAAGAAAAAAATATGCTATAAATGGATGTTTATCCGGATAAATCAACCCCTACACCGGAACGTGCTTTATCTTTTGAAAAATTCAATTATATTTAGGCAAAGATCAAATTCAATTACCAAAAGACGGCGACTTCAATTACAGCATTTGCTTTATTAAATGACCTGAAAAAGTCGGAATTGCGACACAAATGAATAAAAATTGAACCACGAAAGCGCAGCGGCGTTAATAACACATGAACAAACTTTTATATGAAATAATTTTCATATATTTGCAGTGACAATAAAACAGCAAAGTAAATGAACAGAAAAGGTATTGCACTGGGCATAGCCCTGATCACCCTGATTATTGCAGGATGGACTTTTTTTAATGAAAAGAAGGGTAATAAAAACGAAAAAGAAGAAATTATTGCGAATACAAACAAAAATACATCAATTATGAAAACTGAAAATCTGACTAAGGAAATGTTCCTTGAAAAGGTATTTAACTACGAAAAAAATCAAGACTGGAAATATGAAGGTGATATCCCTTGTATTATAGATTTCTATGCCGACTGGTGTGGGCCTTGTAAAATGATTGCGCCGATTTTGGAGGAACTGGCGGCAGAGTACGAAGGCAAAATCAAAATCTACAAAGTAGATACAGAAGCTGAGCAGGAATTGGCGGGTGCTTTTGGCATCAGAAGCATTCCCTCCATATTGTTTGTACCTATGGAAGGCCAACCACAAATGGCTCAGGGGGCGCTACCCAAAAATACCTTTAAAAAAGCTATTGATGAAGTTTTATTGGCTAATCAGGAAGCAAATACTAAATAGTTTTATGTTTAATCAAATCTGTAAAAACCGGTCGGGTCTTAAATTCCGTCCGGTTTTTTTTATCGCCCGGGCTGTTGGTTTTTTGATTATAAATAATTGATATACAGGTATTTGAATGTGTTTCGTGGGGACACGAACCACGGCGGGAGGGAGATACGTGATGCCGTGATGCGTAAACGTGATGGGTAATGGGTTGAAGTGTGAAATCCTGGGCTAGCGCACGTGTGCCACCTGTGCTTTCTTTCATTATTTTGCAAAAAGTCATACCGATGTTAAACGCATGGCAATTTCAATAAACAAGCTACCTCCTAGCTTATTCATATGAATACATTGAATATCAAATGTTTACACGATAATGTGTACAGTGTCACGTGGGGACATGGCGTCAGGTAGCTTGCAGCTTATAGCATTTGGTATAAATGCCTGTCCCTGAGCAGATGAATTTATACCTCTATTTCTGGTAACATCTGGCATCTAAGCGCTGTAGGCGCGGCATCTTTGTAGAAAAAAGCCATTTATAGCAATGAGCGCCGTAGGTGCGAAACTTATAGGTTTTTTGATTATAAATAATTGATATACAGGTATTTGAATGTGTTTCGTGGGGACACGAACCACAGCGGGAGCTTTTTAATGGGCTTTTGTACTAAAAACCTTTGAATTTGTGGGAAATTTAAAAGATGTTGTTTGCATCCAACCACCAGCTCCGAAAATTTAACATTTAACACTCTCATACATTCACATCACGTTCATGGATGGGGGTGGTCGTTGGAGAAAACTCCAACAACAGGGAGGGTAAATAATTTCCTTTTTATTCCCTACGGGCTTAACAACTCAACAACTCAACACCCCTCCCAACACGCATTTCGCATCACGTATTCGCATCCCGCATTACCAGCAGGTGGTTTAATGACATATTACCGGATCCACCACGCTTTTGCCCTGCAGTTCAGGACTTATATATGGAATGCCCAGGTTTAATCCCCTCAGAATAAACAATACGGCCAAAATAAACATAAAGGCAGGAATAAGCTTATAAAGCCGGCTTCTCCATTGCAGGCTGATCATATTTCCCGCAAAAGCTACGGCAAGCAGCATGGGCACCGTCCCTAAACCAAACAGGGCCATATAAGTCATACTTCCGCTAACACTTCCCATAGCGATAGAACCTGCTAATGCCAGATACACCAGGCCACAGGGCAGCAAGCCATTGAGCAAGCCAATAAATAAATGGGTATTTGCGCCGGTTTTTTTAAACAAGGATGACAAAGTGCTTCTAATCTTAGCGCTTAAGCGGCCAAACTTGCCCGTACTTCCCATTTGCCGGCCATCGGCCAAAGGCACAAAAACCAGCACTAACAGGGTGATGCCAGCCAGTATAGATAAAAACTGCTGATAACCGGCGATGGAAAAGGTCTGACCTATCAGGCCTATAAACAGCCCCATCAAACTGTAGGTAATAATACGACCGGCATTATACAGCAGGCGGGTATATAAAAAACGCATCGGAATAATCCGCGATTGCCCGGGCAGCGCCAGCACAAGAGGGCCACACATACCCACACAGTGGAAACTGCCCATTATCCCAATCACAAAGGCCGTCCAAAGCATAATTGAGGCTTATTTATCGCAACACGATATTGTCTTCCTTAAAATATTCCATACCGTTTGACTTCCAGGTCACCTTTACCTTCCACAATCCACCCGCATAATCATCAAGGGCAATCACCTGGCTTCTGTCCTCCTTCAACTGAAGCGGAATGGTTCTGTCCATTTTAAAATCAGAAGGTCTGAACATATGCACCACACCTTCTACCTGCCGTGGATCAATGTCCTCCGGCATTTGCAAGCTGAGCACTTTTCCTTTTAATGCAATATGTAAAGGTTGGCTAAGTCTCCGGGTATTTTTAATCCGGTCAATTTGCTGCTGATACTCGAGATCCTGACGATAATAATCGTCGGCAACAAGGTTAACTTCATGATTCATGGAATTGATTACCATAAACAGTGTCAGCGCCACAAAGGCTGAATAAGCCAAAGCTATTTTCCATCCCCAATTCATAATTCTGTTTTTATTTAGTAACACTTACCGGACCGAGAAAATTTGTCTTTACAACATCCATCAGTTCTCCGTCACTGATCAGGCGCAACCTGAGTTGCGTTTTAGATTTACTGATATATTCCTTTGGTATTTCTATAAAAAACACCCCATTCAGACTTGCATTGGAAGGGATAAATATTTCTCCCTCTCCCACCATCCGGATATCGGCATCCGGTATACCATCTACTTCCATCTCAAGGGTAATATCCCTGAAGGTTTTATTGATAAAAGTAATATTATACAAATTGCTTACCCTGTTGTTTTCCTGTTCCTGATACAACATACCAGGAACCCTTAAAACCGTAGCTTCGATGTCGGTACGGGTACCGAGCATAAAAACAATAATAGACAACAGCAGGGTGAGCACCACGCTGTAACCCGCTACCCTGGGCGTCCAGATTTTGTGATCACCCTCAGAAATGCCAATATGTGATGCATATTTAATCAGGCCTTTGGGCTTGTTGACCCTTTCCATGATATCATCACAGGCATCGATGCAGGCGGTACAGTTAACACATTCCAACTGGGTACCATTGCGGATGTCTATACCAGTCGGACAAACGTGTACACACATTTTGCAATCGATACAATCTCCTTTCTCTTCCCTTTCTTCTGTAGCTTTCCTGACTCTCCCCCTGGGTTCGCCGCGCACCCAGTCATATATTACGGCAATGCTGTGATTGCCCAGAAAGACCCCTTGCAGGCGCCCATAGGGACAAACGGCAATACAGGCCTGTTCCCTGAACCAACTGAAGATAAAATAAAATATGCCGGTAAAAACCATAAGGCCAATAAATCCGGCCAGGTGTTCGGAGGGCGGCTGACTCACTACGTCAATCACACCACCAACACCTATGAGATAGGCCATCACAGTATGAGAAATCAAAAGTGAAATCAATACAAATATGATCTGTTTTGATGTTTTCTTGAATATTTTCTGTCCTGTCCATGGTGCGGCATTCAGGCGTCTCTGCTGATTGGCATCCCCCTCAATCCAGTATTCAATTTTGCGAAATACCATTTCCATAAATACGGTTTGAGGGCAGGCCCAGCCACACCAGATTCTTCCGAAGACGGTGGTAAACAATACGATAAACACCACAAAAGCTATCATGGCCAGGGCGAGAATATGGAAATCCTGCGGCCAGATGGGTATTCCGAAAATGATGAATTTCCGCTGAAACACATTGATCAGCATAAATTCATGTCCGTCAACCCTGATAAATGGTCCGGCAAAAAAGATGGTCAGCAACACTACCGATACAACCACCCTCCACTTATGAAAGTTGCCTTTTGGCTTTTTGGGATAAACCCATATACGATTGCCTTTTTCATCAACCGTGGCTATGGTATCCCGGTATTCTTCGTCGTACTTATATAAATCTACAGACATAAATAATTCACTCCCTCAAACAGGCATTAGTTCGATGCCAGATCGTCATTTTCTTCCTCTTCCTCTTCACTGCTTTCAACCTCTTCAGGCACGTACTTTTCCCCTTCGGGGCCTTTGGCATTATCAGGGTTGGTGCCCACCAAAGTTACGATATAACTTGACACATCGCGTATTTCAGTTGGGTTGAGTTTTGTTTGCCATGGAATCATACCTTTTTGTGGTACGCCATATTTGATAACGCTGAAAATGTCATTGATCGAACCACCGTGAATCCAGTATTCATCAGTCAGGTTGGGGCCTATAAGTCCGCCTCCATCTGGTTTGTGGCAGGCCGCGCAATCGCGAACAAATATTTTCCGTCCATTTTCCAGATGTGATGCCACTTCGGTGAATTCAACATTGCTTTCATCGATGTCGGCTTCTGCCACCTGCATTCTGCTGGCCCTGGCTTCTTCGGCTTTGGCCATTTCACGATTAAATTCTTCATGCTGCAATGGCAGGGTATTAAACACATGGTATACAAGTAAATATAATACCGACCAGATAATGGTAATGTAGAAAAGCCATTTCCACCAGGGCGGCAAGTGGTTATCGAGTTCCCGGATGCCATCATAGTTGTGGTCAAGCATTACGGTCTCACTCTTTTCAACCGGCACCGACCGGGTGAGTTTTTTCATAAGCTGATCCAATACAGAGGGACCTTTTTCGGCTTCCACTTCTTCTGTCGTCAGGCCGGCGGCCAGGGCTTTCTGCTTTTTGTCATCGGCTATTATGGTTTTAATAATCTGCACCATGTACAAGGCCACGACTAACACCAAAACAGATACCAGCAGAACCATACCGAGTATTACAATGAGTAAAAGTTCATTGGTGCCCATTGCGCCTTCTCCCGATTGTGCAAAAGTCTGCTGTCCGGCACCTATGAGAATGGCCGGTGTGAGCATTGAATATTTAAAAAATTTAGATGTGTGTTTCATTTTTAATTAGCTTACTGCGATACAAATTTGAGGTCTGAGCCCCGGTTCATGCAATTATCCAGAATAAGCCGGCGCTGTTTATTTCAGCGCGCGGCCATTTGTGTCGTCATCTTTTTCATTGTCTTCCAGCGGCATCTCTTTCATCTTGTCAATGTGCTTTTTATCGGTTGTAAAAACCCTGATGAGTACCAGTACAAAAAACACAAAGAAGATGATCAGAGATACTACCGGCCAGATCTCTATGTTTCCAATTCTTTCCAGGACATTTCTGATCATCTTTTATTAAAATTATTCGTTGGAAGAAAGTTCATCTTTTACCTTAATATCAGTACCCAATCTTTGCAGATAGGCAATTAGTGCAATAATTTCAAGGCTTGGATCTGCCTCAATATTTTCATTTTTGAGGTTTTCAGAGATTATTTGCGCTTGCTTTTCCACATCTGCCATGGCCTGTTCTTCATAACCCTCTTCGTAGGGCACGCCCAGTTTGCGCATGGCTGAAATTTTGCGTTTGGTAAGAGATACATCGGTCATTTGCTCAAACAGCCACGGATACGAAGGCATGAGAGAGCCCGGCGACATGGTGGTTGGATCCCACATATGGTAATAGTGCCAGGAGTCAGGGTATTTACCCCCAAGACGATGTAAATCGGGCCCGGTGCGTTTTGATCCCCATAAAAACGGATGATCGTACACAAATTCACCAGCTTTGGAATACTGCATATCCACCGGATCGTAGCGCAATACTTCAGCCCTGAATGGCCTGATCATTTGCGAGTGACATACATTACAACCTTCCCTGATATAAATATCCCTGCCGTGTAACTCAAGCGGTGTATAGGGTTTTACACTGGCAATGGTGGGCACATTGGATTCAACCAGGAAGGTGGGAACCATCTGTACAATCCCGCCTATCAAAATGGCAACCAGTGAAAGAACGGTAAACAATACAGGCTTGCGCTCCAGGACGCTGTGCCAGTAGCCACCTGTAATTTCTTTCTTCTCCAGTGCCGGGGCCTCAGCTGCTTCATTGGCCACAAATGATCCTTGTTTAGCGGTTTTTATGAGGTTATATGACATAATACAGGCGCCGGTAAGATATAACAGTCCGCCAATAGACCTGAAAACATACATCGGCACTACCTGGGTAACAGTTTGCAGGAAGTTGTCATACTCAAGCATTCCATTGCTGTTGAACTGGAACCACATAGAGCTCTGCACGAAAAATGATGCATACAATGGCAGTGCATAGACAATTATACCTAAGGTGCCTAGCCAGAAGTGCATATTAGCCAGCTTAAGTGAATATATTTTGGTATTCCACATTTTAGGTATCATCCAGTACAGAATTCCAAAAGTGAGGAAACCGTTCCATCCGAGTCCGCCTATGTGTACGTGTGCGATGATGTAGTCGGTATAATGCGCCAGGGCATTGAAGTTTTTAAGCGACAGCATCGGCCCTTCAAAGGTGCTCATACCATAGGCCGTTACGGCTACTACCATAAACTTAAGCACAGGGTCTACGCGTACTTTATCCCAAACCCCTCTCAACGTAAGTAAACCATTGAGCATACCACCCCAGGAAGGCGCTATGAGCATAATGGAAAAAACAGTACCCAGTGACTGCGCCCAATCGGGCAATGCAGTATATAAAAGGTGGTGAGGCCCTGCCCATATATAGATAAATATCAGGGACCAGAAGTGAATGATCGATAATTTATAGCTGTAAACCGGCCGGTTGGCTGCTTTGGGCAAAAAGTAATACATAAGCCCAAGGTATGGCGTGGTGAGAAAGAATGCCACCGCATTGTGACCATACCACCACTGTACCAGGGCATCCTGTACACCGGCATACCATGAATAGCTTTTCATAAAACTGATGGGCAATTCAAAAGAATTTACCAGATGCAAAACAGCAACAGTTACAAAACTGGCCAGATAAAACCAAATGGCCACGTACATGTGCCTTTCTCTTCTTCTGAGCAAGGTGCCGATCATATTGGCGCCAAATACTACCCAGATAACGGTGATAAGAATATCGATGGGCCATTCAAGCTCAGCATATTCTTTGGAAGTAGTGTAACCCAACGGAAGGCTTATCGCCGCTGATACAATGATCAACTGCCAGCCCCAAAAATGTATCCAGCTCAAAGCATCGCTGAACATG
This sequence comes from Cyclobacteriaceae bacterium, assembly GCA_020832305.1. Classification (GTDB taxonomy): domain Bacteria; phylum Bacteroidota; class Bacteroidia; order Cytophagales; family Cyclobacteriaceae; genus JAFIEV01. The sequence goes on along the minus strand of JAFIEV010000001.1, from coordinate 14,275 downwards.
CGGGTTTTTAATAATCGCTGCATGGAATAATACGTGCCTGCAAAAATCATATTGCCAACAAAAGCAAAAATGACTGCATTGGTGTGCAGCGGTCTGAGGCGACCAAAAGTAGTGTACTGCAGGTCGAAGTTGAAAGCCGGATAATACATCTGTATCGAGATGATTAACCCAACCAGCATACCTACTACCCCCCACAATACCGTCGCAAAAGCAAAATATTTGACAATTTTATTGTCATAGGTAAATTTCTCCAATTGCATAACAGATTACTGATTTTGTGAACGATTTTAAAGCAGGCAATATAAATGTAAAAAATGGTATAAAAACATGACAGGGGTCATGTTTTAAAAAAATAAACCTGCCAAATATCTATTTAGATTGAATCAAAAACACTGATTTTCTAAGGGTTAGGCTTTTCGCCCTCCTGCAGCCGGCCATTATCATCTCTTTTGTCTTCTGGCTTACTTTTCTTATCGTCGTCAAAGAGAATTCTTACCGAGGGTGCATAGGTATCGTCGTACTGGCCAGTACGTACCGCCCAAAAAAATGCCACCAGAAAAACCACTGCCACAATAAGACTGAATATAATTAAAAGAATAATAACGTTCATACTACAAAATTTTTCTTTGCCTGGCCAGCACATTCGTACTAAGGGTTGCAAAAGCCACCACCGTTATGCTGCTCAGGGGCATAAGAATGGCCGCCACCAAAGGCGTAAGTAAACCGGCAAGTGCGAAACTTAAGCCAACAATATTATACATAAACGAAATAATAAAGCTGCTTATGATAACTTTTCTCGCAAGACCGGTAAAACTCAGAAAATCGGGCAGCTGATGAAAGGATTCGGCAGACAATATCGCATCAGATGCCGGGGTAAAACCCGAAATATCCTCTGTAATGCTAATACCCGCATCACTTTGGCTCAGGGCACCGGCATCGTTAAGCCCGTCACCGACCATAAGCACTCTTCTTTGCTTTTCTTTCTGAAGATTGTAAATATACAAAAGCTTATCTTCTGGCTTCTGATCAAACTTCATGGCCGTGCCATCAGGGAAAATAGTTCTTAAGTTTTTTTCTTCCCTGCCGGAATCGCCTGTAAGCAGGGTGAGCGTGTAAGCGGATGACAGGCGCTCCACCACATTTCTCAGTGAGTCACGATACTTATTGCCAATGTGGAAACAACCGGTGGGTCTGCCATCTATGCTAATAAAAACCATGGATGACTGACCATCTCCGGGAGGGAGTGCGACCCCGGTGAAGGTGGCGCTGCCCAGCCGGTATTCTTTGCCCTTGACCCGTCCGCTGAGCCCTTTGCCGACCGTCTCCTCATATGATTCTACAGGCTGTGGCTGATATTTGTCCCTGAAGCTGGCAGCGATTCGTCTGCTCAATGGATGTATTGAATTGGCAGTAAGTGAAGCTAATGCCACAGCATCTTCATCGCGCAATGCGTCTCCTTCATACCGGAGTTCACTTTCATTGCTGAGTGTAATGGTGCCGGTTTTGTCGAATACGATATCCTGAATCAGGGATAACTTTTCGATGACCTGTGCATTTTTTAAATAAAAACCTCTTCGGCCAAAAATGCGCATGGTATTGCCCAGGGTATAAGGTGTCGCCATAGACAGGGCACAGGGGCAGGCAACGATGAGAACCGCGGCAAATACCTGAATGGCTTTTCCTGAATCCCTGGTAAACCAGAAGGCCAGGCCCCCCAAGGCCAGGGTCAATACTACAATGGTGAAATATTTACTGATGGTGTTGATAAGGTTTTGATATCGGCTGTCTTTGTCTGATGCGAAGGCCTCATTGTTCCACAATCGGGTCAGATAACTTTGTGATACGGGCTTTACCACTTCCAGTTGAATGGACTCCCCCTTTTGCCTTCCACCGGCATAGATAAAATCATTTTGCACTCTGAGCTGAGACTCTGACTCACCAGTAACAAAACTGTAATCTATATGCGCTTCTTTACTGAGCAGGCGGCAGTCTGCCGGTATGATTTCATTATTGCGAAGCTGAATTATATCTCCTTTTTTCAAATCCCTGACGGTAACCGGAGCGATCTTTCCATCCTGCAATCGCTGTACGGCCAGGGGGAAGTACGACTTATAATCCCTTTCAAAAGAAAGGCCCTGATAGGTGTAGCTTTGAAACCATCGTCCGGTTAGCAGAAAAAATAAAAGTCCGGCCAGTGAATCGAAATATCCTGGACCGGTCTGGCTCAGGATCTCAAAAAGGCTCCTGAAAAACAAGGCCAGGATACCTAGAGAAATCGGTACATCGATGTTGATAAAGCCCTGTCGCAAGCCGGCCCATGCCGAACGGTAGTAATACGCGCTGCAATAGGTGGCAACCGGAATGGCCAATAATATATTGATGATAGAGATGGCCCATCGGATGCTTCCGTCCTGTATGCCTTCAAAACCAAAATACTCGGGGAAACTCAGCAGCATAATGTTGCCAAAGGCAAAACCTGCTACCCCTATCCGAAGAAAAAGGCCCCGATTTTCACTTTTCTGCACTTTTTTATCCTGATCCTCCAGGCTGATAGAAGGTTCATATCCGAGGGTAGCCAGCAATTCAACCAACTGCCTCAGGCTGATAAGTGCGGGGTTAAAATCGATTTGTAATTCTTTTTTTGAAAAATTAACCCGACTTGTCTTTACCCCTGTTTGCAGTTTATACAGATTTTCCAACAGCCATATACAACTGCTGCAATGAATGGAAGGAATGAAAAAAGTGGCTTTTGCACGTTCGCCATCCAAAAAATCGAGAATGATCCGCATAATTTCCTCACTGTCGAGGTATGCGTATTTATCCTCAAAATTTTTACTTTTCAGGGTGATGCCCGGATTGCTGTCGAGATCGTAATAGGTGCACAGGTCATTTTCTTTCAGGATACTGTAAACCGTTTTACAGCCATCGCAGCAAAATTTTTTTTCATCAAATTGAATGGGTTGCTGATCGCAGGCATCACCGCAATGGTAACAATGCCCGGGAATCACCGGCCCTTCATCTTGCTGCACTACCCTTTCTTCCTTCATACATCCTTCTTTTATTGCAGCGCAATCAGCTCTTTAAAGATCCTTGTCATATTGGGTTCGGCCTTGCCGGCTGCCTGAATAACATCCTGAACCGAAACCTCTTCGATTTTACCCTCTACTCCCAGATCGGTAATCACAGAGATGGCAAAAACCGGCATGCCCATGTGCCTGGCTACCAGGCATTCGGGTACGGTAGACATCCCTACGGCATCGGCACCAATAATCCGGATGTATTTATATTCGGCAGGTGTTTCAAGGTTGGGTCCGGTAACACTGGCATAGACGCCGGTATGTACTTTGATGCCTGCTTTGTGGGCGATCTCCTGAGCCTGAGCAATCATTTTTTTATCATAGGGCTCGCTCATATCCGGAAAACGCGGACCCAGTTCATCGATGTTAGGACCACGTAGCGGATTGTCAGGATGCAGATTGATATGATCGCTGAGTATCATAAGGTCGCTGATCTCCTGGGCAGGATTGAGACCACCACTGGCATTGGATATAAATAATTTTTCAACGCCGAGTAATTTCATAACGCGCACGGGAAAAGTAACCTGCATGGCAGAATATCCTTCGTAATAATGAAAACGACCTTGCATAACCACGACATCCTTACCCGAAAGTCTGCCGAAGATAAGTTTGCCTGAATGGCTCTCTACCGTAGAAACCGGAAAGTGCGGAATGTCTTCGTAGCCAAATACCATTTCTATGTCTACTTCTTTAACCAGGCCTCCAAGGCCTGTACCGAGAATAATTCCTATTTTGGGAGATTTTGAAAAGCGGCTTTGGATGTATTGCGTCGCTTCTTTAATTTCGTTGAGCATAATTTACTTTAAAAAATGTATATCAAAAATTTTGTGCAAATTTACTAAAATCCCTGATAAAAATCCCATCTTGCAGGCCGTCTGTAAAATTTGGGCGCATTTTATAATAATCAGGATTTATTTTTAATTTTACCGCAATTCTTTGAAGGATCAAAAATATACATACATATGAAATTTATAGTCTCATCTTCACAGCTGTTAAAGCACCTCAATTACATAAACGGGGTCATCACCACCAATCCTGTGGTACCTATTCTTGAAAACTTTTTATTCGAAATAGAAAAGGACAGTCTTACTGTGATCGCATCGGATTTGAATATGTCGATGATCACAGAACTTGAAATTGACTGCAATGAAACAGGAAGCATCGCTGTTCCGGCTAAAATTCTCATTGAAACGCTGCGCAACCTGCCAGATCAGCCCATCACCGTATCCATAGACCTCGATACCTACAGCCTTGAGATCAGTTCTGACAATGGAAGGTTCAGGCTGGCCTGTGAAAATGCACTGGATTTTCCCAAAGTACCTGAAGTTAGCAATGCCTCTTCCATTAATATTTCTACCGAAGCCCTGGCCAATGCCATCACCAATACCATATTTGCCACCAGCAGCGATGAACTCAGGCCTGCGATGACAGGGGTTTTTATGAAGCTCAGTGAAACCAATACTACTTTTGTGTCAACCGACGGTCACAGAATGGTAAGGTACCGTCGCGTCGACGTGGCATCTGATGAGGAAAGTTCCATCATTATTCCCCGAAAGGCACTGAATATGCTGAAGAACTCGCTTCCTGCTGAAAATACCAATGTCAATATTGAGTTCAACCCTTCGCATGCTTTTTTCAGGTTTGATAAAATCAGACTGATATGCCGCCTGATCGATGAGCGTTACCCTGATTATGAAAATGTGATTCCGCTCGACAACAACAACCTGGTCGTGATTCGCAAATCAGACCTGCTGAGCTCTTTGAAAAGGATATCTATTTATGCCAATAAATCTACCAACCAGGTTAGGTTTAAAATAACCGGCAGTGAATTGCAGATTTCGGCAGAAGACCTCGATTTCAGCAATGAGGCCAACGAGCGTTTATCTTGTATGCACGATGGTGAAGATATTGAAATAGGCTTTAATGCCAAATTGCTGATTGAGCTGTTGAATAATCTCCAAAGCGCTGAAATCAGTATTAAGCTTTCTGAACCCAACCGCGCGGCCTTGATTATCCCTAAAGAAATGGGCGATAATGAAGACATACTTACCCTGGCTATGCCTGTAATGATCAGCAGCAGGTAGTTGGTATATCTGAAGGGTAATGCCTGAAGGATGTATGGATTGTTGAATCGGTGAGTTGTTTAATCGTTTAACCGGCCTGGGGGAATGACTTCCCTGGGTGGTACCCTGTTTTTTTCATAGATCATTCGTTTTAGGGAGAAGCAAACAGCTACAAGCTACAAGCTATCAGCTACGAGCTAACTTCCTTCGAGTCCACATCATCCGAGGTTCGGAATTGCAAATCCCAAACAGGGCTTTGGTTTCCAGTCCTCGTCACAGATTGAGGTGAAACCGAAATCCCGAAAAGCATAGCGTTCGGGACGGGGTCTCCTATATGATACATCTTTACCCACCCCGAAATCGGGATTCCGGCAAAGCCTCCATTTCTAACGAGGGCGTAGAGGAATGTTTATTTCAGTAAATAAATGGCTGTTGTTTCCAGTCCTCGTCATAGACAAGGACTATATTCATTTTTACTTCCCGAAAATGGGGCGGCTCAAACTTATCTGATGCATTTCCAAAAAAAAGCTGGAATCCGAAGGATTCCCATGTCTATAGCAGACAGATGGTCACATAAAATCGACCCGGTAAGGGTCGTACCCTGTTGCTTTCATGGAGCATTCGCTTTAGGGAGAAGCAAACAGCTACAAGCTATCAGCTACCCTACCAGCTATGAGCTACGAACTAACTTCCTTCGAGTCCACATCATCCGAGGTTCGGAATTGCAAATCTCAAACAGGGCTTTGGTTTCCAGTCCTCGTCACAGATTGAGGTGAAACCGAAATCCCGAAAAGCATAGCGTTCGGGATACATCTTTACCCACCCCGAAATCGGGATTCCGGCAAAGCCTCCATTTCTAACGAGGGCGTAGAGGAATGTTTATTTCAGTAAATAAATGGCTGTTGTTGCCAGTCCTCGTCATAGACAAGGACTATATTCATTTTTACTTCCCGAAAATGGGGCGGCTCAAACTTATCTGATGCATTTCCAAAAAAAGCTGGAATCCGAAGGATTCCCATCTCTATAGCAGACAGATGGTCACATAAAATCGACCCGGTAAGGGTCGTACCCTGTTGCTTTCATGGAGCATTCGCTTTAGGGAGAAGCAAAAAGCTAACAGCTAAAAGCAAACAGCTAACAGCTAACAGCTAACAGCTAACAGCTAACAGCTAATTCAAAATCCTTCAGGTCTTTCAAAAAAAAGTAAAACCGGATGTATCCCGCTGATATCGTACAATTCTTCTGCAAAATCAGCTACCGGCAAGCCATTATTGTCCAGGCCTATTACAATGTAATCGTCCAGCAACAACAGAGCCTCTGCCATGCCATATTTGGCACCTGCATACAATCTTCCCTGTTCGGGCGTGGAAGTGCTTCTGTAACTTACCTTATCAATCAACTCCCGGCGTATAGGGTCAATTTTAGCAATATAGTTTCCATTGCGTTCAATTGCATAGAGGTATCCGTTCTCAAATTTCAAATCAGAAAAATCATTGCTATGTGTTTGAGGTATATCAAAAGGTTGAGTGATTTCACCATTTTTTAAATTTATGGAGAAAATAAAGCGGGGTTCTCTTTCTTTGGCCAGGTACAATATTTCATTATCACAGTCCACCGCAAGTCCTTCAAGACCGGTGTTCCCTTTCCACTGCGCGGGATCTACCCCGATTTTTTCATATGGTATTGTTACTTCTTCCCATAGATTTTCCTTAAACCGCCATACGCTGTTATCCTCTTCATCGCTGAAGTAATACCAGCCATTGCAAAAATCGACAGCCTCAAAATCGATTTTGGCTGAAGTATGTGGCAGGGGTACCTTATCTGTGATATGCCAGCAATTACCGGCTGTATCAATGCGATACATATAGCGATCCCAGTTCTTATCAGCGATGACGTACCAATCACCCTGATCATTTTGAACTATTCCGCTGAGGTCAAACTGAAGGGTATAATCATTACTCAACTGCATCACTTTTACCAATCGGAGTTCTTCGGTATGCTGCGCACATGCAACCATTGTCAAGCTGAAGGAAATCAGCATATTTAAGATAATTCCTGCAAAATTCATTTTGATACTGCTAATCAATTCTTTGTATGGAAGCGCCCAGTTGTCTGAGCCTTTGGTCGATGTTTTGATATCCCCGGTCGATTTGTTCGATATTTGAAATTTGGCTGGTCCCCCTGGCCGAAAGGGCTGCAATAAGCAGGGCCACGCCGGCACGGATATCGGGTGAAGACATTTTGATGCCTTTGAGTGGGTATTTTCTGTCGAGACCGATTACAGTTGCCCTGTGGGGATCACATAAAATGATTTGTGCCCCCATATCGATAAGTTTATCCACGAAAAACAGCCGGCTTTCAAACATTTTCTGATGTACGAGCACCGTACCCCTGGCCTGTGTGGCCACGACAAGCAATACGCTGAGGAGGTCCGGGGTGAGGCCAGGCCAGATGGCATCGGCCAGCGTCATGATCGAGCCATCAATAAAGGTATCAACTTCATAGCGCTCCTGTGCCGGCACCAGTATATCGTCCCCTTCTATAAGAACTTCGATACCCAGGCGTCTGAAGGCTTCGGGAATAAGCCCGAGTTGAGCCACACCTGCATTGGGTATACGTATTTCAGATTGCGTCATAGCGGCAAGGCCAATAAAACTGCCCACCTCGATCATATCGGGCAACAGTCTGTGCTGGGTACCTGAAAGCTTTTCAATTCCTTCGATGTGCAAAAGATTTGATCCTGTACCTTCAATCTTTGCCCCCATTCGGTTGAGCATGCGGCAGAGTTGCTGCACATAGGGTTCACAGGCTGCATTGTAAATGGTGGTTTTGCCTTTGGCCATTACCGCCGCCATAATAATGTTGGCGGTACCGGTCACCGAAGCTTCATCGAGGAGCAGATAGGTGCCTTTCAATTCTTTGGCATGGACTTCAAAAATGCCTTTATCTTCCTGATAGTTGAATTCTGCGCCAAGTTTTTGAAGACCCAGAAAATGGGTGTCCAGGCGTCGCCGGCCGATTTTATCACCGCCGGGTCTGGGCATAACGGCTTTTCGGAACCGCGCCAGCAAGGGGCCCATGATCATAATTGATCCTCGCAGCTCTGCAGCTGCTTCCATAAAAGCTTCAGACCAGAGATAATCGATGTTCAATTGAGCTGCACAAAAGCTTGCTTTTCCGGGTTCGGTAAAGTTGACTTTAACACCCATTTGAATAAGCAGATCGATCAGCTTGTTTACATCCCTGATGTCGGGGATATTTTCGATGACAATTTCATCATTGGTAAGGAGACAGGCTGATAATACCTGAAGGGCTTCGTTTTTAGCCCCCTGGGGGATGATACTGCCTGATAGTTTACTGCCTCCTTCGACAATAAAAGAAGCCATTAATTCCTTCTTCTGTTTGTAGATTTATTGTTATGTCCGCGAGGCCCGCTACCTCTTTGCTTGAAATTTTGGTTGCTCTGTCGCTGCGGTTTTGTCTCTCTCTGATCACGCTCCCTTTGATCGCGTTCGCGCTCTCTTTCTCTTTGTTCACGTGCCGATGTATCGAATAGGCCTTCTTCCTTGATTTTTTCAAGGTTGAGGTTGAGCTCCTGCCCGGCCATGGCTTTGAGATTTTGCACTATGGCATATTCCTCAACGTTTTCCTTATTCCAGATAGCATGGAAACTACGCATTAACCTGCCAATATAGATGAGGGCCTCTTCCCTTTCGGTTTCGTTCTCAATTTCTGCGGCGGTCTGCACCAGTTTTTGCATGTTTTTGCCGTAGTGCTTAAACAACATACCTCCGGTATTGTAAGGAATGCATTTAGGCTTTCGGTTTAAGATTTCGCGTTCGGGCTTGGGATAAGGACTGTCGATATCGAGGTCAAAATCGGCCATAATAAACATATCATCCCACAACTTTTGGTTGGTTTCCTGGGTTTCCCGCACAGAAGGATTAATTTGTTTCATAAGCTCAACGAGCGTATAGGCGGCCATCGTTCGCCTTTCTTTATCCTCAATGGTCTTAAGGTAAGCCACCATTTTCTGGATATTTCGGCCATACTCCTTTAATATGAGATTAGGCCTTGTAGTATTATAATCTTTCATTATAAATATTTAATAATTTCAGCAACACTGAGGTTATATGCGCATTGCATGACTTCACGGCATTGGTTCACAAACCTGCTGACTGTTGGTAACAGTTAAAAAAGGTCAGGATGAATGAATTTTTATTTTTGCAAAGCTAAGCAATAATGTCTTCTCTCCAAAATTTTCGAAGTTAACACTTGCTTTTCTGTTGGCGCCATCGAGGTCCATTTTTATTACCATGCCAAATCCAAATTTAGGATGCTCAACTTTCATACCTACCTGCAGATTGCTGGTGTCGCTGGGTTGAAAATCAGCCTCAGGTTTATGTACATAACCATTTATGGGTGTGGATGTTTTGGGAGGTGGCGCCATACCACTTACAAGATTGCTTCTAAAGTCTTTTTCTGTGGCTGAAAAGCGGTTTTCCTGATTAGATAATTTTCGGTCGACTTTAATATAACCCGGATTTATTTCTTCAAGAAAGCGGCTTGGATCACAACTTTTTAACTTTCCGAACCGATAACGGCTGGTGGCATAGCTGAGAAAAAGCTTCTTTTCAGCACGGGTGATGGCTACATAAAAAAGACGCCTTTCTTCTTCAAGATCACTTCGGCTGGAAATCATCATTTGCGATGGAAAAAGATCTTCTTCCATACCAACCACAAATACCGCTTTAAATTCCAGCCCTTTGGCCATGTGGATGGTCATGAGTGTCACTTTATCGGGATCATTGTCTTTATCTTCATCTACACTGGTAAGCAAAGCGACTTCCTGTAAAAATGCACCGAGGCTTTTATCCTCATTTTCAGTATTGTCTACAAACTCTTTTATGGCATTGAGAAGTTCCTGCACGTTTTCGTAACGGTTGAGCCCTTCAATGGTTTTATCTTCATACAGCTCCTTTAAAATCCCCGAACGGGAGGCTATATGGCTTGCCGCTTCATAGGCATCTTTGCTCTGAACCGTAAGTTTAAAGCCTTCAATCATCGTAACAAATTCTGCAACGGCATGAACGGCCCTGCCCGGAATATAATTTTGCATTCCTTTGGCAATTTCCCAAAATGGAAACCCAAGCTGTGCGGCAGCTACCATGATTTTGTCAACCGTAGAATCGCCGATACCGCGTTTGGGCAGGTTGATGATTCTTCTGAAAGCTTGTTCATCGCGCTCGTTTATGGCAAATCTGAGATAGGAAAGTATATCTTTGATTTCTTTACGTTGATAAAAAGAAAGGCCCCCTATGATTTTGTATTTGATGTTCATACGCCGGAGGGCTTCTTCTATGGACCTTGACTGGCTGTTGGTTCGATACAAAACTGCAAAATCACTGTTGTGGTACTGCCGGTTCATTTTTTCTTCAAAGATATGGGTGGCCACCAGCTTGCCCTCTTCACCATCTGAATTGGCTTTGATCAACTGTACCAATTCGCCGGTTTCATTGGCGGTCCAGACATTTTTTTTAAGTTGTGCCCGGTTTTTGTCAATTACTGAATTGGCCGCTTCCACGATAACCTGCGTCGATCGGTAATTTTGCTCTAATTTAATGACCTTGAGCGATGGATAATCTTTTTCGAAATTCAGTATATTCTGAATATCAGCTCCCCTGAAAGCATAAATACTTTGCGCATCGTCACCTACCACACATATATTTTCCCTTACCGCTGATAGTTTGCGGGTAATGAGGTACTGCGACAGGTTGGTGTCCTGAAACTCATCGACCATTACATAGTGAAAGCGGTGCTGATACTTATTGAGTACATCCGGGAAGTTTCTGAACAAAACATTGGTATTGAACAACAGGTCATCAAAATCCATGGCAGATGCCTTGAAACAGCGTTCTACATAGGCTTTATATATGCGGCCTATTTCAGGTCGGTTTGACTCCTCATCTGCGGCCCGGTAAATTGGATTAGTGGTATATTCATGCCAGGAAACCAATTTGTTTTTGGCCATGGATATCCGGCTGAGCACCATATTGGGTTTATAGATTTGATCGTCGAGGTTGAGCTCTTTAATAATATTTTTAAGCAGCGATTTGCTGTCGTCGGTGTCGTAGATGGTGAAATTGGAAGGAAATCCCAACCTGCCCGCTTCTGCCCTTAGTATGCGTGCAAAAACCGAATGAAAGGTCCCCATCCATAAGTTTTTAGCGTCTGAACCGACCACAGATTCAATCCGGTGACGCATTTCACCTGCAGCTTTGTTGGTAAAGGTAAGTGCAAGAATATTGAATGGATCTACATTATGTGCATTCATCAGATGCGCAATCCGGTAGGTTAATACACGGGTTTTACCTGATCCGGCACCTGCAATGATCATACAGGGGCCATTTACATTTTCTACAGCTTCTCTTTGTGGTTCGTTGAGTTGTTCTAAATAATCCATCACCATGCTTTCAATCGGGTCGGCAATTTACAAAAGATGTGGTTGTGAAACCGAACATTTCACATGCTTTATTTCAAAAAGGCTTGATTATGACCAATTCATTGTACATGTAATAAACTAAGGAAAATTGAGCGCTTAAAAAAAAGATGTTTAAAGTTTAGCTGTGTAGATTTGTAACGTTAAGATTAATTGCAATATGATAATAGTAGATAGGGCCATTTTGTCGGATGATATCGCAGAAAATTTCTTTGTCTGCAATCTGGAGAAATGCAAAGGCGCCTGCTGTGTGGAAGGAGATCTCGGTGCTCCGCTTGAAGATGAAGAGCTGGAAACCATGGAGGAAATTTACGATGAAGTGAAGCCTTATATGCGTGAAGAAGGCATTGCGGCTGTGGAAGCACAGGGTAAGTATGTACTCGATGAGGATGGGGATTATTCGACCACCACTGTAAATGGCAAAGAGTGTGCGTATGCCATATACGACGAAAGGGGTATCTTAAAATGTGCTATTGAACAAGCTTATAATGCCGGGAAGATCGGATTTAAAAAACCCATTTCGTGCCATTTGTATCCTATACGTATTACCAAATACGATAAATACGATGCCGTCAATTACGACCGGTGGAGCATTTGCAGTCCGGCTTGCGCCCTGGGAACTCAGTTAAATGTACCGCTGTATATCTTTTTGAAAGAGGCCCTGTTGAGAAAATATGGTCAGCAATGGTATAATAACCTGGTTGAGGCCATTAAAAACCACGACAAAAAGCTCAACAGCAAAGCTTCCTGATTCTATCCTGATCAGGCAAATTGTTTTACATCCTCCAGGCTTATTTCAGACCCGCTCATAATGACCAGACGTTCGGTAACATTGCGCAATTCCCTTATGTTGCCGGTCCAATTCATACTTGCCAGATGTTCCAGGGCTTCGGCTGTGATGGAATTTTTCTTTTTGCCGTACTCGTTGGCCAAATCCTCTAAAAAATGCTCTACGAGCAAAGGTATATCTTCTGTACGCTCCCGCAAGGGAGGCACCTGTATGAGAATCACACCTATTCTATGGTAGAGGTCTTCCCTGAATTTTTTTTCTTCGATTTCCTGACGGAGGTTTTTATTGGTAGCGGCAATAACGCGTACATCAGTTTTAATATCCTTATCTCCACCTACACGCGTAATTTTGTTTTCCTGTAAGGCGCGTAGTACCTTGGCCTGGGCTGACAAGCTCATATCGCCGATTTCATCGAGAAAAAGAGTACCCCCGGCTGCTTGTTCAAATTTTCCGATACGCTGCTTAACGGCTGATGTAAAAGACCCTTTTTCATGCCCAAACAATTCACTTTCGATAAGTTCTGAGGGTATAGCTGCACAATTGACCTCAACGAGCGGACCTGCTGAACGGCCGCTTTTTTCGTGAAGCCAGCGGGCAACCAGCTCCTTGCCTGTACCATTTTCACCGGTAATCAATACCCTTGCCTCGGTGGGCGCTACTTTTTCTATGGTATCTTTTACACGTTCTATGGCTGCCGACTGACCGATGATGTCAAAACTTCTGGCAATTTTTTTTCTGAGTACCTTGGTTTCGCTTACCAGATTGGAGCGTTCCATGGCATTTTTTAAGGTAATTAACAGGCGGTTGAGGTCGGGAGGTTTAGGAATAAAATCATAGGCCCCTTTTTTAACCGCTTCTACCGCTGTTTCGATGGTACCATGCGCCGAAATCATAATAAAAGGCATTTCCTTTCCAAGCTCGACGGCCTTTTCAAGCAGCTCGATGCCATCGATTTTGGGCATTTTTACATCACAGAGTACAATATCATATTCAAATTCATCTAACTTTTGCAGCCCCTCTTCTCCGTCCTTTGCCTCATCTACCTCGTATTTTTCGTACTCCAGTATTTCTTTCAGGGTAGACCTGATGGCTTTTTCATCATCAATAATGAGTATTTTTGCCATAAAATTTTATCGTATTTAAGTTAAAAAAAGATGCAGACCTGTAAGCCGGATTCTGTATCCCACCAGAAGTGAGATTCTTATCATTTATCTTGTCCGAGTGTCGCCACTCGGATCCATCGACCTACCCATTCTACTCTTCCACAAGTGGAAATTGGACGAGCAGCCCTTTTTTTGCCTGAGCAAAAAAGCAGAACCTATTTGGTCTTTCAACCCGTAAGGTTTACCATGCGCCGGAAATCACTCCCCGACCGGTGGGCTCTTACCCCACCATTTCACCCTTACCTCCCGTTCATAAAGAAACAGCAGGCGGTATATTTTCTGTGGCACTGGCTGTTCCCGATAATTTACCAGGACCTTCCCGTTAGGAAGTACGGTGCTCTGCGTTGTCCGGACTTTCCTCATTTCGAATAATCGAAACGCGATAAGACGGCCTGCATCAATTCTATAACGTCTTTATCTTTATTTGCGATGCAAAAGTAGATAATTCGATCTGAAATACATGCTGTAAAATATTTAATTTCAAAATCGGTGCTTGGAGCTCGTTAAGCGTGATGCAGAATACGTGATGCGGAATCGGTGAGGGGTAGTGGGTGAGGGCTGTGAAATCCCGAGAACGCAGTGCGTCGGGAGTGAAGGGTGAAGCTGGAAGCTGTTTGTAAAAATGACTATAGTCCTTGTCTTCGACGAGGACTGGAAACTACAGCCATTCATTCGTCTATGCA
>JAFIEV010000088.1 GCA_020832305.1 Cyclobacteriaceae bacterium | reverse complement strand
TGGTTCGGGAAGCAGTATCGATCGCATGAAAGCAGAATTAGAATCACTTGTTTCAATCCTTATTTTTCTGGATATGGTTCGGGAAGAATGCGCTGCTCATCGGCATAGTTGGCCGTGAGCATGGTTTCAATCCTTATTTTTCTGGATATGGTTCGGGAAGAATTGTTAGGGGAATATTGGAATTAATTATTATCTTTGTTTTAAATAATTATTTTTCTTGATATGGTTCTGTAAGATTTATTTTTTATATTGAAAATGGGCCAACTGATTTGTTTCAATCCTTATTTTTCTGGATATGGTTCGGGAAGTGAAATACGTGGTGTATTGTTTAACCAAGGTAATTCGTTTCAATCCTTATTTTTCTGGATATGGTTCGGGAAGTAATAACATGGCATTTACTGGTAAGGATAGCATTAAGTTTCAATCCTTATTTTTCTGGATATGGTTCGGGAAGGTTGCAGGTGCCTCAAACTCTTTAAATTCTGCTTGCGTTTCAATCCTTATTTTTCTGGATATGGTTCGGGAAGCAATGGTTACAAGGTCCTCAAATTCGGATGCGCTTGGTTTCAATCCTTATTTTTCTGGATATGGTTCGGGAAGAACCCCGAAATACGGTATCTTCTGGATAACGAATGTCGTTTCAATCCTTATTTTTCTGGATATGGTTCGGGAAGTCTAAAAAAACCAGATAAACACTCCTCTTGCTCTATGATGTTTCAATCCTTATTTTTCTGGATATGGTTCGGGAAGTGGTGTTATTGTCACTCCAATTATAGATCAGGGAGCTAGTTTCAATCCTTATTTTTCTGGATATGGTTCGGGAAGGGGAAAAGTCCTTCAGTTGATAGCGTATTAAGGCCATGTTTCAATCCTTATTTTTCTGGATATGGTTCGGGAAGCCGATGACCCTTGTAACTATTTGATTTCCAATTTGCTCTTCCTTTTTACAATTATTTATTTTCCCTATTTTCAGTACGACAAAGAACGTTTTTTGTGCTGGAATTTGATGATTTCCGTTTACATATGTTTTTGTATGGCTGAGAGTTATGCTCATTTTTTATTTGCTTCTCAATAAATTCCAATGCGGAATATGACTTATTAATTTATTTTGTACAGATATTACGATATGTGCAATTTAAACATCTCTTCTTGTATTTTGTAGCCTTAGGATAAATATTATTCTCAATTATCGAAAGTATTTCAGAGATTGATTTTCGTATTAGTGCTTTATCGATTTCTTTAATCTCTACCTCAATTAGCTTATTTTTCGATCGGATATAAACCAGGTATCCCCGCTCTACCGGCTTGTTATAATTTTCTTCAATAAGCACAGCATAACAGAACATCTGTTGACGATAGGTGTCATATACTCGATCATTATAAACGGCAAACTTGTAATCAAGAGGAGCCATCGTGCCATCCTTCAATAGAAGCACTTCATCTACTTTACCTCTTAGATGCTCATTGGTGAGGTATTGATCCTGCCATTTTTCAACAACACCTATCTTCTTTCGTAAATATTCCTTATTCTGTTCCAGTTTGAGGTCGTGGGAGTCCCGGCCCTTCCTTACCTTATAAAATTTTTCTTCATATTGTGGGATGCTCAATACATATTCGAAGAAGGTATAGCGCGGACAGAAAAGATATTCGATAATATGAGATGGTGTAAGAGAAGCCATTTATTTTGTTTACTGTATTTCACTGTTTGACCAAACGCATTGTGAGTACAATCAAAAGAATAATGCTTTTACCTCATCTGTTACAAATTGTTTGTCAAACGCCTGACCAAGCAATACTGTATCATCCAGCTCATTTTTCGACATCGGAAATATGTAGACAGAATCCACTTCTTCATCTATGAGCTCTTGTATCATTATTTCCAATGTGTCTTTTTCATTACTGTTCAACATCCCCAAAAACACCGAATACTGTACCCGATAAAGCCCCGCTTGTTTACAAGCTTTAGCCACTTTGGTTCTGGCTTTGTCATCTTTAATGTCGTAAAGTACCCAAACAATCATAGCATAAAGATTTTGTATTTATCCTACTGAGTGAAGTCATTTGATTTGGAGATCAATTCATTGGCAAAGGCATGTGCATCCATTTGAAGTGCATTGAACCGCGTTTGGTTTCGGCCTCTATACCGGATGGTATCTTGATCCATATATCGCATAAAATGCTCAACCAAAAAAGGCTTACCTTCAGGGTTGAGAGTAAACCCACCCACCAGCTGGTCGAAAAAACTTCTTTTTACTTTTTTGGTAGAAAACAAGGTGAAAACGCAACGCTCTGCATGGATACGAAAAGGCTCTATAAAATCAAATACCAAACTTTTCATGTTGTAATCGTCTCTATGAAGAAATCCCACATAAGGATCAAGGCCAGCAATCATCAACGCTCGTTCTACCCTTGAATACAATATGCCATAAGCATAATTTAACATGGCATTGAATGGATTTTTTGCCGGACGAAAGCTTCTGCCTTGAAAAATAAATTCTTCAGGGATAGCTTTTGCCAGGGCATCAAAATATTGCCTTCCTGCGCTTCCTTCCCATCCCCTGATCGTCTCGGCAACTTCACCTACAGTAGGAGCCCTTAGATGACTGATTTTTTCTCTGTATTCAAGAATGTTGCTCTGCTTTTCTTCTAAAAAATCTGATAACTGCTTGCGGTGTTTTTTAAGGTCTTGAATATAATCTGCCTGGTTTTCCAATTTTTGAGTTATCCATTTTTTTATCCATAATAATCCTTCCTCGTTCAAACTGGCCTCTAACTGCCGCTTTCGGATTTTGGTAGTACTTCCCAATTTACTATGCCAGAAACGCCCTATAGGATGTCCATCACTTTCCACTATCACAATATCAATATTATTTTTGATCGCCAATGCAATAGCATCTGTGCTAATGGATGCACCTTTACTCATGATAAAGGACGTTGCTTTATGGGAGGCAATGTGGTTGATCTTTACTTTTTCTTTCGGATCAGTGCGCAACCTGATCTCGAACATTTCATCCTTAACATGAACATAAGTGCCGTATGTGTTGATAAATATCTGCATGGTTTAGTTTGCAATAGTCATATGAAATCAGGCATTTTTGTCAACATGACTTTATGGTTCCAAATCCCCTTGATACTGACTTACCTAAACCAATGAGTTCGGGCAGGTAAGCATTAATAAGAAATGATCCGGCAAAAGCAATCATTTTCTGATCTTTGAACTGCGTGTTCTTCACTTCAACATTGCTCTTTGCCAAAAGCCGTTGATCCCCTTCCAGGAAAAGTTCCATTTGCTTATAAAATGAAAGCACGTGACCTACAAGGATTTTGTTAAGCATCGAAGATTGCTCCGCTTCTCCCATGCTGCGATATTTCTTATAATTATCTTGATTAAGCGCCATCCATAAAGTCTCGAATTTATATTCCTTCAATTCATCAGCATAGCCGATTTTTTCCTTTCGACTCACAATATTTTTAGTTTGAATGTCGTAAACTCTCCCTTCGATGTCCAGGCGTTTTATTTTCAAAAAGAGTTGCGAGAGTAGTTCTGCACCTTCCTCTATAGCAACCAAAGAAGGAACAGAGTTTATCACCTTGTATTGTACTAGCGGATACCTATACCGAAACTCGCCATTTTCGTAGTGGTTGTGCAACAAACTGGAGTGTTCTCGAAATAGATTACCAAAGTACCCTCGAAGTTTGTGTGCATCTCGTGTTTTTAATGCGATTTCGGGAAACTGAATAATGTTTAGTTGAACTGTTTTTAAATTTGCAAGCGAGACGTTTTCCATATTGAGTGTTTTAGATGTTTAGCAGAGGTCATTTTTCTGTTCATGTCATGAATTAAAATATCTTAAAACTAGAAAAACCAAACGGCTTCATCCTGTTTTCTTTTAAAACCAGTTTTTAGATCGTAACACTTGTCAGCAACTTCTATATTAACAGCTTTTAGATTTTCTTCATAATCATTAATAAAAGGTAGTTCTTTAGTTAAATAATCTGGAACCGTGATAATACGCTGTTGAAAACTCTGTTTATAATTTTTTTCAAACTCCTCTTTGGATATTTCATTTTTAATTTTGGCGAGATGCTTTTCTCTTAACATTGTTTCTTCTTCAGCTATTTCTATAAATACTGCCTGTGTCGTTCGTGATTCTTCTATTATTTTGAATGACGAAACAGGTCTGTCTTCTTCTTTATTCTCTGAGTCATATCTCAACATTTTCATGGATTCAAATATCTTGTTGAACCTTGAAAATGATTTTTTATCAGATAATTCATCAAAATACTTGTTGATCAAATTCAAATATTCACTTTCGGTGAATTCAGCCTGGGACTGCAGAGCTGATTTTGCCTGGTCATAGGTAATTCGTCCATATATTTTTTGGCCATCACCAAAATCTATTATATAAAGTGGCGCATTTTTTTTATTTGCATTATTGTTACGGTTGATTCTTCCGGCAACCTGAATAATGGAATCAATCGGGCCGATATCACGGAATCCTATGTCAAAATCAAGATCAACCCCTGCTTCGACCACTTGCGTTGAAACAAGAATAGGAGCTCTACCTAAATTAATTTGATCTTGTATGTTTTTAATTCTTTCAAACCTGTGTGCAGGAATAATATTGGTTGATAAATATTCTACTTGGTTTTCAAAACCTTCTTCTTCTAAGTAAGTGATTATTGAATTGTAGATATCTATTGATCTGTTTACAGTATTGCAGACGATGATACAGGATTTCTCAGGGTCCCACTTTTCAGAAAAAACTTTTTGTACAAAGTCTCTAACAAGGTTTTTTTTATCAAGGTCTGTATTTAATAGGGGTACAATCCTGGTTCTTTGAAAAGCGGCAAATACTTCATTGAAGGGCTTAAGTAATTCATAGGGCTGTACTTTTTCACCTTCTTTAGTTAAAATCTGTTCTTGTGCCAGTTCAAATATTTTCGGTTTGGTTGCTGTCATAAGAATTATTCTGGCTTTCAGGAATTTGGAAAGATAAAATAAGGCCGCTCCAATAAGAGGCATGTGGTCAATTCTCAAAGTTTGTACTTCATCGAGTATGATTATAGCATGTGCATAATGATTAAATTTTTTAAGTAGTTTATTTCTGTTGCCTATCAGTGTTTCAAAGAACTGGACAAATGAAGTGATAACTATGTCGGCCTGCCAGGTATCGTATGCCATTAGACGCTGAGTATACAAATTTTCGGCACCGTCTTCATTGAATTTTTCCTCTTTATCTCCAAAAACATCTGCGTACTGATAATGTGCCAAAATATTGATTTCATCAGGCAATGTCTGTTTGTATTCTTTTAGAGCCTGTTCAATAATATTTATAAAGGGTAATGCGTAAATGATTCTGGCTTCTATTCCTATTTTTTCCCTAACTTTGGCTTTAAGTTTCAAAGCAAAATCTAAAGCGGTCATAGTTTTGCCGATTCCTGTGGGGGCCGTTAGGGTAAAAAGATACTGATCAAGGATATCTTGGTTTTCTAAATTGGAAATAACCTGAAAACGGCAGAAATTTCTTAACTCATTGTTATCAAGTTTACTGAGATTGTTCAGATTCAAAGCTTGAATAGATGTGTCAGGACCACCATATCGACAATCAACACTATCATACTGAATTGACTTTAGTGCATATTGAACTGTATCTGAAGCATCCAATTTATCGGCTTCTATTAGCAAGGAAAATAGGTAGTTGATCAAAAAGTAGTCTTTAATGGTCTGGTTACGTAGAATCCAAATCTTCAGTCCTCTTCGTATTTCTTTCTCCTCAGGATAAAGAATACTAGAAACTAGATTTTCCAATTTTAAGTCGACCTCAATTTGAGGAATAGTCTTTTTTAAATCTTCTTTTTGATATCCTATGATTCTGACGAGGTTGTCATTTAACTTTTCACCAATTTTTAATATATCAATAAGTTGTGAATGATGTTGAAAAATGACGAATAGAGCTACTAAAGCTTGTTTTTCGTTATATTTTCTTAAAAAATTAAAAGCTGAGAGCCCACCGACTTTAGCGTGTTGTTTAAGTATCCCGTCAATAGGTGGTTTTTTTAGAAGGTAATTTTGAAAATAACTGGTGTATTTACCAAGATCATGAAATTGAACAATGATCTTTAGAAGCGATTTTAATTCCTCCTCGCTTAACCCAAGATCAAGATTGGAGGAATAATGAAAGTTTGCTTTGTCTAGAACTCCGCTGATATGGTCAGCTAGTTTTTTTGAACCGAAAACTATTCCATTATCATCAGTTTTACCATGCGAATAAAAAATCATAGATCCATAAATTGCAGGTTGATAATCTCACTGTTTAATTCAACTTCATAATAAGGGCAATTAAGCCTGATTCTTAAAGGATTAGGTGTGATTGAAAACAATAGACGATTCATTTTTCGTACTTCGCGGTTGTTATTACCAACAAAGTCACCTGGCAACATGTCTTCTTCTACAAAATTATAACTATCGTACTCTTCCTTGTTGAATTTTAGATCGATAACCTGGCTACTGGGAATGGCAGAGTGAAGGTATACAAAATCAGCGGTTAACCTTTCTTTGATCATTTCTTGCGGAATAATCTGAATGTCCGAAATAGAAGCAGTGAAATTGGCAGTGCCGAGTGTAATGTTGAACACAGGATCCCTATTAATGAAATGTTCCTTTACCATTTGAAAGGTTTCACTTTCTGAATCTGATGATGATACAAATATTTGGTATACAACTTCACCTTTACCAATATCCCATGCACTCACCACTTCAAATGGGGTTTGAATTCTCCCTCCCTCTCCTCTAAAATCAGAAGACCAACTTTTTGCCATATCACCGGTTGATTTAATACTTAGAAGATTTAGCCTGTGAAAACTTTTTTTCAGAGGACTTAATACCCGTACTCCGAAATGAATCTTTTCAGAGGCCAAGTCCTCATAGTATGAACCCTTTGCCCAACCCATAACTGCCGCTACGATACCCATTAAGCTTGTGCGTGGAGGTATTGAAAAACTAAATGCTGTGTTGTTCGCATAATACTTCCTGAAATGTGCAAGTTTACCCTGAATTTTGAAACACAATATATCCATATCAAAAGGTTGATTTTTTTATTATAAGGAAATATTGATGTCAAGCGATGTCTTGATAATTACTTCTTTAATCATTTTATCACTGCCTTTATTTTCACGTAGGATGTTCAGGAGTTTATCAACATTAAAATCTAAATCACCGAACTTCCGAACCTGTTTTTCAGCGATTCTTGTTTTTAGTTCTGTACTTACATAATTTCTTAAGTCTCCAAATCGTCCATTAGAGACTCCTTCATTGTATACTACCTCTATGTAGAGTTTCGGGTATTGATTAAGTTTCGAACGGGTAGGGCTGGCCGGAATACTTTCCCAGATGGCGTTTCTGAAGATTTTTACATCATCCTCAGTAAGTCCTGTAGTTTTTGCAGCAGGGGCGTTGATGGTACCGTTGAAACCAAGTAGACTGTAATGTATGCGATAATCTTTTCCAAAAGTGCTACTATCGTCATTCATTATTGTAACAATTGAGCTGGAATCAATCAATTCCACTTTATTAAATGAGTAGCCCCAGTTTAGCTGGATTGGGCCTGTGTAAGCTTTAGTAAACCCTCCGACAGCAAATGCACTTCCGAACATCCTAATATCAATAAACTTTTGCTTTACCAAATAGGCAAGCAGCTCATAATTTACATCTTTATGCTTGAATTTTTTATCGGTAATTGCAGCCCAAATTTTTTCAGGTTCCTTTTCTCTTTCAATAATATCGCTGTAAGTTTTAAGTGCTTCTGGATTTCCTTTGAAAGCTCTTTCCAATTCCTCGGAATTTTCAAGAGTTCTTTTTACAACAGCTTTTAATTTACTATCCACACTGACTTTAGAATTCCCTTCCATATCAACAAAAACCCATTCTTCCTCTCTAGATGATTTTAGAAAATCTCTAATGAAACGTTTTACGCGTGTGTCTGTAACCAAATTTGTATTAGTATCATAGTCCATTCTAGGCTTGTTTTCTTGATCAGGATCCCCATTGGGATTACATTGAATAGCTTCATAAACAAACAAAAAGTCAGATGAATTTTTAATTTCAGGTTTCATGATTTTTTAGGATTTAAAATAGTAATTAATAATTTTCTGGATTATCTTCTTCTGGTGCATCTATCTCTATTGCTTCATTGGAGCTTATGCCAAAGGAGTAGCCAGTGAGTAAAAAGAAAACAGCTTCATTAGTATTTAACTTC
Source organism: Cyclobacteriaceae bacterium (assembly GCA_020832305.1). Taxonomy (GTDB): domain Bacteria; phylum Bacteroidota; class Bacteroidia; order Cytophagales; family Cyclobacteriaceae; genus JAFIEV01. The sequence goes on along the minus strand of JAFIEV010000088.1, from coordinate 3,314 downwards.
CAGTTGTTAAAATCAAATAATTCACCGAATTTTCTGTCAGTGAAAACAACCTTTCCTACTTTACCATATTGCTTAGCTTTTTCAATTAGAGCGATTCTAAGCCTTAGTATGTCATCTCTGTCCATCCCATGGAAATTGACTTTTTCGATTACTGTTTTCTTTTTTCCTTTTTGAATAAATTCAACGTTATTGAGCATTCGTCCCAAATAGAACATGGCTTTTTGATCCTGAGAAAAGTTCATTTTACTGAAGAAATTATGTATGGCCTGGTCATACCTACTTCCTGTTTCTTCAACAATTGTTGATGTTGATTCTTCCATATCAATGAGTTTTAATTTTTTTAATATTTGAATAAATGCTAGATATTTGAAAACACTGTTTCTTATGGATCGTCCAAAGTAATCTTTTGAAGATTTTGGAATATTAGTATAACTAGTGTATCGTTCATAAAAGTGACAGAGTATAAGCTCACAGAAGTAGCTAAAGAGAATACTCTTAGATATTCTTCGATTCTCCAAAATTGCTTTGAATAAATCTAAAGCCTTGTTCTTTTTTTCCTTCTCTTTCCTTAAAGGAATTAATGCATAGATCGTATAAAAATTAAATACCCTTTCGCTACCATACTCAGTCATTACACTGCTCCAATTTACGAAATCCGAATTTTTAAATTCCCAGTAGACATTCGAAAGAGTGGATGCGACTTTTTCAAAATGAAAGCTACTGATGTCTTTAATGATTTCAGTCGATTTAAAGAAGTTGCCATCTGATTCATAGGCAACGAACGTGATCCAAAAAACAGATTCGGTTTCATCTCTCACGTTTTTAACAAGATTTTCTAGCTTTTCAAAGCCAAACAAAACATCTGATTTCCTTTTTATCCCTGTCAGAGCAAGCTCCCAATCAAGATTTTCACTCTCAAGAAACTGTGGAATAATTACATGATCGACATTTGCTATTCTTACTTTGTAATTACCATCATTTAGTAAATAGTTGGATGCGTAATCAAGTTTTTCCTGGTTTTCTCTACTGACTTGGTAGTTTATCCGAAACATATTTTTGTCAAATACGGAGGCGTAATTCTTAGTTTCAGTCACAAACATTTTATTTAGACTGTATCTTGCTGATAAGTCCAATTCGCCCACTTCATCTGAAAATAGGCCACTAGCATAGCAAAGCTTTTTTTGTGAAGTATTTGTTTGCTTTTTTTGGGCGATGTTAGTTGGTTTTAAAAACTTGCTATATAGAAGATCAATGTATTCAGGAATTTCAGCAAATGGCTTGGGTGTATTAATTCCAAACTTTTCTCCTTTTATTTCAATATAGACTAAAGCAATTTTTTCATTCTTGTTAAGCTCAAGATTGTTTTCAATTTGTTTGATATTAATTTCTTTAACGCCTGTTTTTTCATTCAGAAGAGAGGACTTTTCAAAGAATTCTTCCTGGAGTTGAAAGATTTCCATCAAAAGAATCCTAAAGGAATCGGTTAATAGAAATGGATTTTCCTTCATAAATGCTTCTAAGATCTCTCCCTTGTCAGCTTTTTCATTCTCTTTGCCAAAAAATGTTTTATAAAGCTGAATGAATTTTGTGGATGGGACTGTTACATATATTGCCTTGTTGTTACCTCCTTGTATTTTCAGGGCTTTTAATACCTCAACATAATTTTCATCATACTCTTTTAAGTTCTGGGAATCAATGACAACCTTTTTATCATCGAGGTCAAATATAATGGGTAAAATAAAGTTTTTAACAGAGTTCCCATTCTTATCCTCATATTCAACTTTTGGCTTTTCTAAAAACCTGTCCCATTCACCTTTGCCCTCACTTTGCCATTTTCCGATTTTTAATAGTGTATCCAACATCGCAAATAAGTTATAAAATTAAGGTTGCCTCGCTAACAATTTTGTTTCAAAAAGTATTGAATACAATGCCAGTATTATCAATTGAATGTCTAATATGTATCTAATTATCAATTCCTTGCTCGAAACCGACTGGGCGTATTCCAAAAACCTATATCTCTCAGTTTCTCTAGATCCATTTTTTATCATTAGAATGCGATTAATATCTGTATAGGATTGACCCATTATAAAAAATAAATGCCAGAAATAAAATGGAATCTTCCTGCCAATTTCGTTCATAAAGGACGTATAAATCTAAAAAAATAATTTAATAACACTAAGTTATTTTAACTTTTTTACGATTGATTTTTAATAAACATCTTAAAATTCTTAATGTGATCACATTAGATTAAGAGCTAAAACTGAGAATCTCGTGTTAAATCCATAAATTGGTAAGTATGGAAGGAGTATTTTAAAAAAAATATTAAAGCTGAATTCACACTTTACAATACTACCTATCAACTGTTTTACAGTGACTTTGAGCAACTTTTTATAATTTCTGGCTCATATTAGTCTTATTTAGTTTTTTTTAAATCTTTATAATGGCTGGGACACTCATAACATAGGCCCTAAGAAGCCTATTACGTTCCACATTATTATAGGGAAACCTTTGGATTTATACGCATCAAGCTCCAAAAAATCAATATGTAAACCATGAAAACAAAAAACCTGATGTATCGCTGCTTCAGAAGAAATTCTTCCAGGAGATAGTAGGTAATCAAATAAGCGCTACCTATAGGAATCGGACTAAAGACCAAGGTCAGAAATATGGCTTCATGCCAATCGCCCTTGTAACCAATAATGAGAATACAAAGCGACAAGGCAAAAATCCAATATACAATATGATATAGAATAGTTTTGATCATCTGTTCGAAAGATACTATTTTCAACCTATTCGAGATGAAAAAGTCGGTGGTTTGTCGTTTTAGGTCGTTAGAATTCAGCTAATCCTTTCGGCCTTCTCTTTAGGTTATCTACCGATCATCGCTTACTGCCTGTCGATTAATAAAATGAAAGCACTGTATATCAAATAGTATTGTGCTTCACTAAAAAAAATATGGTTATGAAATTTATTGAAATTCACATTGAAGGTGGTATTGAGTTTATGTCAATTCTATTTGTATTATTACTCGGCACCTTGGCCACCGGTGTTGTTGCACTTATCCATAGGAAAGACGCCCCAAAACGAAGTAAATGGATAACCATCAATCAGGACATGGCGCTTTTTGCTTTGGTTTGGGGTATTTTGGGACAAACCGTTGGGCTATTCTCAGCTTTTCAAGCAATCGAAACCATGGGTGAAGTTTCTCAGGCTGTTTTGGCTGGTGGATTAAAAATATCTTCCTACACCACCATTTACGGGCTTGTCATTTTCTTAATTGGCAAAATATTCAAACTTATAGCTAATTTCTTAGC
>JAFIEV010000085.1 GCA_020832305.1 Cyclobacteriaceae bacterium | reverse complement strand
CTAGCAATCCTCAATTTTTCCTTCGGACAATAAACCAGCGCTTTCGGACAATAAATAGGGGCTTTCGTCCCTGATCGGTTTATATTTTCATGTATATGCACTTATTTATATAGGATATTGGAGCGTATAGCTTTTTAACGCTTAAACAAACAATAGCCAATTAAACTAAAACCATGCAAGGTAAAACAACCCTACTTACGGCCATTTTTATTTTATAAACAATTAGAATATAGGTAACAATTTGATGGACAACACAAGGTAATTAAAAAATAAAATGAAACACCTACTTTCAATAATAAGCATTATCACGCTGTTGTCTTGTAATCAAAAAGATGATAAATTTTATATGCCAGCAGAATGGGAACCACATGATGCTGTTTGGTTTGGGTGGGAGGCAGATAGTACAAAGGGGTTTTATCCCGTTGTTGCGGAAATGGTAAAAACGCTTACCCCACATGTAACTGTAAAATTTGCATTTGATTCTGACAGTTTAATGCAAACTGCCAAAAAATATTTGCAGCGTCAGAAGATAGACACTTCAAATATCAGATTCTATGTAATGCCAGGAGACCGCTATTGGATTAGAGACCATGGTGCTACTTTTTTGGTCAACAAAAATGGAGAACTCGGTATAGCTGATTTTGCCTGGAATCACTTTGGTTACCCTGTATTATTAAAAGAAAAATATAACAATAATCAAGACAGTGTAAGTAAATATCTTAACGCAAAACTACCTTCTATGATTAGGACAAGTATGGTGGATAGCTTGATGGCTTTAGCAGAAAATGCTAAAATTTTTAAAACAGATGTTGTTCATGAGGGAGGAAACATTGAAGTAAATGGCAAAGGAACCCTCATCGTTTGCGAGTCGGCAGTTAAGCACCGTAATCCCAATTTAAGCAAAGTATATATTGAAAATGAATTTAAAAGAGTCTTGGGTGTATCAAAAGTCATTTGGCTCAAACAAGGCTTGGCGGAAGACCCAAATGGCTTTTACAGACGAATAACGGGTGATTATGTTGGCGGTGGGGTGCAGCATTCCGATGAATTTGTTCGATTTTCAAATGCAAATACCATTTTATTGGCATGGGTTGATGAATCAGAAAAAGAATTGAATCCTATTAACAAAATGAATTACGAAAGTCTGAATGAGAGTTATCAAATACTAAAAGACGCGACAGATCAGGACGGAAAGCCCTTCAAGATAGTGAAAGTTCCTCTACCTGATTTAATAACAAAAAAAATAGTTGCAACAGCTGACGTTCCATCCAAAAACTCTTACGATCTATCAGCAAATTGGTTTTACATGTCAGAAGCACCTTCAGTTGGAGACACTTTACTTAGAGTGCCGGCATCAAGTTACTTAAATTACTTGGTTACCAATGGTCTCGTTCTTATTTCAAGTTATACAGAGGAAGGCTCTTCTAAAGAAAAAGAAGAACAAGTGCGTAAAATTTTTGAGGAACAATTTCCAAATAGGAAAATTGTATTCATAAATGCTATGCCACAAAATTGGGACGGTGGAGGTATTCACTGTTCGACACAACAGCAACCAAGTAGGACACCATGAGAATTTGACCTTGTTTTACAATAAAAATATCATCAGAAAACAATCTTTACGGGAAAGCCGAAACCCGATTAGAGTAGGCATTAAATAATCAAATTAATACTATGAAAAGATCATCAAAATTACTTAATCGAATACTCGTGCTTTTTACCCTTTGTGGTTTAGCTGTTTTTGCTCAAAGCTGCAATGAAGCACCTAAAGAAAAAGAACAGGCCATTTCTTAATTTAATGTAGGATGCAACCTCATAAAAATCAAAAACATTTGAACCATGAAAAATCAAGACAACAGTTCTTCAAGAAGAAATTTCCTTAAGAAAAGCTCCTTAGCCGGATTAGGTTTGACCACCGCTTTGATGTCCTCTTGCGAACAACCAAAACCGCAAGAAGAAATAAGGGAAATCGGTGAATTAAATGAAAGCAGCAAAAAACTTTTATCCCTATTCAAGTTGAAATATCCTTTTTTCCAGGCAGCTCCTGGTGGTGAAAGGTTGGCTATGGCAATTGCAAAGGCCGGAGGAATGGGATGTGTCAGTTTAGGAGGGGCATCCCCAGAAGATGCTTATGAAATAGTTCTTAGAATGAACAAAGAAACCAATGGAAATTATTATGCTAACTATTTGCTTCACTTTGAACCCAATTCATTTGATAAGGCAATAGAGGCAGGCTGCCCCAATTTTCAGTTTTCGTGGGGATTACCTTCAAAGGAAATGGTAACAAAAATAAAAAGTGCGGGAGCGAAATTTTGCGTTCAGGTTTCCAGCAAACAGAATGCAGAAAAAGCACTTGAATTGCTGCCTGATTTTTTGTTCTGTCAAGGTTTGGAAGCAGGAGGACACATCCAAGCCACAAAATATCTCAAAGATGCATTACCTCAGGTTTTAGAAGTTGCAGGAGAAGTACCCGTGTTAGTTTCTGGTGGAATAAGTACAGGACATGATATTCGAAAAGCTATAAAAAATGGAGCTGCAGGAGCAGTAATGGGCAGTAGATTTATTGCAGCAAAAGAAAGCGATATTTCTGATTTTTACAAACAGAAATTAGTTGATGCAGATGCAAGTAATACTGTTTACACAAATTGTTTCAGCCTTGGGTGGAATGCGATGCATAGAGTTTTAAGAAACTCTACATTCCTTAACTGGGAGGCAGAAGGTTGCCCATTGGAAGGTAACAAACCTGGGGAAGGCGAGGTGATTGGAAAAACATCTTGGGGCATGGATATAGAACGGTACTCCGGATGGGGGCCATGGGAAGGGTACACAGGAGACTTAGAGAGCATGTGTATGTACGCAGGAGAAGGGGTAGGTGAAATAAAGGATATTCCAGCTGCATCTGATTTAATTGAACGTCTTTGGAAAGAGTTTGAAAATAAATAAGGAAGCCAGCCCCCAACACTTTAAGGGAAAATGCAATCGTAACAGTAGTAAGGCCTTAGGAGAAGTTGCTGCTTTTTTGATTTCGCTTTTTGCCAATTGGGTTGTTGGAACCTGCCTGGCTGTAGATGGAAGACAACATAAAGAAAATTTATAAAATCAAAATAAATAAACAGGATCATGAAAAAATACTAATCACAGGAAGTAATAGAGGCATTGGCCTTGAAACCGCACTAGCATTTGGAAGAGCCGGTTATAAGGTATTTGCCACCATGCGAAATCCCGAAAAAGCGAAAGATCTCAAGGAAATCATTGCTAAAGAAAATTTAGACATAGGTATTTACAAAATGGACGTGGACGATGATGCCTCTGTCTCAGAATGCTTCGAGGCTATACTGAAA
>JAFIEV010000068.1 GCA_020832305.1 Cyclobacteriaceae bacterium | reverse complement strand
ACTATATTGATACAAAAGCAATATGACAAAATGAAAATGCACTGAAATGCGCTTTACGTCATATGTAAATAGTATAATTATTTATTGGTATAGTTGTATTCGAATTTTCAGGCAGGGTGTTTTCTAAGAGGCACTAATTATAAAGTATTGATTATCATTCGTTTGTTGGTGTTTCGTGGGGCCAAGAACCACGGCGGCACGAAGATATATATGGTCGTTTTCGATAATTTTTTTTACAATCAGAAACTGATTTTGATTGTCCTTCAACAAATATCTGAGGACATAATTCGCATCAATGAGGACCATGTTTTTCTTTTACTATTTGCTGCCATACAGTATTTTCATCAAATATTTTGCTCGTATCAGCATAATGGCTCAATTTTCCAGCAACATTTACTTGGTTGGTCAGATGACTTTGTTCGGTTGAAGGGGTTGATTTTATTTCTAATACAAAGCTAAATTTACGAAGTAGCTTTCTGATAAAAGAAAGGTTTTTCTTATTATCTACTGTCACTATTAGCGTTTCCATAATAACCATCTATCTTTTGGTCTGCAAAAGTTTATCCGTTTTTTCATCGGTCCACTGATTATTTTCCCAGGCTTTGTCAGCTTCTTTAATTAACCTTTGAGAAAAAAAGTCAGCCAGTGTTTTTCTCAATTTCACAAGCTCTTCTTCATCGAGTGGATGCGAAAATGCCTTTAGTATTTCTAATTGTGTATTGCTTAGTTTATTTGTTGTCATGGCTAAGCTGTAACGTAAGGGTATAAACGTAAAATAGATAAGTGAGTTAGCTCGTAGCTGGTAGCTCGTAGGGCATTTTCTACAGTCTGTAAACGCTGAACATTCTTTTATGAGTTTTATTGGCAGTTGAGTGTTGATGTCGTAATGCGTGATGCGTGATCGGTGTTGAATCGTTGAATTGTTGATTTGTTGATTTGTTGATATGTTGAATTGTTGATTTGTTGAATCGATGGTTGCAAGGAACATTCAGTTAAACAGTTAAACAAATAAACGATTAAACATCTAATAAACGATTAAACATCTTATAAACATCTAAAATCAAACTTCGCATTATCATTTGTGAGTAACAGGCTTTCACCTTTCACCTTTAACCCTTCACCTTTCACTTTTCACCTTCGACCTTGACCTTCTAGCTTTGACCCTTGACCTTTCACCTTTCACCTATTTACACAGTATCAATAAAATCTTTTTCGGTTTTGTTAAAGACCAATACGCCGAGGAACAGTATGGTGAGGCCGGTGCCGGTGGTGTAGAGCAGGTTATGGAGGTTGATCTCTCCTGCGCCGAGGAATCCGTATTTAAAGCCTTCCAATATCGGGGTAAGAGGGTTGGCCTGTATGTATATTTTGTATTTGTCGGGTATGGTGGAAACGGGATAAATCACCGGGGTGGCGTACATCAGCAATTGTACACCAAAGGAAATCAGGAAGTTTAAGTCGCGGTATTTGGTGGTCAGGGAGGTAAAGATCAGTCCGAATCCGAGTCCGTATACCGCCATCAACACCACATAAAAGGGAAAGAGCAGAATATGGCTGTTGGGGTTGATGCTTACGTCTCCACTGAATACGAAATACAGGTATATGCTGATAAAAAGAGCGAATTGTATCGAAAATTTTACCAGTCCGGTTATTACCTGCGCCAATGGCATGATCAGTCTGGGGAAATAGACCTTTCCGAAAATGCCTGCATTGGTTCTAAAGGTGCTGGATGTTTTGCTAAAGGTTTCTGAGAAATAGCTCCAGATGACGACGCCTGAGAGGTAAAAGAGTATTTTGGGGGTGCCGTCGGTAGAGATGCCGGCGATGTTGCCAAAGACGAGCATAAACATAAAGGTGGTAAGGATGGGCTGGATGATAAACCATGCCGGTCCGAGTATGGTTTGTTTGTACAGCACGGTAATGTCTTTGATGACAAACATGCGTAGCAGGTCGCGGTATTGCCAGATGCCTTTCCAGTCGATGTCGAACAGGCTGCGCTGGGGCCGGATGACGAGGTCCCAGGATTCAGCGGGCGTTGCGGTGTTGGTTTGGAGTGGGGTAGTTTGGGGCATGTGGTAGGTTAGGTGTTAAGAGTTAAGAGTTATGAGTTAAGTGTTAAGTGTTAAATGTTAATTGTTGAATTGTTGATTCGTTGAATTGTTGATTTGTTGATATGTTGAATCGTTGATTTGTTGATTTGTTGATTTGTTGAATTGTTGAATCGATGTCTACTATGGACCTTCGATTAAACGATTAAACGATTAAACGGTTAAACATCTAATAAACGATTAAACATCAAATAAACGATTAAACGATTAAACGATTAAACATCTAATAAACGATTAAACATCTAATAAACGATTAAACATCTAATAAACGATTAAACATCTAATAAACGATTAAACATCAATCTCTGCACATCATCAATTAAGAAAACCCAACAGCCAGAGTGGAATATTTTTACCAAAGCCTGATTCCATGTTATCATTAAATATGTAGGCATCAGACATGTCTGCCACCTGTTTATAATTTTTATTTTTTCCTCCAATCTCTAAGACATATTGCTGGTTTACCATTAAATCGCCTTTTGAGGGATAACTTATCTCATACAGTTGCTTTAACTGGTTCACTGCAAAGACTTCTCGTAATGTTCCATCATTGACTATAGCTGGTGACAAGGCATACATCAGATTTGTATTGTCAAGATATATCTTTTCTGGCTTATTAAATACTTGATTTCCAGTAGCCTTTGCTCCCAAGGTCTGAATGAGTTCAGCTTTTTCCAGGTAATTGAGATATTTTAGGAGTGTTCGTGAATCTGCTATATGCAATTGGCCTGATAGCTTACTTAGATTTGGAGTGTAAGGCACAGACTCAGCCAGCAAATAAAACAACTTTTTCAATTTTGATGATGTTTCGAAGCTGATATCTGATACTGATGGAATATCTGTTTCCACAATTACATTGATAACCTCATTTAGCTGATCGAAGTATTTATCACCTGCCAGATTTGAAAATGGGTAATACCCATGAATCAGGTATTTTTTAAAATGTGGTAAAATTCTGATTTTCTCAATAACCTTCCGTGAAATCATCATATGATTTTCGATGAGGTCATTAAAAGGCACTATGGCAAAATCAGCGATATTGTTATAATTAAGGTATTCCCGGAATGAGAGTCCAAACATGCGATAGGTCGATTTGCGTCGACTTAAATCACCAATGCCCCTGTATAGATGTAAAATTGATGAACCGGTATAAACAATATACAACCCTGGGTACGAATCATAAATGTTTTTTAACTCCTGCGACCAATCAACCCCTTGTTCTTTATGGGGATATTTGTGCACTTCATCCAGTAGTAAATATTTGCCTCCATATTTAAAAAATTCGTCTGCAAGTTCCGTGAGCTTATGTTTAAAAAACCATGCGTTATCCAAAGATGCGTACAAAACAGACTCACCTGCTGTTTGTTTTGCCTTAGCATACTGTAGCAGAAGGGTAGTCTTACCTACGCCCCTTGAGCCTCTTATTTCGACCAGACGCTGATCCCAATTGATCTTATTATACAAAGGTCTAATGTACTTGACATTAGTGTTTAATATCAATCGGTCACTAATCTCAGAGAGATATTGCATGCTTTTTTTGGTTTCTCAATAGTAATTAAAGCCTAAAAATAAGCAAAAAACACGTAATGCAATCCACAATAAATTCTTAAAACATGTAATCCATTACATAAAATTTGCTTTAAGCATTTTTCTCCAAACGATTTCCCTACCACGATTAATCTGATTGCCGCATGATGACTCTGCCGTAAAGCGTGATGGGTGTTGAGTTGTTGAATTGTTGAATTGTTGAATTGTTGATGTGTTGAATCGTTGAATTGTTGAATTGTTGAATCGTTGAATCGTTGAATCGTTGATTTGTTTAAATGTTGAATCGTTGATGTGTTGATTTGTTTAAATGTTGATTTGTTGAATCGTTTAATTGTTGAATCGATGGTTGCAAGGAACATTCAGTTAAACAGTTAAACAAATAAACGATTAAACATCAAATAAACGATTAAACATCAAATAAACGATTAAACGGTTAAACATCTGATAAACAGTTAAACAAATAAACGATTAAACATCTGATAAACGATTAAACATCAAGCAAACATCTATCTTCCGTTTTGTGAATTTCTTAACGCATTGAGTTTATTGGCGATCTCTTCAATGAGAGGCCTTGTTTTCTGGTATTCAGCATCCTTAAGAAAGCCCAATGCAACCGAAATAATCATCATGTTTAATACTTCCATCAAACTGGAAAAGGACATGGTGGTAAAATTTGCTTGGTCTTTTGCTGTCTTTCTTGCCGTACCTTCGGCTAAATTATTGGAAACAGACACACTGGCCCTCCTTAATTGGCTAACCATTCCAAATTTTTCCTCAGAAGGAAACGATTCGGTAATCCTGTAAATTTCTTTTATCAACTCGTTTGATCTTTGCCAAACTTCGAGCTTTTCAAATGCGAAAATGTACATGGGGATAGTGTGGATTTGTTGATTTGTTGATATGTTGAATTGTTGATTTGTTGAATTGTTGATTTGTTGAATCGTTGAATTGTTGAATCGTTGATATGTTGATTTGTTTAAATGTTGATTTGTTGAGTTGTTGAATTGTTGAATTGTTGATTTGTTTAATCGGGTTACTGTGTAAACTTTAAAATTTGCAGATTAAGTTTCTGTCACCAATGAGCAAAGTCTGTATTTTTCCTTAATGAGCATCTGTACTGATCGATTAAACGATTAAACGATTAAACATCTGATAAACGGTTAAACGATTAAACATCTGATAAACAGTTAAACAAATAAACGATTAAACATCAAATAAAAGATTAAACGGTTAAACGATTAAACGATTAAACATCTAATAAACGATTAAACATCACACTCTCTCAACTCTCAGCTCTGAACGCTTACTTCCCAGTAACCATTTTTTTCCTTACCAATGCGTTTAATTTTTTTTTGTGCCTTTAGCTTATGTAAGTCTCGCAATACAGTGCTTTTGCTGACGCCATTTGAAGCTGCTATCTGCGCCACTGTTATTCTGTTATTTTTCTTTATAGCATCTAAAACCTCTTTAAGTCGGTCGGTGTCATGATCGGTGTCATGATCGGTGACCTTATCGGTGACCTTATCTGAGTTTTTGGCAAAAACAGTAACTAAAAATCCGTCAGATATATTTTTGAACTCTGGAATGGTGTGTTGATCTGCTATACAATATTCTATGATTCGCTTTATACCCGAGCCGTATTTTTCGATGAGGCCAAGACTCTTGCAGAAATCTGCTATCAGTTTGTTTCTTGGTGTTGACTTGTAGTTGTTTGACAATAAATCTTCTACAGTAATGGAATCAGGCAGACGACCAGGATTGTAGAATTCGATTTTGTCATTGAAGATTTTAACAATGGAATCGGAAGATGACCTATAGTCGCGATGAACAATCATATTGGTAACGATTTCGCGAATAGCTTCTAATGGATATTGCCATTTTTGGGTATTTTGAGCATCGCCAGTAATGATTACCTCTTTGTTTATATGTTTTTTTATAAAGGAGAGCACCTGTTCTATCTGCCTCAGAATATCTTCTTTTGTTCTTGCAGAATCTTTGATGATTGTGTCGGATTGAAAACGACCCAATTCTATGGTTGTTAGTACAGATTCCTCTTTTTTGAATAGAAGGAACGCGGCATTTGTTACCAATCCATCCCGTACCAAATCATGTTTGATTAAGAATGTTAAGGGGTCATCGGTAATACGTGAGCCCAATTGATTCATGGTATCGATAGACAACTGTACTTTTTCAAACGAAATGTGGTTAACATTGAACTGGTTATTGATATGATAATCCCAACTTGTATTGAAGGTTTGTAAATGCATATTAACAACCTCTTCTGTTTTTAAGATATGGTTGGAGTTAACTACGCGTTTGAAATATTTTCCTCGAAATGAAACAGGCTTAATAGGATATTCCTGTATACTGAAAATTATGACTGTTACACCATCAACTTCTGTAATGTATATCTCAGGAATAAGGGATGGCGAAGTTTTAATTTTAATTTCATTGATCCAATTTTGGACAGATTCAGAATTTATTGATAATCCAATTAAAGAGCCATCATCGGAAACACCGACTAATACCTTACCGCCTCTGGTATTGGCAAATGCTACCAATGTTTCAATTACCTGAACGTTGAAGCTGCTTTTAAATTCCAGCGTTTCACTTTCGCCAACGGTAATTAGGGAATGGATGTCTTTGGGAGTCAAGGGGGCTATTTGTTGATTTGATTATGTGTTGAATTGTTGAATTGTTGATGTGTTGAATCGTTTAATTGTTGATATGTTGATTTGTTTAAATGTTGAATCGTTGATGTGTTGATTTGTTTAATCGGGTTATTGTGTAAACTTTAAAATTTGCAGATTAAGTTTCTGTAACCAATGAGCAATGTCTGTATTTTTCCTTAATGAGCATCTGTACTGATCGATTAAACGATTAAACGGTTAAACATCTGATAAACAGTTAAACAAATAAACGATTAAACATCACACTCTCTCAGCTCTCTACTTAGAGTTCGGAGGATTTTCTACGGTCTGTAAACTGTGAACTTTCATCTCTGTGCTTTATTGGCTGTTAAGTGTTGAGTGATTAACGTTTAACATTTTTAACGTTTAACGTTTTTAACGTATTTAGCTCTTAATGACTCCACAGGTATTGGTTAGCTGTTTAGATGTTAAGTGTTTGTTGAGCGATTAACGTTTAACATTTGTACGAACTTGTAAAGTCTTTAACTGCTTTTAGTATTATGTTTTTCGTTTCTTGCCAGCTTCTTTGGGAAAGCATATTTGGCATAGGATCGTTTTCGGCATCTGCAAAATAGGTTAAGCTTTTTAATACCATAAATTCTGATCCGTCGTGATACTTCTTCAGGTAGTTTGCCATCATGTTTTTCAGAGATATAGAGTCCAGGAGAAAGCTTATGTCAATAAAGTCTTTTTTAGTTCCTCTACCTGTCACAGCTGCCAGTTTCATGGCACTTATATCGCTTAAAGTAGCTAATCGGATATCATCTTCCATATATTGATCTTCCAGCCATGGGTAGGTATAATTAACTATATCCACTTTTATGTTATTGATTATAAAAATTTTTATGTTTTGAGTGTTTCTGATATTCACTGCTTGTACATCATTCCCAAAGGGATATCCCGTGTTAAATACATCCATATTTAGTTCTCCGAATAAATCAAGATCAATGGATTTTCTATGACCTATATGGAGTGCAAGTGCTGTTCCACCTACCAGTCTTGCATTTTTAATGGCATCGTTAAGCATTAAGCTTTTTAAAAGTGCCAGTGTTTGGGGTTCGACTGTTGCGTAGTGTAGCACCTGAATAATTCTATTTTGATATCGGTCAATGCTGCTATAAATGTGGCCGCTCTTGGCTCCAGATCGCGCAGGTTAAGTGTTATTGTTTTTATTTGTTCGAGGCCCAGGTCTCTCACCAACTGTTGCCAGTCTGCCATTACACCGTAATCTAAAACCCTGCTTACTAATAATTCTTTGTGTTTGTTTAGGTCAAAATTATCTATGGATACATCCCAAAATAAATGCATTGAATAATCAGAGGTCGATATGGTTTGGTTTTCAGGCATGGTTGTGATGGGTGATGGGTGTTGAATCGTTGATTCCTTGATTCGTTGAATTGTTGAATCGAATTAAAGCTCAGAGCTCGTAGCTTGGATGGCTATTAGCAAATGACAAGGTCGTTTTCTACCCTCCCTGTTGGAGGAGTTTTCTCCGACAACCACCCTCAAAACAAAAAGCTCGTAGCTCGTAGGGCATTTTCTACAGTCTGTAAACGATGAATATTCATTTATGAGTTTATTGGCAGTTGAGTGTTAATGTCGTGATGCGTAATGCGTAATGCGTGATCGGTGTATCAGGCATTTTTGGTTTTTTGGTATTGAATGAGTTTGATCAGCATTTTACGGATTCTTTCCAGGTCTTCAAATATATTGGTTTGAATTGGGTAGTTAAGTTTTTGTGCAATAATTAATTGTGTTTCTAATTCGCTTAATGATCCGAGTGATGTATAAAGAAACTGAATATATTCTTTATTTGAATTTCTTGCTGCTCCTTCAGCAATATTTGAAGGAATGGATACTGCTGATCTTCTTATCTGGCTTGTCAGTCCGTAAATCTCTTCTTTCGGATACTTTTGTGTCATTACATATACCGCTTCGACCAAATCTATACTGCGTTTCCAGACATCAAGGTCTTTGTGGGTTTTCATGAGCGTGATTGGTGATGCGTGATGCGTTAAGTTTGTGATGCGTAATGCGTGATGCGTGATCGGTGTTGAATCGTTGATTTGTTGAATCGTTGATTTGTTTAAATGTTGATGTGTTGAATCGTTTAGTTTAGTTGGGTTTCCGCGTAAACTTTAGCGTTTTTAAGGGTATTTTGAGCATCGCCGGTGATGATTACTTCTTTTCAACTTTGAGACATCAATAATTCTTTGAAAAGGCAATAAAGCAAATGAGCCCAATACCAACTCGGCCACGTCTTCGGAAAATATGGACTTCAGCTTTTCTTCATATTCCAAAAGAATATCATTGGTCAAATAGATTTCGTAAACATCTTGATAGAGCTTATCCAGAACGACAGAAAAGACTGATTTTCTGGATATGCACCTCAAGAGAGCATTGGTATCAAGAACTATCCTCATTCTAAAAATTAGCCTTTAGAATTTAGTATATCTGTAAGCTTTTGATCGTCATATCCCTGTTCTTCCCATATTTTATCTGCCTTATCTCTGGCTTTTTCCAGTAGAAATTTCGCCATAACCTTTTTTAATTCAACAAGATGTTCTTCAGGTATATTGGAAGCAAATAATTTAAGCATTTCGGACTGTACGTTGCTCAAAGGTGTTTTTACTGATCTATCCATCACCATTAGTCTTTACAAGTTTATATACGTAATGCTGTTAAAAAAATTGTTTAGATGTTTAGTTGGTTAGGTGTTAAGTGTATTATAAATCAGTTTTTTTTTGGGGGGCATAGGTAGTAAGTATTTTATTTACTAATTCTTCGGATAACCTAAAACCTTTATTAACCAATCGTAGAATTGTACCTGTAACATCTGTGATTATACCCTTTTTATGTGCAAGTAATATAATACCAACCGTACCAATTATTTCAATATTATAAGATTTCGCGGTGTTTCTTCCTTTATTTTATCAAGATCATCAGCGGTCTCAGCAAATATACTCACGCCAAATTGACCTACGGTCTCAATAAACTCTCTTTTTGTAATCCCCACCATATCAGCAGCCTGCCCTGATGACATCATTCCTTTATCAAATAAGTGTGCGGCAAGTTGCATTTTTACATACTTTTCATCTACATTATCTGGCAATTGTATAGTTAGTGTTTTCATGTTCAGACCGCTTAATTATAGACAAATTTACTTTAAAAAAATGATAACATTCGTGATGCGTGATGCGTAATCGGTGTTGAATTGTTGATATGTTGATTTGTTTAAATGTTGATTTGTTGAATCGTTTAATTGTTGAATCGATGGTTGCAAGGAACATTCAGTTAAACAGTTAAACAAATAAACGATTAAACATCTGATAAACGGTTAAACGGTTAAACATCTAATAAACGATTAAACATATTTTGCCTTAATGACCATTTGTACTGACTGACTCCACTTCAAAATCCCGGGATTTTTTGTTCATTTTTGGGTCAAATCTGGTGGTTTTGGTACTTGATTTTGCAATATGTAATGTATTGAAAATCAATGATTTGTTATTTTAGTTACTGTCCGCTCTTTAAAGCTCCGCCACGTCAGTCCCATTTTTGGGTATTGGGTTGACCTGGCAAAGTGAGTAATAAAATTGCTCAAAGAAATAATCTTTATGTGATATGTGCAAGGGGAGGAGGGGATTTTTTTTGTGATGTGTAATGCGTGATGCGTGATGGGTGATCGGTGTTGATTTGTTGAATCGTTGAATTGATGGTTGCAAGGATCATTCAGTTAAACATTTAAACAAATCAACGATTAAACATCACACTACCTTCCAGTGCCCACCTTTGGCCGTGCCAACGCGCTTTAATTTATTCTGCTTTTGCAGATATTGTATGTTTCGTTCTACGGAGCGCCTGGTAATTCCAATAAGGGCAGCAATCTCAGGAATGGTTAAGATGTTATTGGACTTTGTGAGCTTCAAAATTTTCCCCGACGTTTTTCCCGACATGTCGGGAAAAACTTTGTCTGTGGCTACAGTAGTATTATCTGTTTTGGCAAGTAGCTCGTAGTTGGTCCATTGAGCTATGTTTTAAGGCATGCATCCCCATCCATAGCCCGGGGTTTTAACCCCGGGCTATGGATGGGGATGGTTTTGGGTGTTTAATCATTGATTTAGTGGGTTATAATGGAGGCACACGCCAGAAGTGATGATCGTAAAGTATTGATTATCATTCATTTGATGGTGTTTCGTGGGGACACGAACCACGGCGGCAGAGGTATATAATAATGCCACGCGTGCGCCAGCAGCAATGATTATAAAATATTGAATATCAGGTATTTGAAGGTGTTTCGTAGGGACACGAACCACGGCGGCAGGAGCATAGCGAAACGGGATTTGTAGATGATAGCTTTTAGGATATGTGTAAATTTTTAATCCAGCTCGACTATATCAATGTCAGTTTCTGTTGTATTTTTCATTTTTAAAGATGCGTATAAAAGGGAGGCATTTATATCATCTCTCTCTAATACGGGGTGCTGTTTTAATATATCTTCAGCAGACATACCACTGGCCAACATTTCCAGAATATCACCTACCGGAAAACGCATTCCCCTGATGGTCGGTTTTCCACTCAATAGTCCAGGTTGAGTGGTTATCCTTTCAAGTAATCCCCGATGTTTAGATTCTTTATTCACCATCTGAATTGCTGATTTTTGTAATAAAGATACAACATGTTTTTCTTTTGATAAGTTTGTAACACCTGATTTATTTGATGTTAGCGCATCAGCCCGGGGTTTCAACCCCGGGTATTGGTGGGGATGGTTTTGGGTGTTTAATCATTGATTTATAGGGTTATAATGGAGGCACACGTGCGCTAGCAGCAATGATTGTAAAATATTGATTATCAGGTTTTTTGATTGTGTTTCGTGGGGACACGAACCACGGCGGCAGAGGTATATAGTAATGGCACGC
The DNA here is from genome assembly GCA_020832305.1 of Cyclobacteriaceae bacterium. Classification (GTDB taxonomy): domain Bacteria; phylum Bacteroidota; class Bacteroidia; order Cytophagales; family Cyclobacteriaceae; genus JAFIEV01. The sequence continues at coordinate 22,116 of JAFIEV010000068.1, read as the reverse complement.
GTGCGCTAGTAGCAATGATTATAAAATATTGAATATCAGTCATTTGATGGTGTTTCGTGGGGACACGAACCACGGCGGAGAATAGTAGCTGAAAGCTGGAAGTTCGAAGGAATAATGGTAGCTGGTAGCTCGTAGTTTGGATGGCTATTAGGAAATGATAAGGTCGTTTTCTACCCTCCCTGTTGGAGGAGTTTTCTCCGACAACCACCCCTATCCTTAAAGGGATGAGGGATGAGGGAGGGATGTACTTCCCTAAATAACGCTGAACATTCATCTTTTTGCTTTATTGGCAGTTGAGTGTTAAGTGTTAATTGTTAATTGTTCTGCTATTAACGTTTAACGTTTTTAACGTTTAACATTTTTAACGTTTAACGTTTAACGTATTTAGCTCTCAACGACTCCACAGCTACACGACTCCACAGAAATTGTTTAGTTGTTTAGATGTTAAGTGTTAACCCTCGGTCCCTAAGAAATACTTATAAAAAGGGATGATATCTATTTCCATTCCTTCATAATTCCTGGTGTATTCTTCGTCAAACGTTATAATTGCCCCTTTCTTTACACCCAAGTATCTGCAAGCTTCATATATCCCTTTTAATTCCCTTTGCAGTGTACTTTCATCTTCAATTGAATAGGCAGACTGAACCGGCAGATACCCGGTATTTTCTTTCACTACAAAATCGCACTCATGCCGGTCTTTAAAGTAGAAGAGTTCTTTTTCTGACTTTAAGAATTCCATGGCTATCATGTTTTCAAACAGCTTACCCCTATTTTGAGAAATATTGAACTCAACCGCAGAGAGAAGGCCATTGTCAATTATATATGCTTTCTTGTCTGACTTCTCCTGTTTTATTTCGGAAAAATGAAATTTATTGATGGTTTGGGTAAGAAAAACAGCATGGCAATGGGCCAAATATTCATACAAGTACTTATTGCTGATTTTGTAGCCCATCGACTTTAGTTCGTTATAAGCCCTATTGACTGAAAGAGGTTTGGTAACATTGGCAAATATCTTCTTAATAAAAAATTTGAGCATTTCCGGATCAGGTATTTTATATCGCTCTATGATGTCTTTGAATATCATCACATTGAAATACTGCTGATGCATACGGATCTGGTTCTTCTGATCAAAAAATATCGTTTCCGGAAATCCGCCCTGGTTCATAAACTTACCTGCAAGATGAAGTGCTCTACTTTTGTTTTTTTGTAAAAGTAAGTTCTCATCTGCATTATTAAATCTAAGGTATTCCTGAAAGCTTAGGGGAAATACGGTAAAGGGCAATGTTCGGCCCCTTAGCTCAGTGGCTATCTCCGTACTCAGTAGTTTTGAGTTGGACCCCGTGATAAATATGTTTCTTGTTTTGGTGTCAAATATCCTTCGAATAAATTTTTCCCATCCCGGTATATTTTGAATTTCATCGAAAAAAAAATATACACTCTTTAAGTCCTTATCAGGGTACAGTTCCTGGTAAGCCTGCAAAATGATGTCTAGGTCCTTCGATTCAAGCTTAAGCCGTTCGTCTTCAAAATTGATAAATAGTATATTCTCGGGAGAGACATTTTCACGATACAATTTCTTTATCAGATGGTATAAAATGTAGGTTTTGCCACTTCTTCTGGCGCCTATAAGACTGACTATTATATTTGTATGAAGAGGCACCTCCAGGTTTCTGGTTGATAGCTCGGGAAGTTCTGCGTCCTGATTTTCAAGAATTATGTTTTTTACAACCTCTTTCACTATGTTTTGGCGTATGTTCTGGCAAAATTATGTAAAAATTACTAAGATTCAATGTTTTTATTTAGTAAAAATTACTTAATTGTTGAGTTGTTGAGTTGTTGATTTGTTGAATTGTTGAATTGTTGAATTGTTGAATTGTTGAATCGAATTAAAGCTCGTAGCTCGTAGTTCGTAGCTTGGATAGCTATTAGGGAATGACAAGGTCGTTTTCTACCCTCCCTGTTGGAGGAGTTTTCTCCGACAACCACCCTCAAAAGGGGACACGAACCACGGCGGCAGAGAGTTAGCTGGTAGCTGGTAGCTCATAGCTCATAGCTGGTTTTTATGATATTTGTAAATTTTTCAGGTATTTTTTGTGTTCGAATTCTATATGCGCTTTAATAATATCCCATTTGGCAGGAAAAATACCTATGGGATCTTCTTCAAGTTCGGCATCTTCGAAGTAAATCAGGCTTTTGATAGCGAGGAATTCTGATCCATCTGTATACTTTCTTTTGTAAAAAGATAAAATTTCTTCAAGGGTAAATTGTTGCAACAGAAAATACAAGTCCCAAAAATCTTTTTTTGTTCCTCTGTTAGTGATAGCAGCTATTTTCATTGCTGCAATATCCATGGCAGATGCAATTGTGATTCCGTTTTTTATAAGTGGACTATCAAGCCAGGGATATGTGTAAGTGACGAAATCTACTTTGATGTCATTGATGAAAAATATTTTTATGACTTTTGATGATTTTATGGTTTCTACTTTTCCAAGTTTTGAAAGCTCGTCGAGTAATTCCGTCATATCAAAAATGGCCTGACCAAAAAAATCTAGATCCACAGAGTGTCTATGTCCTATCTGAAGTGCTAACCCGGTTCCGCCAGCGAGCCTGAGTCCATTAAAATATGGATTAGACTGAATATTTTTGAGAAGTTCCAGGGTCAGGGGAAGGACTGCTTTGTATTGTAGCATCTAAATTGTTCCTTTGGTATATTACAAATTTTGGAAATGTAGTTGAGGCTAATGTCATCGAGCGATCGTAGCTGTAAGGCTGTAACTGCCAGTTTTTCTATGCCGATTGTTTTTTCAAGCAGCAACCAGTCTTTCAACGTGCCATATTCTAAAATTCTTTGAAGTAAAAATGGCAGGTTTTTTTCAAGGCTCAGTTTGTTTTGATCCACATCCCAAAAAAGTTGGCTGGAAAACTCAGATACGACGGGGTCTGCTTTTTTCAAGGTTTTATTAGTTTGAACTTATGGTCAAATATATAAAAAGGAAATGTGAAAATGATGTTTAGCCCGGGGTTTCAACCCCGGGTATTTATGAGGTTTCAACCCTGGGTATTGATGGGGATGGTTTTGGGGGTTTAATCATTGATTTATAGGGATATAATAATGGTACATGCGCCAGCACGGGGCCAGCACGGAATTAAAAGTCATTGAATATCAGGTATTTGAGGGTGTTTCGTGGGGACACGAACCACGGCGGCAAAGGTATATAATAATGGCACGCGTGCGTCAGCTGCGATGATTGTAAAATATTGAATATTAGTCATTTGAGGGTGTTTCGTGGGGACACGAACCACGACGGAGAATAGTAGCTGGAAGCCGGAAGCTGGAAGTTCGAAGGAATAATGGTAGCTGGTAGCTCGTAGTTTGGATAGCTATTAGGGAATGACAAGGTCGTTTTCTACCCTCCCTGTTGGAGGAGTTTTCTCCGACAACCACCCCCATTCTTAAAGGGATGAGGGATGAGGGATGAGGGATGAGTGAGTGTGTTTCGCGGGGACACGAACCACGGCGGCAGAGGTATATAATAATGGCACGCGTGTGCCAGCAGCGATGATTATAAAACATTGAATATCAGTCATTTGATGGTGTTTCGTGGGGACGCGAACCACGGCGGCAGCGAGTTAGCTGGTAGCTTGCAGCTTGCAGCTTGTAGCTCGTAGCTTACTGCTCGCTGGATGGGATTCTCAGCTCATATCTTGTAAAAAAAATTGCTGGGATTGAAACTATTTGATTTGCTGTTGCATCTTAGTGTTAAAAAAAAGAAGTATTAAAGCGTGGATATATTGGAAAACATAGCCCGGGAACATAGCACTGATCTGGTTGAGAAGTCTCAAAAGGGTAACCAACAGGCTTTCGGTAAGCTTATGGGCCTATGGTACCAGCGGATTTATAACCTGGCTTTTAAGTATTTCAATGACCACGACTTGGCGATGGAAATTACCCAGCAGACCTTTATCACGGTGCACCAGAAGATCGACCGGCTTAAAAACCCCGAGGCTTTTAAATGCTGGTTGTATAAACTGGCGCTCAACCACTGCCGGCAGGAGGACCGGCGCCAAAAACGGTTTACCTGGATTTCTATCTTCAATATGCAACAGAATTCCGATGAAGTGGAGGCTTTTCGCATCGAAGAAAATCAGGGAGACCAGCAGGAGACCACACAACTATTGCAATTATTGATACAGAAATTGCCTGAGGAGCAGCGATGTGTGCTGCTATTGAAGGAATATGAAGGGCTTAAATTCAGGGAAATCGCCGAAGCCCTCGGCATATCTGAAAATACCGCCAAATCGAGGTTGTATTATGCCCTGAACCACTTAAAAAAAGGAATGGAAAAATATAAATATGGCATCAGATGAAACCTAGCATGTCGAAAATGTCACACACTGGAATGATTATAACCATGCTAGGTTCCATCAGTCCTTTAAAAAAAAAATTATAATCTGATGAAACCGACACGACTAAAATAATTATTAGACACACAGGGCAATGATTATTTTAGTCGTCAAAGGTTCCATCTCACCGCTAAAAAGAAAATTAAACAGATGAAAGGAAATGAAGAATTAAAACAGCGAATGATGGATTACCTCTATGGTGAGATGCCACCGCAGGAGAAAGCATCTTTTGAACAATCCCTGAGGGATAACCCGGAATGGCAACAAGAGCTGGAAGAATTGAGGCAATTGCGCAAGTCCCTCTCCGCCCTGGAAGTGGTGGAAATGGTGGCGCCGGTCAAGCTGCAGACGCATGAAAAAACCTTCAGTGGCGTTTCAAATAAAAGCATACGATGGTTTAGACCAGTCATAGCGGTGGCTGCTTCTTTTATTCTGATCTTTATGATGGCCTATGTTGCTGATCTGCGGCTGCAAAAAATGGATAATGGCTGGTATTTAAGTTTTGGTCCGGCTCCGGCTTTGATGAATGCCGAGCAGGTAAGGCAACTTATCAGGGATGAAACGGCCAATACCGGAAATCAACTTACAAGCCAAATGGAAGAAGGTCAGCAGGCCATGCTGGAATTGCTCAGTAAAGAGTATCTCCTCAAAAAGGATGTGGAAAATATGCGTGCCAAAAATGAGGCTGCCATGTCTGAATGGCTCGCTCAACATGCCGGCGAACAACAGGAGTTTATTCGCTTGGTGTTGCAGGAATATGACCAATACCTGGCCCGTCAACGTTTGGAAGACCTCATATTGATTGAACAAAGCCTGGTTAACCTCAGGGAAGAACAGGACTATCAGTTTACCCAAACGGAAGAAATTTTAACCGAGCTGCTGAGCAGTATTAGCCTGGAAAATAAAAAATAACAGATATGAAAAAGATTGCGATGATATGTATAGCCCTGGTCTGCATTTCTGCCAGACCGGCTAAGGACATTGACAGGGAACGGATGAATCGCGACCTGGAGGTTTCAAAAAGTATCTTGAAGACCTTACTCAGCGCCGAAGGCCTCAGCGGAAGGATTGCAGTAGAGGCCAGTTATGTGCAGGGATATGGTGTGATTTTCACCTTACCGGCATCCCGCGGTGTAGTAAGGGGTTTTGATAATAATGTAATGGTTTTTCCGGCCGAGGGGAGCATGATATTCCACGATACTTTACCGGGTTGGATAGAAAGTCATCACTTTGCAACGGATACTGCAATGTATCAGTTTCGTACAAGGCGAAATGATGGGGCATATGACAAGGCTGCCCGGGATGCCGATGCGGAAGCCCTGCGGGAGAGCATTCGTGAAACAGCCCGCGTTGCGGCTGATGCGGCAAGAAAAGCCATGGATGAAGCGAGAAGGGCCATTGAAAGGGAAAGGGGAAGAGGCAATTTATACGGGAGCGCTGCCACCATGAGAACGGCTACTGACTATGAAAAGATTGCCAGAACCTTTTTCGCTGATTATGGTGACCTGATTGCCCAGCTCAAGCCGGAGGACAAGGTCGTCTTCAGGGTGGAAATGCAGGTATCACAGCCCTGGATGGATGAGTCTGCAAACCAGGGTGGTTTCAGGGCAGAAGTGAGTAGGGCCGATATCAGCGCTTTTAAGCAAGGCAGCCTGTCAAAAGAAGCCTTTGATGAGCGCATTATCATCAACAATGACCGGGCACGCCGTTCGAATGACCTTGAGGTCTTTGGCAGCATCATCCACAAGTTTTTTGGCAGGGAGCTTTCCAATACATTTTTTGTAGACCGAGTCCCGGGCTATGAATGGCTTGAAGGTTATGGTGCCATTTACAGCATAGATACGTATTCATCTTATACCCGGGGCCGTGATTTTATATTTCCCACGCAGGGACAGAAAACGGTTGATGCGGCCGGCCGGCAGGAGCTGATTGAAAGTCTCTATCCGAAGTTCAGGGAAGATATAATGGATTTTGTGCTGGATTACGGACGCACCCTTAAATCTTTGCCCGAGCATGAAAAGTTGCATCTCAAAATTAAAATTACCGAGTGTAAGGGCTGTAATGTGCCTGCATATCTCGAGATCATTGCCGATATCAGCGATCTGAGAAAATTTGATCAGCAGAAAATCAGCCGCGATAAAATGCGGGCTGCCCTCGACATAGAGGAAATCTAATCCATAACCAGTTTGAGTGTTTCTACCGACCCGGGGCTGTGTACCTGTATCAGATACATGCCTCCGGGTTTTCCCGTAAGGTCAAGCTGATGTTCAATTTTTCCTCTTTCCAGCTTTCTTTGCATGATCTCCCTGCCGGAAATGTCGAGTATGCGAATCATCAGATCTTCTGCCGCAATTTCGCCCAGTGATAGGTTGAATATGCCGGAACCCGGATTGGGATAAATCTGCATTTTTTGCGCCAGGTCGCCGGTAAGCAGGGAAGTAACTACGATTTCACGCGCCCTGAAACGACAGTTGCCATCTGAAACGACTACCGAATAGCGGCCTCTGCCTACAAAATCGATGGTTCGCTGGTTTGAGCCCGGCAGGCTGTCGCCATTGATAAACCATTGATAAACCGGAGCTACTATGGAACTGGTGAGCTGGGTGCCATCGACATTTACCGTGGGTACACTCAGCTGGGTGCTAACATTGGGAACGGTGATGGTGCGGCTGATTTGCTCTTCAAAAACATCATCTGTTACCCTGAGGGTAATGTTGTACTTCCCCTGAAACCTGAATGTCTTGCTTGGATTTCTGGTGTTGGCCGTATTTTCATCGGGGAATTGCGGATCTCCGAAATTCCAGCTCCAGGTGATAGGCGTACCATTGCTGCGATCGATGAACTGGGCTTCACTGTTGGGGCATAGAAATTGTACTTCAAAGTCGGGAAACAAGGCATCTGCACAATCTATGGGGATCCAGCCCGTGGTAATACCACTCAGATTGCTGTTGTATCCGGCGAGAAAACTCGTCTGCCCTGAAGCACTCACGTTACTGACATTGAGAAAATCGAAACAAAACCTCAGGTTGCCATCATCGGCAAAGAGCGCCGCAGCTCCCGTGCCCGTTGAGGAAATGCTTACCCTGTTATTCTGCAAGGAGTTTGCAATAAATGAACGTCTGAGGGTCTGCGTGGTGCCTTCATTAAGCAATAGCGATGTGCCTGCTGATAAGTTGAGGCTATCGATAATATTATTTCCATTGAGCCGCAGGTTGCTCAGTACCTGAATAGAGTTGAAAGTATTATTACCATTAACTACCAGGCTTCCATTATTTACACGCACATTGTGGAAGTTGTTGGAGCCTCCGTTAAAGGTAAATTGATTGATGCCCCCGAATATTTCAAAATTGAGGGTCGAACCCTGAAAGTTTGATATCGCCCCGGCTGGCAGGTTGAAGTTGTTGAGTCCCGATATAGTCGAACCCCTGAAATCTATGGTCCGGCCTGCCATTTGTGTTGCCTGGAAGCGCCTCAGGTTGACAACTTTGTTCCTGATGATCAGGGAACTGTTGTTGAGGTTGATTTCACGGGTTGTCATATTGTTGACTACGCTCCAGCTGGCGCCATTGGAATTAAAGCTGAGGTCGATGTTGGCAAAGGCCAGTTCGTTTACATCGATAAAATTATTGCGGGAGGTGTTTCCGGTAAATACCACATTTCCATTGCTGAAACTCAGGCTGCCGGCATTTCTTTGGATGTTTCCATCAATATTGAGGTTGAAGCCATTCATATTGAAACTGATGGCAGCGCTGCTGAAGCTTTGGAGGCTGTAGCAGTTGGCATTGGCCGAGAGGCTCACCACCGGAGTGCCTGCGGTAAAGGCATTGGTGTCGAATATCACGGGGTTGAGTGGCCCGGGTACAATATTGGCAGGTCCGCCGCCTGGTGTGAGGGACCAGTTGGCAGGATTGTTCCATTCGCCGTTGTTGCCACCTCTCCAGAAAAGAGTGGTAAGGGAGATGTCTGTGGGTGCAGCGGAAACGATAAGGGAAAATGCCTGCCTGGCATTGCGCAGGGTGCCTTTATGGCGTATAACTATGCGGTAATTGCCGGCGGTAGGGCTTGCAATTTCAATTTTTTCAACATTATCGCGATTGTTATCGCCTGTGGTGGCCGCAATATTGGGACGTGACGGGTCGAGTACCCACGGAAGGAATACATTGCCGTTTTCATCGCGAATCCTCATATCGAGGTCATTGACCAGCATTCGGGTGGTAGGGTTGAGGCTGGGTGGGGGCGGGGTGCCGGGCAGGTCGGTCCAGCTTATGGTAGCCAGCAGGGGGCTGTTGCCATCGGAGCTGACATTGACCACTATGCTGTCGTTGTTTTGCAGGGTGAGTTCCCGTATGAGGTACCGGCTTCCGTCATTTCTGACGATGGTATTGGCGGCGCGGTCTGCTGCCAGAAGGCCCCATCCATATTCATAATCCGGGCCATTGCTGATGCCGGTCGGATTGGCTGAATTGATAACCAGGCCTTTGAGGGTTGCAGCGCGCATAAACTCACCGCCATTTACGGCGGCATAGAGTTGCTGCAACAATATGAGTGCACCACTTACGGTTGGCGCTGCCATAGAAGTTCCTGAAAGCGATCCATATTGGTTGATGCCTTCGGCAAAGGCGCTGAAAGTGTTGACACCGGGCGCTGAGATGTCGGGTTTCACCCTGCCGTCGTCGGTAGGGCCCCAGCTGCTGAATTCACTCATCACCACATCGCTGCGCTGGCTGTAGCGGCCTGCCAGTTTTTCAACAGCGCCCACGGTGAGTACATTTTTTGCTACGCCTGATGGGCCGATACAATCATATGGGCCGTCAGGAGGTCTGTCGCCGGCGCCGACATCGGTTCTGTCGTTACCTGCCGCCCTAACATGCAGATAATAGGGTGCATTGAAGGCAAATTCATCGAGTAAGCGGCTCTGGCCGGCCGTGTAGAAGCCAAATCTGAAATCTTCTACATTGCTGATGTTGGGGTCGCCTACCCATATCCAGCCACTGCCGGTGAATTGCCAGCCCAGTACCAATCCATACGAATGGTTTGATACCAGCAGGGGTTCTTCCCTGGAAAGCTCGAAAGCAATTTCGGAGGCATCGTTGTTAAAGTCATAGGCAAATAAAAAGGCATCGGGTGCCATACCCCTGGCATTGGCATTGACTCCGCTGGCAGCGATGGTGCCGCCTACGTGGGTTGAATGGTTGTCGCCCAGACCGAGAGGGGTATCTGAGAGGGAACCACGAACCTGTACGCGGCCTGCAAATTCTATATGCTGGTCGTCGAAATTGTCACCGTCCCACATACCAACTGTCATTCCCCTGCCTGTGAGGTTAAGGGCGAGTGCGTTGCGGGGCCTGAGTCTGTCAACATTAGTTATGCGTGCATTGTCGAGGTTAAAGGTTTTATAAAAAAACGGATGACCGGTGGCGCCCAGCCCCTGTACCTCCATGAGTCCACCGTTGAGCCTTTCCCTTACCGGGATATTCAATTCCCGGGCCCGGAGTTCAGCTGCTGGTCTTTGCTGTTCCCATTGTGTTTTAAGCTCCGGATATACCTGCCTGAAATAATTATAATCTGTTTCAGTTTTCCAGGCCTGTGATTTAAGCTCAGACCAGGAACATATGATGATCAGAGAAAGCAGGATGTATGTACGCATATTCACCATATTCGTTTTCAATTGTTTTTGGGGACAAACTCATACAAGAGATTGCCCGGTAAGTCTTCAAAAATGGGCAGAAAGTTGCCATTGCGTTCGAAAACCGGCAAAAAGAGGGTATCTTTGAAGCCGATTTGCAGTTTGTTTTCATTCAACACAAAGACCGTAAAAGGGTCTCCACCTCCTATAAACAATGCGGCATTGGCATGAACCAGTTCCCATACCGTAGATGCGATTAAATCATCGTCGTTGGGATTGCATTTGGTAGCTCCTTCGGTAATATCGAGTTGGCGCCCCGGTCTTTTAAATATCCAGACATTGTCGACCTGGCACCTGGGGATGTTAAAGGTAGTCACCAGGTCGAGCGTGTCGATTCCTGCCTGTTCGGGGTCATTAAATGCAAACCTGAAGCCCGTTTGCTGCCATGCCTTACTTTCATCACCTGTGAGTACCAGTGTAGCTGTTTTGGGGGTAATGATATGTTCTTCGCGGCAGGCGGCAAAAAACATCACCACTATTACCCAGAATGCCCAACCTTTTATCATATCTTTATTCATACCTTTGATCGCTAATTTTGAAGTTTGCGGGCGCTCACCCTTCTTACCGTTGTTCCGAAAACATCAAGTGAATAAGAAAACCTCAGGGTTCCGGCCTGCTCGTCGAATGATCCATTACCTGCAGATCGTGTTCTTCCGGCATTACCTCCAAAGGGCCCGAGGTTTTGTTCAGGAATAAACAATTCTCTGGTACACATATCGAGGTTGGCAAAGGCAAAAGCGCCTTCAACATCAAGGCCGGCATAACCCAGCATAATGATTCGGTTGTTGCGGCTGTAATCCACAAATATTTCTACCTGGTATATAAACTCATCGTTGTTTTGATTGAATTCCCAGGTGCCTTCAAATTGTCGTATATCAACAGGACAATCATCTTCGGTAATGGTAAGGGTATGTGATCGTCCGTTTATGCCATTGGCGCCAAAACCAATTTCGAGGTCATTGTTAACTTCTGTGATGGTGAAAATAATGGTTTTATCCCCGTCATTAGCGCGGTTATTTATAATTCTAACTGGAATGCTGCTTTTAAATTGCCCGGCGGGGACCAACAATCTTTTATTTTCACCTCCCGGAATGATATAATCGACATTCTCTACCGCAGTTCCTGTAACCTGATATCGGATGGTTGTTGTATTTCTTTGCGCCGGCGCTGCCAGGTGCAGGTCAATTTGTATGGGATCATTGAAATTTTGATTCATTGGATCGTGAAAATTCTCTTTTACAAAAGTTTCCCTTTCTGTAAATCTCACGAAATAAGGTCCTTCAAACAGGGTTTGCTCTGCATCATCACAACTCAATATAACTGAGGTGATCAAGAGTAAAACTATATGGTATTTAATGTTTTTCATTTGCCAATTATTTAATAACCAGGGTTCTGACTATTTCTAAGACCCGGATTGTTTTGTATTTCCCTCAGGGGAATGGGCCACAATTCATCGGTCGAAGACCAGTTGCGCGAGTATACACCCATTACAGCGCCGGCTCTTCCTGTGCGTTTCAGGTCGTACCAGCGATGTCCTTCGAAGCAAAATTCCATTCTTCTTTCATTTTCAATAGCCTGTAATGCCTGCAGTTGTGAGGCAAGATTAATTGCAGCCAGTCCTGCCCTTTCCCTGATGACATTGAGATCAGAGGCGGCGCTGTTGGGTCCTGAAATAATGCCTCTTCTGGCACGGGCTTCAGCACGGATGAGGTACATTTCGGGCAACCTGAAGATGGTGACATTGTCAAAGGGCCCGTATCGCGTTACGGTCCAGCCATTATCATTTCCCCTGGCCAGGGCGCTGTTGAAACTAATCATATTAATTCTGGATCCGCCTGACTCCTGAAGCGCTTGTATGGCATCGGGAGAGGGGATGATTTCACGGCGGCCCTCGAGCAGGTTATTGAGTCCGAAATTGGTGGACGTGCCCGGGTTGTCGTTGGCCGTATAAATCACTTCCAGTATTGATTCACTGCTAAAATCTCTGAGCACATTATTAAAATTGCTTTCAAGCTGATACTGCCGTGATCCTATGCCTGAAATCACTTCAGAAGCATATTGATCTGCCCTTTGCCAGTCTTCGCGATAGAGGTAAAAGCGTGCCAGGGCTGCTTTTACGGCGCCATTGCTTACATCTCCGGAGTTAAATGTCTGTACCGGTACTTTATCGAGGGCATAGAGGTAATCCTGCTCAACGAAATCATAGACTTCAGCTGCGGTGGCCCGGCTTATGTTGCGGTTGACCGAAATTTCTGTGCTGGTAACGATTGGAATCCCTCCGTAGGTGGTAACGCCCACAAAATAGGCATATCCTCTTAAAAAACGTGCTACAGCGCTGATTTCATCGAATTGGTTTTGGGTAATTTCAATTCTGTCGAGCCATTCCAATACAAAATTTGCCCGGTATGCCACCTGGTATACGACCGACCACAAGGCTTCTGCAGATGCATTGGATGCAGATAAATCCTTATTGCTGATTTCGAGGTACTGGATAAAGGTTCCATTGTGAATGAGGTTATCTGCCATAAGATCGCCTGCTACGATTTTGGGAGTGGTAAGCGCCACAAAGCTTCGGTAAACTGAGGTAAGCGCAACCCTTGCCGATGATGCATCTTTGATGACGAGGTCATCGCTGATCCGGTCTACGGGTTGAGGGCTCAGCAGGTCCTGGCATGCGCCGAGGGGCATCAGGCACAGCAATATCCACAACAGATAACTCTTTTTTATGAATCGAAAAATGCCGGAATAAGCGGTCTTTTGATGGCCGTTATCCTTTATATGGTGATATGTATTGTTGAAAGTCATAATCTTAAAAGCGAAGGTTTATGCCTGCCATTAAAGTACGCACCTGAGGTAAGGTGTAAAAATCAAGTCCCTGAGATACGGTTGAACCATCGAGGCTGTTAACTTCAGGATCTGCACCGGAGTAATTGGTCAGGGTCCAGAGGTTGGTACCTGAAACGAATAGCCTCACACCTTCAAGCCGGTATTTTTCAACCCATTTTGAAGGTACATTATATGCCAGTGAGAGGTTTTTTATTCTCAGATAGCTGGCATCTTCTACAAAGCGGCTGCTGAAACGGTTGTTAAAGGTGTTTTCAAATTCATATCTTGGCACTGATGTGATATCGCCGGGATTTCTCCATCGCAGCAAGGCTTCACGGGTCTGGTTATTTTCTATGTCCTGGCCTGAATTTACCATAGAGGTTTTGGCGAAATTGATCATTTCATTGCCATAGCTGAATTGCAGGAATAAAGAAAGCTCAAAGCCTTTATACGACCAGGTATTGGTGAGGCCGCCGAAGAAATCGGGTTGCGCATTGCCAATTACAGTGCCGTCTTCTGCGGTGAGTTCACCATCATTGTTCACATCTTTATAAATGGCATTGCCTGTTCCCGGGTCAACGCCCAGAAAGACCAGTCCCCAGTATGTTCCCAGGGGATAACCTGGTTTTATGATATGGGTGCTGTTGGTAAAGGTATTGTAGCCTGCAAATTGAGGCTCATCGGTAGCGAGTTTTCTTACGATATTTTGGTTTCTCGATATATTAAACTGGGTAGACCAGCGCAAGGGGCCGTTAAAATTAATTGAGTTGATGGTTAATTCAGCCCCCTGATTGGTGACTTCACCCAGGTTACCCAGCACAGATCCGAAACCTGTAGTGAGGGGGAGAATCTCAGACAGGAGCAGGTCATTGGTAGTATTGTAGTAATAATCGGCATTGATCTGTACACGACCCGAATATAAAGAGATATCGGCGCCTATGTTAAATTCGGTGGTTTGTTCCCATTGCAATAATGGGTTGGCAAGAGTGGCCGGAGAGATGGCCGGCACGCCGTTATAGGCATTGGAAGCCGCCCAGGTACCTAAAAACTGAAAGTCTCCTATCCGTTCGTTGCCGGTAATGCCGTAGCTCATCCTCAGCTTAAGGTCATCAATTTTTTCAAAGTTTTGAAGGAATTGTTCTTCAGACAGCCTCCATCCAACGGAAGCTGAGGGGAAAAATCCGAATTTTCTATCTTCACCAAACCGCGAGGAACCATCATAGCGGGCATTGAGGGTAACCAGGTAGCGGTCCTGGTATTTATAATTTAGCTGTCCGAAAAAGGATATCAGTCCGCTTTCAATCAGAAAGGAAGAACCATCATTCACAAGGCCGGCGGAGGTAATATAGGTAAAGTCATCACTCGGAAAAAATTGTCCGCTTACGAAGCTCGATCTCGATACCCTTTCCAATATTTCTGTTCCGAGGAGGCCATCGAGTGCGTGTTTTTCGCCAATGGTTTTGTTGTAAATGAGGGTGGTGGTATTGAGAAATTGCGAGGATTCGCCGGTGCTGTAGACGCCATAGCCCCTGCCGCCTATGCTGGGAAGAAAACCTCCGATGGCGGTACCCGACGGCTCGAACTGATCTTCGATGGTTGAGGTATAGTCAAGGCTGAATCTCGTGCTCAGGCTAAGGTTGGGCATTATTTCATAGCGTGCATTAAAACCTCCGAGCAGCTTGGTTGCATAGGTGTCGAACCTGGGAAGAATGGCCTGGGCCAATGGATTGAAGTTGGGAAATTCGGCATAACCCGGATTGCCAGGCACATAGAAATTGCCATTTTCATCGTAGGGTGCGTAATAGGGAAGGCTGCGAAGGGCGCCGGAATATACGCCATCGAGAAAGTTATCGCCTTTGACCCTTCTGTTGAGGGTGCGGCCGGCAGAGATGTTTAAGCCAAAGTTAAGTCTTTTATTGGCATTGTGGTCAATGTTGGCAGCGCCGGTCATACGGGTGAATGAATTGTTGACGATTACCCCTTCTTCATCTCTGAAGGATCCACTCAGGTAGAAACGGGTTTTATCTGAACCGCCGGATGCCGATAATTGATATTGTTCGTACAAGGCCCTGCGGGTTACTGCATTGATCCAATCGGTATCTACGGCATCAGTTACACCGGGAATACCGGCAAGGTTGGGGTCTTGTCCTGCATTGATAAGCGATTCCCTTTGCAACTCGAGGAGTTCGGCAGCATTGAGCAGGTCTACCCTTCCGGTAGGGTCGCTCAGCCCTCTTTGCACATCTACTTCAAAACGGGTGCGTTCACCGGCTTTACCTCTTTTGGTAGTGATCAGGACTACGCCATTGGCGGCCCTGGAGCCAAACATGGCTTTTGCAGAGGCATCTTTTAATATCTCAATCGATTCGATGTCGTTGGGATTCAGGGAGGCAATGGCATTGTCCTGCTGTCCTCCAAAGCTTCTGCCTGTTAATCCTCCATCGCGAACCGGAATACCATCTACGATAAACAGAGGGCGGTTTGAGCTGGAAATGGAAGAGTTGCCCCGTATGCGCACCATGATGCCACCTCCGGGTTCTCCCGAAGATTGTGTAACCATAACCCCTGAAGCCTGACCTTGCAGCGCCTGGTCAAACCCCACTATAGGCATTTGCCTCAGTTCATCGGGTTTAACCGAAGTAATCGAACCCAGAATATCCCGCTTATTTTGCATGGTATAACCGGTTACGACCAGTTCATCGAGCTGCTTGGCATCTTCAGCGAGGCTTACATCGATTACCGATTTACCTTGTATGGCGATTTCCTGGCTGATAAAGCCAATGTATGAAAACACAAGGGATGTAGCATCTGCCGGGACGCCCAGGGAGTATCTGCCCTCAAAATCGGTTATGGTTCCGGTGCTGGTTCCTTTTATAAATATGTTGACACCCGGTAAAGGGGAGTTGTCCTGGGCATTGGTAACAACTCCGGTAATGACGCGGGATTGTGCATAAGATTCTATTCTAAGAAAGAGGATACACAAAATTATCAGCGGTAATATTTTATTCATGCAGAATGTTTAAATAGAATTCATTTTTGCTGACCGTAAGCTAATCTAAAACTTTGGTTTTGTAAAAAGGTTATCAAACTAAACATTAATTATTTTTTCAGCCAAATTTCGCCACTGAAGTTTTAAATTTTCCGCTTATCAATTTTTTGAATCCGCAAGCTCATTCTCAACGATATAAGTGTATATGCACATGCAACTTTTATGTCGCTGATTGCATCTTACTAAAAAAAACTTTTTTTAAAACAGCCTAAAAAAACATGTTATGAAGGTTTTATTGATTTTACTCACATTCGCTTGTGCTTTCACCTTTTCAGCAGCAGAAGCGCAAAAGGCAGGTGATACACCTCACATTACTCAAAAATTTAAGACAGGAAGGCAAGGAAACCTGCTTGTAGAGACTTCCGGAGGCAATATAAGTGTTGAGCAGGGAAAGGAAAATGAGGTAATGGTTGAAATGTATGTGCGCAGTGGCGGAGATTACCTCAGTGGTAATGCTGCTGAGAAGGTACTTGAGCGTTTTGATATTAATATTTCTGCACAGGGAGGGAACGTAGAAGCTGTGGCTAAGAGAAAGCCCGGCAGTTGGGGTTGGAATAGTCCCAGTATTTCTTTTGTGGTGTATACCCCTTACGATTATGCATGTATTTTACAGACCAGTGGTGGTTCTATTTCTATTTCCGGGGTCAGAGGGGCGCAAAAAGTTAAAACCAGTGGTGGTCGCATACATATAGAAGAAGTGGTGGGCGATATGCAGGCACAAACTTCGGGTGGCAGTATTGATATTAAAAACTATCAGGGTAAAATCAATGCCAGCACCAGTGGCGGCAGCATAAAGGTTGAAAATGGCGATGGTACATTTAACCTGAAAACATCAGGAGGCCAGATCAGGCTCGATGGTGTAAATGGTGCAATAGATGCCCAGACCAGTGGAGGCAGCATAAATGCCCGGGTAGAATTGCTGGAAAGTTATCTGACCTTGCGCACATCAGGAGGGTCTATCAGTGCCAGTGTTCCTCAGGACATGGGTATGGATATAGATCTAAAAGGAAATAATGTGAAATGCAAATTAAATAATTTTCAGGGTGTTACCGAGCGCTCAAGAATTCAAGGCAGCGTTAATGGCGGCGGCATACCGGTAAAAATGAGTACTTCCGGTGGCAGTGTAAACCTTGATTATAATTGATTATTTTTTAAAGAAGCTTTCCTGGCGATTGTCGATCCTGAGATAATACAAGCCAGACTGCAGGTGGTTTAGAGTGATTTCCCTGGATATTCCTTTTGTGATCAGGTTACCTTGAGGGTCAACCACCTCAAAGGGAATTTCCCGGGATAAATATATTTTATTATCGACCCGGGTCGGATAAAATGAAACCGGATCGAGATAACTAAAAAACCTTTCCACTTTTGAAAAGACAATTTTGCCCTCGGCATTTACATATTTAATCCTGTAGGTATTTTCACCGGAATGATGCGAAGGAGAAACACTGTAATGGTTGTTGTTAAGAGTCCCCTTGGCAGGTATTTCGGCGCCGGTGAACCATTGATTGCTGAGGTATTGCTCGATGAAAAATTTGCCTTTGTCTTCTTCCCCTGTGGTAAACCAATTAATTGAATTTTCATCGATATTGAAGGAAAGAAACTGGAAGCGGCTTCTGGCACGGATTACCTGGGGATTGATGATTTTTGGGCTGCATCCTTCGCGGTGGGTAATGCGTAAGACTACAGACTGGCCTATGCTAAACTCCGATAAATTGATTTCAAAAGCAGAAGACTTTGGCTTTTCTATTATAAGAAGGTCGTTTAAATACACTTCCAATACACAAAAATTAACTTTATCGGGGCTCAGCGGATTTTGCACATAGACATTTCTCCCCTGATACTCTCCTGCCAGGGTAAATTCTGTATTTTGGCCTAAACATAGGTTTGCCAGAAATAATAAAGGAAGGCATAAACGCAAAACGACCATCAAATCATAATAATTACTCCTGCTAATTATATTTAAACGGAAAGCTACCGGTTTTCAAAGTAATAACAAAAATCTTTTATTTAAAAGCTATGCAACATTCGGGCGCTATGAATTTAGCTTTCAGTAAAACATTTTGAGTATTTACAATTTGCGATGGATCGCCATTTTATTCGTATCTCAGGGCATCAATCGGATCTAATTTAGAAGCTTTAAATGCCGGATAATAACCTGATAATACACCTACTAATACACAGACAACCAATCCAATAGTGACCCATTGCCACGGAGCCACAAAGGTGCCGGCATTGATCACATTGGATATAATATTTCCTATGGCAATGCCCATAAATACACCGGCGATTCCGCCCAGCAGACATATGGCGATGGCTTCCATGAGAAATTGTTCCCTGATTCTTTTAGGCGTTGCGCCGAGCGCTTTGCGTACACCTATTTCACGGGTTCTTTCCGTAACCGAAACGAGCATTATGTTCATCAGACCGATGGATGCACCCAGAAGGGTAATGAAGCCAATGGTAAAACCTCCGATTTTCAAATAACCGCTTATTTCATCGAGCCGTTCTTCCATGGTTTTATTTCTTGATATTTCAAAAGAGTCTTCTTCACTCAGAGGATCCCTGCGAATTTTGCGCATAAGTCCGGTAGCTTCTCCCATTACTTCATCCAGTCTGGAAGGGTCGTTGGCTTGAATGGTAAGGGCAAAGTTCAGATCACCTCTGCCTGAGATCCGGATGGCGGCACCTATCGGGATAAATATGGTGCGATCGGCGCTGGTGTTGCCCCCGAAGCCTCCCTTTTCTTCGAGCAATCCTACAATTTTAAATTGTGTTCCATAAAAAGAAATCAACTGGTTTAAAGGATCTTCGTTTTTATCAAACAAGGCTTTGGCTACCTCAGTGCCTATAAGTGCGTGATTTACGTTGTTTTGAATATCCAGTTCGGTAAAATTCCTTCCTTTACCAATATTGTAATCCCGTATGCGCATGTAATTTTCATCGATGCCCTGGATGGAAATATTGGGGTTTGTTTTCTTTGAAAACCGTTTCACTTCGGCATTTCCACTGAGAAATACATGCGAGGTGGCATTGCCATATTTAAACTGATCTTTGAAATCTGTCACTTCCTTATACTTGAGCAGGGGAAATATTTTTTCCTGCTTGCCTTGTTGCATGGTTAAGTCTGGCCGCTTTCTTCTTATGTCAAAGGTATTGGCTCCCAGGCTGGAAAAACTGGTGTTAATCGACGCTTTAATGCCATCAATGGCGGTGAGTATGCCCACCAGGGCGGTAATGCCTATGGCAATGATCATTGCAGTGAGAATGGTCCTCAATAAATTGCCTTTAATAGACCGTATTGATTCATGATAGTTTTCAATCAGGTTCATTTCCAAAGTATTTTTTACAAGTTAACACAACAATATCCGCTTACAATCATTATTTATGTAAAGATTGTATAACTTGTGAAGAAAGGTAAAAAAGGATTTTGAAATGCGCGGTTTTATTACGTTTCTGTTAATTTCATTGTTGTCGGCCAATGCCCTCAGGGCGTCGGCTATCCTGATACATATGGATGGAACCCAGGCCAATCACCTCAAGGCCTATGGCATTGCGTACTGGATTTTGCAGCAAGGCATAGAGGTTGACTGGCTGCTTAATTACAGGGGTGGCAGTTTTATGTCGAAGTATTATCAGAAAATCGAAAATGAACTGGTCATCAGGGGGATTTCATACCAGGTAATTTCAGATGCCCAGGCCAATCAGATATACAGCGAGCTTGCCAATCCGGTGTCAAATACCGATGTTATGAAGCTTGAAAAGGTGCCGAAAATAGCGGTATATTCACCCAAAACGGCACAGCCCTGGGACGATGCAGTAACCCTGGTGCTTACTTATGCCGAAATACCTTATGATGTTATTTTTGATGATGAAGTTCTTTACGGTGACTTGCCCAAATACGATTGGCTGCACCTGCACCATGAAGATTTTACGGGCCAGTTTGGGAAATTTGAAAAAAGCTACCGCAATTTTCCCTGGTATATTCAACAGAAACGAGAGTACAATGAACTGGCCAGAAAACATGGCTTCTCTAAAGTTTCTCAATTAAAGCTGGCTGTGGTAAAAAAAATTAAAGAGTTTGTGGCCGGAGGTGGTTTTATGTTTGCCATGTGCTCTGCCACCGATACTTATGATATAGCCCTGGCGGCAGAGGGGGTGGATATATGTGCCGCCGTTTATGATGGTGATCCGCCAGACCCTGATGCGCAGAATAAGCTTGATTTTGGCAAGACCTTTGCCTTCAAAGACTTTTTGCTCAAAATGGATCCTTATGAGTATGAATACAGCACCATTGATAATCAACCCGAAGAAAGAAGGATCAAAGAGTATAATGATTTTTTTACCCTGTTTGAGTTCTCTGCCAAATGGGATCCTATACCGACAATGCTGACGCAAAATCACAGCCGCATTATCAAAGGTTTTATGGGGCAAACAACAGCCTTTAAAAAGAGATACATCAAATCGGATGTGCTGGTAATGGGTGAGTTTCTGGAGCTCGATGAAGCACGGTATATTCATGGTATTCACGGGAAAGGGTTTTGGACTTTTTACGGCGGACATGACCCGGAGGATTACCAGCATCTGGTGGGGGAGGAACCTACCGATCTCAATCTGCATCCCAATTCTCCGGGGTACAGGCTTATCTTAAACAATATATTATTCCCTGCTGCAAAAAAGAAAAAGCAAAAAACCTGATTTGATTTGCATATTTGATTTGAAATGATTTGATTGAAAAAATTTTTAACAATTATAACTTCAAATCTATGCTAAAGGAATTTAAAGAGTTTGCCATGCGTGGCAACGTGATTGATCTGGCTGTTGGTCTTGTTATTGGTGTGGCCTTCAGTAAAATTGTCACTTCGGTGGTTAATGACATCATAATGCCTCCCATAGGAATTTTAATTGGTGGTGTTGATTTTTCTGATCTTAGAATTGTGCTCAAGGATGCACAGGGTGAAATCGAAGAAGTTTCTATGAATTATGGTGTTTTGACACAAACCATAGTTGAATTTGTGATTATTGCCTTTGCTGTATTTCTTGTGGTCAAGGGCATTAATTCTATGAAACGCAAGAAGGAAGAAGCTCCTGCCGCTCCTCCGGCACCACCTGAAGATGTAAGACTGCTTACAGAAATCCGCGATTTACTTAGAAAATAATTTTTTCCCGTCGGCCTTAAGGCAAGAAGTAAAAGGACTGAAAAACAAGGCTTTTTTTCTTGTTTTTAAGTCCTTTTTTAACATACCTTTTCTGTGTGCAAACGAAGCAAGATTACGCCATTACCGCGTTTTTATTTAGACACTAAGCTCATATAGCATCAATTTACTTTTTTATTCTGATGGCACTTTAACTGCAGATCAGTCATCATTCAATGTAGCAAGGCTCCACAGGAGCGACACTCTGTTCCGTAAACTGATAGGCTGTGTCAAAAGATAAGAAATTGTTTCGCCCTTACAGGGCTTGACATCCTATTTGCAGCATTTTCTACAAAGGTGCCATCCCTGACGGGATTTGCTTGCCGTTTGCAAACATCAGCATCGATTATGGACAATCGCCTTTCTTTTTTCCGTAAACAGTCAGCACCATTTTTCATGAATTGCTCATTTGTAGGGGACCTGCCCATGTCCACAGCAGGGACTGACAATTTGCAAATAGACATCATAATGGGAATGGGTAGTTTTCTGGTTGATTTACCGATTGAGCATGTGCATTATCTATTTAACCTGGATGCTATGGTGAAGTGTGAAGCAAGCGCCATTGGCGTGGCACCTTTGTAGAAAAAATGATAACCGGGGAATTGAGCTCCGTAGGAGCGACACCCTGTTCCGTAAACTGACAGGCTGTGTCAAAAGATAAGAAATTGTTTCGCCCTTACAGGGCTTGACATCCTACTTGCAGCATTTTCTACAAAGGTGCCATCCCTGACGGGATTTGCCTGCCGTTTGCAAATAACTGCATTGATTCTGGACAATCGCCTTTCTTTTTTCCGAAAACAGTCAGCACCATTTTTCATGAATTGCTCGTATGTCGGGAACCTGCCCATGTCCACAGCAGGGACTGATAATGTGCAAATAGACATCATAACGGGATTGGGTAGTTTTCTGGCTGATTTACCGACTGAGCATGTGCATTACCAGTATAACCTGGATGCTAT
>JAFIEV010000066.1 GCA_020832305.1 Cyclobacteriaceae bacterium | reverse complement strand
ACTATATTGATACAAAAGCAATATGACAAAATGAAAATGCACTGAAATGCGCTTTACGTCATATGTAAATAGTATAATTATTTATTGGTATAGTTGTATTCGAATTTTCAGGCAGGGTGTTTTCTAAGAGGCACTAATTATTATTCCGGTCAGTAGTAACTTTAACTGACCCTTTTGCAGCCGGAACAGCACTTGAAACTGGAAAAGTTATATTCTTGCCGCATGAACTAAATATGATGGCCAGGAACAACATAAGAAACCAATGAGATTTCTTTACAAGAAAGTTTTGTTCTTTATTCATAACTCATATGGTCTAGGGTTTAATCATTTTATATATGAATATACGCTTTAAGTCCATAAAAAGTTTTTTATAATTTAGCTTGTATAATTTTAAATATTTGTCAAAAATAATTATTTATTCACGTCAATAATATATTACATTTTTTTTGCCTTATTCCGGAAGAAATAATTATTTTGAATTTATTGCTTTAGATTCATTATTTAGAGTGCCAATATAGATAATTGTAAAAAGGAATTGTCCGGGTAAAAATATAGATTTAAAATAAGTTAGTATTTGCTTATTAAATTGAAATATTTGACAAATTTTGATCATTGAATGGTTAATAATGAACGACGGTAAAATTAAAATGTACTGATCCGAGCGCTTTCATGTATAAATTAAATAAAAGTCATAAATAATTGAACTGTGAAGCGAGTTTCATGCTATATTGTAAATTAAAAAAAATCTAATATTATGATATGGCTGGCGCGGAGGATATAACTTATTATTTAAACAGGGTAGGAGAGGGTGATTTTGATGCTATTAATCAAGTGTTCCCATTCATTTACAAAGAATTACAATGTATTGCCAAAAGTTCAAGGTACCGCTTTAGTGGTATAGATACCCTTAATACCACAGCGCTTATTCACGAAGCCTACCTGAAAATGTGGAATGGCAATCCGGATTGGAAGAGCAGGAATCATTTTTTTTGTGTAGCCGCCAAAGCGATGCGACAGGTTTTATTGAATGCAGCCAGAAGTAAAAATACAGTGAAGCGAGGTGAAGGACTTTCCAATGAAAGTATTGAGAGTATTGAAAACCATATTAATTTATCAACTGCGGCCGCGACCAAACTTGTTGATTTGGAAGACTTATTGCGTATTTTGGAAGAAAAAGACGGTTTGTATGGCAAGATTGTAGAATGCAGGTTTTTTGCAGGTTTGACCATTGAGGAGACTGCAGAAGTACTTGGTGTTTCTTCGGCCACCGTTAAACGTAAATGGCAATTGGCCCGTGACTGGATGTACACTCATATAGGAAATTTTAATTACAGCTAATATTTTAAGACTCAGACAGTGTATTAATCAATTAAAAATTACAATCAGTAATGAACCCAACATGGCAATTGATAGAAAGCATTTATGATGAGTGCCTGACCCTGTCTGAACCTGAAAGAATACCCTTTGTTAAATCTAAAAACATTGTTGACAAAGCATTGGAAAAAGTACTAATACAGATGCTTTCCAATTCAGAAAATGCAATTGAGTATTTTAATAATTTTCAAATAACCTTGTTTGAGAGTCTTGCCAATCACAGTATCCCTCAGTTAAGATCTGGTGAATACGTAGGTAATTATCGAATAATTGATTTGCTGGCTAAAGGTGGAATGAGCAACGTATACCTGGCTGAGCGAGCAGATGGTCATTATGATAAAAAGGTGGCCGTTAAATTATTATCTCTTAGTCTGAAGCATACTGATCATTATGTTTTCAGAAAAGAGGAGCAGCACATTATGGCTAAATTGCAGCACCCTAACATTGCAGTCTTATATGATGCCGGTATAAGCGATCAGAACATTCCTTATTTTGTAATGGAATATGTTGAGGGCGTCCCAATTGATAAGTATTTAGCATCCCGGCAGTTGCAAATCTCAGATGCCTTACATTTATTTTTAAAAGTTACAGAAGCCGTATCTTATGCACATTCAAGACTCACACTACATCTTGATTTAAAGCCTGGAAATATTTTTGTAGATAATGCCGGGGAGGTTAAACTTCTCGATTTTGGTATTGCCACTTCTTTAACAGAAGTACAGAATCAATTTGGATCTTTTATGGGTACACCCGCTATTGTGGCGCCAGAACAGATTGAAGGAAAAATATTAAGTGTTGGAACAGATATTTATCAACTTGGTTGTCTTTTACACTTTATTCTTTGTGGATTTTTTCCTGAAAATGACGTTGGTGATGATGCAGACCCTCAAAATATAAGTTTGTATCGTCTTGTTACGCAAAAGAAAATTTCGGAATCTATCGAAACGGAATTGGCTTTTATAATTAAAAAATGCCTTCATAATAATGCGGATCAACGCTATGCCAGCGCTGGTGATTTAATACAGGACATTAAAAATTATATGAATAATTTTCCTGTACTGGCAGTACCTGCCTCCTGGCAATATTCATCGCGTAAATTTCTGCGAAGAAATCAGACAAGGTTAATAGCGCTGTTAATAATTTTTTTATCTCTTTCTGCAGGAATTACTGCTAGTTTGTGGCAGGCAGGTGAAGCCAGGCGTCAAAGAGATCTGGCTGTTAAAAATGAAAAGGTTGCGGGAGCTACTACTTCCTTTCTTGTCGATTTATTTATGACTGCTAACCCTGCTAAATCCAAGGGTGATACTTTGACTGTATTTGAATTTCTCAATCTTGGATATGAGAAAATTGATGAATACAGTGGCCCTCCTGAAGTTAAACTGGAACTACTTACCACAATGAGTCAGTTGTACAGGTCCCTTGGCAATCATAGCCGATCGGGAGAAATACTTAAAAACGCCAATAATTTTGCAAAGGATAATCAATTGGGTTTGAGCAGGTCTTTTTTGTTTTTAATGCAGCAACAAGCTTTATATCAAAGAGATATTGGTCGGTTTGATTCTGCTACTTTGCTGTTACAAAAGTCGATCGAGTTGCATATAGCGATGTTATTGCCTGAAGTGGATAGTTTTTATACGGCTTCTTTGAAATACTTGTCTTATATATGTAAGTCAACTGAGCGATTTGATACTGCATTATATTATATAAAACGCGCAATAAATCTAGAAAAGCAATTATGGGGAGAGAATCAAAATTTACATATTGCCGAAAGCTATTTTGTTTTGGGAAGTATTTACAAAGATAAGGCGGATTATGAAGAAGCCATCAAATATCTGCGTCATTCCTACGACATATGCCAGGCAATGATGGGAGATTTATTTCCGGGTACCATTTCTGGCATGAATCATCTTGCAGCTACTTATAAACTGATGGGGCAATACGATGAAGCCCTGCCTTATAATCAAAAAGCCAGGCAACTTGCAGAGCGTTTATATGGCCCTAATCATAGGGAAACAGCGACTTCTATGGATAATCTTGGGAACACCTTTCTGAGGTTGAATCATTATGATAGTGCCCTCTATTATTTCAATCATGGTTTAAACATACGCAGACAGGTTTATCCAGACAATAACAATCTTTATATACTTACTTCAATGAATAATATGCTTTCTTGTCAGCTTGAATGTCATTTTTACGATTCCGCATTAATGTATCTCAATCAAGCCCTCGAAATCATTCAATCTCCTAAAATTAATTCGAGACAAAAGGCTTATACCTATAGATTGGCAGGTAGTTATTTCGAAAAAACCAATGATCTTCGCAGTGCCAAAACTTATTATCGGCATTCCTGGGAAGAATACATGAAAACACTTGATCCGCAAGATGAGCGCCTTATTAATTTATCTGGCAAAATTTTGCAAATAGATTCTCTTTATGCTTATCGCGGATATAAATAATCAGTCAGATAAATCATCATCAGCCGGTCTGATCTGAAATTCAAGTTTTTCAAGCCGTACCAATCTCCCATTAAATGTGGCAAGTGCGATGGTGCCCGATATGCTTCCTTTTAACAGGACACCTTCTCTCTTGAGAATTACATTGCTATTGGAGTTTTCAAGCCGGTAGAATGAAATATAATCCCTTTCGAGTTCACCATCCCAATAACTTATGATGGCATGATTGGTATCAAAAGCCAATTGTTGTATATAGGCTGTTTTAAAGCTTTTGTTTAGGGTCCAGGGCTTTGGCTCGTCTGAGCGAATGGTTATGCCAAGTACATCGTTTTCTCTTTCATGACCTGGAGGTGGATACAATACTATGGTAATAATGGGGTCATTATTGGTTCCAGTTATGGAAAGATAAGTTTCAAAGTCTTTTAAAAAAGCGCTTGTGCCGGCAGCTGAATATTTTCTTTCATCATAAGTTATTTCGGTATTTATATCCCCGGAGGTTTTCAGTTCAAACATTTCAAAATTGCTTCCCAGTGTTGTGGAGCCATCTTCTTCTGAACAGGCCGTTGAAAAGATGAAAATAACAATGGTAAACAGTGCAAATTGATTGTTTGTAGATTTCATGGGTTTCAAATTTTTGCTTATAGATTTAATGGGCATCAAAAATTATTGGTAATGGTTTAATGAAAGCCGGATTAATCAAATAATTATTATTAAATCTTTAGTCCTGACGGATATCTCCATTGGCATTACTGGTAAATGAATTGTTGTTTTGGGTAAGTGAAATAGAGCCGGAGGCAGATCTGAGACCATAGGTTTGGCTGTGACTTATAGTACTATTCGTCAGGGTCAATTGTGCGCCCGGTGTTGATCCGAACATATAAATGTTTGCACCTCTTCCACTGCTGTTTCCACCATATGAAATGATACAGTAATCCATGATATTTAATGGTGAGGAGGTGTGTATTTCAATACCTCTCCATGCGCCTGCAACCTGTGTAACACTGCTGAAAGTAATAATATTATTATTGCTTCCTTTGGCGTTTAAAGAACCTTCAGCTGTTACCCAAATGCGTAATCCACTGTTAAAAAGGCAGGTAGTCCCTGCTTCAACGGTCACAGCATTTCTGATTTCAATCGAACTGTTGATATGATAAGGGATTCCTGCATTTTTCATGGTTCCTGCATTTATGAACCTTGCATTTACATTACCTGCTGCCGCCACTTCAATAGCATTTATACCATTTCCGCTATATGTTGAATTGTTGTCTAGTGCATATGTGTTTTCTGCTGCAATAAGCATAGGCGCTGCATCATTGTTATCAATTTTATTGTTTGAAAATGAAGATAGTATTCCATCATTGCCATCAACAAAGAGCCCATAACCTGCGGTTTCTGCTATCAGGGAATTTTGGATGCCTATACGAGCAGATACATTGCTTTGAATTCGAATGGCACATTTTTTACCTCCAATGGTGTTGCTTCCCGCATGTAGCAGGGTCACATGATTCAGCGAATTAGCAACATTGCTGGAGCTGATATTGATACCCCGCCAGCTTCCTTTATTTTTTGATATTCCCCTTATGATAATTTTTTTGTTCTGAAGGCCTTCGGCTTTCAGGAATGCCGTATTATCACTCACATTAAGGGTAATGTCAGCGCCACATTCTAAAACAACACCAGGCTCCAGTGTAAGTCCGGCCCTCAATAGCACATTTTGAGAAGCGTAATAATCAGGGATGGTTTCATCTGTAAATAAATCAGGTAAAGTGGTATTGCTTGTAATTGAGGTTGGCAATCTGCCGCCGATGTATAATTTGATAAATCCGGCATCTTTACCGCCCCTGCCATCATCGACCAGAACCTGAATTTGATAATAGCCGGCAACCTGAGTTGAAAAAGTCGCACTCATAGGTGTATTTACGCTCAGGCTGGCACTACTGCCGGCAGGGGATTCAGAAATCTTCCAATCATAACTCAAAGCATCCCCATCAGGATCCATTGCATTTACCATTAGATTAATGTTGGTGTCGGTTATCCCGATGACATCAGCAGCCGGCTCCAATACCGGCGCTTTATTGGGTTCTGTTTCTTCTTTCGAACAACCGGACATAAAATAGACACAAGCCGGCAAGAGCATTAATAAAGACCATTTGGTAAATCGTTTCATAGCTTGAATTGAAGTTTTAGTTTCATAGCTATACACACTTTTTTCAATGAAATCAGATCAACAAATGGAAAATATTTTTCAATCGTAGTGTTTATTGAACATAAGTTTCAGATATACAGTCATATACGAGAAGACGGTTTTTAAATGAAATGAAAGATTTTTTAATAGTTCAGGTTTAGTCTCAATTTAGAAAATGAATTATTACCATGTACTTTGGAATATATCTCCTGTGGCTTTTATCGATATTGCATCATATGTTAGGAAAAATCTAAAATTTTCTTAAACTTTGTAGTATTAAACGGCATTGCCGTTAGTAACAGTTTTTAATCTCTTTTCATAGCCTACCTTTATTATGTCAAATAACGTCATGGTTCTGAACAGAAGTAAGCAGTTAACGTAAACGTATATTAAATTATCCCTAAACACATTTTATGGCAAGATCTTCAGTAACATTCAACAAAAAAGAACAAGAGAAAAAAAAGCTTCAAAAGAAAAAGGAAAAAGGTGAGAGGAAAGAAGCCAGAAAGGCCAATTCCGCTAAAGGTGCAAGTCTTGATGATATGTTGGCCTATGTTGATGCTGACGGAAATATTACCGATACACCGGTTGACCCGAAGAAAAAACATGTAGTTGATGTTGACAGCATTTCATTCAGAACTGACAGAAAAGAGGAAGGAGATGAAGATGAAACTGGAAGAACCGGTACAGTGTCTTTCTTTAATGACTCAAAAGGTTATGGTTTTATTAAAGATTCCATTAGTGGCGATAGCATTTTTGTACACGCCAATGGTTTGCTGGATCAGGTGAGGGACAGGGATAAGGTGAGCTTTGAGACAGAGAGAACACCAAAAGGTCTCAGCGCTATTAAGGTGAAAAAGATATAAAACTAACGACATAAAAAAAACCGCTTTTAGCGGTTTTTTCAATTACTATATTACGAAAAAAGATTTTCTTAGTCTAATATTGTAACATTAACGGCATTCATGCCTTTTCTGCCCATTTCCATTTCGAACTCAACTTCGTCATTTTCGCGAATTTGGTCGATTAATCCTGAAGAATGTACAAATACATCTTCATTTGAATTTGAGGGCTTAATGAAGCCGAATCCTTTGGCTTCGTTAAAGAATTTTACTGTTCCTTGCATTTTTCTAATAATATTTTTTAAAAACTATAATTAAGGAGCTAACTGAAGCACCTTAGCATAATACAAGCATATGGTTTAGTTGCCATATCAAAGTATTTGATTAAGTAAAGTGGGAAACAACAAAGACCAGGAATGATTAATAACGGGTAGGCGCTGATAACACTATTGCTTAAATGCATAGCAAAGGTATGTAAATAAAATTTACCATCCTAATTTATTATTAAATTCATTGATAAAATTTCTGAATCATCTTTTATACAGGTACTAAAGAAAAAATTTTTCCGAAAACTATTTATTTCATTACGCTTTGAATTGCCTTCAATTATTTCTAATTTTATTTTAATGTGGAAGAATATTTCTGTTTGAATAAGCGTCTGTACATTGTGCAGTGCTTCTTTAGAGGATATATATTTTCAACCATTTGATAGAAGGGCAGGTGCTTAAATGAGAAAATCCATTAACCAGATATAACCTTTAAATCTATCCGCATGAAAGTTAGTGTCCCTCCCGAAACAAGAATTCGTACACGCATTTCTGTTCAAAGTTTTTTAATACCGGCCGCTATAGCCGGCTTATTATTCATTCCCTTTTCCTGTTTCAATAATTACTACCGGTCTGGTCAAATTGACAGCCCTACATTGGAGAAAATTGAAAAATTACGGGAAGCACCCAATTATGTGATTTTGCATAAAGATTCTATTGCCTGGTATTTTTCTTCCATAGTCATAAATGAAGAAGAGGGAACCTTTTCGGGAAAGTTATCAGAACTCCCTCCGGAAAGATACTCATTTGTCAAAACCCGGCCTGATGGCCGACCTAACCGATACTTTAAAAACAGCAATCCCAATAAAACACCAAAGGCCCATGTATTGGACGAGGTGCATATCTTTGTAAAGCCTGGTGCAGGTGATCTGTCGGCAGGGATTATTAATATTGAAGACATTGAAAGGGTAGAAGTGTATGATAAACATACCGGTGCCAATACTGCTTCACACCTTATCAGTGTGCTAGGGGTGGCTTATGGTACCATGGTGCTCGTGGCGATCATTGTTCTTCTGACAAAAGATTCCTGCCCCTTTGTTTATATGGATCAATATGACACAAGCATCTTTGTAGGTGAAATATACAGCGGCGCCATTTTCAAAGCCTTGCAGCGAGATGATTATTTGAAATTGCCTTTCGACAACTCTGTTCATTCTGAAAAACTTACCATACAGATAGCAAATCAGTTAAAAGAAAGACAATACACCGATATGGCCCGTTTGATATGTGTACAACATGATGACAGTGTATATGCTTTGCTGGATAAATATGGCCGGGTACATACAATTTCAAAAAAT
The DNA here is from genome assembly GCA_020832305.1 of Cyclobacteriaceae bacterium. Lineage (GTDB taxonomy): Bacteria > Bacteroidota > Bacteroidia > Cytophagales > Cyclobacteriaceae > JAFIEV01. The sequence continues at coordinate 88,337 of JAFIEV010000066.1, read as the reverse complement.
CAACCGCACCTTATTAATGCTTTTAATGGGGGCATTGACTATTCACCATTGCTGGCTTCTGGTAAAGACGAAAGTTACTATATTTTCAATGATACAGAGGCTGTTTCAAAGGGGCTCAATGACCTGGAAATCAGTTGCCCGGTACCAATAGACGCAGATGAAGCCAAACTTGTAATCAGGGCTAAAAATTCTTTATGGGGCGATTATGTTTTTGGAGAATTTACGAAACTGTTTGGGAACTATTATCCATCTTTTATTGCGAAACAGCGTAAAGCTGACCCTGAAGAGCATATGCGCTGGCAAAATGAACAAGGACTTACCCTCAACGTGTACATTAAAAGAAACGAAGCGTGGGAATTCCACGACTTTTTTCACATTGCCGGTCCACTTGCGTTTAAAGAGATGGTTATGCCAATACCCTTAGCGGGAATTGAAGGCAATGAACTTTCCATAAAACTTGAATCTGGTTTTATGCTTTGGGAAATAGATCATGCATTTGTCGATTTTAGTAAAAATGCTGCTCACACCTATGAGATTCTTCCTGCGGCGTCAGCTGATAATCATCTTGGAAAAGATGTAAGAAAGATCATTGAAAATAGCGATGAAAAATACCTCAGGCAATTTGAAATAGGCGATTTCACAGAATTGACTTTTGAAATACCCGGGGGCAACAGTAGTCTTTTTTTACATACCCGGGGCTATTATGAGCATATACGCAATTATTCCGGTTTCCCTGATCGCAAATTACTGGAAACATTCAAAATACCCGGAAATTTTTCAAAGTTTTCGAGAGATAAGCTTATTGAAGTACAAAAGCTCGATTGGGTAAATACACCTGTTTTTGCAAATTCACCTGAAATGCCATGAGTGGAGTTAAAACAACAGATGTTAAGGTAGGTTTGACCTTTGACATTAGTCAGCGAAGCGTAAGGATTATAAGTGGTTTTAAAAAGACAGCATTATTGTTGGTACTACGCAGTTTTCAAATTGTCATTGCCATATTCTGGTTGCGCAAACCGGGATTAATTGTTAATGCGCTTAAAAGCTACAGGCAACTCGTTCGTGGATTTTTTGGAAAGCGGGGCGTGCCAAAAATTATTTATCACGAAGGGCTTTTTTACTTTGACATGTATATTGTGGGATGGCCGTCAAAGGCATTTCTGAATTATTACAAACTGGAATTACACCGTTTAACAGGGGATATACAGTATAAAAATTCACTTAACAATGTACTGATGGCCATTACCACCAAGTGTCCATTGCAATGCGAACATTGTTACGAGTGGGATTTACTCAATTCACGCGAAATTCTGAGTGCAGATGACCTTATTGAAATAGCGGGGAAATTTGCAGACAATGGTCTGTCGCAGATCCATTTTGGCGGTGGTGAACCCATGATGCGGTATGAGGATATTTTGCAAATAATGAATAAACTCAACAATGAGAAAATAAATTACTGGCTGGCCACTTCGGGGTATGGTCTTACAACTGACAGGGCCCTTGAGTTGAAAAAGCACGGCCTTACAGGTGTGTCTGTGAGCCTTGACCATTATAATCCCGTTGAACATAATCTCTTTCGCAACCGGCATCAATCCTACGATTGGGCAAAGGATGCCATAAAAAATGCCCGAAATGCCGGTTTGCTCACCACCCTGAGCATATGTGTGAGCTCTGATTTTTTAGAGGAAGGCCATATGCCGGCATATATGGAGTTGGCGATGCTATGGGATGTGGCTTTTGTTCAATGGCTTGACCCAAAACCTGTAGGTCGGTATGCAGGTAGGGATGTTTCGCTCAATAGCCGCCAAAAGCATATTTTGGCAGAAATGGCGGAAAGCTACAATCGGGACATCCTATTATCAAACTACCCTAAAGTGATTTACCACGAAGCCTATATTGAAAACTATGGTTGTTTTGGCGCTGGTAAAAGAATGGTATATGTTGATCCGGCAGGCAATATACAAGCCTGCCCCTTTTGCAGAAGCAATGGCAGTTCTGTATTGCAAAATGATCTTGGCTCTTTGATAATGAATTTAAAAACCAGGGGTTGTAAGGTACAATGAAGTTGATATCCCTCTTTGCCATACTTCAGTGCTCAGCGTTTATAAGTATGGCTCAGTTTTTTTCAGATTTCCAGACATCCGGCCAATTAAAAGCCGGAAGAACTGAAATAGGAATTGCTCAGAACTTTTCAGGAGCCGGAGCACCTTTCGGAATTCATTTCGGGGTAGGATTGAGTGAAAAGGTCGACTTGAAATTCCGGTATGGAAGATATTGGTCTTATTACCAGGATTTTTGGTTTGACGAAGAGCCGCATAAGCGTGGTAATCATTTTGCAATTGGTCCCAACATCAGTTTTGGGCAAAGCTGGTTTTCTTTATTTTTACCACTTGCAGTAGATTTTGATTTGAAAAACAATCTTAGTAATAAGAATTATATTTCATTTCAGCCCAGAATACTCAAAAGCTTCGAAATTGCCGAAGAAAATGTTTTGCTGACGCCATCACTTGGGTTTAATCAGTATTTCTATGAGAAAACCAGAATATACCCAGCCTGGAACCTGAATGTATTTATGAGCATCAAACCCGAAGTCTGGAAATTGGGTTTGGAAATCGGTATGCTTCATGCACGCAGAAAGGATATATTCCAACCTGGAAGTCCATACTACACATACGAGATATTCAATTTTGCTATGAGCTTTTTCTATTACCCACAAAAGGATAAGTGAGTATTGTAAGCTTAAAGGAATATTCAGATTAATTCCTCAACTTCTTGCTCGTTCAAAACAGGAATATTAATTTCAAAAGTTGTTCCTTCCCCCAGGCTACTTATGCAGGAAAGCTTATAATCAAGTGCATCGCAATATTTTCTGACAATGGCAAGTCCAAGACCAGTTGACTTTTCGCCCTGGGTGGGCATATTAGATGCTTTTTTAAACATGTAATACATGCTTTTCTGATCTTCGGGACTAATGCCAGGTCCTGTATCTTTGATTTCAATTTTATAGTATTCGGGATTTTGGGTGAGATAAACCTCTACGACATTGAATGGGGGGGAGAACTTTATGGCGTTTGAAATAAGATTGTTCAATATCTCTCTTAAATATAATGGATCGGTATAAAAACGAATTTCGGGTGTTAAATCCAGAAGTATTTTCATGTTTTTATCTCTGGCCTGTTCTGTGAATGCTTCTGCAACTTCTCTGATAATAATATCTGCTTCGATTTTTTGAGGTTTAATCTCCATTTTTTCTGCTTCGATAGCGCTAATGTCAAGAATGCGGTCAATCATTTCTACAGATTGCTCACTGGCAGTTTTAATCCTTTCAATATATTCAGCCAGGTCTTTATGTATAGTGGTTTTCCGCAATTCAATTGATAGCAGCGCAATTAAGCCTTTGATTTGATTCAGCGGACTTTTCAAATCATGGGCAACTATGCCAATGATGCTGTTTTTTTCTTCATTGAGTTTTTTGAGGTTTTCATTATTCCGGCGTATCTCTAGAGATTGGTTTTCCAGCATATGGGATTTTTCCTGCAGTAAATCTCTTTGCCGGGCTATTTCTTTATTTTGATCAGACATTTCGCGATTTATTTTGTCAAGCTGCTTATTATCCCGAATGCGCTGTACATAGAGCCATACAATAGCAAACAATAAGATTGAAAGCAGTATTACAAAAATTAAAAAGTATAAGCGCAGCGTTTTCTCTTGCTGCAATTCTTTTTTTAGCTGTAATTCAGACAGACTATTTTCAAATTGGAGTTGCTGCATTTCTTTTTCAATTTCAAATCGCCCTTCCATAATGGCCAGAATACGTGTATTTTCATCGCTGTACAGCTCATTTTTAATGGTATTTTCAATTTCAAGAAATTTCAAAGCCTCCGCCTGATTCCCTTGTTTTCGGTATAATTTATACAAGTAGGAAGCTGCACCGGCGATTTCATTTTCAAAATTTCTGCTTGAGGCCTCTTCGAAGGCTTTTTGGAAAAAGGATTGGGCCCTGGCAAAGTCATTGTAGCTGAAATGCAAACTTCCGGCTTTTAAAGCAGCAAATACTAATTCTTTTGGAAGCTGGCATTCTTCAGCCCTCTGAAGCGCCTGCTGTATAAAGTAAAAAGCTGAGTCATAATTTCCCTGCATTTGATAAATCTCTCCCAGGTTACCAAGGGAATAAATGGCCCTGCATTTGCCTGCCCCTGTTTGCGTATACAAATCAATAGAATACCTGTAAAAATCTATAGCCTTTGCTGTATCGTTTTTATTTAAGTAGATATTTGCAAGGCTACCCATGGTTGAAGCAATTCCCATTACATCTCCACTCAGACTATCGAGTGAGGCAACTTTCAGATAATATTCTTCAGCCTTATCGAACCAGTTTATTTGTGCATACAATTTAGCAGCGTTATAATAAGCAATGGCTTTACCACTTATGTTAACATCAAGAGCTTCGAATACATTTAGGGCATTATGATAATTTTCCAGCGCTTTCGAAAATTTACCGGTATTTTCATAAATGACGCCCAGGTTAATCATGGTGCCGGCGGCAGACTCCTGATTGTCTTTTTCCAGAAATGATTCGATCGATTTTTCAAAATAAAAAATGGCGCTGTCAAATTCTGATTTGAAATACCATGCAGTCCCCAATGAGTTATAGATATCGGCTTCAATATCTGAACATTCGCAGCCCTGGGAAGTAAGCAGGCCGCTTTGCAGGAGAAATATTGCTGTATCTGGCTGGTCTTTTTTAATATAGGCCAGTGACATATTTCGAAGTGATCTGGTTTTTTCAGAAATAATGCCGAGTGAATCACTGTAATGATATGCTTTTTTTGCGTACCAAAGACTTGAATCCGCAAAGTTGTTTCGATATTCAAAGGCTATTTTGTTCAATAAGACGATAGTCATTGAATCGTTTTGGTATGAAGCATAGGTGTTATATTTTAAAAGCAAGCTGTCTAAAAACCGGCTTTGCGAAAAAGTAACGTCAGTTTGAAAAATGGCTAAAAGAAAAACAATAAGGCGAAAAGCACCTAAACCTTTACGATTTGCTGATTTTTTCATGTACCGATACCCCAATAAACAGGTCAAAGGAAAGTTTTTATAATATTCAAAGATATAGTTGTTGTTTGTTTAAAACAATATCTTCTTTCATTCACCACAATCTTTTCCGGGTATCAGGCAGAGAGGGAGGAGACTTCAGGTTTTTTTTCTACAAATGTGCCTTTTACCTGACCAAAAAGGTTAATTTGATCCAGTTGAAGGTGTTGAACCGTATTGACAAGCCCATCCCTGAAAGGTACGGCAACCCGAATGTAATTTGGGGTAAATCCGTGGATAAGGTTGTTATCAATATCTTCTTCGAATAAAACATCATAGCTTTTCCCCAGGTGCTGCTCATAAAAAAATCGTCTTTTCTTTTCAGACAGGCTTCTCAGCATCTTTGACCGATCATTTCTGACCTTTACCGGAACAGATTCAGCCATTTCAGCTGCCGGGGTGTTGGTTCTTTCAGAATAACTAAAAACGTGGAGATAAGAGATATCGAGTTCATTGAGGAATTGATAGGTCTCGATAAAATCATCATCCGACTCTCCGGGAAAACCTACAATAACATCTACACCGATACAGCAGTCGGGCATAAGTTGTTTAATATATTCAACCCGGCTTTGATACAATTCCCTTTTGTACCTGCGGCGCATTAATCCGAGTATTTTATTACTTCCCGATTGCAGGGGAATATGAAAATGAGGAACAAATTTATCTGATTGTGCTACAAATTTAATAATGTCATTGCTGAGGAGGTTGGGTTCGATTGATGATATCCTGAAGCGATTGATGTTGTCTACCTGATCCAGTTTCTGAATTAGGTCTAAAAACCTGAATTCCCTTTTTCCATCCAGCAGACCAAAATCTCCTGTATTTACTCCTGTAAGTACAATTTCCTTTACACCCTGTGCAGCGATGTCATTTGCTGCCATCACTACATTTTCTATGGTGTCGGACCGGCTATTTCCGCGGGCCAGGGGAATGGTGCAAAAGGAGCAGGAATAGTCACAACCATCCTGAATTTTTAAAAAGGTACGGGTTCTGTCATTTATCGACCAGGCACTGTTGAAGCGTTTTGCCTCCTGAATTTCTTTTACGAGCACCTGGGTTTTATCTTTTTTTTCAAAACCGTTGAGCAGTTCAACAATTCTGAATTTTTCAGAAGCGCCTAAAACGGCATCTACTCCGGGTATGTTGGCTATTTCTGTGGGCTTGAGTTGTGCATAACATCCTACAATAACAATATAGGGATTTTCTGAATTTTTTAAGACGTCATTTACTATTTTCCTGCATTTCTTATCTGCATTTTCTGTAACTGAGCAGGTATTAATGACTACAATCTCCGGATTTTCAAACATTTCCACCTTGCCATACCCATGTTCTTCAAATATGCGGGCAATGGAAGAGGTCTCTGAAAAATTAAGTTTACAGCCCAGTGTGTAAAAAGCCACTTTTTTCATAAGGTGCAAATTTAATAATGATTTTTCAGATATTAAAAAATCACTTTGCACTTGGGTTATATTGTTCATTTGCAAGATGAATAACCCTTCACCGGGCTGAAATAAAAGTTGTTTAATCAGGCAACTTTAAATACGTCCTTTGGCCTTTCACATAATACGGCTCTATTATTTTTTACTGCAATAGGCGCTTTGAGCAGATCGGTATGTTTTCCCAAAATGTCGAGCCATGCATCATCATCGTAATCATGACCAGCAAATTTTTCCTGGTACTCAGGTTTGGCTTTGTTCATGAGTTTTTTAGGTGGGAGGTTTAACATATTAAGCAATTCCCTCCATCGCGTTTTGGTGAGTTTGTTTTTGCTAAGGTCTGTTTCACTGATGTGATTGCAAACACTCTGGGCAAATGCCTTGGTTTTTTTGTGCAGATCATTACGACTATCATAACAAATCCACAATTCATTGGGATGTAATTTCATGGTTATGCAATTTAGGTTGTCACAAAACCAGACCCTTGGCATGCAAACGGTCTTCATATAATAAACAAAAAAATACTGTGAATAATTCGGTAGACTTTATTTATTTTGTCAAATCCAACCAATTTGTCTATGCATTTTCCATCTTGTGCAAACCTCAATGCGCTTGCTGATTCCAGAAAAAAGTTACTCAAGGATACCGCAGCTATGTTGCGAAAAAAGAAAGACAATGAAGTTGATGCCAAGGTTCATGCCCTGCATCATGAGGCCTTTGAGAAATTTGACTGCTTAAGTTGTGGTAATTGTTGTCGTACTACCAGCCCGCGTTTTCTGCAAACTGACATCCAAAGGCTGGCAAGACATTTAAAAATGAAGGTATCTGATTTTATCGATACTTATCTGGTTATGGATGAGGACAGTGATTATGTTTTTCCCGCTCCGCCATGTCCCTTTTTGCTGGAAGACAATAAATGTCTGGTGTATGAGCATCGACCTCAGGCTTGCCGTGAGTACCCGCATACCAACCGGAAGAGGTTTCGCCAGATTCTATCACTTTCCATTAAAAATGCATCAATATGCCCGGTAGTATTTGGTATTTTTGATAAGTTGGGCAAACAGATTAACGGTACAGGTATATAAGTTGCTCAGGAACCTTAAATTTCAGGCATAAAGAAGTTCCATCACCGTAATTACTTTTAAGCTCAATATCACCGGCTAGTCGGTTTAGTGCTTCTTTTACCAGGTACAGGCCTATACCACTTCCACTTGCATCTTCTGAAGCTTTAAAAAACATATCAAATATGCGATCCTGATACTCTTTTTTTATGCCTTTGCCATTGTCTTCTATGTACATTTCAAAAGTTTCTTCAGTATCCACTATATAAATTTTTACCCAGAGGTATTGATTTTTATAATTGTGGTGTTTTACTGCGTTGCTTAGCAGGCTTTTTAAAATAATATGCCATCGTTCATAATCTGATTTTATGAAGAGATTTTCAGGGATTTCAATTTGAAAATTTATCCTTCCAGAGGGGTCAAGTACTGTGGCATTGGCGACAGATTTTGATACCAGCGCATGTAAATTAAAAATTTCTCTTCTGACTTCCTGTCGGTGATTCCGGGTATAATCAATTATTTCATTTATATATTCATCGAGTTTGTGCGTTCGGTCTCCGATCAGTTGCATGTATTCTTTCAGTTCATCTATTTTATTGGTGTTTTCAGCGACATTTAAAATGCCGAGTATAGACATTAGTGGAGCCCTGAGATCATGTGATGTAGAGTAGAGAAAACGATCCAATTCAGCATTGATTTTTTCAAGCATGGTATTCTGTTCGCGGATGGTGCTTTCAGTTAATTTTTTCTCTGTTATGTCAAAGAGTGCGCCTACCATTCGTATTGGCTTGCCCTCATTGTCCCAGGTGGCCTGTCCTGCATCTAAAAACCAGCGGTAATTCCCTTGTTTGGTTTTTAACCTGAAGACTTCTGAATATCTTTCATTCTGTGTAAGGTGCAGATGAATTTTTTCATTTACTTTTTCAGCATCATCGGGGTGCACCATTTGCATAAATTCATCAATTCCTTCATCCTTAATTTCTTCTGGCCTGTACCCCAGTAATTTTTTCCAAAGGATAGAATACTGAATAGTGTTTTTCTTAATATCCCAGTCATAAACACCTGCATTTGCCCCCGATATGGCCATGGCAAGCCTTTCTGTGTTTTCTTCGAGTTGAGATCGTATATGTAAGAGTTCCTTTTCGTTTTTCCTTAACTGCTCTTCTGCCTTGAAATTAGCTCCCGCAAGTGTTATTACCATAAAAAGTGTTGCAAGCATAGCTACTATAAAATGAATAAAAAAGTTGAGCTCATTAATTTCAGTGCTGATCTCCCCGTTTGGCAGCATACTGAAATCAGAAAACAGTGCAATGCCAAAAAGTGACAAAGAAGTAATGGATAAAAACAAACTGAGTTTGAATCTTTCGTACCCAAACAGTAAAAAAGGGCTAATTGCAAGAGGAAAAAAGTTGAAATAATTACCTGATTCAACCGGCTCTGATGATGTAAAAAGAAAAATAAAAGACAGGGATGCAGAAAAAATCAACAATCTGGAAATAAGATGTTTCCCTTTTTGGTTGAGTAAAAAGGCTGTAATACTTAATAAAAACAGAACAATGTAATAGGGGATGGCAAAATATACACCTATCCAAATATCAAATATTAAGTAAATAAGGCAAATAGATGCAACGAGCAAGCACAATTGACCCGTTATAATAAGTCTTTTATATAACAATGTACCTTTACCTGCACTCTGATTTCCCAGGATAAATTTTGCCAGGTGCCCGATCTTTTTATTATTTAGGTCTTTCACGATATACCATATTGTAGTAATACCGGATAGCGCCCGGTCTGAATTTTATTTATAAAATATGATTTTTTTTCAAAATTGTGAAATTACATTTTTTTTAATCATTGGCTTAATATGTATTGATATTTTTAATATTTTAGCAGCATGAAATTAAAAAGCGTAATCTATATCTGGCTTTTGGGTATACTTCTCATTCAGATTAGTTGTAATCTTCATACTGCTTCCGATGATAAAGAAAGAATTGTTCAAATTATCGAAGAAGTGGGTAATGATCTCATACCCGATAAACGATTAGCGGTTTACAATATTGATCTTGTAAAGTCACGTGTCAGTGATAAGTTTATAGTGAAAGGTGAAACTTCTGTGCCCCAGGCAAAGCAGTTGTTATTAAAAGCCTGTTATGAGTCAGGTTTTAACCTATCAGACAGCATACAGATTCTTCCGGAAACACCAGGTACTTATGGATTGGTTCGCTTATCGGTCGCCAACCTTAGAAGCAAGGCAGCCCATTCAGCTGAACTGGCCACTCAGGCCTTGCTTGGAACGCCATTAACTGTTTTAAAATCCACCGCTTACTGGCATTTGGTGCAGAGCCCGGATGGCTATATTTCCTGGGTCGATAATGGAGGTATTTATTTAACCGATTATCATGGTCTGGAAGAATGGCAGCGTAAACCCAAAGTCATATTCACAGATATGTATGGCACCTTATATAATGAAAAGGGGGAGGCAGTCAGTGATCTTGTTCTGGGTAATGCCCTTGCATTGTCAGATGAGTCAGACAAGTATTACAAAGTAGCCTTGCCAGATGGCAGGGAAGGGCAAATTCCTAAATCTGCCGCCAGTCCATACCTTACCTGGCTTAATAACCTCGAAAGGACAGAGAACTCTCTGGTTAGCCTTTCCCAAAAACTTATGGGATTGCCTTATCTCTGGGGTGGCACCTCAAGTAAAGGTGTTGACTGCAGTGGTTTTACCAAAACCATTTATTTTCTGCATGGTATAGTTTTACCAAGAGATGCGGATCAGCAAAGTAAAGTCGGTCAGCTTGTGGATGAAACAGGAGACTTTTCCAAGCTGAGCCCGGGTGATCTTTTGTTTTTTGGAAGGAAAGTCAGTGATACTACAGCCGAACGTATTACCCATGTTGGCATGTGGATCGGCGATAATGCATTTATACATGCAGCCGGACGTGTTCATATCAGCAGTGTTGATGCTCAATCTCCGCTTTATGATGAGGATAATGTAAAAAGGTATATCCGAAGTACGCGGGTCCTGGGATATGAACATCAGGATCCAATTATTGATCTGAAGCAAAACCTTATTTTTCAATAATTGAATTTATTACGTGCATTTTATTATGAATAGTATTATATTCATTCATTAAGCGCAACCTACCTACCTATGAGTCTTAGTCAGGACCATTTTGTCTCAGAAGCTGTAATTGACATACAGAACCTATTTAAAGAGTATGAGCATTTTAAATATAGTAAATACGTCGATTACCATATTAAAAGCAAAACCCTGCATAGCCTGTTAAAGGATTTTGTTGAAAAAAAGTTTTTAAAAGCAGAACTCCTGGGACATTCCGTTGAAAACCGTCCGATTTATGCTTACACTTTTGGTGATGGACCGATTGAAGTACTATGCTGGACACAAATGCATGGCGATGAACCAACTGCTACACTGGCATTGCTTGATTTCATTCATTATTTATCTGTCCATCAAAAATCAAATGATTTTTTAAGGGAAAGAGTCAGGTTGCATATGATTCCTGTGCTCAACCCTGATGGAGCTGAATATTATTGCAGAAGAAATGCCTTTGATATTGACATTAATCGGGATGCAAGGGTTTTCATAAGCCCTGAAGCACAGATTTTAAAGGACTATGCAGATCGCAGGTCTTTCGATTTTGCATTGAATATGCATGATCAGGAGATATATTACGGCGCTGGTCAGCGTGATAAAGCCACATTTTTTTCCCTCCTTGCGCCTATGCCCTGTGAAGATGCTTCAACAGCGGCGCAATTTAAAAATTTTGCTACCGCCAAGGCCCTTTCGTACCAGCTTTGGCAAGAATGCGAATCGATTTATCCCGGGCAAATAGCCAGGTACTATGATGAATTTGAGCCAAGGGCTTTTGGGGAATATTTTCAAAACAAAGGCATTTGTACTCTGCTAATGGAAGCGGGTGGCAGTCTGACAGATGTAGATAAAAGGGATGTTCGCAAGTTGTATTGTCTGGCTTTTACCAGGGTATTATGGTTTATGGCTAATGGGGACATTGATACTTCATGTATAGTTAACTATCCGGGCATTCCGCTCAACGTTAAAATGGCCTTTTTTGATCTGATTGTTCGAAATGTGCAAATTGAAAAAGCCGGTAAAGCCACTAACGCAGATATTGGTATTAGGAGATACCGCAAATTCGATAAAATCACAGGGGCCTTGTATTTTACCTCGGTAATTGAAGACATTGGCGATTTATCGATATATAATGCATATGAAGAAATAGATGCTTCAGGTTTGCAAGCAAGATCTGGGGAAATTTATGAAAAAACAGTTAATAACAAGAAAAAGCTTTCAAGCCTGACCATTAATGAGTTGCTTGAAAAAGGAATTACTTATGTGCGACTCAAAAATGCAGGTAACACCCCCTTTACATACATTCCCTGTAATTTAATCCATCAAAATATTTCTTTGCCTTTGGATATAAAGACAGGGAATGAAGCTAATATGGTTTTGGGTAAACCTGGCAAACCTGCCACATTTGCTATTATTAATGGCTTCACCTATAGCCTTATGACCGACCTTAATCTTGTCAAAAATGCAAGGGTATATCATAAAAGTGATGCATATGGCAATACTGTTTGACAACAAAATTCAGCCATCTACTTTTAATGACAGATTACTGCAAAATCATTTTCCCCTTCTTATCTTTCACCTGATGTGAGGATTTTGTCAACCGGCCTGAGAAATTTTTTTAGATTTGGGCCGGGACTAAATCTTTTAACGAGATTAAATCGCAGGTTTCCCGTGTTAAGTGAATACTGAAAAGGAGTCGATGCACCCGGGAAAAAAATCAAATGATCGACGTAAAAAAAACCGACAGCCCATTTTTCAGAATTGTAACCCGCAAATAGCCGGTACGAAGCATTGATGTTTATACCATGGTTATTTGGTATATCAGGACGGTCGATATATTTACTTAAGGCATAGCCTGGAGCGAGTGCAATAGTTGCGGATATGTAAAAATGCCTTTTAATTACAAGGGTATGTCCATAGCCAGCTGATGGTCCGATGTTGAAAAATCTTGTATAACTGCTGTTTTCACTTTCATTATGTCTGTGCAGGGTACTGTCAGCCCTGAAATAACCAGTAAATGACTCAAAACCCAATAAAAAACTTCCGGCAGACTTTTTTTGCCATTCGCTGTGAAAAACGGGTGCACGGTATGAAAAACGACGGTGATTGAAAACATACTGAAAAGACATGCCAAATTTCCTCAAATGTAAATCAGGTCTCAGTTCATATCTGTTACCTTGATTGTAATCAGGGTTTTTTTGATAAAAGCCATTGTAAAACTGGCCAAAAAGATCAATGGCAAATTTTTTCGGAAAAAAGTGTATCTGTAAATCGAGATATTGCGTTTTTCCCTTTCCTACGTCAGGATTTATAAAACCAAAGCCATATGCGAGGTTTAAAGTAAAGTTTTGATAAGTAGCACCGACGCCAAAATTGGTAGTGGTATTTGGTTGAAATTTTATGTTGTTTAATTCAGAAAACCTGTTTATGGCCAGAGAACTAAATTTTCTTGAAAAATAGAGCCTGGAGCTAAGCTGATCTGCATAAGTTATAAAATAAATTGTATCCTCTGCTACAGGTTTTTCAGCAGCGACGATGTTAACATGGAAAGTAAGAAACAGACAATAAAAAGCAAATCTATGCACTTGTATATATTGAAAACTATGAGGCCCTGTAGAATGAATCTACAAATAAGAGGGTATTTTGTTTTTTTTTATCATGATTTACATTAAAAAAACAATTTTTAAAGGGTAAATCAATAATTGTTTAGGTGAAATAAAAAATTATTCCTACTTTTGAGGCAATACTAATTAATATTATGAAAAACGGAAAAGTAAAATTCTTTAATGACTCCAAAGGATTCGGATTTATTAAAGATGAGGATTCAGACAAAGAGTATTTCGTACACGTTTCTGGACTGATTGATGAGATCAGGGAAGACGACGAAGTAACTTTCGACCTCAAAGAAGGTAAAAAAGGATTGAATGCAGTTAACGTGAAGCTAGTTTAGTTTAGATATAAACATTGTATTTACCTTAAGAGTACCTAAACCCGGTGACAATTCACCGGGTTTTTTTTGTGAATTAAATATGGGTAAAATATTCTACACTTTCGTTGTTTTTCCCCAATGCTTGTCCTGCAGGCAAATTTAAACAGCCTTTTTTTACTCTATTCCCTTTTTTTCTTTATGGCACAATCCTGGCCATGTTTATTGTGTAAAAATAAATATGTACAATGGAAGTTTTAAATAAAGTCAAAATTGATATGAACGCCACAAAAGAATCAGAAAGAAAAATTCCGGGATACTCAAGAGAAGAAATCAATAATGTAGTAAATGCTATGAATCTGCTTTTGGCTAATTATCATGTGCATTATCAAAAGCTCCGAAATTATCACTGGAACGTAAAAGGCGGAGATTTTTTTGATATTCATGAGCAATTTGAGATACAATACAATACAGCAAAAAGCAATATCGATGAAATAGCAGAGCGCATCAGGGTATTTAAATCAACCCCATTAAGCATGCTACGGGAGTATTTGGAATTCAGTGAGATTAAAGAAACCGGAACAGACCTAAGTGCTGATGAAATGGTGAGGGAGATACTAAATGACTATGAAATTCTCCTGAAACATATGGATGCAATCGTTAAAATAGCCGCTAAAAATGATGACTCAGGGACTGAGGATCTTATAAAATCCTTTATAAAAGATCTCGAAAAACATCATTGGATGCTTACGGCATTTTCAGCATGAAAATAAAGAAATTTTTCTAACCCTTAAATTTAAAATAAAATGGATAAGCTTGAAATAAAAGGAAAATGGAATGAACTCAAAGGTAAGTTAAAACAAAAATATGGTGAACTTACAGAAGATGATCTGTCATATGCGGAAGGCCAGGAAGACGAACTCCTCGGTAAACTTCAATCTAAACTTGGAAAAAGCAGAAGTGAAGTTGTAAAATTTCTCAATTCACTTTAGATATGAATTGAATATTGTAAATCGATTTATTGTAAAATTATAATTTTAAATCATGAACAAACAACCTGAAAACACCTTTAAAGTAATGTTGCTGATATTATTAATGACGGTTTGGACGTCAGCTTGCAACAAAAAGTCGGATGTCGCTGGCGATGAGAAAGACGAAGCTTCTGAATTATTTGAAGAACAAAAGAAGAAGCTGGAACATGAATTGAGTCAACTGCACACCAGCTTAAATAATCAGATCAATACCATCGAAAATGAGATCGAAAAAGCTTCAGGTGATCTGGAGTTAAAGCTCAAAGAAGTGAAAGATGATTTAGTTGAAGAACGATCTGAAGTTGAGAAGGCCATTGATAAGGTGCAGAACGCAACCCAAAAAACATGGGGAGATGTAAAGACGCAATCAGAAAACACCTATAATATGGTCAAAGATGATGTCGAAAACGCTGCTCAGGATGTTGAGGAGTGGATAAAAGGTTCCTGAAATTCAGCGCATTTTTTAAAAATTAAGTCAAAAAACCTCCTGATCCGGGAGGTTTTTCAATTGGAATAACAGCAGAATTTTGCAGAATCCACGAAAGATTATACATTTTTCCTGAAAAAACATAATCTTTTTTCACTTTTTGCGTATAATAAATTGGATTTTGTCATAAACATAAAACGAAGCAATTTGCCTAAATGATTACCAATGAGGAGTTTAATACTTTTTTTAAAGAAATAATCCTATGTATTACCGGGAAACTTGATAAAATCAATTTTTACTTAGTTGCGTAATATGAATAGTGTTTTTGGTATTTTTATTTGGATTATTCTTTTCAATTTTAAGCTCGGAAAATTAAAGGTAAAGATCTAATGAATCAGGACATGCAAAAATTGTTGAAAAATGGAAGGACATCGGTGAGAATCCGAATATTTGACCGTAGTGAAGTATGGGGCAATGTTATTGTTTCAATAAAGTCAAAGAAGGGCAAAGAAATACAGGTATTGTTTCACGATGCATACCACGCCTACGCATTCTACAGAGAGTGCACCAGTGATACATTAGATTTACTGGATGAATATAATCACCTGGGATTTATGATGGAATCGGGGTATACCTTTTTTAATATTCCGCTAAACTGAGTATATCTCAATAGAAATTTTCTTCAACTAATTCGCGATGGATGCCGTTTTGGACATAGATTGATGTAACACCGAGAGCAGTTACATCGCGAATATTTCTTATTTCGTCATCAAAGAATATCATTTTTTCAAAAGGAATACCTGATTTCTTTTTAAGCTTGTTAAAATGCAATGTCTTATCACCCGGGTAGATTTCTGCATAATCAAAAAAATGCCTGATTTCCAGTTTTTCCAAAAAAATATTGGCCCAGGCAGGCTCATAGGTTCTTGAAGCAATGCCCGTCAATTTATTATTGTCTTTCAGTTTCTTGAGAATCAAACGAACATCGGGATACAATTCTATTTTTCTTCCCGCAGCGTCATATAGACTTCCGTCAGTCATGTGAAAAGGAGGGGTAGTATGATCACACCATGTGCCCCCACAATCCCAAAGTGTAAAATCCAGATCAAAAATTATTAATTCAAATTTTGATTTAAGCAAACCATTCATATCAGCGAATGTAGTTGATTTTTTGTAACTGCCAGGTTTTATAGGTGGTATATAAAGCTGACAAGGTAAAAATAATATGCACAAAAAATACCCTGAAAATGAGAGGTATTGTATCTGAGGCAAAGATGCCTTCAATACTTACATGGGTCGAAAATTTAATATAAGATATGATCATACACGCCCAGACAAGTAAATACATCAATAGGGGTATTGAATTTTTTGATCTTCGGTTGAAGGTTGCGCAAAGGTAAGCTACGATTAAGGTGCTGATAAAAATGAAAGAATACTGGAAGGCAGCACTGGTTTCTATACCTGTTTCGGGTAACAAATCACGCATGAGGTCTATGCTGGTATGGACAAATGTAAGTGAAATGGCTATCTGCCAGGCGATGGCGCGGTTGCGATATGCTATGATTATCATTAAAAAGCCATAGAAGGCAAAGTTGGTCAGAATCCTGAGCAAATCACCGGTTATTCCATATAAGAATCCAGTCTGATAGACATATCGCCCTGATCCTGATAAAGGCTCCAGCAATGCTGGCAATACCCAATGCACAGCCAGTGCAATAAGCGAAAGTAGCGCCAATTCAGGAAGAATGTAGCTGCTTATTGCCCCTTCCTGCGGTATCCTCTCTTTGTCAAATGAACCTCTCGTATTCCATACAGCCCAACCCAGGAAAATGCCAAGGCTTAACCCAAAAGAAAACTCCATTAATTTCCACCATCCTGTAATCCATGCATTCGGCAAGTTACTGCCCAAAGTAAGCCATAAGCCGCCTATACCGAAGCCTAAAGCGCCACCGACAAGCCCCATCCATACAAAATGCCATAAAATCTTAAAATCATTTCCTTTGATTTTGTAATAAAGAAACAGGATGACAAAGATTCCTCCCATCATAAGTGCAGCCCAGGACTCAGCACGTGGTTTATTTACCGGATCAGAAAAATATATCAGTTTAGGATCATTGATAAGCTTAAATCCAATGAGTAAACCTATAAAATAAATGAGAATGGCTTGTATGATTAATTTCCGCGATATGCGTTGATTCAGCAATCCCAGGGCTATAAAAAGGCCGGCAGAAAGGCCCCATACTGCACCTTTTACAGTGGTGCCCAATGTGCCAAACCAGGCAGTTTCATTTGATCTGAGAAACCCCAGGGTTTGTCCATAGGTCATTTCACCACCTAAACCAATGCCAACGACAGAAAAAACCGTAAATAAAGCAGCATAATGGCCCCGAAAACCCATCAAAATATTAATTGTCAAGGCTACAAATGCACCGGGAATCATTGCCCCAAAAGGTCCGCCACCTATGTATCCTCGCAATCCCCAACCTAATAACATGGCAATTCCCGGGTATAATATGTAATCTGAAAAATTGTTCTGTGCAGGCTTCATCAGTTCATTTTATTAAAAAAATATTCAAACTTTTATTACTACGCAGCAATTGGTGCCACAGACTACTGTTTGATTTATTATTTGTTGTTCTTGAAAGAAGGTAAAGTGATATGAAATTTACTTTACAGTAATTGAATTTTTTTTAAATTGGCATTTTATTCATGTACATTGGTATGCTTTAGTCATTTGTAATATGAAAAAGAAAGACATGAAGATTAATTATCTCTATATTTTACTAGTTGTGGTTTTTGCCTGTAAAATGGAAAAAAAGGACCATGAAAATATCATAACAATACCAGAGCAACACAGGCCATTATTTCACTTTACACCGCCTTCTGGTTGGATGAACGATCCTAATGGCATGGTATACCATAATGGTACTTACCATTTATTCTACCAGCATAATCCCGATGATATTGTATGGGGACCTATGCATTGGGGACATGCTACCAGTTCGGATCTTATTCATTGGGAGCACAGACCCATAGCACTGTATCCCGACGAACACGGAACCATTTTTTCAGGGAGCGCTGTAGTGGATCACCATAACACTTCGGGGCTGGGATCAACTGAAAATCCGCCCATAGTGGCCATTTTTACCTATCATAACGCTGAAAAAGCAGCAAATGGAGAGATTGATCATCAGACACAAGGTATTGCCTTCAGCACAGACGATGGAAAGAGCTGGGCGAAATACAAGGGTAACCCGGTGTTGGAAAATCCGGGAATTGCCGACTTCAGAGATCCAAAGGTGTTTTGGCATGAAAAAACCAGTGCCTGGATTATGATATTGGCTGTTCAGGACCACATAAGGATTTACCGTTCACCCAACCTGATCGATTGGGAATATGCCAGTAGTTTTGGTGAAAAGGCCGGTGCACATGGAGGCGTATGGGAATGTCCTGATTTATTTGAATTAGCTGTTGAAAATGATGAAGGAAATTCAAAATGGGTCTTACTGCTAAGCATTAATCCAGGGGGGCCAAACGGAGGTTCTGCCACACAGTATTTTACAGGAGGTTTTGATGGTTACCAATTTACCAATGATCATCCCGATGATATGATACAATGGCTGGATTATGGAAGGGATAATTATGCCGGCGTTTCCTGGTCTGATATTCCCCGGGAAGATGGAAGGAGAATTTTTATCGGATGGATGAGTAATTGGCTGTATGCTAATAAGGTACCAACGGAGCAGTGGAGAAGTGCTATGACCTTAGCCAGAAAAATGACATTACGCAAAACAGCGCATGGTCTCAGACTGATCAGTGAACCCGTGGTCGAATTTGAAAAATTAAGAGTAAATACATTGAATTTAGCCACCAGAGAAATTGCCGGGGGATTCAACCTATCAGCAACATATGGATTGTTTCTCACCCATTTCGAAGCTGATTTACATTTTGAATTGCAGGAAAATGACAGTGACATAAGTATTATTTTCTCAAACACCATGGGTGAAAGCCTATCTTTTGGTTTTAATGCAGCCGATGAATTTTTTTACGTAGATCGCAGCAATGCTGGTAAGGCAGATTTTTCTGACCAATTCAGCGGAAAAGCTATAGCACCTTATGCTCTTAATGGGAAGAAATTAAACATCAGATGCATCCTGGATGTAAGTTCTATTGAAATGTTTGGACAGAATGGAGAATGTGTAATGACCGAAATCTTCTTCCCATCAGAACCCTTTACCATTCTTAGGATTGAAATTGAAGGAAAACCTGTAGAGCTTAAAGAGGGACAGATATTTGCACTCAAACCCGCAATAGTTTCACAATAAATGAAAATCGGCCGGGTTTGAATGCAAGTTTAAAATTTTACTTAAAAAATTTACCCAGAATATCTCCGACGATTTTTCCGGTATTACCGGCAGATTTACCTCCGCCCATTTCAAAAATTTTCTGAATAGGCGTACTATCATTTTCTGGCGTTTTGCTGTTTTCTTTACTTATCAGGCTCATTAACACAGGTATTATGATTTGTGAGGCCAATGTAGCCTGATGTTTTGACAGACCAAGTTTGGAGCTTAAATTCTGAATAAGACTGTTGGCAATATTATTCTGAATATTGTTGGCTTTGGCATTATTGGGTTTGTTTGAAAATAAATTCATCAAATCATTTAACCCGCCGGAAGCTGCTTGTTTAGCTACTTCCTGTGTTGCCACATTGCCGGTAAGTTTAAATACTTCACCCAATAAGTTTTGGGGAATCTGAGCCTTGCCTGTCAGCTCGTTTGAGGTGTTACTGGCAAGGGCTTTTATAATAGCATCTACCATAGTAAGTTGTGATTTTTCTTAAAACTACTCTTTATCTACTTACAATCAAATATTTGCAATTTTTTTTACTCCAGAAAACCCTGAATGGCAAACCAGGTGGTTATAATCGAAAAAAGAATTACAGCAACAAGACCGGCATTCATACCAAAGCCGGGTTTATGTAGAGGATGTGTATTTTGTTTATTCAGCAGATAGAAAACAGGAATACTTACAGCCGGTAAAATAACTGCCTGAAATGCCTGGGAAAATACCATTAAGAGGGGAGGACTCTTTTCCAGAAATACTGTTCCAAAAGAAAACAATAGTCCAGCAAAAATAAGATACCGAAAAAGCGGAGATTTAATATCACGGGGTTTGCCGGCATAATCAGCAATTAGCCAGGGCGCTATCAGTACAATAGGAAAAACGGTAGACAAGCCTGCGCCGGTTATACCCAAAATAAGTATAAAGGCGGCTGACTTTCCTCCCAGGGGCTCGAAAAGTGATATCATTTCAAGGGTGGTATCGAGCTTTAAACCCATTACATTTAAGGTGCCGGCCGCCACTGCCATTACTATCGCACTGAGAAAGAGCATCATAAATGCTGAGGTAAAAGCATCTCTTTTTTCTGTCCTGAGATGAGAAATATTCCAGCCCTTTTCAGCTACCACGGTACTGCGTATAATAAATACCGCAGCAGAACAGGTTGTACCAGCCATTGCGGCAATAAGCTGCAGAGAACCAGGCGTATCTGGAATGCCGGGAACCATACCTTGAAAAATAGCCGAAATAGAAGGCCTTACCATAAAAAAGACCAGAATGAAACATACGGCCATTAATATGACAAAGAAGGTAAGGATCTTTTCAAATTTTTGATAACTGCCATACCAAAGCAACAAATAAAGCAAAATGGCCAGGATGAAAATAATGTAGCCCTTATCGATAGAAAGATTCCGCTGGCCGGAAATTAACCTGATGCCTTCACGGATGAGCTCTGATACTATACCCATAATGCCCATCAGGGCAAGTAATTCGCCAATGATCAGCGCAATGATGATGTAAATGGCCAGAATTTTTCCGCCTTTGATGTGGTTTTTTATATGAAATAATGCAGTCTGACCACTTAGTAATGTAAGTTGCCCATAGGCTACCATGAGTATATATGTAAAAACACAGGATATAATCAATGCCCAAAATAAAGTCATACCATGTTCAGCGCCTGCTTTGGCCATCGTAGTTACGCTGCCGGTTCCGATATTATAGCCCATGAGAAACAGTCCGGGGCCAATGGCACTCAAGGCGATCAGTATTTTGCTGCTTTTCTTCATATAGGTATTGAGATTTTAGGTTTATTATTTTGAATAGACGGTTTTACCAGATATTACGGTTTTGTGAACCTCAATTTCATAATCATGAATGGTGAATAATATTAGGTCTGCCCGCTTGCCGGGTTTTATTTCACCTCTGTCATCCAAGCCGTATAACCTTGCCACATTGGTACTGGCCATTCGAATGGCTTCATCCAGTGTACAACCACTCATTTTCATAATATTTCCTACTGATTTTGTAAGGGGCGAGGCAGCGCCATAAAATATTTCTCGCGCCGGGAGGTGGAGCAATCCATCGGCACGAAGCTCTATTATTTCACCTTCAGTGGTGGTGTATTCACCTGGAGGAAGAAAAGCGTAACTGGTTACATCTGAGGTAAGAATAATTCTGTCGGCACCTTTAGTCCTGAAAAATACGCGGACCTGTTCTGCACTAAGATGAAATCCGTCTACGATCAGACTAATCATGAATCGATCGTCGGCAAGCTGGGGCCAGAGGGGATTAATACGCCGGTGAATTGTATTGGCCATTCCATTGCCCAGGTGGGTGGCTATTGCGGCTCCCCGGTCAATGGCTTCGGTTATCTGTGCCGTGCTGGCATTGTGATGTCCAAGGGCCACTTTAATACCTGCAGAATGACAATGGCTTATAAAATCCATGGCACCCTGTACCTCTGGCGCCAGGGTGATCTGTAAAATTTTTCCACCGGCAGCCTTATTAAACTCCTGAAATTCATTCCAATCGGGCTTTTTTATGTATTCCATTGGATGTGCCCCCCTGTAGCCTTCTTCCGGAAGTATATATGGGCCTTCCAGGTGGTAACCGGGAATACTTCCATACAATTCTTCTTTATCCACAACCCTGGCGAGCACACTGAAATTGTGTATCAGTAGTTCCTTATCATTGGTGGTAAGGGTAGGGAAATAGCTTGTAACCCCAGAAGACCAGATAGCACGTGTTGCAATTAAAACATCTTCTTCAATGAGTTTACCTCCGGCTAATGAAAATGAAACTCCTTTAAATCCATTGACCTGATTGTCAATTAAGCCCGGGGCTATAATGAGCTTTTCTGTATTATCCGGCAACTTTTCAAGCCTTTCTATTTTTTCAATATAACCATCCTTAGTATGTATAGTTACAGGCTGCATATCAGCATACAAGTAAGCGCTGAAACTTTCCTGTGCACTGGATTTTGATATTGTCATAAAAATTAAATTATAAGCCAGAAAACTTAATAAAAGGATTCCCGGACTGTCTTTGCGAATTTTCATAGTTTATATTTAATCATCCGACCTGATGGCAGACATATTATCTTGCGATCAAAAAAGTTGTTAACTACCCGGATGTATCATAATAGAATTTTTGTATTGGCTCCCTGCTTCAGGTCAACATCAACAGGTGTGTTTTTTTGCCAATGACCTCCGGTATAGTCAGGGATATCAATAGTGGCCGAACGATTGGCGACTGACCATTCACTGAGTGGACCAATAGCACTCCAGAGCGCGGCATCGTAAACATCCATGTCGAGAGGCAAACCATTTCTAAGGCAGTCGACCATTCGCCATTCCATAATAAAATCCATACCACCGTGTCCACCGACTTGTCTGGCCATTTCTCCTATTTTTTTAACGATAGGAGCCTGGTATTTTTCAACCAGTGATGCATAACCTTCATCGCCTTCGCGAAAAAAAGTGTGATCTTTAAAAATACCTGAAGGGAAGGGGTACTTTTGTGCGAATCCTTCTGTGCCACTTACCATATGAATACGGGAATAGGGCCTCGGGGAGCTTACATCATGCTGCAATAGAATGCTGCGTCCTTTTTTTGTCTTAATGAGGGTGCTATTCATATTTCCCCTGAAAGGTTTGTTCATAAATTCCTCAAAAACGCCATCTTCAGAAGCTTTTTTTACTGCCAGTGTTCCCATGGAAAAGTCGTTGGAAGACATGGAAACCAGATAATCCAGGGCATCGCCCCGATTGATATTCATGACCTGGCATACTGGGCCTAAGCCATGGGTAGGATACAGGCTGCCATTTCGATCAGCATTTTCACGCAGCCTCCAGAAATTCCAATATTTGGTTTTGCTGAAATTTCCTTCCAGTATATCGTGTATATAAGCACCTTCACCGTGAACGATTTCACCAAAATAGCCTTGTCTTGCCATATTGAGCGTAAGCAGTTCGAAAAAGTCATAACAGCAATTCTCCAGCATCATGCAATGCTTTTTGGTTCGTTCTGAGGTTTCTACCAAGGCCCTGCAATCTTCCATACTGGTAGCGGCAGGCACTTCGGTGCATACATGTTTACCCTGCTCCATGGCGTATAATGCCATGGGGGCGTGTAAAAACCAGGGCGTGGTTATGTAAATGAGGTCGATGTCGTCCCTTTCACACATCTTTTTCCAGATTTCATCATCACCGGCATAAATTACTGGCTGGTGCGGCCCTTCTTTCTGAAGTCTGTCCATAACTACATCGACCCTTTCCTGACGTAGGTCACATAAAGCGGCAATGCTTACCCCTTCAATTTTGGCCATTCTGTAGACGGCACCAGGCCCTCGGTTGCCGAGACCCACAAAACCTACGCGAACATTGGGGATGGGCTCAGCTGCATAACCCGACATATTAAAGTTTGAATTGAAGGGGCGAGTGGCTTCCTCCCAAATGTGTGCCAGTTGGCTTTGCACCTTTGCGCCGGAATCTTGCCGGCCACAGGCTTGCGTTAATCCTGCTCCGGTTAATATAAGCCCGGCTTTTCCTGTGTTTTTTAAAAAATCTCTGCGATTGCTCATAAGGATAGGGTTACACGATAATTTATGCATTAATTAGAGATGAAGATTCTTCATCCAGAAATAATTGAGTTTGAGGGTGCTGCCGAAGAATACTTGCGGGACAGCTTGTATTGATGGGGCCATGAATGGCATCGGAAACTGCCTGTGCCTTTCGTTTACCAGGCACCATACAACTAATGGCTTTACATTGCAATATGGCTGGTATGGTAAGAGTAACAGCATATTTTGGCACATCATCAAGTGTGGGAAACCAACCTTCTCCAAATTGCTGTTTGCGACATGCATCATCCAGTTCTACAACTTTTACCAGTTTAGGGTCATTAAAATCGGCTACCGGCGGATCATTAAAAGCAATGTGGCCATTTTCGCCAATGCCAATACAGGCGATGTCTACCGGGTGCTTTTTAAGTAAGTCTTCATAACTCCGGATCATTACTTCCAGATCTTCGGCGTCCCCATCTATGAGATGCACATGCGCAGGTTTTACAATATTTAAAATGCGTTCTTTAAGGTATTTTCTGAAACTGGCCGGATGTTCATCACTCAGGTTTTTATATTCATCTAAATGAAAAACCCTTATTTTATCCCATGCTATGGACTTTTTTTTCAATGCTTCAATGAAGGCAAACTGCGAAGTTCCGGTGGCCAGAATTACATTGGCAAAACCTTTGGATTCAATGGCTTCTTTTATTTGACTTTCAACAAAAAGAGCAGCTGCCTCACCTGCTTCCTGCTCATTTGTATGTATATTGATTTTTAAGTTATCAACTTGCATAATCGATGTATAAGTTTAAAAATGCATTTTATTTGTTAAATTACTTAATTTTAATGGAAACGGACTAACAAAATGGCAAATCTGATAGTGGTATACTACTTAGTTTTAATAAATCAATCTGTTGCTTCAATATGACATTCGCTGCCAAACACTTACAATTTATTAAAAAACTTAAAAACCCACCGCTTTTACCTCAGGATGTTGAAGTGTTGAATCCATGGGGACAGGCAGAAGTCTGGGAATTGAATACAAGCTTTTACGAAAAATATTATCATGACAACCGCGATCGCATAATCATACTTGGGATAAATCCGGGCCGTTACGGGGCAGGAGTAACAGGCATTCCATTTACCGACCCGGTACACCTGGAAAAAAAATGTGGCATTGTCAATTTTCTGGATAAACGCACTGAATTATCCTCGACTTTTATTTATCAACTGATTGAGTCGATGGGAACCGTATCTGATTTTTATCATAAATATTATTTTTCAGCAGTAAGTCCACTGGGTTATGTCAGAAACGGGAAGAATCTGAATTACTATGATATACCTGCATGGAGAGACGTTTTTTTAAATTATATTACACAATGCATTGAAGATCAATTGGAAATCGGAATTCTGCGGGATATAGCTTTTTGTCTTGGACAGGGTAAGAATTTTGCCTTTTTAAATCAATTGAATGAAGAGAAAGGCTATTTTAAAAAACTAGTCCCATTACCCCATCCCCGTTGGGTCATGCAATATCGTCTCAAAAAAAAGGATTTATATTTACATGAAATCACCCAAAAGTTAAATAGTGTGTAGCATTATGCCGCTAATACATCATTCTCCAGATTTGGATTAACAAACTTTTTTTTTCGATGTTAATGTATTTGTAAGTACATTGGAAAAATTTTTGAAATCAAATCGACAAAACCATGGGAATTTACTTAGGTATGGATATAGGTGGTACCAATGTTAAAGCTGGTATTGTGGATGAAAAAGGTGCGCTTAATGGAAAAGTTAAATTTCCTACGAAAGGTTTGGTTGATTCGGGAGATTTCACTGGTTCGGTTGCCCGCATTATAGAAGACCTGCTTCAGGCCAACCCTGGTGTTGAAGGCATTGGTATTGGCGTTCCCGGAACCTTGTCAAAAGACCGTTTATCAACCATTGAGCTTCCAAATATACCTGTTTTAAACCACATGCCCCTGGGTAAGATTTTGGATGAATATTTCAAAGATTTACCGCTGTATTTTGAAAATGACGCTAACCTGGCGGCCTTGGGGGAATATTATTATGGTGGCGGTAACCGGTCTAAGAGTTTTATATTTGTTACTTTGGGGACCGGAGTAGGAGGCAGTGCTATTATCGACGGACATTTGTTTACCGGCGCTGATGGAAATGGTATGGAGTTGGGCCATGTTTTAGTGAAAAACGGAAAAACACTTGAGCAAAACATTGGCAAAGCAGGTATTATGGCAATGACCAAAAACCTGTTAAAAAATGGGAGTCATTCGATTCTAAGCACAATGACAGATTATGATCCTAAGATAATTGCTGCGGAAGGACTAAACGGAGACGCATTGGCGGTCAAGGTTTTTCAGGAGGTTGGTGAATTTCTGGGTGAATCCCTGGTTTCGGCCATTCGATTACTCGATGTGAAAAACATAGTGATAGGTGGTGGTCTGGCTATGGGTTTCGACTTGTTAATAAATTCTTTAATTCGTACACTTACCGAAAATCTTACACCTTATTATGTAAATGATATCATTGTACGAAAGGCAATGCTGGGCAATGATGCAGGTATCATGGGAGCAGCGGCTTTATGCATTGAAAAAACCATTTTATCCCGATGATGAATCATGCGGTAGAACTTTCTGCCAGTATGTTGCAAAATGTCAAATTGAAGCAGAGTTTAGATGAACCATTAAAAGAATTGACTAAGCTGCATATCTCTACTCTGCAAAGTTTTAATGATTCATTTAAAATTGTTTTTTGGGTTAATATTTATAATGCATTTTATCAAATACTGGCCAATGACAT
Organism: Cyclobacteriaceae bacterium; assembly: GCA_020832305.1. Lineage (GTDB taxonomy): Bacteria > Bacteroidota > Bacteroidia > Cytophagales > Cyclobacteriaceae > JAFIEV01. The sequence goes on along the minus strand of JAFIEV010000066.1, from coordinate 61,522 downwards.
ATCGGTAAATGATAAAAATATTTTTACTGTAAGGCATATTAAAATCGACTCGCATCGCTTCAGTCTCGATGATATAGAGCATGGTATATTGAGAAAGTATCGCTGGAAATATAGTCTGGGTTTTTTCCGTTCATTATTTGTGGCTCCTCATATTAAAAAGCTTGCAGTGCAAAAGGCAGACTTCAGAATACATTTTGCATTAAATTGCGTTGCTAAAAGTTGTCCGCCAATTGATATTTATAAATCTGATGACCTCGATCAGCGATTAAATCATGCCATGACCCGATTTGTTCTCAATGAATCTAATATCGACCCTGATAAAAGAATACTTTTTGTTAATCGCATAATGTTTTGGTTTTACGCCGATTTTGGAGGCAAAAAGGGCATACTATCTATTCATGAAAAAATTTTGCACCAAAACCTTAAGGGATATTCGCTTCGCTTTAATCATTATGACTGGACGCCAACATTAATGAATTTTTCCAATTAATTTTCTTTTGATAAAACCCCTGATGATAAGAGACAACAGATAGGTGCTTTCCGGATTCGATGTTGAGAAAATTTATTACTCTTTTAGAGGATTCAACCCTAATCTATTGTCATTCATGCCCATTCTGTGTAATTTTAATCTCGCAGAATTATCAGCTATATGAAAAATGTTTTATTTTTTTACTTTGTACTCGTACTGCCCTTAGTTTCATGTCGTCAGGGCCCTGATATTCCACCGTATTTACATGATTATGCTGATTTGTACCAGCAAGACCCGAGAAATGCCAATCTCAATTGGTTTAAAGATGCCGGTTTTGGTATGTTTATTCATTATGGCATTTATAGCCTCACCGGAAGAGGAGAATGGGTTCAGCTCAGAGATACCATTCCCTTAGATGAGTATGCTTTGCTGAAAGATCAATTTACTGCTGAAAATTTTGATGCCGAGGTTATTACAGACCTTGCCATATCGGCAGGCATGAAATACATCACCATCACCACCAAGCACCACGACGGGTTTTGCCTCTTCCGCACCGCGCAAACTGATTTTAATTCTATGAATGCACCTTGTGGCAGGGACTTGATTGCAGAACTTGCAGCGGCTTGTGACAAAAAGGGCCTGGGTTTATTTTTATATTATTCCTATGCTGCTGATTGGAAACATCCCTACTTCTACGACCGCGAAGATGGTTGGCTCAATGCCAGACCTGCCTATGCCCAAAGACCAAATGCCTATTTGTATAAACAGCCGGAGGACTTCAGGGTTTATGTTGATTTTGTGCATGCACAGCTGGAAGAATTGATTACACAATATCCCAATGTTGCAGGCATTTGGTTTGATCCGATTATGGGTTTTTATGCTAAACCGGATATTTTCCCCATAGAAGAGACCTACAACCTGATTCGGAAATTATCGCCACACGCTTTGATTTCTTTTAAACAAGGCGCCAACGGATCGGAGGATTTTGTAGCGCCTGAACGAGGCGGGACGGCAAGGGTAGGAGAGCAATATGAAGTAGCCAGAAAAGTCTATGAATTGAATAAAAATAAACCCAAAGAAGTCTGCAACACCATGCAGCCTCATATAAGTGGATACGGAGCTGCCTGGGGGTATAATAAGGCGATGGACGGACATCATCTGAGTGTGGACGATGTTAAGAAGCTACTCGACGATGCAAAGAAAGAAGGCTATAATTTACTGCTCAATATCGGCCCGATGCCTGATGGCTCTGTGCATCCTGAAGATGTTGCAACCTTGTCTGCGTTGAAGGACTAATGTTTATTTGTCGATAGAATTCATCCATAAGGTCTAAGGTAGGCTATCCGGGTTTTTTATCTATCAGTATTATATCTTACCAAATGCTTTAGATTGGCATGGCATAAACTAAAAACCTTTCAATGCATTGTAAAAACGTTGTTCAGTTTTTACCTTGCTGACAACTTCCACATAATTTATTTTAATAATGAAAACCCATCTATTCACTGCAATCTGCATGTTTTTTATTGCTTTCGTTTTTACAGCATGCGATACCCCTACAAAACCGGATAAGCCCAATTTCATCATCATCTTTGCCGACGATCTGGGATATGGAGATATAGGGGTTTTTGGCCATCCCAGCATAAGAACACCAAACCTCGACAAAATGGCCGTTGAAGGTCAAAAATGGACAAACTTTTACGTGGCGGCTCCAGTGTGTACACCCAGTCGTGCCGGATTACTGACGGGGCGACTTCCCATCCGATCGGGCATGTGCAGTGACAAAAGAAGGGTATTATTCCCCGATTCCAATGGTGGATTGCCTCCATCGGAGCTTACAATAGCCCGTTTGCTGCAAGGAAATGGATATAAAACAGCTGCTATAGGAAAATGGCACCTGGGGCATCTTTCTCCTCATCTGCCAACAGATCATGGCTTTGACAGCTATTTTGGCATACCGTATTCAAACGACATGGACCGGATAAAGTCTTTACCTGGTGGATCCTCCATAAGTGATCAGATAACCTTTGCAGAGGAAGAAGACTTTATGGCTTATAATGTACCCATTATGAGGGACAAGGAAATCGTAGAACGACCGGCAGATCAAAGAACCCTCACCAGAAGATATACAGAAGAAACAGTTGCCAAAATCAAAGAAATGAAAGATTCACCCTTTTTTATCTATCTGGCACATTCCCTCCCTCATATACCACTTTTCAGAGATGAGGCTTTTAAGGATGTTTCCCTGGGAGGAATTTATGGAGATGTGATTGAAGAAATCGACTGGTCGACAGGTCAGATACTGGAAACCCTGAGAAAAGAAGGTCTTGCTGAAAATACGCTGGTGGTTTTTACCTCAGACAATGGGCCCTGGCATATCTTTAATACACATGGCGGAACTGCAGGTATGCTTAATGGGGCAAAAGGAGGTACCTTTGAAGGAGGAATGCGGGTTCCTGCTATCTTCTGGTGGCCCGGTACGCTTAGGCAGGATGTAGTAATGGATATGGCCACCACGATGGATCTCCTTCCCACACTATGTAAACTCTCCGGGGCAAAGCTGCCTGACGACCGCGTATACGATGGTTACGATTTGACTGCCTTATTGAAAGGTGCCGGCAAATCAGAAAGAGATTATGTAATGTATTACTGGGGAGAGAAAGTATATGCCATTCGTAAAGGCGATTACAAGGTTCATTTTTACACCCAAAATGAATATGGAAGAAACACCGCCCACAGCTACAGAAACCCTGAAATAGACCTGAAAAACACAAGAACCGAAATGGAACCTCCATTGCTGTACAATGTAAATGTGGACCCTTCTGAAAAATTTAATGTAGCGGCAGATCATCCGGAAATTATCGAAGAAATGAGAGCCATACTCGAAAACCATCTGAAAGGGATTATTCCTGTGGAAAACCAATTGGTAAAATGATTGTCTGTTTTATGAAAACGGATGTATAGAATTTCTTTCTATGCCAATTGGATATTGAGAAAGGTAGAAGAAGGTATCTTGAAAAATGAAGATTTTCAGGGAGTAAAGACATGGCATAAGGAGGCGGCCAGAGACCGATCCGGACCTGTGAGATGGTCGTCTCTGGCGCCGGGTGGCCTTGTGTGGCTGCATTGAGCGTAAGATTGCGGGCATACTTTAAAACTTAATTTAACATATAGTTCAGATTACTACAGATGCATGCTGCCCAAAATCGGGAGAGATCAAATCATTCAAATATTAAATTAAATAATGCAATGGCCTTCCTGCATTAATGAATACCTTTCACTGTACATTATTGATAACATACTATGAAGTTGAGAATCTGCCAAGTGATTATTATTGCGTCATTTCTGGTAAGGGCGCAACCTGTAGAGGCACAAAAAGATAAACCCAATATTCTGCTGATTACCATCGATGATCTCAATGATTGGGTAGGGCATCTCGAAGGACATCCTAAAGTACTGACACCACATATTGACCGGCTTGCAGCGCAAGGGGTTTCTTTTACCAATGCCCAGGTACAGGCGCCTCTGTGCAATCCGTCCAGAACCAGTTTTTTAACGGGTCTGCGGCCTACAACTACAGGTATTTATGCACTCAGTCCATGGTTTCGTCAGTTGGATGCATATAAAGATCTGGTGACGCTGCCTCAATACTTTGAGAGGCAGGGTTATGTTACCATGACTACCGGAAAAACTTATCACGATGCATACCCTCCGAAGGAAGATCGTAAGGATGGCCCTGAATTTACCAGGTGGGGTTTTCATGGGGGCTTTTTTCCAAGACCAGATAAACCATTTGTGCCTGAAACAGGCCACCCGTTGGTAGACTGGGGTGTTTTTCCAGAGAATGACTCCGATCAGGATGATTGGAAGGTGGCAGAATGGGCCATTAAACAATTAGAAAATCAATCTAAAAATAAGCCATTTTTTCTCTGCGTAGGTTTCAGACATCCTCATGTGCCTTTATATACATCACAAAAATGGTTTGATCTGTATCCTGAGGAGGATGTCTTACTACCTGTTATGCGGGGTGACGACAGAGATGATGTTCCAGATTTTTCCTGGTACCTTCATTGGGATCTTCCTGAACCGAGGTTGGCCTGGTTGCAAATGCATCATCAGTGGAAACCCAAAGTGCGGGCATACCTTGCAAGCATAAGCTTTGTTGACATGCTGGTCGGACGGTTATTGGATGCTTTGGAAAAAAATGGCCTCTCGGAGAATACCATTGTCGTATTGCTCTCTGATCACGGATATCATTTGGGAACAAAGGACATCAGCGGTAAGAATTCATTATGGTATGAATCGACCCGGGTTCCTTTTATTTTTGCAGGGAAAGGCATAAAAGAACAGGGCAAATTGTGCGATGCACCGGTAGAACTACTCGATCTCTTTCCAACCCTTACTGATTTGGCAAAACTGTCTGCACCGCAAGGACTCGATGGCCACTCCCTATTCCCATTGTTGCAGGATGTAAAAGCGGAGAGAATCTGGCCGGCTATCTGTACGCATGGCCCGGGCAATCATGTGATTGTAACTCGTCAGTGGCGGTTTATTCAGTATGCAGATGGCTCCAGAGAATTGTATGACCGAATAACTGATAAGTACGAATGGAACAACCTTTCAGGAAAAGAAGGTTATGCTCCTGTAATGGAATACCTGGCCCGATATCTTCCGGAAAGTGCTAGTCCCGCACCGGGTGGCCGAATGCGACTTGTTGAGTACATAGATGGCGAAGTTTACTGGGAGGGTAAAAAAATATCTAAAGACGATAAGGTGCCAATGCAATTTGGAAAACCATGATGCGTAGAAAATTCAAACGAGGGCTGAAAAAGTATGCATCTTAAACGTGCATTCAGGATATTAAAATAATATAGATCAATATGTTAGGCGTTTTCCTACGCGACCTAATTAGAGACCATTTGACGCTCACGGAGTATAGAACTCCTGAGTTCTACGGTGAAAATACTGCCTTCTTCCGGCTGGCTGCTTACTAGTATAGTGCCATTGAGTTTTTCGACAAACTCTTTACAAAGCATCAGGCCGATACCTGTGCCTTTTTCATTATTTGTACCGCGGGTCGAAAAATGCTCATTGGTTTTGAATAGTTTTTTTTGAGTTTCCGGCGTCATTCCCATACCCGAATCTTTTACATTTATACTCGTTTTGCCATTGCTATTTTCAATATAAACACTCACATCGCCATTTTTTCTTGTAAATTTAATGGCATTGCTCACTAGGTTTCTCAATATAATCATAAGCATTCCTTTATCTGTGAGCAAAAGCAAATCGGGTTGTACTTTATTATTAAGCCTGATGTTTTTATTTTCTGCCTGCATCGAAAATAAATTGAAAATTTCATCTACAAGACCTGAAATAAATACCTTTTCAAAACGGTCAACAGCTGATTTTCCGGGATTGGCCCAGGCAAGTATGTTATCAAGTAAATGCCGGGTGTTTTTAAGGGCCAGATTTAAGCTTTCAAATATTTTAAATTTTTCTGAAGGACTCAGAGATTCAAGCTGCAGCAATTCAATTAAAGCGCTCAAATTGGAGATCGGACTTTTAAGGTCATGTGATATTACAGAAAAAACCTTGTCTTTAAACAAATTGGCTTCCTTAAGCTGTTCTCTCTGATGGTGCAGCGCCTTTATAGTGTGTTGCAAATCGAGGGTTTTTTCCTTAACACGCGTTTCAAGAATTTCTTTTTGATCATGTATCAGCTGCTCATTTTCCATGGCTGTCTGAAGTGCAAGCTCTTGTGCTTCGTTTTTCAGCTCAAGGTAGGTGTTTACCTTGCGAATGAGTGCAAAGCTTATAAAAAATAATTGCAAGGCTACACCTGTCCTAAGTTCATGGGAATACAATTCGGTTGTATCAAATGCAGTATGTTTTTTAACCGTGTACCAAACTATTGCCACTAGAAATATAAGCCAGGCGGTAAGAAAAAACTTAGCAGGTTTAAAGCCTTGCCTGTATACTACAACCCCTATTACAATAGCCAAAATAATGGCAAAAAGAGAATTATATTGCAAAACAATAAAACCGATGTCATTAAGACCGGCGAGACTGCCCATAATCACAAGCAAATAAATAGCAGTAAAACCGAGCAGCCAAATATGCGACTTTGGTGTTCGGAATTTGCTTTTAAAAAATGTGATGGTAAACATTAGAGAAAATATACCGGCACAGGAAATGAAAATATTTGACAGTGTTTCCAACATTAACCTATTTCCTGCAGGTAATATTTTGAACTCATAAGTATGGATATAAAACAAACCGCAGATGCTGAGTATATAGAGTACAAAATATAAATATTCTTTCTCTCTTAAGGTAAGGTAACTGAACATCCCATACACAAACATGACCAGTAAAATGCCAATATAGAGACCGGTGCCAAACCCTGGTTGTATAGAAGTAGCAGAATCAGTGATTGCAACTAAATCTGCAAATATGCAGGCTATTACTGTATATAGCGTTATTAGCATAATGTAAAAAAGTTTGGTAACAGTTTATCCATAAATTGCACTGAGTTACCATCGGTTTGTTAGATTTACAGCCTCTAAATTACCTTTGCAAAACTATTCTACCTTTTTACTTTTTGAAATGAAAGTACCTGCGTATGATTTCTCTACAATTTGCAAGAAAAGTTATGTGATTTGGTGTGTTGGGGTGGTAATCCTGACTATTTCGATCATTTCGTTTTTTGCTTTACTGGAAGTAAAAAAACCTTATTTTGATGTTGATTATTCTACGGTAATGTACGATTCCCGCAATCAGTTACTCGGGGCTGTTATAGCAGAGGATGAACAGTGGAGATTTCCTCTTTCAACAAATTTGCCTGTGAAATTTGTTCAATCGCTGGTAAATTTTGAAGATCGCTATTTTTTTTATCATAAAGGAACCAATGGATGGTCTTTTATCAGAGCTTTTTATTCGAATTTTCGCAAAGGCCAGGTTGTAAGCGGAGGCAGTACCCTAACCATGCAGTTGGTTAGATTAAAGCGGAAAAAGCCCAGAACCTATTTGGAGAAGCTAATTGAGGTTTTTCATGCCCATCTGCTGGAGATAAAATACGACAAAATTACCTTATTGGAAATGTATGCTGCACATGCTCCATTTGGTGGAAATGTTGTTGGATTGGAGGCAGCATCATGGCGATTTTTTGGGAGGGGCATGGAGGAATTGTCCTGGGCAGAGTCGGCCATGCTGGCCGTTTTGCCAAACAGTCCAGCCCTGATACATCCATCCCGCAATAGAAATCTGTTATTGGAAAAACGCAATCGATTACTCGTACGGTTATATGAAAGGGGAATAATTGACACAATCACTTTACAACTGTCACTCGAAGAGACATTGCCCGGTCAACCAGCGCCAATACCTCAGATTACACCACATCTAATGCCAAAAGTAAAAGGGAAAGTTTACAGTACCATTGATGGGGATCTACAGCGGGAGATTCAAGCCATTGTACACAGACATTATCTGAAAAATCGTCACAATCAAATTTATAATGCTGCTGTCTTAGTCCTAGACAACAAAAACGCACAGGTTTTGGCCTATATAGGTAATACACAGGGTACGGAACAAAACAAGGGCTATATGGTAGATATTATTAGCTCAGAACGCAGTACTGGCAGTTTACTGAAGCCTTTGTTATATGCGGCAATGATCGATGCCGGGGAAATTTTGCCTCAAACATTGATTATGGATGTGCCTCTTCACATGGATGGCTTTTCTCCCAATAATTTTTCCAAGAGCTTTGATGGCGCTGTTCCGGCAGATCAGGCTCTGTCCCGATCTTTAAACGTACCTGCAGTAAACATGCTGCACCAGCACGGATTGGTTAAGTTTCATGCCTTCTTGCGGGACCTGGGGTTAAAAGGTATAAAAAGATCAGCAGGCGCTTATGGTCTTTCACTTATACTTGGAGGTGCCGAATCAAGTTTATGGGATATTTGTTCAGTGTATTCGTCAATGGCCAGGAGTTTATTTTATTTTGATCAAAGAAAGGGTATTCGCAGATATAATAAAGAGGACTACCGCCAGCCGGTTTTTATCAGAAATTTATCCGAAAGTTCTCACTTAGATTATATAGGCAGATCTGAGAATTCGGTGTTTAGGGCATCCTCTCTTTGGTGCACATTTCAGGCACTTTTAGATTTGAACAGACCTGCTGAGGAAGCCTCATGGAATCTATTTGACTCTTCCCGCAAAATTGCCTGGAAAACCGGAACGAGCTTTGGTTACCGCGATGCCTGGGCTATCGGTATCACTCCTGAATTTACAATAGGAGTATGGGTCGGCAATGCCAGTGGAGAGGGCAGACCAGGGCTCACAGGAATTGATGTTGCGGCCCCTTTGTTGTTTGAAGTATTTAATAAGATGCCTGAAACAACCTGGTTTGTTAAACCTGTTTCGGAGATGACTGAAATTCAGACCTGCCTTCACAGCGGTATGAGGATGAGTCAATACTGTGGCTTTTCTAAAGTGATGGATTTGCCTAAAGCCTCATTATTGTCTTCCTCTTGTAGTTTTTGCAGGATTATCCATCTCGACTCAACGAAAACCTATCGAGTTAATGACCAATGTGTGCCAACGCATACCATGATTACGCAGTCCTGGTTTGTATTGCCACCGATCGCTGAATGGTATTATTTATCTAAAAATCCTATTTATAAACGATTGCCACCTTACATGGAGGCTTGTACAATTAAACCCGATAGAGGATACAATATGGAAGTTATATACCCCAGAAATAATTCAGAATTAATTATTCCATTGGAGCTGGATGGAAACCGGGGTAAAGTCGTTTTTGAACTTATTCATCGGGAGGCAAACAGATGCGTTTTCTGGCATTTAGATGATGAATTTGTAGCTACCACACAATTTGTCCACAAATTAGCCCTTGAACCAAAGCCAGGAAAAAGAGAGCTGGTTATAGTGGATGAATTGGGAGAAGAACGTCGGATCTCCTTTACAATTATGGAAAAAAAGTAGACCATAATTCTTTTTTTTCGTGTATTATGGTACAGGGTGTGGCTTTTTTATATGCAAAACTGCTATATTGCAACAGGGATTTATGTAAGGTAATTTTTAATTTCATGCGGATTTATACAGGGGTTTTCATGATCCTTTCATGTATATTTTTGGGGATATGCTTTAGTGTTAAAGCAGGTGAAGAAAATATCCCTAAAAAACTTCAGGCATTCAGAACCGAATCATCTGTAAAAATAGATGGCGTACTTGATGAAGAGGACTGGTTGATGGCCGATGTTGCCACAGATTTTGTACAGCGAAGCCCTAATCCGGGTAAACGACCTACCCAACCTACCGAAGTGCGAATTATGTACGATGATTTCGCTGTTTATATCGCTGCAATTATGTATGAAGTTTCAAGAGACAGTGTAATGACCTTTCTGACAGCAAGGGATGTTACCGGCCTGGCTGATTATTTCAGTGTTTACTTTGATACTTATAATGATAATTTGAATGCATTTGAATTTTCTGTCACTGCGGCAGGTGTACAACGTGATCAACGGTACAGTCCATTGGGTTCAGATGTGAATTGGAATGCCGGTTGGTTCAGCAAAGTTTCTATACACGATAATTACTGGATCGTTGAAATGGAAATTCCCTTTGCCGCCCTTCGCTTCCCCAAATCTGCCGAACAAGTCTGGGGTGTCAATTTTAAAAGGATCCATCGACGTAAAAATGAATCGTCTTACTGGAGTGAAATTGATCCTAACATTAATGGTTTTATAAATCAGTTTGGGGTGCTCACCGGGATATCCGATGTTAAGTCACCTTTGCGGTTGTCTGTTTCTCCTTATGTGTCTTACTATGCTGATCAGAATAAGAATTCTGACGGATTTAACCATATTTTTAAAGGAGGCCTTGATGTAAAATACGGAATAAATGATGCGTATACACTCGATATGATGCTCATACCAGATTTCGGGCAAGTTCGATCTGATAATCAGGTGCTTAACCTGAGCCCATTTGAAGTTTTTTTTGCAGAGCAAAGGCAATTTTTTACTGAGGGTACCGAGCTTTTTGACAAAGGAGGTTTATTCTACTCCCGGCGGATAGGAGGGACACCCATACATCGTGGGAGGGTTTCATCCCAGCTAAATGAAGGTGAGCGTATTGTAAGCAATCCACGTGAAAGCAGTATCATTAATGCATCGAAAATATCGGGACGTGGTCGAAAAGGTTTGGGCATAGGTATTCTTAATGCAGTAACAGCAGAAACTTATGCGATGGTTGAAAATGAAGATGGGGAAAGAAGACGCATTATGACTGCACCACTTACTAATTATAATGTAACCGTACTTGACCAGAGTTTAAAATACAATTCTTTTTTTACAGTTATCAATACCAATGTTACCAGATCGGGCAACTTCAGAGATGCGAATGTAACCGGAACGGCGTTTCGGTTTATGAACAAGAAAAATACTTTTGCCTTTACAGGCAGGGGAGCAGTTTCTCAAAAATATGGAGACCCGGAAAATCCAAGGGATGTAGGATTTCATTCAAATATTAATTTTGCTAAAACCGGCGGAAACCTTCGATATAGTGTTGGACATAGTCTGGAGTCGGATAATTACGACATCAATGATCTGGGTTTTTTGAGAGCACCAAATGAAAACAATTTGAGTGGATCAGTATCTTATTATCAGTTTGATCCTTTTGCGTGCTTTTTAAGTATGTCGGGATCCTTCAGCGCCAGTTACAACAGATTGTACAACCCTAATGTATATACCAGTCTCGGATTGCGCGGTTCTTTATATTCAACTTTTAAAAATTTTATTTGGACTTCGCTATGGTACCATCTGGCGCCATTACCTCAACATGATTATTTTGAGCCCAGGGTTTGGGGGCAATTTGTGGAATATCCAAAATATTATGGAACAGGGTTTTCTCTGGGTACAGACGGACGTCGTCGTTTGGCGGGTTCAACTTATCTAAGCTATTATCAAACAGATGAGGAAAACCGATATTCACTTTCTCTCGGTTTTGCTCCAAGGTTCAGGGTGAATGATAAACTTACATTCAGCACAAATCATTCGGGAAGTATTTCAATAACCAATATTGGATATGTGGATCATAGTGATCAATCTATTTTCTTCGGGGCCAGGGATATTAATACTGTTACAAATATTGTAAATACCCAGTTTACTTTTAACAATACCATGGACCTCAACTTCAGAATGCGTCATTATTGGTCCGCAGCTGAATATACCGATTATTTTATACTTGCCGAACAGGGAATGCTGCATCATATAGATTATCAAAAAAACCACGACAAAAACTTCAATGTATTTAATATCGACATGGTTTATACCTGGGTATTTTCACCAGCAAGTGAATTGAGTATTGTATGGAAAAGCCAGGTTTTAAATGATGATCCGACCATACCTCTGCGCTATTTCAGGAATTTTGCCGACACTTTTGATGCCCCTATGGATAATAGTATTTCACTGAGAATTTTATACTTCCTCGACTATGCGATGATTGCACGGTCGAGAAGAGGTTAAAATGCTGTTTTATATCTGTTTATTATTCAAAACACATTAAAAGCAGATGTGCATTTTTCCTTCTGAGCATAGTATGTTAAAATAATCTTTTATAGCAATTAGCTGACTGAATAAACGTTGTAATCTTATTGCGGCTATTGAAACTGGCTGACTTGTTATCAAAGAGATTGTATGAAATCTGATGATTTTACATTTTATGTCAGTAAAACTAGTTTGTATCTTTACCAAATAATTTTAAACATCTATGTATATGAGAAAGCCTTTTGTTTTCATGCTATTATTAGCCACGATGGCATGTTTTGCCTTTACCCCAAGCAACCAGGTGTTGCCTACCAACCTGAGATTGACCGTTCTCAATAATATTGGTAATCCTGTACAGGGAGCAATGGTAAAATTGTATGCCAATGAAGATGATTATGATGAAGATACTAATGCAGTAGCCGCAGCTGTAAGTGACAAAAAAGGAATTGTAAACTTTAAAGGTCTTGAAACCAAAAAATACTTTGTGCGTGCCACAAAGGGGAAATTAAGCAATGCCGATACTGCATTTGAAACAGATCAATTGGTTTCGGGAAGAATTAACCGCATCAACCTTATTATTCAGTAGTCTATTTCATTTAAAACTTTGAAGCCTTTCTAAACTTAAATGTCTTCTGTATGATCAGAAGGACTGAAGGTATAGAAAGGTTTTTTAGTTATATTTGTGTGGTTTAATTATAATTTTGATTAACGATGTTGCTTGTTTACAAAATATCCTGTCTGCGAAAACTTTTAATATTTTCCTTTGCTTTTTTAACCTTGATTTCTTGCCAGTCACCGGACGAAAGAATTGAAAAAGCAATACAAAGTTTTGAAAAGGGCAAAAACCAGGAGGCACTGCAACATCTGGAGAAAGCTTTGCAGCTTAGCCCTTACCATGCCCGTGCGCTCAATCTAAAAGGTGTTGTTTTATTTGAGCTGGAAGAATATGAAAATTCAATAACTGCTTACACAAAGTCCATAGCGTCTGATTCCGGCGAGTATAAGGCATTTTACAACAGGGCGAACGCATATTATCAAATTGGATCTTTTGATGAGGCTGTTGATGATTATACGCGAGCTATAAGATTAAAACCTTCTATAGCTGATATTTATCTTAACAGGGGAAATACTTTTTATCAGATTAACCGCTTTTCTGATGCAGTTGCAGATTATGAATTTGCGCAAAAGCTTGACGCTGATAATCCAGTAATTACCTTTAATCTGGCAAGGGCATACTTTTTAATGGATGAAGTGGAGAAGGCTGATGTTTTTTTTGATAGGACCATTCAACTTGATATGGAAAATGCAGCGGCTCATTATTTTCTGGGGATGTCGAAAATATGGAGCGGTTACGATAAACAGGGTTGTTCTTTACTGGAAAAAGCTCTTCACCTGGGATATGATGAAGCGGCAGTAAGCATAGAAAGGTACTGCAAATAGCCTTATGTATTAATTAACCTCCGGATTTTTTAACGGTATATCCCTGGCTTTTCAAAATGTCATATACTTTTTCCTTAAATTCACCCTGAATAAGGATAACACCATCTTTAACAGAGCCGCCAACACCGCAGCGGGTTTTTAAACTTTTTCCTAATGATTCAATATCATCCTTTTTGCCGATAAAACCTTCTATCAGCGTAGCGGTTTTGCCACCTCTCGATTTTTTTTCAATCCTAACAATTAGTTTTTGCATTTGCTCCGGCGGCGTTTCTGGGTCTGAATCGCCACCAATGCTGTAATTAAATTCCGGATCTGTTGAATAAACTACACCTTGCCGACCTTTTCTGGTATTCTTTTTTGTCATATTACCTGTGCGCTATAAACAAAGGGATACTCGATTTTTTTAAAATATCTTTGGCAACACTGGGTAGTAATAAATTTGATATATGACTTCTTCCATACGCCCCCATGACTACCATTGGATTATCGACCGATTCGGCAAAGTTACTGATTTCCTCGGAAATATTGCTGCCCTCAAGTAATTGTACTCCTACATTATTATAATGCTGCTGAACTAAATCCAATAATAATTTTTCGTTTTTTATTTCCTCATCGGCCGAAGGCATCACGGTTAAAATAGAGACCTCTTTATCTTTTGTGTATTTAGAAAAAAGATTGCTAAATGCCCTGATGGCAAAGACTGATGACTCTTTTCCGTCGTAGGTAAAGATAATATTTTCAATATTGCTTATGTCCATTGGCAATATTATTACCGGACATCTTGAGCCTTTAAGTATTTGATATATCAGTGATGTATCGGGTTCTTTATTGCTTTTATTTATAAATGCCTGATAACTTAATATCATTAAATCTGCATAAGTACTTTGCTTTATGAGCTCTCTGCTGGTAAGTCTGAAGTCATTATAAATCTGATATTTGAAACCTGCTTTTTTAATACGGTCTTCAAAAACCGAAATCACTTCTGCCTTTTTTCTATCTTCATCACTTATCAGATCATAGGGCATATAATCTACCAACGCGGGTTCTCCGACATATGCCGATAGGGAAGTAATATAGGAAAGATCTTTTACCAATAAACCTACAAATAGATTTTCATTCTTGTCACAGAACAAGTCTTTGCAGATATTTATCACGTTATTATTAAATCCGGCATTTTCTTCCAGTGCTACTAATGTTTTTGCCATGATAGTGAATTCTGCTAATTATATTTTATTTTAAATGTCCACACGGGACGTTTTGCATTAGATACTACATCTTCGGCAATGCTTCCACTCAGTAAATGCATTAAACCCGATCTGCCATGCGTAGCTAAGGCGATCATACCAGCCTCCATATCCTGAGCAAAATGAATAATTCCTTCTTCCTCAACGTGATCATCGTAAATATTTATTGTTATGTTTTCGAGGCTATGTTCTTCGATAAAATCTCTTATAAGCTTTTTTGACTCCCTGCTTGAAAGAAAGTCGTTGGGGGTATTTACCCTGAGTAAGTGAACTTTGGCTCCGAAAGTTTTTTGTATTGTTGCCAATTCAGAAGCTATACATTCTTTAGCCTCCTTAAAATCTGATGCAAAGACAATTTCTTGAATTTCCTTCAATTGAACCGGCCGTTTAACTGTAAGTACCGGACATTTGGCATGACGCACTACCTTTTCAGTGGTAGAACCAACTAAAAATTCTTCAAGACCTCCAGTGCCCTTAGAACCAATGACAATTAAATCAATATTTCTGGTTTTACTCTCATTAAGTATTACCTGATAGGCATTGCCAAATTCTATTTTTCTGCAAATAGCCACATCACTTCCAGGCATATGCTCTTCGGTAAATTCATGCATTTTTTCCCTTGCTGTTTCCATAAGATTGTCCATCATGGTTTCGTCAAAGCCCAATCCGGCACCAGCACCCAACATTGTATATGAATTACCCGCGGCAGAAAAGTCAATAAAACCCGCCAAATCAATTACATGCAGTAAGGTGATCTCGTAAACATTTTTCTCTGCCAGCTGTTTGGCCAGCTGCAAGGCAAAACCAGCATATGCCGAGAAATCGGTAGGTACAAGTATTTTCTTCATACTGCTTTAATTAAATTCAGCACCCAAAATATTTTTATTTTAAACAGATGGTGCAAAAAACCAGAAAATTTGGTTTAATAATAATGATTGGAGTCAAATCAAAAAATGACTTAAGTCATGTTTGAGCAAAAGACCAAATTAATCAATAGCGGAAGGGGTAAAATACAGCTGTGTAAATAATTTCAGCTTAGCTAAAATCGTTTTTTTTCTTCAACGACCATAAAAATCAGCTTCTCTGATCAGCCCTTTTGGATTTAGAACTTTTATTTTTTTACCCTGCAAAGAAATAAGTTGTTGATTTTTAAAATCAGACAATAGACGAATTACAGTTTCTGTGGCAGTCCCAATAATATTGGCAAGATCTTCCCGCGATAAGGCAATGTCAATTAGATTGCTGTCAACACCTTCCATACCATAGGTTTCTTTGAGCATAAGAAGTGTGGCTGCTAACCTTTCACGTACCGATTTCTGAGCTATGGTTACAAGTTTGTCTTCCATTAAACCAAGCTCCTGACAAATTCTTTTCATCATTTTATTAAAGAACAGAGGATTACTGTGCAGGATACCGAGAAAATCGGATTTAGGTATGTAGCAAATGGCACCCTCTTCAATAACCGTGGCTGAAGCATTATAGAATTCTTCACTGATTAATGCACGATAACCCAGAAAATCACCTGGTTTGGACAGATTCAGTATTTGTTCCTTGCCTTCAGAACTAATTTTGTATACTTTGACTTTTCCGGAATTGATGCAAAATAAACCCATAGGACGAGTTCCCTCATAAAATAAAGTCTGACCTTTTTTATAACGTATGCAGGTCTTATGTTGTGACAACTGGTCAAGTTCATCATTGGTTAAATCATTAAACATTGAATGCGAACGGCCAGGACAAACAGAGCAATTGATTTTAATGTTCTTCTTGGTATTCAAGGCGGTTAGATCTTTAAGGTTTATCAGATATACTACAAATATAAAAAATTTGCGTATAAGCTTCAAAAAAGCAACTAATAAATTTTTCAAATTTATTGCCTTGGTGAGCTGAAAAATTAATCTTTTGTTCCGCCCATGTCTTTTTAATGCCAAGAATTAAGCTACTAATTGCAATCCCATGCCAAACAATAACATAAAGATCAATGCGCTCAAAGCTAATTGTTTTAAATAGGGATCGAGCTTTGAGGAATCTTTATGCGCGCTAATAGCTCTGCCGTTAATATAAAGCAAAGGAAGGCTAAGTAAAAACAAAAATTGAACTACCCCATTATATTCAATTAGGGTAAAAACCACGGCCGAAATTATAGCCAGGGATAGTAATGTAATATGATACCAGACCGCATTTTTTCGACCTATTCTTACTGGTACCGACATTTTACCAGCTAATGCATCGGATTCCAGATCGCGGATGTTATTGACATTGAGTACTGCAGTTGAAAGGAATCCCACGCTGAGTGAGGGCAAAATAAGAATGGTCTTTAAAAAACCCGTATGTAAAAAAAAAGTGCCAATAACGCCGGTAAAACCGAAAAAAATTAACACAAAAATGTCTCCTAAGCCAGCGTAACCATAGGGTTTCTTTCCCATAGTATACCTGATTGCAGACGCAATGGCACCAATTCCTAATAAAACAAAAAATAACACTAAATATAACGATTGTATAGATGCTGCCTGTATAAGTAAAAGACCTGAAATAAAGGATAGTACGGCAAATAAAATTATAGCTGATTTCATGGCTTTCTGGCTGATAAATCCACTTTGTACCATCCGGTTAGGTCCTTTTCTGCCCTCGTGGTCTGCCCCGTGTACACTATCGCCATAGTCATTGGCCAGATTAGACAAAATCTGTAAAAACACAGTAGTGATTAGACTGTAAATAAGCACATCATAATTTAACTTTCCGTAATAATTTGCCAGAAAGCTTCCCATACCTACACTGGCAAGTGCAAGCGGTAATGTTCGCAGTCGAAAAGCTTTAATCCAGTTTTGAATATTCATAAAAAATTTAGATTTAAAAAAAAGATGAGTCTCTTTAATAAAGACTCATCCTTGTAAATTTCTTTTATGGTAAATTTTAACTTTGAATGGCTTGTATTACTTCATCTGACATAGGATTGATTCCTGAAGCATAGAATTTGATTAATTCTCCGTTTTCATCGATAAGGTACTTGCAAAAATTCCAGGATGGCGTTTGGTCATTCCATCCATTTTTTTCTTTATCTGTAAGCCATCTGTATAGGGGATGCATATCTGCACCCTTAACAGAAATCTTTTCAAACATTTGAAAGGATACACCATAATTTGAAGAACAAAATTGCATTATTTCTTCATTTGTACCGGGTTCCTGCGATCCGAAATTATTTGCCGGAAACCCAAGTATAACCACTTTATCGCCGTACTTTTCATGCAATGCCTGAAGGTCTTTATATTGAGGAGTGTAGCCGCACTTCGATGCTACATTTACAATCATTACTTTTTGGCCTTTGAAACGACTGAAATCAATTTCTTCTCCTTCGATGGTTTTAAGTTTAAAATCATAAAATAAACTTGAGACTGTCATTGTTTCTGAATTTTCGGGTTTAGAATCTACTTTTTTGCTGCCAAAGCAGGCAACGGTAAGTAAGCTGAGCATTAGAATAGCAAGTTTTTTCATTTTTCTTTATGTTTTTACATTTTTTCCGGAACCTCAATGCCTAATAACCCCATAGCGTTTTTAATTGTTTTGGCAGTTAGCGCAGAAAATGCAACCCGAAAGATTTTTGTTACCGGGTCCTTTTCACCCATAACACTAAGTTCTGCATAAAAGCGGTTGTATTCTTTTGCCAGCTCAAAGACGTATTGTGCAACGACAGAAGGACTGAAATTTTCAGCAGCTTCTGAAAGCATTTGCTCGTATTGGGAAATGAGGAAAATTACTTCCCGTTCTGTTTCATGAAGCTCGTAGTTCAGGTTTTTTTCCGAAAGTGTATAATTTAGTCCTTCTTGTTGTGCTTTTCTCAACAATGAAGAAATTCTTGCGAATGTATATTGAATAAAAGGGCCTGTATTTCCATGAAATTGAATCGATTCCTCAGGATTGAAAAGCATTCTTTTCTTCGGGTCAACTTTCAGCAGAAAGTATTTCAAAGCACCCAGACCAAGTATTTCATAAAGGGCTCTGGCCTGCTCATCTGTGAAATCTTCTATTTTACCCAATTCGGCGGTGCTTTTTTGGGCGGTTTCGGCCATCTCCTGCATAAGGTCATCAGCATCAACTACGGTGCCTTCTCTCGATTTCATTTTTCCCGAAGGCAAATCTACCATCCCATAGGATAAGTGATATAAACCAACGGCATAGTTTCTTTTAAGACGCTTTAAAATCCTGAACAAAACTTCAAAATGATAATCTTGTTCATTGCCTACTACATAGACTGATTTGTCAAACTGATAATCATTGTATTTAAGGTCGGCAGTGCCCAGATCCTGGGTTATGTAAACAGAAGTACCATCAGACCTTAAAAGTAATTTTTCGTCAAGTCCTTCATCGCTCAGATCAACCCAGACCGAGCCATCTGGTTTGCGGTAAAAAAGTTCCCTTTTTAATCCTTCGTCCACGATGGTTTTACCCAAAAGATAGGTTTCAGATTCTTTGTAGATGTGATCAAATTCCACACCCATTCTTTTGTAGGTAACATCGAAGCCCTCATAAACCCAATTATTCATGGTATTCCACAGATCAACTACCTCTTGATCGCCGCTTTCCCATTTTTTAAGCATTTCACGGGCTGCCTGAATTAGAGGCGCATTTTTTTCAGCATCCTCCTTTTTAATTCCATCCCCCAGCATTTTTTCCATCTCTTTTTTGTATTCCTGGTCAAAGCGTACATAATATTTGCCAATTAAATGATCGCCTTTAATATCACTGGATTCAGGGGTTTCTCCATTGCCGAATTTTTGATAAGCCAGCATCGATTTACAAATGTGTATTCCTCTGTCATTGACCAGGTTAACTTTGATCACCTCATAACCTTCAGCTTCGAGTATACAGGAGACAGAATATCCCAGAAAATTATTTCTAAGGTGACCAAGATGCAGCGGTTTATTGGTATTGGGAGAAGAGTACTCTACAACAACTTTTTGGTTATTCTTTGCTTTTCGGCCATAATGCTGGTTTTGCTGAATATCCAGTAAACGTTGCAACCAGGTGGCCGATGAAATTTTTATATTTAGAAATCCTTTAACAACGTTAAAGGATTCAGCGATCTTACTGTTGCTTATAATGTATTGACCTATTATAGTGGCAGTTTCTTCAGGCTTTTTTTTGGAAATTTTTAAGTAAGGAAACGTAACAAATGTAAATTCCCCTTCAAACTCTTTGCGCGTTGCCTGCAGTGCGATACTTCCTTTTTCTGGCTGGTATTGAAAATGATGATTAAAAGCTTCTTCTATCAGGCAGCAAAGCTGTTCTTCTATACCCATCTTTTATTTAGATTAAAAATTAAATTCATGCTTTTTGACTTTGCAAAGATTGTAAAATATCCTCAATATTGCATCCTTTGTATTATTAACTAAGTTAATCTGGCTAAGCATGAAAAGTTACGCAGATCTGATTGAGCAAACCTTTGAGTTTCCACAGGAAGAATTTAAAGTGGAAAACAAGGAGCTGCTGTTCAATGAAGTGCCCTTGATGGAAGTAATTAAAGAGTACGGTACCCCAATGAAAATCAGTTATCTGCCCAGGATCAGCCATAATATAAAAAAGGCAAAACGCCTTTTTAACAAAGCTATCAGGAAATTTCATTACGAAGGGGAATATATATATTCTTATTGTACAAAATCTTCCCATTTTAGCTTTGTAATTGAAGAAGCATTAAAGAACGATATCCATCTTGAAACCTCATCAGCCTATGACCTGCAGATTGTGCGGAAGTTGTATGAGAAAAAAAAGATCGATAAAAATATTTACATTTTCTGCAATGGATTTAAAAGGCCTTTATACAGGCAATATATTTGCGAATTAATCAATGATGGTTTCAAAAATCTGATTCCAATATTAGATAATCTCAACGAGCTTAATGATTATGAAGCTGGACTTCAAGGTCCGGTTGATATAGGCATAAGGGTTGCCGCAGATGAAGAGCCTAATTTTGAATTTTATACCTCGAGACTAGGCATCAGATACAATGATATAGTGCCTTTTTACAAGGAAAAATTTAAAGACAATCCAAAATTTCGGCTTAAAATGTTGCATTATTTTATAAATACCGGTATAAAAGACTCAGCTTATTATTGGAGCGAACTTAGCCGTTTTGTATATAAGTATTGTGAGTTAAGAAAAATATGCCCTGAACTTGACACAATAGATATAGGAGGTGGATTTCCCATTAAAACGTCTTTGCAGTTTGATTTTGATTATCAGTACATCATAGAACAGATTATAGAAAATATCAAATGGATCTGTAATAAGTCAAATGTGCCTACCCCAAATATTGTAACAGAGTTTGGTTCCTATACTGTAGGAGAAAGTGGTGCCATATTATATTCTATCCTCGACCAGAAACTTCAAAATGACAAGGAGTTATGGTATATGATTGATGGATCATTCATTACCCATCTTCCAGATTCCTATGGTATAAACCAAAAATATATTATGCTGGCCGTAAATAAGTGGGACGATATGTTTCACAAGGTTAATCTCGGGGGCCTTACTTGTGACTCATTGGATTATTACAATTCTGAGGCGCACTCTTCAGAAGTGTTTTTACCCATGATAAACAATGGCGATCAACTTTATATTGGCTTTTTTCATACAGGCGCCTACCAGGAGTCGATTGGTGGTTTCGGTGGTATTCAGCATTGCCTGATCCCCGCTCCCAAGCATGTAATTATTAACAGAAAGGATGATGGTTCTTTAGAAACCAGTCTTTTCAGTGAAGAACAACATCATGAAAAGATGCTCGGTCTGTTAGGGTATTAAATTTATTTTTCAAGGATTTTAAATTCCACTCTGCGGTTTTGTTGTCTTCCGTCTTCCGTTTCATTAGAATCTACCGGAAGGCTTTCCCCATAGCCAATTGCCATTATTTTTTGCTGGGGTATGCCAAGGTTTATAAGGTAGTTTCTTACAGAAACGGCGCGATTTTCTGAGAGTATTTGATTTGCCGCTTCCGAACCTATAGCGTCTGTATGTCCACTGAGTTCAACCTTGAGGTTCGGATAACGCTGGAAGTAGGGGAGGATGCGATTTAGTTCTGCATTGGATTCCCTGCGCAAGGTGGCTTTGGCAAAGTCGAAAAAAATGTTGTTCAGCCTCAGTGCCATTCCTGCCTCAAAAGGTAGCATAAATATTCTTTTATAAATATGCACAAAAGGACTTGTTTGACTCAGATCAAGTAATTCGGTTTCAGCCATATAGTTTTCTGCTTCTGCGTATATGCTGTATTTTTTACCGACAGGCAATTTTATCTGAAAACTTCCCGGATCATCCTGATGGGTTTTTACTCGCGTTATTTCAATTCCACTTTCCAGGTCTTCCACAACAACCTCAGCGTGTATGGGCTCCTGGTTGGTTTTATTCAAGACAATACCTTGAATAATAGCCCTTTCACAGATTTCATTTCCCTGAGTGAAAAGCGCATGTACCTCTTCATGGCTCAGATGACGATTATAAATTCTCACATCTGAAATATTGCCTTTGAAAGGACGGTTGCGATTAAAAACCTGACGCCCAATTCTTAGTGGCGCTTCTGAATGTGCATTAATACCACGACCGGTTTGTTTACCTGTTTTGTCCAAAACACCGTCGATGTAAATGGCAATTTGTCCATTGCTATGCCAGGTTACAAAAACATGATGCCAGGTATCTGAAATCAGGTTTTTTTGGCTGAATATTCCATTTTCCATTTCCCTGTCTGAGCTGACTGCAGCAATAACTTTTAGGTTTTTATTGATCCAGAGTCCAAAATGATCGTTTTTTGGATCAAAAGCCCATTTGGCAAGTATAGTGCTCAGCTCCATTGTAAAATAAGCTTCGGGTTTAATCCATGCACCAAAGCTAAGTCCGCTAAATTTGCCATTAAGATCAGGATCATTTCCGTATTCAATATAGGATGTTTTCCCATCAAAGTAATACGACATTTCACCACACCGTGATTCCTTAAGAGAAGCGCCATGTATAACACCTTTGTGCCTGAGTGAAATGTCATCAGGGCCTGATTCAAATGGAAAATGTGCAATGAGTCCCTCATTTAAAGCAGGTTTTTGCGCATGGCTCAAAACTGGTAAACTTATCAGTATAAGATAAATCAGAGACTTTAATATCGTAACAAAACTTGGCTGCATGTTGGCTCTTGTTGATGTAAGGTCAAAGATTGCTTCTTTATGCTTGCTTTGAAACCTTAAAAGAACCATTTCATTACACCCATTAGAAAATAATTTATTATCAAGTTTTGTGAAATAAATATTCAGTCACGTATATTTGTGGCCCGATTGCAAGGATTTGCAGTTTTAAACGCGCATGTGGTGAAACTGGTAGACACGCTACTTTGAGGGGGTAGTGCCCGTTCGGGTGTGGAAGTTCGAATCTTCTCATGCGCACTCTTTTAAAATTCAATGAACCAAAAAGCCCTGAATTGATACGTTCGGGGCTTTTTGGTTATTATTTGTTTTGAATTTTCTTGTTCGTGTATAAAATGGTTCTAATGTTCAGATCATTTTGAATTGACGTTTTAATGACTCATTTTTTAGAGAGGAAAGTAATTCCAGGACAGCATTTTGAAATTATTCACGCGAATTTCGCATATTTTTGATATTTTTAAAGTTGATATGAAAATAGATACATTGCTCATAGATGATGATGCCATAGTGCTGTACATTCATAAAGTGCTGTTGGAAGAATCTGATTTGGAAACGGAGGTTTTTACTTTCGAAGATGGTGAATCGGCTTTGGAATACATTTTTAATAATGATAAAGATGACGATCGGGGCTTTTTACTATTGCTCGATATCAATATGCCATGTATGGATGGTTGGGAATTTATGGAAAGACTCAAAAAGTCGAAAGCATATGATCGCATAGTTGTATCGCTTATTACTTCATCGATTGATAAATCTGATGCTGAGAAATCAAAGAAATACGACATAGTAAAAAGTTTTTTCGTAAAACCTCTTAGTATGGAAAATGTGAATGAAATTGTAAATCCGTTGTTGAAATACTAAGCTGAATTTATAAATATTCTAATTTACTTTTTGCATTTCCATGATCAACGGAGTATCATGTATTAAAAAATACAACTTACCATCTTCATCTCTTACAAAAATACGCATCATTGAGTAACCATCATCGGGTGTTCCTATTTCAATTAAACCAATTTCGGCATCGTATTTCCATAAAGTTTTATTTAAAGATTTCAGATCAAACATAATTTCAGGTAATTCTTTGTGGAAGATTATGTCAAAGGCGCCATCTTCGTGAAAATAATATTCTGATTGAATAAATACATCCATAAATTCCTGCATTAAAGTTTGCTGTTCTTTAGAAAGTGATCTTTCAGCGCTCAGTATACCGGCTACTTTCCAGTGTCCGGTAATTTCTGAACGCAATTTCCATTGTGCAAATCCAACATTACTCAGAAGCAAAGTCAATAATGCAGTTGTTGTGACGGCTTTCATGGTTCAAAGACTAGGTCTGCGTTGATTTAATTTAGATACAATATCGTCTATAATGGGAAATGCATGTAGTTTGCCATTTTCAATAAAAATTTTGGCTGTTTCTTCTCCACCTACTATGGATCCTGCGAGATAAATGCCTTTTATGTTACTTTCGAAGGTCTCTTTATTAATACCAGGAATCAGATTTTCTCCTTCTAATTTAATGCCTATCTGCTTGAGAAATATTGCATCGGGTCTGTAGCCAGTCATCAAAAACACAAAATCAGCCTCTAATGTAAAGATTTCATCTGTATCGTGCCTTCTGACCTTCACGTTTTTTTCATCAATTGAAGTGAGTACTGAATTGAAGTACGCTTTTATTTCATTGTTTTTTATACGATTTTCAAGATCAGGAACGATCCAGTATTTTCCATTTTTGTCAAGCCCCTCCATCATATGAATAAGGGTTACCTGAGCCCCGTTTCGATACAGGTCCAATGCCGCTTCAATAGCTGAGTTGGCGCCTCCAACCACCAGTGTTTTAGTTTGTGTGTATTTGAATGCTTCGTCGTAGTAGTGGCTTACGTGTGGAAGTTCTTCTCCCGGGATATTCAAAAACCTGGGTACATCGTAATATCCGGTTGCCAGTATAATACTTCTGGCAAAGAATGTTTCACCAGTATTTGTATCAATTACAAAAACGTCATTCTCTTTTTGTATTCCGGTTACAGTAGTAAACAATTTGAGTTTTAACTGATAGAACGCCGCAACTTTTCTGTAATACTTCAAGGCTTCGCTGCGGTTTGGTCTTATTCCCTGAGAAATAAAAGGCACATTGCCGATTTCAATATTCTCGGCAGTGGAAAAAAAGGTCATGTTTACCGGATATCTTCTAATAGATTCGGTAATGCTGCCTTTGTCTATAATCAGGCACTGCAATCCTTTGGCCTGAGCTTCAATTCCACATGCCAGTCCACAAGGACCGGCACCAACGGTAATAACATCGTATATTAACATGGTAATAAATTTCGGCGCAATAATTCATTTTAACCAAAAAAATATGCAATTTCAGACTTTGGTACTAAATGCAATAATATGATAAACTTTTTGGTTCGTCTGCTGCTGTATTCGCTGGCAGTGCTCATAGCGGCAAATATACTCAATGGTGTAAGCGTAGAAAACTATTTGTATGCTTTAATCGTGGCAGGTGTACTTGCCATATTAAATAGTACGATCAAGCCTCTGTTGGTAATATTGACTATACCTTTAACGGTTCTTACACTCGGATTATTTCTCGTGGTTATTAATACCCTCATCATTTTACTTGCCAGTTGGTTGGTGCCGGGTTTTCACGTAGCCAGTTTCTGGTGGGCCATGGGTTTTGGTATTGTACTTTGGTTTATCAATGCGATTTTTATGGCCCTTAGTGGACAGAAAGCATAATAATCAAGTAATTAGCCCCTGCTGTAAAAGTATGCATATATAATGTAAATTCAGGATATTGAGCGAAATAAGCCCACAAGCCAGGCAATTTACAGCGCAACCTGATTACAGCACGGTATTAATGATGTAATGGCAGCCTGAAAAGCCTGATTTCATGAGACTGATTGGCCGTAGCCACTTCAGCATATATCCAAAATTCATTGTTGTGCAATAGCCAATGTGAGTATCTCCAGGTTGAAAAATCTGTTTCAGTACTGCTTTTTATTATTGGTGCTTTTGGGCTTAAATCTAATATGTTATGCAGGTCAAATGTAAAACCCAGTCCGGTAACAACATTGTAAACCGGATCATACCATTGCGTATTCGAGCCTTCGTAAACAAATAAAAATCCTATTCCTAAAGGAATTACAGAGGCGGGTCTTACAAAAAAATTATGCCAGCCGGCTAAATCCATAATCGGTGCATTTACATCTCCATATGCATGCCACTTTTCTCCATCATCACTTACGAAATGAAATATACGTTCATTCTGACGTATATATCCTATTACATAGCAATGCCATTGATTATGTGCATAAATAATTACAGGATCTTTATATTCTTTCACACTTACATCTCTTGCATAACGTTGCTCAGGCGCCTGTATAACAGGGCCTACACTAGCCGGATTTATATCTGTAAGGTTTTCAACATCATCAAATTTGAGGATACACCAGGGACCACCCTGCCAGGGACCGCATACATATAATTTGAATTTACCGGTAATGGGGTCTATGGTAAGGGCAGGTCGTTCGAAGCCTGGAATAGGTAATTCTGACCTGTTGATTTTTTTAATTTCTTCGAAATGAATACCATCCTTACTGCGCAAGAGTCGAATTTCATAACCTCTTAATCCTACAGGGTGTTCAGGACTGCGCATGCGTGCCGCCATCCAAAATATGCCGTTTTTGTCAATTACTACTGATGGTGCGCCAGCCCACCATTCTGCGGCATTTTTATCTGCTTGCAGTACCGTAGTATAACTGGAAAAATACTTTTCAGTTTGTGGAGGTAGTGGCAAAGTAAGGGGAACCGGGCCATCCCATGATGAATTTTGCGCCTTTGATGATGTAAATGCTGAAATAACAATCAAAAAGCTTATTATATATATTGAAGAACAATTGTCTTTTTTTTCTACCATTCTCCTTTTTTGCTGTTGAATTTTTTAATTATTTGTCTGGAGAATTCTACCCCCGCTGCTTTCAGATCATCAAGAATTTCCTGGTGTGTTTTACCTGAGGAAGAAGATGCGGCGGGAATCAATGTTTTGCATTCGTTACTATCCATAAATCGGGCAGCATCCAGTAAATTTCCCTCCTCAGAAGAGTGAATACTTAGAAAACCATGCTTATCAGCATGGATGAGTTGTCCCGGGGAGATTTTGGTGCCAAATACTTCGACATCACAGTTCCATTCTACCGGTACACTGTATGCATGGCCTACACTTAAACGTCTGGCGAGCGCTTTAAACCCTGCGGCCTTCATTTCATCCAAATCCCGTATGCTGCCATCTGTAATAGTTCCTATACACCCAAGGGCACGGTGAATCCGACTGTTGACCTCACCCCAAAAAGCGCCAAAACATTTGGGCTTATCAAGATCCTGAACCACAACAATTTTAGGACCTGCAACAGAAGCAATGTATTCACGATAAGCCTGCCATGCATCATATTTATTCTTCACATGGCTTATATTACCTGGTTCAATAGTAACTGTTACTGCATACCCAGCCATAGGTCCCATTTCAGGCATAAAATCGATGCTTTCTTCAAGATTGAATGCGTCTTTTGCAGGATCGCGATTTGTTATTTGTTCCCAGCCATTGTAAATGGTTGGTGTATTCCAGCGCTGCAACTCAAGTAATTCAGTGTGACTAAGCATGTTGATTAAATATTTGGCGGTTTATATTACATACTTTTCAAAATCAAATATGTCCTACCTGGTAAGTATAATATAATTGCCAGATTGAAAATATTAAATTAGAGATGATGATATCCTGAAAGTCAGTTTCTGTCAAAAAAGGCTTCTCTAAAATCAACCTAATGCTTGATTTTTCCAGGTTTTTGCCAGTACTTGGTTTGATGGGGAATTTTATAAATATCGCAGATTTAGTTGGCCTTTAGTCTTAATGGGAAAATTATCGAAGTGATAAATGCGCTGCCCATAATTCGAATAAGTTATCTAATACTAAATCAGCTTGTTGCATCCATTGTTCCATGGAAGAAGTATCCCGGCCAAAATTTGTATCCATTAGAAGTTTGTGAATCAGAACCTTTAACTTTCTGTTATAGTAAACATTAATGGAATCCAGACGGTGCAAAGCATTTTCATCAAAGGCTGAAATGGGTTGAGAATCGGCCAATTGCTGAAAAGTTGCTGTAAGGTGCTCGCTATAGGTATGAATAATGCCAGCAAGGTCAGGATTAATTTCCGGACCAAAAAGGTTTGATAACTTATTATCTGCAACAAGTTTATTGACTATCTCTATTTCTACTATTCCAGTCTCTATATCTATGCCATTTATAATAGCGATCACAAGGGGGCTTTCTAATTTTTCATATTTTATGTTCTCCGAAAAACTTTCAGAATCAACATTTACACTTGCGGATTCAACAGCAGCATTGTCCAGATAGGCTTCTGAGCTATAATTTTGAGATAAAGCTGACTGAACTGTAAATAGCAAACAAAATAAATAAAGGCTTGTATTGTAGATTATTTGACTCATCGACGAAAAAAATTATTTTAACTCCATCACTTACTAAATGCTATCTGGAAAAATTATTACACATGTAATGTTTTTAATAATTATATACAAAACAAATAAAGAAATTTTATTTGTCAAAATTTATTCAGATATATTTTTTTAATAGTCGTTACGAATGCTATAAATTGATCTTTATCTATGCTGTATCCCTAATATGTCTTGCTGATCTTATTACAAATACATGTTATTATGGCAATAAAATTAAGAATAAAAATTTTAATTCGAGTTAAATTTTAATTATACCTATATTCAATTAAACAAAAAAGATAAATATTAATTGATTAGTAAGGCTTTTATATGTAATTTTGCCAAACATTTAAGCATCAAATTGACCTATTTTTTTAAATATGAGGGATAAGAGATACGACGGATTACGAGGTTTGTTTTTAATTATAATGTGCATCGACCATTTTCAGAGTTCACTGATGCATGTAACGCACGAAACATTTGGTTTTATTGACGCCGCCTAAGGTTTTGTTATTATATCTGGTTTTATAGCAGGGATGGTTTACGGTCGAAAAAACTGCGATAGAAACCTATTGTCCCGGCTGATAGATCGTTCTGTATTGATATACCGATATCACATTATCACCTTTCTCTTTTTTCTGTTCATTGTATCAGCTTTTCCGTTTTACATGGATTTCTGGAGCTCTATTGCCCCTGAATTTTCCTCCAGCCCATTGAAGGCTCTGCTGAAAGGCCTGGTATTGTTATATCAGCCGCATCCCCTGGATATTTTACCAATGTATGTATTGTTTGTTCTTATGTTGTTTCCAATGTTAAATTGGCTGCAGAAGGGTAAAACGAGCCGCTATTTTATACTGACGGTGGGTGTATACCTGACTGTGCAGATATTCAGGACATTATCAGGGTTAAATTTTTTAATTGGCCAGATAGATTTTGATTCATTTGCTGCATTTAATGTGTTTGCCTGGCAAATGTTGTTTTTTCTTTCAGTATGGTTGGGATATAACCAGATGAAGGTCAGCAAATACCTTCAGCAAAACAGGTGGATTGGACTGATTGCATTATCAATTGCCACTGTACTTTTTACAGGTAAACATGTTCTCAATATTATAAATTACTATGCTGAAACGGCCATAGAGTTACCTTATATTTTAATCAGTAAAAGAAATGCAGGCATAATCAGTTTAATAAATGCTCTCGCTTTCGGTCTTACTATCTACTATGTTTTTAATAAACTTTCTTTCCTGAAATGGCGTTTTTTCTCAGCCTTGGGGAGTATTTCCATGAAAGCATTTGCAATACATTTGGTAACCTACATGTTGTTTTATCCTTTTGCTGTAGAGCTTGGTTCAATTAGCTTAGCCTTAGAAGTGGTATTTACATTAATTATGGTTGGGCTTATGTATGTTCCTTATTTGCTCAAAGATGAAAGCATTCTTTCAAGTATCAAGTATTTGATTTATAAATTACAATATTCAGACAATCATTGATTTTGCCTGTAAGCCGGAACGAACTCAGTGCACAAAGCTACTTCCCGATCGATAGGCTTATTTGCATTCAAACCAATATTGCCATAGCTTAATATGACGTCGCGCATAGGGCCACTTTCGAGATGGATTTTTATATGTCCATCAAATTCTATCAGATCATGATAAGTTACAGGGCTCTCATTTGCCAGGTATTTAATAAGTGTTTTACTGTTGCCGGTGGCAGCTGAAAGCGGTTCAAGCCATGCGGCAAGATCTGCGCTAACGTCGAAGGAACTATAGTGAAGATGAATCGGAAAATATCTTGGGCCTTGCGTATTTTTTACCTGAATGTCTATTTCTGTAAATTCATCGGTACGCTCTCTGATAGTAACTTTGCCATCAAACGGGAATTCAGTTCCGGCAAATAATGGGTATACTACAGCATTTCCTGTGTAAATTTCATCCGCATCAAACCTGCTTTGCGTTTCACATGCAAATAGTATGATAAAAGTTAGAAGCAGTATTGAAAATATTTTCATGATCTTTTAATTTAATGGATGTATAACGTGTTGATGTTGAACATTGTTGCGGAATTGTCAGGAAAACAATATGAGATATTGGGACAGGCCTGCCAATCCTCCCAGGACAGCGCCTACAAGGATTAAAGTTAATTCATCTTCTTTAAAAACAGGTCTGAGAAATGCCTCAAACTCAGCAGGACTAAGACTTTTCATCTTACCTTTTAATAAATATTCGAGGTTCATGGCATTTTCAGCATATCCAAATACATGTCGTATATTCATAGGCAATTCCTGCATAAAGCGAAAGGTGGCAATATTTCTTATATAATAAAATATATTTTCACCTACCATTAAATCAATCCATTTTTTATTATTGCCAACGGCATCGGCAATGGTTTTCTCCATTTGTTTTTCGACGATACGTGTAAGTTTTTCCCTGCCAGGGCCACGTATAATATATTCGAAAATATGTTCGATGGTAATTACCCTGGCTGCGACAATTCTTGAGTATTCTTCTGAAACTTCATTTTGCCTTTTAATAAACAAACCTTGTATTTCGAGTTTACCCAATTTGATTGGATTTAAGGGCCTGAAAATGAGTTTTAAGGCCAGATCGTTGGTAAAAAAACCCACCATAAAACCCGCCACCGGGAGTGTCCACCAGACAGGAAAAAAATACCACACCACCATTTGAACCAAACCAAAGATAAACCCAAAGTAGAAACCGGATTTTTCAATAAATTTAAACTCTTTATAGCCACATTTGATAAAAACCTGATTGAGCAGTTCTCTGTTTTGGGTAAGGGTTGACACTGCAAGACTTTTTAAATCAAGCAGCTCAGAAAAGTGATTTTTCACTTCTTCCATCATTTTTGCGACAATTAATGGCAATTCTCTGCTTACCCTGTTGTAGATATCAGCCTTCATTCCCGGGGTGGAGGCTTTCCAGATCAGGGGAAGTTGAGCTTTCATAACTTCTTCGATAATCTCCCGGCTGAGACGGTCGATGGCAGGTTTCATTTCCTCTGCTATTATATCTGGTTTGATCCTGGCAAATTCATCTTCGAGGTTTAACAGTTTACTTGTCCAGAGATCAACAGCCGTTTCAGCCATTTTTTTAGCTTTGGAAGGAATGATCCCTTGCCATCCGAAAGGTTTTATGCCAAAATACTTTACAGGATAAAACGTCATTTTAAGCGCCAGCCAGTTGGTAAACCAACCGACGAAAGCACTGACAAATGGTATAGTCAGGTATGCGGCATTTTCTTTTAAAAAACTCAGAAGATCTGAAATATACTGCATAAGAATCAGCCCTGTGGCTGTCAAATTTCGTTAATTATTTTATTATTACCGGTAAAATATTTAATTTTCTGAAAAACCATTACCACATTTATGTTTGTACCTCAGATAGTATTACGTCAACTCTACACCCGTGGCAGTTTAAAAAAGCTTGATAAAGGCATAAAATTTTCCATTAAAAACCGATTAATGGATACCCGCATCCTGGACATCATAGAAATATATATCGATAATGTAAAAATCAGTGATACCGATGTTGATCTGGATTTGGGTAGCGGAGAGCTGCTGAAACCATCTGATGTTAAACCTGATAAACCACTGGAATTCCCACTCCGCCAAAACCTTAATGTATTGGTCAACAATAATGTTAAGCCCTCGGAAGCTCATAAAATCAGGTTTTCTATTCGCACCGATAAGTTTGGTGTTTTAGAAGTTAAAGTAGAGGATAAGGTTTCAAAAGAGGGTAGTGACCTGGCAAAAATTCCGCGAAGTGAAAGAGATGATTATGGCATAGATATCATTCAACAGCGACAGGATTATATTTCGAGAAAGGCAGGCTTTACACCTAAGCACTTATATCAGTTTTCTTTTAAGCCAGAAATGGCCAGGGGTAATATTGAAAATTTTACCGGCGTGGTACAAGTCCCGCTTGGCTTTACCAGCCCGGTTAAGGTAAACGGTGAATATGCCCAGGGAGAATATATTGTGCCATTGGCAACTACTGAAGGAACACTCGTGGCCTCCTATAACCGTGGTATAAAAGTCCTTAACCTTTGTGGAGGCGCCAGAGCCACTGTTGTTGGCGACCTAATGCAAAGAGCGCCGGTATTTGTTTTTGACAATGCCCGCGATGCCCGTGATTTTGTTAAATGGGTAGATCAGAATTTTCATACTATTAAAAAGGAAGCAGAATCGACATCAAGTGTGGCGAAATTGCAATACATAGACTCCTATCTGTCTAATAAATTTGCATACTTGCGTTTTAACTATACCACCGGTGATGCCGCCGGTCAAAATATGGTGGGAAAAGCCACTTTCCATGCCTGCAATTATATACTGGGTGAGTATCCTTCGGGACTGGTGAAAAACTTCTATCTCGAATCAAATCTGGCAACAGACAAAAAAGCATCACAGATCAATGTGATGAGAAACCGGGGAAAAAGAGTGATAGCAGAAGCAGTATTAAAAAGAGAAGTACTGGTTGAACACATGCGCGTAGAGCCTGAAAAGCTGGATTATCATGCCAAAGTTTCAAATATTGGCGCGTTTATAAGTGGCGCAAACAATAATGGAGCGCATTCTCCTAATGCCATAACTGCTATTTTTATTGCGACAGGTCAGGATGTAGCCAATGTTGCTGAATCATCTGCAGGCATATTGTATACCGAAATCAATGAAGAAGGCGACTTGTATATTTCGCTTACCATTCCATCTCTTATTGTTGCTACCTATGGAGGAGGCACAGGTTTGCCGTCTCAAAGAGAATGTCTCGAGATCATGGGTTGTTATGGAAAAAATCAGGTGTATAAGTTTGCTGAAATTGTGGCAAGCGTAGCATTGGCCGGTGAAATAAGCCTGGGCGCGGCCATTTCATCTGCCGATTGGGTCTCAAGCCATGAGGAACTCGGAAGAAACCGCTGATTAGTCTTCCATTATAAATGATGTGCGGGCATTCATCAATTCCCTCAATGCATGATGATTT
Organism: Cyclobacteriaceae bacterium; assembly: GCA_020832305.1. Lineage (GTDB taxonomy): Bacteria > Bacteroidota > Bacteroidia > Cytophagales > Cyclobacteriaceae > JAFIEV01. The sequence continues at coordinate 28,143 of JAFIEV010000066.1, read as the reverse complement.
TGCTGTTTTGTGGCAAGCTCAATTCCTTCGTCATAAATACGCAAAGCCCTTTCGCGATCGTTGAGGTTTGCAAATAATGCCGCAGCATGATAATAGGTGGGCAGATATTCTGCGTGATCCATTAAAAGCTTTTCAAATAACTGCCTGGATTTATCCGGATTGATTTCCTGGTATTCAATGGCAACTGCATACAAATTAAAGGGGTCTCTGGGATCCTCCTCTAATATATCTAATAATTGTTCTAGCCTGTTATGGATCATAAAAATTAGGTTGATTTCAAATTAATTTTTTAATCACAACTTTTATTTTAAAATTTCGGTTGAATTATATAATAAACCATTCATAAACGTTCATGTTTAACAATTTTTTGCTATGAAGATATTAATATGTATATCCCATGTGCCGGATACCACATCGCGCATTAAATTTACAGCCGATGGTAAACAACTTGATAAACAAGGATTGCAGTTTATCATCGGTCCTTATGATGATTATGCACTTGCCCGTGCAGTTGAACTTAAGGAAGCACACGGAGGAACCGTAACGGTTCTCAATGTAGGAACGGCCGAAACAGAACCCACCATCAGAAAAGCACTTGCCATAGGTGCTGATAATGCCATTAGAATTGATGCAGAACCTACAGATTCATGGTTTGTCGCCAGACAAATAGCTGAAGTTGCAAAAGATCAGGGCTACGATCTTATATTAATGGGCAGAGAATCCATAGATTTTAATGGGGGTGTAGTTCATGGTATGGTTGCTGAGATGCTGGGACTGCAGGCTTTTTCACCGGTAATGATGCTTGACGTTGTTGATGGAAAAGTTAAAATGGCTCGTGAAATAGAAGGAGGGAAGGAATATCTCGAAGCTACCATGCCCCTGGTGGCCGGCTGCCAGGAGCCGATTGCAGAATGGAAAATACCAAATATGAGAGGTATTATGACGGCCAGGACTAAGCCTCTTGAAGTAAGAGCTGCTTCGGATGAAACAAAATTAACTACACATGTGCACTTTGAATTACCACCTCCTAAAGGTGCTGTAGTTATGATAGACCCGTCTAATCCGGAAGAACTTATTCAAAAGCTTGTGGAAGAAGCTAAGGTATTGTAAAAATCTATTTTTGTAAGCAACATAAATTTTATATATATGTCAGTTTTAGTATTTGTTGAAGTGGCAGATGGTCAGATTAAGAAATCATCCCTCGAAGCCATTTCTTATGGTGCAGCCATTGCAGAAAAAGCCAATACACAGGTTATAGCCCTGGTACCCGGCACCATCTCCGGCTATGACCTTAGTGGATTAGGTGCCTATGGGGCAGATAAAGTTTTGCACGCGGAAGATGAAAAATTAAATACACAGGGAATACGAGCTTTTGGCACTGCAATAATCCAGGCTATGAAATCTGCAGACGCTAAATTCCTGATTATGGCTAAGTCTTCACTCAGCGACATAATAGGTGCAAGGGTAAGTGTGGAAATGCAGGCTGCCATTGCAACCAATGTAAGTGGTTTGCCTGAAATAAATGGCACCTTCTCTGTACCCAGGAGCATTTATACCGGTAAAGCTTTCGGCAGGGTGGAATTAAGTACCGAATGCAAAATATTGGGAATCAGAAAGAATGCCGTAAGCCTTCGAAATGATGATAAAAAAGCAATCGTAGAAAAATTTGCAATTTCGTTCGCAGATAACGATTTTGCAGCCAGTATTACGAATGTTGAAAAAGCGGATGGAGATATCCTGCTTACGGAAGCTGAAATTGTGGTTTCAGGAGGGCGTGGGCTGAAAGGCCCTGAAAACTGGCAAATGCTTGAAGATCTTGCAAAAGCCCTGGGAGCAGGAATGGGTTGTAGTAAACCGGTTTCAGACCTTGAATGGAGACCACATCATGAGCACGTAGGACAAACCGGCGTAAAGGTTAGTCCGAACTTGTATATTGCCGTGGGAATTTCTGGTGCTATTCAACATTTGGCTGGGGTAAGCTCCTCAAAAGTGATTGTTGCCATTAACAAAGACGAAGATGCACCTTTTTTCAAAGCGGCAGACTATGGAATTTGTGGTGATGCTTTTGAAATTATTCCAAGGCTGACAAAAGCAGTTAAAGCGCTGAAAAATTAAATATTTTACGTGGAAAAAATAAAATTAGAAATTTTAGGACTATCGGCAAGCCAGTCTCAATCTGGTTCCTTTGCTTTGGTACTTGGTGAGGCAGGAGGCAAACGCCGCCTGCCGATCATCATAGGTATGTTCGAGGCCCAGGCCATTGCCATAGAAATTGAAAAAATAATCCCTAACCGACCTATGACACACGATTTATTTAAATCGTTTGCCAATAGTTTCAATTATACCATCAGGGAAATAACCATTTCAGATCTTAAAGAAGGCGTATTCTTTGCCAAAATCTTATGCGATGATGGATTGAGAACCCTTGAAATCGACTCCAGGCCCTCCGATGCTATTGCCATTGGGCTGCGGTTTAATGCTCCGATTTATACTTTTGAACATATAATGGAGGAAGCCGGTATTCTGCTTACAGAAGAAGAAAGTGAGGAAAAGGAACCTGAATTTAAGACAGAGACGTCAAGGACAGAGTCTCAGACAAAATCTAAAAATGAGAGATTAAAGGACTATTCCATCGATAAATTGAAAAAAATGCTGGATGAAGCCCTGGAGCGAGAAGATTATGAAAATGCTGCCAGAATAAGGGATGAAATGAATAAACGAAATTAATTTGTAGTATATGATTTTTTTAAGGGCGGCTTTAGGCATTTCATTTTTAATAGGAATTGCCTGGTTTTTTTCAGTAGACCGCCGCTCAGTGAGATGGCAACTTGTTTTTATAGGAATCGGTATTCAAGCCATTTTTGGATTGCTCATAACCAAAGTTGATTTAGCTGCTGCGGTCTTTAATGGCCTTTCAGCAGCTTTTGTGAAATTACTCTCATTTACGGCAGCCGGCACTGAATTTCTTTTTGGCCAAATGGCTTCGGGAAGTTTTGGTTTTATTTTTGCCTTCAATGTTTTACCTACGGTAATTTTTTTCTCTACCCTTACCGCCGGCTTATATCATCTCGGCATTTTGCAAAGGGTGGTGGCAGCTATTGCATGGGTAATGACGCGTGCCTTACGCTTATCAGGCCCTGAAAGTTTGTCGGCAGCGGGTAATATTTTTCTTGGCCAGACGGAAGCGCCACTTCTGGTTCGGCCATTTATTCAAAATATGACCCGATCTGAATTAATGTGCCTGATGACAGGAGGAATGGCAACCATTGCTGGTGGTGTGCTGGCAGGATATGTAATGTTTCTCGGAGGGGATAGTGTGGAAGAGCAAAACCGATATGCAGCATACCTTCTCAGTGCCTCATTTATGAATGCACCTGCGGCAATCGTGTTTTCAAAAATCATTATTCCTGAGACCCAAATGGATAAAATTACCCGGGAAATCAAGATTAATAATGAATCAGAGGCCGTAAACCTTATTGATGCATTTGCACGCGGGGCTTCTGAAGGACTTAAACTTGCACTCAATATTGGTGCTATGTTGCTGGCTTTTATAGCCTTAATAGCGGCTGTTAATTTTCTAATGAAGGACGTAATCGGAGAATTTACGGGTTTAAACAGCATCATAGTGCAGGCTACAAACGGTAGATTTGAAGGTTTTTCTATGCAATATGTGTTGGGAAGCATCTTCAGGGTTTTTGCCTATGCCATGGGGGTTAACTGGAATGAAACCCTGGAAGTAGGTAGTCTTCTTGGCCAGAAGACGGTTATCAATGAGTTTGTAGCATACCTTGATCTGGCTAAAATGAAAGCAGAGGGTACATTAAGTCCGAAAGCAGAAATTATTTCTGCGTATGCACTTTGTGGGTTTTCAAATTTGAGTTCCATTGCCATTCAGATAGGCGGGATAGGAGGAATGGCGCCCTCTCAGCAGGGGAATCTTTCAAAACTTGGATTCAGGGCCTTGCTGGCAGCTTCATTGGCGACCATGCTAACCGGAACACTCGCAGGGCTGCTTGTTTCATACTGAATTTTCAAACATTAAATAATCTGCGCCATATATGACGCAGATTTACTTTTTGTGCTAACGTCAGTCCGGCACAATCCAGCTTTTTATACAAAATAGGCAGGACCTGAAATGAGGCATATATTATGACTATTCTTAATGTTAGTCAGAGGGCTAATTGTAGAAAACAATTATTTTCTCGCGTTGTATTCTTCCCAGGTTTGGCTTTTGTAATGGTTTTTTCCGAAAAAATCTAAAATTGGCCCCATTTGCTCAGGTTTCAAATATCCCGGTACCATGGTAATAGGTTGTAATTCTTCATCCAGATATACTGTGGTCGGATAGCTCATTTTGCCATTCATCAGGGCCGCGGCCAATTCATGGTATCCTTTTCTGCCCTGTGCCACAAACTTAAATGTATGTTCTTTGAAAACAATGTCGTCTTTCCCCTCACCATCTAACTTTACGGCATAAAAATCAGAATTTAATTTCTTTATAATATCGGGATCTGTGAAGGTATTTTTGTCCATTACTTTACACCAGCCGCACCAATCGGTGTACACATCAATGAATACTTTTCTTGGCTCATTTTTTACAAGTTCCTGCACCTGTTCAATACTGTACCACTGAACCTGTGTTTCGCTTTCAGGATTTTCACCCGTTTTCTTAGGAGTGAATGAAAATGAAACATTCAAAACAAAAACGATTAGGAGGTATTGTATTTTTTTCATAGATATCATTTATTTCTATTATATTAACCCATAATGCAAAATAATGTTCTTTATTGCATTTTTCTGTTATATTTTTTCAAAAACAAACATCAATCGATATTTGCGCTCAAAATTTAATTATTTTCAATGATTTTTGAAAATTTCGTCTTCTGAAAGCGAGTAACCATGCAATTGCAAAAATGATGCCTGCCATTACTGTCATCGAGCCAGATATTGAACTGTTGATATAAACAGCAAGAAAATATCCGCTAATGGCAACAATGATACCGATAAAGACAGTTAGAATGATTATGGTTTTAAAATCATCACTTAGAAGATAGGCAGATGCCGGAGGTGCAACCAGAAAGGCCACTACCAAAATTGCGCCGACCGATTCGAAAGATGCCACCGTGGTCAATGAAATCAAAGCCATAAGAATATAATGCCATAAGGTTACAGAAAGCCCGGTAGAAACAGCAAAATCCTGGTCAAAGGTTACCATATAAAACTCTTTGAAAAAAAATAGGATGGTTATGACAACAATCAGCAACACGGTTCCCAACATATATACAGACCTGGGCCCCATTATGATGCCAGAGGGTAATATCCAAAGGTCAATCGGCACATAGGCAATTTCTCCATACAAGACACATTCCTGGTCTAAATCAACGTAATCGGCAAAAACACTGATCAGAATTATCCCAATGGCAAAAAGCCAGGTAAAGGTAACACCAATAGAAGCGTCGGCCTGTAGTTTACCCTTTTCATGAATAAATTGAATAATAAATGTAGTAAGCAATCCTGTAATCACAGCCGCGATTAACATAGCCAGTCCATCCCGGCTACCTGAAATCAGAAAGGCAATCACTATTCCGGGTAATACAGAATGAGAAATGGCATCACCAATCATCACCATTCTTCTTAGCATAAGAAAAATGCCTAAAATGCCGCAGGTAACTGCTACCAGACTACCTGTAAGTATTACAAAAAAAGCATCCATAACGATTAATCATAAGGGATTTCAGATTCATGCGGATCTTTCTCAGGCCTGTCGAGTTCATCGGTAAGCTTTTTTTCCAGTTCCGGGGTTATATAATGTTCAATTGCTTCAGCATCATCGTGAACATGGTCTGGAGCTATACCAACATAGCGGGTCAAATAAGTTTCCCACAATCGATGTATTTTTACAAGTCGGCGGGCTTTATTTAAGCCTGAAATGGTAAAATGCCAGCCATTTTCATCTTTTTTCAGAAATCGGTCAAGATATAATTTATTTAAACCACTTTGTAGTTTTTCCTTATGCATCCTGCGGTGGGCCGCTATTTCAGGTAAAGTAAATGCATTATTATGATTTCCACGCTTTTCACCTGCCATATACATATCTTTAAGTACATTTTCGGTAAGCATTCGACGTCTGACCTTAAACTGATGATATAATCGGAACAAAACCCCTTTACCAGGAGCGAAAATAAAAGAAAAAAAGGCGATACCAGTAATGGTGACTATTATCCATGGACCAGTAGGCATATTTGGAAGTACATATGATGCCAGTGTACCCATGAAGCCCGAAACAGCACCAAATATGGCAGATAAAATAATCATTAAAGGAAGGTCATGTGTCCAATACCTGGCAGCCGCAGGAGGAGTTATCAACATAGCCGCTACTAAAACCACCCCAACAGCCTGTATACCTGTAACTACCGCCAATACAGTAAGCGTTGTCAGCATCAGGTCGGCAAAAGATACTTTCATACCGGCTGACCTGGCAAAATCACTGTCAAAAGCGGTGGTTTTAAGCTCCTTATAAAAAAGTAAAACACTTGTAATCAGCAGAATCGAAACCATACCAAATACATGCACATCAGATCTGGTTATGGCAGCAGCCTGGCCAAATAAGATGTGGTCGAGTCCGCTGTGACCTGGAATTCCGGAATGTTGTATGTAGGTCAGTAATACGATACCCACGCCAAAGAACACAGATAAAACCAGAGCGATGGCCGTGTCTTCCTTTAAACGGGTGGTTTTAGTTATTTTATGAATTAAATTTATCGATAGCCAGCCTGTAATAAAAGCACCAATTATCAGGTAAATGGGGTTTTTTGATTCACCTATAATAAAGGCCAGGCAAATTCCAGGTAGTACAGAGTGTGCAACAGCGTCACCTACGAGGGCTTGCTTTCTTAAAAATGTAAAAGTACCTACTATGGCTGAGGTAGATGAAAGCAAAACCACCCCCAGTGTCACACTCAGTAGAATGGGGTCGCTAAAACTCAGAAATTCTGCCAGACGCTCCGCTATCATATATTTTTTTTTTACTAATCTTCCCGGGGCGGTAATTTTTCTGTTTGTAATAAATGAGCCACTTCGGTCAACAGGTCGAGTTTGCCACCATAAGTTTTTTCAACCAGTTCGGGTGTAAAAACCTGAGATGTTGGACCGCTGGCAATAAGCCTGCTGTGAATCATGATTGTCCAGTCGAAATATTTCGCGACAGATTGTAAATCGTGATGTACGACGACCACCGTTTTACCATGACTTGTCAATTCCTGTAAAACTTTTATAATGGTTTTTTCAGTAGCAGCATCTACGCCGGCGAAAGGTTCGTCCATAAAGAACAAGTCGGCATTTTGCGTGAGTGCCCTGGCAAGAAATACCCTTTGTTGCTGTCCCCCGGAGAGCTGTGAAATCTGCCGGTTTTTAAAGTCTTCGAGCTCTACTTTTCGCAAGGCATCTAAAGCCAATTCCTTTTCAGCTTTTCGCGGGTACCTGAATAAGCCAAGTGACGGATAGGTACCCATCAAAATCACATCATATACCGAGGCAGGAAAGTCCCAGTCTACAGTTCTTCGCTGAGGAACATATGAAACTTTAGAACGAACCTCTTTCAGACTCTTACCAAAAAGCCTCACAAATCCACTCCCCGGTACAACCAGGTCCATGGCTGCTTTTATGAGTGTGGTTTTTCCTGCGCCATTCGGACCAATGATTCCGGCCAGTATACCTCCGGGCAAGGTAAAGTCTATATCCCATAAAACAGGGCGGCGTTCATATGTAACCGTTAAATCATGAACTTCAACTACGGGTTGATCCACATGTATGATCATGAGCTGTTTTTTTTAAATATTCTGCAATAATTTCTATATTGAACAAAACCATGTCAATATAGGTGCCTGCTTTTCCACCTGCATCACCCAGGGCATCAGAATACAATGCAGGGGCAATACAAACCTTCCAGCCATTTTTTTCACAGCCTTCAGCGAGAGCAAACATCAGCTTTTCAGGAACTGAATTTTCCGGAAATATAGCCATGATTTCATTTTCAATAATATAGTCAATCATATGACTCAGGTTATAAAGTCCAAATTCAGATACAGTTGAAATGCCCTTTAATGATTTCATCTCTAGTCCATAAGCTCGTCCAAGATATCCAAAAGCATTATGGGCGGTTACCACAATTCGCTTTTTCGGAGGTATGTCTTTTATTATGTCTCTTATTAAATTGTCAGTTTGCCGCAACTCAAGCAAATATTTTTCAGACTGCAATGTATAATAGCTGGTATTTTTTTCATCTATTTCAGCCATTGCCTTTGCGGCATATAGCATGCACAGCTGCCATAAATTTACATCGTGCCAGATGTGTGGGTCGGGCAATCGTTTTTTATCATCCATGTAAAAAAGATCACTTTCTGAAAGGGCATCACTTAACCTTACTACTTTTTTGATTCTTTGCAATTTCACCAGCATATCTTCCATTTTTCCTTCAAGATGCAGCCCATGGTAAAATATGGCGTCGCATTCTATTAACTTTCTCACATCGGCATAGGCGGGTTTATACATATGCGGATCAGTACCTGCACCCATAAGTATAAAAATTTCTGCTTTGTCACCGACAATATTTTTAAGTGCATCTCCCAGGATCGAAGTCGTCGCAACAATTTTGATTCTATCACCAGCAACTTTAGGTCTTTGATAAATTTCACGGCAAGAGCAACTAACTATGACTATAGCAATAATTAAGATTTTCCGCATCCTGCAATTATTAAATGGAAAGCCAAAGATTTTCACAAACTTCTCTGGAAATAGAAACTTTTTGTTTATTGTCAATAAGAACAACCATTGACCCGTCAAAATCAATTTTTTCAACAACCCTTACTCCAGCACCAATATAGATACCCATTCGGTCGAGATATTTTAAAAACAAAGGATTTGAATCATTGACGGCACATACAATACCTTGAATCATTTCAGCCACTTCAGAAAGCATAATACTTTTTTTTTCCTGAATGATTCCGGCTTCATCAGGTATGGGTTCTCCATGTGGATCATATTTGGGAAATCCAAGAAATTCATCAAGACGTCGAATCAGCAGGGGAGAACGTATGTGCTCAAGTTGTTCTGCCACTTCATGAACTTCGTCCCAGTTAAATTTTAATTTTTCTACAAGAAAGACTTCCCATAATCTGTGCTTTCTTATTACCCGGAGCGCCATTATTTTACCTTCCTCCGAAATAGAAACCCCCTGATATTTCTGGTAGAGAATTACCCCTTTGTTTGAAAGCTTTCGAATCATATCTGAAACAGATGCAGGCCTGGTCTGCAACATTTCAGAAATGGCATTAGTACTCACGGTTTCTGTTCCATTTTTGGAAAGCAGGTAAATCGCTTTTAAATAATTTTCCTCAGCAAAACTAAGACTCATAACCGTTTATTTGACATCAAAGATAATGGTTTTTAGGTAAGTCTAAAAATTAATTTAGATTTTATGTTAAACTGTCAAGATGTCATGTTATTTGCTAATATCTTTAGTAAAAATACTGACTAAAGAATATTTTAGGTGTGTCTAAATTTAATATTGCTAAAAAAATTACTCCTGATTTACAGGATTGTAAGGTGGAAAAGAGCCTCGATTAGTTTTTTCTCTTCAGATGACCAGAGAATTTCCTCTCCAGGCAGACTGTTGTAAAGGGTCAGTTCGGAAAATTTAATGGGAAAAAAGTCATTTAAGTGATTAAAATCAGTATAAAGTGCAGCATTACAAGGATCACATAAAGATTTCCACAAGACATTTTCTCTGATAATCACAGGAACGCGAAGTGCCAGGCATTCATATAGTTTTGTGGGGATGCAATTGCGGATCTCGGGCCCTAAATGATAGGGTAGAAGAGCAAAATCGCTGATATTTAAAGTGTTAAGGATGTCTTCATGAGGCTGTGGAAAATCACCTGTTATAAGTTTTATATACGGCATTCTGCTACATTTTTCCAAAAGATGTTTGCGGAGACCGGTATCGGCGCAGTAGCCATGTATAATCAGTTGCGCATCTTTATGATATTGCCGGCAGGTGGATATGAAATTAAGAGCATCGAATATGCCATAATTTACTGAAATTGTCCCTGTATAAGCAAAGATGAGGTTGTTTTTATCAGTATAATTTCTACTTTTTGGTCGTATACCTGGCTTGTATTTGTTTTCAAGAATAATGCTTTTAGATTGCAGGAAATTCATTTCTTGATAATAGGACCTTTCAGCCAGAAAGCAGTAGTCGAGAAATGGAAATAATAACTTTTCTTTACAACGCACTATGTAACTTAATATAATATTCAAGGGTGCCGGAAATACCTGGCCGTACTTTATGTTGCGGTAGTAATTTTCTTGTACGTCGTATATGATCTTACTGCCAAACAATATTTTGTTTAATATCATAACTATCAGTAATTCATGGGTATTAGCTATTATTACTTCAGGTTTTAATTTAAGTAATATTAACAGGGTTTTTACACGTGCAAGCCATCTTTTGGGATGAAGTCTTCCGAATTTTCCAAGGGGGTGAAAATGGATATTCTGGTGAGTTGATATTTTTTTTATGCCAAAACCTATGATATTAATTTCATATTTATTTGTTTGGCCGATTGAAAGGGCCATTTTTTCAAAATGCCTTGGATCTTCAAGTGGTTTAAGTACCGAAATAATGGCTATGGTTTTTTTTGCCATCGCACAATAGTTTATAATTTGCACAACAAAAGTTCAGAAAATTAATGGAATTAAAAGACATTATTGAAAAGGCCTGGGAAAATAGAGAATTATTACAGGATAAAGACACTAAAATTGCAATAAAAACCATCATCGATGAGCTGGATCGTGGACAGGTTAGGGTTGCAGAGCCCGCGGGTGATGGTTGGAAGGTTAACGAGTGGGTAAAAAAGGCAGTAATACTGTACTTTCCAATTATGAAAATGCAATTACTGGAGGTTGGACCTTTCGAATTTCACGATAAAATAAAGCTTAAAACCGGATATGATAAGCTTGGAGTAAGGGTGGTACCTCACGCTATAGCACGCTATGGTGCCTATATTAGTCAAGGTGTAGTAATGATGCCATCATACATTAACATTGGTGCTTATGTAGATAAGGGCACCATGGTTGATACCTGGGCAACCGTTGGGAGCTGTGCACAAATCGGCAAAGATGTACATTTGAGCGGCGGGGTAGGTATAGGAGGCGTTTTAGAGCCGGTTCAGGCCGCACCTGTCATTGTAGAGGATGGAGCCTTCATCGGCTCTCGCTGTATCCTTGTAGAAGGTGTAAGGATTGGCAGAGAAGCTGTATTAGGAGCTAATGTGACGCTGACCTCAAGTAGTAAAATCATTGATGTTACCGGAAATGAGCCTGTTGAATACAAAGGTTATGTGCCGGAAAGGGCAGTGGTTATACCCGGGTCTTTCTCTAAAAAGTTTCCCGCAGGCGACTTTCAGGTAAATTGTGCACTTATCATCGGAAAACGAAAGGAAAGCACAAATCTCAAGACTTCCCTAAATGATGCACTGAGAGAAAATAATGTCGCTGTGTAGAATATTAATTATCTTGCATCGTTTTTGTGGTGTTTGTTAATGATATTTCAGACAGAATTACATTTTATGAAAATTTACTTATTTCCAGTCTTATTTTTGGCTGCTTTTTTACTTTTGTCATGCCGTGACGAAACGTCAATAATGGCAGATCGTCTTTTTGAAAGAGGTGAATATGAAAGGGCTTTGGAGATGTATAATCAATACCTTTATCTGAAACCACGACATTTAAAATCGATCTATAATCGGGGACGCTGTTATGAAGAACTGGGCCAATATGAGCAGGCTCTTCAGGACTTTCAGACAGTTTTAGATGCAGAACCCAAACATGTTAATGCGATTATGAGCATTGGACAGTATCATTACCGGAAGAAAAATTACGAGCAGGCCATTTACAATTTTGATCAGGCGATTGATGTTGAGCAAAATAATGCATTAGCATGGTATTGGCGGGGTCGTTCCAGATATTTCATGGGTGAGGCTCAAAAAGCTATTGACGATCTTAACCGGGCCCTTAACCTTAATAGTAGAATCGGCGAAGCCTACTTATACAGGGGAGCTGCCCGGGTTTTTATCAATCAAAAAACCATGGCCTGTCGTGATTTCAGACAAGCCGCCTCAATGGGAGTTAAAGGAGCAGATGAAGCAGTGACCAAAAACTGCCAGTAAATCAATAGGTTATGATTTAATTACTTGAAGCAGGGTTTGCATTTTCGCCTCTGTTTCCTGCCATTCTTTTTCAGGATATGAGTCTATTGTTACACCTGCACCTGCGAATAACCGAGCCATATTTGTGTGTAAGTCAACATGCATAGTACGCAGATTTACAAACAATGAAGTATTTCCGTGAAGATTTACAGGTCCCAGATAGCCACTGTAATAAGCACGATCAAATCCTTCATTATCTATCAAAAATTGAATGGCTTCTTCCTTTGGCATTCCACAGACAGCTGAAGTAGGATGTAGTAATTCAGCCATCACTGTTCCCAATTGAGGAAAATGCACTTTATTCAGATCGACCGTATAATCAGTTTTCAGGTGCAAAAGATTACCTGCCCTTATGGTGCGGGGACCAATTTCATCAAACTCTCTCAATCTGATTTCCTTAAAGCAATCTATTATAAAGCGGCTTACAAGTGCCTGTTCTTCAATTTCTTTTTGTTTCCATGCTACATCACATAATGCAGTATCTTCTTTAAAAATCTGTGTTCCCGCAAGAGCTGTTGTATAGAATATGCCATCGGCATCTATACCGAGCAAGTACTCCGGACTTGCGCCAAACCAAATACCCTGATTTTTGACCTTAATCAGAGAGACAAATGCAGATGGATATTTTTTGGCAGTGGCTTCGAAAGTTGCAGGAAAATCAATATGCTTTGCATGTTCTATATACAGACATCTCGCAGGTACCAGTTTGCGATATTGTTCATTTTCGATTTGGTCAATTGATTTGCGTACCAGGTTTTCATAATTGATTTTATCATCACTACCACGGTGTATAATTAATTCCTGGCGCTTATGCTGTTGAACAGGCCATTCTTTTTCAGTTTCTTCAATTCTATTAAGGATCCGATTCACGATTGGCCTATCATAATAATCATTGTCATCATCGGTTTTCCACCGGTTTCGCTCGTATTCGAGATATAATCCTGCCTTAATAAAATGAATGGGATGTTTTGCGCCTTTGCAAAAAGGATGAAACAAAAATCCATCCTCTAACTTTTCCAGGTCAACATTGTAAATACTTGTATCAGAATCGTCATTGATCAAAATCCGGTACTTTTCTTGTTCTGGCAATCGCCAAACTGCAATATTCAGATCATCCCGATGCAAAGCAATATTCAGAAATTTGCTTAAATCATAACTAAGAACAGCAGGGGTACCCAAGCCCTCGGCTGGGATTATATTAGACGTTTCTATCATTTTCTTTTTTTAGCACTGCAATGGTTAATCTGCTTATGCAAACCAATTGTTCTTCTTCATTGTTGATTAAAATTTCCCAAATTTGCGTGCTTTTACCTATATGCACAGGTTTTGTCGTACCATATACAAATCCTGACCGCACGCTGCGAATATGGTTTGCATTAATTTCCAATCCTACGCAATAATGTGTGTCTGGGTTTACACTAATATTAGCGGCTATACTGCCTAATGTTTCTGCCAGAACTACCGATGCGCCTCCATGCAGCATGCGTAATGGCTGATGTGTTCTGTGGTCAACCGGCATTTTGGCACTAATGTGTTGTGGACCAATATCGGTAAATTCAATGCCCAGGTGTTCTATCATGGTATTGTTACACATGGTTTGAAGTACCGAAATGCTTATGTTCTGATTAAACATATTTTATTATATTTGAAGCGATCAAATATATTCTAATTTTGAGTTCGAAAAAAATATACCTCATCAGGCACGGTCAGACTGACTATAATAAACTGAATATTGTTCAGGGACGAGGGATAGATACAAGCCTGAGTAAAGAAGGCCATCGGCAGGCCAAAGCCTTTTTTGAAGCATACAAACACATCCCTTTCAGAAAAATATACACCAGTACACTTCAACGTACGCATCAAACTGTAAAGCCCTTTATTGAAAACGGCTATTCGGTAATACCATTACCCGGTCTTGATGAAATTTCATGGGGATGTGCCGAAGGGATGACCTATGATGATGAAAACAATAAGCAATACTACCAAATTATAGAATCCTGGAAAAAGGGCAATATTCATGAAAAACTCGATGGTGGAGAAAGTCCGCTTGACATAATGGCACGCCAAAAAGATGCATTTGATTTTATATTGTCAGATGACGGCACACCTGTTTTGGTTTGTCTGCATGGCAGGGCTTTAAAAATAATGCTTGCCTGGTTGAGTGGTAAATGCCTGAGTCAGCAGGATACCTTTCATCATGATAATCTTTCACTTTATATCCTGAATGTGAGTGAAGATGGAAAAGTTGAAATTGAGGTTTCTGATGACCGTTCACATCTCGATAATGTGAGTTGAAATTCAGCAGATAAATTTCATTTGATACTATACTTTAGGATTGTTAACTTTTTGATTGTCATAGCAATATATAACTTTATTTTATGAAAAATTCAGGTGAAGAGCGTATTAAATGGAATAAATTGTATGCCTTGGTCCTTCTTAATTTACTGGTATTGATATTTTTGTTTTATCTCTTTACTGCTGCATTTGAATGATCAGTAATCTCGATTGGACGGTTTTGTTGCTTACCCTGCTTTTTATTGCGGGCTATGGTGCATGGAAAACGCGTGGAAGTAAAAACATAGATTCATATTTACTCGGTGATCAGCAAATGCGTTGGTGGACGGTTGGACTTTCCATTATGGCTACGCAGGCCAGTGCTATAACTTTTTTATCTGCTCCGGGACAGGCCTATACCGATGGAATGCGATTTGTGCAATTTTATTTCGGTCTGCCACTTGCCATGGTTATCCTTTCGGTGACAGTAGTTCCCATTTATCATCGTTTAAAAGTATATACGGCCTATGAATTTCTCGAAAACCGCTTTGATCTCAAAACACGTATTCTTGCTGCTTTATTATTTTTGACGCAAAGAGGACTCGCTGCGGGGTTTACCATTTTTGCACCTTCCCTTATTTTATCGGCGCTTCTGGGATGGAATATTTATTATACCAATTTAATCATTGGTTTACTGGTGATTATATATACAGTAACTGGAGGTACCAAGGCTGTAGCTTTAACGCAAAAATATCAGATGGCTGTAATTTTTGTAGGTATGGCCATGGCCGGAATTATGGTGGTAAAGTTATTGCCCCAGGATGTGACTTTTAACGATGCATTGCACATTGCCGGAAAAAGTGGTAAACTTAATGCCATCGATTTGGATTTTGACCTGAGCAGCCGTTACAATATATGGAGCGGGTTAATCGGTGGTTTTTTTCTGGCCTTATCATATTTTGGAACTGACCAATCTCAGGTAGCACGTTATTTAACAGGAAAATCTGTCGCCCAAAGTCGTCTTGGTTTACTGATGAATGGATTGATTAAAGTCCCTATGCAATTCGCTATATTGTTTATCGGCGCAATGGTGTATGTATTTTACATTTTTTATACCCCACCTGTGTTTTTTAATAAAGTGGTAGAAGATGATGTGAGAAATTCTGCCTTTCACCAGGAATATGCTGAAGTTGAAGATGCGTATTTTAAAAGTTATGAACATCAGAAAGAAAAGGCATATCATCTGATTGACGTTTTAAAGGAAAAAAATGATCAGGAAATTGCACAGGCGCGTGAAGAGCTTCAGGCTGCCAAAGAAATATCTAAGGCTAAAAAGGAGGAAGCCAGACAAATTATTCTTGAAGCCAATCCTTTGGCAGATACAAATGATACAAATTTCATTTTTCTTACTTTCGTATTCAACCATCTGCCAGCCGGACTCATAGGTTTGATAATAGCTGTAATTTTTTCTGCATCTATGTCTTCAACTTCTTCTGAGCTTAATGCACTGGCTTCCACAACCGTTGTAGATATTTATAAAAGGATGTTTAAAAAAGACGGGAGTGACAAGCACTATGTTTATGCCTCAAAATGGTTTACATTTGCATGGGGCATTTACGCCATTTTGTTTGCCATGTTTGCCAATCGTTTGGGGACCCTGATAGAAGCCGTAAACATTTTGGGGTCATTGGTTTATGGCACTATTTTAGGAATTTTTCTCGTGGCTTTTTATTTTAAGAAAATCGGAGCCAGAAACACTTTTATTGCCGCTGTTTTATCTGAATTGATCATATTGTATTGTTTCTTTTTCACCAGCATACCCTATCTGTGGTATAATGTGATTGGAAGCCTTACTGTAATTCTTTTTGCATGGCTGATTACCTTGTTGCAATATAAAAGAGCTGTTTAGCCAAACCCATTTTGCATAGCAATTCAAGTAAAATTTTGCTTCCTGAAATACTAAAATTAATATGTACGTATTTGTAGCTTTGCATTAAATATCCGTTTTGATTCTCAGGCTGTCAGGTGCTTAATTACGACAAGTTTTATTTTTGTAAAAGCGTCAGGTCAGAGAATTTAAATCGTTATATAAAAAAATTCACTTTATTTTTTTTGCTATGTACAAAGAAATGCAGCCGATTATGGGTTTAAAATTTGTAAAATTCTTTAAACCAATTCTGCTTTTTGCTTTTTGGGGCATACCCTTTTGTGTCAATGCTCAGCAAGATCCTAAGCGAAGTACCTTATCAATTATAAATTCAAGGGTAGACGAAGAAAATCCTATTCTGCATCCTTCAGGAAAATTACTTTATTTTAACAGGGCCAACGATACACTAAATCTGGGTGGGGTGCGGGATAAAGGTGATATATGGTATTCTGAATTTGTTAACAACACCTGGACGAAACCAAAAAATGCAGGTGCCCCTATCAACAATACCCATTATAATCGTTTGCTTGGATTTTCTCCTGATGGCAAGATTATGTTTCTTCACCATCATTATCGAAAAGATGGCAGACAAGCCACTACGCAAGGTTTATCTTATTCCATACTCCGTGGCGATTACTGGTCATTTCCGGAAGCCTTACCCATACAGTATTTTTACAATAAATCTTCTCATCAGAGTGGAAGCTTGTCGGCCGATGGTCGTATAATGGTATTGGCGCTGGATTCTTATAATTCAAGAGGAAATGAAGATATTTACGTTAGTTTCTTTGAGGGCGATACCTGGTCAACGCCCAGGAATCTTGGCGCTGTCATCAATACAGAAGGCGAGGAAATGACACCCTACCTGGCTCCAGATAATAAAACTTTATATTTCTCCAGCAATGGTCATGGAGGTTACGGAGGAAGAGATCTGTTTAAGGCTGTAAGACTGGATGACACCTGGCGCAACTGGACAACCCCTGAAAACCTTGGCTCCGAAGTTAATTCAGAAGGAGTGGAGTTATCTTTGAGTTATGATAAAGGAGAGCTTTTTGCTTATTATACAAGTACGCGTGATAGTGATGGTTATGGAGATATTCGCACATGGGATATCCCTCAGAAAGATGAAATTGATTCAATGCCTGAAATCGCAGAAGTTGCAGACTTTTCACAAATGATTCAAAGTGAATCACCTGAACGGCCTTCGGAAACAATGTTACCTCCTGCTTTGCCAGAAAGAATAAATGTACTCGGTACGGTGATCAATGCCAAAACAAATGCCCCTATAAATGGAGCTATTGTTACCTTTATAGCCGATAATTTAAACGACAGTACCTTTACAGATACATCCCGGCCACAATATAATCTTTCATTGCCCAGCTCAACCCGCAATATTTCCATTGAAGTAAGAAGCCAGGGTTTTATGACACAGGAAGAAACTTTATTGTTGGAAGCAGATCCTGGCGCCAGCGTTCAAAAAGATTTTTTCCTTACTCCGCTGGAAGTAGGAGAGACCATTAAATTGGATAAACTGTATTTTGAACGAGGCACGGCCAATATTATGGATGATTCTTTCCCTGAACTCGAGCGTTTACTTAAAATTATGCAAGAGAATCCCAATCTTCATATTCTTTTGGCAGGACATACCGACAATCAGGGCAATGCAAGACTCAACCTGAAACTTTCTAATGAGCGTGTCGCCAAAGTACAGGAATATCTTATTTCCAGGGGGATTTCTGAAAAACGTGTTAAAGGCAAAGGTTTTGGAGGAACCCGTCCCATCGCTTCTAATGCAAGTGAAGAAACACGACGTTTAAACAGGAGGGTGGAATTTACAATTACAAAAAACTAATTTGAGCTTTTAATTGTTAAACCAAGGTGAAACGATCAAAAAAAGTTTTTTTGGCCATCGCCGGAATTTTTCTGGCCTTGATGTTCTGGATAGGTTATGATATATCCAGTAGAACCACTTTTCCTGGTTCTAAAAAACACTTAAAAGAATCATTGAGGAAGAGTACGGATTCAACTCAATCTGTAAATAATTCCATCAATGCAACGGATTCACATCCATAATTTCCAAATCTTGCAGCGCATGAAAAATGAGAAAATCAGGGAAATAGATGTAGATAAAATTGACCTTGATAAACTTGGTGAAAAAGTATCAAAAATGCCAGGTCTTCTGGAATATGCCCATACTGTCGGTAGCGTAACCATAAAGCCTGAAGACAGGGGCAAGATCAAGGGAAGAGCAGTAGCTGCCATGCACGATCAGACAGATCGGCAAATGAAGCAGATTTTGCAGCAAATGCAAACACTGGCTGATCAGGCCCGCTCACTCAAAGCGCGCGTTTTGATTTCAGAACGCATCTACCAGGCTCAGATTAATTTTGAGCCTATTATAGGAAAAACCTACCACCTTTACGAAAGATACGATGGTAGCGATACCTTATCCCTTGTAAGCCCGGAAGAATGGGGTACTTCAATGCCTTTTCAAAAGCATTTGGCTACTGTAAAACTGCTTTCAGATCATACCTGGGAGATAATTAAAGAAAATGATCCATAAAATTCAATGGGGTATTATCGGTTGTGGTGAAGTAACCGAATTAAAAAGCGGCCCTGCATTTAACTTAACTGAAGGTTCATCATTGCATGCAGTAATGCGCAGAGATGCAGAAAAAGCCAAAGACTATGCTGAAAGACATCAGGTGCCGAAATGGTATGCTGATTCAGATGATTTGCTTAACGATCCGGAAGTTAATGCAATTTACATCGCTACGCCCCCTGATACCCATGCTCATTATACCATCAAAGCTTTGGCATTACACAAACCTGTATATGTAGAGAAGCCCATGGCCCTCAATACAGCTGAATGCGAGGCTATGCTGGAGGCTTCAATAAAATATGATACCCCTCTTTTTGTAGCTTATTATCGTAGGGCTTTGCCTTATTTTCTGAAAGTAAAGCGATTGATTGAAGATGGTCATATTGGCGAACCAATGCATGTTGAAATCAGGTTGCTTCAGCCTCCTAAGGAAGATGAGCTTGAAGGTACTCCGGGTTGGAGAGTAAATCCAAAAATTTCAGGTGGTGGCCATTTTCATGATCTGGCTTCTCATCAGTTTGATTTTCTGGACTTCCTGTTTGGTCCTATTGAAAAAGTAGAAGCTTTGCATGGTAATCTGGGAAAATTGTATGAATCCGATGACGTCGTGGTAGCAGGGTTTCAGGCAGAAAAAGGTAATTTATATGGAGCCGGCATCTGGTCTTTTTCTGTTCCGGAATTTCTGAAAGAAGATATCTGTATTATTACAGGTACGGAAGGACAAATTAGATTTTCTTTCTTCACCACCGATTATCCGGTATGGCTGAAAACCAAGACCCAGGAGCTCAGCTTTAATATTCAACATCCTAAACATGTGCAGCAGGATCTTATCCACCAGGTTGTAAATGCATTGCGAACAGGGTCACACTGTGTCTCAACGGCTGATTCTGCGCTTCGTACAAACAAAATTCTAGATGAAGTGTGCAAAAAACATTAACTTTTGCAATGCATTTATTTTAATTCGAAAAATAAATACTTATGTTGGCAGTGCATACTAATTTATATAATTTTGGAGTTTTAAGAGGAGATCATTATTAATTTTACTTTGGACAATTCACACACTATTGCGTTATATCAACCACTGTTACACAGTATAGCCATGAAAATGGTTGGCTGTGTACAAGAGGCTGAAGATATAGTACAAGATTCTTTTTTAAAATATCTTACCATAGAACAGGAAAAGATAGAAAATACCAGGGCTTATCTTATAAGAATTGTTACCAATAATTGTATTAATCATCTAAAAGCCTTTCAAAAGAAGAATTTTGAATATTTTGATCATGTCAATTTTCCATCAGTTACTGAATGGATGGATTTTAGTGAAATTGATTTTGATGAGGAAGTAGCTGATGCCCTCGCATTACTGCATAAAAAGCTCGAACCACTTGAAAAAATTATTTTTTTACTGAGAGAAGTCTTCAATGTGGAATATGAAGAATTGCAAAAAATTTTAAATAAGAAAAAAGACAACTGTCGACAGATTTTATGCCGGGCAAAAATCAAACTAGCCGAAAGTAAAGAAAAGTTTCAGATGGATGTTCCTTCTTATGAAAAGTTGCTGCAATCCTTTAAAAATGCCTGTAGTATTGGCAATCCTGAGATTATCGTTAGGAGTATTCTTAACGAACATATCTAATAATCTTTTTAAGCCTTGCCCATACCGTTAATTTTTTTTCATAAGTCTGTCACAAAAGTACAGGCTCATTGTCTTAGCTATATACAACTTATAGTTTTTACATTTTAAAATTTTATTTCTAGTAAACCGTATGGAAGTTATTTTGCTATTTTTCATTGGACATTGGTATTTGTCGCTCTTTTTCCAATCTTTTTTTCTGCACAGGTATGCTGCACATAAAGCATTTACTATGAGCAGGAGTAATGAAAAAGTGTTCTTTGTTCTTACCTGGATATTTCAGGGCTCAAATTATTTAAGCCCATATGGCTATGGTGTTATGCATCGCCTTCATCACGCTTTTGCCGATACACCAAACGATCCTCATTCACCTAAATATGATGAAAGTCTGTTTAAAATGATGTGGAAGACAAAAACCATTTATGCAGGTATTACAGATGGTCGTATACCTGTAGAACCCAGATTTACTAAAGGTGTACCCCGGTGGGAGGCATTTGACCGCTTTGCCAGATCCTGGGTTTCGCGACTGGCATGGGGTTCATTGTATGTAATGGTATATTGGATATTTGCTGATGTATGGTGGTTGTGGTTATTATTACCTATTCAGTTTATATTATCACCGGTGCAGGGAGCTATTATCAATTGGTTTGCACATAAGTATGGCTATCGCAATTTTGAAGTAAGTGACACTTCAAAGAATTTCCTGCCTTTTGATTTTCTTATGATGGGTGAAAGTTATCACAATAATCACCATAAGCATGGATCAAGACCAAATTTTGGCGTTAAATGGCATGAGTTTGATCCTACCTGGCAAGTAATAAAGCTGCTTGATAAACTCAAGGTGATTACCCTGGTAAAACAAAAAAGCCTGGAGGTTATAGAAGATAAGAAATTTGCAGCCTGATTCAAATTAGACATTAGTTAAAAAGCATAGGTATAGTATAACCTATGCTTTTTTTATATATGCGCTTTTGTTACCTTGGTATGATTTTAAAATAATTATCTGCGATGAATAGGATTCAGAAATTCAGATTTCGATGGCTTTTGCAGGGAGGAATAGGCGCTGTAATACTTGGCGTGGGTCTTGCACTATTAACAGAAGCATCCTTTATGCGTTTTACAGGGGCAGCATTTTGGAACTGGTTTTTATTGGGAACGGTGGCATTATCGTTGATCGTAGCAGCCCTGGCCATTTTTACAGATTCCCTCAGATTCCGGATAGCTCTGTTAAAAGCAAAAAAGAAGATTGACAAATCATCTGTCAAGAAAAAAAAGAAGAAGAATAAAAAATAATATCTTTAAGGTCGGGCGTAAGGATATCGCTTTTCCAGTTGGGCAGAATAATATCCATCCAGACCTACGCTTCCTACAATTTGATTATCAGAAAGTTGTATAAATCCATCTTCCTCAATCTGCACATCATCTAACCATACTGCCTGAACTTCTCCAATTACCAGGAATGTGCCATTTTTTTGAATTGGAATGACTTCTTCAAGACGTAGCAACATTTGTATCTGGCTTTCGGATACAAATGGCACAGAAAAGGCCTCTCTGAATTTTGGTTTTAGTCCGATTGCTTCAAATTCATCGACCTCAAGATCAAATTTAGCACTGCTTTTATGTGCATTTTCGATAAATTTACGATGCACAGAATTCATTGTATACAAGCCACTGCGTTCTATATTGGCTATGGTATGGGGTGATGCAGCCCGTGGACGATTGATAAAACCTATTAAAGGTGGCTGAGCTCCTATATGTACAATATTTTGAAAGATGCCTGCATTGGGAAGTCCATTTTCTTTTATACTACCAACAATCATAGCAGGTTTGTAACCACTTAGGCAACTTATAAAATTGGCCCGGTAATAACGATCCCAGTTCGAAATATCGGCCGATGAATATTTTTGTAACATAGCATTACAATACAATTATAAATGACAATGTTTACAGAAAATCGATTAAAATGCCAATTACAAGCAATTGTATGCGTGAATTCAAGGAAATAAAAAATGTTGTGCCTATATTCACCATTTGAATTATTTGACCTGTTAAATTATTATGCAAATGAAAAGCAACTTTTTTAAACTAATTACCTTTTGCTGTATTTTGGCATTCATTGCCTGCAAACCTACTTCCAAAGAACGTGAGGATGTAAAAGCTGATGTCCCTGAATTCCGGGATTTATTTAATGGTAAGGATTTTTCAGGATGGGAGACATGGATTGGTGTGCCCCATCCCAGTGTTATGCTTGAAGGTCTTGCCAGGAATGAAGCCGGAGAATACACAGAGCCATTGGGTTTAAACAATGATCCGCTCAATGTTTTTAGCATTACTGAGGTGGAGGGAGAACCTGCCTTACATGTTTCGGGCCAGGTTTATGGCGCTTTTGCCACAACTGAACAATTTGAAAGCTATCACTTCAGGCTTGAAGTTAAATGGGGAGATGCCAAATGGGCCCCAAGAGAAGACCTGCCAAGAAATTCAGGATTACTGTACCACGGCACCGGAGAATACGGAGCCGGTCTTGAGGTTTGGAAAAACTCACATGAATGTCAGATTATGGAAGGAATGTTTGGAGACTCTTACCGTATGGGAGACACATGGTGTGAAATAAAAGCTTCCAGACCATCACCAGATGAGCGATATATGTTTGATCCTAATGCTGAGCTAGTCGCTTTCGGGCCGGATGAAGAAGCAGGTAAAATCTGTTCTAAAAATCCTGGAAATGAAAAACCTCTGGGTATGTGGAATCTTGTAGAGATTATATGTGTTGGAGATACCAGCATTCACATAATTAACGGCAAAGTGAATATGGTAAATTATAATTCTAAGCTGGTAGGTGAGACCACCAAATCCCGGCTTGCCAAGGGCAATATTCAATTACAGTCAGAAGGGGCAGAGGTCTTTTACCGTAGAATGCAGATAAAAGAGGTGTCACGTATCCCAGATGAATACAGAGAGTTTTTGTAATAGGGAATATTTTTTTAAAGTGATATAACTGACAATACTTTTCCAAAGTTCTGGTAGCTTTGGAAAAGTTTTTTTAAAATTGCCAAATTCATTTAAGTATAATCACCTGTAAATCAAATAAATACGGCTATTTGTTAAATAAGGGACAACCTTTCTAGACCAGTTCCCTGAAATCAACCGGTACCACCCGGCTCACCCCTTGTTCTATCATGGTAATGCCATATATAATATCTACAGCTGCCATAGTGCGCTTGTTGTGGGTAACGATGATAAACTGACTATCCTTTGAAAATTTCTTAATGATAGCATTAAACTTATCAATATTGGCATCGTCGAGAGGCGCATCTACTTCATCAAATATACAGAAAGGCGCTGGCTTCAATAAATAAATGGAAAACAGCAGTGATATTGCTGTAAGGGTCTTCTCACCACCGGACAATTGGTTAATAGTAAGTGGTCGTTTTCCTTTAGGTTTAGCCATAATTTCTATAGAAGAATCCAGGGGATTGGCCGGGTCACTTAGCTTCAGGTCACAATCGTCTTCATGGGTAAACAGAGATCTGAATACGCGAATGAAATTATCTTTAATCTGGTGAAATGCTGTGAGAAAGGTTTCTTTGGCCACCAGGTCTATTTCCCCAATGGTGGTGAGCAGAGACTCTTTGGCAGCTACCAGATCAGCTTTCTGAGATTGAATAAAGTTATATCGTTCTGATATCTCATTGTATGCCTCCATGGCCATAGGATTTATGGGTCCGATTCGATCAATTTTCTGTCTTACCTCATCCACATTTTCCTTTAATACCTCTTCCGGCAAATCCTCCTCTGTTTCATCAGGTTCTATTGATGACATTTCTACGCCAAACTCAACGGACAATCTTTCTTTTACAGAGTTGATCTGCAATTTCAGATCGTTGAGTTTATTTTGAATTTCCATCAGCAGGGTATCACAATTTTCACGCGATTTTTGCAATTCCCTGATTTGGCTTTCTGTTTTATCGATTTCTCCCCTAAGTGCATAATATTCTTTTTCAGCCTCATTTAGGCCAGATTCAATGCGGTCTTTTTCGTGGTACATCTCGACCAGCTCATCTTCTTTGATTTCATTGCTATCGAGCAACTTTTTTATTTCGTCATCGCATTTTTGCAATTCAGAGGAGTTTTTCTGAATCCTTTCTGTGCTACCTTCGAATGCAGACTCTTTAAATCCAATTTCCTGTGTTAGGCTGTTGACTTTGTTCTGTTGTTGATGGTAACGTATATTCTCTTCGTTAAAAGCTGTTTTCTTTATATCAAGTAATTCAGTAAAGCCATCCAGTTCCATCTTCATGGCTTCCAGCTTCTCACTTTTGAGTTGTAGTTCAGCACTTTCCTGCGATTCCAATGGTCTTAGATTTTCAAGATCTACATTCAGCTCAGCGATTTTATCCAGGATATCTTCCCTGCGATTGGTACTGTTGCTGAGCATATGGTTAAATTGCTCACTTCTGGTTTCGATGGAAATTAAATCCTGATGTAACTGATTGATTTCCGATTGAAGTGATTCGAGATCATTTTTCCGGACGCTCGCTTTATGAGATTCAAGTTCCTGTTGTTTCTCTTTCATGTTATCTTTAATCTCTTCTGATTTCTTTTGCAGTTGCCTGATCTCAGTTAGAAGCTTTTCCAGGTTTTTGGCTCTTCCAATTCTTTTTCCTTCGAATAAGCCCACCGATCCGCCGGATACACTGTATTTTCTACGAATTACCTTGCTGTTTTCAGTGATAAACACATCTGATGCATTTTCGGGAATTTCTTTTTCAGAACCCCTGACTATATACACCCCATCGAGAAGGTGCGAGACCAGTTTTTTATATTTAGAATCATACTCAATGATTTCTGTAGCAGGGAAGGCAGTCTCATAAAAATGAGCTTTGCTTACATGATAATCATCAAAGGTGCTAAGTATGAAGAAATGAGCTTTTCCTTTGGATGCATCGCTCAATAAATTAATTGCCTGGTATGCCTCTGCGGAATCATCTACAATGTAGTAGTTCATGTAGGGTTCCAGAAAATTTTCTATGGTAACCCTGTATTTTTCGTCACAGGTTATGATATCAGAAAGGAGAGGAGCGTTTTTGTTCCAGTTGGCTTTTTTCTTGAGAAACTTGATAGCCTCGGGGAAACCTTCCAGGTTATCTACCAGCGATTTGGTTAGGTTGTATTCATTTTGTCTGGCATCGAGTCTGCGTCCGGTGAGCACCTGCTCTTCCCTGATTACTTCTATGGTTTTTTCAGTGGCTTCAATTTGTTGTTTCAGCTTTTCTTCCTGGCCTTTGAGTTTGCGGAAATGCTCATCTTTTAACGCCAGTTCTTCCCTTAAAATGTTGATTTTAGTATCGAACTCTGCCAGGCTGGCGCTTTGAGCCGTTGCATCACTGGTATTTTTTTCAAGTTCCTGACGAAAAGATGATAATTGTATCTCTTTGATTTCTATATCTTTGCGGGTTTGATACAGGTTATCACGGGTGTTTTTGAAGAGTTGGTCAAGGGTGCTGTAATCTTGATGTATGCTCTGCGTTTTGCGTTGTTGTTCTTCTTTTTCAGCGACAAGCTGATCCAGGCGCATTTCAATTTCAGCCAGAATTTTTTCTGCAGATTCCTTTTCCTGTTTCAGGCTTTTAATGCTAAATGCAGCCCTTTCATTGGACTGTTTATCCTGCTCAATTTGATCTTTGAGGTTGTCGGATTTATCAGTTAGGTAGCGCAGACGTTCATTTTTAATTTTCTTGTCGCTTTCGTATTGCCTGATTTTTCCCACATGTTCATTTAGTGCTTTTTGCCTACTGCTTAACAGTTTTTCTCTTTGTAAAATATCAGTTTTTTGATTGCTCAGGCCTGCCTCCATTTCCGCTATTTGTTTTAGCAAACTTACCTTGCGGTCATTTTCGGCGTCTATCTGAATTTTGAGCATTTTTTCCTGCACAAGGTGACCGGCAATGCGTTTGATGGAAAGTGAGATACTGAGTTTTTTGTATTCTTCCTTTAGTTTGAAATATCGCTCGGCCTGTTTGGCCTGCCTTTCAAGTGAGCGCATATTTTTGTCAATTTCAAAGAGCAAATCCTCTACCCGCTCAAGGTCGGCGTCTGTTTCACCAAGTTTTTTTAGCGTTTCCTTTTTCCGAACCCTGAATTTTGAAATACCAGCGGCCTCTTCAAATAACTGCCTTCTGGAATTGTCTTTGTCATTGAGGATATCATCGACCATTTTTAACTCGATAATGGCATAGCTGTTTGAGGCGATGCCAGTGTCGAGAAATAAATTGGTAATGTCTTTAAGCCGGCAGGTAACCCCATTGAGCAGATATTCTCCATCACCGGAACGGTAATATCGTCGGGTAATGGTTACCTGGTGGTATTCGGTGGGCAAAAGATTTTTTGTATTGTTGAAAGTTAAAGAAACCTCTGCCAATTGGGTGGGTTTACGTGTGCGGGTGCCATTGAAAATGATGTTTTCCATTTTTTCAGAGCGCAAGGCACTTATTTTTTGCTCTCCCAATACCCAACGGATGGCATCCACTACATTGGATTTCCCGCAGCCATTCGGTCCAACGACACCCGTGACGCCTTCATCGAAGTTAATAACGATTTTATCGCCAAAACTTTTGAATCCTTTTATCTCTAATTTAGTTAATTGCATGTATATTGTTCCGAATGCTGGTCGACTTAGTCGGCAAATTTAATTATATTTTATAAATTTGAATCGATATGGACAACTTTGAATTATATTTATACATCATACTTGGTGTTATTTATTTGATATCCAGGCTTTTAAAGGCTAAACCCGCGCCGCCAGCCAGTGGAAAAAGACGCAGCGCCCAAAATGAAACCGGTGAAACTACTAAACCTTTCAGTTTTGAGGATTTGTTCAAGGAATTTGAAGAGCAATCCCAGACCGAAGAATCGCCTAAACGAGAAAGCCCAAAGCCATCTTTCGTAAAACCAGGTTCGTCTGATTATCGCCGCAAGGCTGAAGAGCGGCAAGAAGAAATCTCCTGGGCTGCCCGAAGGGATGAGCCTGCCACTGAGTATAAAACCTATGAAAGCTCAGGTTATGAAAAATACGATATTAATAAAGGGCTCAACAGCATGGGATCGCTCTTGAAGACCGAGAAAGAGTCTGAGAAAGAAAAGAAAAAAGCAGAAAGCAATTATTACATCAATCTTATTAAAAAATCTAATGGAGCCAGAGATGCTTTCGTGATGAGTGAGATTTTTAATAAAAAATATTAGATCCACTCTGTTTTTTCAAAAGAAATTTATCAATGATAACAGGCCCTGTAATTAGAGCCTGTTTTTTTAGTGTGCCCAGCATGGGTAATAACTTGGTGGTGAAAGTCCACTATGAGCTTGGTAGTAGGAATCATTAGCTGAGGGCAAGGGTGTCGCAGGTGACTGCGAATCTGAAAGAAGCCTCAAGGCAAAGTCTCGGCCT
>JAFIEV010000032.1 GCA_020832305.1 Cyclobacteriaceae bacterium | reverse complement strand
CAATCCGCCATCACTCAGGATGTTTATTACGCCATTTCTATCGGCAGCAGCCATATAGACGTTGCCGCTTTCTTGCTGGTAATCGTATTTTACACTGTATTTTTGCCAGTAGGGTGTGTCTTCGTGGATGGGTTGCTTAGACCCGTATTCTGTCGGGCCTTTATATGTACAGGAAAAGCAAATCATCAAAAAACTTACTAATGAGAAAAAAGGATTTTTCATCTGCAAGAGGGATTGTGCGTTAAAATTTACTTTAAAAATTGGATGAATAGATACGAAAACGACCATCGCATCTAATCAGATTTTCTTTATGTAATGATAGCGGTTTTTAGAATTGCTGGATTCGTTCAATGCGGTTATTAATACTCAAATTGCGTACTAAAAAGAAATGCAGAATGCATAACATCACCATGGATACCGCGGGCGGTTTCGTTTAAAGAAGGAGATTTGTATATTGTTGGAGATTGGGGTAGGCTGGAAGGAAGGTAGTCCGAATGCCCGCCGTCTCCAAGATGAGACACGATCGACGTTTTGAGATTGCTTTCAAATATAAGCAGAAATCACTGAATCCGAAGGATTCTAATGTCTATAGCACAAAAGTCCATGTTATACAATCGACCCCGGAGGGTGTCGCATCTGTAAACAAAACCAGCCAGGGTACGCGTGCCGAGTGTGCTCTGTTTTATAGCTGAAAAACAGATGATTACAATCATTTCTGGTCTGGCGGATTTCAAATCCAAAATTATCTGTAGGGTTTAACCCTTCATCATAATCGGCCACAGCGCAGTAAAAAGCCATTTCAAAGTACCTCGACCTATAAGGTTTTAAAAATCCTTATAGGTCTTGTTCGTAGCACCAACTCGTGCACGCATGCTGTCTTTACTGTAAAAACACTGAATATCAAATATATAAAGCATACAGTGGGTATGCCGCCTGTACTTTTATATCTGTAAACACATATTAAATCAATGAATTAAAATATAAAGTTTACAGTATCACATGGGGAAAGGTGCCACGGCGGTAGTGGATTAAAAATTTGCGGGTGAAACATACTACAAAGTTAGGTGTAAGGGTTTCAATGCTTGTTGGTGGAAAAACACCAACAAGGGGGAGGGATGAGATGATCCATTGATTTTTCTAAAATTCCCGGTCGGGGGTGTGAGGCTTCATAAAAACAATTGTACTGTTTCCCACGAGATTACCGCCCTTGCCCCGGCTTCGGGATTTCAAATCCCGAACAGTGCCTGGTACGATAATACTGGTAAATGAATGGCTTCTGATTCCAGTCCTCTTCAGAGACAAGGACTATATTCATTTTTAATTCCAAACTTATCAAAGTTTATGTCTGATATAGAAATATTGAGTGTTCGGATAATATTTAGTTTTTACTTAAACTACGGATTTTTTTGATGTTTGCAAATTTGTATTCCTGTAATTACTCAGCTATTTGAATTTGCCGGATGTATATTGCATACTTTTATATAGTCCCAGCAAGCTCTTTTCCGGTAATAACTATACCAAAACCCAGTCAATAATGCGATATATTTCAACCCTTCATTTGATCCTTGCTTTATTTTCTGCATCTGTGATGCTTTCCTGCACATCAAAAAATGGAAATGCAGACATCCTGCTCAAAAATGAGCAGCTTTCTTTGCAATTTAACCGCATCAATGGAGCATTTATCTCCTTAAGAAAAGGGAAAACCAATCAGCAGATTGCCCGCACATCACAAATGGATCATGGCAGTCCCTGGGAAATACATTTGCGCGATGACAATGCGCTGATCAAACTCAATATTCATGATGCGGCTACTTTTTCTATCCCTGAACAAACCCCTGAAAAAATGGTCCTGCGCTGGTCTGATTTCAGTGCTGCGGGTTATCAAAACCTTGCTGTCGAAGCACAGATAAAAATGCCAAAAAATGAGCCTGTAGCGTATTGGGATATTCATTTGAAAAATACGGAAGGCTTATTCATTGAAAAACTTGTGTATCCGATTATTCCTGGTCTTCCCGATGCCGGAGATAAAAAACTGGCCATACCCGAATGGATGGGAACGCTGATTCATAACCCTGCCGGATATCTCGAAGGCCCGCCCGTAGAACGAAAGAGCATAGAACTTATTTATCCCGGCGTCATGTCGATGCAGTGTATGTATTTGTACAATGACCAGAATTATGGATTTTATGCTGCCTGCAATGACGCAGAATCCTACACCAAGAAATTCCTGTTTATGTTGGATACGCTGCAACACCTGACCTACAGAATGGAGCATTATCCTGTTTATTCAGATGCTCTTTCAGATTACCAACCCGCGTACAGCGCAATAACCGGTGTATTAAAGGGAGATTGGATGGATGCGGCGCTGTATTACAAAGAATGGGCCGGACAGCAGGAATGGTGCAACAATAGTCGCCTGACCAGGCACCAAACGCCGGCATGGCTCGACAGCACAGCCCTCTGGATCTGGAACCGAGGGAAATCAGCTAATGTTTTACAACCCGCCGTTCATGCTAAACGGGCGCTTGGGCTGCCGGTAAGCGTATTATGGCATTGGTGGCACAATGGCCCCTATGATGTGGCTTTCCCCGAATATTTTCCACCGAGAGAGGGCGATGCTTCTTTTAAACCTCAGGTGCACAGGGCCAGCGAAGAAGATGTACGTGCCATCGTTTATATGAATAAGCTGCAATGGGGCAGTTCAACCCAATCCTGGCAGGAAAAAGGCGCTGAGCGCTATGCGGTGCGGGACAGGGAGGGCAAACTCCGCTCGCATGTCTACAATATTTTTATGGGCAAAGCGCTCACCAATATGTGTGTAACCACCCCTTTCTGGAAAGATACCTACAGCAGCCTGGCAGCCCGCGCCGTCAATGAATACGGGCTTGGCGGCATATATATGGACCAAACCTGTCTGAGCCGCTTGTGCTACAGTACCGACCACGATCATGCGCCTGGAGGTGGAAACTATTGGGTTCAAAACTCTGCACAGCTGATACAGCAAATCAGATCTTCTGTGCCGGATAAAAGGGAGGTCTTGTTGTCTGGAGAAGGGGTAGGCGAGGCCTGGTTACCTCATGTAGATGCCTTCCTTTCCCTGCAGGTAAGCCGTGAAAGGTATACTGGTATTTCTCATCGTGAAACCATACCTTTTTTTCAGGCTGTGTATCATAAACATGCCCTTACCTATGGCAATTACTCATCTCTGCTGAGTCCGCCTTACGATGAATTATGGCCCGAGGAAAATCATCCGGCTACGACCCTTGACTTGCTGGATACGCTGTTTAACCGGCAGTTTTTAATGGAACAGGTGCGCTCATATGTGTGGGGCATGCAGCCCATGATATCCAATTTCAATCCTGAACTTCTCACCAGCAGAAAAAAGGAGATGGATTATCTGTTCAGAATGGCAAAAATCAGGAGTCAGCATAAGCAGTACCTGCTCTATGGTGAAATGTTAAAGTCGCTGGACCTCACAGTTCCCGAAGCGGAGCTCGATATTTCCAGACTATCCATTTATGCCGGCAGAGACGGACAGGTAACAGCATTTAAGAGGGTTTTTCCTTTGATATATCATGGCATGTGGAAAAGGGATAATGGAAATATCGGAATAGCCCTTGCCAGTATTGCCGATACCGGTTTTGTATTTCAAAGAAAATTGCAAAGCCATGATTACGCCCTGCCTGCATCGGGCAGTATAACTGTGCGAAATGAGCAAGGCATATTGACGGAGAATGCATTTTCAGATGGCATCATAGATTTGAACATTAATATTCCTGCGAAAGCCATTCTTTTTGTCGAAATTACCGGGCATTAAATTGAAAAGTTATGAAAACCTTCCAACCGATTAATTTTCTGATGTTGGCAATGATACTGGTATTTACCACTTGTACGCAAAGTGAAAAAAATTCTAATGATGCGCATGCAGATAAAATCACCGTAGCTGCCT
Organism: Cyclobacteriaceae bacterium; assembly: GCA_020832305.1. Lineage (GTDB taxonomy): Bacteria > Bacteroidota > Bacteroidia > Cytophagales > Cyclobacteriaceae > JAFIEV01. The sequence continues at coordinate 33,157 of JAFIEV010000032.1, read as the reverse complement.
ACTATTTTCCCAATTACCACATCGGCGACCCGCGCAATGAAGCCCTGAAAGGCAAAGGTTGGTCGGAATGGGAGTTGGTGAAAACGGCATTCCCCCGCTTTGAAGGACATGAACAACCCAAAATGCCAGCCTGGGGCTATCTGGATGAAAAGGATCCTGAAGTAATGGCATTGAAAATCGATGCAGCGGCCGATCACGGCATCGACTGTTTCATCTTCGATTGGTATATGTACGATGATGGTCCTTTTTTAAACCGATGCCTGGATGAGGGATTTTTAAAAGCAAAAAACGTAAACCGAATTAAGTTCGCCCTCATGTGGGCCAACCACGATTGGGTAGACATTCATCCTTATACCCGGGGAGAACCGCAGAAGCTATTGTATCCGGGTGCAGTGCGTGCGGATCGGTTTGAAGCCATTGCCGATCATTTGGTGCAGGATTATTTTACAAAGTCAAATTACTGGCGCATTGACGGCAAGCCTTATTTTTCGGTCTATGATGTGCAAAAATTTGTCGAAAGTTTTGGCAGCCTGGAAGCCACAAAAGCAGCGATGGATCATTTGAGGGAGAAAGCAAGGGTTGCCGGTCTGCCAGGCGTACATTGGAACCTGGTGGTATGGGGTCGACCTGTACTTCCGGTTGAAAAAGCGCCGGAAAATACCCTTGAACTGATTCGCGAGCTGGGTTTTGACTCTTCGACATCTTATGTCTGGATTCATCATGTGGCCCTGCCTGAGCCTAAAACCGATTTCAACTACGTAAGGGATGCTTATTTTGCCCATTGGGACAAAGCCAACAGCGAATATGGTGTAACCTATTATCCCAATGTAACAATGGGTTGGGATTCGGGTCCGCGCTGTGATTCTGCTTCTGAATGGGCCAATGTGGGTTATCCTTTTATGCATACCATCGGCAACAATAGCCCTGAAAATTTTGAGGAAGCGCTGCGCCTGACCAAAGAAAGGCTGCTTTCAGACCCGGAAGGCCCTCGCATTTTAAACATCAATTGCTGGAACGAATGGACCGAGGGCAGTTACCTGGAGCCCGATACTGTACATGGTATGGCCTATCTGGAAGCGGTAAAAAGGGTTTTTGTAAGTGAATAGGGGCTGCATTTTAATTAGTTTGTGAGAATGCTTTGATTTTTATGATAGTATAAATATTTTTAGTCTACCAAGGTTATACATAAGATGCAAAAGCAAAAGCAGTTGTTTACCTATCTCCATAGTGCAATTCCCGTATCCTCAGATGCGAGAGAGGCAGATCCTGTCGAGATTTGGGATGCTTTGCTGAAAGGGGATGAAGCTGCCCTGGCTAGTCTTTACAGCATTTATGTGGAGAAATTGTATGTTTATGGCTTTCAAATAACAAAGGATGAAGCCTTGGTGCAGGATGCCATTCAGGACGTTTTTATTGAATTGCTGGAAAAAAGGCAAAAACTTGGCAAAGCCCGATCGCCCAAGCATTATTTAATCGCCAGTCTCAGGAGGAAAATTCTTCGTCAGATATCAAAAAATAAATCTACCGTATCTGCTGAAGTGCTCAATGAGCATGATGGATTTAAAATATCCATGAAGTCAGAGACAGTAATGATCAACCAAGGTCTTACGGAAGACCAAAAGCTTATTCTGGTGGAAGCTTGCAACAGATTGCCATTTCGCCAGAGAGAAATCATTAATCTTTATTTTTTTGAAGAAATGAGTTATGCAGAAATCACCGAAATAATGGGATTTGAGCATATTAAATCTACCAGAACCTTGCTGTATAGGTCGCTGCAATCAATGTATGATTTATTGAAAAACAGGAAAGATGATTTTTTGATGATTGCCTTTATTGTTTCATCGCTTTTCTGATCAGCCCTGCATGGCAGAGACTTGGGCCTTACCAATGAAATGTAGGGTTTGCAACCCGCAAAGCAAAAACTTCTCAACCTTCTCCGCCATCATTAGAAATGAATACTTTCTTCTCCGCCCTCATCAGCAGGGTTATGAATATCGAAGCGCAGTTACAGAACAAACCGATGGAATAAATATCTGATCTAAAAAAACCATTAGCCATAAAAGGCCAGATATGCCTCAAAAATACTATTGGGGAATTCAACACCGGCAAAGAAAACTCCAACGCCAAATACCTTATTCTTAATGCTTATCTGCTGCAAAGCCAGCGGCAATGAACAGACCGAAAGCCAGCTGTAAGCCATACCCAGCAATACAATACTAACAGATAAAACCACACTACCTGGTACGAACAATACCATCAGCAAAATCAATACAGCCAAAGGCAGACCCCAAAAATAGGATTTGCTTAATCCCAGTTTCGAAATCGACAAACCAAATGGAATGGATACCAATGCCGAAACCAGCAGAATAAATGAAGCAAGGGTATTCCCGCCATCAAACCAGGAAAACAATCCGTCATTTCGGTTCTCGAATTGATCAGGTATCTGATTAAATATCAATGTCATAAACAGCCCTAATGCCACTCCGATCAGGAATACCCTTCCAAATAGATTCTTTTCCGCACCTGTTAGAACTGAAGGCTCACGATTGCGCTGAAATAAACTGGTAAAACTTTTACGCATCCAAAAACCACTGGTCAGTACCAATACTCCTCCGGTTACAAAAGTCAAAGGAGCGCCGAAAAAATTAATGAGATCTACAATGGATGGTTCAAGGGCATAAACCAGTCCAGTGCATACGACAATTATGGACATAGACAAGGGCAGTTTACCAGCTGAGGTGAAAAGCTCAACGGTAGAAATAGCAGGACTAGTAAAAATACTCATGGAAATAATCCACAATATCACCAAAACCGGCAATATCATAATCCAGCTACCTGTAGGTTGCAAGGTTAAGGTAAGCGCTACGGACATGAATATCAGACCTGCAAAAATGATACCCCCAATAATCACCGGAAAACGATTACCCAATCGACTCCGGTACTGATCGCTGAAATACCCTGCTATCGGAGGTACAAGTACCATGATGATGCCTTGAATAATATACAAAAGTCCGGTCATGGATTCAAGCTGGTACTTTGAGAGCAAAATGGGTTGGTAATTGTAATAGGCTATCCAACCTATAAGAATGGATATGTACAAAGACAAAAAGCTAAAAAGTTGAGGCCGGCTGATGGCATCAGATGTAGAATTCATAATGCTGTAAATTTGGTCGATGTTGAGTACTTTTATGTTTATACCCTGCTACCTCCGAAAGTAACCATGAAAAATTAAATTATTTAATATTTTAGTGCAATTTATGGGTGTTTATTGTCCAAAAGTCTGAAAAATTGCCGGCAATCATTCTCACCGATCTGGGGCCAATCCCTGCCATGCAGTCTGATGCAACTTGTGCCTTACCAATGAAAAGCAGACTTTGCAACCTGGCCCAAAGAGATGGATAATATAATTTCATTTTAATAGGTCAAATAGTACGGAATTGATAATTAAAAAACCATTATGATAAAAGATTTGAAAAAATACAAATCTCATGAGGGTTTTTTAAGGTTTTTTGTCTCTATAATTCTGTAACAAAAGTATAATGAAAAACCTCGACAAAGACATTTTAGATTTACTTGGAAATGAGTTTTTCATACGATGGATAAAAAATCCCGATGATGTTTCCCGGGCTTACTGGGAAAAATGGATGGCTAGCTATCCGGAAAAGTCAGATATAGTGCATAGGGCTAAATCCATTATAGAATCTTTCGAACTAAGAGATCAACCTGCTTTATCGCCTTCGAGATATGAAGAAATGCTGAATACCATTCTCGATGCAAAAAAAGAAAAGGGGCATAAAAACCTCGAACCATATGGTAACAGAAAAATAGACAATGTAACCCGCAGCTGGTATGCGGCTGCTGTAATTTCAGCGGTGATTACATTTTTTGCATTGTCTGTTATCTTAACCCCAGAAGTTGCAGAGGTAGGGTCTCTTGTCATTTCACTAGATACCATTTCTGTACCCCAGGGGGCCAAGCGAACCATAAAGCTTCCCGATGGCAGTATTGTTAAGTTAAATTCGGGCAGTACCATTATTTATCCTAAAACTTTTGACAGTAAAAGCCGCAGGGTTGAATTTTCTGGCGAAGGACTTTTTTATATTGCCAGGGATGAATCCAGGCCCTTTATTCTTAAATCACAGAGCCTTAATGTAAATGTATTGGGAACCATTTTTAATGTAAAGGATTATGGAAAAGATCCCCGGTCATCTGTCGCACTGCTAGAGGGGGCATTGGAAGTCAGCTCTTCTCTGCAAAAAAATCCGGTAAGCCTGGAGCCGGGAAATGCCGCTATTTACGAGAAAAAATCAGGTACACTCGATACAGATGTTTTTGATCAAAAAGCAGTAACCGCATGGACAGAAGGTATTTTACTGTTAAAAGCTGTCGATTTATATGAAACCATCAGGATACTTGAAGATTGGTATGGCGTGCGTATCAAGGTAGAAGTTCCTCCCAAAGAAAACGTGAAAATCAGTGGATATTTCGATAATGAACTGCTGAGTAATGTATTACAAAGCCTATCCTATACCGTTAACTTCGATTACGTGTTGGAGGACAAGAAAGTAAGTTTAACATTCAGAAAATAAAAAATTATTGCCTATGGAAAAATGACAACATAAACTCAAATCAGTCTTTACAAGCTGAAGATTAAAAAAATACCGGCAATGTGGCCGCACTGCCGGTAAATTAAAGTCTTCCACGGAAACTGCCAGTTAATCACAAGTTTCCGAATGGAATTGTATGAACTATTAATTATTACAAAGTTATGAAAAACAAATTACTTAAATGCATATTGATGGTTACGAAAAATCTCATATATGGATTTTTAATTCAATTTTTGGCGATGAATCTACTCATTGCCATGGATGGTACTGCCCAGACAAGAAGTATCAAGGAAGTGAACATATCTGTTGGTTTCAAAGAAGCCTCCATAGAAAAAGTATTCAGGGAAATTGAAAAAAAGACCGAATTTAAATTTGTTTACAGGATTCATGATATCAGAACCTCTAGCAGGGTTACCCTTAGTTCTGAAAGTCGGAGCTTGAGTGATGTATTGGCCGAAGTGAGTAAGCAGACCAGGCTAAAGTTCAGGCAGGTAAATAATAATATCAATGTTCACCCCTATGAAGAAGAAAATTCCGCACCAGTCATCGTAAACCAGGTAGAGCAATCTGTAATCGTTACAGGAAAGATTACTTCTTCGGATGACAATTCCGGTTTACCCGGTGCCAATGTGGTGGTCAAGGGAACCACAATGGGTTCGACTACCGATATGGACGGCAATTATTCAATTGAAGTGCCTGGTACTGATGCCATCCTGGTTTTTAGTTCTGTGGGGTATCTCAGGGAAGAGGTTATAGTTGGCAATAGATCTGTAATAAATGTGGTTTTATCTGCCGATATCACTGCCTTGGATGAGATCGTGGTTGTCGGTTATGGTACCCAACGACGGTCAGATATTACAGGTTCAGTCGCTACTCTGAAAACTGAGGATGTGGTTACTGTTCCTACCACCAATGTGAAGAACCTATTTGCAGGGCGGGTGCCCGGGGTTTTAGCCATGCAAACACCTGGACTACCTGGTACTGATAATTCTGATTTGAGGATCAGAGGGTTTGGCAATGCCCTGGTGATTGTTGACGGAGTGGAGTCATTTTTGGACAGAATTGATCCAAATGACATCGAATCTGTTACCGTATTGAAGGATGCCTCAGCAGCTATATATGGAGCAAGGGCAGGTAATGGAGTGATTTTGATTACCACCAAAAGAGGAAAAGAGGGAGCGGTACAACTCAACGTTCATTCCTATGCTGGGGTCCAAAACCCAACCCTATTTCCTCGGCAAGCTGATGCTGCGGGAAATATCCGAATGGCTAGAGCAGGTCATTTCAACGGACAATTTGACCCTAACAATCCTGGGAAGGTCATTAATTATGGAGAATTTACAGAGGAATTACTTAATCAATACCTAAGTGGAGAACTGGAAAGCCATGATTGGATAAGTGCATTGCTTAGGGATGGCGGTGGCCGGATTAATGCGAATAATATCAATGCCAGTGGTGGAAATGAAAATGTGAGATTTTACACCTCGGTTGGGTATTTGACACAAAACGGCATTTTTGATGGGAATTATGATTATAGAAAAATAAACATAACAAATAACCTGGACGCTAAAATAGGGAAACGGATTAAATTGTCGTTCATGTCCTCTTATATAGAAGAAGAAAGGGATTTTGCCGAATTTGATCCAGCTACAATCTGGAGAAACCTACAGACTGCAGAACCGTTTTTTCCCACAGAATTACCTGATCCAACCAGGGTTCCATATTCTGGATTTACAGAAAGAAATCCTGTGTCTGGTACAAGAAAGGAATTTTCAGGATTCAATTACACCAAGTTGGAAACGATAGCGGCAGCACTTCAACTTGATTACGATGTCCCGTATATAGAGGGGCTGAACATGGGTTTTCGATTCAATGTAAGGATGAGAAATATTTACAATGAAAGATTAAGCAAACCATTTGGAGTTTATGAATATAACCCAATCAATGACGAATACATTTTACGGGGGACTAGGTCAGTTAATGAATTTTCAAAGAGAATTGGAGGAAATCAAAATGATCCAAATAGAAGGATTCTTTCCCGCTTTTTCCTGGATTACCAAAGGCAGTTCGAAAAGCATAAGGTGGGCGGATTGGTCTTTTATGAAATGGAAGATAATGTAGTAAATATTACATCTGCGTTGAGAAGGAACTTGTTATCTCCCAATATTCCTCAATTAGCTGCGGGGGATGATGCACTTACCACAACAGGTGGAACCGGTGTTTTGGTTGGTTATGGTAGGTCTAGTTATGCAGGTCGAGTGAATTATGAGTTTGACAACAGGTTTCTCGTAGAGGGTACCTTTAGAGTAGACGGTAGTTCTAAATTTGCCCCGGAAGTAAGGTGGGGATTTTTCCCATCGGTTTCTGCGGGATGGAAATTGCACAATGAAGAATTTCTAAGGAACAGCAATACCGTGGATGAAATGAAATTAAGGGCTAGCTATACACAAACCGGTATAGATGCCAATGTTGGAAATACCGCTTTTCAGTTTCTAAGCGGATTTTCTGAATTGAATCAGGTTTACTACCTGGATCGGACAAATCCAACTACTCAAATTAGAACTACAGGTCTGGCCAATCCATTAATTACCTGGGAAGAAACAACTATGTACAATGTAGGTATGGATTTTGGTTTGTTTCAAGGTAAATTGTACGGTAATGTTGATGTATTCTATAGGTATAGGGATGGGCTGTTACGACGGCCTTTGGAAGGATTACCATCAACCTTCGGGGCCGTTCTTCCTTTCTTTAACCTTGATTCAAGAAGTGATAGAGGGTTTGAGTTTTTGGTCGGTTATCAAACGAATATAGGTAAGGTAAAATTGGATGTGAGTGGAAACTTTACTTATGCCAGACAGCGATATGAAAACTTCCAGGAAAATATAGATTTTGACGATCCCAATCAGGTAAGGATCGATCGAAATTCCAATCAATGGGTCAACCGTTGGTTTGGCTACCGTACCGATGGTCTCTTCAACTCTCAGGAAGAAGTGGAAGCCTGGATAGCCAATCACGATGTGGTCACCATTAATGGTACTCCTAAAGTCGGGGATATCAGGTATGTAGACGTAAGTGGTCCAGATGGAGTACCTGATGGCGTAATTGACAGGTATGATTTACAGCAGATCGGTTATAGTGGATTTCCCGAAATCAACTTTGGTCTCAACTTAAATGTAAGCTACAATAATTTCGCTTTGACTACTGTTTGGCAGGGAGCAAGCCGATTCAACATCAATGTGACTGGAATGTATAGAAGTCCTTTCGACAATGAAATTGTACCTATGGAACTCCATACTAAATACAGTTGGACCCAGGACCCCAACAATCCTGGGGTAGGCAATAATCCAAATGCACAACTTCCAGCCTTTGATTTTGATGGCAGAAGACCTTGGAACAATGTGAATTCTGACTTTTGGTTAAAAGACGGAACCTATTTGAGACTAAGAACAGCGCAATTATCTTATGATGTACCCCGGGTGGTTACCGAAAGAATCTGGACCCGAAGTATCCGGTTCTATGTGGCAGGGGAAAACCTAATGACATTTTCCAGATTAGGGATCTTCAATGGTATTCTTGATCCTGAGCAATCCTCAAACGTAGGAGGTTTCGGACTTCCTTTGCTAAGATCCTATACGCTAGGTATCATGATAGGTATTTAAATAATAACTATAGGAAAAATTAAAAATATACCATGAAATCGAGCATGACGCACGCTGAGATGACCATGCTACATGCGAGATTCCATCTGGCCTTTAAAAAACAAATTATAAACAGATGAAAAAGTACATATATTTTCTAATCTTAATTCTGATAACCTCCAGTTGTTTTGACAATTTGGATAAGGAACCTGATTTTATTTCAGAGAACCTGGTTTTTGAGGATCAAAACCTCACCGAAGCGTATATTGCGGATTTATATCAGCGGCTCAATTTCAAACCGGGTACGGATGTTTTTATGGGTATCAGAGGTGCAGCTGGTGCTGAATACACTGGTTTTGGCAATTGGCAGCCGGCAAACGGTGTAGCTACAAGGCAATATATTGCAGAAACCGGCCCAGGAAATCTGGATAGATGGTTGTATACGCCAATCCGGGACATGAATTTTCTTCTGGAGAAAATTGAATCCAGTACTAGATTTTCTCAAGAATACATCACCATGAAAAAAGCAGAAGTCAGATTTCTCAGGGCCTTTGCTTATTTTGAAATGGTGAAAACTTTTGGTGGAGTCCCATTGGTCCTGCGTGTGCAGGATATCAATGAACCCATTGAAAATTTTAGGGTTTCCAGGGACAAGGAAGAAGATGTTTATGATTTTATTTTCAATGAACTTGAAGATATCCTAAACGTTTATTCCGAAAATAAAACAGGTGCCAACGGTCGTGCTGATAGGTATGCAGTATTGATGCTGCAAAGTAGGGCAATGCTCTATGCTGCAAGTATTGCCAGGAATGGAAGTGTGGAGCTAGATGGGGTAGTTGGAATACCTTCCAACCGCCAAAATGAGTTTTTTGAGCGATCCTATAATGCATCAAAAAAAATAATAGATTCAGGTTTATTCCAGCTTTATGACCAAAACCCCGATAGGGTTCAGAATTACAGAAACATTTTTCTTGACGAAGGTAATAATGAAATTATTTTTGCGGAAATTTTTGAACCGTTTATCAAAGGGCATGATTTAGACCATATGTCTTTTCCAGCTGGATTCAATGCGACCTGGAATTCCAATTGGACGGTGATGTACGATTTTGTAGAACTATTTGACTTTACAGATGGTAGGTCAGGGAAAATTGACCGGTCTCAATTTACCAGCCAAAACCTATGGGATATTAATGATTTCTTTGGCAATAGAGATCCTAGATTTAGGGCATCTGTATTTTATCCTGAAACCGAATTTCAAGGGAGAAAGGTTTTCTTTCATTCCAATACGGTATATTTTGAAAATGGAGAAAGGAGGGTTTCCACCCAGGAAGCGCAAACTTTCCAAACCATAAACGGAGAGACCTTTCCAGGAGCCGCCCCCCAGAGAAACAGGATAAGGTCCGGTTTTCAGTTGAGAAAAAGAGTTAATGATTCAAACACCTTGCCTCAGGAAGGCAATTCAGGTCAGGATTTCGTGATATTTCGTTATGCCGAGACATTGTTGAACTACGCTGAGGCAGCCTATTATTTAAACAGGGCTGGAGAATCATTGGATGCCATAAACCAAATAAGAGAGAGGGCAGGAATGCCGCTTTATACCGAACTTGATGAAGAGAAAATTAGAAAAGAAAGGCAGGTAGAGCTTTGTTTTGAAGACCATAGGTACTTTGATTTGGTGAGATGGAGAATTGCCCACGAGGTGCTTACAGTGAGAACTGCCGGGATGGTGTACAGTTATCATTTGGATGAAGATAAGTATGCCATTACCCTAAATAATGCTGAAAACCTTGCAAGGGTATTTGAACCGAGAAGGTATTACCTGCCTTTTGGTTTGGGTCGTTTGGCTGAGAATCCTAATTTGGTCCAAAATCCGGGATTTTAAGGCATAGGGATTAATATTTTTAGTAAATTTAAATAGGGATGGCTAATAAACTACCAACTTAGCCATCCCTTAAATCCAAAAGTTATGAGTCTCCCACAGCCCCATCAATATTGATAGCTAAAACAATAGTCCTGGAATATTAATATTTAACAAACATAAAGGACGGCAGTAAGGCATGATGAGCGTGTCACATACTGGCATGATTGTTATTTGCGAACTAACTGCCGGACAGGCAATGCCCGTCAGGCGAATCCAGGTCTTAAATAAAATGCGGATTGGTTGCGCTTACAGGCTTAGGTTAGTTAGAAAATAGTTAAAAGGTTCAGCTACTTGTTAGCGCCTTTTGCAGAAGTAGATTTTGAATACATTGTAATTCAAAAATGATAAAATACATATTTTACTTATTGTTGTTGATTAACCTGTCGGCGTGTAACACGAATTCAGTTTCTGAAACAAAACCTAATATCCTTTTCCTTCTCGCCGACGATCTCGGTTATGGCGAATTGGGTTGTTACGGGCAGGAAACAATTAAAACACCTGTTTTGGATAATTTATCTAAACAGGGGATGAAGTTTACAAATTTTTACGCCGGAAGTTCCGTTTGTTCACCTTCAAGGGCAGTGCTGTTAACCGGAATTTCATCTTCATTTAATACCGTTCGGGGTAACAGTGGTCATTTTTCAGATGACCGGTGGATGCGCGTGGCATTAAAAAAAGATGAGATGACTATGGGAGAGATGCTGAAAAAAGCAGGGTACCAAACAGCTTTTATTGGAAAATGGCATGTAGATGATCCGGAGGATCTTTCGACATGGGCATACAACCGGGGATTCGATTTTGCTGTGCAGGAGCAATGGCCAGACCGGTTTGGAGGAATTCAGTACGATGAGCAAATGCACTGGATAAACGGTAAACGGGATTCTATATATTACCACTGGAAAGATTGGGAAAGCAAAGATGAATTTCGTACCCAAATTGCGTTTGATTACCTCGATACGCTGAACACTGAAAAGCCCTTTTTCCTGTTTATGTCGTACCGGGCACCTCACGGAAATGAGCGACAAATTGGCAACAAGGAACTTTACGCTGGTGAAGGATGGCCGGCACCCGAAAGGCTGCACGCAGCTAAAATTACCCTACTCGATAGGCAAATCGGAAGATTGCTCAACAAATTGGAGGAAATGGGAGAACTTGAAAATACACTCATCGTTTTCACCAGCGATAATGGACCTCACAGAGAAGGGAGCGGTCACGATCCAGCGTTTTTCGACAGTAACGGAAAACTCCGGGGAATTAAGCGCGATTTGTACGAAGGAGGAATTCGGGTTCCGATGATTATGGTGTGGAATGGAAAAATCGAAGCAGGAAGACGTACAGATCACATGAGTGGTTTCCAGGATTTGATGCCCACTTTTGCCGAGATTGCAGCTATTGAAATCCCGGAACAATCCAATGGCATTTCCATAAAACCGCTATTACTGGGTCAATCTCAAAAATCTCATGATTATCTGAACTGGGAATTTCAGCTGGATGGCTGGTGGACAACATTACCCGATGGAGGATTTCGCCAGTCGGTGCGGATTGATAACTGGAAAGGTGTTCGGTACGGAATTGATTCTGAAACAGAACTGTACAATCTTGATATGGATATTTCGGAAACCAATAATATTGCCAATGAGCATCCTGAAATGGTTCAACAAATGGAAAAACTTTTTCATGAAAAGCGTTCAGATACGAATGGATTTCCCTACGGCGGTGTCATTCAGAATTATAGAGCAAGAGACAAGCATTCGAAATAATAGCAACACGTATTCAGGCCAAAGCAGATAATATGCAATCAGTGCATTTAAAAAGTTGAAGTTGATTAATTAAAATTTAGGTGAATGAAAAGTGTTAAGTTTGTATTTATAGGGATATTATTGTTTATAGTATCAAATTTGTTTGCTCAACAAAAACCCAATATCATCATAATCCTTGCGGATGATTTAGGATATGGTGATGTGGGATTTAACGGAGGCGAAAAAATCAAAACGCCAACACTTGATCAGATGGCCAGAGAAGGCGTGGTTTTTACCAGACATTACGCTGGATCATCAGTTTGTGGTCCTTCACGGGCCAGTTTGATGACAGGTTTTCATACCGGGAATGCTACTGTAAGGGGTAACCCTGCATGGACTGCAAGTGGAGTGCCCGTCGATCTCGGATCGGATGATATTACCGTAGCCGAGGAACTAAAACGAGCAGGGTATAAAACGGGAATAATCGGGAAATGGGGTCTGGCAGAAAACCTGGATGAGGGTATGCCACTCAAGCAGGGCTTTGATTATTTTTATGGCTTTGCAACCCATAGAGCTGCCCATCACTACTATCCTGAAGAAACATGGGAAAACGATAAGCTGACAAGAATAGAAGGAAATGATACGTACAATAAAATTGGTATTTATTCCCAAGACCTATTTATCGAAAAGGCTATTGATTTTATTGATAAAAACCATAAAGAACCATTTTTTTTATATTTCGCTACTCAAATTCCACATTATGAATTGACGATCCCGGAAAATGAAAAGCAATATTACCTGAATCTGGATTGGCCACTGAGAAAAATGACCCCCGGGCATTACAGACATGATGAAAACGGTTTTGTTACCTATGCGGCTATGGTAACAAGAATGGATAATGATATTGCCCGAATCATGGAGAAACTCAAGGAAGTCAGTATTGATGAAAATACTTTGGTTATTTTTACCAGCGACAACGGCCACGAATTCGATCATCGTAACAATGGATTTCTTAACAGCAACGGCCCCTTGCGCGGAGGGAAACGTGATCTTTACGAAGGAGGTATCCGAATACCATTTGTAGCCCGCTGGCCTGCAAAAATTCAAAAAGGTACACAAAGTGAACATGCATCTGCATTTTGGGATTACCTGCCTACCTTATGTGAAGTTGCCGGAATTGAATCTACTGTAAAAACAGATGGCATCTCTTTTTTGCCCTCACTTTTAGGCCATAAGGAAGAACAGTTAAAGCATGATTACTTATATTGGGAGTTTAATGAAAGACAAGGGCCGATTCAGGTTGTGACAAAAGGATACTGGAAACTGATATATTTTCATATTAAGAATGAATATGAACTTTATAATCTTGAACATGATATATCTGAGCAATTCAATTTGGCACTTGCTTATCCGGAATTACTGGAAGAAATGAAAACATTGATGCATTCCGCAAGGTCAAAACATCCTGATTTTCCACTAGTCCCGCACCCCAAGTTAAATGATTAACAATGCTCAATTCAATAATTGATATACTTTGTAAATCAATAACTCTCTATTTTTTAAAACATTTCCATAAAACATGTTTTGCGGCAAAAAATCCTTGATGGCTTAAGTTCTTTTTGTGCAAATTTCAAAGGTATCATTTAATAATTACTCAATAAAGTTATATACAGCTGAAACCTCCATGAGAAAATGGTGCTCACACATGGGAATGCCCCGAACGCTTTCAGGGTTAGTCGTCAAAGGTTCCACCCCGAAAAATCGGGGCAGGTTCTGAAAAATAAAAAACAATTATAAACAGATTAATTGAGACACACATTAATTCTTCTTTTAAGTATGGTCCTTCTGTGTACAGGCACGTACGGACAGGAAATTAAGCCTAATATTGTCATTATTTATGTGGATGATTTGGGATATGGTGATTTGAGTTGTTATGGCGCCACACAGGTGAATACACCTAATATTGATAAACTGGCCGAAGGCGGTGTTAAGTTTATTGATGGGCACTCTCCTGCTGCTACCTGTACGCCATCACGCTATTCCTTATTAACTGGTCGGTATGCTTTTCGAAAGGATGTCGCTGTGTTGCCTGGCGATGCTCCATTGCTAATTAGTACCGAACGGCCTACTTTAGCCGGTATGTTGAAAAAATATGGCTACCAAACGGCCGTCGTAGGAAAGTGGCACCTGGGATTAGGAGACGGCAATGTGGATTGGAATGGTAAAGTTTCTCCCGGCCCCTTAGAAATTGGTTTTGACTATAGCTATCTGATTCCGTCTACTGGCGACCGAGTTCCCTCTGTTATGCTGGAGAATCATCATGTGGTAGGGCTTGATCACGAAGACCCAATAAAAATTGACTATAGAAACAAAGTAGGGAATGACCCTACAGGCATTGAAAATCCAGAACTGTTGCGATTCCCTGCCGATGAATTTCATGGTAAAACCATTATAAATGGGGTGAGCCGTATTGGTTATATGGCAGGTGGACATTCTGCCCGTTATAAAGATGAAACCATTCATTATCAAATGTTGCAAAAAGCGCGTGCCTTTATTGACCAAAATAAAGAACAGCCGTTCTTCCTGTATTTTGCGTTTCATGATATTCATGTTCCCCGGTTGCCGGATTACCGTTTCGCAGGTTCTACAAATATGGGCGTAAGGGGGGATGTCATCGTTCAGATGGATTATATCTCCGGTGAGTTAATTGATCATCTTGAAAAAAGAGGACTCAGTGAAAATACCATCATTATATTTTCCAGTGATAATGGGGCTGTTTTGGATGATGGTTATTCGGATGGAGCGGTTGAGTTATTGGGAGACCACACACCCTCCGGCCCTTTTAGAGGGTATAAGTACAGTGCTCATGAAGGCGGAACCCGTGTGCCAATGATTGTATACTGGCCGGGAAAAATTGAAGCAAAAGAAAGTAACGCATTGGTAACTCATACAGATTTATATGCTTCAATTGCAGAGTTAATTGGTCATGAATTGACAGAGGGAGAGGCACCTGATAGTTATGCAATGTGGGACACCTTTGCCGGAAATTCTGATTCAGGAAGGGATTTTTTGCTGCAAGAATCAGTTACCCTCTCTTTAAGGCATGGTAACTATAAATACATTCATCCAACAGCGAAAACAGCACGCTGGATTTGGAATGAGAAGAAAATTGAATCGGGCATTTCTACAGAACCTCAGCTGTTCGATCTTTCCAAAGATATTGAAGAGCGCGTGAATATTGCCGGTAAAAACAAGAAGCTTTTAAAAGAAATGCAGGCTGAGATTGAACGCATTATAAGCAATGAGGTGACACGCAAATAGCAGGTAAATTAGAAATACGAATAAAATTAAAATCATGAAACGAGCCATGAGTAAGCTTTCCACACACAGGGGAATGATTAATTAAGGCGAGTTCCATGTGGCAAAAACAAACAAATTATAAACACATGAAATATACATTAATCTGTTTCCTTGTTCTGTTGTTTTTCGATAATGGATTTGGACAACAAAATGGGGTCCGTGAGGTACTTTTGTTAGATAAAAACTGGAAGTTCATAAATGAGGAGGTTAAAGGGGGTGAAAGGGAGAATCTGAATACTTCGGGTTGGGAATCTGTAGAGGTGCCGCACGACTGGGCAATAAAAGGCCCTTTCGATAAAGAAATAGATATTCAAACCGTGAAAGTAACGCAGGATATGGATCAAGAAGCTCGTACACGGACAGGTCGTACCGGAGCTTTGCCACACATTGGAGTTGGTTGGTATCGAAAAACGTTTGAGCTTTCTTCTTTTGGAAAAGGTAAACAGGCTCTTTTGGTTTTTGACGGTGCCATGAGTGATGCCCATGTTTATGTAAATGGCACGAAAGTAGGCAATCATCCCTATGGCTATGCTTATTTTTATTTTGACATTACAGATTATTTGAAAGAGGGTGAAGAAAACCTTGTGGCAGTCAGACTGGAAAATCTGCCATTTTCAAGCCGTTGGTACCCGGGAGCGGGACTGTACCGTAAAGTCCAGGTCATCGTTAAGGACAAGGTCAGTTTTAACCATTGGGGAACTTTTATCACCACACCCTTTATCTCTGATGAAGTGGCAAAAGTCAATATTAAAACTGAAGTAACAGGCCTTGATGTTGAGGTTGTGACTGAAATAAAGGATCAGACAGGCAGGGTAGTTGCAACAAGATCATCCAATGAAGTATTTGGTCATACCATTGAGAAGAATTTGGTAGTGCCGAATCCCATACGATGGGATATTGACAACCCCTATCTGTACACGGCTACCTCCAGGCTTTACCAACATGGAGAACTAAAAGACGAACAAACCATCCGCTTTGGAATCAGGAGTGTGGTGTATGAAAGAGGCAAGGGGCTGGTTCTTAATGGCAAAGTAACCAAGTTCAAAGGTGTTTGCCTGCATCACGACCTTGGGCCATTGGGGGCCGCCGTTAGCAGAGCTGCCCTGAAGCGGCAACTCACTATTTTGAAAGACATGGGCGTTAATGCCATTCGTTCAGCACATAATATGCCATCACTGGAGCAATTGGAGTTGTCTGATGAGATGGGATTTTTGTTTGTGGCAGAAAGTTTTGATGAGTGGGCAGTTCCAAAGGTTCAGAATGGTTACAACCGCTTTTTTGATGAGTGGGCGGAAAAGGATGTGGTCAACCTGGTGAGCGCCACCCGCAATCATCCCTGTATCGTGATGTGGAGTTCGGGCAATGAAGTACCCGACCAGCATGGAAGTGAAGGGGTGAAACGTGCAAAATGGTTGCAGGATATTTTTCATCGTGAGGACCCAACCCGGCCCGTTACGGTTGGTATGGATCAGGTGAAAGCTACCATGGCAAGTGGTTTTGGTGCTATTCTCGATATTCCGGGATTAAATTATCGAACGCATTTGTACCACGAAGCGTATGAAAAATTCCCGCAAGGGTTTATCCTCGGCTCTGAAACCGCGTCAACGGTAAGTTCCAGGGGCATATATAAGTTTCCGGTGGTACAAGGTAAAATGATGCTCCATGATGATTTTCATTCCTCCTCTTACGATGTTGAATACTGCACCTGGTCTAATTTGCCGGAAGATGATTTTGCCTTGCAGGATGATTACGACTGGGTAATTGGCGAATTTGTCTGGACCGGATTCGATTATCTGGGGGAACCAACGCCCTATAATGAAGCCTGGCCTTCGCGAAGTTCCTATTTTGGCATCCTTGATCTGGCCGGTTTGCCAAAAGATCGTTACTACCTGTACCGAAGCCGCTGGAATACAGAAGAGGAAACGCTGCATGTGTTACCGCATTGGAACTGGGAAGGCCGGGAAGGTGAAATAACGCCTGTTTTTGTCTACACAAACTACAACAGTGCAGAATTGTTCGTAAATGGTGTTAGTCAGGGTGTACAAACCAAAACAAAGGATAAGAGCCTGCAACATCGGTATCGTTTAATGTGGATGGACGTAAAATATGAACCCGGAACTATTAAAGTGGTTGCTTTTGATGATGATGGGCAGCCGGTCGCTGAGAAAGAAGTACACACAGCAGGAAAGCCACATCGTCTGGAACTAAAAACTGATCGTTCGGTTTTAACGGCAGATGGAAAAGACTTGAGTTATATAACGGTATCAGTGGTCGACAAAGACGGAAATCTTTGTCCCAAAGCTGATAATCAATTAAATGTTAAGGTTTCCGGCGCCGGTAAATTTAAAGTAGTCTGTAATGGAGATCCTACGTCATTGGAGATGTTTCATAAACCAACAATGAAAGCCTTTAGTGGAAAGTTGGTCGTGACTGTTCAGGCGGATGAAGAACCTGGTGAAATAATACTTGAGGTGACTGGTAGAGGTTTGAGGAAATCTATGCTGAAAATTGAGGCAAAATAATATTGAGCTGGAAGTTATTCCTGCCAAAATTGGGAGCTTTACACTATTGCAGTTGGTGGATAAGTAGAACAATAGGATGTAACCAAAAAAAATCATGACAAAATGTATTAGTAACGTTAAACGCTTAATCGAATGAAAAAAATAACAATTTTTATGTTACTGTTTGTTGTATCGGTATCTGTAAATGCTCAAAACAGGGCAGCATGGATGAAAGATGCCAAATGGGGTGTAATGTTACATTACAGTGCCGCAATATTAGCCTCTGAGAATAAGCTGGATGCAGACTCAATTTCTTTAGATAAATGGAATGAACTTATTGATAATTTCGATTGTGAAGGGCTTGCAAAGCAATTGTCGGATGTAGGTGCCGGATATCTGATCATTACAATTCGACATGTCGGAGGATTTTTTATGGCGCCCAATTCAATGTATGAGCATTATATGGGGCAAGCGCCCGGTATTAGCAGCAACCGCGATCTAATAGTTGATTTGCATCATGCTTTAGATCAGTACGGAATTAAGCTAATTACCTACGTATCTTCTAAGTTTCGCTTTAATCCGGCAGAAGTAAAAGCATTTGCATTCGATAGCGATGATCCAAGAAAGGCAGAAATGTATCTGCGCTGGCAGGAAGTTATCAGGGAATTTTCCATGCGTTGGGGAGATAAGGTCTCTGGTTGGTGGATAGATGGTTGTTATACACCCAATATGCATTTCAGACAACCGGATATTCCAAATTTTGCTTCCATGGCTGCTGCCACTCGCGCTGGTAATCCAAATGGTATTGTAGCATTTAATCCGGGTGTTTTTCCCAGAGTCATGTCGATAACACCTTATGAGGACTATACAGCAGGCGAAATTAATGATCCTGCAGGCATTCGCTGGAAGTTTAATGAAGATGGATTGATTGATGGAAGCCAAATCCAAATTTTAAGCTATTTAGGCAAAACATGGGGAGAAGGCGACCCCAGGTTTACCGAAGAACAAATTATAAAGTATAGCCTGAATGTTAATGAAAAGGGCGGTGCGGTAACCTGGGACGTTCCACCATTGCGAAATGGGACCATATCCGACGATTTTATGAAACAGTTGGGTACGATTGGAGAAGCGTTGGGTACCAATAAAAAATAGTGGCCTGAAAATAGGACACTAACAAAAACAAATAAAATGCAACAATTTAAAAGGATAATTTTTCTTGTTCTGTTAACAAGTTTATTTTTCTCTTGTAAATCAGAAGTTAAAGAAACCCGACCCAATATTGTGGTTATCCTCTGTGATGATTTGGGATATGGTGATTTATCTGCTTACGGGCATCCGATCATTCAAACGCCGAATTTAGATGAATTGGCTGACGATGGCATTAAATTTACCAACTTCTATTCTGCAGCACCGGTTTGTTCTCCGGCGCGTGCCGGCCTGTTAACCGGCAGAAGCCCAAACCGTGCAGGTATTTATGATTACATAAGGGCTGCAGGAAAACCAATGGACGAATGTCTTGATCTGGTTCATTTACAGGCAGACGAACAAACGATTCCAGCCATGCTAAAAGAGGTGGGGTACTCAACCTGTTTAGCGGGAAAATGGCATCTTAATTCAAAGTTTAACAGCCAAGAACAGCCAACACCCGGAGATTTTGGTTTCGACCATTGGTTTGCTACGCAGAACGTCGCAAGGCCAAGTCATAAAAACCCAAATAATTTTGTGCGCAAAGGCGAAGAAGTAGGGGAATTGAAAGGTTTTAGTTGCCAGATTGTTGTTGACGAAGCCTTGAATTGGTTACAAAACAGAGAGTCCGAAAATCCATTCTATCTGCAGATTTGTATTCACGAACCCCATGGGCCGATAGAATCGCCGCAGTTTTTGGTTGACGACTATTTGCCAAAATCGATCAATGTAGATCAGGCACAATATTTTGCAAATGTGGCCAATATTGATGATGCTGTTGGGCGTTTGGTGCAATACCTGAAAGAGAATTATGGTGAAAACACACTTGTCATATTTAGTTCAGATAACGGACCAGAAACCTTACTTCGCTATAGAGGTGCAATAAGGGACTATGGTTCGCCGGGGCCCTTAAAAGGAATGAAATTGTGGACAACGGAGGGAGGAATCAGGGTTCCGGGCATTCTATACTGGTTAGGAAAAGAGACCTATAAGGGAACTTCGGATGCTGTTGTCTCGCTGTTGGATTTTATGCCCACTTTTGCAGAGATTTCCGGAGCAAAACTGCCTGAAAGAGCGCTGGATGGGCAGTCTATGATTCCTGTAATTGAAACCGGAAAGATGGACAGGGATAAAGCCCTGTTATGGATTTTTTACGATGCTATTAACGAACACAGGGTAGCCATGCGCACCGATAACTGGAAAATTCTCGCCCGTATGAAAGCTGATTCTACCTACCTCCCCTTGATACATAACTTGTACGACGGGAACAAAGACCTGGTAAAACAAGCTGATTTGGTTGATTTTGAATTGTACAATATGAACGAAGATATTAAGGAAGCAGAGAATGTTGCTGAAAAATATACTGAGCAATTTGAGGAAATGAAAAAACTTGTAAAAACAGAATATAGCAAGTTAGTAAAGGGAAGTTATGTTTGGAGCAGAGGAGGTGAATAGACTTTACAATAATATTCCTTTTGCTGTTGTCGAAAGCACTTACACCTATATATCAGATGGAAAAGCAGTGTAGTAATACTTTTCGATGATGTCCGATATGTCGCCCCGACATCTTTGGCCAGGGGGGCAATCGCTGAGAGAAATCCCCTTGCTAGTGGTGTTAATATAGATGTTTGGTGGGGAAAATCTGAAGTAGCTCACAAAAAATTCAAAGTGTTTTCCTATATTCACTGGGAGAAATCCCCATGTATTTTTTGAAAAGTCTTGAAAAATACAAGGGGTCTTGAAAATTCAACTTGTAACTTATCTCCTTAATGGGCATGGAAGTAAAGCTGATTAGTTCGCAGGCGTATTGTATTTTGAGTAAGTTAAAGTAGTGGATGATCGAATATCCCGTTTTTTGTTTAAAAATTGAAAATACAGTAGAATTTGACTTGTTGAATTCCTCAGTGATTTTAGAAATCGTGATTTTTTCTGTGATATTTTCCTTCAAATATGCTTTAATTGCATTGACTAAATCATCATTCATGCTACTGAATTTGTCCGTGGATCGTAAAGAAAAATAAATGAAAGAGCCAATGATTTGGTACAATAACATGCAGGCATATTCGAATATTTCTTTACTCAGACCTTTATTGAGCAGGTCGATGATGTATTCAAATTCTGAAATTCTGTTGCTTTCAAACGGCAATGAAACCTGATTGCCACTGTTGAGGGTTAGAAATTTCTTGTAGAGTAATTCAGAAAATTCACCGGAGAAATGTACCCAGTAAATGGACCAGGGATCTTTTTCTCTTGCATAATAATAGTGAGGTTTTTCAGCTTCAATAATAAAAAAAGAATTTGGGGTAAGTTTGTACTGGTTTTTATTGACTTTGATGGTGCCATACCCTTCTATACAGTAAATCAGGATGTATTGGCTACATCCATTTGGACGCCTTCTATAATGGTTTCTTGCTTTTGGGAAATATCCGACATCTGTTAAATAGAGGTTTTTACTCAAATCATTGGAAATAAATATTTTTAATATTTCTCCTGGGATCACTATTATTTTTTCTCCCTTAAATCCTCTTTTCATCAAAAAATTTCCGTTCATAGGTACTTTTGGGTTTAATTATTGTTCATATCAGTTTGTATTGATCAATATTTTCTACAGGGGGCAAACGCAGTTTACTTTTTTCCAACTATGTTCTCATGCGATTTTAATAAGGATTTTCGTCAATCTAAAAAAAAAATAGTTCAGCGACTAACTATTTGAAATTTCTTTCTATAGACCATGCGGACATTGGACAATTGTCTATGTTTAAAAAGTTTTCATCCATTTGGTAAGCGTGATAATTGAATAAATTTGGCGATGTATATTCTTCGAATTCAGAAATTTCAGGGAATGGTTTTGACCTTTTTTCTAAATGCCAATATTTTGAAAATTTAAATAACAAACCCCGATACAATGACCCAAAACCCAAACGAAGAAGCCGCTGTCAAGGATAACAGCTTTAACATGCAATACCTTTTGGCTTTAGCAGTCACCTCAGCTTTGGGCGGGCTATTGTTTGGTTATGATTGGGTGGTAATTGGCGGGGCAAAGCCTTTTTACGAATTGTATTTTGACATTAAAAGTGAGCCTCGACTCCAGGGATGGGCCATGAGTAGTGCCCTGATTGGCTGTATCTTTGGGGCATTGCTTGCCGGTGCCTTTTCTGATAAATATGGTCGGAAATATCCACTAATTGGGGCAGCTTTTCTGTTTATGGTTTCCGCGTTTGGCAGTGGATATGCCAACGATTTTTCATGGTTTGTTTTTTATCGGATCCTGGGAGGTATTGGTATTGGGTTGGCGTCTACTCTATCCCCTTTGTATATTTCTGAATTGGCCCCTGCGCCACTTAGAGGACGGTTTGTTTCTATTAATCAATTGACCATAGTCATCGGGATATTGGCGGCTCAGGTCGTCAATTACCTTATCGCTGAGCCAGTACCTGAGTCGGTGGGGTCCCTGGAAATGAAGGCTTCCTGGAACGGTTTGATGGGCTGGAGATGGATGTTTTGGGCAGAATTGATTCCGGCCACTGCCTTCTTTTTGCTGATGTTTGCCGTCCCCAGAAGTCCGAGGTTTCTTATTAAAATTCAAAAGGAAAGTGAGGCAATGAAAGTTTTGGAAAAGATAGGTGGCAGGCACTATGCGCAAGAAGAAGTGGGAAACATACAGGCAACACTTGCTGATAAATTGCCCAAAGTTAACGTGAAGGACTTCCTACATCCCAAAATGAAACCAATACTTGTTATAGGTATTGTCTTGGCTGTTTTTCAGCAATGGTGCGGGATCAACGTTATTTTCAATTATGCCGAAGAAATTTTCACCCAGGCAGGGTATAGCGTAGGGGATATGTTGTTCAATATCATTATTACCGGAAGTGTCAACTTAGCTTTCACTTTGTTGGCCATGCGCTTGGTGGATCATTGGGGAAGGAAGCGGCTTATGGTTTTTGGGTCTTTGGGATTGACTTTTGTTTACCTGTTTTTGGGATTGAGTTATTATTTAACTTGGACGGGTTTTCCAATCCTCGTATTGGTGGTAGGAGCCATTGCCATCTATGCCATGACCCTGGCTCCGGTAACCTGGGTAATCCTTTCGGAAATATTTCCTAATCGGATCAGGGGGATGGCCATGTCATTGGCTACTTTAAGTCTTTGGATAGCATCATTTGCGCTTACCTTTTCTTTTCCTTTATTGAACAGTGCCCTGAATGCCTCGGGGACCTTTTGGGTTTATGGGGGTATATGTTTGACAGGATACCTGTTCATAATCAAAAGCTTGCCGGAAACCAAAGGAAAAAGTCTTGAAGAAATAGAATCTGAATTTTTTAAATAATGAAAGATGAAAAAAGTTGAACCAGTAAAAGCCTGGAAGGAAACTATAGTTATTCCCACTTATGAAGTGGGCGAGCCGGAAAAATATCCCATTTTTCCGGAAAAAAGGGTATACCAGGGAAGTAGCGGAACGGTATATCCCCATCCGATAATTGAGAAAATCAGTAATGAAAAGATTGAGAAAGAATGGGAGGTTATCTACCTGGAAAACACCTACCTTAAAATAATGGTTTTGCCTGCTTTGGGAGGAAGGATCCAGATGGCCTATGACAAAATCAAACAACGGCATTTTGTTTATTTCAATGAAGTGATCAAACCAGCCCTGGTAGGGCTTACAGGCCCATGGATATCCGGAGGAATAGAATTTAACTGGCCACAGCACCACAGGCCCAGCACCTATGATCCGGTGGATTGTACCATTGAGCATTATGATGATGGCAGTGTGACCGTATGGGTCAGTGAAGTGGAGCGCATGTTCAGGACCAAAGGAATGGCTGGCTTTACCCTCTATCCAGATAAGGCTTACATTGAAATTAAAGGTAAATTATACAATAGAACACCCCACCCACAGACATTTCTTTGGTGGGCCAATCCCGCAGTTGCAGTAAATGATTATTATCAATCGGTGTTTCCTGAAGACGTTAATGCCGTGTTTGACCATGGGAAGCGGGATGTTTCCACGTTCCCAATTGCTTCAGGCACCTATTATAAAGTGGATTATTCAAAAGGGGTGGACATTTCCAGGTACAAAAACATACCGGTCCCTACTTCTTACATGGCCGTCAATTCGAAACATGATTTTGTAGGTGGGTATGAAAATGACACCCAGTCTGGATTATTGCATGTGGCTGACCACCATATTTCTCCCGGAAAAAAACAATGGACTTGGGGTAAAGGTGATTTTGGACATGCCTGGGACAGAAATCTAACGGATGAAAACGGACCCTATGTCGAATTGATGTGCGGTGTTTATACCGATAACCAACCTGATTTTTCCTGGATACAGCCTTATGAAGAGCGTAATTTTACCCAGTATTTTATGCCGTATCAAAAAGCCGGCGTTGTAAAAAATGCTACAAAGGAGGCACTTCTAAATGTCACGGTAGAGGATGGTAAAATGACACTTGTGGTGTATGCAACAGGAGAGTTTCCAAATTGTAAAATCACACTTTCTGCCGGATCAAATCAGTTGCTGGAAGAGGAAGTGGACATTTGCCCACAAAATCCATACACCAGGACGATTGATTTCACGGAAAAGCCGGAAGCAATCATGGCGGAAGTTTGCAATGCTGAGGGCCAGATTCTGGTAAATTATGTCCAAAAAAGCTATCAGGACAAGCCAATACCCGAACCGGCCAAACCGGCATTGGATCCGGCAGATATTCCCACAGCAGAGGAATTGTGGTTGACAGGAATGCATATTGAGCAATACAGGCATGCTACCTATGACCCTATGGATTACTACAGGGAGGCACTCAGCAGAAACCCTACTGATATTAGAAGCAACAATGCCATGGGATTATTACTTCTCAGATCAGGGAAGCTCAATGATGCAATAGGATATTTTGAATCATCCATCAAAACCCTGACAAAATATAATCCAAATCCAAATGATGGAGAACCCTTTTACAATTTGGGAATTACCCTAAGAATTTGTGGTCGTGAACAGGAAGCCTATGATCAACTATTTAAGGCAACCTGGAATTCAGCATGGCAGGATGCAGCTTTCTTTAACCTTGCTCAAATCGACCTGAAAAACGGAAATACTGATAGGGCAATGGAGTTGGTTGACCGTTCGCTTTTAAGAAACTGGCATAACCACAAAGCCCGTCATCTTAAAGCGATGATTCACAGGAAAAAGGGAGAAAAATCATATGCCATTCAACTGATCAAAGATTCCCTGGCAATTGATCAATTTAATTTTGGGATGCTTTTTGAAAAATACCTATGGACCAATGATCAAAGGGACAAAGCAAACTTCAAATTGCTAATCCGTGATTATGTTCACAATTACATTGAGTATGCTTTGGACTATGCACAGGCAGGGCAGTATGAAGATGCCATAGCATTGCTAAAACTTCATCTGGAAGATAAAACATCCGGCTATCCCATGGCTTATTATAGTATTGGATATTTTTATGGGCAGCTCGGTGAGAAACCGGAGGCACTTTCCTGGTTCAAACTGGCAGCTGTTATGCCCACTGACTTTTGCTTTCCAAACCGATTGGAGGAAATTATAATTTTGCAAAATGCCATTGCATCCAATCCCAAAGATCATAATGCGTATTATTATCTGGGGAATTTTTGGATGTCAAAAAAGCAGTATGCCGATGCAAAAGCCTGCTGGGAAACTGCACTGGAAATCCAATCTGAATCTCCCATGGTTTTACGTAATCTGTCTCTGTTATATTTTAATAAATTCAGTAAAAAGGAATTGGCCCTGACTTGTTTAGAGAAAGCATTTTCATTGGATAGTGATAATGCCAGAATCCTAATGGAGTTGGATCAACTTTATAAACGGCTCAATGGATCCACAAAATTCAGGTTGGAGTTTTTGGAAAGCCACCTGGGGCTGGTTAATCAAAGGGATGATTTATACCTTGAGTATATCACCCTGCTTAATATTGAAAAGAGGCATTTGAAAGCACTACAGCTGATAAAGGAAAGGCAATTTCATCCTTGGGAAGGGGGGGAAGGAAAAGTTCCGGCACAATATATTTTGGCCAATATTGAATTGGCAAAAAAGGCTATGCTAAATGAAGAATTCAATAAGGCACTCCAATTTCTTTTTGATGCACAGGAGTACCCACTTAATTTGGGTGAAGGCAAACTATTTGGTGCCCAGGAGAATGATGTTTTTTATTGGTTGGGATGTGTCTATTATGAATTGGGCAATGAATTGAAATCCAGGGAGTATTGGGAAATGGCATCGAAAGGGTCGGAGGACCTGAGTCCTGCACTGTTTTATAATGACCAATCTCCCGACAAAATTTTTTATCAGGGCCTGGCTCATCAAAAGTTGGGAAATAAGTTCACTGCACTTAGCCTGTTCAATAAATTGATAGATTATGGCGAAAGCCATTTATTTGATGAAATTAAAATCGACTATTTTGCCGTTTCTCTTCCAGATTTGCTGATATGGGATGATGACCTTAACAAAAAAAACAAGGTTCATTGCAACTATTTGATCGGTTTGGGCAAAATGGGACTCTGTGACAGAAAGGGGGCCTTGTCTGCTTTTGAAGCCGCCTACGAATTAGACCCATATCACTTGGGTATAATCACCCATAAAAGGTTCATTACCGGGAAATTAAAAAGTTTTTTAGAATTGTAATGTAGAACTAATAAAGACATAGCATAATGAAAAATATATTAAGTATCAGCATCCTCCTTTTTCTCGGCCTTGCCGGATGTAACAGGAGTACAGATTCTAAAATAGATCTTGCCGGCGAATGGCAATTCCGCATGGACCCTAATGATCGTGGTATTGAAGAAAAATGGTTTGAAAACGATTTCTCTGAAACAATTCAACTTCCCGGGTCGATGGTTGAAAACGGCAAAGGTTATGAAATCACGATGGAAACCGAATGGACAGGCGGGGTGCAATCAAAAGACTGGAGTAAGGACCCAAACTATGAACCCTATCATGATCCTGAAAATATCAGGTTCCCGTTTTGGTTACAGCCCCTGAAAAAATACACCGGAGCGGCCTGGTATCAAAAAAAAGTAATGATCCCGGAAGATTGGGATGGAAAAGTTATTTTTCTGAATCTCGAGCGTCCACATTGGGAATCGACCGTTTGGATCAATGGGAAAAAGGTGGGAATGCAAAACAGCCTCGCAACTCCGCATACGTTTGAAGTTACCTCCTTTTTGACCAAGGGTAAAAACCTGATTTCCATTTGCATTGACAATCGCACCAAAGATATAGATGTTGGTGAGAACTCACACAGTATTTCAGATCATACCCAGTCGAACTGGCATGGAATTGTTGGAGATATTTCATTGCAAAGTGCCGACAAGATCTATTTTGAGAATATTCAGGTTTATCCAAGGACTGAATCCAATACTGTAGAAATAGAAGCTGCTGTCAACAATGTATCGTCAAAAAATACAAATGTGACCATTGTAGTTGAAGCTAAGCTGAAGAAATCAGACATTCCGGCAAAAAAGAAAAATTTTGAGTTTTCAATTCCTACGGGAAAAAGCAATATACACCTGGAGTATTTGTTGGACCACGATGCCTTGACCTGGGATGAGTTCAATCCAAATGTTTATGCACTTTCTGTAGAAATGACCTATGATGAAGGAGAAGATCAGGAAACTATCGATTTTGGATTCCGCGATTTTACGGCTAATAAATCAGGTTTGTCAATTAATGGTCGCCCTATATTTTTGCGCGGGACGTTGGAGTGTGCTATTTTTCCGTTGACAGGGTATCCGCCTACGGATGTCAGTGGATGGGAGAAGGTTTATACAGCAGTTAAAGCACATGGACTTAACCATGTTCGCTTTCACTCGTGGTGCCCTCCTAAAGCAGCTTTTGTCGTTGCCGACGAAATGGGAGTTTATCTTCAGGTAGAGAGTTCATCCTGGCCCAATCAAAGCACACAACTGGGAAGCGGTTTCCCCATCGACCAGTATATTTATGATGAAAGTGAACGCATTATTAAAGCTTACGGGAATCACCCTTCGTTTGTCATGATGGCAGCTGGTAATGAGCCGGGAGGACCTGGGCATGTCGGTTATTTAAAGGAGTATGTAAGCTATTGGAAAGAAAAGGATAACCGCAGGTTGTACACCTCTAGCGCCGGTTGGCCGATAATTGATGAAAATGACTTTCACGTGAGGCATGTCGATGTTCGCATTCAGGGTTGGGGCGAAGAATTAGAAAGTATTATCAACAGTAAACCTCCGCAAAGTGATTATGATTGGTCTGATGGTATCAAAGATCTCGAAAATCCAATGATCAGTCACGAGATAGGGCAATGGTGTGTTTATCCCAACTTCAAAGAGATGGAAAAGTACACTGGCGTTTTAAAAGCGAAGAACTTCGAGTTGTTCGAAGAAAGTTTGAATGACCACCATATGGGACATTTAGCCGATAGTTTTCTATTGGCTTCGGGGAAATTACAGGCGCTGTGTTACAAAGCCGATATTGAAGCAGCACTGAGAACCCCGAATTTCGGCGGCTTCCAGTTACTCGATTTACATGATTTTCCAGGGCAGGGAACTGCATTGGTTGGAGTGCTCGATCCGTTCTGGGAGGAGAAAGGTTATATCACGCCTGAAGAGTATCGCAGGTTTTGTAACTCAACGGTGCCCTTGGCCAGGCTTAATAAATTTATTTTCAAGGAAGGAGAGACACTAACTGCAAATATAGAAGTCGCTCATTTTGGAGAATCACCCTTGAAAGGAGTTGAAACGCAATGGAAAATTTATTACAACGATAAAACAACCGCTGAAGGTACATTAGGACAGCGAGATATTCCATTTGGCAATGCTATTAAACTCGGAAAAGTTGTTCACCAATTTCAAATGGAGGGCAAACCAAGAAAGCTCACCCTCGAAGTTTCCATTGACGGGTATAAAAATTCCTGGGATGTTTGGGTATATCCTGAAAACAAATCAAGAGACACTGATAATATTAAAATAGTCGAAAGCCTGGATGCCGGCACAGTAGAATATCTGGAAAATGGCGGCAAGGTTTTGCTAAGCCTGGGAAAAGGAAAGGTAGCCCCGGAAATGGGTGGGGATGTGGGTGTAGGGTTCTCCAGTATTTTCTGGAACACTGCATGGACCGATGGACAAAAGCCCCACACATTAGGAATTTTATGCGATCCGGAGCATCCGGCACTTGAACTTTTCCCGACAGAATACCACTCCAATTGGCAGTGGTGGGATGCCATGAGCCATTCCGATGCCATTCAGCTCGATTCATTTACTCCGGAATTGAAACCGATTGTTCGTATTATCGATGACTGGGTTTCAAACCGTCGGCTGGCGTTGCTTTTAGAAGCAAAAGTGGGTAAGGGAAGTATTTTGGTGAGCGGTGTGGATTTAGTGAATAATCTTGACAATCGAATAGAAGCGATCCAATTAAAAAAGAGCATCCTGAATTATATGGTTGGCGATCAATTTGATCCAATAGTTGAGTTGAGCATATCGCAGCTTCATTCAATTAGAGATGTAAATAAATAATTATCCGTTGGAGAATAAGTTCAAATTTGAATATCTCCCATCCAAATTCAATCTTAGATTATGGCAATTCCAATAATTTTAAAAAATACAACGATGATGAGAATACAACTTTTGTTAACACTAGGAACGGTTCTTTTTTTTACATCATGTGAAAAGGCGGGAACAAAGATACGGCCAAATGTCATTATCATCTATACGGATGATATTGGATATGGTGATATTGGTGTATATGGAGCCGAATTAATCCCAACCCCAAACATTGATCGGTTAGCGAAGGAGGGAATCATGTTTACCGATGCTCATTGTGCGGCATCTACCTGTAGTCCTTCGAGGTATGCGTTACTCACCGGAGAGATGGGGTTTCGTAAAAACGTGGGTATACAGCCTGTAAACGCAGCGGCAATAATCGATACCTCACAGTTTACACTTGGAAAGCTTTTTCAGACGGCTGGATATCAAACAGCTATTATTGGCAAGTGGCATCTTGGATTAGGCAATGGTGATGTTAATTGGAATGAAGCAGTTAAACCAGGACCTTTAGAATTCGGATTTGATTATTCATTTATTATTCCATCCAGCAATGACCGATCACCATTTGTTTATTTGGAGAATCACCATGTGTACAATTTAGATCCAAATGATCCACTTACCGTATCCAGATATCCAATTCCGGATTCAGTTCCTGGAACGGCTTATCCGGATGTTGTTAATAATCCCGAATCAGTGACGGTGTATGAGGGGGATCAGCAACATAGTGGTACAGTGATAAATGGTGTGGGAAGAATCGGATACATGAAGGGGGGTAAGTCAGCCTTGTGGAAGGATACTAATATGGCCATGGATTTAATTGACAAGGCTGGAGAATATATTGAACGTAATAAGGATAACCCTTTCTTTCTTTTTCTCTCTACGAATGACATTCATGCTCCAAGGTTACCAAATCCGAAGTTCAAAGGAGCAACTACGCTTGGTTATAGAGGAGATAATGTAGTTCAGCTTGACTGGACTGTCGGACAAATTTCGAAACTACTAACTCAGCATGGCCTGGATGAAAATACCATCATCATCTTCTCCAGTGATAACGGACCTGTTTACATTGACGGGGGTTATCAAGATGGTTCTGGAGAGGGCGGACATCAGGCAGCAGGCATCTACCGAGGAGGTAAGTATACTATTTATGAGGGCGGGACCCGTGTTCCGTTTATTGTTTGGTGGCCATCAAAAATTAAACCAATGACCTCCGATGCGCTGGTCACGCAGGTTGATTTATTAGCCTCATTTGCAGATTTTCTTGAAGTGCCTTTACCTGCCAATGCAGGCCCGGATAGCAGGAATTACTGGAATACTTTTATGGGGAAAAATGATGTGGGAGCAAAGATGATTTTAGAACAAGTGAATGATTCAAGTCAACTTGCACTGCGGAAAGGACAGATAAAATACATTCATAAACTGGATGGTGATGATGAACTGTATAATCTCGAAATCGATGCTGAAGAGAAGAATAATATAATTCATGATTTCCCTCAGCTTGCGAAAGAATTACTAGACGATTTGTTATTTCTGAGGGAAAATCACCTGACAACTTATAAGTAGCGTTCCACTATGGAAACAGGTTATGGATCTTTCATGTATGCAAAGGTCCCCAACCTATATTTGAAAAACAGGTGTGGATGAGCGGTTGCTTATGAAAATACGGGATTTTTCTTTTAAAGTGCCAAGTGATTTTGCGCAGCGCCATTATATCCATTAGGGGAAGACCGAATTAATAGTATTGTCCATGTTGTTTTCTCTTTTCTCCATTTTTCGCTGCTCTTTTTTAAATAGATTTACATTATATCTTTTAGTTCATGATTTTCTGAAATTCCCCTATTGAGTGTCCGGGATTACTTGAATCAAAAATCTGAAAAATTTAATGCATTAGTAACATTAAATTCTTAATCAAATGAAAAAATTCACAATTTTATTTTTACTGGGTTTTGTATTGGTATCTGCCAATGCTCAAAACAGGGCATCGTGGATGAAAGATGCCAAATGGGGTGTTATGTTACATTACAGTGCTGCAATTTTAGCATCTGAAAATCATCTGGATCGCGATTCTATTAGTATTGATAAATGGAATGAACTGATCGATAATTTTGATTGTGAAGGACTTGCAAAGCAGCTGTCGGATGTAGGTGCCGGATATCTGATCATTACAATTCGACATGTCGGAGGATTTTTTATGGCACCCAATCGCATGTATGAGCATTATATGGGGCAAGAGCCCACTATTAGCAGCAACCGCGATCTGGTAGTTGATTTACATCATGCTTTAGATCAATACGGAATTAAGCTGATTACATACGTATCTTCTCATTTTAATTTTAATCCGGCAGAAATAAAAGGATTTGCATATGATAGAGATGATATAAGAAAGGCAGAAATGTATCTGCGTTGGCAGGAAGTAATCAGGGAATTTTCTATGCGTTGGGGAGATAAGGTCTCTGGTTGGTGGGTTGATGGCTGTTATCGTCCCAATACTAATTTCAGGCATCCGGATGTCCCTAATTTTGCTTCCATGGCTGCTGCCACTCGCGCTGGTAATCCAAATGGTATTGTAGCATTTAATCCAGGTGTTTTTCCCAGGATAATGTCGCTTACTCCTTACGAGGATTACACCGCAGGAGAAATTAATAATCCTGAAAGTATAAGTTATAGGGCTACCTTCGATCAAACGATTGATGGAAGGCAAATCCACATTTTAAGCTATTTAGGTAGAACATGGGGACAAGGCGATCCCAGATTTACCGCAGAACAAATAATGAAGTATAGTCTTGATGTTAATAAACAAGGGGGAGCAGTAACCTGGGACGTTCCACCATTGCGAAATGGAACTATATCAGGCGATTTTATGAAACAGTTGGTTACGATTGGACAAACCTTGGGAACGATTAAGTAAGATCAATAGGTTTATGTTAAATAATAATTTAATCAACGTTATTTTAGGAAGTATCTTTTTGTTTGCTCTTCCTCCAACGAATAATACTGCAGGCAATCATCATCAGAGGCCTAATATTATTTTGATTATGGCCGATGATTTAGGCTGGGGTGATGTTGGTTTTAACGGCAACCAAGTTATTAAAACACCCGCGCTTGATGCAATGGCCAAAGACGGAATGGTATTTAACCGCTTTTATGCTGCGGCACCGGTATGCTCCCCAACAAGAGGGAGTTGTTTAACCGGAAGACATCCGTTCAGGTATGGCATAGTTGGTGCTAATGCAGGAATAATGGAGCCGGAAGAGGTAACCCTGGCTGAGTATTTAAAAGAAAAAGGTTACGGTACAGGGCATTTTGGAAAATGGCATTTGGGAACCCTTACCAATGATATTATTGATGCAAACCGTGGCGGGAGAAATCCTGAAAATTATTCTCCACCGTGGGTCAATGGTTTCGATGTTTGTTTTTCCACTGAGTCAAAAGTGCCTACATGGGACCCTATGATTACGCCTGATAGTACTGCCGAAGATATTGGAAACCGTACTCCGGGAACACATTTTGGCACCTATTACTGGAGTGGGCCGGGAGAAATAGTAAGTGATAATCTGGAAGGAGATGATTCACGTATAATTATGGACAGAGTCATTCCTTATATAGAAGAACAAACAAAAAGCAATAATCCCTTTTTTGCTGTAATTTG
>JAFIEV010000036.1 GCA_020832305.1 Cyclobacteriaceae bacterium | reverse complement strand
TATGCTTTCAAAAGGACAGCCAACATCAAAAATCCAATAGGCAAATGAACCCAAAGCGGATGGAAGCGGCCGATGAAAGTGATCAAATTTTCTGTCATATTGATCAGCCTAGGTTAAAATCCCCTTTACGACATGACCCTCAACATCAGTAAGCCTAAATCTTCGGCCCTGATGCTTATAGGTGAGTTTTTCATGATCGATCCCGAACAAATGCAAAATCGTAGCCTGCAAATCATGTACATGAACAGGGTCTTTTACCACATTATATCCAAAATCGTCGGTTTCCCCATAGGTAAACCCCGGCTTCACTCCTGCTCCGCACATCCATTTGGTAAAACACCTGGGATGATGATCCCTGCCATAATTATCCGGAGAAAGTGTTCCCTGGCTGTACACAGTCCTTCCAAATTCACCGCCCCAAACCACAAGGGTATCTTCCAGCAGGCCGCGTTGCTTCAGGTCTTTGATCAGCGCAGCGGTCGCCCGATCGGTTTTCTGGCATTGATTTTTGATTCCTCCGGGCAAGTTCCCATGCTGATCCCAACCCTGATGATAGAGCTGCACAAATTTCACATCCTTCTCGATAAGCTTTCTGGCCATCAGGCAATTGGCCGCATAAGTGCCGGGGTCGCGGCTGTCTTCCCCGTACATCTCATACCCCCAATCAGGTTCCTTGGACATATCCGTCGCCTCGGGTACTGAGGTCTGCATGCGAAAGGCCATTTCATATTGGGCAATGCGGGCACTGATCTCTGGATCGCCATAGGTGTCGAATTGTACTTCATTGAGTGATTTGAGGTGATCCAGCATTTCACGTCGGTCCTGTCCATCGTAATTTTCCGGATTACCAAGGTAAAGCACAGGATCTTTTCCGGACCGGAACTGGATCCCTTGGTATTGCGAAGGAAGAAATCCATTTCCCCAAAGCCTGGCATAAAGGGGTTGATCCTGCACCGCATTTTTGGAGACCAAAACGATAAAAGCCGGCAGGTTTTGGTTATCCGAACCCAGACCATAACTCAGCCAGGCACCCATGGATGGACGGCCCGGAAGCTGATGACCGGTCTGGAAAAAAGTAATGGCAGGATCATGGTTGATCTGCCCCGTCTGCATGCTTTTAATAAAACAAAGTTCATCTACAATCTCTGCCGTGTGGGGCATCAGTTCACTGACCCAGGCCCTGCTCTGTCCGTATTGGCTGAATTTGAAAGTGGAAGCGGTCATGGGAAAAGAACTCTGATCCGCACTCATCCCTGTAAGACGCTGCCCGTCTCTCACCGAATCGGGGAGTTCCTGCCCATGAAGGTCTATTAGCCTGGGTTTGTAATCGAACAAATCCAACTGTGAAGGTCCGCCACTCTGGAACAGGTAAATCACCCGCTTGGCCTTGGGCATAAAATGGGGCAATCCTGCCAGGCCATTGGCTGAATCTGAAAGTAAAGGAGGAGGCTGATTATTTCCTGCAAAAATCTTTTCCATTCCCATGAGAGAACCCAAAGCCAGGGAACCAATGCCCAAGGAGGTCTTGGTCAGAAACCTTCTTCTGTCCATTTTCTTTTCAATCTCCTGAAGATCCCTGTTCAAAGATCTCAGCGGGGCATCGTGGTAGTGACTCATCTTATCTTTTGGTTAGGAAAGCATCTGAATTGATAATGGCACTGGCAGTTACGGCATTGGCAGCAACCTGCCTTGGATCCAGGTCAGATCGGATCTTATACTCCCCGGAAGCCAGCCAACCTTTCAGTTTTCTTTGATCTGCGGTGAATTTTCGGTATTCATTTTCCCTTAACTCCAACAGAATTTCAAGCTCCCTTGGATGGGGCTTTCTCCCTGTCAGTTTACGGAACGTATTTTCTATGGACCTGGAGATTTCGGGATAGGCCAGCATCTGCTCTCCCAAAACCCTGGAAGCCTCCACAAAGGTCGGATCATTCATCAGTACCAATGCCTGAAGGGGTGTATTGGTCTCCTGTCTTTTGCTTACCGAAAAGCTATGGTCCGGCGCATCGAAGATAGCTAATGCAGGATTGTGAACCGAACGTTTCCAAATTGTGTACATACTTCTTCGGT
Organism: Cyclobacteriaceae bacterium; assembly: GCA_020832305.1. Classification (GTDB taxonomy): domain Bacteria; phylum Bacteroidota; class Bacteroidia; order Cytophagales; family Cyclobacteriaceae; genus JAFIEV01. The sequence goes on along the minus strand of JAFIEV010000036.1, from coordinate 20,223 downwards.
AGAGATTTTGACCTGTATCTTGCATATATTTGGCTCCGTTGACTTCCCAAAGACCCTCAGGCTGGTAGGGGAAAACACTTTTCCCTCCAATAGACGGATTCAACAGACCCGCTGCAAAAAGGGCATTGTCCCGGATCAATTCTGCAGGCAGGCGAACCGAAGGACCTCTGGCCAGGAAGTAATTGTCAGGATCAATTTCTTCCAGTTCAGGTCTTTTTCCTGAAACTTGGCGGTAGGTGGCCGAGGTGACAATCAGCCGCTGCATGGCTTTCACATCCCAACCTGAATTCTGGAACTCCAAGGCCAGCCAATCCAGCAATTCCGGATGAGAAGGCAGCACTCCCTGATTCCCAAAATCCTCAGAAGTAGCAACCAGCCCTCGTCCAAAGTAATTTTGCCAAAAACGGTTAACTGCCACCCTTGCTGTGAGGGGATTTTCAGCATCTGTCAGCCATTGGGCCAGCCCCAGACGGTTTTTGGGTAGGTCATCCTTCATGGGAAGGACACTTTCCGGGGTGTTGGGGAAAACCTCTTCTCCATGCAAATTATATTCTCCCCTGGTCAAAACATAGGTAGGCCGTTTTTTTGGCATATCCTGCATGATCATCATTTCCGGTATGCGCTCCACCGAATCAGCATAGGCCTTTCTCCGGGCAACCACAGCTTTGAGTTTATCGCTATAAGCATCAGAATGGTTGTTGAGATACAATTTTTTAAGGGCCTGTTTTTCCTGGAGACTGAGCTGGCTTCCGGATTTAGAAATGACGGCTTTATATTCAGCAGGTTTGGCAATCTGTAGTACTTCAAGTGGGGAAAGTTCTTTGTCATACACACTCACTTCATCCACCAATGCATCTTTCAGACCTTTGCCTCTCCAGACTGCCCCCACCTGCAAGCCGGGCTGTCTGCCTTGAAAAAGGATGTCCTTGTACAGGTTATCATGGGTAGTTTGGGTAGGCATTTCCTGCCCATCCAGAAAAACCTTCAGGCCCTTGGCTTTGGAAGAACCGTCATAGGTCATCACCAAATTGATCCATTGGTCCCGGGGAATATCCTGTTCCGTAATCTTGGTGATGGCATTGAAGGGAGCGGTGTGAGCCATCAGCAATTCCAGACGATTGTTTTTCAGACTGAGGTGGTAACCTCTCCAATTATACAGGACGGCACCCGAGCCTTTATGAAAAATAACTCCGTCTGTCAAAGCCTTTGGAACAGCAATCCAAATACTCACCGAAAAAGGTTCACTTCTTGAAAATACGCCTGCTCCACCCAGATCCAGCCAGGAATCCCCGTTGAGCTTTACGCCTTTTCCCCTTATTCCATCCACATATACCGGAAGCTGATTTTTCACCTCGCTGCTTTCCATCGTCCCTTTTTGGGCAGGATTGAGCTGGTTTTGAATAGATTTTTGATCAAAAGAATAGAAGGCTACCCGGCTTGCCGGAAATTCCCGTTTGGCCATATTTTGAAAATCACGGGAAGCCAACCAAGTCTGAAAGGGCCCTTCTTCCTTTTCAGCGACTTTTTTTAGTTCTTCTTCTGTTTCGTTTTTTTGCGAAAGGAGATAATCCAGCATTTTGTCTTTCTCTTCATCCGTCAAAAGCATCGTCGGCGCCGGCATGGCATTATCCCAGGAAATCTGTCCTGCTTCATCCACCTGATTGAAAAAACTGCTGAGCTCAAAGAAATTCTTCTGCGAAATGGGATCGTATTTATGGTCATGGCAACGGGCACAGCCTAGCGTCAATGCCATAAATGCCTGTCCCATGGTACTGGTGCGGTCCAGCACATATTCCACCCGAAACTCCTCCTCCACAATGCCCCCTTCCATGTTTTGAGGATGAATGCGGTTGAAGGCTGTGGCAATCAACTGATCTTTGGTCGGATTTGGCAAAAGGTCTCCTGCTAACTGATGGGTGATAAACTGGTGGTAGGGAAGATTTTGATTAAAAGCCTGGATCACCCAATCCCGATAGGGAGATGCATCCCGATACCGATCCACGGTGTAGCCATGGGTATCTGCAAACCTCGCTATATCCATCCAGTACATGGCCATTTTCTCCCCGTAATGCTCAGAATTGAGCAATCTGTCTACCTGTTTTTCGTAGGCGCCTTCTGATGAATCTGCCATAAACGCATCCATTTCGGCCAAATTTGGAGGCAAACCCGTCAAATCCAGACTTAATCTTCTCAGCAGGGTTTCCTTATCTGCCTCAGGGGAAGGCTTGATCCCCTCTTGTTCCAGCTTGCCCAGCACAAAGTGATCAATGGGATTTTTGATCCAGGTCTTGTCCTTCACTTTCGGCAATTCGGTTTTTTGTGGTGGTATAAAGGCCCAATGCTTTTTGTATACTGCCCCATTTTCTATCCATTTGATCAGGATGGCCTTTTCTCCTGGGGTTAGTGTCAAATTTGATTCCTGGGAAGGCATCCTGTACTCCGGATCTTCGGATAGGATCCGGTGAAAAAGTTCGCTCTTCCGAAGGTTGCCTGGTTTGATGGCTACCTTACCGGGAGAATCATTCAGTGAAGCAAAGGCCATTTCGGGTGCGTGCAGGCTGAGTCCCGCTTTTTGTGCCGCCAGATCAGGTCCGTGGCAGGCGAAGCATTTGTCAGACAAAATGGGCTTTACATGAATGTTGAAATCCAATGCTTCCGGTAATTGCTCATAGGCTTCCTTAACATCCTCCGGGAGTTCAGGACTGCAGGAAATCAAAAAGAAAATAAAGTAGAAGTAGCTTAGTACTCTTAAAACCATTTGAAATCAATTACCGGTTTAAATTAAAGAAATTTCAAATAATATCCCAACTGCTATATTCTGTACTGTCTCACAATACTAACTTGAGAGGTTTATTTTACCCCAATTACACCTCTTTGAATTTCATGAGATGATTTGTAGACCCATGAGGCACCATAGCCCGATTTAGGTTTCTACACAACTGTGGCATTTAGGTTCGCCCCGGTCGATGAGGGTTTTGGCTTTTCTTTAAATTCTATATCGTTTATTTTATCAATTCTTATTATTTCGCACCTTTGGTGCTTAGGTTTTTCTTTCACCTTGGGCTACACCCAAGGCTATTGATTCCGCGCCCTTGGCGCTCAATGGTATTTAATCTTTAAAGCATAGGGCTACACCCAAGGCTATTGATTTTGCACCTTTGTCGCTGGTGCTTACACTAAAGCTCATATAGGGGGAAAGCGCCAAAGGCGTGGTGAGCATTAACATAGCCTGCCAGGGCTATGAAAGCGAACCCAAACCACAAAGCACCAACGGTGCGAAATCAATCCCGTCATTAGCACCATTAATTCGGTAATCATAACATGGCCTGCAAGCTCAACATGATTCCGCGCCCTTGGCGCTCAATGGTATTTATTCTTTAATTCATTGGGCTACACCCAAGGCTATTGATTTTGCGCCTTTGGCGCTGGTGCTTACACTAAAGCTCATATAGGGGAAAAGCGCCAAAGGCGCGGTGAGTATTAACATAACCTGCCAGGGCTATGAAAGCGAACCCAAACCCCAAAGCACCAACGGTGCGAAATCAATCCCACAAATATCGTTCATCATATTCAATATTGTAATTTTTTAAATAGGCTAAATACTCCTCTTGAAATGTTTTTGTTTTATGATGTTCGGCTTGATTTTCTATATATCTTATCACAACATCTATTTCAGATGGATTCACCGAAAAACTGCCATATCCTCTTTGCCAATAAAAATTTTTGTATTTATCTCCTTTGGTCTTTATCCATTTGGATGAATGGGATTTAACCTCCTCAATAAATTTCATCAAAGCAACTTTTCTTGACAATACACAAAGGATATGAATATGGTCTTTATAGCCTCCCACTTTTACAGGCTTAAAATCCATATTTTTACATATTCCTCCCAGATATTGAAACAATTCATCTTGAATGTGCTCATCAATAAAAGGGTATCTATCCTTTGTACTAAAGGTGATATGGCTGTAATTATAGGCTATAGATTGAGGCATATCTATTTATTTTTGATTTAGTCTATTTCTAATCTCTTTATCAAAATCACTTTTAAAAAGTCTATCTTGAATGATTCTATACTTTTCAGCACTAATGGAATTTACTCTGTAGCATATAGAAATAATAGCATCGAGATTGTAAAAATCCACTTCCCTGGAAACTTCACGCTTCCCTTCCATTTGAACTATTCGAAATTTTCGAATAGTTGGATTTTCAGGCGCTGGCGTTTTTAGTGTTCTTCCCCCGCTTGTTCCAAAACCTATTCGAAAAGCTTATCATTAAACCTGAAGTTGGTTAATTTGATCTTTTCAAGTATTGGTTTTACACTTTCTATCAAACCGATTTGTCTTGCTCTAAGGATCAAGTCAAAAGCACCTGAATAGCTTACATTAAGTTTCTCTGCTACTTTTCTTCCACTATGATCATCAAGCATTAGAATAGAATCTTTCATTTCCAAGGATAATGCGATTGCACTTGCTTCACCTTCATCTAGTTCCATTTGCAAAATTTGCTGATAATGAAGATTTTCTGGCGAAGCAACCAACATCCAATCTGGAAGGTTTTTCCCAATTCATACATTTTTGCCGCGAGGAATCATTTTGTCTCCCTCTCATCCAATTCAAGATGATCTGGTCTAGTTAAAGTTAGTTGCTTCATAATCTAAATATATTAAATTTTTGGATATCAAATTGCTTTTAAACGTTCTTTTGCTGTAGCCCAACGTCAGCTCCAGAAGCTGGTTCAATTAATTTTAACTGGCAGTTTATCTTACTATTCCTGTAAATTTAAAGTCGAGTTTAAAGTCAAATAGCCATGGTATTTTGGGTTTTATATTTTCATTCATAGCCATCATAGCGATAAAAACAGTGGGTACGCATGCTTAGATACGCTGTTAGCGCTTTTTTGTCAATCAGATTTAGGCTAATTACCGCAAACATAAACCCATCATCATCATCCACTGCGACACTGTCCAAACCCCTTTTGGTAATAACATTTGACCATACTGTTATATGTTATGTCTACACCAGTAATTGGTTATGGTCATAATAATAAACAAAATTAACTTTTTAAACCTCCGGAAAATGTGTTAATTAAAATCTATCCCCTGAAAAATCTGAATAAGACCAAAAATAAAGCGAATTGTGGAAAAAGAGACAACTGTAAAGTCTAAAAATAGCATTTAAAAACAAAACAGCTTAATAAAGCCACCGCAAGAAACCTTCGATAAGTACATAGAAAATAAAATAGGAATTTCGCTCAACTTACAGGATTTTATTCGCCGTTTTGGCAGTAAAACACCAAAAAAGTATTGATTTGTAAAATGCTTTTTAGTAAATAGAAGGCCATAGTGCCCAAGTCTTAATGTGATAGATGCTAAAAACCCAGCATTTTTAAAAAAAATTGCTTGTAAAATGTTCATCAAGAAACCCGTCAATAAAGCATAAATAACAAAACTTAATTCGCCATTAGGAAATTGTTCTATTGGCTCTATTAATGAAGTTAAAACGATGGCTGTCCAAAAAATAATATTAAAATATTTACCACTTGCGAACCATTTACCTAAAAGTAAAATTAGCGTTAAAGGGATTAATCTATAAAAAACTTCAATTTCAAAAGCACCAGAAAAATATAAATTATTTGAATATGGGAATGGTTATAAAAATAGAGGCAGTTCTGCATATCGCTCTGGGTGCATTATAGTTTTTATTACAATTACATCAAGCATTCCAAATACAGTACCAATTAGAAAAGGGTTCAAAAATCTTTGCTTATTGGTAATACTATCTTCTAAGGAATTGGGAAGGTTTGCTTTTGATTGTAGAAATAAAAAAGGAATACCCAAAAGTAGAATAAGTATATGCTTGTAATCCCAAACTCTAAAGAAAGTAAAATTATTTTTAATTTCATCTCCAAATATAATGCCTATCACTGCAATTATTAGAAATGCAGCGTAAATAATAATGTTTTGTTTAGAGTTTTTTATTATGAGAAAATGGGTTTCCATAGTTAAATATTTCTGTTTTATTATTCGTTAATTTAATGGTGTTTCACTTTTAGCCATCTGACCGCTAACGTGTTGGTTTTGTGACGGCTGCGGTTTTCGAAGCGCGTCTTTTTTCCTCGTTACAAAACGAATTTAAAAAAGCTAAACTTTATACCAACACGTCACCCGCAGCTGGCACAAACCTGGTATTGGGCGTTCGTGCCTTATTTCAATTTTCTAAATTCTTACTTGTTTTTTTTCTGTGATTACTATTACCACTATCCCAGTAAACCCTTTGTTTATATAGAGTCCTTCTGGTTCTTTATCTACAACTTTAATGTCTACTTTGTCAGGAGTCAATTGAGTACTAAGAACTTCTTATTTGTCTATACCATCAGGTGACTTAACATTTGAAGTGAAAGGAGACGCAAACGCAGTCTTTATAATACAGATTGCCGCTTCCTTTACCACTACGTCAGGACGCAAAGTATTTTAAGTGGTTGTGTAATAGCGACTAACATATTCTGGCAGGTTGGTATCTCTGCTACCTTTGGAACCACATCGGTTGTGAAGGAAAACGGCTAAACAGTTATGCTAGTCATAGTTGCGGGAGCTATTTTTGGTACGTTGTTATATGGTATTTTGAAAGATAAGTTGCCACATTGAGCCTGTAAAAATTTAATTTTGAATTGTGTAAATAAATTATAACTTTGTTCTAAATAAAAACTATAGCCATGAAATCAATTAAAATCAAATCGTTTATAAATAGCTTGTTTTGTGCTGTTATTTTAGCCACTTTAGTATTTGGAGGATGCACTAAAAGTGAAGATCCGAAATTAGTAAGTGGTAATATACGAGGTGTATTCTACTATGAAGGAGACGGTGAAAACAAAATTACCATTTTGGAGTCTTCTGATGTTTTTACTGTTGTTATTCGCAGAAACCTAACTCTTTTTGATGGGTATACAATAGAGGATGTTGTTGATGATTATGATGCCCACTACAAAGTATATACAGACCCTATAAATGGAGACCAATATATAAAGATATATACAGAAGAAAGTAGATGGATGTTTGTGGCTGAAGATAATACCTTTTCAACACCTTTATGGATTTTGAGAAACGATAGATTTGATAATTGGTCAAAAGTTAGAGGGAAAGATCAATATAAATTTAAAGTACATGTTATTAGTGGTTCTGGAGATAACATAGAAATAGCAATTGAAAGCAAATTCAAGCCCGGGTTTTACTTATCTGAATTAGGACATGGATTAAGTGCAAATGGATTAAGGCTTACTGAGCATGACAATAAAGATAAAGCTAAACGATTTAAAGTGTATAAACCTAAGGGAACTTTTATAGAGGGAGATCCGGCTTTAATTAATCTTTAGTAAAAATTTGTCGATTGTTAATGTCAATAAAGATGCCTTCAATTATTAATAATGGAAGATGCAATTTGTCCTATGTGCGGTTCTCAAAAAGTCTTTCCTTAATTAATCTTAATTGTAAGTTTTTGTCTGCATTATTAACTTTTGTCAGCCGGTTCTTATTTTGTTCATCTGTCATGTCGTAGGATGTGTCTTGACTAAACACACCTTTCGGAAAGACTAGAAGAATTAAAAGTTGTACAAGTCTGTTCATTTTCCACCAACCAAACACCTTCGATAAGTACATAGAAAATAAAATGGGTATTTCGTTCAACCGAGAATATTCGCTAGGCTTTGCAAGCCGCTCATATTCCTATATATTGTGCCCCGTTATTCATTGTTTATTAAATATTTAGCTCTTTCAAATAATTCATCAAATGTAATTATCTCTGGAGAATCTATGTTCTGTCGAAATAGTTCAAATGATGAAAATTTACTCTCATTTATTCCTTTTTCCGTTACAAATTCTGCTAATGTGCCTATTATTAAATATGATTTAGGTTTATACAAAAATACAGTCTCTCCAGTTGGATTACCTTCTTTATCATTCAACCGATTCTGTGTTGGAAGTTCATTTATAGTTCGTTGAACTGTCTTCTGTATCTGAGAAACGGCACCCGAAAGTTCCCTTGAGACATTCCAACAATCAGGTCGATATTCCTTATGGTCAATTAAGGTCGTGTCATGCCTTTTAATTTCAACAAAACACAGAGAACTTATTAAGCCTTTGGTTTTCAATAAGCCATCAACTCGTTTGCCGGAAGAATTGAATGTGAAACCACTAACAACTTGTTCTAGTTTTTTGCCTTCAAGTGAAGTTGCAAATATATAATTTAGTCCATATCCAAAAATCCAAGTGTTTTTCTCAAAGAAGTTTTGCCAAAGTGCTTCTTTACTTTTATTTTCAATTTTTTCTAATTCATCATTAAAGTATTCATCATCTTGCAGTAATTTTCGAAACCTCTCTAACTCTTTCTTTCTATATCCAACAGCCGTAATATCAGAATCTGTTAATTCATGCTCAATAAATGATTTTATTATTCCTGGATTCTTTTGAATTAGTTGTTTTGTCTGGGTATCAGTAAATAATATGTTTTCGACTTGTTCATCAGTTACTGAAAAGCTTGTTTTATCTCTGTTTTTTTTGTTGAACAATGTATCAAGTGGATTATACTCAATTGTCCTTTCCTCATTATCAAGTCGTGAATATATCTCATAACTACTCAGCCCAATATGATTTAATATGTCTGTTAATTGAAAGCCTTCATCAACCAAATGCTTTACATATGAGTATTTTAAATTTTTAATTGTAAAATCTTCACAGTTCGGGACTTCTGATTTTGCTCTATCAAAAATATATCTAATTGAAGTAGCAGAATAAGGTTTTTGGGGTTTAAATCCTTCGATTAGGTATTGTGTTGGTTTGAAATCAGTTAAATATTTATTTATTGCCTCACCTAAATGATTTCCTATTACAGTCTCACGATAAATATGTCCGTCTTTTCTAATCTTAAGCTTGTTCGATTGAACATCAACATCCTTGACTCTAATATTAATTAATTCGCTTATATCTAAACCACACGAATATATTATGGAAATAATCAGTTTTTGCTTTGGGTTATCTATGTTATTAATGATTGCTTTTACATACTCTTTGGGTATTGACTTTGGTATAGACCTTTCTGGTCTTCTAATTTTAATTTCTGAAAAATGATAGTTTTTGCCATACACTGAATTAAACAGAAATTCTAATGAACTAATTGCTTGCCTAACTGACGATACACTGTAATCAGTTTCGTTTGACAAATAATCAATGAAATCAGAAATTACTTTAAAAGAAATCGTGCTTAAAGATTGAAAATTAGCGAATTCATAAAGTTTTTCATACCAAATCTTAAATTGACCGATAGTTTTCGACTTATAATGAGACTCATCAAATTTCTTTTCAATTGCTATGTTAAATTTCAACTTCTTCATTCACAATTTATCTGTGTCGTTTTTTTTAATGGGGTACAACGTTTTGCCGCTTTGCGAAGGCGGGGCTTTTCAGCACTAAACTTCATTAGATGCACAAAGCTTGAATTTAGCACGTCACTGTCATAGAAGCACGAAACCCCCGCTTTTGCAAAACGGCTGTTGTGCGTTCGGCATTCTATTTCTGTCTGTATATTACTTCCCATATGGGTTCAAATTCTAATTTGTCAAAGTCAAACGAATGTAGGTTTTTCTCTTTATAAATTCCGTTGCTTAATGTGTCTTGTATCCAATTTACAAAAGTCCAGTTACCTGCTTTTTCAGGTTTATCCCATCTTCTTGTTTTTAAAATTGTAGCTTTTGAGTTTATTTTTTCGGACAACTCTCTCATAATTGGTTTGGAGTCAAGCTTTAAACTCTTGGCAATAGACACTACAATGAAGTAACCGAATTTAATGTCACGTTTGTTTTCAAAGTCTCTTTCATTTGATATTGTGATGAAAATGTCTGGCGATGTTTGTTTTTTGTCGCAAATTGTCCAAATAGGTGTCCAAAGTTCAAAGTTGAGAAAGTAATTTTCAACGTTATCTTCTATTGTCCATTTCTCGTGTGATTTTTCGTCCCATTTTAGTCTACCGAGCTTTATGTCGGAGTGATAGATAAATTCTTTGTTGTCCTTTTTAGATACTCGCTTTTCGGGCTTGTATTTCACTACCCTAAGTCCTGTCTCTTTGAAATTTTCTGCTTGCTTAATTAATAGTTCAAAGAATGGTTCAAAGTCAGATTTCCAATTATTCTTTATCCAAGGGGATTTGTTTGGGTCTACCTGTCCGAATATTAAATAATAGTCGTAATGTCTGCTCCAACCAGAGTCAGTCAAATTGCTGTAAAGGGTTGTTAACTTATTTCCTATTTCCTTTATCACTTTCATTTCTTTCTGTGTCGGTTTTCTATGCTGACGCACAACAATTTATACAAACAAGTCCAAATTTCCTGTCCACCGAAAATTGCTGTATATGTTCATGTCTAATTGTTTCTTATTTTCAATCAATACCATTTTACAAATCATCAAAGGGATTTCTAACGTTTCCTAAAATATGGGTAACTACATGAGTGCATCTATCTGTCGACCCCGATCGCTTATGACCCAAAATCTCCTGGATAAACCACATAACACCCCACCTCCAGTAAATGGATTATATACAGTGCCAAAACCAATGCAAACGCTCCGGTTTTCTGTTGATACATATCCTTTTCAATATCAACCCGAATTTTTTATCTTATTGATAAGCAGATATTTGTAAAATTTTTAATTTGCACCTCACCACCGGCTTTTTAAAGCTCCGCCACGTCAGTCCCATTTTTGACCACAGGATGACGATTTGCGTTTCAATATAGGAATTGTAAAATTACCAGACAATCAAATTTGAAGAATATTATAACAACACATATTTCAGGCAATAAAGCATCTTTACGCTACAAGTAACGCCTTATAAGGCGTTTTCTATTGTTTAAGCACCTGACTGGATTCACGCAATATCAACTCCCCCTGTAAATGACAGACCTGAGGGGCAGATGGCTCCTTCGTTTTTTCAATTATACCCTGCAACATCTCAAAAGCCCGGCGACCCAGCTCGTCGACCGGCTGGGCCAGACAGCTTACCGGCACATATGACAAACCAAAAGTTTCATTGTCGTCAAAACTCACAATGGCCAATTCTTCGGGAATCCTTATTTTTCTGGAAAACAACACCTGAAGCCCTTCTATACCTACCCTGCCATTAGCAAAAAAAATCGCATCAGGCTTTTCTGACTGGGTAAATAGCTCATCAATGGCGCCTTTCATGGAACTTTCGAGCTCGTCAAAATCCACCCCTTTTACCATAGATGAGCGGTAAGTAAGGCCATGGTCGTTCAACGCTTCTGCATAGCCCTGCTGGCGGTCTTTAAAATGCATGAGATTAAGGCGGTAATTTACATAGGCAATATTTTTATAGCCCTGTGCCAGCAGATAAGATACCGTATCGTAGGCGGCCTTTCGGTTGTCGAGCATCACCACCGGACACTCAAGTTCTTCAAAGTACCGGTCTATCAATACCACCGGGTAGTTTTGGTCTAACAGCTCTTTAATAAAAGGCGCACTGCCTTCTGTAGGGGCGATAATGAGCCCGTCAACCTGCTTATCGGCCAATACATTGATTTGCCTGCCGAGGCGTTCTTTATCTTCATCGCAACTGCAAAAAATAAGGGTATACCCATGTTTCTCTGCTTCATCTTCAATTACACGGCCAATACGACCAAAAAATGAGTTGGAGATATCGGCCACTATGAGTCCCAATGTATTGGACCGGCCCAATCGCAGGCTTCGGGCCAAATGGTTGGGTTTATAATTGAGTTCACTGGCCACTTCAAGCACTTTTTCAATCAGCTCTGCACTAATGCGGTTTTCTCTGGCCTTTCCATTCAAGACCAGTGATACCAGGGTCTTGGAAACCCCAAGCCTGCTGGCAATATCAGATAAAGATGTTTTTTTGGCTCTCATATCAATGGCTAAAATGTTTAGCACCAAAACAAGTTGAAAAAAATGTAAAAAGCTAGTGAATTACAATTTCATCTACGAAAACCCAGCCCTTTTCTCCCTTTTTATTATGCCATGAAGGCAGTTTTGACAGCGGATGAATGACTACTTTGATCACCTTTGCCTTTTGTTCATCAAAGCGAAGTATCAGCGGTTTGCTTTCCGTTGGTCCCCAGCCGCCAGGTTGTGCTGGTTTTACATCATAGACAAGCGATAGTTGAGATGGCGCTGAACCTGTGAAAATTTCTACTTTCTCAGGTGGAAAAATGTGGGTGCCAAAGCGAATCAAATGATCAATAACCAGAGAGCTAAAACGGATGTCTTCCTTAAACTTATAAACCACCACCATGGGAACCTCCCGGTAACCCACCCACATTCCATTCAGGAAATCATTATCACTTTTAAAACGGTCACTGATGGTACGAATGCCTTCTGCACGGAAGCGCGTATCGGGTTCCTGCGTTTCAAGCCATATAGTATCGGCCCGATGCCCGGCATTGATAAAAAACTTAGATGACACATCACTTTGATGCCAGCCCTCTTTAAAAGCCCTTGCCTTGATGATCTGATGATCTCGTATGATCCTTCCTTTCTGATACAATTCACTGCTGCTGTCTGGTGGCTGCTCTCCTGAACTTATGCGTATTTCAACCCCGGGTATGGGGTGCTTCAGCTGTAATTCCACAGTGTCGGTATAAAAGACTTCTTTGTTGACAAAAACCGGAGGCGTGAGCTTTAAGGTATCTCCGGGGTCTTCAAATCCCGTTTCCATCAACACCCCCTGCCAGCTCAATGCTGATCCTCCTCTCAGGGCTGAAGCTGCCGGGGTATTCCAAAGGTAAATGGTTTTTAAAGCGGGCAATTCCTTTAAGGGCTCCAGGTCTTCAAGTCTGATACCGGTCCCTGAAACAGCCAGGTATTTTAGTTGCTCCAAATCTTTCAGATGAACCAGGCCTGCACCCGTTATTTGAGTAAAATTGGCCGTAATTTTTTCAAGATTTTTAAAAGCTTTGAGATGGGATACATGTTCATCGGTAAGTGGCATTTTTGAAAAGTCTATTGCGACGATCTGCTCGGCAATATCTTTCATCTCTGCGATCATTTCTCCCTTAAACATGTTGGAATTAAAAAAATTAACCTGTAAGGCCGGTGAGCTTGCATAAAGCGGACGAATGACGCGGTTTTCATTATCGAGTTTTTGAATAGCCGATGCTGGCGCTGGTTTAAAAGCATAGGCTTCTTTGGCAGTACTCAAAAAGCCCTGTTCCAACAGCCATATTTTAAAAGGATCTTCCTCAGAAAGTTCAGTAATTTTTCCTTCCGGCAGTCCGGCTTTAATCCATGCTTCAAGCAAAGCGATTTCCCTGTCCCTGGGTTGCGGTTTCCCTTTGGGCGGCATGTGTTCATCGTGTTCAAGCGGCAAATGCAACCTTTGTATCAAAAGGCTCTGGTCTGGTACTCCCGGAACAACCGCCGGACCGGAGGCACCTCCCTGCTGCAACTGCACCACCGTGAGCATCCTGAGCTCTCCTTTTATTTTTTCATCATTATGGCAGGAGATACATTTCTGTTCCAATACCGGCTTTATAAGGTATTCAAATACCAGTGCAGTTTCAATATCAAAGGCTGACATATCCGTGCGGCTTTTTTGCAGTGGTGCGGTAAGAAATTGGGATCCATGGGTTAGCCCTGCCCCAAAATGGCCGGTGATCATCACTAAAATAAGCCCTGCAACAGAAATAATTCTTCCGGCTTTCAAACTTAGTCTGCCCATACCGAACATGACAAACACCGCCAGCAGGCTTAGCGCCATACCACTCCATTGATGGCGAAGCAGGGCTGTGCTTTTTTCATAGCCGGGCTCCAGGCTTAAAATAAGGCCAAAAAGTGAGGTATATACCAGTAAAACAGCCGTAATGGCACGAAGGTATTTAAACCAGTTATCTCTGGTCTGTGCATCCCTGAGGCCCGGGATACCAAAAATTTCTGCGAGGGCCCATAACACCACAAATACAATGGGAAAATGCAAAATCAATGGATGTAATCTGCCGGCAACCTGTAACCATGCGGGTATGGAAACCCGGGCATCAAACCATATTAAAAAAGCGCACAGTATTACACCACTCAATACAAGTGCCTCCAATACGGCAAACAATCTATTCATACATTCACAATTAAAAAAAACTCCCCTGGTTAAATGGCACCATGTATCAAACTTCTCTTCGAAATGATGCTGCCTGTATTGATCTTAGGTTTTTAATATATCATTTACTACATTCCCATGTACATCGGTAAGCCGGTATCTTCTGCCTAAATGCTTAAAGACCAGGCGCTCATGATTCATACCCAGCAAATGCAGCATGGTAGCGTGAAAATCATGAACATGCACAGGGTCTTTGACAATATTGTATCCAAATTCATCGGTTTCTCCATATACGATACCAGGCTTTACGCCACCTCCGGCCATCCAAACAGAAAAACATCTCGGGTGGTGGTCTCTTCCGTAATTATCAGCCTGAAAGCGTCCCTGACAATAGTTGGTGCGTCCAAACTCTCCGCCCCAGATCACCAGGGTTTCATCGAGCAGCCCTCTTTGTTTTAAATCCATTATCAGTGCTGCCGATGCCTGATCCACATCCCGGGCCTGTCCGGCCATTTCATTGGGCAAATTGCCATGCTGATCCCATCCCTGGTGGTAAATTTGCACAAATCGCACCCCGCTTTCAGAAAGTTTTCTCGCCAGCAGACAGTTGGCGGCATAGCTGCCTGGCACCAGACATTCAGGGCCGTACATTTTAATTATGTCATCGGGTTCTTTACTTAAATCGGTAACGTCGGGTACGGCCGTCTGCATTTTATAAGCCATTTCATACTGACTGATCCGGGTGGCTATTTCGGGATCTCCAAATTCTGAAAGAGTAAGATGGTTGAGCTCCGAAAGTTTATCGAGCATTTGCCGGCGAAGCTTCTTATCAAGGCCTGTGGGATTGTTGAGGTACAAAACCGGGTCTTCACCACTGCTGAATTGTACGCCCTGATGAACAGAATCGAGAAATCCGTTGGTCCAGAGTTTGGAATATACCCCCTGTCCATTGCCCCTGCCCCTGGATAGTAAAACGCAAAAAGCCGGAAGGTTGCTGTTTTCACTGCCGAGGCCATAACTCAGCCAGGCACCCATACTCGGGCGGTTCCCCTGCTGGGCGCCGGTCTGAAAAAAGGTAAGTGCAGGGTCGTGGTTAATGGCTTCGGTATGCATAGAGCGGATGATGCAAAGCTCATCGACAATTTTGGCCATATGAGGAAAAAGATCGCTTACCCATGCCTGTGAATTTCCGTATTGTTTGAAGTCGTAATAAGACCCGATCAACGGAAAAGATGCCTGCTCTGAAGTCATGCCGGTAAGCCGCTGTCCCATGCGTATGGACTCCGGCAATTCCTGTCCCATCATTTCACGCAATCTCGGCTTGTAATCAAATGATTCAAGTTGTGAGGGGGCGCCATTCTGAAACAGATAAATGACCCTTTTGGCTTTTGGTGCAAAATGAGGCACATTCAGGCCTGCATGCAATGCCTCCTCTCCTCCTTTGCGGGAAAAGAAATCGGGTATGAGCAATGAACCCAGGGCAACGCTACCCATACCAACGCTGAGCCTCGATAGAAACTTTCTTCTATTTATATTTAATCCAAAATCCAGAAATTCTTTATCCATAATTATCTCAGGTTTTCGTAATCGCTTCATCCATATTGTACATGGTATGTAAAGTAAGGGTAAGTGCCGCAAGACGGGCTGCATCATAGCTGGCCGGCAATGGATATTCTCCTATTGACAACAGCTGCGAAGCTTTATCAGGGTCATCTTTCAATTGCTGCCATTGCTCCTTATAATAGGTGCTGAGAATTGAAAGCTCTTTCTTCGATATGTCCCTGCTGATTATTTTGCGAAATGCCGTTGAAATCTGCAATTCGGTTTCATTGGTTTCTTTTATAATGTTTGCTGCCAAAACCCGAGATGCTTCCATAATGAGCGGGTCATTCATCATCACCAAAGCCTGCAGTGGGGTATTGGTATTTGAGCGGTTTACTTCACATTGATCGCGGTTGCTGGCATCAAAAATGATCATGGATGGCGGTGGCACCGTAAGCTTGATAAAAGTGTATAAGCCTCTTCTGTACAACGCTTCCCCTTTATCCTGTCTGTAGGTTGCCAGGATGCCCCGTCCTGAGGTTGCCGCCTCCCAAATGCCCTCAGGCTGATATGGCTTTACACTGGGGCCTCCTATTTCAGGCACCAGTAAACCGCTGCTGTAGAGCACCATGTCACGTATAAATTCTGCTTTCAGCCGTATCCTGGGTGCCCTTGACAACAGAATATTGTCTGGATCGGAAGCAAGCTTGTTTTTATCTGCAACGGCAGACTGTTTATAGGTCGATGAGCTCACCAGGTGTTTTACCAATCTTTTCACATCCCATTGGTGCTCCATAAAATCTACGGCCAGCCAGTCGAGGAGCTCCTGATGTGTTGGGAGTTCGCCTTGCAGTCCGAAATCACCAGTAGTTTCAACTAGGCCACGGCCAAATAATTCCTGCCAAATCTGATTGACAAATACCCTGGCGGTGAGTGGATTAGATGGATCAAACATCCACTGGGTCAAACCCAGTCGGTTTCTTGGGTATTTCTCAGAAAATGGCAACACCGTTTCTGGTGTATTGGGACCCACTTCCTGACCCAGGTTTTCGTAATGGCCCCGCTCTAAAATATGGGTAGGTCTCAGTGTATCCATTTCTCCCATTACCGATACCGTAATTTTACTGGTATCCGGGGCATTAATAAAGCTCAGGATGCCTTGAATATCTTCATGACTGATCGACATAAGGGGTGGTTTGGCCGGCTTGGAAACCGACACATCTCCTTCATAGCCTTTTTCGGGCGTACTGTTGAAAAAGGCAAAAAATTCATAGTACTCTTTTTGTGAAAGGGGATCGTATTTATGGTCATGGCAACGGGCACATTCCAAAGTAAGACCCAGCATACCTTTGGTGATGGTGTTTATTTTATCGGCAATGTATTCCACCCGGTACTCTTCATCAATCACCCCACCTTCTTCTGTATATTTGTGATTGCGGTTAAAGGCTGTGGCCAGTATTTTTTCGGCATCCGTATCCGGAAGCAGGTCTCCGGCTATCTGCCAGGTAACAAATTGGTCATAGGGCATATTGCGGTTAAAAGCATGGATAACCCAGTCTCTCCAGGGCCATTGACTGCGGTAGTTGTCATCCTGGTATCCATATGAATCGGCATACCTTGCCACATCCATCCAATGTACCGCCATTTTCTCTCCGTAGGTTTTGGAAGCAAGTAGCTTATCAACCATTTTTTCATAAGCATCTGGGCTTCGGTCATTTAAAAACGTTGCAATAAGCTCTTCTGAAGGGGGTAATCCCGTAAGGTCTATACTCAGACGCCTGAGCAGTCTTTCTTTATCGGCGGGTGGATTTGGTTTCAGACCAGCTTTTTCTATTTTTTCCAGAATAAAAAAATCAGTCTCTACCGTAGGCCATTCAGATTTTTTAACCTTCGGAAGAGGCGCTTTTACCGGCGGAACAAATGCCCAATGCGGTTCGTATACCGCTCCTTCTTTTATCCAGCGTTCTATTATTTTTATTTCTTCATCACTCAGCATAAGATTTGAACCCGGCGGCGGCATTTTAACCGAAGGGTCTGAAGAAGTGATTCGCAAAAAAGCCTCTGATGACTGTGGATTTCCGGGCACCAGGGCATGTGCCCCGGGACTTTCCTTTAAAGCGGCATAAGCTGCCTCGGCAATATCTAACCTTAATCCGGCCTCACGGGTATTGGCATCCGGACCATGACAGGCAAAACATTTATCTGACAGAACTGGCCTCACATGAAGATTATAGCTGATTGTAGCTGTTTTTGCGTCGTTTACTTTTTTTTGATCCCTATCACATGCCGAAAATAAAACGAAACCGCAAAACAGGCTTAAAGATATTAGTGGCAAATGTTGCCAACTTGCACGCTCCCGCATCTCACTCCTGGTTTATTTTATTTATATAGGCTAAATTTAAAGACATATTGTGAATATTTCAAAATCAAAAATGCGATATTTAAATTTTTAGAAAAATTACATCAAGCCTTTAGCCGGTAACGGTATGGCTACCTAACATCGAGATATTATGCCGGATTTTCAAAGTAAATCAGTTCAATTTCTTTTTAAAATCACATTATTACTGATATCCATTAGTCTTTTGGTGCAAATAATGATATCCTGGCAATCTATCATTGTACCCCTGGTGGCATCGGCCTTCTTGTCTTTTTTGCTTAAACCCATGGTTACCTGGCTTGAAAAAAAAGGCATTCCGCGAATCCTGGCTTCCCTCGCCGGCCTCATCAGCATTTTCTTATTTATATCAGGTGTGTTGTATTTTTTCTATTCGCAGATCAAAAATTTCGATGAGGATTTTGATGGGATCAAAAAGCGCATAACCGATTTTGAAGCGGGTCTGCCTGAATTCCTGAGACCTGAAAGTATTGATATATCCCTGGAGAGTGTCTTTTCATATATACAGGAAAACCTGAGCTCTATATTCGATGGTATTATAAATGTAGCCGGCTCACTTACCTTAATTTATCTCATACCGGTCTATGTAATTCTAATGCTGCATTATCGCGATTTTCTCTTCACATTCCTGATCAAGGTGGTATCAAAAAGTAATGCAGGCGATGATTCGCTGGAAAAGCTCATAGTAAATATTAGGAATGTAATTCAAAACTACATCAGTGGTATGTTTTTCGTAATATGCATACTGTTTGTACTGAACAGTCTGGCGCTTATCATTTTAGACATAAGGCATGCTTTTCTCTTTGCCGCTTTTGCAGCAATTTTAAATATTATCCCTTTTGTAGGGCCCCTGGTAGGCTCAGCATTGCCCATAGCCTTTGCGCTTTTGACCAAGGATTCCTTGCTTACGCCCCTTGCCGTTTTTGCTGCTTTTGTCATTATTCAAAGCATTGAAAGCAGCATTATAACGCCAAACATTGTGGGTAGAAATGTAAGTATAAATCCTTTGGTTACCCTTATTACTTTATTTGTTGGCGCAAAAATCTGGGGGGTAGTTGGAATGATTTTATTTATTCCCATGGTAGCTGTAATAAAAGAAATTTTTATGCAGATAGATGGGCTCCAACCTTACGCTTATGTTCTGGGCACACCGGAAAAAGAAAAAAAGGATAAGCCCCGGAGCAGAAAAAAACTCTGGATCCGCATAAAATCCATTTTTAAAAAGGAATAATGATAATTTAATTTTTTGTTTTGATGACAGGTTAGTGGTGTGAAAGCTACTGCCCGTACATATTTATCAAAATTTAAGGTAGTGATCTGAATATTGTCAACATTTCTTACATAGTGTTAAAAAATCAAATAAGTGTATTTCATTTTATAGTTGCAGCCTGTGAAAAATCGGATTTTGGGCCAAAAACAGCTTGCTTTTATATTCAATATTTGAATAATGCTATTTATCTGCTACCTGGTCGCTTCGGCACCATAAGCATGTCTATGGTACACTTAGTTGTTATCCTAATATTTAAAGTACAAGATAGACCATAATACATATTTGTTTACAGATGCAATCGTAAGAGAATTCTAGAAAAAATAAATCATGAGAGACTTTATACCTTTACAATATGAAATTTAAAAAAGGTATTTACTTTAAAAGGCTAAAACAATGACAATATTTGTATTATATCTGGTAACGCTGTTGGGTGTCGTTTTTACCCTTTTCCTGGTCATTAAACCTTTCAGAGAAAGAAAGCGGTTTGAAAGAAGTAAGATCAAATTTATCCCTTTACAGAATTCTCATGATCCTGAAAAGAAATTTTATGTTCTGAATTCCGGAGAGCTGGTTGAGTTTAAGAAATAATTTCGTTTTTAATGTTTGAGTGTGTAAAAATTGCCACATTCTGATTATTTCGGGTGTGGCAATTATTTTTACCCCGCCTGGCGGAAGACACTGCCTTGCCGGCAGGCAGGTGTGACTGTCATAACGATAAGCAGGGTTTGAAACCCGTTGTGCAAAAAGAAATTTTGTTGGTTGAGGCGGTGGGATGTGTGTGTCAGATCATGGAGTGGTATTATGCATTTATATATGGGGGTGGTTGGTGAAACCGAAATACCGAAAAGCATAGCGTTCGGGATACATCTTTACCCACGAGAATATCGCCCTTGTTTTATTAACGAGGGCGTAGA
>JAFIEV010000035.1 GCA_020832305.1 Cyclobacteriaceae bacterium | reverse complement strand
TATGGAAAATACGATTACAATGTACATGTTGCGGATATACGAAAAGTTTTAAAACACCTTAAAATCAAGGATGCCGTTTTGGGAGGTTTCTCTATGGGCGGGGCAATTGCAATTCGCGTAGCAGCAATGGATGATGAAGGTATTATTTCGAAACTTGCTCTGTTCGGAGCCGCCACGCCTATATGGGCAAAACGTGACGATTTTCCTTATAATCTCACCAAAAGTGCTGTTGATGATTTAATCGCTCTGAACCAAAAAGACCAGCCCAAGCTATTAGATCAATAAAATATTAAGTAAAATTTCAAACCCGGAAATCATGGTAGTATTAAAAATTATTTAATTGCTTTCATCTGTTTAATTTTTCTTTTCAGCGGTGAGATGGAACCTAGCATGGTTATAATCATTCCAGTGTGTGACATTTTCGTCATGCTAGGTTTCATCTGTTTATATTTTGTTTTTCATAGGCCAGAACCTGCCCCGTCTTTCGGGGTGGAACACCCTTTCCCCGAAAGCATTCGGGGCATTCCCCTGTGTGAGAAGACTTTTCTCATGGGTGTTTCATCTTCAGAAAAAAGCCGGGAAAATGCAGTAAAAAACGCAGTAAAAACTGCTGGCAATCCAAGGCTCGAAATATCAACTAATAATCAGACAAAAATGGTCCCTTCATATCTGGATTCACACCTATTAGACTATCTGTTAATACCTTTTCTGATATTTCTTGCCAGAGTAACAGATGTTACCATTGGAACCATAAGGATTATACTTGTGGCCAGGGGCAAAAAAAATATTGCTCCTGTTCTTGGCTTTGTCGAAGTATTTATTTGGATTCTGGTTATATCAAGGATTATGCAAAACCTTGACAATTATGTTAATTATATTGCTTATGCCGGTGGTTTTGCCATTGGCAACTATGTTGGAATGCTGATTGAGGATAAGATTGCCATGGGGGTTTTAATAGTAAGGTTAATAACACAAAGGCCCGCTGATATACTCATTCAGGAACTTGTTAAGATGGGTTGTGGGGTTACCAGTATTGATGCACATGGTGCAAGAGAAGATGTGCATGTGATATACTCCGTGATAAACAGAAGCGAGCTGAAACAGGTATTGACAATCATTAAACAATATGATCCTCTTGCATTTTATTCTATTGAGGATGTTAGATATGTAAACGAAGGCGTATTCTCCATAAAACATCCATTTTTAAGCAGAACCTCAGATGGTAGTTTTTTCAGAAGATGGCGAAAAGGCAAGTGACTTTTTGCCCTAAACAATTAAACAGAAGTTGTTAGTACCATCTGCCACTCCACAACGCGGTGCCCATTGCGCAATTAGGCGCCGTAAAATTTAATATCTAGTGTTTCATTTTCAGATAAAGGATTTTCCTCCAATATTCCTTAAAAGGGTGCTTTTTCTTTGTAAACAAGTTTATGAATCTTGTGGTTTTCCTCCAAGACTGTTGTAAATACTGAAGGGTTTAAACCAAACGATTTTAAAAGCTATTCCAAATCTAAAATTAGATATTCATGCAATCTCCTGTGGTAACCATTTCCCTGATGCGTTTTAAAGGTCTGAGACAAAAATTTTGGGCCTTCACAATGATGCAATTTGCCCATAAATACCTGAAAAATGTAGATGGAATGACATTTTATAAGCTTATGGGTACTGGAGCCGGGAAAGGTTTTAGAATATATGCCGATTTTTCTACCTACGCGTTGCTTACGGTCTGGAAAGATCAGGCACAGGCGGAAAATTTTCTGCATAACTCTATATTGCATAAGCTATACCGTACAAAATCCAAAGAACAATACACCATTTTTATGATTCCTGTAAAATCGCACGGAAAATGGAGTGGAACGAATCCTTTTAAACCGGATAGTGCGATTGCCGGAGATATTACCGCAGTTATTACGCGTGCCACTATAGCGACTTCTCAACTTTTGCATTTTTGGCGCTATGTTCCCGGAACGAGCAAGTCCTTAGAACATAGCGATGGCCTTATTTACACCAAAGGGATAGGTGAATGGCCAGTGAATCAAATGGCAACATTTAGTTTGTGGGAAGATGAAAAATCGATGCTGGCATATGCATACAAAAACAAGGATCATTTGAGGGTTGTCGAAAAGTCAAGAGAAGTAAAATGGTTTAGCGAGGAGTTGTTTGCACGTTTCAGACCATTTAAATCGGAGGGCACATGGGGTGGTAAAAAATTATTGCCGTTTTAGGTTAATTCATTTTTTCGGCTTTGCTATAATCGTCATAAGACCACCGGACAAAGAATTTTTTAACGCAAAAAATGGCCATGTAAAAAACATGCCGGCTACAAATCCTATAAATTTGGATTGCATTGAACTACTCCAGTCGATACCTCTTTTTTCCATTTGCCCCATCCAAAAAAGAGGATATGCATCTAACGTGCCATATGGGATTATTTTTGAAACGGACCAACCACTATTATTCAGTAAAATCGTTATGGTATCAGGCTCGTAAATGGCTGTGTGGCGTGGTGTATGAAAGCCTTCCCAATGTTGTTTTTGCCATCTATATGTCCAGGAGTCTATATTAGGTACTTCTATAATCAAAGTTGAGTCTTTACGCACCACATGTAGCATTTGCCTCAGTGTTTTCTGCGGGTCATAGTCATGCTCAAGATAATGCCACATAGTAATTAAATCAAAGGGAGTTTTATCACTATAATTTTGAAATTCAGCGATTTCAAGATCAATATTTGCATATTTTTCAGATTCAGTTTTCCAACCTTCATCTGTAAAATCTATGCCTTTGGCATAACAATTAGTTTGGTTGTGCAACGTGTACAGAAAGGTAGGTTTTCCGCAGCCCACATCTAGCACCCTGCTTTTTGAGTTTATATCAGCAAACTGCTTTGCCAACATTACACGTTTTTCATCTGTTTTACGTAAATTTTTTGCAACCAAAGGAGCATATTTGCCCCATGCCGCAGGGCCTCTAAATGGCAAATAAAAATTTGTGTAATAATCTTTCAAAAAAGATTTTCGAACGCGGGGATTGAGCATTACAAGTCCGCAAGCAGTACATTTTACAAAAGAAAATATCTCGGGATTTTCATGCATTTGTGCTTTTGTATCGATGTAATGGTGCAATGTATCACATCCACAGGCAAGACATTGATCAATTGACTCAAGTTTTTCTGTTTTTTGTGAATTTTCTTCAGCTTTCATGCATTTAATACACTTTATACAGAAAAAAGTTTAGGTGCATTTCAACAATTTCGCGCCTTCTAAATCTTCAGTCATTAGAATGGGAAGATAAGGGCATTCAAGAAATCCCGCTATAAATATTCGAGATGTTTTTTAAGCTTATATTGAATGGGCCAAAGGAATTAATCAATGTCAGACAAAACTAAAAAAGAACTGATTTACAAGGTCTAACCCATTTATTTATCTCGAATGGGTAATTATACAGATGGTATTCTGGGGTATGTTTCGTATGCAAAACCATTTACACGATTGGTAATAATCAGAAGTGCAGGTGTAACAGATTGTAAAATATGACTTGAATATGTAATTTATATAACGAATTCAAATAATCATGTAACAGTTGATTTCAATGATAACCGTTTATTTGCATTGTAGTAATTTGGTGTAACATCAAATCACATCACAGTAGATGAACATCAATAAATCAGCGACCAACTGAATAAAAACTGCATGACAATAAAAGAATTTAACAACCTATCCCTGTTGGCGCACTTCATCATGAGATTATTTAAGAATCAATTGACACTCCGACAAATTTAAAGACCAGAAAAATGAAAAAATTATTATTAGTAATCGCAACAGGCTTAATCACTTTTGGTGTTT
>JAFIEV010000034.1 GCA_020832305.1 Cyclobacteriaceae bacterium | reverse complement strand
TATGGAAAATACGATTACAATGTACATGTTGCGGATATACGAAAAGTTTTAAAACACCTTAAAATCAAGGATGCCGTTTTGGGAGGTTTCTCTATGGGCGGGGCAATTGCAATTCGCGTAGCAGCAATGGATGATGAAGGTGTTATTTCGAAACTTGCTTTGTTCGGAGCCGCCGCGCCTATATGGACAAAACGCGACGATTTTCCTTATAATCTCACCAAAAGTGCTGTTGATGATTTAATCGCTCTGAACCAAAAAGACAGGCCCAAGCTATTGTCCAATTTTGGAAAGATATTTTCTGCTACCGAAACATCGCTGAACGAAGGCATCAACAGTTGGCTAAACGGAATTAATATCAGTTCCTCTTCCTATGCTATGGCGCAGTGTTTAATTGCCTTACGTGATACTGATCTGAGAGCTGATCTTGCTAAGATTGAAATTCCAACATTAATAATGCATGGCAAAAAGGATAAAATTTGTTCTTTCGACCTGGCTGAGCAAATGAAAGCCCGAATTGCAAATTCGGATATCGTTGCTTTTGAAAATAGCGGTCACAGTTTATTCCTGGAGGAAACTGAGAAATTTAATGCTGAATTAATAAAATTCGCCAGAAACTAGCTTATTTCTGAATAACTAATAAAATCTGGCATTGGCAATGTATGGTTATTCTAATCACCGGGGATTGAGATGTGCGGCAAATAAGAGTCCATCATGTCGTGGTTGGTTGGTGGGTTGATTACCTGCTTTTTTCCATAAATGAAATACATAGGGTCTCTGAAATTACGAGGAATGGATTTTATTATATTTTTAGCCCGTTGTGGGGGGAATCTATTCGATCAGATTTAGGCCTGGATTATGCACAACTGTGATTCCTGAGGAGAATCAATGCCCTTAGCCCCGCTAGACAAGGTGTCGTCAAAAATAGCAATATCCTCTAATTATCAACTCTGAAGAGCCTGTCCCGATAATCAGGAAGTTGAATTTCAAATATTCGTACCTCATGAAATCAAATCAATACCAACCGATAATCCGGTTCGGTACCAAATTTATCCTCTAAGCATATCTGCCAGAACAAAAATCCTCCTCACAGGGGAAGTTATTAGAGCTATTCATCCCGGGGCATTATTGGAGAAGTTTTGTCTTAATTTGGTCGCGCTGAAAATCGCCTGGTTTGTTGATTTATTTTATTTTAATATTCTGAATTAACATTAACAGATTTAATCTCTAAATCTGTCGGTTTTATATATTTTCATCTTGCCATTATTGTTATCATACCAGGATTCCACGAAAGTTTCGGCAGGGGTTGTGCCTAAAGAGACTTCCTCCCTGTCTACCCAGCAAGCACAGCATCCGAAGCAATTAAAGTAATATTCCTGAACAACACGTATATCATGGGCCCCTGCCGGAGGCTGAAGGTTGATGATTTGATTGACAGCCACATCTTCACTCCAATTATTTGAGGTATTCGAGAGATTAACAGGTATATCGGTATTGCTATTGGCTCTTTTGTATACCAGTAGCACTCGTGCCCATCCTGGCCATCTGCTGTTGGTTTTGGATGACCCATTCCAGACACGGGCATCATTTTTATACCTGATTCTTTTGTTATCAAGCAGAGTGGAGGTGCAATTTTTAGCAGTATATTCGGTGGTGTATCCCATTTTAGCAAAAGCATTATCTTTGAGATATCGTATGGTATAAGCAATTGGCACGCCAGGATTGCTTTTACTATATACTGCGTTTTCTCCGGTAATAATGGGTTTTAAATCTCCAAAGTTTTTTGCATTAACTGCTTCAGTTGCAATGGCCGCGTTGCCTCCGATCATAACTGTGGTTATACTTGATTTGGCGAGAATGGATTTATACTTGGCCTCTATCTGACCGGATGCACTTACAAATCCTCCGGCATAATTAAATGCAGCTTCTAATTCGGAATCTGTAGATTCTTCGGTAGTCTCCATCCGAAACATAATGATACGACCATATGACACAGATTGTACATAAGCAGGCGGCGTTTCGGAGGTCAGCTTACTTTCTATTTCTGTAAGTGAAACGTCATTGGCAAATACATCAGCCGGATTTTCAGGGGTATTCATTGTAATGGTATAGAATACCTGTTTGAATACCATCATGGCCACTCTTTTTTCTGAGCTGCTGCTATGATTAAATTGTGTAGAAACAGCCCCGGTTGCCCATTCTACATTGAGCCCGACATCCAGGCTCATTTGTTTGGAAGAATAAGAAGTAGTTGCCTGGTAAGAAGAGTTCGCAGCATTGACATAACCTTCTTGATAGGCGGTATTATTCCAGTATTCCAGCGCCTTGTCTATGCCCGTTTGTACATCCGAGTTTGAAGGGTTATCAATTATAATGGTACCATTTTCACCAATTCCCGGTAAATCTACGCGCAGGGTGACTGGAGCACGCTTTAGGGTGAGTGGATCGGGAAGACCATCTAACATACTGCTATTACCAATTACAAGGGCTCCGGGATAAACAATGCCATTGGTTGGCCTTAGAATAGCAACTTCATCAAAATTGGCGGCCAGGCTATAGTCTGTTGTTCTACAGGTTTGTGCAACGCCCAGCTTGGGAGGATTTGTAGCTGTATTGTCGTTGATTACTTCTCGTGCCTTAGTACCTTCACTGATGTTTTGGACATTTAATATTTCATTAGCATTGTAATCTAAGCCAGCGATAATATTGTTGATTTTATTTGTTTTTTCGGCATTAATACTGTCAGGATTTGCTTCTTCTTTGTTGCATGCGATAAAAGCGGTCTGCAATAGAAAAATTAATAATGCAAGCCTGAAAATTCTGTATCGTGGTTTCATTAGGAATTGGTTTTATGGTTTAACATGGATCTTGTTTTGTGGTAACTTCCAAATTTTGGCCTTCAGAGCCTCACCGGACAATGCCACAAAATATTTTTATTGACTTTACCATACCATAAACCTAGTCCGATGCTTTCATGCATAAAAATTTCAGTGGGGTACAAAGAGGGTACACTCCATATATTCTGTTAAATGAATGATTTAATGAATAGAAAAAGGCTTGAATTATATGGAAAGAATTCTGGATTCCAGTGATTCTTCAGGGGAGAGCTTCATCTTTTTGCGTAATCTCTGTCTTGCTTTTTTGATTCCATCGACAGAAATATTAAGGATAGTGGCTATTTCTTTGGAGGAAAGGTTCATTTTTAAAAGAGCCATTAGCCGTAATTCATTTTTGGTAACTTCAGGATACCTTTCGGCAACCGTTCTGCCGAAATCCTTATGTACTTGTTCAAAATAATGGACAAAATTATCCCAGTTTTTATCATCCTGCTGATCGAATTGGATGGTTTGTATTAGTTGATGGTATTCTTTTGCTCCATTTTGTGCTGCTTTTAATTCTTTGGCTTTTTGTTTTACCTGTTCAAGTACTTCGTTCTTTTTGGCCAGGTGCATGGCATAGGTCGTAAGTTCCTTCTTTTTGAAGGCAAGCTCCGTGTCAACCTTTTGTTTCTCCAGTTTATTTCGCTTTATTTTTTGTCGGATGCCGTAAAAACCAAGGCCAAAGATCAAAAACGA
This sequence comes from Cyclobacteriaceae bacterium, assembly GCA_020832305.1. Lineage (GTDB taxonomy): Bacteria > Bacteroidota > Bacteroidia > Cytophagales > Cyclobacteriaceae > JAFIEV01. Next base: position 15,943 of record JAFIEV010000034.1, on the reverse strand, counting down.
AAGAGCCAGACCAGATCCTAATAACCACTTTTGAAGTAGACTTAATTTCTCCTTTTTTTCTAAAAAAGCAATTTCAATTAGTTGCTGAGTAATTAGTTGCTCCTTTTTTTCGGTGTCGTGGATGGTCCTGAGTTCTTCAATTTGTTGCGACTTTGTCGTATTGTACATACTATCTTTTAGGGTATGGTATACTTCAAGGTCTTTTATGGCCGAAGGAAAATCGCCTAATTTTTTATAAGATTCGTAACGATTCTTATATGCACTAGCAGCTGTTTTAATTTGACCTGTAGAATCAGAAATGGCGATGGCCCTATTCAACCAGGGTAAGGCTTTACCCGGCTGGTCAAATTGATTGTACAATTTTCCCATGCCATAATACGGAGCGTTTATTTCTGGAGGGTATGCTAATTCGCCATACAACTGAATTGATTTCTCGAAATATTGAATGGCCTCATTTTTGAGATTTAATGTAAGATTCAACAAACCCAGATTATTAGCTGTTAGTGCTTGTCTTCCCTTATAATTATTTTGCGCTGCAAGGGACATTGAATTAAGATAATACTTTTTGGCTTTTTCGGGTTCATTCAATGCGCCAAAACAAATACCCAAATTGTGGAGCGCAAGTATTTGAAAATGGATATCATTATGTTTCTGGTAGGTTTCCAAAGCGGGCATCAGGTGAGATATGGCATTTTTATAATTCCCTAGATTGATCTCGATCACCCCTAATGAATTTTGAGCGTCGGCAACAAACAAAGGGCCTTTATTTGCTTCATATAAGCTTAAAGCAAGCAATTCATTCTGAAGAGCCAGCTGATACATTCCTTTTTGTATATAAGCACTTGAGAGTGTGTGAAATGTGCCGCCTATGCCATCGAATGGACTATGCCTTATACTGACTGTCGTATCCCTGTTGTTGAAAAGAGCTACATTTTTGTTTAAAAATTCAAAAGCCCGACTAAAATCATTTTTCCGTATATAGAGCAGCCCAAACTGTTCGTTGTCAGCGAGTATCCCTTTGAGGTTATGAATGCTTGAATTGATATCAATTGATTTCTGATAATAGATCTCTGCAGAATCGAGTTCATCCTGATAAATATAGAATCCTGCAAGACGATGATACCCATTGGCTTGTCCTTTTAAATATCCAATTCTTACAGAAAGCCCTATCAACTCGATGGCATATCGTCTGGCTTGTTCAGGCCGGCTGTAAAGTTCAATATTTATGATTTTGTCTATTAATTCAGCTTTCAGAGTATCCTCTTGCTGTTTTTCATATAGACTGATCAGGCTATCCAGTTCTCCATGGTCCTGCCCCGTACAAAAATAACCTGAAGACAGCATTGCAGCCAGCACAAAATATTTCATAATACTTTGTTTGTGAGGAATTTATAAAAGTAACCTTTTTTACTCCATTTTAAAGCATAGTGATATCAAATTTGCACCGGTAATTTATGAATCATTTAAAAAAGGCTTATCAATCAGGAAAAATCAACAATACGATCCTTATTTTCACACCTTTCTGATGCTTTTCATGAGTTCTTCTTTATACATCTTGCCAATGGGAATGACCTTTCTTTTAATTTCCAAATGTGATTCAGCCACGGCATCCAGTTTTTTTAAGTTCACTACGTAGGAGCGATGTACCCGTAAAAAATCTTTACTTACCATTTTTTCACAGAAACTGTTTAAGGGACATACGATCAGATGGTTATCAGCTGTGGTAATGATATTGCAATAGTTTCTTTCAGCTTCGATATAAAGGATATCATCCAGCATCACTTTGATGAGTTTGCCATTGCTTCTGATAAAGATCCTGTCGTCTAAACCCTCGATAAACGTATTGGATTCGTGATTTTCTTTTTTATTATCAGAAATTTTTTCTACTACCAGGGCAATGGTTCTTTCCAGGTCAAGTTTGTTGAAAGGTTTGGAAATAAAAGCATATGGGCGGGTTTCTTTGGCTTTTTGAAAAGTCGCTTCATCTGTATTTGCGGTGAGATAGATCAAAGGCGTATCGTAAATTTCAAGAATCTTTTTTGCAGTTTCAATGCCATCAATTTGTCCTTTCAGGTGGATGTCCATTAGGATGATATCCGGTTGGTTTTGCCTTAGGTGATGAATCGCTTCTTCACCACGCGACTCTATTCCTGTTACCTCGTAACCTAGTTTGGTAAGCTGTAATGAAATATTAGCCGCGATGATCATATCATCTTCTACTATCAGTATTCTGGTTATATTACTCATGCAGCTTTTGTGATTTGAAACTCAAAAAATACTTCTGTCCCACCGTTAATAGTTAAAGTCATTTTGCCGTCCAATTGTTTGGTCAGTAAATGAATTAGCTGTGTCCCGAATCCGGATCCTCTGACTCCGGCACCTTTATCTATGCCAATACCATTATCGCTTACTTTTAAATGCAAATGCGCATCATTTTCAGAAAGTGTTATGGTAATTATACCCATTCTCTGATACGGAAAGGCATATTTTAATGAATTGGTGATCAGTTCATTAACTATCAGGCCTATGGGTATTGCCCGGTCTACATCCAGTTCAAGGGACTCCATGTTGCAGTGAAAGGAAATCCTTGCGCTAACATCAAATGAATCAATGATATACGTGCCCAGGTTTAGAAAATATTGTTTCATTTCTATGGCGGCCATATTTTCTCCCTGATACAGGTTTTGATGGATCATTCCCATACTTTGTACGCGGTTTTGACTTTCAATCATAAAATCATTTTCAAGCAACTCTGCATAAGTCAGCGCTTTTTTTCCTGAATTTTTTGCATTTTCAATATCACCCATCTGAATGTATAATTCTGTAAGGGCAATGTAGGTGTCACTCAGGTTGTTGTAGAAACCATATTTTTCACCAATCATGGCCGACCGCTGAAAGCATGTCAATGCCTCATCATACCTCTGTAGCTCTACCAGGTTATTGCCCAGGACATGCAGTGTGAAATCAAAGTCCAGGTCAAACAATCCTCTTTTTTCAAACAGTTCTATGGATCTCAACCCATATTCAACCCCCTTTTCAAATCTTCCCTGTTTCCAAAACAAATTGCTCATATCTGAATAGGCCATTGCGATGGCTTTTTGATCGCCATATTTTTCACCCAGGTCTAAAGTTTTTGTTGCATATTCAAAGGCAGTGCTCAAATCACCCCTACGCTCATACACGTAGCCCAGGTTGGTAAGCAGAAGCCAGGTTTCCTTTTCTGGAATTTTTTCCAAGGCACTTAACAACACACGCTCTGCGTGGTTCAGTTCTTCCATCCTTAACAATATTGCCCCCTGGGAGACCTGCATTCTTCCTTCCCAGTGTTTATTATTCACAGCCCGGGCTTTTTCAAGACCCTGATTGATAATTCTCAATGATTTTTGCAGGTTTCTGGTATGGTAATGATAAGCAAGGTCATTTATGATCCTGAACCAGAGGGTGTCAATGGGTATTTTATCGAGGGATTGCTCCATAACATCCAGATATTCTGCTCCAAAGTTGTCTGTTTCAATAAAGATATTTAAATACTGTATTTGCCCATTATTGTACAGTATTTGTCCTTTTACATGTAGCTGACAAAGTAAGAATACAAGCAGGAAAAGCTTCTTCATTCTATAAATATACCATAAAAAAAGCCTTTGTGAATCAATTTTTTTCATTTTAAAAATTATGCCTGGGAAGATTAAAAGTGTTTTGGGACAATATTATGTTGGTTTCGTCCTATGGGATTAGCAGTGTAACGGTATTGTATTCAACTTCGAGTCAACAAAACACACATATTACATCATGACAAAATTTATATTTCTTTATAATACACCTGTAGTTATGGCATCTTATGATTTCTGCCCAATCCATCTCAGTCAGCTTTACCCAGCTAAAATTAAAGGTGTGGCGAAAATTGATGGCACCCGGTGGAAGAAAGAAGAAAAGAAGTTAATTTCTAAACGTTTTCAAATGCCGAAAATGTATTTTTCTAATCCTGTGGGATTGAAAAAGTGGTTGAATGCGCCCGAAACTAAAGCTGCTGCTGAGGATATTGCCAATTTTTCATCCCCGGAATTAATCCTGATACAGGGTTGTGTTAATTAAATAGCTGAACCCGCTCAAATTCGACCTACCTGGGTACTCGTACAGTTTAAGCCATTAATTCCAATACTTAAAAATGAAAAACTTCAAAATCCCTCACGTTTTTATTTTTCTGTCAGCGATTATATTATTCAGCAGCATATTAACCTACCTGGTTCCCAGCGGGCAGTTTGAACGAATCACCCGAGTAGTGGACAATGTGGAGCAGACGCTGGTTGTGCCAGGAAGCTATCAAGAAGTGCCGAAGCACTATTCTGTAAAGGGTGTGATCTTCGGTGATGCAGTTTCCGGAAAATCCACTCCGATTAGTTTGCTCGGATTGTTTACTTCGATTCCAAAGGGATTAAACGCTGCTGCAGCACTGATCTTTTTTGTATTCATTATCGGCGCAGTGCTTGCCTTAATACAGCAATCCGGCACCATCAATGTTTTTATCAATCTGTTGTTTCACAAGTTTGGTGATTCTCCGAAGCTGCTGACCTTTATCTTATTTGTTTCCCTGGCATCATCTTCAACCTTTCTGGGAATGGGCCAGGAATTCATCCCACTGGTTCCGATATTTTTATTAATTTCGAAAAGGCTGGAATATGATCGCATATTTGGCATAGGCCTGCTATCCATTGCTGTTTTTACAGGCTGGGCTGCGGGTGTTACCAATCCTTTTACCGTTCAGATTGCACAAAGAATTGCCGAGCTTCCGATAGGCAGTGGTATTGGCTTGCGGGTTATTTCTTTTATAGTGTGTGTTGGGTTGGCATATGCTTTTTTGATGAATTATGGCAAAAAGATAAAGAAGAACAGAGCACGGTCGGTAATGCCTGATGATCCCTTTATCATTAATGAAGATGTTTGTAACGGTGGCCATAAACCCTCCGGAAAGCATATCGGTATTGCGCTCTCCGCTTTTGTGCTTTTTAGCATGATTCTTTATGCTGTTCAAACCATGGGCTGGGGATTGATTGAGATGACCGGTGGATTTTTTATTGTGGGCGTTTGCACCATCCTGATCAGTGGTATGTCGGGTGACGAAGCCATGAATACCTTTGTGAAAGGACTGGAGATAATGATTGTGCCGGCCCTCATTGTTGGTTTTGCCCGAGGCATTCAGGTGGTCATGGAAGAGGGAATGATCATTGATACCATCCTTTATCGGGCATCCCTATTGCTCGAAGGAAAACATCCAATGGTTTCAGCACAGGGCATGTATGCTTTTCAGACTATGCTAAACTTCTTCATTCCTTCCGCTTCCGGGCAGGCCATGGTTTCCATGCCATTGATGGTTCCACTCTCTGATCTGCTGGGCATCTCGAGGCAAACAGCAGTGCTGATATTTATTTCGGGTGATGGATTTTCTAATATGCTCATTCCTACAAATGGCATACTTATGGCGTTACTGGCCATTGCCGGCGTTCCTTTCGAGAAATGGTTTAGGTTTATTTGGCCTCTTTTTCTGATCCTGACAGTGGTGGCAGGTCTTTTTATTGCAGGAGCGCTCTTCCTGAATTATTAATCTTGTATTTCAGACAAATAGACACGGTTAGAAAAACTTATAAAACTTCTGACTGCCATCAGGAATAAATATCATTTTTGACTTATTTCAAAGCCCTGTCACATATTGATAAAGCTGGGATGGGGGGTCTGGCGTTAGCACAATAAGTAAATTTGCGTCATAAATACCACATAGTTTTGGAGGCAATGCGTGAATTTTTGTCTAAGACCTCGATGTGGGAAAGGGGTGGAGACGCTGAACAGCCTGCCAGACTTAATAAATAGTGTTGATCCTTTTTTCATTGGGTAAATAAATCGGTCCATACGGACAGAAAAGGGGCTGTCTTGTCCTTATTCATTATTAATTCAATCTGATTATCACCATTATTCTGTTTCAGAATATAGAATTTTAATGTTTATATACACCAAGTCATGAAGATATTACTTTTGCCACTCCTGTTTTTCTTATTGGTTACTACGGCTTTTTCGCAGGGAGTAATTCAGGGGAAAGTTTATGATTCCCAGGCGAAAGGGATTTCCTATGCAAGTGTGTTGCTCAGGAATGAGCCTGATTCTTCCATGATTAAAGGTGCCATTTCCGATGAATCCGGAACCTATATTTTTACGGATATACCAAAGGGGGAATACTTTGTAGAAGTAACTATGCTGGGATATGCCAAAAGCTATTCAGGGGCATTCAATTTTTTGGGGAAAGAAAAAGGTGATGTAGCTGCGATCCTATTGCATGAAGAAGGTCAGAAATTGGATGAGGTGACGGTAACTGCCACCCGTCCATTTTTCGAGCTGGAACAGGGAAAAATGGTGGTAAATGTGGCCAGCAGCATCACAGCTGCCGGTTTGTCGGTCATCGATGTGCTGGACAGATCTCCCGGGGTAATGGTTAACCGGCAGAGTAATTCACTCTCCGTTTTGGGTAAAAACGGAGTGGTTATCCTGATGAACGGCCAAAGATTCAGGATGCCGGTGGAGGCCGCCTATCAGATGCTGGCAGGGCTGAATTCCAGTGATGTTGAAAAAATCGAAATCATAACGGTGCCTCCTGCAAACTATGATGCCGATGGGGATGCGGGTTTTATCAATATCGTGATGAAAAAAGACAATGCGATGATAGGCACCAATGGTTCCCTCACCATAGGCCAGGGCTATGGTTCGGGATATAACGGCAATATGAGCTTAAATCTTAACCATCAAGGACCTAAATTCAGCTGGTTTGGCATTTTGTCCTCGACTTATGTAGATCAGGTAGCAGAATGGGAAGCCTTTAGAGGCAACAACAATGGATTTGAGGACATTGGTATTGATACCTACACCGATCGGTTTTCCAACAGAAAGTCCATCAATTATCAGGCAGGATTTGACTATAAATTAAGTACAAATACCATCTTTAGTGGCTTAGTAAGCGGATATAATAATCGCTGGGAAATGGATGCACCCAATATTACCAGATCCAATTATTCCATCTCCCTGGACACTCTTTTCAGGATGACAACGGTTGAGGTTAACAGATGGAGCCATATCATGGGCAATATCAATCTTCAACATACTTTTAAAAACGGGCAGGTTCTCAGTACCAATGTGGATTACCTGACCTACAGAAATTCCAATCCCTCCTGGTACAACCTTATAAATTACAATGAATCCAATGATTTGATCGGTTCAGAGGAATTCAGAATTACCAAAGTTACCCCAATCGACATTTGGGTGACCGATCTCAATCACTCTATGATGATTGGAAAATCAATAGCAGTGGAATCAGGTCTGAGAGCTACCTTTTCACAATTCACCAATACCGTGGTCTTCGAAGAAAAACTGAAATCAGATTGGCTGGTAGATACAAAATTCACCAATGATGGTCTCCTCAATGAAGATATATTGGCGGCATTTTCTACAGCAAAAATTGAATTTGACCAAAAGACTAGCTTGAATGCAGGGCTAAGATACGAGAACACCAAAACCAATCTGACGACTGTTTCAGGAGAGAAAATTGTTGACAGGCATTACGGGGATTTCTTTCCTTCAGCATTTTTATCCAGAAAAATCAATGACGACAACTTACTTCAGGTATCCTACGGGCGCAGGATTACCCGTCCTACTTTTAATGATATGGCACCTTTTGTGTTTTTTTCTGACCCTTTTACCTTTTTCGCCGGAAATGAAAATATCCTCCCTACTTATACCAATACCTTCAAAACAGATTTTTCTCATAAAAGCTTAATATTCACAGTTCAGTACAGTTCGGACAAAAATTTGATTGCTGCTTTTCAACCTACGCTCGATGAAGAGGCCAATACGATGTTCTTAAGAACGGAAAATATTGACCAAAGTCAGACAGTTTCGATGATGGTAGCTTTCCCTTTAAAAGTGACTTCCTGGTGGGAAAGCCAAAACAACTTCACTGCAAACTATCAAAAAATCAATTCAAATTTGAATGATGAGATGTATGAAGTCGATCAGAAAGGTTTACAGATGGTCTTGACCAATACCTTCACACTCCCTAAAAACTACACCATCGAACTGATGGGCTATTATATGTCTCCTGTCATCTTCGGTTATTACAAAGCACTTTCAAGAGGATTTGTCAATTTAGGAATTCAGAAGGACTTCGAAAAAGCAGGGGTATTGAGATTGTCCTGCAATGATATCTTTGAAACCACCCAACTAAGGTGGCGATCGTTTGAAGGCGCTGATTTAGATATAAGAGGTAGGTTAAAGTTTGAAAAAAGAGTGTTCATGGCTACCTACACTTACAAGTTTGGAAACAGCAAAATCAAAGGAACAAGAGATAGAAAGGTGGGCTCGCAAGAAGAACAGAGGAGGGTAACCAATTGATTTTTCATTGGGTAAATAATTCCCTGTATTCGGACAGAATACCAGCTGCTTCATCCCTGATGGGTTTCAATTCCAAAAATCAAAAGGTAATTTTAGTAAACCTTGAAAGTACAATTTCTATCAGTAATAATTAAACACAAAAAAATGAAAAATTTATCACTATTCATCCTGCTTCTTATTGGCTTTCAGGCAGTCCAGGCACAAGGATACTATTTGCCTGTATCCACAGCTTCTGATGCAGCCAGGCAATATTATTACGATGCTTTGATTTCGGCCCAACATGCGGATATCCGTGCTTACAATGAATCTATACAGAAAGCTGTAAAAGAAGATCCGGAATTCTTTATGGCTTATGCGCATAGAGCACTTGGCATGGTAGGATTAGGTCAGTACGATGTTTTTGAGGAGATGGCTGGCAAAGTGTTGGCGATCCCTGAAAGCCAATTGAACCCTGCAGAAAAATCCATTCGGAAAGCGTTGGAAATATTAAAAAGTGATGCCAAAGGAGACTTATTTCCTGTTCTCAGCGAGTTGGTTTCAGCTTATCCTGATGTTCCGCAGGTGTATGACCTGGGCATGTTTGTGAATTATTGGATTGATAATGATTACCAGGCTGCACTTGAAAACGGGAAGAAGCTTGTCAAATTAGATCCTAAATGCTCAGGTTGTTATAATATGCTTGGCTATGCGCATATGAAGGTTGGCGATATGAAATCAGCCAATACAGCCTTCAAAAAATACATCGAACTGGCCCCAAAAGAAGCAAATGCCTACGACAGCATGGGAGAATATTATATGAATGTCAAGGACTATAAAAAATCAGTCCAATATTATGAGAAAGCCGCTGAATTAGGTATGGAACCTTCTAGGCAAAGGGCCGAGGAGGCTAAGCGTTTAATGTCAGAGAGCAATTAAGCATTTTAAGGAAAAGACTAGACTAAAAATAATCTTGAGTCTCAGTTTAGTCCATTTTTCTGTCCTTTTTGAAGGAAACATAATCATAAAATGAAAAATGATAAACCAGAATACCTCAACCTAAGACCTGAAGTAGAAAAAGCTTACGGATACAGCCATGCAGTTAAGATCGGAAACAGCATCAAAGTCTCCGGTGCAGTCAGCATGGATGATGAAGGTGCGCCTACGGCTGTTGGTGACTTTCTCCAGCAGATGAAAAACTGTTACTCCGATCTGGACAAAGTGCTGAAACACTATGGATGCAGCTTTGAAGATGTAGTGGTAGAGAATGTATTTACCACGGATATGCCGGTATTTTTAGAATATGCCGAATACAGAAACACCATCTACACCAAGCATTTCCCCACAGGGTCCTGGCTGGAAGCCAAAGGTCTGGCCTTACCGGAATTTTTGATTGAAATCGAATTGGAGGTACATAAACCTTAACATCTAGCTTTTCCAAAGTTTAAAACTTTGGAAAAGTTGCAAAGTAACTTGAAGATTTAAAATAAAAGTAATTTTATGAAAACACATGAAGATGATTTAAAAAATGCCACCCAAAACCGGTCTATCATAGATGGACTTTACAAAGCATTTGCTGTCGGTGATATCCCGACAGTTCTCGGTAGTATGGATTCCAAAATTGTTTGGAACGAAGCAGAAGGAAATACTTATGCTGATGGTAATCCATACATAGGCCCTGAAGCGGTATTGAATGGCGTTTTTGGACGGATAATGCAGGACCATGAGTATTTTAATTTAAAAGATATCGAACTGCACGAGATGCTCAACGATAAAATATTGGCCACTTTGCGCTATGATGCCAAACACAAAAACGGGAACACTTATAATGCACAAGTGGCGCATTTCTGGACATTGAAAGAGGGGAAAGTGGTTGCATTTCAACAGTATGTGGATACCAAAAAATTAAGTGATGCTTTGATGTAATTGACAACTGACTGGACTCTGACAATTTCGAATTCACAACCTCAGGAATAGAACCTTATCCCTTCTTTTGGAACGATGGCCAAGAACCTCACCCTTATCCCCGGTACACCCAAAGTCTGGTTGAGGCTTCTGGCCTGGGCTTTTCTGATCTTTTTTTCCGGAAAGTTTGTCATCCATGATGCCTTGCCCTATTTCGGATTTGATGATCAGGTTTATGGCAGGTTTTGGATCATGAAATGGCCGCTGATTGGTCATATTTCAGGAGGCCTTATTGCATTGGCTATAGGTCCATTTCAGTTTTGGGAGGGATTCCGAATGCGCTTCACGAAAGTTCACAGGTGGATGGGGATGACATATATCACTGGAATTTTGATTGGAACCATCAGTTCGGTTAACCTGGCACTGACAACAGGCATGGCTGTCCACTGGACATGGGCGCTGTCCTTGATTGGATTGGCTTTGGCATGGATTACCACCACAGGTATGGCTTTCCGATTCATCCTGCTGCGGAGGATTCAAATGCACAAAGAGTGGATGGTCAGAAGCTATATAGTCACTTTTGCCTTTGTGCTATTCCGATGGCTTAACAGCACCCCGGTTTTTGTGGAATTGGGAAACTTTATCGAAAGAGGTCCGACCATGATCTGGGTTTCATGGGTCATTCCGCTTTTCATCACTGAAATCGTTCTTCAATGGAATAAAAAGGGGTAAGCCGAAAACCGATATAGAGTAGGCAAATAAATATTTTCAAATGAAAGGCTTGGTTAAAATTATAAAATGGGCAGGCATAGTTCTTTGCTCTCTGATTATTGGTTTAATCGCTTTTGTACAATTGAGTTGGGATAAAAAATTTGATACACCCTATCCCGACATTACAGCAAGTACTGACTCAGCTGTAATTGCAAGAGGCAGGCATCTTGCCCTTGGCCCAGCTCATTGCATATCGTGCCATGTGCCTATGGATAAAGTCAAGGATGCAGAAGATGGTATGGTGATGCCACTCAGTGGAGGCTGGGAATTAAGTATCCCTCCCGGTACTTTCAGGGCTCCGAATTTAACCCCTGACATGGAAACAGGCATTGGAAAAATGACCGATGGAGAAATTGCACGTACCTTACGTTATTCAATCAATAAACACAATGGCATTGTATTTCCATTTATGCCTTTTCAGGAACTCAGCGATGAGGACATGATAGCAATTGTTTCATTCCTGCGCTCTCAGGAACCTGTTAAACATAAGGTTGAACGATCTAAACACAGTTTTTTAGGCAAAGCGCTGATGGCCTTTGGAGTTATTAAGCCCGAGGGGCCTAAGGATACTCCTCCGAAGTCAGTTGAAATTGATTCTACATTGGTTTATGGATCATATCTGGCCAATAGCGTGGCAAATTGTAACGGATGCCACACCGAAAGAGATTTTAAAACAGGAGCTTTTATCGGCACTCCTTTTGCCGGAGGAACCCATTTTCTGCCCGATGATTTTTCAGAAGGATATTCTTTTATTACTCCAAACCTGACACCGCATAAAGAAACAGGAATAATGGCATATTGGGATGAAGCAACATTTATTTTAAGAATGCGCGGTGGAAAAATACATAAAGGCTCACCTATGCCCTGGGCAACTTTTGCAAGAATGACTGATCTTGAACTAAAGGCAATCTACCGTTATCTGCAATCTCTCGATCCTGCTGACAATAAAATTGAAAAGATTGTCTTTGCACCAGGAGAATAATTCACGAAATAGCCAATTTGGATAAGCGAATATTTAATGATCTAAGTTAATTGGTTAATGTGCATCACCAGGTTGCTACTCCCATGACATGAAATTTTGCATAGAGGATGTGGTGCTGATTTAGGTGTTGGTTAAACCTGATTATTACAGTTGACCTGGCTCTCATTAGACTATGGTTCCCGCTAACTTCCTTTTCCTTTTAAATTGTATTAAAATCATGGTGCCATTACTGACATCCTGTATCAATTTTCCATCAATCTGACGGGTAAGCAGGTCAACCAATTGGGTGCCAAAACCAGTACCTTTCACTTTTGCACCTAAAACCATACCTACTCCATTATCACTGATTTTCAATTGAAAATTGTCTTCATTCAGATTTTCTAAGCTTAAATCGATGGTCCCTTTTTCGCCTTTGGGAAAAGCGTATTTCAATGCATTGGTGAGCAGCTCATTGACAATCAAGCCAAGAGGCACTGCCGTATCCACATCCAATTCAACCTCCTTCATTTCAATATTGACTTTAATCCTTTCGGTTTCGTTGTATGAGTCCAGAATATTGGCGCATAGGTTCCCAAAATAATTTTTCATTTCTATAAATGCCAAATGCTCGCTTTGATACAGTTTTTGGTGTAAAATACCCATAGAATGTACCCTGTTCTGGCTTGACAGCATGACTTCCTGCATATTGGGGTCATCGATTTTTGCAGACTGCAAGGCTAATAAACCCGAGACCACTTCCAGGTTGTTTTTTACCCGGTGATGATTTTCCTTTAGCAATAAAACATTTTGATTGTTTTTTAATGAAAGCTCTTTCTGGGTTTGGATCAGGTCTCTGATTGTCCCATTCAATTGTTGGGTCCGCTCCTCCACCTCCTGCTCCATAGCAATAAAAAGTTTGCCATACTGATTGGTGATATAAATATAAATGCCTAAAGGATAGCTGATATAAAGCAATATAAGGTCTATGTAATATAAAATTGTACTCAGCGAAAACAGATCTGCATGGTTCATCCTATTGATCAATAGGAAAACAGAAGTGCCGATAGCGCCAAAGGCAACATAAATCGCCCCTTTATTTTTTTCCTTGATGGCCATTCGCATAATGAGGAGCATCAAAATAATGACGGCAAGAATGATGGTCGCATCAAAAAGAATGAAATTGAAAATAGGAATAAAATAATTAGCAGTCCTCAAGAGTGCCAACCATACAAGGTGCCTGGTCCAGTAAAATTTTTGTATTTTAAACAAAGAACACAAAGAATAGGGTAAAAGACCATAACCCAAAGCAAACGCGGTGGAATTTAAAATACCACTGAATATTGGATTGGTAAAACCATTAAGTTCAAAAAAGATGAGAATATGGGCACAGATCGCTGCACATAAAAAGAAAAAAGTAATCAGCGTAATCACCAGATAAGGCTCCTCCTTTCGGAATTTAAAGTACAGGAGCATATGCAGTAACAACAAAATTGATAGGACCGCTACTATTACCCAAAGTGCGGCAAAGCTATTGGCATAGCGAAAATCAGAATATTTTGCCCGGGTTTTTGAGGAAAAACCAATGTCAAAACCCAGATTTTCCGAGAAATGACGGAATATCTGAAAATAGTTTTTGGCCTCGTGGTTGGAAAATCTAATGGCTAAGGTATGAAGATCCTTTTGGGAAATTGTTAATGGTTTATCAGCGGCATAGTTGGGGGTAAAAGTTTTTTCCAGGTGGCTGTCGGTTGAAAAATTCCCATAAGTTGCCACAAGTTCCCCATCTAAATACACTTCTGCCGCTCCCCAGGAGTAAAAATAGAGCCTTTCGATTTCTTGAATGGTTTTTGGGTCAGCAGTAAAGGTAATTCTCCACCAACCATAGCCAAACCACAGACTATCGGGCATTTGGTAAGCTTTTAAACCAACAGGGACTATGTTGTGCCAATCGGCATCATCAAAATCAGGGTCGGCCCATTCCGGATTGTCCCCCGGCTGATACTTCCATGCCTTCTCAAATTTTAATTCAAACAAACCTTCCTTAAATAGACGCCCATCAATATGAGGCTTTTGGGCAAATGAATCTAAAGTGCAGAAATAGAAGACAAAGAGGATTGATATACAAAAGTACAGGGATTGTAATGTAAAAAGTTTCAAATGAATACATGAGTCATCCAACATACTATAAATATAAATTTAATTTTTGAGATTAGGAGGGTAAACAGGGCTTTAGGTTAGGGGTTTTTTGAAAATAATAAGATCGCAGCTTTTCTTTTTAAACCTCAATCTTATTGAAAACATATTTTAACCATCCTCAAAATCTGTTCGGACAATAAACCCCTTCATTGGGGAAGTATTTTACCCATTTCGTCCTTGATGGGGGAAAGAAAAGCTTAAAAACTATTAATTTCTATCCTAATTAAATCTTTGTTTTGATTACAAACAGGCAGTGGAAAGAAAATACACTGCTCAACAGCAACCGAAAAGAATAACCATTAACGGGAAAGCCAATGACCAAACCAATTTGGCCTCAAAAACAAATTAATCAATCATGAAATCGAGCATGTTGAGAACGTCACACAGTGGGATGATTCTCGTAGCAACCTGCCTGCCGGACAGGCAGAGATTCCATAGCTTGCCCCGAATAGTCGGGGTGACCTTTAAAAATCAATTATAAACACATGAAAACAGTAGGCATCATCGGAGGTTCAGGCTTTATTGGAAGCTATAACACTCAAAAATTTCTGAATGAAGGATACCAGGTAAAAGTATCAACCACAGACCTTTCCAAAAAAGAAAAGTATGAAAATAATGCTCAATAATCAACCCCCCGTAGGCAAGCCTGAAATCGTTTATAGTTCTGCTTTGGCAATAAAGGATTTGGGAATAAGCTTTAAACCTGTCAGTATTCCTTTAAATAATTATTCCTCCTAATAAAATGAAAAATAAAAAACATTCTAACCGTAGAGATTTCATGAAATCTGCTACAGTCATTGCCTCTGGTACCTTTGGTTTATCCATGCTGCCGCAACTTAGTACAGCTACAAATTTACTGGCCTAAAATCGGATAAATGTAATAGGACCAAGAGAAGGTTTCTCACCCCAAATTGGAACCTTAGTTTCCATGATGGATTGGATGCGGATGGTAATATTGAAGCCAGTGGAAGGGATGAGCGTGAATGAGTTGGATTTTTTACTGGATGAAAACTCCAACTCCATAAGAGCCATGCTGCTCCACTTGGCCGCAACAGAACGGTTTTATCAGATCCATACTTTCGAGGGAAAGGAATGGGGAGATTTTAGTAAAGAGGATTTAAACCGCTTTGAGGTGGCGATGAAATTGGGGGACGAAGCCCGCAAAACCATCAAGGGCAATAAACTTGAGTACTACCTGGATATCATGACGGAAGTGAGAGAAAATACCCTCCAGGAGTTTAAGAAAAGGGATGATAAATGGCTGATGGCGGTCGATGAGAAATGGTTTTGGGGACCTACCAATAATTACTGCAAGTGGTTCCATGTCTGCGAACATGAGTCCAACCACAACGGACAATTCAAATACATCAAAACCAGGCTCCCAGGTGGTAAATTCAGTAGAGGGTAACCTGTTCGGCTGCCAAATTCAATATCAGTTTAAAAAACACCAAAGTGAAAAAAACATTCTGCTCATTTTTAATCCTTATAGCCTCCTTGGTTACTAGCGGTTGTAGTTCAAATAAACAAGAAACTAACCTAGAAGCCAATCGTGAAGTTGTGAAAAATTACCACCTGATTTGGACAGACGGAAAGGTATCAGAATTGGACAAAATATTAGCCCCAGAATTTGTCTGCCACTTTATCGATGGGATTGAGTGGAAAGGAATTGAAGGAGCAAAACATTCAATTTCGAGCCATAGAATATCA
>JAFIEV010000027.1 GCA_020832305.1 Cyclobacteriaceae bacterium | reverse complement strand
GGTGGCTTCAGGCAGCCATTTTTGCAGTCTTTTATACACGGCATTGATTTGTTTATCATTTAGTTTTAATACAGTTCCCAGGCGGTCGAAATCCCCTTTACTGAAGTTTTCCTTTTTACCACCCAGCAGCAAGGCGGTATCCTCCTTGTCTTTTGGTAATATCAATTTCACATTTAAAAGGTCGTAGAAAGGTGAAAGCACCCAACCCATTTCTGATAAGAACATGGAATAGTTTTTCAAGTGCATATCGTTATTCCCAATGATATAATTGAAGACGGTTGATTCAAAAAAACGCAACTTGTCTAACAAGGTGTTTACTGATAAATCGCCAATGGTTTTTCCAAGTGTTTCCATGGTACCCTTGTATTTATCTGCCAGCTCTAAAATTTGCAGAAAATCAATCATGTGGTTTTTTGATCCATCAGGATTGCGATCAATACGTTTGGTAATAAAACATAATTCACCGGACTGCAACCGAATCATATTTACAGGCACAATGTCTATTTTGAACAATTCGGCCAGTTTCATGGATAGATGCTCGTTTTCGGGCATCTGCGGATAATCAGCATTTTGTGGCTTCAGGATATAGCATCCATGATGGTCAATCGCCCCTGATGGCCATTTTCCAATGCTGTTTTTATCCAACCTAAAGACAATTTTGGCTGAACACCCGGAACGCTTATGGATAGCTCTACGGCCTCTTTCGCCAGTTTTTCCATCTCCGTTAAACGGTAGGGTAAAACCGGGGCATGTTTTTTTCCATAGAATGCCATTATGCACTTCGGGTGGTAGTCTGCCTGATTTTCATCTAACTCCTTATAACAGTATAGGCATTTAGGCATTGGCTTCAGAATTTACAGGGTGAACACTTACAGCACCAATAGCATTTTGACAACAGGCAAGCAGAAGACCCATGCGATCATTCTTGTTAATTTTCCAGCTTTCAGCGGCTACATTCAACAGCCAGCCTTCAGGAATGAGTCCATCAAAAAACGGGAACAGTCTTTTGCTTCTATATGGCCTTTCGGATACCGGCATTTGAAAGGTGATGAATTGGCCTGGATAGGTTTGCACATACGTTTCGTCATATTCAAACAGATATTCTCCATTGTCTTCTTCTGTCAGAAGCCCAGCCAGTATGTTATTGTATTTAACTATTCCTTGTCGCATCGTTCTCATTTATTGGACCTACCACATGGCCAAACAGGTGTAACACCTGGTTGACCTTTGCCAAACTGAGGTTTTCTTTTCCTTGTTCAATCTTTCGAATAACCGTAAGCGCAACTCCTGCCTTTTCAGCTAAATCTTCCTGATTTAGGCCCAATTGCTTTCTTTTAGTCTTCACAAAGTCTGATAGTTTACTCATAACTATATGTATTTGCATACAAAAGTAATGAAAATTATATAATTATACGCATTTACATATAATAACCTTTCTTAAATCACATTTATATGCAATTAGATATAGTTTTTCAGAATTGATTTAAATTTTTCCTCTGCTTGCAAGCTGGCTTCCCAAGCTGTTTTCAAATCTGCAAGGGCTTCTTCCACGCTGGGTAGATTGTCTTCAATGATCTTCTCCACATACAGTGGAATGTTCAGGTTAAAATCATTTTCTTTTAAGTCGTCCAGTGCAGCCACCTTCACATAATTCTCTACATTGGCAAAGGCTTTGTACCAGTCAAAAATCTGGTTGACATGCTCGGGCTCCAGGTAGTTTTGTGCTCTGCCAACTCTCACCTGATCGGAGGCATCAATAAACAAGACTTTGCCTTTTTTATCGGCTTCTTTATTTTGCTTAAATACCATTACACAAGCAGCCAATTGTGTACCGTAGAAAATATTGGGTCCTAAACCAATTACTGCCTCCAGCATATCTTGCCTGATCAATGCTTCGCGGATTCGGCCTTCTGCACCTTTTCTAAAGAGTGCACCATGTGGTAACACCACTGTCATGCGTCCGGTGCTGTTCATGGATTTAATCATGTGCTGCACCCAGGCCATGTCGCCATTTCCTTGCGGTGGGATACCAGCTATGTTTCGTCCATATGGATCATTGGCCCAATTTTCTGCGCCCCATTCTTTTAGGGAAAAGGGAGGGTTGGCAATCACACAATCGAAGGTTTTTAATCCGTCTGCTTCGAAAAAGGCGGGATTACGAAGTGTGTCGCCCCGGAATATTTGAAAATCTTCAATGCCATGCAGGAACATGTTCATGCGGGCAATGGAGCTGGAAGTCAGGTTTTTTTCTTGTCCGTATAATTTTAAAGTGCGGTAGTCTTCATTATTGTCTTTTAAATGAGCAACGCACTCCAAGAGCATACCACCTGTTCCGCAGGCCGGATCATAAATGGTTTCGCCTTCATGCGGGTCAAGTATTAATCCTAGCAAATGCACTACCGAACGAGGGGTATAGAATTCACCTGCTTTTTTGTTGGTGAGGTCGGCAAAGTGCTTGATCAGGTATTCGTATGACTGACCTAATAGATCAGAATCTACATTGCTGTTGGAAAGATTGTATTGCGAAAAATGCTCAATGAGATCAATCAACAGGCGGTCCGAAAGTTTATTCTTATTGCTCCATTGGGCATCACCAAAAATGCCGTATAGAAATTCCTGATTGGCTTGTTCAATGCCTCGTAAGGATTTTTCGATAGCGAGTCCCACATTGAAAGTTGTTTCTCTGACATTTTTCCAATGGCAGCCTTCCGGCAGAATAAAGCGGTGAAACTCCGGTAGCGAAGCATATTCCACATCTCCTTCAGATTCTTGTAGGGCATTTTGGTATTCTTCGTCATACACATCCGATATCCGTTTGAAGAATAGCAGTGGAAATATGTACACCTTAAAATCCGAAGCATCAACCGGGCCTTTAAGAATCCATGCTGCCTTAGAAAGGTATTGCTCCAGTTGGGAGAGGGTGATTTTATTTTTGGTCATGTTTCTCTGCTTATTGCTTTAACAAAGGTTTTTGCGCCATCCGGACTTGGCAAGGCCATTATTTTAATTGAATCGGTTTCAATCGGATGATTAGCGGTGAACATTTTGGGTGGAATGCTTATCGTGGCGTGTGCATTGTCGGGTTGAAAGGTTCCCCCACCATTATCTGCAACACTGGCAATGGTTAAAAAATCTGTTAAGTACATGGTTTTAAATGTTATGCTAACATATTTATCTGTGGTCGAATAAAACTATTGAATTTGATTTGGCAAAAATTACACTTTTTTGGCTTTACTCAAGGCATAATTGGTTTTTAAATGGTGTTGGTTGGTGATTGTTTGGCAAATTTGAAGGGTTGGATTCCTGCCAGCTCGGGATAAGTTATGTCGTTGGTGCGGCTTGTTAAAAAAAAAGTACCGAGGAAGTTGGGATAAACGCTGGGCTGGCTTGTTCTTTTATTTCTGTCGGCTGACTACATTGTAAAAAACGGTCAGTCAGTTTGTCGGGCTGGTTATAAAACCTTTTGGGTAGATTACATAACAGGCGTGAGTAGATATTTAATATGTACGAGATGGAAATCCGGTGACTGCCCATTTTAACATTAGAATCACATGGATGTAGGTGGCTATTTAAAATCCCGCAAACCTGCGAGCATAGGAGCGTGCGTATATTGGAAAAGAACAAAATAGAGTATTTAAATGAAAATTACGTACTTAGTATGACCCAATAAAAAAAACTTCCGAAACGGAGGCTATTCCCAGGATTGGCCTTCGTTTATTCAGAAAATGTGTTCAAATTTTAAAGGCCTTCATGAACCCTCAATTTTTTTTCTTAAAGTATATACATTATTGGTTGTGGGTTTCAAAAGAAATTTATGTTGGAGGATTGCCGCACTCTTGTGGTTGATTTACATTGGAACGGCTGTTAGCTGCTGGGCTTCTTTCTGTTCGAAGCGGTGTCGTTTCAAGTTTACAGGCACTTTGTTCAGCTTGATTTGTAGTCGTCATAGTGTAACTATTATGTCTGTTGCAACCGCGTTTGTTTGGTGTGACGTAAAACCACTTGTTCTTAATGATGCGATGTGATTTGCAAAAGGATGTCCATATCGATTTGCACCAACAGAAATAACAGCTTTGTCAACCGTTGCTAATGCTGGAGTGTTATATTGATATGCTCCTGCTTTTCCTCCGTGATGTGGAACAACTAAATTGTGTTTATGCCTATAATTAAGATGTGGTAAAATGTCTCTTGATATTTGGTCATAGTGTGTATCGCCTGGCAAAATTATACTTCCACTTTTTGTTTTTACGGTTAATGCTAAACCAGAAATATTTCTATTTTTGTGATGCTGTGAATTGTAAAGAACAACTTGATTGTTTATTGGAGTAAGAGGACTAAAAAAAGTTGGCCCCCCTCTGGTTAATCTTGAGTTTGCTGAAATAGTATAAGTGTTTGCTGAACCAACAGCATTTCGTAATCTACCAAAAAGAATTCTGCTTGTCTGATTGGGTACACGGTCACGACAAACAAACGCTGAAAAGTTACTTTGTAATTCAGTGTCAGTCATTCCAATCAAAGAGTGATAGTGGTCTTTGTCCCAATGCGATAAAATAAGTACTGGTTTTGAAGTTGGATACAATATATTTCTGTTGCCAATAATAGTTGCTATGTCTGCTCTGGAAGAGTTCATTGGTGCTCCTGCATCATAGACAATATTTACTTTGTAACCGTTCGGTAAAACACATCTTTTTTGGGGGTAATAATTCACTTAATATTGCCTTGGCGAAGTTTTTTCCAATTGCTGGGGAATAATTCATCTATTTTATTGATGGGATGATCCTGGATTCTTTCCAGGACATCGGTG
>JAFIEV010000019.1 GCA_020832305.1 Cyclobacteriaceae bacterium | reverse complement strand
CCTCCGAAGATTTAAAGGTCTGGTTGTGGCAGGCGCTGGCGGCAGGGGGCAGATTCTGGAATTGTAATTTTACAGGTACGCATCCAGATGCAACCCACGACCGCAGAAATGCTTTCAACAATATACCTGCCTATCGTTTTGTGAAAGAAAACCAGGCCTATTTGGAGAATCAAAATCCCTGGGCTCAGATTGGGATTTACTATTCGAAATCAACCCGGCTATTTTATCGCAGTATAACCGAGGAAGGGGATACTTTTGAAGGGTCGGTCAAAGGAATTATATCTGTTGTGAATGAAAACCATATACCTTTCGATTTCTTGGCTGATGATGATCTTGATATTGAAAAACTCTCAAAATACAAGCTGATTATTCTTTCAAATGTGAGATGTATGAGTGAGCGGGAATGCGAAGTTATCGAAGCTTTTGTTCGTAATGGAGGAACTTTACTGGCAACCTATGCAAGCAGTTTATATACTGAAAATGGCAGCATGCGGGATGATTTTGCACTGGCCAAATTATTTGGATGCAGTTTTAGCGGAGAAAAATGGAACACCCGCAAAGACCATTATCAGCATATTGTGGATACCGTTCATCCTATGGTTAGAGAATTTAGTGATCAGACAGAATTGCTGATAAATGCAGGATACAGTTTACTCACCGAAATGCATCCGGCATCAAAAATGATATGCAGTCTGGTTCCTGTGGTTCACAATCAGCCTCCTGAAAAAGCATGGAGTAAAGGATGGTCAACCCGTTTTCCTTCAATAGTAGAAAATACTTACGGCAAAGGCAAAGTATTGTATTTTTCAAACCAACCAGATCAGGTAACTTTTGAAATCGGCCACCCCGACATGCGGGTTTTACTGGCCAATGCCATTCGTTATCTGGCGCCAAAAGCCATTCCATGGAAAACAAATATTCCTGAAAGTGTACATATTGGCCTTACAGAGTCTTCGGTTGAACCTGGCTCTTTTATAATTTCTGTGGTAAACACAAGCTCTGCGCCAGCCAGACCATTGCGGAATATTCTGCCAGTATATGATCTCCGGATAGAGGTTGAGTTACCTGGGAAGCTTACAGGATATTCGGTTTTGTATAAAAATGAATCTGTAAAGGTAAAAAAATTAAGGGACGGCTTTGCGATTCGTATACGACGTCTGGATGATTACAATGCCGTATTTTTTAAATTGACCTGAATTGATTTTGAGGTAATGAAAATCTTTTGGTTATTTGACGGACAGAACCAACTGCTCAAAAAGATCGTTGCCAGATTATGTATAGCCGCAGAAATTTTTTAAAACAGAGTCTGCTTTATTTGCCGCTGGGCAGCATTGCCCTGAGAATGCCCGAAAAACCCAAAATAACAGCGCTGACCAAAGGACTGGGTTTTCACTGGTTTGGATATTACGACAAACTTCAAACCGACCCCAGCGACAGATTCATATTAGGTATGAAAGCCCGCTTTGAGGGTCGTTCTCCAAGGCCGGATGATGTAATTGAAATCGGCATGATCGATACAAAAAAAAGAAATAAATGGATACACCTATCCGAAAGCCGTTCATGGGGCTGGCAACAAGGCTGCATGCTGCAATGGATTCCGGGATCAGACCGGGAAATTATATGGAACGATCGCCAAAATGAGTTTTTTGTCTCCCGCATTATGGATGTAAAAACGGGTAAACTACGCACCCTCCCCATGCCGGTTTATGCGCTTAGCCCTGATGGTAAATCCGCAGTATGTACTGATTTTGCCCGTCTGCAAAATATGAGGCCCGGTTATGGTTATCCCGGAGTTATTGACTATCATTCAACAAAAAAAGCACCTGAAGAGACCGGAATCTTCCGTCTCGACCTGGAGACTGGTGAAAAAAAACTTATTATAAGTTATGCAGAAGCAGCTGCCATTAATGCAGGTGATGAAAACCTTCAGGACTATTGGCATTGGTTTAATCATTTGCTCGTAAATCCTTCAGGCACCCGCTTCACATTTTTACATCGCTGGCGCAAAGAAATGGGAGAAAGAAATGAACGGGCAAGCCGGGGTTTTATAACCAGGATGTTTACAGCAGATATGAACGGTGAAAACCGGTATATTATTGATCCTTCTGGATATACATCGCATTTTGTTTGGAAAAATGACAATCAGATTTGTGCATGGACACGGCCCTCGGGCATGGATAATGGATTTTATCTTCTTGAAGATTTCAAAGGCAATCCGCAACCGGTGGGTAAAGGGATAATGGAAGTCAATGGACATAATACATACGTACCCAATACAGCTGATCAATGGATTTTAAATGACACCTACCCCAGAGGAGAAGAAAGAAAACAGACCCTATATCTCTTCAATACAGCAGACCAACGAAGAATCGATCTGGGACATTTTGCAGCGCCATCAAGGTATACGGGTGAATGGCGTTGTGATCTTCATGCCAAATGTACCCGTGATGGCAAACAGGTTATTTTCGACTCTACCCACGAGGGTAAAGGTCGTCAAATATATATGATGGATATTTCGAGGTTCGTAGAAGGGTGAGTTCATCTATATCAGATGTAATCATTTTTACTTTTTATTGTCATATGTATTGCACATGGAAAGGCAATTTCAACGATTTGCACCATTTCCCGTAATATAAAAGTGTAGACTGTATTTGATATGCAGCTTTGATTCTCATTAATAAAAATCTTAAGATGAAAATTGTAAAAAAAGCAAAAATAAACATTGAATCATTTTGGACTGGCCTTCTTTTCCTGAGTTGTATGCCTGTGACTAATGTAATTGCCCAGATTCCCAGAAATACACCTCACCCCAGCCAGCCTTCTTCTATTAACTTCCAATCTCCTTTTGAAATCATCTTATACTTTGTTTTACCGGTTATCGCCATCATCGTTTTCATCTGGCTTAAGCGCAGAAAATCAAGGCTTGACAAAGATAATGAAGAATCGATCTAATGCGATCCACTGAAATTAAGCAAAATGCTCATTCAGATGGCTGTATACTTTGTGAATAGGTATACCCATAACGGTAAAGTATGATCCTTCAATTGAATGTATACCGATCATACCGATCCATTCCTGTATACCATATGCTCCTGCTTTATCGAATGGTTTAAAATGCTGAATGTAATAGCTTATTTCCTTTTCGCTGAGGACTTTAAATTGCACACGGGTAAGGTCGTCAAAGGAGATTACTTTATCTCGTGATTTAAGGCATACCCCGGTAATAACAAGATGTTCTCTGCCAGATAACTTCCAAAGCATTTCATAAGCCTCTGTTTCATCCTTGGGTTTATGCAAAATTCTGTCATCGATTACCACCGTGGTATCGGCAGTTATCACCAGTTCGTGTTCCTTTAGATAAGGAAACTGATTGGCTTTGCGCTGAGCCAGATATAGAGCAACTTTTTCAATGGGTAAATCTGCGGGATATTCTTCGACAATATTTACAATTTTCACATCAAAATCCATGCCTGCTTCGGTGAGTAGCATTTGTCTTCTGGGAGATTTTGATGCCAGTATATATCTTTTTTTTGGAAACATTTACAAACAAATTGATTGCAAATATACAATGCTCATCCTTTTTTAGGCTATACAGATAGAAAAAAAGGAAATGAGTGTTTGGCAGATAACAAACTTTTATATTTTTACGATCCGTGAACGTACTTCTCAATTATTTTAGTCAGGTATTACAAACAGCGCTTTCCAGAAAGCTTCCAGGCATCGAAGCGCAAAAGAAAATGTCGCCCGAAACGCGCAGGCATGTTCCTGACCCTAATGAGTTGCGCCCTGCACGACATGGCGCTGTACTTTTGCTTTTGTATGAGAAAAATGGCGAAATTTATTTCCCTTTGATACAGCGACCCGAATATGATGGTGTACACGGCGGACAGGTGAGCCTGCCTGGCGGCAAAGTAGAAGATGGGGATGTGTCTCTCGATTTTACTGCTTTAAGGGAAACCGAGGAGGAAATTGGCGTACCTGCCGCTGATGTTGAAATATTAGGAAAGCTCAGTGATCTATATATTTGGGTTAGTCATTTTCATGTGCATCCTTTCGTGGGAAAGATAGATTATGTGCCAAATTTTATTCCTGATCCTCATGAGGTGGCTCAATTGATCGAAACGCCTTTATTGCAGTTAACGGATAGCTCAAGCAGAACTCAATTTCTTTTTAAAAGAGGAGAATTCAGTTTGGAAGCTCCTTGTTTTGATTTACAAAACAAACCAGTATGGGGCGCTACGGCAATGATACTGAGTGAACTTTGCGAGGTGATTTACAATACCGAGCTTAATAATATTCTTAAATAAGGTAAACTTGAGTACGTTTCTCAGTAAAACAACCTAAGATGGAAAAACAAGTACTGATAAGTAATGATGCTGTTGTTCTTGGTTTATTGATGATTACCCTGGCTTTGGTCTTCAAAACCTCTTCCTCTAAAAATACATTCTGGAAGAAATTTTACACCATTATTCCTTCACTGCTGTTATGCTACTTTATTCCTGCGCTTTTTAACAGTTTTGGATTGATTGATGGCGGCAGTTCGGGTTTATACAACATGTCTAAAAATTACCTGCTTCCGACTAGTTTATTTTTACTTACCATTAGTATAGACTTAAAAGGCATAGCTAAGCTTGGCAAAAAGGCCATGATAATGTTTCTGGCAGGTACGGTAGGGATAGTATTGGGCGGACCACTTGCTATATTGATTATTTCGGTATTTTCACCAGAAACGGTTGGGGGAGTTGGTCCGGATGCAATCTGGAGAGGTATGGCCACCATAGCGGGTAGCTGGATTGGCGGAGGGGCAAACCAGGCAGCTATGTACGAAGTGTTTGGCGCCAGCCCCGATCTGTTTGCCAAAATGATAGCGGTTGATGTTATAGTCGCCAATGTATGGATGGCCTTTTTACTTTTTGGCGCTGGCAGGTCAGCCAAGGTAGACAAACTGTTTCATGCTGATGCCTCTGCCATTGAAGAAGTTCAGGTAAAGATAGAGAATTACAGAAAGAGCATTTTGCGCATTCCCAGTCTGGCAGACCTGATGGTAATTTTAGGGGCAGGTTTTGCCGCAACGGCCCTCTCCCACTTTACCGGTGACTGGCTCGCTCCATTTATTGCCCGGAAAGCCCCGTATCTTGAGCAATACAGTCTTACTTCAGGCTTTTTCTGGGTGGTAATACTCTCAACCACTTTTGGCTTGATTATATCATTGACGCCCTTTAAAAAGTACGAAGGCGCTGGTGCGAGCCGGGTGGGCAGCGCAATGTTGTATGTGCTGGTTGCTACAGTTGGCATGCAGATGGATATCAAAGCCATATTGGAAAGTCCTGACTTGTTTTTATTGGGTATTATTTGGATGCTGGTACACATAATTATACTCCTGGTTGTAGCTAAAATCATTAAAGCACCCTTTTTCTTCGTAGCTGTGGGGAGTCAGGCTAATGTCGGAGGGGCTGCATCAGCACCGATTGTTGCATCAGCCTTTAATCCTTCGCTGGCACCGGTTGGTGTATTACTTGCTGTATTGGGTTATGCACTTGGCACTTATGGCGCATGGTTATGTGGCATTTTGATGCAGATGGTAGCTCCTTGAAAATTCAGGGACTATCGTTAACAAATATTATATTTCCGAGACCTACATCAAGGTCAAATGTAAGATAGTGATCGAGTTGATTGTGGTATGAGGCATTTACGAAAGTATTTTTTTCGATTTCAGTGAAGTTTTCCATCAGTTTTACTTTGCAAAGCGGTGAATTTTTAAGGTATATTATTACAGGCAAATCATCCTTGGGTAAAAAAATCTCCAATAATCCTGCCCCTACACTGGCTTTGATATGGCTGCTTTGGGTAAGTTGATTGCCAAAATTCATGTACATTTTGCCAAAACCCACATCAGCTACGATATTAGTGGCGCATGACAATTCAGGTTTATACATTTGCAAGGTGCCCAAATCTACTTTTACCTTGAAGGTGTCCATTTGAATTTTATTCGGTAAACCTAAGAAGTAACCAATAGCAACGCGAGCATTTCCTGAATTTACATGAAGTCGCTCAATGGAGAGGTCAGATAGGTCGACTCTTGAATCGCCATAAACATAATTCATGGTAATATCTAAAGGTCTATCTTGTGTAAGGGTAATTCCCCATTGATATTTATGGTTTGGGTTATCAATAAAAAACCTGCTGGAAATTCCTCCCGACAGGCTTTCAGAACGCATAAATAAGTCTATTTTTTGCGTAATGCCATCTGAAATTAATTGATAATATGGGTCAATTTTCTTGCGGCCATTTAGATCAAATACACTTACAAGGCTTTTATGTGGTGAAGATTCTATAAAACAATCTCCATTAGATGAAGTAAGATTAAGAGATATCTTTTCAAAAACACCGTCATCAGGTATGGTCATCAGCCTGGAAGCCTGTGCGTGGAGGCCCTGAAGACTTACCAACTTTCCTAAAATCAACAAACACAAAATATGGAATCTCATACCTCCTAGAAACGAAAAGCATGTATAAGTGTTACTCATACATATAAAAATTTTCGGAAGTATTGTAATTCTCTGCTAAGTTATTCAAAAAATTCCCTCATCCGCTCAAAGATATTCTTATCAGATTTACCGGGATTGGGTTCGAAATTTTTTGAAGTCCGCAGGCGCTCTATGATTTGTCGTTCTTCTGCCGTCAGGTTTTGAGGCGTCCAGACATTTACATAAATCAATTGGTCTCCCTGACCATATCCGTTAATGTCTTTAATACCCTTACCTCGCAATCTCAGAATTTTTCCTGACTGGGTACCAGGTTCTATTTTTATTTTAACCTTTGCATCTATGGTCGGCACTTCTACTGTACCACCCAATACGGCGTCCACAAAACTTATATAAAGGTCATAAATGACATTATTACCATCTCTTTTAAGGTGCTCATCTTCTTTTTCTTCTATAAGAATAAGCAAATCTCCCGGAGCACCGCCATTGGGAGCATAATTTCCTTTACCTGACATACTTAATTGCATGCCTTCTGCCACTCCGGGTGGCACTTTTATGGCTATCAGTTCTTCCTTCTGCGTAAGTCCTGTATTATCGACCCCGGATGGTTTATGGTCGAGGATCTTTCCTGACCCGTTACATGCAGGACAGGTTGATGCTGAAATCATTTGACCCAGCATAGTATTGACCACTTTTCTCACCTGCCCTGTACCATTACAGGTATTACAGTTTTTATAGGTAACGCCATCAGCGATAACCAAACGGTTCACCTTGATTTTCTTTTCGCAACCGTTGGCAATTTCATCAAGGGTCAATTTGAGTTTAATGCGGAGATTTGAACCTTTTCTGCCCCTCCGCCCTGAAGAGCTGCCACCGCCACCAAAAAAACTTTCAAAAGGATTTTGTCCACCGAAAATATCTCCGAATTGCGAGAATATGTCATCCATAGACATTCCACCACCCATACCGCCACCGCGCATACCTTCATGGCCAAAGCGGTCATACTGCTGTTTTTTTTCAGGGTTGCTCAGTATTTCATAAGCTTCAGCGGCCTCTTTAAACTTCTCCTCGGCAGAAGGATCACCAGGATTTTTGTCAGGATGAAACTTGAGGGCAATTTTTCGGTAAGCCTTTTTTATTTCGTCAGCTGTTGCCGAACGATTAACACCTAAGATATCGTAAAAGTCTCTTTTAGCCATGAGATTATGATCCAATTACCACTTTTGCAAACCTCACTACTTTCTCATTGAGATAGTAACCTTTGTCAAGTACGTCAATAATTTTACCTTTCAGATTTTCCTCCGGTGCAGGAACCTGAGCGACCGCTTCATGAAGATCTGCATCAAATGAATGGCCTAAATCTATTTCCATCGCCTTAAGACCTTTCTGAGTAAGGGTAGAGGAAAGTTTATTGTAGATCAAATCAAAGCCTTGTTTTACGCTTTCTATATCGTTTTGATTTTCATTGGCCTTACGTGCCCTTTCAAAATCGTCAATTACCGGCAAAAGTGACTGCATCAAGCCTTCATTGGCATTTGAAATCAATTCGGCCTTTTCCTTAATGGTGCGCTTCCTGTAATTATCAAATTCTGAATACAACCTTAAATATTTATCTTTCATCTCTGACAATTCTGCCTGTATTTTTTGTGTTTCATCTGACATTTCGTCTTGTTGATCGCTTTGCCTTTCTTCGGCAGAAATGTCATTGATAGAATCATTTTCTTCATCAGCCTGAGCAGTTGTTACCACTTCTTCATGCTGATTTTCGAAATTTTCATCTTTGAATGTGTTTTTCTCTTCCTTCTGAGAGCTCATATGTTAAATACTTTTATAGAACAAACAATCAACACCTCAATAAACAAATTTGTTGCCATCATGGCCATAAATGCCAATATGACATATTATATTTTATTGCAGGGCTTGCCAAATTTCATCTTTGAGTTTCTCAATACCTGAGCCAGTGATGGATGAAATAAAGTATGCGGGTACGTCTGTGGGCAGTTCCTGCTGCATTTCCTTCATAAGTTCGTCATCAAGTAAATCACTTTTGGAGATGGCAAGTATTCTCTTTTTGTCGAGAAGCTCGGGGTTGTATTTCTCCAGCTCAAGTAATAATATCTGATAATCTTGCCGTATATCTTTGCTGTCGGCTGGTATCATAAATAAAAGAATAGAGTTTCTTTCAATGTGGCGCAGGAAGCGATGGCCAAGTCCCCTGCCTGCAGATGCGCCTTCAATAAGACCTGGAATATCTGCCATTACAAAGGATTTAAAATCTCTGTATTGAACCACTCCAAGGTTAGGTGTTATGGTAGTAAAGGGATAATCTGCAATTTCAGGTTTAGCTGCCGAAACTACAGATAAAAGGGTTGATTTTCCTGCATTGGGAAAACCAACTAACCCGACATCGGCAAGTATTTTAAGCTCCAGGATGATCCATTCCTCAATACCGGGTTCACCGGGTTGGGCATATGTAGGCGCCTGCTGTGTAGCAGATTTAAAGGCATCATTACCCAGGCCGCCCCTGCCGCCCATGGTGAGCACAACTTCCTGACCTTCTTCAGTAATTTCTGCCCTGATTTCTCCGGATTCCGCATCTTTGGCAATCGTTCCCAAAGGGACATCGAGGATTACATCCTTTCCATTGGCGCCGGTACTTCGTTGTCCGGAACCCGCCTCACCATCACTGGCGATCACATGTTTTTTATACCTAAGGTGAAGTAAGGTCCATAGCTGGCTGTTACCCCGTAATATTACATGACCACCCCTACCGCCGTTGCCTCCATCCGGTCCGCCTTTAGGGACATACTTTTCTCTTCGGAAATGTACAGAACCGGCACCACCTGCTCCTGATCTTGAACAAAATTTAACGTAATCAATAAAATTAGATGATGCCAATGCTGTAGTGTATAAGTTGAATAAAATGAATTATAAGGTGTCTATTGCGGTTGCAATGCGTTCAAAAATCTCCTCAACAGTTCCTAAACCCCTTATTTCATGAAGCTTACCTTGTTTTTGGTAATAATCCATGACAGGTAGTGTCTCATTTTTATAGACATTTATGCGATTATGTATTTTTTCAATGTCCTGATCATCGGCCCGTCCTGAGGTTTTTCCACGGTGCTCAATTCGCTTTATTAGTTCCTCATCCTCCACAAACAGGGCAATCATACCTTTAATAGGGGTTCCTTTCTTTTCCAATACAACATCCAGGGCTTCAGCCTGTGCTACCGTTCGCGGAAAACCGTCAAAAATAAACCCTTTTGAATTGGTAGTTTGATTGATTTTATCATCAACCATTCCGATTACCACATCATCCGGCACAAGGTTACCTTCATTCATGTATTTTTGAGCCAGTTTGCCCAATTCCGTACCCTCACTCAGATGTTTTCTAAATAAATCCCCTGTAGAAATGTGGGTGAGTTGATACTTTTGAATTATGTTTTCGCTTTGAGTTCCTTTCCCGGCCCCCGGAGGACCAAACAGTACGATGTTAAGCATAACGAAAAAATTTATGATTGTGCGTTTTTTAATTGATAAATATCTTTCAGGTTTCGGCCATGACCATTATAATCGAGACCATATCCTACCACAAATTTATTGGGTATTTCAAATCCAGCGAATTTAGGAAAAATAGGATGTTTCAGAGCTTCTCTTTTAAATAATAAAGTCACTATTTCAACAGTTGCAGGATTTTTGTCCCTTAAAGTTTGCATAATATGGTTTAGTGTATTTCCCGTGTCAACAATATCTTCTATGATGATGACAGATCTCCCTTCAAGGTTTTCATCTATGCCAAGCAATTCCCTTACGGTTCCGGTGCTATGGGTATTTAAATAAGAGGCTGTTTTGATAAAAGAAATCTGGCAAGGTATACTAATTTCCCTAAAAAGATCAGCAGCAAAGATAAATGAACCATTCAAAATAGCTATAAACAGTGGGTTTTTGTCTTCGTATTGCGAGTTTATTATTTCTGCTAATGCATGAATCCTGTTTTTAATATCAGATTCAAAAATAAAAGGCTCAAAAGATTTATCTAAAATTGTCATGAGAAATATATATGTAGCTGAGCGCAGGCAAAGATATAACTTATTTCAGTAAAATTCTGATGTGCTATTCCTAAAAAGCGCAGTATGTTAAATTTGAATCCGTGATCGGTGAAAGTTGGAAGACCAAAGCTTGATGTTGGATGATCCTACTTTTGTATAATAAATAAAACAGCAGTTGCACTTCCCAAAAAATTATTATTTGGGACATTAGCGTAAAAAAGTTTTGTTGACTATTTAAGGTAAGGCCCGTTTTCATCCCAGAATACTTCCACATTAGAAAGAAACCATGTCTTGCCATTGTCATTATTTCCCTGAAAGAAAAGATAGGTTTTACCATCAGAATCTTTAAAAATATGCGGGTGACCTGATTCACTGGTATTCCAATCGCCGGGTTTACCATTGCTTAAAAAAGGTTTTTCAGATAGTTTTTCCCAAAGAATACCATCCATGCTTTTGGCCACGCCTACTTGTTGGGGTTCATTGTTGTAGGCGCCTGCATAGAACATAAAAAGCTCATCACCACGCTGAATCACAGAGGCCCCCTCTACACATTTTTTTTCCCAATCGAATTCCGGAATCATAATCGGGTAATCAACCACTTGCTTCCAATCTTCACGGTTGAAAGAAGTATTTAGGGGTGCAGCGGCAACCCCTTGCATCTGGATTACATAATCAGGGTCCCGTGTGGCAAAATAGAGCAAATACTTATCTTTAAATCTGACTACCTCTGCATCGATTGCACGACCACAGTTCCAGTCACCTGTAGGTTTAAATATGGGGTTGGTTTCATTTCTTTTAAATGAAATGCCATCCAAAGAAACTGCATGGCAAATGGCGTCGTTTCTGCCATTGCCGTAGGTTTGATAAAAAAGATGGACTTTCCCCTCAATGACCAATGCAGCTGGAGCACATAGTCCCTTTTTTTCATAATCACCTTCCGGATTAATTTCACCTATTTTTTCCCATTTTACCAAATCAAAACTTTCTGCAATGCCAATGTTCCAGCCTTTAATGGGATTTGACTCATCCGCAAAAGGAGGAATGGAAAAGTACATCAGATAACGGTTTTCAAATGAAATAACATGGGGATCTTTAGAAAATGGCGCCCCTTTTCGGGAAGTATCACCAAACATCATCTGTTGTTGTGCATGTACACCGAATGATGTCACCAAAAAAACAAGAAGCAAAAGTTTCATGCTGACAAAGATTATTATAAATAGTTATAGCATTTCATATGAAAAAGATCATTCTGGTATTTTCCTGTGATTCAAAGTTTAAATTTCAAAAATAAAAAAACAGAATACTAAGCGATCACTATGAAAATTCAGGATATTAAAGTAAATCAAGAAGCCGGTTGATTTTCATCGCGCCATAATTAGGTTATCGGGGCACTGTATCGACCCACCTCCTTTTCAACCAGAAGGCTAAAAGCATAATAAGCAGCCCCATACTACTGATCAAAACAATCGATTCGACCGAAATGAGACCTAAAATAAAAATCATCAGACCGGTCCCTCCCAGCGCTATGGAAATAACTTTTATACCATAACGATTTTGTTGCTTAGAGGCATCTTCATCCTGCTTATTTACTTCTGCTGCAGGCTTAAGATTCGAATATAACAGATACTTTTCATCAGTACGACCACGTAAAAAACCATAAATTTCATAGCCCAGGAGCAAAACTGCCGGAATTCCTACCCCGGCAATCAGCTCCACTCCTCTATTGAGGCTTATCCCCAGGAGGGAAGGTGAAATAAATTTAAAAAATGAGTTAATAATCAAGCTGATCAAGGTTATAGCGATCACTGAATTTCCTGTCTGGTGCTTTGAAAAAAGGCACCACACTGGTGGAAGGTACAGTGCTGCTCCCGTAATAGCGCCAACACTTAAAACCATTTCGACGATGCCTCCAAAGGAAGGCACCATCAAGGCAACTCCAATGGCACCCAGTCCGAATAAGACTGTGGATATCCGGGCAACGATCATCAACAGAGCATTGTCTGATTTTGGTCTCAAATGTTTAAAAATATCGTTTGTAAACACAGCGGCTGACATATTGAGGGTGGTATTTACAGAGCTCGCGGTAGCAAAAATCATACCCCCCAGCATAAGACCCAGCATTCCTGCCGGCAAAACTTCCTTACACATCAGCAAATAGGCACCTTCATTTTCAAGACCGCTCAATTCAGGCTGAAGTACCCTGTATAACATAGGTGGCAGCATCCATAAAACCGGGCTAATAACATAAAGTGCGGCAAATAAATAGGCAACCTTTTTGGCAGATAAAGCATCCCGAACACTGGTGTAACGCTGCACATAAGCCCAATTGCCTCCAATAAAGACCAGGTTATATGCCATAAAAGCAGCAATAAACCATGGCGAATATTCTGCGCTGAAAATAGAAAAGAAACCATCCGGACTTTCTTCAATAAAAACCTGAACACCCCCAACATTTTTCAAAGCCAAGGGAAGCACAATCAACACTGCTGCCGTGAGAATCACAAATTGTAAAACATCTGTGACCACTACAGCCCAAAGTCCACCGACCGCAGTATATAAAATCACCATAATGCCCAATATCACAATGGAATGAGAGATGGGAATATCAATGGAAACATTTACGATGCGGGCAACCGGATATAAAAACTGGCCTGTATAAAATAGGGCTATGAACAGAAAAACATAGGAATAAAATTTCTGGACCTTATGCCCCAGTCTTCTTTCAATAAATTCTGCCGCCGTAAGTACCCCGGCTTTTCTCCAGGCAGGCGCAATAAACAAACCAATAAAAATGGCTGCCAGACACATCGCCCACTGAATGGTGACAGCTACCCATCCATGTTCATATGCAATAGAACCCCAAACCACAAATGTGCCGGCAGAAAAAAAACTCATAAACAGACTCAGTCCATTGATCGGCCATGGCACAGCACCACCTGCTGCAAAAAAAGATCGCATATCTGCCTTGGTTCGGCCAAATGACAGACCAGCCATCAAAATGCCCAAAGTAAAGATTATTATAACCAGATAATCCAAAAATTGCATGATTTCAAGAATTTAAAAAGTTTAACCCATTGGATATGCGAAAGTATACCAACCTTATTCAAATCAAAAATGACAAATAATTAGCAATAAAAGGGCAATAATTTTCAATTTTATTGAATTATTTTATCGTAATCGTTACCGTAATCGCTTACATTTAAAAATAATTAAAAGAATCGACTATATAAAAAGCAATTTTGCATTTAGTACTCTGTAATGGTAAATATTCAATTTCTTTACCTTATATTGCGTTATGACTTCATTTAATATTGATGCTTAGAAAAGGGGTTACGATTAAAGAACTGGCCAAAGAACTCAATGTATCCATTGCCACGGTATCGAGGGCCTTACGAAGCCATCCTGATGTTAACAAGGAAACGCGAAAAGCAGTTTTGGAGATGGCCGAAAAGCTGGGATATCATCCAAATCTCCTGGCAAGCGGTTTGAGCCGTCGTAAAAGCAACATCATTGGCGTGTTGGTGCCGACCATTAACCGCCAGTTTTGGTCAAATTCTATTTCTGGCATTGAAGATGTGGCCAATGAAATGGGATATACGGTTATGATCTGCCAATCTGGGGAAAGTCTGGAAAAAGAGAAAAAAAATGTAGATATTCTTGCCAACAGTATGGTAGATGGTATGCTCATTGCTTTGTCTAAAGAAACCAACTGCTATGACCATCTTAATCACGTCATTGAAAGAGGTATACCACTGCTGATGTTTGAAAGGGTGCATGAAGACATTCATTGTTCCAGCATACTTACAGACGACTTTAACGGCGCTATGCAAGCCGTAGAGCATCTTATATCCGTCGGATGCAAAAGGATAGCGCATATTACCGGCAGTACTTTTCTGGACGTTTGCCGGGAAAGAAAAAGGGGTTATGAGGCTGCCCTTCAAATGCATGGATTTGATATAGAAGACGCCCTGATCACTACATGTGAATTTACCATTGAAGCAGGGCGTGAAGCATTAAGGAGACTTATGCAAAGCCCCAACCCGCCTGATGGTGTTTTTTGCTTTGCCGATATACTGGCCGTTGGAGCTGTTAGCGGTGCAGGAGACCTTGGAATCGATATCCCAAAAAAACTGGCCGTCATGGGCTTTGGCAATGATGATATTACCAGATATATGAAGCCTTCGATCAGTACCATGTCGCAGCCATCTTATGACATTGGCAGTAGTGCAGCCAGAAAACTCATTGAAATCATTGAAATGGATGAAGATGAAGGTGAGCCTGAAATATTCAAAACTGTTTTTAAGCCTTCTCTGTTGGTACGAGAATCTACTGCAAGGGTGTAGCCAGAAAGTGAGCGATAATCTCTTGTGTAAGATGCCAATAGTCCTTGTCTTTGACGAGGACTGGAATAAAAAGTCATTCCTTTACTGAAATAATAGTGCCTCTGCGCCCTCGTTAGAAACAAGGGCGATAATCTCGTGGGTAATAAAGCCAATAGTCCTTATCTGACGAGGACTGACGACAACAGGTCGCATAAAATTATTGATTAATACTCTTCACTTCCTTTTATCAGGGAAAGAAGCTTATCTAAATAATTTGAATATACATCTGCCGGATTACATTGCTGCTGATGACAGACTGCTGCTGCGTAACCCACCACTTCCCCCATCATTCCGCAGGTGCGCATCACCCTGGTGCTTCCAAAAGCAACATGGGTAGCACTTATATTACGACCTGCCATAAACAAATTATTGATATTTCTCGAGTAAAGACAGCGATAAGGTATAGTGTAGGGCTGTACCCTTGTGTGCGTGGTGGACGCCAGAAATTCCTGACCCGGAAAATATTTGGAATTATTCCTATTGGGAAAATGCAGGTCAATGGTCCAGGTACCGGTAACCATGCCATCCGGATGAGGTATTCCACTTTGCAAATCCATTTGATTTAAAATATGGTCTCCTAATAGCCTTCTCGATTCCCTTTTTCCTCCAATATATGCAACCCATTTTAGTTCGTGGCTGGCATACTTTTCCGGCTTATGATTTTTTAAATATGACCAGTTTCCAAATATTGCACGCAGGTTATGATCTCTGATTTTCTCAGCCTCTGTAATGGTATTAAAATTGCCAAACCCTGTCTCCCATTCCCAATCGGCCCGGTCTGCATCTATATAATATTCATCAGTAAATTGAATGGCCCAGGGGGTTTCAGGAAACGAAGAAGGTGTTGTGGTAACTTCAGTATACCATAAATTCGATGTACCCATGGTAAAATCATCGGCTGTTTCCTGCGCTAAAGATTCTCCGGTTTCATTGCGGCTCTCACGCCCTACACGGTAATCTGCACCTGCAAGATAACCCAGGGTGCCATCTCCGGTGCAGTCGGCAAACCAGGTGCCCCTGAACAGATACTCCTGCCCTGTTTCAATATTGCGACCCAGCACCGATTCAATACGGGCACCAACGATAAATGCTTTGCTGATATGCGTATTAAGAAATACAGATATATTGGGTTCTGCTAAAACTATGGAAAGTTTTTTATCATCCCCATAATTTGTTGCCGGCCCTGCATTGTGGATTTTCTTTTCAGGATTTTTTTCAATTTCTTCCAGGATGCGACGACTTCTGGGTAAATCAGGATTTTGTCGGGCTTCCCATAAAGTCCAGTGTCCTACTGAACCAATTTCATCGACGATATTTCCCAACAATGGATAAGGCTGCTGGTGGATTAAACCGGAAAGTCCGACCCTTACTTCAGAGCTATTGTTGCCACCCAACACCGGACGATTTTGAATAAGTGCAACTTTTAAGCCTTTTCTGGCGGCTACAATGGCAGCACAGGTACCAGCAACGCCTCCACCTACGACCACGAAATCAAAAAAACCTTTATCAAAAGGCGCATCGTTGAGTTGTAACATTTTTTTTCTGAATTCCAGAAGCGCTTCGGGTTCATCAGGGGGAGTAAATTTTTTATCTGTTGTAAAAT
The DNA here is from genome assembly GCA_020832305.1 of Cyclobacteriaceae bacterium. GTDB lineage: Bacteria > Bacteroidota > Bacteroidia > Cytophagales > Cyclobacteriaceae > JAFIEV01. Next base: position 96,343 of record JAFIEV010000019.1, on the reverse strand, counting down.
AAATGGCATCACATCGCCCGTTAAATCCACTCAAATCTTTTAGTCTGATCTCAATTAAATCTCTTTTAGGAACATCAACCACACCTCCATAATACCATTTCCATTCATCAGAACCATCGGCTCCAAAAATTTTTCTGAGGGGTTTTCCCTCAATGAGAAGTTGAAAGGTTCCAGGGCCAGTTGGAAAGGGCGCCCAGTCTTTGGTGCGTACCCATATATGGTATTTGCCACGGCCCGGAAAATTCACGTTTGTATAAGCATCTTCCACAGGCTTACCCAATCCGTGTGCCATCAGGTAAGAAGAATGAATGACATCGAAGGATTGCTGATCTACCACCCAACCTCCTTTTTGCCGGAATGATTCGGCTTCAATAAAGAGATGTTCCCGGGAAAAGCCGGAGTTGATGATGACAACAGTTAGAATAATTTGAATTATAAGCTGTTTTACAGACATGGTCAGCCAAAAAAGAAGCCTGACAGGCTTTTGAATACCCGTCAGGCTATAATTATTTTAAAACTGCGTTGTTGCTTCAATCAGGTTCATAAATTCCGACAAATGGTCGTTATACACCTGTCTGGGCAGGCAGCTTTCTTTCTTACACAGATAAGAAGCATAACCTACCACTTCACCCATCATTCCACAGGTACGCATTACCCTTGTGCTACCAAAAGCCACATGCGTAGTACTAATATTTCTGCCCGCCATAAAGAGGTTCTCTATATTTCTTGAATACAGGCAACGGTAGGGAATGGTATACGGCTGAACCCTAATGTGCTTGGTGGCAGCATAGAATTCCTGACCGGGGAAATATTTCGCATTTCTTTCTTCAGGGAAGTGAAGGTCGATGGTCCAGGTAGCTGTAACGGTTCCATCGGGGTGCATTACACCATCCTGAATATCCATTTGGGTAAGAACATGATCCCCCATCAAACGTCTTGATTCTCTTTTACCACCTATATAAGCGACCCAAACCAGTTCGTTGTTGGCATACTTTTGATTTTTATGATTTTTAAGATATGACCAGTTGCCATAGATGGCACGCAGGTTGTGGTCTCTGATTTTTTCAGCTTCGTAAATGGTGTTGAAATTGCCAAAACCCGTTTCCCACTGCCAGTCTGCCTTATGCGCATCAATATGATATTCGTCTGAAAACTGAATGGCCCAGGGTGTTTCTGGAAATCCTGAAGGTTGTTCTTTTTCCAACGAGGCCCAAAGATTGGATGTGCCCAGGGTAAAATCATCGGCTTTTTCAGGTGCAAGCGATTCTCCGGTATCTGAGCGGCTCTCCCTGCCCATGCGATAATCGGCTCCGGCAAGGTAACCCAGGGTGCCATCTCCGGTACAATCGGCAAAAAGACCAGAGGTAAAGCGATATTCACGATTGGTTTCAATATCACGTGAAATCACAGCTACGATTTTATTGCCATCCATTTCAACTTTGTAGGCATGATTATTTAAAAACAGATCGATGTTGGGCTCTGCTTTAACCACATCAAGTTTGCGGGCATCACCATATAGCCTGCCATCCGGATGGCCATTACCAGGATCGCCGTTGTCAAGTTCACGAACAATGCGGCCCAGCTTAGGATAGTGGTTCTGATCGATACGGCCCATAAGATGCACCCTGATTTCAGAGCTGTTGTTTCCTCCCAATACGGGACGGTTTTGAATCAGCGCTACCTTTAGGCCCATACGGGAAGCAGAAATGGCTGCACAGGTACCGGCCATGCCACCTCCAACAACCACGAGATCATAAGTACCTGCTTCTTCCGGTCCGTCTTTTAAACCAAGCATTTTTTTGCGAAAAGCCAGCAACTCTTTGTGATCATTTGGTGGTGTAAATTTCCGATCTGTGGTAAAGTGAATAGCATCGCAACGGCCGTTAAATCCGCTCTGATCCTGTAAGGCCAGTTGAATTTTGTCGGTTTTTACATCCACTAGACCACCATAGTACCACATCCAGTCATCCGATCCTTCAATCCCGAAAACCTTATCTACAGCCTGACCATCGATTAGTACTTTAAATGCCCCGGGGCCCTGAGGGAATGGCGCCCAGTCTTTGGTACGTACCCACATGTGATATTTACCCTTTTTGGGAAATTGTACAGTGGTGCTGGCATCTGCGACGGGTTTGCCCATACCATGTGCCATGATAAAGGAAGAGTAAATTACATCGAAAGCCTGCTGATCGATGACCCAGCCGCCTTTGTTTTCAAAAGATTCGGCTTCAACAAATACGTGTTCCTGTGCATAGGCCCCTAAACCTATGCCCAACACCAGAATTAAACTAAATAAACTTTTCATGTTTTTCGGGTTTATAACTATTATTAATAATTGTATTTTTTCATTTCCTTTTTTAAAGTTTTGTCAAGTGATTGCTGGGCAGATAGAATCTGATAAACTTCCTTTCCGTATGCCGGATGTTCGAGAAAACCAGCCAGGTTTGTTATTCCTTCTTCCGGAAGTTTTGAATAGTTTTTAAGGATGCCCAATAAAGACCTTTTCTGTGCATCATTGGCATCTGGTAAAAAGTCACTCATTAAAATCAATACTCTATTACATAATTGCATTTCCATAAAACGCAAGAGAATATCATTTTGAAGACTATAGGGAACGGATTGAAATACGTTCCACAGTTTTGATTGAGCAGATGATTCAAAAAACATTTCATTGGGCAGTGAAGCAAACAGCTTTTTTGAAAAGAAAATATTGCGGCCTTCAAGAACTTGCAGAAAATGTGGCATATAACTAGGATCTGTTAATTTGCCCGATTCTTTCATCCAATCCAAAGCCTGATACTGATAATGATGATTTTCTGATAACAGGAATCGCAAAACCATATCCTCATCAACCAGGGCAAAGGTATGTTTTCTCATTCTATCTGTGATTTCACCCCAGGTAATGTGCCAAAGCGTGTAGCAAGAATATACCGCTCCATCAATCACTTCATTTTTAATCGTTTTAAGGGTAGCACCGGTAGTGGCATCCACACCATAGGGCGTATCCGATTCTATGGGTGCAACAAGCTCTTCTGCCTTATACTCACCTAAAAGGGAATGTGCATTGCCAAGAATATCGTGCAGTTTTGTGTAGTCTTCTTCCTTAAATGGATGATGTTCTACTTTGGTGAGAATTTCATCTTCCTCAAGGTCATAACGGATGTAATTTCCCAGTAAATCCCAGTACAAATTGATCCAGACGGGCAGGCAGTCACTGGAATAGCATATAGGTGTAAATAACTCCGCCTTGTAATATAATGGCTCCTTAGCATCGTTGTAGGTAAGGCTCAGGGTATATCTGACTGAATCTGTATGTACCACCGCAACTTCATGCATGGAGACATGCTCGGGCAATTTTGGAAAATACGCTTCCGGAAATGGTTCCTGTGGAGGTTCCAAAACGGGGGCTATCAGCCAAAAACATACGATTAACCAAATGAACATACTAAGTTTTTTCCCTTCTAAATTACCTTATCTGAATTATTTTAAATTTTTCATGCCATGCCATGCCATAACTGCATTTAATACTTTTTGCATTTAAATTTTCGGTGGATAAGATCCCGCGAAAGACCGTACCAGATGCATTTGTCTCCTGAAGTTCTATTTTCAATACTTCTCTTCCCGAATATACATAAATATACGCATTTTCGTCCATATTAACATCAAAATCAAGAGGCGCTGTCAGCTGAATGCCAATAGGTTGACCTTTTCTTATAGATCTTATCTCTTTACCGAATTGCGCGTCAAAAACCTGAATCTTTGTATCGTATGAAGCGGCATAGGCTAATGCAGTATTCCAGGCTGTATTAAAAGTCACCCAACCTTCGGTATGGCCGGGATCACCTGCCTGAGGGTTATAGGGATAGGTCGTTTCTTTAGGCGAACCATCGAGTACCCCTCTGGCCTGTTGCAGAAGGCCTGCACCACCAAGATATTCCTGAAACCAGCCCAGATCAGCCCCGGGGAAATCAATCAAAGCATCAAAGCAAAAGTGCCTGCCGGTCGGATTCCTGCCAAATACATGGTCGATATGAGAAACAGCCAATACCTCCATACGATTTTTCAACATCTCATTGTTGATTACAGAGGCCGCTGCAAGGGCCGGAGCAGGAAATCCGGCAATATTGCCAGGTTCATTAAAACCTGTCGGCACATTAGAAAATTGTCCTTCTGTGAAAATACCCGGTATCACCCATTTTTCATCTGAATATTTCCTGTAATCCCACATATTATCTGAGCGCGAAAGAGCTACCCTCGCCCAGGATTCAATTTTTTCCATAAGACCTTTGGGATGACTTTTGGGGTATTGGCTCAGGAAATATACCAGCGATGTAAGGGTTACGTGTTCTCCCTGTCGCTGGCCTTTGGTGGTGGCTGGATCGTTCCAGTCAATTTGATCTATTATCCACTTTGTTTGATCAAAAGCCACTTTAAAATATCTTTCAGCATCATTTCTGCCTTCCCGTTTGGCTACTTCATACATCATCAGGTTGGGAATGATATTATGCCCCGGAGGAAGCTGGCCTTTTCCTGTACCATAATGGGTATATATTTCAAATAAATTGCCATGATGGTCAATGTCATGCCATTGCCAGCGGTTGATTTGATCATTCCCCCATATACCGAAAACATAATCTCTGGCTTCTTCATATACAGAGCGGGGTATGTATTCTTCCAGCCAGGGATAGGCATAAACAAACCAGGCCAGTTGTTGCTTTAAAAGGGTATGGTTCACTTCCCCGCGCAGGTATATATCTACGGCCCAGTAAATCAGGCGTACAATTTCCGGCGTATTGGGTGGCAGCTCATGACGCAAGCCCAGATAGCTTCCCTGCGGCGGCATTCTGTCTACTGAAAAAGCAGCAGGATTGGCAAAATACATGTTCAACAGTGACGGAATTTCAAATGAAAACTGATGGCTGTCGCGCCAGGCTACCCCGAGGTGTGGACAATCGGCGCTTTGATCAGTGGGATTGTAATTCCGGGCGTCGCCAAACCAACAACGTACATCAACCATAAAATCCATGGCGGCTGGATAAGACACCAAAGCCATAATATTGGGCGCTATGGTAAAAGGTACAGATTGGCTTTTGAACCCTCCATCCTGCACTTGGATTACATATTCTCTGACATCCGTGGGACGAAAAGCTGAAAAATCTCCTTTATTAGAGGTAATGGTTCCGGTAAAATAAACCTTTTCGTCTTCTTTACCCACCAGTGTAAAAGTACTCCCATCGCTGGCCCTGGGGGCTGTGAACCCTTTATGCTTGTAACTGTCGTAGCCAACCTGGTTTACAAAAACCGGCATAGGCTCATGTTCGAAAATCTGTATTTCATAAATTTGCACCTGTTTGCCATTCAGACTGCTGATTTTTACTTTTTGCGTTGATACAGGAGCAAAAGCCAAGAGTGGGTTTTTGGCATCACCGGAGAAAACTTTTTGCCAGTTGCCATTTTTCCATACCGAAATATCCAGATTTTGTATGCCCCCTGAACGGGTTATGACTACCTGATCGATGGTATATTCTTTTCCCAGGTCAATGCTTATCCAATGATCACCAACCGATCCTGCAGATTGCCAAAAGCTATTGTGATCGCCATCTATGGCCGCTATAGCCCGGGTTTCTTCGCTACTGGCGCTTACTTTGGCGTGAAAGGCCAGGTTTCGGGCCAGCCGTTCACTGGCCTCAGCACTTGTGGCAATTATCAGGCACATCAATAGCCAAAAAAAGTATTTTACGTGTAACCCTCCCATCGATTTTTATTTTGGTAAAGTATAAACATCAGAATAGGCTGAACTGCCAAATGCATTGACTGCAGCAACCCTGAATTCATAGGACTTATTGCTTTTTAGACCTTTGATAAAAAAGTCAGCATTTATGTTTCGTCTGTTTTTAACCGTAATCCAGTCCTTCCCGGTTTCCCGGTATTGCAATGTATAAGCAATGGCTTTTGCTACCGAAGTCACAGATACCAGAGCTTCACTTTTTTGCCTTATCAGTCCTTTTATGACAGGTGTTTGAGGAGATATATTACCATCTGGCACAATGCTTTTCGGGCTTGTCCACATGCTTGCACTATTATTATCTGCATAACGCTGGATTTGGTACGTATATGACTTCCCGTTTTGTAAACCGGGGATAAACATTTGACCAGGGGCTTTTGACTGAATAATTCGGGCATTTGATTCACCTTTTTCTGATTCGAAATAGCGTACACAATATAGGAAATCAGTGGGTTCAGTGCTGTAAGCGACAAAGAAACCTCTATCGGCAGGTTCTGTATATCGGTGGCCGGGCGGCAGGAAATTACGCTCTTCGGTGATTACCTCTATGATGTCTGAATGGGTCTCCCCTGCTCCGTTGGCATAAACCATTTGAATCTTATAGGTGGCATTAAGCTCCAGGCCTTCAATATCAAAATAATCATCGATGCCTGCTGTTGATTCATAATTTGGAGTATCCTTACCATAACGCACCTTGTAATATGAGGCGGTTGGAGATTTTTCATAAAAAACCCGAATTATTCCTGTATTGGCAGCAACATTATTTTGCTGACTCCTGCCACCAAATGCTGAAAAACTGTTTTTTATGGGCTTTTGAAAATAAATCATAGAATCGTAGAGGATGTCCATTTGGGGCGAGGCCAGTGCCAGCTCCAATGAATACGCTTCTGTGGCTTTCCAGCTTATATTATAAAACAAATCTTTTGAATCAGGTTGAATATCTGGCAGTTGTATAAAGCCACCATCACTAATCATCCCATTTCCATCATATAGCTTGTAAATCACTTTGTGGTTTTTCAAAGTATAGGCCGGAAGGTCAGTTTTTGTCCTGGGTCTGATTTGCAGGGTGGCGGAGGAGCCAGAAACTGGACTCACGCGAAAATCTTTTACAGGACTATGTTCCTTTCTGAGGTCATAATAGGCCTGTTTTTTTCTTCGATAGACATCCACCACACCCCAGGGTCGGTTTTCAGACAGCTCTTTGGTCCCAACAAAACTACTTCGGTAATCATTGAAGGTCCAGATGGAAGCTCCCATGAGATAGGGATAATTCCTGATAGAATCGATAAGTTCACGGGCTTCCAGGGAAGCATCGAGGCTTTCAGACATTTGCCCTATACCATATTCACTGTAAAACATCAATTTATCAGGATGCTGCCGATGCTGCAATCGCGTAACCGGGCCCAGGTTTTTGCCATATTTATTCAGCATCCCTAAATCGGTATATCTGATATAATCATCTTCAAACTGGGCTGTATAGGTCACATTGGTAGCCAGGCGGGTACTGTCGAGTTTTTTTACGAAGTCAATGCTTTTTTCGACATAGGCATTGGCTGTAGGGAAGTATCCTATTTCGTTTCCGGTACTCCAACCTACTACCGAAGCATGATTGAATTGATTAAAAACCAGCTTTTCAAGCCATTCAAATGGCAATTCCTGATCAGGATCGGCCAACGGATCGTAGCCCCAGAGTGGAATTTCAGAAATGATCATCATACCCCTTTCATCGAGATAATCCAGAAAATCTTTGGGCAAGGGCAAATGCGATAGACGGGTAAAATTACAGCCGAGGCTTTTCAATAAATCAACATCTTCCATAATACGCCACAGTGGAAGTGTATTGCCCGTGGTACGGTCATCAGGCACAAGGTTGAGCCCCATCAATCGGACGGGCTCACCATTCAAGCGAAATTCATAGCTGGCATGATCAATTTCTATTTTCCGAATGCCAAATCGATCAGAATGAACAGGATTTACACTTCCTTCAAAATAAACATCGGCAGTGTAAAGTCGGGGATCATCAAAATGCCAAAAATGGGTTTCTGATGGCTTTAAAACTGTTTTTAATAACAGACTTGTGGATTCATTGGCTTTCAGGGATAAAGCAAAGGGCAGATTTCGGACTGGTTTGGAAGCATCGGATATTATGATGTGACCTTTCACCTCCCGGGGTACATCAGAATAGTTCTTTACAAACAGACGAATCGACAAATCTGCGTCTTTTTTATCCAGCCTGGGCTCGGGAAAGATGTGTTGTTGTTCAACCCTTACCCCATCGAATATTTCCAGCTGTACCGGGCGCCGAATACCCCCCCAATTCCAAATGGCACCGCGTTTAAAGGTATTATCCACACAAAGGGTCAGTGTGTTTTCCTGATCTGATTTCAGATATTTACTGATTTCAAATGAAAAAGGCAGAAATCCGCTGTTGCTTTTTCCTATTTCATGGCCATTGATCCAAACGATACAATCGTGATATACTGCCTCAAAATTTAACAATACCTTTTTGCTTGTTTGCCCAGGTTCCAGTTTGAATTTTTTTACATACCATGCAAGGCCTGCATAACTGGCATATTCATTACGCGTATCCCAGTTTCCGGGTACGGTCATGATGTCCCATCCGACGGTTGAATTATTTTGCTGATACCAACCCTGATCCATGCCGATATGGTTAGGATCGGTTTTAAACCACCAATTGCCATTCAGTGACACCTTTTGGAGGTCATTGGAAAGGGCAATATGTGAAAAAAATACTATAACTATAAAGGCAATCCTACCGATCATTTCAATAAAAAATTATATCCCTGCGTTTATCAAATTTCAAAAAAAGAAGGGACTTGACCTAACGGAATTGCAATAAAGATTGTAAATTTTTACCGTAAGCGTTTCCGAAAGCGTTTACAATTAAAAAAAATGCACCAAAAGAATTTATATTTTACGCATTTTACAATGAGCAAACAGAGCAGAACCTTGCTTTCATAATCATACAAGGCGGGTATAGTACAAGATCTTATACATCTCTTCTCAAAAACGACTACTAGATACCATGGTTTTGGTGTCTTGTCTGCTAATTATACCGGGTTTAAAAAATAATCTCTTCTGCCCCTAAAAAGCAAAAGGGATTGGTCTTATTTATTCTTCAAAATAATACTTCCTTCTTGTCCGGATTTGAATACCGGCACCACAGTGATACTGTTTCCTTTATTGGAGATGCTATATTTCCATAGGTGGTCGGCTTTTTCTGCTTCAGCCAGCCACCAGTATTCCTCCGGATTTTTAGTATCCCGAACCGGAGCGCCCCATCCCCCGTCTCCCAGATAATAAATCCCGTTAAAAAGATCGATTTGATCATTTCGGATGGGCTCGGTTCTTTTATAGGCATGATCGTGTGCTTCGATCACAAAATCTACATTATGTTTTTCTATGACGGGAATCCAGGTTTCCCTGATTTTACGGGGTAAATCTCCCTCAAAATCCCGAACGCTGGGCCAGGCTGCTACATGCCATTGAATGATTTTCCATTTCTTATCACTATGTGCAGACAGGGTGCTGTCGAGCCAGTCGGTCTGGTCTTCTACCGGGGTAATATGTTCGGTATCGAGGGTTATTAAGATCAAATCCCTGGTAAATTCAAGTGCATAAAAATTGCGGGGTTCTGGTACAATGAAGCGGTTAAAGTAGAAAGCGGCTTTATCCCTTGTCTGACCATAGCCGCCCTGCACCTCATGGTTGCCAATGGCCGGAACGACGGGAATCCTTCTGCCTTCAGGTGTTATCATTTGCTCATGCCAGTCATCGAACCAGTCGTCCCATTGCTCCTCATTCAAAGCTGTTGCTATAAAATCGCCATCGAAGACCACAAAATCGGGATTTTGCCGAATGGCGAGTTCATTCATTTCCCTGCGAACATCGCGGCGTGAACGGGAGTCTCCACCGGCCAGAAAAATCAAATCATTTCTTCGGTTGTTTTTGGGGATGGTTGTAAAATAGAATTGATCAGGTTGGGTCGGATGATCAATGACTACATGGTAATCTCTTCCTGCCTTAAGGCCTTTTAGCTCAACGGTATGCATATGGGCTTTACTGGGCTCAAAAGTAAATGAGCTGGCATTGACCTGATTCCATTTGGAAAAATCTCTTTTGGCTTTATGGGTGTACCGAAGGGTGGGGTTGTCAATTGCCTGATCAGTACGCCAGGTGATGGTCATGGTTTCCGAGGTATTTCCCTGCCAGGTCAGTAATACCTGTCGAGGGATATCCTGATTTTCCTGTGCCTGAATACTGTAAAATGTACATAAAAAAAGGAACAGCAATACCGACATGCTGTAAAATTTACATTGTTTCATTATGATATTTTTTGTTTCAAAAGATAAAGATAGCCATTTCAAAGGGCTTATGCCAAAAAAAGCACAGAGAGCCCTTTTCCATGGTGACCAGGAAAATCTTCTGTGCTGCGAAGGGTTCATAATACTGGCACACACGTCACGTGCGCCAGCGCATTCTTTTTGATGTTGATTTTGCAGGATGTGAAAGGCTTTCGGGTAAGGACAAAGGCACATGCGTGTCTGCGTGTATGGTTCATGTGGATTGCAAATCCACACCATCTGTGGCTCGGGATTGCAAATCCCGGGCAGGGCGAGGCTGCGACCCCTTCCGGGTCGATTTTATAGGGTGAACTATCTGCTATAGACATGGGAATCCTACGGATTCCGGGCATCTGTCTGATAGAAGCCTGTTGGATAGGTATGGTCAGATTTTGCCATTTTAAAATGTAAAACCTATCCTGTAAAACCGGCCATATAAATGACACTTTTCAATACAGCAACCCGACTGAAACCTGAGGCTGGTATTTCTAAAAATTGTAAGTAAAATTTACCGGAATGCAGATCCAGAAGGGATCTCATGTCTATAGCAAAATGTCACGAAGGAGAAATCGACCCCGAAAGGGTCGGATCTGGGTTTATCATGGTATCGTCAATGACAAACGTTGCAAATAAAAGGGAAATAATGCGCCAGCGAATTCTTTTTTTGATGTTGATTTTTGCAGGATGTGAAAGGCTTTCGGGTAAGGACAAAGGCACATGCGTGTCAGCGTGTATGGTTAATGTGGATTGCAAATCCAACCCATCTGTGGTTCGGGATTGCAAATCCCGGGCAGGGCTGCTCTGGTAAATGAATGGCCGCTGATGACAGTCCTAGTCGCAGACAAGGACTATATTAATAATAAAGACAAAGGCACACGCGAAACACGGGTGGAGAGATTTATTCAATCCTGCAAATATTTTTGAATTTCTTGTTGCAGTTTCGGGAGGTGGTTTACTGCAATCCCCCAGATTATCACATCGTCAACTTTATCATATCCGTGTATTACCCAATACCTTGTATCTACTATTCATCTTGCATTTTCAATTTGCAAATCTGGGTCTAGCTTCAATGCTCTGTTTATTGCTTCACCGATAATTTCTATTTCTCTCTCTATAGCTCTACGTAAAAGTTTGTTATTTAAATATTCCGCAAAGTCCAACTTATCTCCCAAGTATTCAAAAATTGAATTTATAGAGACATCCACGTCATATAGATGTTTTTTCATCTCATGATTCATAAATCAGTACTTTATTCTTGTCTACACTCTCAATAAAGTAGGGGTTTGATAATGAACGTTCGGTTATAACATCTATCTCTCGATTGAAAAGCTCTCTCAATCTATATTGCAATTGGAAGTAATTCTCAGAATATTCTTCAGCGGATATGCTTTCGTCAAATGATATCAAGAAGTCAATATCACTATTCTCGCAGAAATTGTCAGAAGTCACAACGGAGCCAAAAACATAAAGTCTTCTGATTTTAAGCCTTTTACAGATATTCTTAAGTTCTTCTTTTCGTTCCTCTATTAGCGGATGCATTTCTTTGAATTTATACAAATCTAATGATTTTTACATAAATATCTGCAAGTCAAAGGCAGGGCACAACCAATGCTGGCGCACGCGTGCCGCGTGTGCCATTTTTTTCGATAGTTAATCTTGAATAATTGTCTATTATGCTATAGATTTAACATGCTGTACTTAAGTAATTTGAATGAAATGAGTAGAAAATATAAGTTTTACAATAAAGAGGGATTGTATTTTGTAAGTTTTGCTACAATCAATTGGGTTGATGTATTTGTTAGGGAGGAATACTTCACTATTCTCATTGAAAATCTTGATTATTGCCAAAGGAATAAGGGGTTAGAGATTTTTTGCTGGTGTATTATGCCCAGTCATGTACATTTAATCATAAGGGCAATTGACAAAAACCCAGATGTTGTACTTGGCAGATTTAAAGAATTTACATCGAAGAAATTACAAAAAGCCATTGAAGGAAACGTTCAGGAAAGTCGTAAAGAATGGTTATTGAGAATGTTTGAAGAGGCGGGATTGAAAAGCAGCAATGTGAAAAATCGTCAACTGTGGCAACATCATAATAAGCCCATAGAATTATGGAGTTCTCATATAATAGACCAGAAGGTAGAATATATACATAACAACCCTGTTGCTGCGGGATTTGTGGCGGAGCCGTTGTATTGGAAATATAGCAGTGCAATAGATTATAGTGGAGGTAAAGGGCTTTTAGATATTGCTTTTGTGTAGGAAAGGTAGCTTTCGGGTAAGTTAGAGGCACACGCGGCACGCGTGCGCCAGCGCATTCTTTTTGATGTTGGTTTTTGCAGGATGTGAATGGCTTTCGGGTAAGGACAAAAGCACATGCGTGTCAGCGTGTATGGTTAATGTGGATTGCAAATCCACACCATCTGCGGTTCGGGACTGCATATCCCGGGCAGGACTGCTCTGGTAAATGAATGGCCGCTGATGACAGTCCTCGTCATAGACAAGGACTATAAATAAGATAAAGGCACGCGTGCGCCAGCACAGGATCGATCATCAAAAAGTATATGACCGTTAAGGGCAAAATTTTTGCGCATTGAATCTTATCCATGAACCTGAAAAGAAATAATCCCAGGTTTCTTAATGTTGCAAAATTTAATTGATCAACATTAATTATGTTTTATGGCTGAGCACCAAAGTCAGGCATTTTATATACCCTCCCCTTTTGTGTTTTCAAATGAATTCTTTGACCCTGATGGTCTAATACCAAATCGTTACCTTCAAGTGAAGTGACTGCACCTGAGTGCAAACTGCCATCTTTCCATTGCATATCAATGGAAAAACCACCGCGGGCTCTGAGACCTTCAACCTCACCGGATTGCCATGCATCTGGCAAAGCCGGAAGTAATAGGAGGATGTAGTTGTTATCTTCTTTATAATGACTTTGCAACAACATTTCGGCCACCCCGGCAGTATAGCCAAAATTACCATCTATCTGAAATGGCGGATGGGTATCAAAAAGATTTTCGAGAATACATTGCCTGAAAAGTTGTCTGATTAAATCATAGGAGCGATTTCCCTGTCCAAGCCTGGCCCACAGGTTGATTTTCCATGCCGTGCTCCAACCAGTGCTTACATCTCCCCTTGCATTGAGTGAAACCATGGCGGCCTGTGCCCATTCAGGTGTAGACCCCGAAGTAATCTGCCGCCCGGGATGAACAGCAAAAAGATGTGAAGTGTGACGATGCTTGTTATCAGGATCATCAACATCTTCCATCCATTCCTGTATTTGTCCCCACCTGCCAATTTGCGGACCGAGTAAGCTGTCACGTTTGGCTTGTAAATAATTGCGATACGACATATCTTCTCCCAATGCATCTGCTGCTTCAATACAATTTGTAAACAGATCGTACACAATTTGCTGATCATAAGAGACGCCGGGATATGGTGTGCGATTACCTTCTTTCCCATCAGGCCCATGCTCTGGCGACCATCCATCGGGCGTTATCAGCTTTCCATCTGCACTGACAACCAAATGGTCTTCCCAGTATCCTGCTACATCTTTTAGCAAAGGATAAGCCCTGCTTTTCAGAAAATCCATATCGCCTGTAAACGCATAATGCTCCCAGAAATGCTGGCTTAACCATGCACTGCCAGGGCGATGAACTCCCCATGTGGAGGGGCCTCCCATAGCATTATTGGTATTATAGCATATCCAGCCACGGTTTGTTTTTAGAATCGGATCTTCAGATTTTTTCTGAACGGCTGCAAGATTTTCAATCCAGTCAAACAGTGGTAAGTGGCACTCCGGTAAAGCCGTAATTTCTGCCGGCCAGTAGTTCATTTGAATATTGATGTTGGTGGTATATTGCGAATACCAGGCAGGCTTGTATTCATGATTCCAGATACCTTGAAGGTTTGCAGGTAAACTTCCGGGGCGAGAAGAACTGATTAATAAATAGCGACCGTATTGAAACAGCAAAGCTTCCAGTGCCGGATCTTCCGCCCCGTCTTTATGTGCGTTTAATCTGTCTATCGTTGTCTGATCGGGTGCCTGACCTAAATTCAGACTTACCCGACCAAACAGTTCCTGGTAATCTGTCACATGATTTTTGCGAAGATGCTCATACGATTTTGCTGAAGCATCTTCTATTCGTTTTGTTACCGAGGCATGCGGATGCTCGCCTTGAAAATCTTTGCGATGATCTTTAAAAAACGAAGTTCCTGCAGCAAGTAATATTGTTACTTCCGAGGCCCCATCGATGTTAATTCCATCTATATCAGAAATCAAATTTCCATCTTTATGTAATACAAGCAGCTGAGATTCTTTGATCATTTGGTTTTCAGGGAGAACACCTGTAGCGATTAATTTATTTCCCTGAACAGAAATGTTGGCATTATGGGCATCGGTCAGTCGTATTTTGCCCCTAATCATGCTTTTTTTACTGGCATTAAGATGAATAACCATAACCTGGTCGGGATAACTGGCAAAAGATTCGCGATGGTACTTTACCCCGTTTGAGCTAAAACGCACTGTATGGATCGCCGTGTTCAAATCGAGTTCACGGGAATAGTGCTCTGCATTCAGATTGGTAAAATCAATATAAATGTCGCCGAAAGGTTGATAAGAGCCAACCGTTTGGGGTGTTCCGGTGATCATGCTTTCATGGTTGAATTGGATATGCTCCTGCTCCACTCCCCCATAGATCATTCCACCCAGGCTGCCATTGCCTATAGGTAATGCTTCAAGCCATTTAGAAGCTGGTTGGGAATACCAAAGGGTAAGATCGTTGTTTTTTGTTGGATTACTGATACAGCTGCCAACCACAACCAGTATAAACATTACCAAAAAGATTCTCATGAGCTTATATAATTATTTGTTTGACTCTTCAATTGGAATGGCCACCTTAAACAATAAAGATTATTGTATTTAAAGGCATCCAGTAATAGAAATAGAGATTACGATGGCTTGAGATTGATTCATTGAATAACTGATATTTTATAAGTTCTCCATTAATGTAAAAATTTTCACTGTGCTATTTTCCGAATACCCCCAGATTCCAGGAATCCCGCCATGGAATAGTAAAAAGGTCATTTTGCAAGGTGACCGGCAGCCAAATGTGCAGACTTTCAAAGGGATGTTCTGGTTTGTTTATATCAAACATGGCGATATATGCATCTTCCTTGCCTTGCACCTTCAACACAAAAGTAGACTGTCCGCCCCATGTTTTTTCTGGTCCCAGTCCATTGTGGGGATTCGTGCCGAAGCAAGGATTTCCATGGTCTTTCCATGGTCCATAAATAGATGTGCTGGTGAAATACCTGGCCGGATTGGGATCCCATCCGGTAGAACCCGAAGCCAGCATATGATATATGCCTTTTCTCTTTATAACCGCCGGTGCTTCGGTGTTTTTCAATATCCCTTCACAGACTTCGTACAAGCCCTCGGGCATCAGATAGTCATCCCTTAGTTTGCCTACCACGAATGCCTTATCGGGCTTTCTTACCGTCAGGTGATACAGGTCTCCATTTTCCTCCTGAAAAATGGCAAAATCTCCGGTTCCATTGGGAGAATTACCGCCAAGAAATTTATGACTGTACACGAAAGGGCCTGATGGACTTTTAGACAAGGCAACGCCCACAAAACCCGTTTCAACTCCGTGGCCTTTAAGATACAGCTTGAAAAAGGCTACAAAATTTTTCGTTTTGGCATTGAAGACGATTTTTGGACGATCAAAATTGCTTTCATGGGCCAAATCTGTATGTGGATTATCTTTTGTGAGAAACAATACCTGCCCGTGATCATACCAGGTTATTAAATCTTTAGATGCATAACAATGAATACCGCCATCTGCATGTTCTTTTTCTGATAAACCCGGTATCTTATGAGTTCCATGCCAGTAATAAATACCCTCGTGAAAAATCACGGCACCTCCATGCGCATTAATGGGGTTGCCCTTTGAATCCTGCCATAATTGACCAGGGAAAATAGAATCTGTACTTTTTAACCCTTGTGCCAGGATTGTATTTGCTAATAAAAACAGAAAAATGATGGTAAGACGAATCATCTACTTTTAATTTAATGATTAAACTTTCAATTTCTTAATTAATAAGCAGGTCAGATGCAACACCAAGGCCAAAATAACCATACGATACCTTTAGCCGGGAACCTTTTTCTGCTTTCGGTATTTTGTACTTTGCTGTAAAGATTCCGCTGTTTGCATCTGTTTCTGTTACTTCAATTCTTTGAGGATGATCATTTCCCAATTGAATTTCTACCCAGCCTTTATCACTTTTATTCCAATCGAGATTAAGGGCAGCCTTCAATTCAATGGTTATGGTTTGTCCGGATTTTGTCTGATTGATTTCCTTATTGTATTCATGATCAAAGATCCGGACATGGTGGCTTCCGATGGTGGTAAATGTTACCGTTGCCTGCCAACCCCTGTTCGAAATACTCCAGCCTTCGGTAGCATAGGCATTTTTACCAATTGCCTGCCCTTCGTTATCGCCGGTTATTATTTCTACATTTCTTGCAATAGGGAATTGATTATTTAAGGGTGAACCTTCTAGTGTTCCGCGTACCAGCCGCAGTTTACCATAACCATCTGGGTGTGCCTGAGGCCATCCCTCTTCAACCCCTTCCCAGAAACCACCAATGTTTACACGCTCTTCACTTTTATGACCGAGATGTGCTCCAACCGGATTTAATCCAAACACAAAATCAACCTGTGCCCAGCCCAGATCGCGCAATGACGGATCATTCAGAAGGTGAGCCACGGCAAACATAGAACCGCCCAAAGCCGGGGCACCACCCAGCTCTTTGGTTCTGGGATGTGCCCATTCGGTCTCACTATGTACACGGTATTTCCAGAAATTATTTGTTTTTTGCTTCATGTGGATCGACCAGGCAGCAAGCTTTTCGATGGTACCGGCAGGGGCCTGGTCAGGTGCAACCATTAAAAACCAGGCCAGTGCCTGAGGCGTAATATGTTCGGCATTGCGAATCCACCACATGTGTCGTGGATTATTAAAATCCCAGTTGGTGATGATATCCTGAGCGCTTTCCTGTGCATACTTTAAAAATTTATCAGGTTGACCATCTTTTTCATGTATTTCACAAAGGTACATAAACAGGTTACTAAAAACCGATTGACCAAAAGCATTACCCATTTCATTAAATTCCTGAAACCCGGCATCGACCCACTTCGTACTGTAAGTCCAGTAGCGGACTACCTTGTGACGGTCGTATTTTTCCCAGTTATCCAGACAAACTTTTCGGTATTTCAGGTAGTTCTTTTCCGACAGATAGGGCTTCAGAAAAGAGTGATAAGCTGCACAAACAGCCGCTAACTGATCGAGGGTATTCCAGTAGTCGAAATTCATGCGAGGCGTACCTTCATAGCCCAAGGTACCATGCCGGTTTCCTGTTGGTCCATTATAGTCCACATACTTATAGGCAAATTCGGCGTGCCATAATATCAGCTCGATCAGATCGGGCACATTATTGTCTCCCAGCTCTGTCTTCCAATTGTGGTAAAGTGCAGGATTTGCAGCATACTGCAATAATTCGAAAATGGTTTCAAGCCCATAAGAACCACCATCCCGGGAAGGGCCTCCCCCGTAAACTTTCGACATATCGTATTTATCTAAATCTTCATAACCACGCACATCGATAAAGAAATCATAAGCCAGTTTAGAAGATATTTTTTCCATCAGATGGTCGGCAATCCAGAAAGGTTTTGACTGTCCATGCCCTTCGACTTGAATAATATATTCATCACCCGCTGTAACAGGATTAAATTCAGAAAACCAACCCTGGTTATTCAGAATCTTGCCTTCAAAGACAAGCTCATTGTTTTTTGTGTTGATAATACTAAACGGTTTATTGTCAGGAGCACCATAACAAACAAAACGCTTTGATTCATACAGGTTATAACCTGCCTGGTTGACAAAGGGTGGATATTTTTCCTGAATGGCTGAATTTTGCCCCATCAATTGGGAAGAATAAATCAGCAAAAAAACAGATAATATTAGTTTCATTGTATTTGTATTTAATTGATCGGATATAAAATAATCGCCTCGAGACTGGATGCTTCAGGATCACCCTCAACCAGAGAAACATTTATCACATGCTTTCCAGGCTTTTTAAATTCGAGTATCCCCATTGCATATTGATGATACTTTTCGGTAGATGCCTGCTGATTCTGTACCGTACCACCCTCATCAGTTGTAATATTCCACACCAGTTTTCCACTTCCTTTGTAGCGAAGCTCAAGGTTGTAATATCCTGGTTCCAGGACATCCAGTGTCCAGGCCGCAAAACTCCCTTTTGACCATTTGCTTATCTGGCTTACGTGCTTCCATTCGCCAAATTTTTCCATCCACCTTATGGTTTTGCTTTCGGCACCATTTACCTCGGCAAAAACTGCAAGTAATTGACTTTCAGAATTCGGCGATAATCCCAATGTTTTATCAACGTCATCAGGTTGCAGGGCACTGTCAAAGCTCAGTTCAACCACAGAAGCGGGTGCGTCTGCTGGTTGACAGGGCAAATCAAAAATGGTCCAACCTTGCTTTGTCTCAAAAGATATGTTTGTTTTTAATGATCCTTGCAAGAGGCTTGCCGAAACAATTTCCTTTTTTAAACCAGGCAGATACAACTTGCCATCTTGCGGCCAGTCGAAAATAGTAAGAAAAACAGACTGATCTTTGGTTGTTACATCGCCCCAGGGCAATGCTCGTCCCCAGGGAGAGCTGCCAGCAGCATACACTATTTGTGGATATTTCTGAATCCATTTGCCTGTTTCACGAAGAAACCGTTGGCCTATTTCGGGGATTTGTCCCTGGCCATCAGGGCCGACGTTGAACAGGTAGGTGCCTCCCCGTGCAACCGTTGAAACCAAACGGTTTAATATTTCTTTTGGGTTCTTGAAATTATTGTCATACCAGGCATAGGACCACGAATCATTGTTGGTGTCGCAGGTTTCCCAAAGACCTTCGATATTGACTGGAGGCACCTCCATATCACCCTTGCTGGCGTAGTCGCCCATGTTGTGCCCAATGCGGCTGTTGAGCATAGCCCCGGGTTGCAATTCGCGCACTACCTTTACCAGTTCAACCACCAACTCCTTTTTCATATTTCCGGGAGTATCAAACCATACAAAATCGATGGGTCCATAGTTGGTACAGATTTCCCTGACCTGTGGTATGCACTTTTTATAGAAATAATCTTCAAAAGTTGCAGGGGAACCGTCAGGGTGAAAGCCTGGTCCACCCGAACCACCCGGGGCAGTCCAGTCCTGATTATGTGAATAATAAAACCCAAAGCCCAGACCCTCTTCGCGACATGCGGCGGCGAGTTCTTTCATTGGATCGCGACCGAATGGAGTAGCATCTACAATATTGAAGGGATCGGCTTTCGAATGGAACATGGCAAATCCATCGTGGTGCTTACTG
Source organism: Cyclobacteriaceae bacterium (assembly GCA_020832305.1). Classification (GTDB taxonomy): domain Bacteria; phylum Bacteroidota; class Bacteroidia; order Cytophagales; family Cyclobacteriaceae; genus JAFIEV01. Next base: position 76,738 of record JAFIEV010000019.1, on the reverse strand, counting down.
GTAATGATGATGTATTTCATACCGGCATCCTTTGCGAGACGGGCAATAGCCCTGGCATCGAAGCTTACAGGATTGAATTCTTTGGCGATCTCCTTGTATTCCTCAACAGGAATATTTGCCATATTTTTATTCATGATCCATTCACCAATGCCGTAATAGGTGCGGCCTTTCCATTTTCCACCCAGGTGCGAATAGAGCCCCCAATGGATAAACATGGCGTAATTTCCCTGGTCGAAAAGTTTCTCTTTGCCTGCTTTTAAAGCCTCGTTAGAGGGAGATGATGATCCCCACATTTCATTCATTGGCTCATGTTGAGACATGGCAGGATAAATAAAGATTCCTGCCATTATAACTGTTACTATTATTGTAAATATGCCTGCCTTCATTTGATGCGTTGTCTTATACTTATACATTTATTCAATTCTGAATCTTTTCAATTGTAAATCAACATCTTCAGCGGTAAAAATGGGTTTATTTTGTTTAACAAAGGGCCCTTCGGGCTTATCGGCAATGGCGGTCAAATGTACAACGGGTCCTCCAAAGGGCTGTGGCCTCTGTTTTGCTACGGCCTTGTAGACCATCAGGAAACGGCCGTCGGGCATTTGGGTAACCGATGGATTGGCGATCATCTGAGCATCATGTGCAGTCGAATCTTCGCTGACGTCGATTATGGGATGATCAAATCTTTGCCAGGGTCCATTGGGATCTTCTGCAATGGCCACACCGATGCGTTGATTATTGCGGTGTGTCCAGTTTAATTTTGGACTGGTAATTTTCCCATCCCCAATATTACCGGTATAGTATATATAATATTTTCCGTTAAAAAAATGAACGGTCGGATTGTGGGTGTACATGCCATCCCAATGATCTGATCCGCGATGCGGTAGTGCCACATCTTTATGTTCGAATGGGCCGAAAGGAGAATCGGAAACCGCATGAGCCACCTCCGAACTGGTTACCCAGGCTGCAAAACCATATTCTCTGGGCCAGCGAGAATAAAACAGGTGGTATTTTTGATCGATATGCGAATTGACGATCTTTCCGCACCAGATGTATGACGTGTCGTTGATGAATTTGGCTGTTGTTGGGATGGGTTGAATCATTGAAGCCAAATCCAATTCACCCGGAGGAACACTCTTTTTTTGTGACCAGGAAACAAATATCACGAATAAGCCGGATAAAGTAATCAATGCTATTTTTTTCATTTGTATCTTTTTCTATTGACGTTTTTTATAATTCGACTATTTTAAAAAATCATGACATATTTTACCTAACACTATAATTGTGTCCTTCGATAATCTCAAATTCTATGTAATTTTTCTGTTTCTGATAATCTATTTTCTGTTTTGAGGTATTATCCCAAACCTCAGCTTTATTTAAATCAGTTTCCAAAACTTCAATTTTATATTTGTTTGAATTCTCCAAGGAGAAAAATTCTGCTTTGGCTTTTTTATTGACAGCGTATAACCGAACTTTCAAATTCTCATAACCAGAATCTCGTAATAAGACAATACCATCTCCACCAACAAAACATGGTGCTTTGTCCAAAGCTATCTTGTAATCAGTTAATAGGCGAGGCCCCATAAATTCTTCCTGCGTTTCCCAGTCGAACCACTTTCCTTCAGGTAAATAAATGTCCATTTTACCGCTTTTGTGATTTTTCAGGATTGGAGTTGCCAAAACTGATTTCCCAATCATCCACTGAAAATTTTCCAGTTCCATAACATTCTCATCATTTTGAAATGCAATACTCATTGGAGTTAAGGTATATGGATATCCTGTTTCATACGATTTCATAGCTGCACTAAAAAGATACGGTACCAGCGAATAATGAAAATCGATAGCTTTTTTAAAAGCAGTTCGTTTTTCCTCGGCCCAATTATCAGGAAAAGCGCCAACAGCCATTCCCGCAGTTAGAGAAAGTAGCCATGAATGCCTAATGGAAGCATCTATTTCGTTCAAATTATGCATATTATGAATCCCGGCAACATCTGAATATACGTTAGAGGCACCGCATGCTGCATATTGCAGGTAGTTTAATGGTGCTCGTTTCGACATATCTCCAACTCTTGTATCGTTGATTCGAAGTAAAGTCCCCGGAGCAGAAAACTCACCGCACCTTGCCATCACTAAAGCACCTTCGGTAGCAATTTTAGCAATTGGTTTATTGAAAATTGTAGTTTCTTCACCCAAATCCATCATGGTATCTTCTTTAATACCATCAACTTTCCACTTAGCATAATTTCTCTGAAACCAACTTGCAGCTCCTGGTCTATTTCCATCAATTAAATAACAGGGTACAATAGGAAAAATGCTGGAAGTAATTTTTAATGGTTTTCCTTCTTCATCAGTCAATAGCAAATTTTTAGCTAAAGCTTCGTCTGATAAATCATTCCCATAAAACGAACTTACTTTCAGATTTTTGTTGCGTTTTTCAGTTATCGGGTAATATGGCCCGCCCGAAGGAACCAAATTGGTGCGCAAGCCAATCATCCAGTATATATCGTTTTTATGCATCCAGTCTCTAAACTCAACCGGATTTGGAAATTTTGCTCCGAACTTTCCAAAACTGGTAGTTGTACCGCCTTCATCCCAAAATCCGGAACCGGTAACTGCCCAACGAATCGGATAACCTTCTTTATGGAACTTTGCCAAAATCTCCTTTAGGGTTTCCTGATTTGTATTCCAACCCAACGCATCCCAAGATTCCCAGCCCAGTTCGAACAATCTGGATTTGGGTTTAATATCTTCGTAGCCCAACTGATTTCTAATCTTTTTGAAGTTAGAATAGATTTCCTCGTTCGATCCAATAAAAAAATAAAACGTGGCTTCACCTTCAGTTTGAGAATTTAACTGATAGGTATTTGGGGCAAGAACAACACTCTTTTTCCCTCTATTGAAAAACACACCTGCAAATTGATTTTGCGGAAATATTGTAAATGTACTTAACCAACGCTTTGTGCCTCCATTGTTTACAATATCGAATGTTTTTGCTTCTTCTTCAACTAAATTGAAACTCTCTCCAAATGCACCAGCATCGCCCAAACCATGAGCTACCAGCATTCCTCCTAATCGAAGCGAAACTTTATTGAAATTTCCAAATGAAGGAGCCACAGAAAATTTTGTAACGCCATTTTTGAAAGTGATATCTACAATAGCTTTTTCTCCTTTTCTTGTTGTAGCATCGAAAATTATTTTATTGGCTGATTTTGATTGAACTTCCGCATTAACTACAGGGCTTTCGTTAATAAACAAACCTGATATAGTATTACTTTGAACAAGGATTTCCCCATTTTTATGGATAAAGCCAAAACTCAAATTCGCTTTTTCTATCTGCATTATAAAGTTACCATCTTTAAATTCAATATTTTCTCCATTATTGGATTGAAAGGCAGAGCAGGAAGAAAGTAGTAAATACAGCAGAAATAGCACTAAGCATTTGCCCATTTTGTATAGATTGTCCATTGTATTGATTTTCATGGTTAGTTAATGAGATATTAATGTTGTAGCTATAGTTATTCTATTGTTCAAAACTTTTTTTACTTTTTCTATCCATCGCTCGTAAAGACCTTCAATTTTATGCTTTCCGCATTAATAATAAATGCCATTGTTATAAAGAATTCCTCCTCCGTGTGCATTGATTGGAGCACCATTGGTGTCTGACCAGATTTGAGCAAGTCGGAAATTGCTCTGTTTTAAATATTCTATTTGTGCCTGATTTATACCGAGACAGCTAATTAGGATGGCAAAAATTAAAATAGAAAGTAGTTTCATTATTTTAACAATGTATTGTTTCTGAATCTATTTCAGCGGTATCTGCACATTGTACGAGTGTTCTAGTGTCTCGTTTACCGCGCACAGCAAGGCAACCAGTTTTCCGTTTTCGAAGAAGAGTTGTGGTCTTTCCAAAGCTTCCAGTTTTTGGGTGGTTCCATCGACCCATTTAATATTTAAATCGGAAACCAGCGGATGTTTGGCCAGTTTCCAGTCCAGTCCGTCAAGCGAATAAAATAGTACCATACTGCGGCCAGTGTTGGTAAAAGCGCCATTCATGTCTTTCACAATGGCATAATATGTATTATCCTGATACCATACATAAGGATCTTCTGCCGGAAAATCAACATCTTCAGCGGTAAAAATGGGCTTATTTTGTTTTACGAAGGGTCCTTCGGGCTTATCGGCAATGGCGGTCAAATGTACAACGGGTCCTCCAAAGGGCTGTGGCCTCTGTTTTGCTACTGCCTTGTAGACCATCAGGAAACGGCCGTCGGGCATTTGGGTAACAGAAGGATTGGCGACCATCTGCGCATCATTTGCAGTCGAATCTTCGCTGACGTCGATTATGGGATGATCAAATCTTTGCCAGGGTCCATTGGGATCTTCTGCAATGGCTACACCGATACGCTGATTATTGCGGTGTGTCCAGTTTAATTTTGGACTGGTAATTTTCCCATCCCCAAAATTACCGGTATAGTATATATAATATTTTCCGTTAAAAAAATGAACGGTCGGATTGTGGGTGTACATGCCATCCCAATGATCTGATCCGCGATGCGGCAGTGCCACATCTTTATGTTCGAATGGGCCGAAAGGAGAATTGGAAACCGCATGAGCCACCTCCGAACTGGTTACCCAGGCTGCGAAACCATATTCTCTGGGCCAGCGAGAATAAAACATATGATACTTCTGATCGACATGAGATTTAACCATTGTACCACACCAGATAAAGGATGTGTCATTGATAAATTTTGCTGATTGCGGTACCAGACCCATCATAGAATTGAGATCAAGGCCACCATGCTCTGAGATGGGTCGTTGCCGGGAACATGATATAAAAACCATTAGCCCTGCAAAAAAGATTAGTTTTACTTTCATTACTTCACAATTAGATAAATCAAATACTGCCTTCCTTAAAAGTAATGATCTCGCCCGCACTTGTTTCCCTGGATATTATATTGTCGAGATATCTGATGTTTAGTTTATTTCCCAGCATTGATTTTACTTTCAATGAAGTAAGTTTTCCGTTCTTCCAGGTAATGTCAAATTCAAAACCGCCACGACTTTTCAATCCTTGAATTTTTCCTTCTGCTAATTTAGATGGCAAAGCCGGAAGTATATCCTGGTAAAAGTCTCCATTTTCATCTCTTAAATGAGACTGCAAAATCATTTCTGCAATACCAGACGTAACACCAAAATTACCATCAATTTGAAAGGGAGGATGAGCGTCAAATAAATTGTAATATAAGCCTCCCTTATCCTGGTAGTTGACTTCTTCACTTTTTGAAGGCACCATGAGGTTTTTCAATAACAAAAAGGCATGGTCACCATCAAGCAATCGTGCCCAGAAATTAATTTTCCAGGCCCGGGCCCAGCCGGTTCCCCCATCACCCCGATGAGAAAGTGTGACCTTGCATGCCTGAGCAAGCTCCGGCGTTATTCGAGGATGAATTTCATTGCCAGGGTGGAGCCCCCACAAATGTGAAACATGCCGATGCTTTTCATTGGGGTCATCTACATCAGCAAGCCATTCTTGCAACTGACCATGCTTACCGATTTGGTTGGGCGCAATTTTATTCAGTTTTTCCTTTAACCCAATGGTTAAATCGTCTTCTTCGCCCAGTGTTTCAGCCGCTTCAATCGTATTCTTAAATAAATCCCTGATGATTTGGTGGTCCATGGTTGGTCCCATGACCAACCCTCCCAGTTCGGGACTATTGCTGGGGCCACTTACCAGCCAATCTGTATTGTTGGGATGCTGTATGAGATATCCGGAGAAAAAACGGGCAGCTTCCTTTAAAACAGGCCAGGCACGTTTTTTTAAAAATTCCTGATCCCCTGTGTATTGGTAATGCCACCATAAATGCTGACTCAACCATGCTCCGCCTGTTGGCCAGATGCCATGATTGGCATGATTGATGGGCGCTGCTCCCCGCCACAGGTCAGTATTGTGATGGGTAACCCATCCTTGAAGATTATAGTGTTCTTTTGCAACCTTTTGACCGGTTATTGCCAGATCTTCTACCATTGAATAAAGTGGTTCAGCACATTCTGAAAGATTGGTCATTTCCGCTAACCAGTAATTCATTTCCGTATTGATGTTGATGGTATATTTACTATCCCAGGGTGGATCCAGTCTGTCGTTCCAGATTCCCTGCAGATTGGCTGGTTGTGTCCCGGGGCGAGATGAAGAAATGAGTAAATATCTGCCATATTGGAACAATAAGGAGACAAGGCTTGGGTCTTCATCTTCATAAAAAGTAATCAGTCGCTGTTTAGTGGTACGTTTGGAAATTTCATTACTGCCCAAATCGATGGCTACGCGGTTAAACAAATTCTGATAATCTGCAATATGTTCTTCCTTGAGTGCCTTCCAGGTTTTACCTTCCAGATTTTCCAAATACTGGTTGCAGCGTTGAGCCGGATCAGCGCTTATATCATTAAAATCCACAAAACTGGTGGCCGCCACCAGAAAAAGTGTTGCATGATTGGCATTGGTCACTTCAATAGAATTTCCGGCTTGCACCATTTCTCCACCATGTATTTCTACTTTCAATCTGGCTTCAAAAGTAATTTTGCTGTCAGGATAAGGTTTACCGTCACGGCCCAGTGCTTCGTGATAATTATTGGCTTTCCCTTTGAGAATGATCTGGTTTCCAATCACCGACACCTCGTAGCTGGAATGGGGGGAATTGAGGCCGGCAGTAAAGTTGATCGATCCTTTGGAAGAAGATTCAAGTCGAATAAGCAATGCCTGACCAGGTTCTGAAGCAAATATCTCACGTTTAAACTGTATACCATTGGCTTCATAATTAACCGTGGTAATGGCCTTCTCCAAATCGAGCTGACGCTGGTAGGCATTCACATCTCCATGACCAGAGAAATTCAGCAATATATTCCCAAAAGGCTGGTAGCTTAGCTGACCAAATGGCTGTGACATAAAATGTTTATTTCCCAGTTCATGCGCTTCGGCCTGTTTTCCATCCCAAAGCAAGCGACGGAGTGCTTCCAGATAATGGTGAGCTCCTTCGTTTGCATAATCATGGGGTTGACCGGTCCATAAGGTTTCTTCATTAAACTGTATGGTTTCATTTTCAGTTCCTCCATAAACCATGGCCCCAATTCTGCCGTTTCCCAGGGGCAGCGTCTCTGTCCATTCACTTGCTGGTTTGTCGTACCACAGGGTTAGAGAAGGGTTAATCATTTCTGATGGTTTAATGGCCGGATTGCATGAAAGCAGAACCGATATTGATAAGAGAGATAAGAGATTAAACTTTTTCATAATTGCAAAAAATCAGAAATGAAAATTGAAGATCATTTATATTGAAGCCATGCTGTTGCTATACAATCTTAACTATTGTACATCAAGACCAAAGTGTATCGAAATTATGATGAATTACATGCGTACATATTTGAGTTGTTTTATGTGTTAAAATCTTACAAGGTATCATGTTCCAATAGTTATTGAAAGTGTAATACAAAATATCAAATAATCACTGCTCTACCCAGAATTCCCAGGTCAGGTGAGGCAATAATGTGGTCAGTTCACTGCCTGTTTTCTTGCCAAGTCTAAGGCCCAGGCAATCTTCCCCCCTTTCGAATGGAGAATACCGGTAGCCTTGCCATTGAGCATTTTGAAGCTGCGTTTGGATTTGAAAAGTATATGGTTTACCGGATCGGTTAGAAACCACAATTACTCTTTTTCCATTTGGCTTCATATAAGCAAAAATGCGGGCATCGCCATTATACTGTTCTTCGATAACACCAAGAGCCACACAATCCCACGGCATATGTTTGACGAAACTGCCTACTGCATTCCAATTGAAATCATTGTATATCCAATGGCCTTCTTTGAGTGAATTTAATTTGTCTGCCAAAGGATCGTCAGGCTTTAATTCAATGGTACTTTTTTCTATCATTGACTTCCATAAACCAAGTGAATAACCTCTGGCCTCTTCATTTTGGTATGGTTTTAATGCATGAAGCCAAAACCATGTCGGATTTTCAGCCAGCTGAAAGGAATTCATAATGTGCTGCACTGTATTCAGGCAGCGTTCAGGACTGGTACCACCTTGTAAATATTCGTACTCATTTTGAAACCACTGCCGGTAGGGCAATTCTTCTCTGATTCGCATATGTACCGGTATAACCTTTTCAGAATCCCAGCCAATTGTATGTACCACATAAGCATCTACCAGCCTGGCCGTTTCGGGGTCGTTCATACCGGTGGCTATCATGGAGGGAAAGCCATTTATTTCTGTATCGCTGATAAGCAATATTGAAGAATCATAGCTCCGGATGGCAGATGCCGTTGCTGTATAGGCTTTAACATAATTTTCAGGTTTAAAATATTTGCATGATGAATAGGTGGTTGAAACGTGCGGTTCATTCTGCATTCCCCACATACTTACATTTATACCTGCGTTTTCGAGGGTTTGAACGTCACGGACGCAAGCATCAGCGAAATCTTTTAGAAATCTTGCTGTGTCTCCCGCATAAACAGGGTCATGTAAAAAACCTGGCCCAAAACAACGAAGTGTATTATACTTATCATCCCTGCCATCACCAAAATATTTGAGGTTGGCCTTCCAGAACGGTGCCGGGGACCAGTACTCAAGGGATACCCCTTCAATGCCTGCCAAATCCAGCATTTGTCTGATTTCCTGTAATTGCCCCTGCCACCTGGGCTGTAAATTCTTTTGATCAGCATCCAATCCCCTCCAATAAAGGCCGCCGGCAATACGACAGTATCTGAAACCTTTCAGCATATCGCGGGCCAGGCGATCACGCTCGCTTTGAACCAGGTCATGAGGTACCGCTATCCTTTTATCGGGAAGCCCAAGATTTCCCGAACCAATAGCATCACTCTGAATTTCAAAACCAATTCCCCAGATTGTTTGCTTCCTGACATTTGGCATGAGCACATATTTGCCAGAGGATCCCTCACTTTCATCAATAGCAATGGAGTCCAATGAAAAGCCATGACTGCAAAAAAACCAAAAAAATAAAGTAAAAATTATCCTGATAAATCCTTTCATTCCCATTTGGCTAATATTTATGGCTGCATTGATACTTCAATAGTTTTTAAACTAAAAGCCGGAAATTCTACTGTTAGCAAGCCATCTTTAATGCTCAGCACCTCCTCCTCGCCCCTTTCATTTAAACACCTGATTTTCTCTATGGCTCCATTTTTAAACATCGATTCCGTTTCGATTGAAAAGGTTTCCATACGGTTGACTGCGCTGTTATTGAGCAGGAAAACATACATTTTGTTTTCATCCGGAGCCACTGCAGCCATGTAATCAAGATAAGGACTTGCACCTTTAATTAAATTTTCAGGCAACACCAATGAGGCTGTTTTTCCATATACCTTGCCGCTTTCAAAACCATAGGTTTTGTGCGGTCCAACTTTTGGCGTGTAAAAACCAGCCGGAAAATCAATGGCACCCTTACTGCGGTAACTGATCTCTGAAACCAGATAATCGGTGAGCAATCCGATCTGCCACCACGCATGATGCGGAAAAGGTCCTGCCCCGGCATTCATACGACGCCAGTAATAGGATGCTACTTTATTGTCAGGGTGTAAAAAGGCATCTCTGCCCCATATAGCGCTTCTGGCCAATATGGCGAAATAATCATCTCCTGTGAGTGCTGCCATTCGCATGAACATACCGGCATGGCTGGCCAGCAAAATGGGTCCATGACCCACCGCAGATCCAATGTTTCCCCCATGCTCAAAACCCAAACCTGCCTGGGCTATGGCCCAATCGGGCACCTCTTTTTCATTTACAAGTTTCATTTTTCGGCTGGGGATGGGATGCGTATATATAGAAGCAGTGTAAATTTTCGCGGTGAAAATAGCGGCATCTTTGTACTTATTATCTCCTGTTAATTCCCATAAATCAAGCATACTTTGGGAAATTTGCGCGGTAGCAAAATCATTCACAAAGCGCACATCTCCGCACACACCTGTAAAAAAGCCGCTTTGTATGCCCTTGTCGATCAACCAGTCGGCACCTTTGATGGCGGCATAGAGATACTTTTCATCTTTCAATATTTTGTATGCCACGATTAAACCATAAAAAGTAGGTCTGAAATCCTGCAAGTCTTCATATACCTCTCCGCTGAGATCTTTGTGGTAGCCCATGGCCCAGCTGCCATCATCATTTTGCCAGTTCAATAATCTTTCGGCCCCTAAAGCCAGATAACTTCGCAGTTCATGATCATCAGGCTCAAAGAGCAATATGTTGCCAAGGTCAAGCATATTATAATAGGTTAGAGCAATGGGCTCTGTATGATTACCCCATTCTTCAACCCAGCGATCCGTTTTTCTCAGGTAGTACTGGCCCTTAATGGCGCCACTGATGATACTCGACTCATCTTCGATCTGCATCATTTTAAAATTTCGGATCAGGGGAAGCCGGCGATTTTTCAGATCGGTATTGCCGGTAAACTTTGCCAGCATCCACATGGCGCCAATATCTGAATTTTTGGTCGCGTCTTTATCAGAGCCTACCACCCCTCCCAGATAGGATTGCGCACCCATATTTTTACCCTGGCTGCGCATTTCATTCCACAGTGAAGTTTCATCATCGAGGGAATAATCGAGTAAATCTAAAATGCGTTGAGAAATGGAAAGCTCGGTTTCTTTGAGGCTTAAAAAGTCCTCAATTTTATAATCGCGCATTGCTGCGTGTCGCAGCAGATCATACCAGCTTTTTTCAGCAATGTAATACCTGCATTCAAAAATGAGGGTATCCCCTGCCTTCAATTGTGCCAGGTCATGATTGAGCAAAGGATAGTAGACCGTGGGGGTTAGTTGTCCGCTTCGGTTTTTGTGCGAAAAGCCAAGCTGGGCATCAAGGTGCGTTGGTTTATCAGTTTTCCATGGGTCACGACCATAATCCGGATGCGCTACAACAGAGTAACTGATGCCTGATGTATGGCTCATGATGGAAGTCAGCGTTGAAACGGTATGCTCCCGGCACACATAGGGAATGGAGGGCAGCCCCTGACCATAAGCCAGGCTGCGCACCAAATCGCTGTGCACTTCCCTGCCATGATAATATCCGGGAACGATGGCCCATTCCAGCTCATCCTGATCCGTATAGAAAAGGTCGGGACTTGCCATGCTGAAATATCCGGCTTGCTTAGCTGTTAATTTGATTCTGAGGTCGAAAGCCCCCTCAGTTTTTACGTCAATCTGCCAGACAGCCTCTATATCTGCCATGCCGGTAGTATGCGTAAATATTGCCTTTTTGCCTTCAAAAGACATCTTTTCCGGAAAAAAAGAAAATACTTCTCCGGCGGTATTCATCCGCACCGGACCCAAGGCCTGCTTCCAAGTAGACTGAAGGTAGATAAATTCCTCTTCAGGGAATTTAACGCCCTTATTGTTATAAATAATGGTATCTGATTGGTCTGAAGGTTTTTCTGTACTGTAAAGAAAGGTGTACATACCCGAGGGCGTTCCTGCGCTAACCTTTTTTCCATCTTGTTTACGCACACTTACATCGGCAATTTTCCAGCCTTCATCAGATGCTTTCCAGCTTATACTCGTTTCACCGCTTTGGAGTTGATTATCGGTTTTACAGCTTAAAAACAAGACAGAAAAGCATAGCCCCGCCAGCAGCTTAATTGTATAAAAATTCAACCTGGACATGAGATATTTTAAATTTGTCAAATTTGATTTCATGCTTCTTTTTCTTTATGGTACAGGAATCTTAATCATAGATGTAATACGAACAGGGCCTATCAGCCCTGATGGCAACAATTCTTTTTCCTTTAAGTGGGGCCATTCCCAGGAAACAAAAGTTTTTCTACCGGTGGATGGTCTCAGGCTTTCATCTTTCAACCATTCCGGAAATTCTTGTAATGCCCGTCCTTTTGCGGTTGATCCCGTATCATCTGTCCACCTGAGGTCATCAGGATATTTTTGATCTCCAACTACCCTGTTGTGCCATACGTTTATCACTTTTATCTCCAAATCATTCTTTCCGGGCTTCAAAAAATTGGTGACCTCAAATGCATAAGGGGGCTTCCATAATGTTGCAACAGAATCGCCGTTTATAAGCAAGACAGCAAGGTCATTGACCTCACCCAAATCGAGTATTACAACTTGATTTTTTACAAAAAACGATTTTTTCAGATGAAACCGGGTCCGATAGGTCGTGGTGCCCGAATAGTGCTTAATATCGTAATGCGGGTGCGAAGTCAATGAAGCAAGCTCAGGCATGTTGATTTGAAGAGGCGTACCCCAACCTTTGCTGAAGCTAAGCCTCCATGGGCCTTTTATTTCGAATGAATTTGGGATATTATTTACCTTGCCGGTTATGGATGTATGCTCTTTTGTCTGTACAGCATAATTGCCTTCCCTTTCTGCCAAAATAAAAAATTCTCCGGCATGATTTTTCAATAAGCCGGGTTCTTCTTTTCCATTAAAGGTCAGACCAGTAAATACATTTTCCGCATCACTGGTAGAATTCTCTCTGAAAACCACAAAAACCGAACCCATGGCTTCCAGTTGAATTCTGAAATTTGTATAGTCATTCAGGGAATCTGAAAATATGGATACCATTTCTGTTGTTCCAGTCATGGGGTTCCACAATTCAGGTATTTTACCCGACACCCGAAAACTTGTATTGAGACTTACCGGAAAATCATTCTGATTGCTGACAAAATAAATGTCAATTTGGCCGTGTCTTCTGTGAATGTATTGAATGCGCTTTTCATTCTCACCTTCCGGCAGAGTTACATCAGTCTGGGCATATGAATAACCAAAATCTGGCGCCAATCCCATTTCCTGAAAAACCTGCTGAGTGCTTTCATCCCTGTAAACACTGCCATATTTAGGCTGATCCTGCTGCGAGCCTGCTTCCGGCCAAATTCTGCTTTTTATCTGATCAAATCGCGCCGATAAAGCTGTTCCGCTTTCCATTCCCGGCAAACCTTGCGGTGGAGCTCCCAGAATCGTGACACCATCCCGCATCAGGCTTTCCAGTTTCTCTAATAGCGGCATAGTCATTTGCTGCACGTCAGATAGTATAAGCAATCGATATTTCATCCCACCGGGCAGAATGATCCTATTTTCCTCCACCAGTGCCTTCATTAATGTTTCAGCCGAACAAACATCATAATCATATCCGTAGGGAATTGTCGGCTTCAGGTTATGTTTAGGCGGCAGGGTTTTTGGCGCATCTTCGCCGGTAAAGTACAATACATCAGCTATGAAATCTCCCTGCTGCAGTAAATACTGGCAACGGGTGACATATGCAAAATAGGCATTTGCATAGGACCACCAGGTATTTCGCCGGTCAAAGCGGCTGCCATAGGTGCCGAGGCCCATACCGGGTAAATGTTCATAAGGATCGTGTGTGAAGTTGTGATAACTAAAGCGGTTGACGCCCAGCGTAAAGAAATAATCTCCCTGGATTTTAAAATCACGTGGGGCAGCTTCAAATATTTTTTCAGGCGGCCCTGTAAAGGCCTCGGAATCAACAATTTTTTTGCCCTGCGTATGGGCTGCTGAGGAAGCCACCCTGGCTGTAGAAGAGAAATCCGCATAATTGTTACTGCGAAAGGTCCACCATTCTGTCAAAGGAATATCGGGTATTTCTGATGCACTGATATCATCGGTATTTCCAAAAGCACCATAGGCTTCTGCGGCAAAGATTAACCCGTTTTCGTGGCATAACTCACGGAATCTTTTATAGTAATTGCTTTGAATCAGGTCGTTGATGGTCTTTCGATAATCCCACAGGAAGCGTTCTGTAAGCTCTACATCATCGACAACCCTTCCTGTAATGGCAGGAAGAAATTTCAAAAGGTCATAGCCTCTGTGGCTGATAAAATCCTCGTGAAAGGTTTTATTCCAGTTTTGGTGCCCAACTTCATAAGAGTCAATAAGCAGCCGCGTCAGGGGTTTACCTTTGGCAGATCCGGCTGCATCCAACATTTTGCTGATGGAGTTTTGCCAATAAGCATCTACAGCTTCTCTGGAAAACTTATCAATCTCCAAACCCCTTCCTTGTGGTGGTGCCGGATGATTTTGTCGTCCTGTTGGCTGATAACCCATGCGGAGGATGGTCCACTTACCAGCTGGCACTTCCCAATACAATTTGCCATCTTCAGCCAGGTGGGCGCTTATATTCAGCAGATTTTCAGTTATAATTTTATCCCCTTCGGACACATCCTCTTTTTGAGGGACATACTTAGATTTCATTTTGGCAAAGCCTGCTTTTTCCCACCAGTTTGTCAACCTCACCGGTTCCAGAGTCTGGTCTGATTGAAGGGTCGGGAAGGCAAAAACAGCTATATCATGAAAATAACCCTTCACACTGTCTCTTGGTACGTAATATCTTTTGTTTACTTCCGGGTCACGTCTCATATCTCTTTCCAGCCCGATGGCTGGTAATGGCTCCGGGAGGTGGCCATCAAAAGTCATGGGGCCTTCCAGATGTATTTCTGTCCACGCCACCTCCTGCATAGCGCCTTCTGGCCTCACCCATGGACCTCCGGTTGAAGACCAGCCGGCACCATTATGAATGCCCATATCCAGTCCCAATCTTTCGGCTTCATATACGGTATGTCTGTACAATTGCCACCATTTTTCGCTCATATAGTCCACGGGGCCTTTGGCCGTAGTACCTTCACTCGCATTGAATAAAGTGAAGCCACCAATGCCTGCCGCCTTCATAGACTCAAGGTCTTTTGTTATGGCTTCCGCAGAAATGTGGCCGTTCATCCAATGCCACCAGACATGGGGCTTGTAAAAATCAGAAGGGTTTTTAAACTCAAATAATAGCGAATCATATGTGCCCTGGTAATGTACAGAGGCATGTATTTGCAGACTGAAAAAAATACCAGCCGTAAAAATCCAACATAGTATGATCGCTTTCATTCTCTATTCATAAATTACATAATTACCTCCTGGTTCGATGTTGAATTTTATTCCATTCCCATTGATTTTCTCAAAAGAAATCACTTCACCAGAAGTATTTTCCCTAACTTTAACATTGTCCTTATTTTGAATTTCAGAAATGTTAAATGAGGATTGCATGGTTGGGGAATGGTAAAACAGATACTCAGTTTGTTTATCAGGAATGCCGGGATAAAATACTGCGTATAAGCGCTCATTTTCTCTGCAAATAAATATACCCTTGCCTCCTATAAATACCGGGATTTTGTCAAGTGGTAGTTGGTAATCTTTAAGAAATACAGGTCCATTGAATACTTCAAATGTTTCAAAATCCATCCATTTGCCTTCAGGAAGATAAATATTTCTTGTATCAGAATTGGCGTAATCATTACCAAATAATGGAACGGCCAATAAAGATTCCCCAATCATCCATGAATATTGTCTATGTGTTGTATCAGCTAAATTATATGTATTACTATCTTCAGGAAAGGCAATGGGAAGAGGTGTAAAAGCAAATGGAAAACCTTCATTGTATCCCTTGATAATTTCACTGTATTTATAAGGAACAAGCATATCAAAAAAATCAACTGCTTTTTTTACAGTTCGTTCATACTTTTCATTCAAAAGGTGCCATGGGCCATGACCCATTGCCATTGAAGGGGCTAAGGCACCAAAAACAGCATTTCTTACAAAGTATAATTTCTCATCTTCTGTCAATGGATTTTTTAAATATTTACCAGCAACAATATCCGGATAAATATTCCCAACTCCGGAAGCTGCGTATGAAAGCGCATTTATCAGGGTTCGGTCCTGATTAAAACCATATTTTGTATCTTCAAGCCTTAAAATATCACCAGGAACAGAAAATGCAGCATTTCTTACCATTACCATTTCTCCATTTTCCATCATCAGTTCATTCATCTTATTTACCTTGGCGTCATTATTTAGTCTCACACCATCATGAAACATTAAATCTTCCTTGTACCCATCTACATCCCATTTCCTGAAACCATTATAATACCATTCTAATGCCTCCTTATTGTTTGTCTCCAATAAATGAACTTTACCCTGCGGAAAATTAACCTTATACGTTTGTGCTACATTCGAAGTGTCTTTAATAAAATACCCCTTGTGCAATCCTTCGATGGTATACAAACCATCATTACTTTCATTATAATACCCTCCATTGTCAGGTAAAGCTTTAAAATTAGTCCGCAAACCAATCAGGAATTTAATTTGGTTGCTTTTAAAAAAGTTTTTAAGTCCTTCTACATCCGGATATCGGGGGTTTGGAAAACCATCATTTCTTCCGGGTTCAAATTCATTATCCCACATCCCGAAACTAGTTGTAGATCCTTCCAATGGAGATCTCCTTTCTCCTTTCCAAAAACCTGATCCGATTACGGCCCACTTTATGGGATATGACAGGGCAAGGTATTTTTTTAAATCTTCAGTCACACTTTGCTGATTTGTGTTCCATCCCAAAGAGCCAAAAGCTTCATATCCCAACTCAAAAAATTCCGGCTTAGGTAAATAATCTTTATATTCTTCTCTTTCTTTTGCCTGTTTATAGGAATAATAAATTTGCTTTATGTCACCAAAAAAATAATAGGCAGTAATTTCATTGACATTAGCAGCGCCCATTCTATTTTCTGCCGAGTCAATTGAAATTCTTTTTAATCCATTTTCAAATAGAACCTGAGCAAATTTTTGAGACGGAAAAACCGAAAAATTAGATACAAATCTAAAATGATTGGCATTATACCTAAGCCAGGGTTTATTGATTAAGGAATCGTTTTGAATGCCAAATATATTGGTCGAACTACCATAGCTGCCATGATCCCCGAGACCATATGCCGGATAAGAAGGAGCAGTCTTTACATCAATAATTCCCTTATCTTGTTGATCTTTAAAACCTGCCTTTATTCTTACGCTATTATTGAATAATGTATAATTTACGATGAGCTGTTCTTTAACATTATTCTCAGCTAAAAGTGTTATGCTGTTATTGGTTTTATCAATAATGTTGAGCACTTTAACTTCTCCGGATGGTGATGAATCCCCTATCCCAAAATTTAAACCAGCTTCAGTATGACGGACCAAATAGTCTTTTCCTGTAGCGTCCTTAAATTCCAATTTCAGTCCATCTTTGTATATTCTGACTTCTATATTCTCATTCTTTATAAGCAATGTCTGATCATTTGAGCATCCGAGGATTACCAATAATATGATTATGATATAATTTTGCTTTATGACTGCCATATAGATCCAATAAGATTATTAAAAAATTACTTTCAAATCATGTCTATTTATTGAGTTTGTACCATTCAGATATTGTGGACTTTCCCTGCAGGTCTTTTAAGAGAATTTGAAATTCAAATAAATCTGCATTTTGATCCAGCGGCACAGTGAATTCGAATGGAAAATTGTTATCAAAGGCCTCCAATGTTTCGCCCCTGGCATTTTTATACCTAAGGGTCACTTCTTTCCATTGTTGATCATTATCTCTCAGATACACATAGGCATTGGTGGTCAATTTCCCGATGTTCAAAATCATAGCTCTTGTATTTCCAGGCTTCAGCTCTGCATAGGCATTTGACCAAACATCGGCCCGGGCCAGGATACTTTCCTGAAAATCTGCCTTTACCTTCAAATCTTTAATTTTGAACGATACTGTCCCATGGGCAGGAACCAATAATTCTATTGAACCATTTTGCAATTGCCCTGGCTGTATTTTATGCTTGTTACCTATAAGCTCAACCTGAAAACTTTTTCCGCTGACCTCTGGTACTATTTTTTCATTTATACTCAAATTCAGCTTTATATCTTCAGGACTTTGATTCATTAATGAAATCATCAATTGATCATCGCTTCTGGCTGAGATGTAGTTGATTTCTTTTGAGGATAATTGGAGTAGTTGTTGTGGCATCCATAACCAGACAGAGTCACCATAAAATACTCCCTTTTTGTGGCCATAATACTTATTTTGCAAATACGCATAGGCTTCTATATATTCTGAAGGGAATTGTATGGCTCCTTCAG
Organism: Cyclobacteriaceae bacterium; assembly: GCA_020832305.1. Taxonomy (GTDB): domain Bacteria; phylum Bacteroidota; class Bacteroidia; order Cytophagales; family Cyclobacteriaceae; genus JAFIEV01. The sequence continues at coordinate 58,782 of JAFIEV010000019.1, read as the reverse complement.
ACCGTACTTCGGCATCGGTGATCAGGTAATCCAGCAACATCACCGCCATGGGCAGGATGTGGTTATAATGAAAAGAGTTGACGCTGAGTTCTTTGTGGGGCCGAAGAGGATAATCATATTTTTCGTATGCGGTAGTGCGGGCTGTGTTGATATGATAGCCCGGGAAATTGCGATATCTGCCGATAATGGCAGCTTTTGCTACATTTTTCAGGAATTCATCACCGGTAAGGTAACCAATACGCAGCATCCATGGCGCATAGTTGGCCATAAAAATAGCCCTGTGTCCCTGGCAGGTACCACTGGATTCCGGGGTAAGTCCGATTTCAGAAAGTCGCCAGGCGGGCGCCCATTCTTCAGGAAAAAACATTTGTGAATGTCCTTTAGACTTAAGGTACCAGTACCAGGGAGCTTTACCTCCTTTGTTCACAAGGATGCTATCATCGGGAATGCCAGGGCTCATCCAGCAAAACATGGTATATGACCTGGCTCCCTGATGTGCTGCCTTCAGATATTCTTCATCCCCAAGACGTTCATAACTTTCAAATAAATCAATCCATCGTGGGGTAAAGCCTGTCCAGAAGAAAAAACCTCCGCTTTCAGGGTCGCTGAAATCCATAGCGGGAGCATCCACCCTATTTTCATAATAATCTGCCAGGCCTTGTTTCGCAAGTGCTTTGAATTTTTCATCCCCTGAGGCATGATAGATGGCCAGCGCATTTCTCCAGTGATCTCCCTGCTCTACCACATCCAGATTTCTGATGCGGCTGGTCTGAAATTCAGACTTTGCCATATCGATAAGGTAAGGGTTGGCTTCCCTTGTGATTCGGTGAAGGGCGGCCAATTCGGTGATCGGTGCAATAGGACCATGCAAATTTCTGGATGGATATTGTATCCTTTGTTCCGGGTCGAGACTAAACAAAAATTTCTCACGGGAAAGCATATATTCCAAAATCGGATAGGCCCGTTGGTCATACATATCCTGATCGTCCATCACCATGGCCAGTTGCAAAGGATGGAGACTTGAAACATTCTTTACGGCACCCGGCACATCTGTAGAATAGGCACAACCTTTGAGGCTGTCGAGAAACCAGGCATACTCACTCATGCCGTAATTCACAATATTTTCAAAGGTTTCATTCAATGAAGCGATATCATTTTTGCGATAATCCCTGAATCCATAAACTTCTGTTGACAACTGTTCATAAGCATCCCGCAGGTCTCCGGCAATGGCCCAGGGCATCATTTTAAAAGTATAGGTTTCTCCATTTTTTCTGTAGGATTCCTGCCCTCCCAGCACTGGCGCAAACAACAAGGGTTGTGCTTCTCCACTCAGATTTCTCACGGCCACACCAAAGCGGCTGTTTTCCATGGTGGGCAAGGGATCAAAAGGAAACTCCTCGGGGTGAGCCAAAACACCAATGGAAGTACCCTTCAGGCTTAGCATGGTGGTAGGTAAGGGACATCTGAATGCCATGGTCATAAAAGAAGACTCTGGTAATCTTTTTTCCTGCCAGATCATAGGCTGCCAGATTTCATCTGCTTCTTCAATGGCAGATTTTGGTGCCCCTACGTAGCCTATGGAAAAATAGCCATCCCGGGCAGGGGTAAATTCCAGATGCATTATGGGTTTCATTCCCGATGTTTCTATCGAAACCTTCAATTGACCCAAGTCTTCTTCCCTAAAATGCAAGGTATAAAGGTTTCCACTTTTCACAACCTTATCAAAGCTATACGCTTGAATATGGCCGGCATTAAAGAGATTGAAAGTGCGCTCGGAGACCCCTGCATCCAAAATCCTGTCATCAAATCCATCACCAAATTCCTGATCATCCCGACCTTCCGGTTTACGCAACTGCTCTTCAGTTTTAACCCCCTGCCAGGTTATGATATTGTACAGAACATTTTCAACATCCCCGGGGCGCATAGCAGGCACGGGATTTTCTTCGTTGTATAAAACAATAAATTCGGGTTTGAAAAAATATTGGCCATTATCATTGGAAATAATCAATTCCCCGCGCTCATTTACTTCGAAGGCATCCTGTTTCGGCTGACAAGCAATAAGAATGACAAGGCAGACAAAAAATAGCAGCTTTTCAAAAAAATACACTTTCATCGCTATCAGGTTATACATTTATAATCAACAACTTATGTAAATGAGTTGCCTTAAAACAATATTTTTCTCCAGGCCTCTAATACTTCTTCGTCAGATGCATTTATGTCGAGTCCAGCCCTTTGATTCCACTGGTCAACGGCTTTTCTTTTGGAGGCCAGCATGTTTACCAGGTCTGGCAAATCCGGATCTTCGAAATAATCATGGGTGTTATGGCGCCATTTTTCAAGCATGGCCTCAAATTCCTGCACTTTTTCTGGATGTTTTTCTGCAAGGTTGTTCACCTGATGAGGGTCATCTGGAATGTAATACAATTCGTAGACCGGCTTGGTCGGAGACATAAAATATTGAGCCGTCTCTGTAAGCTCATTCCTCTCATCCAATACCTTTAAAAGTGTATACACCGGATATTGTGTTCTTTTATAGGAAGAAAGCTGCATCCAGGGAACATGCGGCATATAATTTTTGATGAACAGATAGTCCTTAGTTCTCAGGCTTCGTATTTTGTCGATGGCATCACCATTTCTCGAACGGCTGGCGAATACATGATCTCTTTCAACGGGTTTTAAAATATCGATGCCATGCATATGATCAGGTACTTTTAAACCAGCGGCCTGCAACATGGTGGGTGCAAGATCTATAAGACTTACCAACTCTTCGACCACTTGTACCTTGGCATTTTTACCAAAACGGGTTATGATCAGGGGCACCCTGAGGCCTTCATCATACAAAAATTGCTTGCCACGAACATGCGGACGCCCGTGGTCACCAAAGAATACCACAATGGTATTGTTCAGTAATTGGTTTTCTTCAAGCCAGGCCATTTGTTGTCCCACCCATCGGTCGAGGAGCTGTGTATCTTCAAGATAATTTGCCCAGTCACGACGGGTGATTTCATGATCGGGATAACATTCCGGAATTTCCACGATGGCAGGGTCTATGGGGCGTAAAGTATCTCTTTTAAATACCCTGTGGGTATGATGGGTTTGCAAAACCAGAAAAAATGGTTGTCCGGGTTCCCGGTCAGTTATGTTCCTGTCTTTAACACCCTCACCTGTATATTTAAAATTGAAGTGTGTTTTGCCATTGAAATCTACAAAATACCCTGCATCATGAAAATAATCCGGCAAGGTTTTCACCCCTTGCGGAAGAGGCAATTTATTTTTTTCCATGGTATCGTGCTGATCGGCGCCAATAGCGGTTTGATACATTCCCGTGATAAATCCCGAACGGGCTGATGAGCAAACCGGCGCCGAGGCAAAGGCATTATTAAAACGGATACCCTGGGCCGCCAGTTTATCGAGATTGGGCGAATGTACAATAGGATGTCCATAGCAAGCCAGGTCGGGAGAAAAATCTTCAGCGATCATCCATACTATATTGGGTTGCTCCTTTTCCTGCTCACAGGCAGAAAATAAAATGAAGAGTATGGGAATGAGTAAAAGTGATTTTTTCATAGGTTAAATTATTTATTATTTAGTTGATTCGTCTTGTTTATCAAGCTCCTTTACATCTATTTTTATTGAGGCACGATATTTTTTTTTACCGGCCAATTTCTGACGCCATATTCACTTGCCCAATTAGACCATAATATTTCGAGACTATCTTTTTGAGAAGGTCTCTGGTTGACCAGATCATTCAATTCTGTTGGATCATTTTTCAAATCATACAATTCCCAATCTTCAGCATGTTTTTTCACAAGTTTAAGGTCGTTGACCCTTATAGCCTGATTCCCCTGATGTTCCCAATAATAATTTTCAGGCCTTTTCAGTGGTTTCCCTGACAATAAATCAGCAAAGCTGGAACCATCTGGCATAAGTAAATCATTACCATCAATAATTTTAGAAATATCTGTTCCAGCCAACTCGAGAAAAGTAGGCATAATATCTATAATATGAACCGGGGTCCGATCAATATGTCCGGTTTTTGCTATACCCTTAGGCCATTGTATGATCATAGGTGTAATAATGCCGCCTTCGTGGGCCCTGCTTTTATAAAGACGATAGGGAGTATTACTAACTTTCGCCCATTGTTCTCCATAGGCTACAAATGAATTGGCTGTGCCTAATTCCTCCCCGGGTGATCGATTAACTTCTTCCGCACAAGCTCCATTATCAGAAAGAAAACAGATAATGGTATTATCAAGTATTTTTAATTTTTTCAAGGCATTTACAAGCACTCCAATATTTTGATCGAGTCGGTCGACCTGGGCAGCATACACTTCCATTTTCCGGGCCTCTATATGTTGGTCATTCATCGTTTCCCAAGGAGGAAACGACGCATCACTCAGTTTCGTCTCCCGATCAAAAAGACCCATTTTTACTTGCTTTTCAAATCTTTTATTTCTGATAGCCTCATATCCTTCGTCATATTTACCTTTATATTTTTGAATGTCCTGTGGCAATGCTTGCAAAGGATAATGGGGAGCAATGTGGGCGATATAGGCAAAAAAAGGTTTATCTTCTTCAACGGACTTTTTTATAAATTCAATAGCCTCAGAAGTAAATGCATCTGTGGAATAAAAATTTTTTTCATCCGGAAATATCTGTTTTTCATTTTTATAAATAGGTCTGTCAAGAAACTTTGAAGGGTAAAAATACAATCCGCCTCCGGCCGGGATTCCATAAAAATCCTGAAAGCCTCTTTGATTTGGCCAGTGCTCAGGCGCATCACCCACATGCCATTTACCTGTCATAATGGTATTATATCCTGTGTGCTGCAGAGCTTCGGCTATGGTTAAGCAATCTTTTCTCAAAAAGCCCTGATACTCAAGATAGCCCAGGTTACCGACCATGTGACCTACTCCGGCGCGGTGTTGATAAAGTCCGGTAAGCAGGCTCGCACGTGAAGGACAACATCTTGAGCTATTATAAAAATTAGTAAAAAGAATTCCATTTTCTGCCATGTTATCAAGGTTAGGTGTAGCAATTTCAGCACCGGTACAACCTAAATCTGAAAAACCCATATCATCTGCAAGAATTACAATAATATTTGGCCTTTCAATATTATTTTCCATATTATTCTTGCTTTGCTTGCACGAAAGCAAAAACAGGAGAAAAAAGATACTTAAAACCAAACGTATATAGGGGAATTTCATTTTTATATTCATGGCTTTGGATAGAACTCCTTGTTCAATTAATGTGAGATTATTTGCAGAAATATTATTGAATTTAAAATATTTTAACTACTATTATTTCCTCAGAAAATCGTATTCTGGGATAGTAACCATTTCTTCAAAAGGTTTTCCATATTGTTTCATTACCTCATCTTTCTTTTGTTCATACACTTTTCTTAAACTTTCCTCAGACTCCGGATACTGTCCCTGATCGTCTGTTTCTTTGACCCAGTCTTCCAGCATGCCCCTTAACTCCAGAAGTTTTGCCTGATAATCAGGATGATGTGTAAGGTTATTAATTTCATAAGGATCGTCCTTTAAATTGTACAATTCTTCTGCGGGTCTGTAATTGCTGAAAAAACGGGCCTGAGCATCTGATAATTCACCTTTGGCAAACAATTCTTTCATATTTCTCATCACCGCTCCTTCGCTAAAGAAGCTCAATTGCGTATAAGGACGATCCAGCATGTAATTCCTGATATATCTGTATCCATCATCGGTTGTCAATGCACGCACTCTGTCAATATTATAACCCATTCTGTCCTTGTTGGAAATAACAAATTCTCTTTTAAAATTCTTATCGAAAAGGTCCTTGCTGTCATACCAACTGGGAATGCCTATATTAGCAAAAGCCAGTGATGTTGCTGAAGCATCAAGTAAACATACTAAGTCTTCACGGCGTGAATTGCTTTTTGCTCTGGCTAAATTTTTCGGCGCTCTTATAATAAATGGCACACGTAAACCATTTTCGTGGCACCATTGCTTGCTTCTCGGCATATCTTCTCCGTGGTCACTAAAGAGGAAAACAATTGTGTTATCCAGCAAACCATCATCTTTCAATAATTCCATAATTATCCCCACTTCCAGGTCCGTCATGGCTACACAATTATAGCGGTGTGCGATTGCTCTCATAACAGCTTCATTTTTGGGGTAGATCGGGGGGATTTTTTCCGCTACCGATTCGGGCGGTACCAATGCTGAAAGCATCATATCACCTGTTCGATATTTATCTCCCCTTAATTGAATCTGCCCGAAAAATGGTTTTCCCTTATCCGGGAGCCCTCTCCAGGGAGCGTAATCATCAGGTGATGCATCCATGCCTGCAAAAGATCCCCTGAACGGCAGCCTGGTAAACAAATTGTCGTAGTCAAAAGCGAACATATAGTGGGTTTTTCCACGGTTAAAGGTTTGATATCCATTTTTTTGAAATATTTCCGGGAGGGTATTGCCTTCAAGATAGCCGGGAAGTTCGACTTGACTTTCAAAATTATGAACCCCTATGGTTGTTGGCATCTTCCCAGTGATAAGAGCGCTTCTGGTTGGACCGCAAACGGGAGTAGGAACATAGGATTTTTCAAACAAGACCCCATCCCTGGCAAGCTTATCCATGTTTGGAGTGGGCACGGTTTTATCACCGTAGCAACCGAACCGGGGATTCATATCCTCAAGATAAATCCAAAGAATATTGGGCTTGTCGGGAGCCGGTGTTTCGTTTTTTGGAGAACATCCGTTAATCACTGACATTGCAAAAAGGGCAGCAATAAGTGTAGTATATTTTAACATTTTTTTAGATTCTTACTAACATTTTTAAGTTTTATTTATCAGGTATAGTACATTTAATAAATACAGATCTACTCCATTACCTCCAACGCAACCACATTCATCCCCCATGCAGGAATGCTTACATTCATTTTCCCTTCTGAACGTTTTACTTCGGGAACATCTCCCTGGAGGACTTTTTCTTTTCCCCATTTAGCTTTTGGTGAAAGTCTGGAAATGTCAATTGAAAAGGAACCTGATCCTTCTTTGGGTGACTGGTTCATGGCCAGAATATAGAGAGTGCTTTTATTTTCAGATAAAGCGGTTATGTATTCGATATCGGGATTATCGCACCGTATCATTCCCTGCCGGAAAATCAGATCAGCTTTTTGCCCGTACACTGTGCCAGGGGCAAAACCATAGGTCCTGTGTGGGCCGACTTTTGGGGTCATGAAACCCCCGGGAAATTCCACTTCACCACTAGAACGCAGCCCTGCTTCCGATATCAGGTAATCGGTGATCCAGCCGATCTGCCAAAATGCATGCCATGGGAAATTCCTTGCTCCACGTTCCACATTTTCCAATGCGTCCCAGTAATAAATGCTGATCCCGCTCTCCTCATCCACGAATGCCTGCCGCCCGCGGGCTGCCGCACGTGCCATGGTAAGAAAAACGGAATCACCAGTGTGTTCAAATATTCGAACAAAAAGGCCGACATGACTGGTAAGCAGGATCGGGCCGCGAAAGCCAGTCCCCCTGATATGTTCCACCCCTAATCCTGCTTGGTTGATCTCCCAGTCTTTTCGTTCCTTACCTGCCACTGTTTTTACGTTTTTTGTAGCAATGGGATGGGTATAAATGGAGGTCGTATAAACCCGTGCTGCCTCAATTCCTGCTTCCCTGTAGGTGTCCTTTTTTGTGATATCGAACAGGTCCATATATGCCTGCGAGATTTGGGCAGTTCCAAAATCCCATTTATTGCGGGCATCACCGCAAACCCCCAGATAACGGCCCTTATTCACTCCCTCAGCAATCAACCAGTCAGCCCCTTTGATAGCGGCATCCAGGTATTCCCTATCGCCTAAAATCTTGTACGCGATAAGTAATCCATACCATGTGGGGCGGTAATCTTTAAGGTCAGGAAAAGCCAGTTCATTACTGAATACGTCATATCCTACATCCCAACTCCCATCATCATGCTGCCAGTCCATCAGTTTTTCAGCTCCCAAACGTAAGCGCTCCCTCAACTCCTGGTCATCCGGGTCAAATAGCAGCATATTGCCCATATCCATCATCGTATAGTAAGTTGTAAAAAGCGGCTCGATCCAGTTTCCCTCTTCAGATTCAAATCCATCTTTATGGCCATATTCTCCAAGGGCAGCTCCCTGGAAAAAACCGGCTTCTGTTTGTTGCTGGGCTAATTTGAAGTTCCGGATATATTTCATCCGTTTTTGCATAACTGTATCTTTGGCAGCATGTAAGATCATACCCATAGTTCCGGCATCTGCATTCTTGTTTCCAGTTGCTCCTACTTCATAGCCAGAAACCTCCCAGGTTCTCCAGGCAGATTTTTTATCATCATTTAAAAAATTCAACATCCTGTACGTTCTCTCCGAGAGCGAAAAACTATTTTCCTGCAGGTTAAGTAGGGAAGGAAGTCTATAAATATTATTCACTGCATGAGAAAATACAGTGAACCAGTCTTTTGCCTGTATGGAGTACCTGAAATTAAACAGAATGGATTGACCGCTTTCCAATTTTGATCCATCTTGTCCCAGTATCGGGAAATATACAATAGGTGTAAATTGATTGTGACGGTTCATGAGCGACATGCCTAACCTGGGATTAGCACGGCTAAATGCATCTTTCTCCCATGGATCCCTTGAAGTACCAGGCTCAGGGATAACAGCCAGGGTAACATTATTACTTCCGGTTAATAAGGGGCAGAGTGTACCGCTGTTCCTTTCATCGGCAAGCATGGGAACAGTTGGGATACCCTGACTGTATGACCGCACCAGGTTTAAGTCGTTTTCCAGTTCTGTACCGTACCAGTTCCCGGGTATCATTCCCCATTTCAGTTCTTCCTCCTTGATGACAGCGATCGTTGGACTGGCTATGGAATAATGGCCATCAGATTTTGCGGTTAACTTAATACTCACCTTAATATCTGAAGGATGTTCAGTATCTATTTCCCATATACTTTCTATTTCTGCCAATGGCAAAGAATGTTTGAATTGAATACTTCTATCGGATAATTTAACCGCTTTCAAGGGATAGAAAGTAGAATTTTTCCCGGCAACATCATTGTAAACACGGGCCGGATATTGTTTAGTAGTGTAAAGAATATTGAAAAATCCCCTTGGATTAGCCACAGGCACTCCATCCGTAGTAATACTGTTCAATGTCCAACCCTCAGGTTTCTGTATCCATTCCAGGGAAAGGGCTGATGAGGAAATCCCTAAGGAAGGAAAATGCTCAGTGGTTTTTATTGTATCTGGTTCCTGATGTCCGGTGGTACAACTTAATAAAAATAAGATGCCCAGAACTGGATAAAGTTTTTGAACTAATAATTCTTTCATTATTTGTAATTATTTAATTTATATTTATTATCATTTCCTGACGCCCATTTTTTTTGCTTTTTTATTCCACAAATTCTCAAGGCTATCTGCCAATTCAGGCTCGCGAGTTATCAAATTATTTAATTCTGTGGGATCATTCTTTATATCATAGAGTTCCCAGGGACTATTGCGTGATTTGACAAGTTTCTTGTCGTTTACACGAATAGCACTATTTCCAGCATGTTCCCAGAATATAGTCCTTTCAATATTGTATTTTTTATTATTAAAAAATGGATTAAGACTTATTCCGTCTAAGGGTAAAACAGGATTTCCATTAAATTGCTCCGGGTAGTTAATTCCTGCGATTTCAAGACAGGTCGGCATTATATCATTTATATGGACCAATTCAGTTACTAATCGTTTCCCCTTATTAATTCCAGTGGGCCAATGTGCGATAAGCGGGGTAATAATTCCACCTTCAAGCGCTTGCATTTTGTACTTTCTGTATGGAGTGTTACTAACGTTTGCCCAATTTCTTCCAGTGCCTACAAAAGAATATGCAGTACCAATTTCTGCTCCGGGAGAGCGATTAATACCTTCTGCAGTTGCCCCGTTATCAGAGAGAAAAAGAATCAAAGTATTTTCTAATTCTCCAATTGATTCCAGGTAATTGATTAATATTCCGATGTTTTGATCCATTCGATCGACCATGGCTGCGTAAACGGCCATTTTTAAAGATTCCTCTTTTGCATTAACTTCAGACCAGTTTCCATATTCCGGTGGGGAAAGTTTCAATCCTGGTGGAACTACTTGCAGCTTTTGTTGCCGGGCAAACCTGTTTTGACGGATGGTTTCATATCCTGCATCATATATTCCTTCATATTTGGCAATGTCTTCCGGCCAGGCCTGAAGCGGAAAATGTGGTGCGATGTAAGCCAAATAAAGGAAAAATGGCTTGTTTGATGGCTCTGCCTCTGAAATAAATTTTATCGCCTCCGTGGTAATATTATCGGTAGAATAAAAGGTTGCAGAATCAGGTTTTACCAATTCTGAATTTCTGTAGATTGGTCTGTCAAGAAATTTGGAAGGATAAAAATAGAGGCCGCCTCCTGCGGGAATTCCATAAAAATTTTCAAACCCACGTTTATCCGGCCAATGTTCCCTGTTGTTACCAACATGCCACTTTCCGGACATAATTGTAGCGTAACCGGCGGTTTGAAGAACTTCGGCGATAGTAACGCACTGGTTATGTAAATAGCCCTTATCCTCTATTCCGGTGTTGTGCGAATACAACCCGGTAAGCAAACTTGCCCTCGTCGGCCAACATCGGGCAGCATTATAACAATTTGTAAAAAGCAGTCCGTTATCGGCAAGACGGTCCAGATTGGGGGTATGGATTTCAGCACCGGTACAACCTAAATCTGAAAAACCCATATCATCTGCCAGTATGATGATTATGTTGGGTTTATTGGATATAGAGGAATTACAGCAAAAAACTCCACTTAATATCAACACTGTTAATAATGAATGGATGACTTTTTTCACCTTTTTACTTTTAATAAAAAAAAACCACCTTTCACATAAAGATTGTGAAAGGTGGACTTGGAATTAATAATTCGGATTCTGAACCAATTCAGAATTGATATCCAGTTCTCTTTGTGGGATTGGCCACAAATAATCTTTAGGTGCATCGAAGCGCATTTGCAAGACCTGGCGATAATTCTGCAGGCCACCATCATATCTGGGCTGACCATACTGATCGATGGTCGGAACAAAAGTCATCGTTGAATGTGACCTGAGCGGACGTCCTACAAGAGGGCCGTTCAAAACATGTTCAGCTATTCCCCATCTGTAAAGATCGAGGAAACGGAAACCTTCATTGGCCAATTCAATTTTCCTTTCCCTTCTCAGAATGGTTCTCAATTCTGCCTGATCGGTGGTTGTAATGGCAGGATAGAGTTCCGTCTGAGCTACATCCACACCATAGGCCCTGGCCCTGATCCGGTTTAATGCCGTCAACACAGTATTGTCGATCTGGCCTGACTCAATTTTGGCTTCAGCATAATTCAGCAGTACTTCTGCATATCTTATGAGTATATAATTGAGTTGGGACAGGGCCCTGTTATCTGGCACATCCGCTTCACTGGTTCCCTTCCTCCAAAGGTAGCCCGTAAAAGTTGCAAATGGATTGGTTACATCCTGATTGTTAACCCGGGAAGCCACTCCTCCTACGATTCGGGTAGTAACTGTACTATCCGGAGTGGTTTCAAATACGTAGGTACCAAACATGGTTTGTGGAAGAATAACAGATGCATGCAACCTGGGGTCCCTGTTGGCAAATGGATTGCTTGGGTCATACAGGGGCGATTTATCAATCGTGAGACCATCTACACATTCATAAGAATCGATCATATACTGAGAAGGCGCCAAACGACTAAAGCCGCCAATATTTCTAGGTCCCTGCTCGCGGGGTACTGCATTGACAATAACACCTATCAAAAATGGAAGGTCAAGAATAACCTCCTGTGAACGTTCCCCTTCATAGATGAAGAGATCTCCATAATCAGGGTATAAATCATACACATTTGACTGCATCACTTGCTGAGCTGCCTGAATAGCTTCGTTATATCTGTTATTCATAAGTGCAATTCTGGATTTAAGAGCCAGAGCAGCACCACGTGTCGCCCTTCCTTCATTGGCACCACCCCAGGAATCCGGCAAATTAGCTGCCGCAAAATCTAAGTCTGTAAACAAATTATCTACTATGGTAGACTTAGGCGTTCTGGGTACTATTCCTTCTGCAATAGAAGATGGAATTTCTGTTACATAAGGCACATCTCCATACATTTGAATAAGCCAAAAATAATGATAAGCACGCAGGAATTTAGCTTCTGCTTCTATTCTGTTGTAAAAGCTTTCGCTAACCACGGCACGAGCTCTGTGCATATTCTGGAGCAGGTTATTGCTTCTATTAACGCCTCGATATTGATGCTGCCAAAAAGAAGCAAACAGACCGGTTTCTGCATTATGTGCGCCTAATGTGAGAGCCTCTATACCAAACAATAAAGCTCTCTGCCAACCTAAATCGGTAGCATTGTCCAGAATATTCTGGGCTGTAGCGCCAGCACTCATCAGGTATAAATTTTGGTAAACTCCATTTATAGCCAATTCCAGTTCCTGCTGATTTGAAAAGAAAGTCAGATCAGATGGTGCATCTAATGGCACCCGGTCGAGCACGTCTTCACATGAACTGATCGAGAATGCCAGTATAATTGTAAATATTTTTATTAACCTGTTTTTCATGATCGGTCAAATTAAAAGGTGATGTCAAATCCTAAGGTAAACACTTTGGTGATTGGGAATAATGTCCCATTGGTTCCATCGGGTGCTTCGGGGTCTATGCCTTGAGGCATATTGTCCAAGGTAAACAAGTTTTGTCCACTAAAGTAGGTTCTGAGTCTGCTCATTCCCAGAGCCTGGGCTATGCTTTGCGGAAAGTTATAGCCAAGTGTCAAATTTCTTAAGCGAAGATATGAAGCATCATACACCCAGAAATCATTTACCTGCCAATTATTATGCGTGGTTCCCGCATTCAGCCTCGGATAGGATGCATTTGGGTTTTCAGGCGTCCAGTAATCAAGCATCCATCTTTGTATATTTCCGGCATTAAAGAAAGCCCAGACAGCATCTTGCTGTAAGTATAAATCACGCCTTCCAATGCCCTGGGCAAATACCGTCAGGTCAAAACCTTTGTATTGTGCATACAAATTCAAACCAAATGTCATTCTGGGAAAAGGATCTCCAATCACCCTACGATCCGCAGGATTTATTACATCATCCGCTGCATCCGGCACTCCATCGCCATTGGTGTCGACGGTTAACTGGTTTTTATATTTAAGATCGCCTGGGAATACTGTGCCAAATTGTCTTGGTGAATTATCAACATCTTCCTGGTTCTGGAAAAATCCAAGGGTTTGATAGCCAAATATTGAGCCTATAGGATAGCCTTCCTGAGTAATGTTGTGGCCAGAAATAAATGGTCCAGCCCCCTTTAGGTCCATCACCCGGTTTTGCACATCAGACAAGTTAAAATTGATGGCATAGGTAAAGTCACCTTTCTTATCACGCCAGCCCATGGCCCAATCCCAACCTGTATTTCTAACCACACCTGCATTCTGGACAGGAGCATTCAAACCTAAAGTAAAAGGAATGGGAAGATTCAAAAGGATGTCATAGGTATTTCTCACATAATACTCGAAAGATGTTGTAAACCTGTTGTTAAACATGGCCATATCAATACCCAGGTTGGTAGTTTCAGTCGTTTCCCAGGAAATCAGCTGATTTGCCAGGGCAAGCTGAGCCGCTCCACCTGCAGGATTGCCACCAAAAATATAATCAATACCCAGGTTAATGACAGAAGCAAAAGGGTAATTACCAATATTCTGATTACCCAACTGTCCCCATGAACCACGGAATTTCAATTCATCCATAAAAGTAACCCCGGAGAAAAAGTCTTCTTCTGATATTCTCCAGCCCGCAGAAAATGAAGGAAAAACACCGTATTTATTGCCTTGAGAGAAACGTGATGATCCATCATATCTCAGGTTACCCTCTAACAAATACTTACCATTGTAATCGTAATTTACTCTGGTAAAATAGGACTGCAAAGCCCAGTCACTGGCTGAGCCGCCATTCTGCATATTTTCCCTGGATCCTGCATCTAGCACCGTATAATCCTGCAATGGAAAATTATCCCTGAAAGCCGTAAAGAAATCATTTCTGAAAGTAATTAATTCATAGCCTCCTAAGACATTGAAGTAATGCTTTCCAAATTGTTTCTCATAAGTGGCTACGCCATTGAGGGTATGCGTTGTTGATCTGCCATAGCGCTGGTTCAAAGTATTTCTTGCCGGATGCGTGAGTAACAAGGTCTTTGTCTCAAAGTCAAGATATTCCACCAATCTTTCAAAATTATGTAAATACTCATCCACATATTCAGGAGAATACATTACCGAAATGTTCATTCCCTTGATGGGTCTGTAATTGGCTCTTAACAGGCCCCTGAAGTAATTGCTTTGCAAATTATTGGTACCACCATCTCTGGATAGTGCAACAGGGTTTTGGCCATTCCAACCTATACCCCAGCTACCATCTGAATATCTGGATGGAAATATGGCAGGTGTTCTAAAGCCCTGTCGTATGGTATTGCCCAGTCCTGCAGGAGGCTCATTGCGCACCTGATGACGGTAATTCAGGTCAAGATTTACATCCAGCTTATCCGTTAATTTCAAATCGGTGTTCAAGCGAGCCTGATAACGTTTAAAATTAAATCCCGGAACATTACCACCCTGATCCTGCAAGGAAATGGAACCAACCACTTTTGCCATATCTGTACCACCAGAAGCGCTTACGTGATGGTGTTGCATAAAGCCACTTTCACTAAATAATTCATTAAGCCAGTCAACATCAGGATACAGGTCAGAAGGTGCATTGGCCTGATATGTAGATAAAAAAGCATCACTATACAAGGGATTCTGGCCCTGATTCTGTCTGGCAATATTATTGTGAATCATGTAATCCATTCCCCCGACAAAATCGGGCAAATTGGTAGGACTTTGAAATCCCGCATACCCATTGTAATTAAGCGTTACCTTACCGGCTTCTCCTCTTTTTGTGGTAATAAGTACAACACCATTGGCAGCCCTGGAACCATAAATGGCAGAAGCCGCTGCATCCTTCAATATAGAAATATCTTCTATATCCTTGGGGTCTATGGAATTCATATCACCGGGCACACCATCTATAAGAATAAGCGGATTTGAATTGCCCAGCGTACCTGTTCCCCGAATGCGTATGGCTCCGGCATCATTACCTGGCTGACCGGAGCTTTGAAGAATGGTAACGCCTGGTGCCTTACCCATTAATGCCTGTGATGTCTGCATAACCGGCTGTGAAGCAATATCTTGCCCTTTTAGGGCTTCAACTGAACCTGTTATGTTTACTTTTCTTTGTGTACCATAACCTACCACTACCACCTCATCAAGACTGGTGATGTCAACAGATAAACTAATATCAACTACCGAACGGGTGGTGACATCCACTTCTTCTGTTAAATATCCTACAGAAGAAAATACCAACGCATTCTGATTTTCGGATACATTGATAGAGTATTTACCCTCAATGTCTGTAACTGTTCCGGAAATCGTACCTTTAATTACAACATTCACTCCGGGTAAACGGTTGTTGTCTGAGTCTCTCACCGTTCCTGTTATGGTTCTTTGCTGACCATACAGAAAATGACATACCAGCAACAACATCATTAGTAGATGTAATCTTTTCATCATTCTTGGGTTTAAATTTTATAAAAAATCACTATTCACAAATCACCCCAAACAAACCGGCCGGTATATTGTCAGCGGGGTGCGCCAGATCGATCTTCAAGCCGGCAGTTTTAACCGGCTCTACAAAAACTATCTCCCTAATGGTTTGATAGTTACCTGAGACTCTAAATATTTCCTGCTCGTTGCAGTTTTTTAAGGATATATTTCTTACACAAAAGGGAATAACCGACTCGGGATGCCCCATTAAAGAGGATTCCATCGGATGATCAAAATCAGTATCAAAAAATAAGGTCAGCTTTTTTATTTCTACCTGCTCTGGCCAGCGCAATTCAACCCGTGGTGACGGATCCTTAGGATCTGCCACCCATGCATTGCTGCATCTGCTAGGGCGGGTAAAGCCATTTTTCAGAAAATCAACATGATAAGGCTTCAATGCCGGCGCAATGGTCATGGCAATATTATGCCCACCTGGCCTGCGCTCCGGAGTCCAGAATTCAAAGGTCTCAACACCTATATGGTCAGGTGGCGACTGTTTGCCAAAATTAGAGACAGCCCGATTCACTTTATTGAAAACAGAAACCACCCCCGTCATTCTATGCTCACTGCTTTTTATCCATATTTTATCATTCGCCAGAAATGTGATGAAACCATACTGCCCGGCAGGTAAGCCCTGGTTAAAAGCAATCTCAATAACCTGCTCACCTTCAACCAACTCTATCTCTTGGCTTTCAATGATTAGGTCAGGTGTATAATTTTCCGGCTTATTAGCACATCTCAGATCACAGGTAAGCTGTGTGGCTTCTGATGCCTTTATGCTAAAAGAAAAGCGATATTTCACACCCTTCTGCATTGGAAGCATTTGTGCGGTGCCTTGTTTGAGATGCATCCATGGGCCATCAAAAGGAAATTCCTCAATCTCACAGGTGCTCGAAGGCACGATTTCCGCCATTGGAACAAGGTTGTTGTCTTTTTGATAAGGTATACCTGGGATACTCTGACCCCTTACATTCAGCCGGTTTTGCAGTGTTTTGATTCGGCCGGGTTCTAAAAGATCGGCAGGCAGACAATTTTCTTCAAGTGCAAATGCTGCTGCCATACCCACTGCCTGCGCACCGTGTGCACAGGTAGCCATAACCCTCGATGAACCAAAGGCAACGTGACTGGCACTGATAATGCGACCTGCAAAAAACAAATTCTGTATGTCTTTACTGATAAAAGCCCTTAACGGTATTGAGTATATGCCTTTAGTATGCCATTGATTACAACCGGGCTCAGAGCTATATATACCATCGGCGGGGTGCAGGTCGATGGCCCAGCCTCCAAAAGCCACGGCATCTTCAAAATATCTTTGCTCAACT
The DNA here is from genome assembly GCA_020832305.1 of Cyclobacteriaceae bacterium. GTDB lineage: Bacteria > Bacteroidota > Bacteroidia > Cytophagales > Cyclobacteriaceae > JAFIEV01. The sequence continues at coordinate 41,761 of JAFIEV010000019.1, read as the reverse complement.
ATATCTTGTTGGCGAAGCATATAAAGGCCTTCAAATCGGCGACTTTCTCTCTTACCCGGGATCGTTCCTACCCATTCGAGGGTGAGCTTTTCAGTGTCCTCAAACTCGCCGCTGTTTTTTATGTAATCCCATATGCCATAGACCACCTTCCACAGCTCCCACTTTATTTCCTCTGTATCGTGGACGGTGTCTTTCCTTCCGCCATATTCAATCCACCATAAACGGCATCCAAATTCTTTTTGACATAACACTTTGTAGCGGGGAATTTGCTGAATGTCTTTGAGTGCAAATTCTGGTGGGGTATATTTTACCGGCTCATCCGCCACTTTACTGTAAAAATAGAGGGTATGTCCAAGGAGTTCACCGTAACTTTGTTCGGGTACAAATTTTTCACCAAATTCTTCAGCGCTTTCTGCCCCCATCCTGAAAGCCGCGCCAGACAAAAATCCAACAATGCCATCACCTGATGCATCACAGAATAATTTCCCGTTGATATGGTATGATGTTGAATTCTGACTGCAATAGGCAATTATGGCAGAAATCTCCCTGTCTCCTTTCTTCTCAATTTCGTAAACTGCTGTATTCAGTAAAAGGGTGATGTTTGTTTCCGAAACTACCTTTTCCAATAATATGGTATCGAGGATCAGGGGGTTTCCCTCTTTATTGCGATATAAATTTTCAACCAGGATTTCATCGATTACACCACCTTCCCTTGCCCATCGGTTATTGTTACCCATGTGTGATGTTGCACCCAATATCCACAAGCGTACCTCGCTGGATGCATTGCCTCCCAACACCGGACGATCCTGTATTAATACAACCTTGGTTCCTTCCCGGGCAGCGGTTATGGCACAACAAACTCCGGACATACCACCACCCACCACAACTAAATCTGCGGTGATGTCTGTTTGTTTTGTCTTCCTGCCATTTGTAAAATTTTCCCGGATCATAGAATAGCATTTTATGTTTTTAATTAACTCCCTGACAACTCAAATTCTGGTTTACCACATCAGCAATATTCATTTTTCGATAATCAAATTTTATAAAAACTATTGACTAGACCTAATGAATTTTCAAATATTATTGCAAATATTCACTGTAAGCGTTATCGTAATCGATTACAATTAAAAATACCTCAACAATAATCACATAATAATATAAATTTCACAATAAGAAAAATCGTGGCAATCACTGAAAAACATTATAATTATTCATGCTTTACCAATTAAGGAGATTCTTCAGGTAGATTGAGATAACGGCGGGATTGCAGAATTGTACCAGTTCTGATGACAATGGTGGCAGATTATCGGGCCGCAGCCCAGTATCCTACTTTTGATCTGCTAATAATTGTCTTTCCACGATTTCTCGTTGTGGAATATCCATTATAATCAGCCCTATGTGCGAGAAGCAATTTTGCATGGGTGTTTCATAAGCTGATCAGGGTTAATTCCTTGGCTGTCGTTGATCGTTCTGAAGTGCTTAAACTCGTGGGCACTAAGGATTTTCAGAGTGTTTTTCTGTAATTAGTATGCAATCGATGAAACCATTCATTTATTTTTCTAAGCAAGCTTGTATTTTTCGCAATTATATGACAATAATTGGAAAAAGTCTTTATGCTTGGGAGATGGTACTCTTGCTATGTCGTAAAACAAAAATTTTCAACCTAAATTTTTGTTTACTACTTTAATTTCTTGCCATGCCAATTCATATTATCATCATTTTTCCAGGTAACCTATCTCCGATTTTCGTATTTTACCGTTGACTGTTAAACCTTCAAATTGATACTCAATCTTTTCTGCATCATCAGGCACACTTATGGTAAATTCATAAGGATAACCAACGCGTGATATACTTTGCCAATTGGCATTATCAATGCGATATTGTACAGTTACCTTTTTGAAAACATCATTATTAGCAGCCGTCATAAAATAGGCGCTGGTAAGTCCTTCACCCATATTGAATATTACAGCATTGTCATTTTCAAATTCTACGTTTGAAAAGTCTTTAGACCATGCATATGTTGGTGCTTCAAGAGCTTTCTGAAATTCGGCCTTTGGCTCTGCCCCGACAACAGCAATTGCAGTAATACCTTTAGGAGAAGCTGCTACGTTTAATTTTCCGTCTTTTAATGTAATTTGTTCAGCTACTTTATTGTTTTTCCAAACCTGGCATTGATATGTTTTACCCTTTTCAATTCCCGCTTTTTCCAAATCAAAAGTAACCTCCGCATTTATTTCTTCAATATACTGATTGGTAAAGGCTACATACAATTTATCATTTCCTCTTGCAGCAATGTAATTAAGCTGTAAATTATCTGTCTCTAAGAGCCCTTTTGGCATATAGGGTATTACATCTTTTTCTCCGTAGAAAGTTCCTTTGTTTTTGCCATATATTAAACTGCGACAATAAGCGTAACCCTCAGAATACTCCGGATTCATATCTATCTGTTTATCAGATACGTAATATGCTTCAGCCATCATATAATCCATTAGTGCTGCAACCATAGATAAAGGATGGTTATAATGCATGGAAGTATGTCCATTTAACTCTTCAAAAGAACGCAAAGGAAAATCATATTTTTCAAAAGCAGTAGTACGCCCGGCATTAATATGATAACCGGGAAAATTTTCATATCGGCCAATCACGGCATTTCTGGCAATATCGTGCAGAAATTTATCTCCTGTCTCGGCTGCAATATTCAACATAAATGGGGCATGATGAGGCATGAAAATAGCTCTATGTCCATTACAAGTTGGTGTTGACTCCGGGGTAAGTCCATGTTCAGAAACGCGCCAGGCTTCCACATTTTCCTCTGGTATGCGCATTGTAATCCAGCGATCTCCAGTTCGATAATGAGGCACGATACCTCCTTTGTTAACAGTCACTTCTCCCTTTGGTATACGTGGAGACATCCAGCAAAAACGGGCATACATGCGTGCTCCTTTGTGTGCCGCTTCAAGATACTTTTTATCACCGGTAGTTTTGTACATCAAATACAATTCCATAAACTGGTTGGTATAGGATGTCCAAAAGAAAAGGCCACGACTATGATTGTCATTAAAATCTGTTTGAACCGTATTAACACGTTCTTCAAGGTATTCATCCGCCTTTCGAATAGCATCATCCAGATACTTCTGCTCACCCGTGGCCCGGTAAAGTGCCATTGCATTTTGCCACCTATCCCCCCACAGCATTGCATCCAAATTAAGTGACCTGTTTATATTATTATGATATATCCCTTTTGCAACTTCTAAAAAATGAGTCATTCTATTGCCAGAGAAAGTATATGTTGTTGACAAATCAGATAAGGGTACTCCCGGCCCATTAAGTTTCGAAGATGTACCATCTCTTTTAATTTCCGGATTCGTTGAAAATAAGAATCGCTCCCTGGTTAATCCATATTCAAGCATCGGACGGGCACGCTTTATATATATTTCTTTATTATCCGTAATAAATGCAATGGAAAGTGGATGTAGTCCGGAAATATTTTTTACTGCCCCCGGGACATCAGATGAATAGTCACAACCTCTTAATTCATCATTGAATTTTGCATAGGTGCTCATACAGTAATCCACCATATTTTCGAAGGTCTTATTTAGGGTTACCGTAGTATTTCTTCTAATATCACTAAATTCGTAAATTCGTCTTCCAGTCTCTTCATAAGCCCTATCTATATTGTTATTTATAACATATATATATGCTTTGAATGAGTTTTTGTCATCAATATCCATTTTTGAATTTGTACCACCCAATACAGGGGCAAAAATGGATGATTGTGCCAATCCATTTACATTTCTTACCATAAGACCAAACTGAGAATTATTTGTTGTGGGCATCGGCATAAACGGCAAATACTCTGGCGCACCAACAAAACCATACGTAGTACCTGATTTAGTCACAAATGTCGCAGGCACTTTTGTTCTATATGCTTCAGATATATACGGCGCATTAGGAAACCTTTTCTCAGACCAAATATCAGATTGCCAAATTTCATTACATTCATCAATTTCATATTTGGGAGCACCGGTATATCCCAAAGAGAAATAACCAGTCTTTTTGGCAATAAAATCATAACTCAATGATGGGTAATCATCACCATCTTCAATAGTAATGTAAGCTTTTAAAGAAATAAAATCGTTATCAGGAAATATCCACTCTACCACATTGTTATTTACCTTGGTTTCTAGGGCTTTTAACATTACTGTTTCTCCTGCCAGAAACATATTGGCTGTTCTTCCTTCACCGAATATTCTATCAATTTCAGGATTGAATCCATCCATTACATGTTCATTTTCGTCGATTTTAAGCTCTTCAGATCTGCCCCATGTTGGAACGTGGTATTTTATGCCTAAATCTTTTTGTTCGTGAGGTTTCAATTCATAACCATGATCCCCATAGCGCAGCGCCTTCTGCGGGTCTTTGTTAGTATAAATTAATGTAAACTCAGGGTTCAGTGTAACACTTGAACCATCCATACGTCTGACAACAAGTTCGTTGCGATTGACTATGATCTCAAAATCATTATTTTTCACAACACCCTCAGAACATGCAAAAAACATAGAACTGTTTACAATTACAATCACGAAGAATAAACTCTTTAAATACTTTGATTTCATATCTCTAAATTCCTTTTTGACAACCTAATTACAAAAAAACTTATGTAAAAACCCCCTTTTCAACTCGGGTTTTACAAATCGCTTAATGAATGATTAAAGCTGTAACTTTCCCCTTCGAGGGTATTAATCACAATAATTTTATCACCATACCTTAATGTGCATTTTTTTCCTGTTCTGGAATGAATGGTTGTGCTTTTAAGCACTCCTTTTTCCCATACTATATCTACAAAAAAACCACCACGAGCACATAATCCCTTAATCGAACCATTATCCCAGTTTGCGGGTAATGCCGGCAACAATTCTATGTAACCATTATGACTTTGAAGTAACATCTCAGCCAATACCCCTGGGAAGGCAAGATTTGCTTCCATGCTAAATACATCATGACCACTTCTTTTATGGGCAGCAAAAAAGTTTGGAAATAATTGACCTCTCATTAACAATTCGATTTGCTCTCCGGCAAGATTCCCTTCTTTAAACCTGGCGGCAAGGGCAATACACCAGGCTCTTGACCATCCTGTCCAACCACCACCATTATCTAAGCGACGCATCAAGGCCTTTTTCGAACCATAAAATAAATCAGCATCATCTTCAGTAATGTCTCTTCCCGGATATATGGGGTACAAATGAGACATGTGTCGATGACCTGGTGTAATCTCTTCGTAATCCTCATCCCACTCTTGCAAAGCACCGTTATAGCGTTTACTTAATTTATAAGGTGCTAATTTTCCTGTGATTTTTTTGATGTCGGTTTGCAGTTCATTATCTACACCTAATTTTTCAGCAGCATGTAAGGTGAATTTAAGTGTCTCATTAATAATGGCTTTAGAGAGTGTTACACCATTAGCAAACTCATGCTTTTCTTTACCAACAATATATCCTGTTTCTGCAGAATATGAGGGTCCTGTAACTAAATATCCATAATCAGGATGTTCGACCAGATTATCAAGATAAAACAATGTGATCTCTTTCAGATATGGATATGCATGTTTTTCTAAAAACTCAATATCATCCGTGAATTGATAGTGATCGTAAAAATGAGCCCCAAACCATCCTCCGGCATCATTCCATGTATCGTAAATAAATTCAGGATTATAATTAAATGCCAGGCCTCTGCCCGGGAAAACTGCTCCCTTTGAAAGATATGCTTTTTCAGCAACTTCTTTGCCGGCTGGCATAAACCGTTCCATCATATGTAACATAGGTCTATGACATTCCGGCAAATTCAGCACTTCAGCACTCCAAAAATTCATTTGCTGATTTATGTTTGTGGTGGGCCTGCCATACCATGCAGGGTATAGACTGGCATTCCAGAATATCAATCCGGGAGGCATTGTTCCCTCTCTTGATGTGGATATAAGAATATATCGGTTAAAATTAAAAAAGAGAGAAATAAGTCCGGGATCGGTCAATTGACCACGATAGCTTCTGGGGTCTTCTACTCTATTGCGAATATTTCTCATTCTTATATCCAATGGATATCTTGTATTTCCAGCTCCCAAATCAAACTCTACTCTATCATATAAGTCCTTGTAATCAGCAATATGGCTCTTCCTTATATTATCATAACCTTTCTCAATGGCTCTATCCAATATATCTTCTGCAAAAGCAGATAAGTCGTTACTGTAAAAATCAGTGGTAACATGTACATATATAATAACTTCTGAAGATTCACTTATCTTTAACGTATTATCTGACTGCTGGCAAATGCCGTCGGCAACCACCTTAAGATGTACTTCAAATTTATTTCCATTATCACTGGCTTGCCCTTTCATTATTAAGTAGTTATTACTTTCAGCATATGTATGTGCCGGATTAATGTTAACTAACTTTGTCTGAGGGTTAATAAAGTTATCAATATACTCTCCTGTGGTCACAGGGCGATTCATCTTTATCTGAAATGACAACTTAGATGTTCCTTTGGCCTGAAGTCGTATTGCTATAATTTTATCAGGATGTGAGGCAATAACTTCTCGCAGGTAATCAGTGCCTGCTCTTGAAAATTGAGTGCTTACTATCGCTGTCTTTAAATCTAATTCTCTACGATACGATTCTTCTTCTTCATTCTCTGAATCAAAATAGAGATAGATATTTCCAGCTGTTTCATAACCATGTTCTGAAGTAGTTACATTTTTAATCAATATTCCATCACTGCCCTCATACTCCTCTTTTTTTAGTTTTAGCAATAATTCATCGGCTTCTTTATGCTTCCCTTCAAAAATAAGCTGACGTGCTTTCACCTTGCGTTCAAAATAATCAGGAGAAATAGCACGTGGTTTAGGGGCACCTGACCATATGGTCTCTTCATTAATTTGAATTCTCTCTACACGAGTTCCACCAAAAACCATTGCACCCATATAACCATTCCCCACCGGAAGTGCCTGATGCCAATCCATCGCAGGATAGCGATACCACATAACATGTTCACTTTGTGCTATTATTTCATTAGAAAAAACAAATATCAAAAAAGCCAAAAGTACATTACATGAAATATTTTTCATTTTCACTCCGGTTTACTGTATTATTTATCAGTATCTGCTTTGTCTTCCTCCCAATTGTAAAATTTTCCCGGATCATAGAATTCTTTTTTATGCTCTAATTTAACGTTAAGGGCAACTCAAATTCTCTTTTTCCACATCAGCAATATTGATTTTTCAATAATCAAATTTTATAAAAACAAATGACAGCGCCTAATAAGTTTTCAAATATTGTTGCAAATATTCACTGTAAGCGTTATCGTAATCGATTACAATTATAAATAAAACAACTATAATTACTTATTAATATAAATTTCGCAATATTGAAAAATACGGCAATCTTTGAAAAACATTATAATTTTTAAAGTTTTAATCGTTTGCGAAAATTCATCCAACCGCAAATGGCACTATACAGGGTCCTGGAAATACAAAATTTATCCTCTAACTATCTTAGATTATTTTCAGAAACAACTATATTGTCTTTTGAGTAGCGGGCACTAAACCAATGCGATTGGACGCATAAAATTATTGCAGGACAGCTGTAGACATGTACTAATAAAACCATAATAATCCTTTACAATGAAAGACAACCGAAGACAATTTATCAGAAAGGTAGCAGGCATGGGCATTGCTGCCGGAGCTTCTACATGGGCGCAGGCTGGGGTTTCTACCAACAGATATGTTGAAATAAAACAAAATGCGCATGAGCAAAAACAGTATTCAGCCAATGACAAGATAAGACTGGCTGCTATAGGTACAGGGATTATTGGCTTTTACAACATCGACACAGCCCTGAGCATTCACGGTGTTGAGCTGGTTGCTGCCAGTGATTTGTATGAAGGGCGTTTGACGCGCATCAAAGAAAAATACGGCAATCATATTGACACCACCCGCGATTACCGTGAATTGCTTAACCGTAAGGACATTGATGCTGTGCTTATCGCCACACCAGATCACTGGCATGACATCATGTCGATCGAGGCCATGAAGGCTGGTAAAGCAGTCTATTGCGAAAAACCCATGGTGCAAAAAATTGAGCAAGGCAAAGCTGTAATCGATACTGAGAAAAAAACCAAAGCCGTGTATCAGGTGGGGAGTCAGGGATCAAGTTCCATTTTGATGGGACAGGCAAAAAAATTATACGAAGCCGGTGAAATCGGTGAACTCGTGTTGGTAGAAGCAGCCTATGACCGGCATTCAACCCTCGGAGCCTGGCAATATTCCGTCCCTCCCGATGCTTCTCCTCAAACCGTTGATTGGGATCGTTTTCTGGGTTCTGCACCCAAGGTGCCCTATGATCCTATTCGCTTTTTCCGCTGGAGAAATTATCAGGATTACGGAACAGGCATTGCCGGTGACTTATTTGTTCACCTGTTTTCATGGTTACACTATATTGTGAGTTCCGATGGCCCGGAAAGAATATTTGCTACGGGCGGATTAAAATACTGGAAGGATGGCAGAAATGTGCCGGATTTGATGACAGCGGTAGTTGATTATCCGGCCACAGCCAAACACCCGGCTTTTCATATGCAAATCAGGGTGAATTTTGTTGCCGGAGGCGACAGGGCTGAAGGGCTTAAACTCGTAGGCACCGAAGGTTCTATGTTTATTGGATGGGACACACTTACTGTGAAAAAGACTCCCTTGCCTAATATCCCTGAATATGGCGGATATGATTCCCTCTTCACTTTTCCCGAAAGCGTTCAAAAAGATTTTATAGAGCGCCATAAGGCCAAATATTACCGGACATCACCAAGGATGGAATATCCCGAACTGGTATATAAAACCCCTGCCGGATATGATGACCGCAGAGATCATTGGGCTAATTTTATCGGCGCAATGCGGGAAGGAATACCGGTAAATCAGAACAGCACCTACGGCTTAAGGGCAGCAGCGCCATCGCTATGTGCCAACATCAGTTATTTTGAAAATAAAATAGTGAAGTGGGATCCGGTTAAAATGATGGTAGTTTGAAGGAAGTTGAATCGTTAAGCTGAGAAGGGCAGTACCCATGCCCTTTTATTGCACCCAGCCGGATGCTCTTTCATATTTTGAGCTTCAGCATGACCATATAGCTGAATCTAATATAAGTAATTGATATTAAGTCAATTAATACAGGCTCATAATGGCTTTAATCCATGCCGGAATACTGTACACTACCTGAAGTATTATCTATGACTTTACCATATTCACACTGAAGTATGCGTCCAGGGTTTTTCTGGATAATGCGATGATCATGTGTAGCCATCAATATAGCTGTACCACTACGGTTAATTTCGAGAAATAATTTAAAAATGCCATCTGAAACTTCAGGGTCGAGGTTTCCAGTAGGCTCATCGGCAAATAATATCAATGGTTCATTAATTAAGGCTCTGGCTATAACGACGCGCTGTTGCTCTCCCCCACTCAACTGATGAGGATATTTATTTTCAACAGAACCTAATCCAACCCGAATTAAAACCTCCATAAGTCGCGAGCGCATTTTACTTCTGTCTTTCCAACCTGTTGCTCTCATTACAAAAAAAAGATTGTCAGCAACCGAACGGTCAGAGAACAATTGAAAGTCTTGAAAAATTATTCCAAGCTTTCTTCTCATCAGAGGTATTTCATTTCGCTTAATTTGCAATAAATCAAATCCTGCTACATTGATTTCTCCTAAGCGTAATGGTAAGTCGGCATATAATGTTTTGAGTAGTGAAGATTTACCACTACCGGTGCGACCAACAAGAAAGACAAGCTCTCCTTTATCAATTTCAAAATTAACTTCGCTCAAAACAGGAACACTCTCCTGAAAAATGGTTGCATCGCGCACAGAAACCACCGGACCACTAAAAAATGACATTATGCTATATTAAAGTTCAACTTTTTGCAATTTACCAAAAGGAAGACTTTCTATCAATTGTTCGAGCTCTTTCTCTTTGCCCTCGAATCCAAATTTATCCATTTTACGCAAGGGTACACCCTGCTTATAGCTAAAATAACCGACCAGTGTAAAATTGTCGTCTCTGAATTGAATGTAATTTGGGATTTTTTTCTTGCCTTTAACCTTTATAATGTACATAATAATAGACTGTTTGCAAGAAAACGAAAGAAATGGCAATGTTGTTTGAAAAAGGAAGAATATAAAAAAAGGCAAACCAGATATCGCACCGCTACAACCGTCTACCCTTGCTTCCTTCCAGACCTGGGGGAGTTCAACAGGAGCTGGTCGTATCGGTTTGCCGGTGCAAATATACAAAAAAAACACAATACCATATATAAAAATGAAGACGGTTTTTGTAAGGGAACAAAAATCCAAGAATAAAAACCCCCGGAATTTGATGAAAAACCGGGGGTTACAATTTTTAAAGCTTTAACAAGCTAAAATTTATTATTTCCTTTTGAAAATTCTGTCATTCGGTGATGTTGGTACGTCTATACCATAAAATTCCATGGTAGCTTCAAAATCATTATGATCAGGCAATTCTGACGGATCAATTCTTCCTGCACCAAACTGGCCGGGAATGACAGCTATTCTTATAACCTGATCACTCAGATAACCTGGGCCAGCTATTTGCGGATCGAATTGTGACTGAATGAATACTGAAACATCGGTTTGTGTATGATCAAAATTGTAAATAAAGATACCTTCTTCAAAAAATTCCATCTGCGGTAAAAGTCTCCAAATTTCAACCAAATTTCCATTTATAACCTCTGCTTCCCATAATATATAAACCAAAACAACATCAGAAAGCAATGGGGTAAAATTATTGGGATATTCAAAAAGCACGCTATAGCCGTTACCAGTAGTAAAATTCACACCTTCATACTCAAAAACAAAGGCCTCAACACCCGCAGGTCCTTCCGGGCCCCGTGGTCCTTGTGGCCCTTGTGGCCCTGGCAAACCTTCCGGTCCCTCCGGACCTGTACATGCCGCCACCCAGATCAACATAAGCAGCGCTGGTAAAAACTTAAATCTTTTCATAATATTTCATTTAGTTCGAATTGTATTTTTTAAAGCTCGATTTTATAATTTCAGACAATCTCAAAAACCGTTCCGAAAGATGTAAGTGGCGAGCTCAATATTTAAAGTTACATTATGATGCTATAATAATAAAGGCAGGAAGTTTTTATTACTCCCTGCCCCCTTATACATTTTTCTTCAAACTTCAAATTACCGTGCCGTATCTGGCTTTGCTGTAACACTGCCACCAGTCTTTTCAACCTGATAAGCCTGGTTCAAACCGCTTATTACATCCTGTGTAATATTCATGCTATCGTTGGCATACAAAACACCACTGCCTTTCTGATAGGTCAATACCAGTTGTAAACCTTTGTTTTTTCCGTAATCTTTCAAAAAATCCGAAACCTTATCATAAAGTTCGGTATTGATTTTATTTTCTTCCTGCATAAGTTCTTGTGCCAGACTTTCCTGGTATACCATGAGATTTTGTTGCTTTCTACGGAGGTCTTCTTCCACGGCACGCGCCTGGGTCATAGTCATATTATTTGCGGTTCTCTGGAAATTTTCAATTTCGTTTTGCAGTCCCTGGGCACGGTTTTGATATTCCCTGTTCAGCTTTTGCTGTCTTTCCTCCATTTTTTTCTCCATGTCCTTAAAGAACTGATAATTCTGAAGCAAACTGTCAGAGTTAATATAGGCGATGGTAAGACCATCTGCTGTAAAAAGACTGGCGGGTGCACCGTCATAAGAACCACCTGTTCCCTGAGCCGGCTTACTGCTAAAATGCAACACATACAGAATTACGACCGCAACGGCCAATACGATGTTGAGTATTAGTGATAAGTTTTTCACGTCTGAGTATTTTTGTTTAATCAATTTTGACCGCAAATATAATGAAAGTAGGCAAAGAAAAAATGATTAATGAATGATTATACACAGTCTTTTAAAAACCTCAATTTGTCTCATTTTTGCTTTTGTAGGTGTATGTCCATGATTGATTACCCGTGAAATGCACATGGCTGTCGTTTTCCGGATCTTCCAATTCTGATGTTTCCGCATTTGGAGTTGGGTCTGATAGTTTTTCTTTTCTAAAATAAAAAGCAAGAAAAATGCCCGACAAAGCACCCATCAAATGAGATTCCCAGGATACATTTTCCTCAACTGCATTGGGCATAATTCCATATAGCATACTTCCATATAAAAATAATACAACCGACGAAACCACCATAAGGCGAGCATCTTTTCTGAAAACACCCCCAAAAAAGAGAAATGAAACCAGCGCATAAATAATACCGCTTGCGCCAATGTGGTATGAATTTCTGGCGATTGTCCAGGTCCAGGTACCGGTGGAAATCCATATCCAAAACAATACTTCAAATGCAATTTTTCGATAGAAATAAAATAAACCTATCCCCAGTAAAATAAGGGGTACCGAGTTGGTGATTAAATGAAATACATCCCCGTGAATTAAAGGTGCAAAAAATATGCCTTTAAGGCCTGAAATTTGCCTGGGTAAAATGCCGAAGTGGCTAAAACTACTTTCCTGCACCCATTCTATTGCCTTAATCACCCAGATAAAAAAAACAAAACCCAGGGTAATGTAAATGCTTACCCTGAGTTTTTTTTCATCCTGAGCCCAATAATCATGCTGGTCTTTCACTGGCTATTGTTTTACTGTAATAATTCTACCCTTACAAAACGTTAAACCCAATAAAAGTTTTCTGATATCTGCAGGATTAGCCCATTACTACATGAACTTCGTAGGTTCCTGAGCCTTTTGCTGCAATTATATTGCCCTGAATTTTTTCACCACCGACCACAATTGATTTAACCCCCTTGCACACACCGGCACTGTTGTCGATATAAATAAGGTATTTAGCGCCTCTGAACCTTCGCACCAGTCTGAATTTTTTCCAGTCTCTCGGAATGCAAGGGTCAATTTTCAATCCATCATAATCCGGAGATATGCCTAAGATATATTGTGTAATGGCATAGTAGTTCCAGGCGGCCGTTCCGGTGAGCCAGCTGTTTTTAGCTTCACCTGGCTTGAAAGCGTCTTTACCTGCAATCATTTGTGAATAAACATAAGGCTCGGTTTTATGAAGCTCACTTATTTCTTCAAGATAGGCAGGGCAAATTCGTTTATAATAATCGAAGGCAAGGTCGCCATTACCCACCATCGTTTCGGCGATCATAATCCAGGGGTTATTGTGACAAAATATTCCGGCATTTTCTTTATATCCCTGTGGGTACGTTGAAATTTCCCCCATATTGAGGTAGTAACGGGTGAATGCCGGGTTATTGAGGACAATGCCATACTTACAAGCCAGGCGTTCCAAAACCGATTCCAGTGCCAATTGCGCTTTTCCATCTTCCAGTCCTATGCCGGCCATAATACAAAAGCCTTGTGACTCTATAAATATTTTTCCTTCTTCACAATCATCACTTCCTATTTTATCTCCAAAATGATCGTATGCACGGAGGAACCATTTTCCATCCCAGGCATGCTTGTCTATCGCAGATAACATATCTCCGATATGGCGCTGTGCCTCTTGAGCTTCATCATCACGCTGTGTCCTTTTACAAATTTCTTTAAATTCCTTACCATACAACACAAATAGTCCGGCAATCATAACAGATTCGGCAACACCCCCTTCCTTATTTTCAGTAGTTTGAAAAGATTCATCAGGATTTGTGGAAAAGCAATTCAGGTTAAGGCAATCATTCCAGTCGGCCCTTCCGATCAATGGAAGTTTATGAGGACCCAGGTTATGCACTACATGATAGAAAGATCTTTTGAGGTGTTCAAACAGGGTAGCCTTGTTGCTTTCATCATTGTTAAAGGGCACGTCTTCATTTAATATTGACCAATCACCCGTTTCTTTGATGTATTGTGATACAGAAAGTATTAACCAGAGTGGGTCATCATTGAAATTGCCACCAATCTCGTGATTTCCTCTTTTAGTAAGCGGCTGATATTGGTGGTAGGCGCCTCCATCTTCAAATTGTGTAGAGGCAATATCGATAATTCTTTCCCTGGCGCGGTCAGGTGCCATATGTAAAAAACCTATAAGGTCCTGGTTTGAATCCCTGAACCCCATTCCCCTGCCAATGCCCGATTCAAAAAAGGAGGCACTCCGGGAAAAGTTGTAGGTAATCATACATTGGTATGGGTTCCAAATGTTCACCATGCGCCTGAGAGGTTCCTCTCCTTCGGTCAGCTCAAATACACCCAGTAATTTATCCCAATAATATTTTAAGGATTCCAGGGCCAGTTCTACCTGCACAGGTGTAGCAAACTGTTCGACCATTATTCGGGCTTCTTTTTTATTAATAATCCCGGGCGAGGACCATTTTTTGTCGTCCGGCATTTCAACATAGCCCAGAACAAAGTTAAATTCACGAATCTCACCCGGCTGAAGGGTAATCTCCAGATAATGACTGGCTATCGGTGACCAACCGTGCGCTTCAGAATTGCGCGGCTTTCCTTCAACAACGGTCTGAGGCTCATGAAAGCCATTATATAAACCAAAAAACGATTCACGGTCGGTGTCATAACCTTGTACCGGTGCGTTGACAGAATAAAATGCAAAATGGTTTCGCCTTTCTTTGTATTCCGTTTTATGATATAAAACCGAATCATCTATTTCTACCTCTCCGGTTGAAAAATTGCGCTGAAAGTTGGTCATGTCATCATGTGCATTCCACAGACACCATTCGGCGAAAGAAAAAAGCTTGAAGGATCGGCTTTGCTGATTGTGGTTCTGTAGTTTAAGCCGCTGGATCTCACCTTTAAAGTGCAGAGGCACAAAATAAGTCACTTCTGCCTCAATGCCATCTTTTACACCTCTTATAATGGTATATCCCAAACCATGCCGGCAACTATATTCATCAAGTTTGGCCTTAACCGGCTTCCATCCCGGCGACCAGATACTGCCATTGTCATTGATATAAAAATATTTACCCCCTGAATCCATTGGCACATTGTTGTACCTGTATCGGGTTAATCTTCTCAATCTTGCATCTTTGTAAAAACTATAGCCACCTGCCGTGTTTGAGATCAACGAATAAAAATCATGGTTGCCAAGATAATTTATCCAGGGCCATGGTGTATCAGGACGGGTAATAACATATTCCCTCTTTCCGTCATCAAAAAAACCGTATTGCATATTTTTGTTATATTAATTATCAGAAACCATTGGCTTATCTGCCGGTAATTTGTCATACCACGTTTTCTTTAAAATCAGAGAGGTAATTACTGCTATGCCTACACTGATTATTAGAGGTATGGTATCCATTAAAATCAGGTAAATCGGAAAGACCACCAGCGCAGTTTGCCAGACAATACCAACAGTAACATTAAACATATCCCGCTTGAAGTCTCGATTCCCCTGAAAATCAGGGTCTTCTGCAAGTATTTTTTCGTGAATAGGCTTCCAGAATCCCCAGGGTCTTACATTTTTGTAAAAGTTTTTCAACACAGTCTCTTCGACCGGTGGCGCTGAATAGGTGCCAATAATACAAGCCACAAGCGATATGAGCAACATTAACGGAAAAGTATAAAGGTCGAGCACGCCTGAAAAAATAAAACGAAAAGTTAGTGCCGGAATTAATCCACCGACCATGCCAAAGAAAAATCCGTTGCCGTTAAATCGCCACCAATACCACTTCAATACATTCGCGGCAACATAACTACCGTATAACCCAGATACAATCCATTGTAATACATCATTGACATCCTTGGCGTAAAAACCCAGAATAATACTTATGAATACCATTAACAATCCCGCTACATAATTTATGCTTTTGATTTTGATATTATCGGCTGCCGGATTGATATACTTCAGGTAAATGTCATTCACAATATAAGCCTGGGCCGCATTCAGAGTCCCTGCAAAGGTCGACATAAAGGCAGCCAGTAAACCTGCAAGTAGCAAACCAAGAAAACCAACTGGGACAAACTCGTTTATAGCACTTGGTAAAATCTGTTCAAAATCGAGTCTCCCTGCGACAAATAAATTTAAATCCTCATAAAATAAAAGGCCCAAAACAGCAAAGCCTGCAATCATAAAATACCGGATGGGCATTAATACCAGTGAAACTGATCCACTCATGAGAGCGGCTTCCCGCTCTGAACGGGTCGATAAAATTTTTTGCATATCGTAGGTAGGTGCCGGACCTGCAAGGCTTACCAGTACACCCTTAAAAAGCATCATCATAAAAACCACACTAAATAGCGAAAAACCATCTTCTTTAATTTTCACATTTACTTCATTGATGATACCCGTCCAATCGAGATCGAGGTTCCATCCAAAAAATGGCGAGCTCCAGCCTTCAGGCACAGCGAGACCACTTTTCGACAATGCCGTCATGGCTATAATGCCAATAAATATTGACGATATGGCCATAATTGTGTATTGAATGACATCGGCCCATACTATACTCATCATACCGCCAAGCAAAGAGTAAAATATCGCAAAGCAAGTGAAAATGATACCATAAAAATGAGGAACGTATTCAAGAGGAATGTCAAAAGGGATATACGGACTGATCAACTCCCATGGCACAAAAATCATCATAAATTTACCCAAACCTATAAAGCCATAGGTAAGATATCCCAAGCCCATAATCAGGGCAAAAACCACTACTATTATATGAGATAATTGGGCACCTTTTCTAAACCCAAAACGGGTGCCTATCCATTCTGCTCCGGTGGTTACGCCTGATCTCCTCAACCAAATCGATAAAAACACCATTAAAAAAATCTGATTAAAAACAGGCCAAAGCCAGGGTAGCCAAATGCTTTTTACCCCATAAACAAATAAAATGGTTACAAGCCATACTGTGCCCGAGATGTCAAACATACCAGAGGCATTGGAGAGCCCCAACATATACCAGGGTAACTGATTCCCGCCCAGCATATAGGAGTTTTTACTTTTTTGGGCTCTCTTCTTTAAAACCAGCCCTATCACCACCGTTGAGGCCAGATACAGCACGATTATCGAAATATCAAAAATATTAAGTCGCATAAGGGATGCAGATAAAGTATAAAAAAATAAGGTTTTTATCTATAGCTACATAATCACGGAAAAAGTATCCTGATCATCGTAAAGATCATATTTTTCTTTGCTGAAAGCATAGAGATAGCCTGGCTTATGCGCCACACCTTTTTGCTTTTCGTCAAGTTGAACCAGGGATTTTAGTTTGAGCAATCGCTTTCTGAAATTTCTTTTATCGAGTGTTTTACCCAGCACTACCTCCATAAGCTTTTGCAGTTGTGAAAGTGTGAATTTTTCAGGCAGAAGTTCAAAAGCCAGGTGAGCCGTTCTGATTTTTATCCGCAAGTCGTGCAGGGCGGCTTCAAGAATTCGATTGTGGTCATAAGCCAACTGCCCAATTTCAGTTAATGGATACCACTTTACGGTCCGGTCTTTTAAAACTATCTTTACCTGTTCACAATTGAGCAAAGCGTAGAAGCCAACTGTGATCACCCGGTCCTCCGGCTTATAACCCAGGTAATTTAACCATAATTGATCATTATGTCCTGAAAGACGTTCCGGATCGCCGAAAGCACCCAACTGCTCAAGATATAAATCTTTGATGCCGGTGAGATCAAATAAAATACGGTGAGCTGCGTCTTTCAAATCTTCATTCACAAAAACATGGTTTCCTGCAAGGGTCAGATCAGAAAAAACCACCTTTCCGCTTGATTCATCCAGCAGGGTCCGCTCTACAAGTAAAACATTTAATTTTTCGAAATCATAACCAAAAATAACGCAATCAACCGAAATATTTGGATGTATAGCCTGTTCCATAAAAATTCATGTTTGTGTCAAATATACAATAACTATTTTTAAAATCGGTTAAAATTAATCGAAATAAGATAATTATCTTTAAGTTTTTTATATGTATTGAGGCCTTTGTACATATTTTTGAAGTCATCGCATAAAAAGACCATTCATTTCAACAAACAACCAGGCTGCTCCGGGGTTAATATGCACAAACTCCTATACTTTTGTATGTCAAACTCAAAACCCGAAACGTCATCGGCTCCAGGGAAATCAGAAAGCGCTGAAAGAATTTTAACTCCGCCCTGGTCAGATGATTTAATATATGAATTAAAATCGAGCGGTTTTGTAGCAAATACCTCAGACTTACTTCAGATTATTGATCTATCCTCTTCGAAACATGTAATCTATGGCATTACATTAACTGATCGCAAAATTTTAATAAAAAAACCACTTCAAAATAGTAATAAAGAATTGGGAAGCCCTTATTTTGAATCGGCATTCTATGCTTCAGTACAGAGAAATACTACGCTGAAATCGGCAATGCCGGAGTACTACGGTTACAATGATCTCACACAAAGTCTTTGCATTGAATATATACCTCTGGCGCATGCCATTCCATCTGCTTCAAGCCTGACAGAAGATGAATTGGAGTATCTGACAGAATTTTTATCTGTATTACATGCTTTGCCACAACTTAACCATAAAAGTTTTTTTGCCTTAAACAAAAACGCAAGAACTAAAATCAGTCAAAAACTGTTTATTGAGCCCATGATCCCTTTTGATATCACTGTTTCAGAAACAGTTGATACTGAGTGGGCAGAACAAACTGGAAGGTTAAAGAAAAATATCCGTTTAAAAACTTCCCTCGCATCCCTGGCCAATATCTGGATAAGAAATGGAACAACACTTACGCATGGAGACTTTAAAGGGGGTAACTGGCTCAGGACCCCTGGTGGAATAAAGGTTATTGACCCCGAACATGCTGCCCTTGGATTAGCAGAGTACGACACCGCTGTACTCCTCTCACACCTCAAATTATCCTTAACTTCAGAAAATTTGATTGACCAACTGCTCAGTAAATACGAAAAAGGAAAAAACTTCGATTTCAGGTTATTTCTTTCTTTTACAGGTGCAGAAATGCTCAGAATATTATTTTTACCCCTGCATGAACAGCCTGATTACCTTGCCCCAAAAAACAGGTACAATCTGTTGCATGAAGCGGCCAATCTTGTTCTGATTAACCATCCTAAAATTATCTGATAATAATGCTTTTCGGTCTTACTCATTTTTTATTTTATTATTGCATAAAATATATTCATAAAAACCATGGGAGCCAGTAAATCAGATGTTTTTAATGCCCGGCAAAACAAAATAGCATCTTATGCCAAAGCATTGGCACACCCTGCCCGTATTGCTATAATTCAGATGCTGATTTCTCGGCAAGCCTGTATCTGTAACGAACTGGTAGATGAGCTTCCACTTTCACAATCTACCATTTCTCAACACCTCAAAGAGCTAAAAACAGCCGGTCTTATTAAAGGAGAAATAGAAAGACCAAGAATAAACTACTGTATCGATAGAGAAGCATGGGCTGAAGCGCAACAACTTTTACAGGACTTGTTTGCCGCGAAACCCAATGTTCAATGCTGTTAATTAATGTGCAAATAAATGGAGCCTATACCGGTTTACGAGTTACCATCTAATGCCCAGCAAAAAAGTTTTCAGATATATGAAGTTCAAGGCAAGGTAAGCCGGCACGAAGATTATCCACATATCACAAATAAACCCCACCGGCATAAGTACTACGAAATATGTATATTTGTTAACGGTGCAGGCAAACACGAAATCGATTTTGAATCTTACGACATCCTTTCGAAAAGTGTTCATTTTCTCACACCAGGGCAGGTACATCTCATTTCAAGGGAACGGAACTATCATGGATTTCTCATAGTTTTTTCAGCCGACTTTTACGGAAGCGCCTCCTTTAATAAAGAACTACTATTTGACTATCCTTTTTTTAGCAATCCGGGTAATCTTCCTATCCTGAACCTTAAGGAAATTGATTTTCTGGATCTTATGCGTATTGTTGACCTTATGCGTACAGAGTGCCTGAAATCTGACCTTCACAGTGAGGCCCTGTTGCGAAACCTTCTTCATATATTTTTGCTCAAATGTCATCAATGGCATCAGCGATATATGAGTAAAAAAGAAATACTCAAGGACCCTGCTTTCAATACCGTTCAGAAATTCAAATCATTGGTAGAGCAGCATTATAAAGAAAATCATCTGGTAAAAGAGTATGCGCGCCTGATGGAGTTGCATCCTACAGCCCTCAACCGAATGGTAAAAAGGGTTAGCGGTGAAAATGCCGGTGATATAATTACAGGCCGACTAATTCTCGAAGCCCGTCGTATGCTAACCTATACAACCCTTTCGAACAAGGAAATAGCTTATCAATTGTTTTTTGAAGACCCCTCCTATTTCAGTCGTGTCTTTAAAAAGAAAACCGGTATGAGCCCATCTGACTACAGAAAACATTTGTTCGAAAAGTACCAGTCATAGTCATAATAATACCTTTCCAAACTAGTTTTTTACATGTAGTTTTGAATTCAGGTTAAAAAAGTGCATGGACCCAATTGGGTCACTTAAACGGGATACTACATGATACACATTGATCTTTCACTTAACCCCTCAGACCTTTCTGATCAGTTGAAAACATTCTGGGCGCTGTCGGGAGAAAAAATTATGAACATCGAAAAGGAATACGATCCGGCCAAAGGATCTCCTGTCTTCACTGTTAACGGAAAATATACAACACGGGGTTGGACCGAATGGACCCAGGGTTTTCAATATGGCTCTGCGGTGTTGCAATACGACGCAACCGGTGAAAATGCATTTCTGGCATACGGCAGAAACCAAACCCTCAAATACATGGCGCCGCATCTCAGCCATACAGGCGTACATGATCATGGATTTAACAATTTGAGTACATATGGAAACCTGCTGCGTTTAATGGTGGAAGGCAAAACAGAATACAATGAATGGGAAAGGCATTTTTATGAACTCGCATTAAAAGTGAGTGGTGCTGTGCAGGCCAGCCGATGGACGCCCATCCGCGAAGGAGGCCAGGGATTTATTTATTCTTTCAATGGCCCGCATTCACTATTTGTCGATACCATTCGCTCTGTGCGTATTCTTATGATCAGTCATAAGTTGGGACATGTATTGCAGGCAGATAACGACATAAGAATTAATCTGCTGGAGCGCGGATTGCGACATGCCAAATCTACGGCTGATTTTTCAGTGTATTATGGTGAGGGACGTGATAAATATGACATTTGGGGTCGTACCGCCCATGAAAGCATTTTCAATACCAATGATGGCAATTATCGCTGCCCCAATTCACAACAAGGTTACACCGGTCGTTCAACATGGACGCGGGGACTGGCATGGGCTATGTGTGGTTTTGCCGAAGAACTGGAATTTCTGGATACCTTAACCGATGATGAGCTCTCGGTATTTGGGACCCGGGATGAAATTATGTCTTTTATGTTGAAAGCAGCCAGCGCCACCTGTGATTTTTACATTGAACACACACCCACAGATGGCATACCCTATTGGGATACCGGTGCACCTCAGTTACATAAATTAGGCAATTACCTGGATCGACCGGCGGAACCATTCAATGCTTATGAACCTGTAGATAGTACTGCCGCAGCCATAGGAGCCCAGGGTTTATTGCGCCTCGGGCGTTACCTCAATCAGAAGGGAGATTCCACAGACGGCACAAAGTATTGGCAGGCAGGCCTCAGCACGGCCAAATCGCTCCTTTCAGAGCCTTACCTCAGTACCGATCCAAGGCATCAGGGCATACTGCTGCATTCTATTTATCATGAGCCCAACGGATGGGATCATGTACCGCAGGATAAGCAAATTGCCTGTGGCGAATCCAGCCAATGGGGTGACTACCACATGCGTGAACTGGCTTTATACCTGCAAAAGTTAGCAGCCAATGCAAACTATTATACATTTTACAATTGCCTGAGTAAGTAATAATGGTTATGGAAGACCTCTCTAAACTCTGTATTCATACCCTCACCACCAAGCCCTGGGATATTGAATATGCCGCAGAGCAATATGCCAGGGCTGGTGTAGGTGGCATCTCAGTTTGGCAGCAATATCTCAATGGGCGAAATCCGGTTCAAATCGGAAAAATGCTGAGTGATTATGGCCTTGAGGTTCCTGCCCTGGTTAGGGGTGGATTTTTTCCTTCAACCGATCGTTCAAAAAGAGATTTGGCAGTAGAGGAAAATAAAAAAATGCTTGAAACGGCCGCAGCACTCGGTGCAGATATGCTCGTATTGGTCTGCGGTGCCGACCCTGGTCAGGCGCTGGAGACATCAAGATCGCAGATCAGGGAAGGCATTGAGCAGTTGATTACACTCGCTTCTGAATGTCGCGTTAAACTCGCCATAGAACCCCTTCATCCAATGTATGCAGATACCCGCTCCGCTGTTAACACCCTGGAACAGGCCAATGACATGGCTGAAGCCATACAATCGGATTGGGTCGGTGTTGCCATTGATGTTTATCATCTTTGGTGGGATCCACACCTGGAAACAGAAATCATCCGATGCGGAAAAAACAATAATATATTTGCCTTTCACATCTGTGACTGGATGAGTCCGACCGCAGATATGCTCAATGACAGAGGTCTTATGGGTGAAGGATGTATTCCGGTGAGAACCATTCGTTCATGGGTAGAAAATGCCGGCTTTAATGGGTTCAACGAGGTAGAAATCTTCTCTGACCGGCTCTGGGCCAGCGACCAGCATCAGTTTTTAGAAAAAATTATTCATGCATATAAACATAACTCCTAAGATATAATGAAAACACATACCATAGGCATCATAATGAACGGCGTTACCGGCCGGATGGGCACCAATCAGCACCTTATGCGAAGCATTGTTGAAATTATCAGACAAGGTGGTGTAAAAATCAATGAAAACGAACGTATTATGCCAGATCCGGTACTTGTCGGCAGAAATGCCGCCAAGCTTGAAGTCCTGGCGCAAAAATCGGGCTGTACTAAATTCACTACAAACCTCGATGAGGTTATGAATGACCCGCATTACAGTATATACTTCGACGCACAAACCACTGGAAGACGGGCTGATGCAGTGAAACAGGCCATTGCCCTCGGAAAACATATTTATTGCGAAAAGCCCGTTTCCACAGATACCGAAACCGCCCTGGAATTGTATAAATTATGTGAACAAAAAGGCGTAAAGCATGGGGTGGTGCAGGATAAATTATGGCTGCCCGGCCTGTTAAAGGTAAAAAGACTGATAGAAAATGGCTTTTTCGGTCAGATCCTTTCCGTACGTGGCGAATTTGGCTATTGGGTCTTTGAAGGACACAGCATTCCTGCCCAACGTCCATCCTGGAATTATCGCAAAGAAGATGATGGTGGTATTATCGTTGATATGCTATGCCATTGGCGCTATGTACTTGACAATCTATTTGGAAATGTTAAAGCTGTTTCTTGCCTTGGCGCCACGCATATTAAAGAAAGAATCGATGAGCAGGGAAAGGCATATAAATGTACTGCAGATGATGCCGCCTATGCTACTTTCGAACTGGAAGGAGGAGTTATCGCCCATTTTAATTCATCATGGTGTGTAAGAGTGAGGAGAGATGACCTTTTAACACTTCAGATTGATGGCACTAAAGGCTCAGCAGTTGCCGGTTTGCGTGAGTGCTACGTTCAACATTATGGAAATACGCCAAAACCGGTATGGAACCCTGATATCGAACAACCTATTGATTTTTACGGAGGCTGGTCTAAAGTGCCCGAACAGGAAAACTTTGACAATGCATTTAAGGCTCAATGGGAATTGTTTCTGAAACACGTAGTAACAGGAAGCCCATTTCCCTGGAACTTAAAAGAAGGCGCAAAGGGTGTTCAACTGGCCGAAAAAGGTCTTGAAAGCTGGGCAAAACGCGGCTGGGTTGAAATACCAGAAATCAAAATTTGATTTTTGTATTACCATAATGATTATTCTTTGCTTATTTACATAAATGAATAGCATTTTATGAGTAAAAATAAAACCGCACTGGTAACCGGTGGCTCCCGGGGTATAGGCCTGGGCATAGCCAGGGCATTGGCCAAGGAGGGAATTCATCTGGCCATCAATGGCGTGCGTGATGAAAGTGCAGTAACCGATGTATTGGATGAGCTACGTTCATATGGAGTTGAGGTAATATATGCGCGGGGTGATATCGGAAGCGCTTCTGACCGGGAGGAGATGGTTAAGCTGATCCTTCGTAAATTCGGGCATATAAATTATTTAATCAACAATGCCGGTGTTGCGCCAAAAGAACGTAAAGACATCCTGGAAGCCACGGAAGAAAGTTTTGAATATGTAATCCGTACAAATCTTACCGGATCATATTTTCTTACACAGGCAATCGCCAATACAATGATTCGCCAAAAAAATGAAAACCCCGGTTTTGAGGCCGCCATCATCAACATATCTTCTATTTCAGCTACGGTAGCCTCTGTAAATCGTGGAGAATATTGTATCGCCAAAGCTGGTATAAGTATGGCCACCCAGCTTTTTGCAGTAAGGTTAGGCGAATTTGATATTCCGGTATACGAGGTGAGACCCGGCATCATTGAAACCGACATGACCGCCGGTGTTAAAGAAAAATATGATAACTTGATAGCCAATGGACTCTGCGTTCAGAAACGCTGGGGGAAACCAGAAGACATAGGCAGTATTACCGCTGTATTGGTACGGGGACAAATGCCCTATGCCACCGGACAGGTAATAGTAGCCGATGGAGGCTTGACAATA
Organism: Cyclobacteriaceae bacterium; assembly: GCA_020832305.1. Taxonomy (GTDB): domain Bacteria; phylum Bacteroidota; class Bacteroidia; order Cytophagales; family Cyclobacteriaceae; genus JAFIEV01. The sequence continues at coordinate 17,074 of JAFIEV010000019.1, read as the reverse complement.
GGTCGCTTATAGCTTAATAAATTCATAAACCCATGACAAACGCTCAGAAAAACAAATACTGGAAATGGAGCTGCGCACTGGCTATACTGCTTAGTGCGATAACCTTTACCCCCCTGATTTTACCTCAGGGCATCTGGAAGCCTACGCTCTCAGGCATCCCTTATACTTTGTGGACAACCTACCTTTTAACCATTGCACTGGTGGTGCTTACATGGCTGGGTTCTAAAGTACATCCCGGACTTGATGAAGAAGAGGAGGTGAAACTATGACTTTCTGGATTTGGGTTTTTGGAGCTATTTACGCGGGGCTGCTCATTTTTGCATCGTTTAAGTCTTATAAAAAAGGAAGAACGGCAGAAGATTTTATGATGGCTGGTTCAAACATCGGACTGGCATTGGGCGTGCTAACTTTTGCAGCAGCATTATTCAGCACTTTTACATTTCTGGGTATGCCCGACTTTTTCAGGGTAAACGGCATTGCGGCTTGGGTATTTCTTGCTGTATCCGACGGAGCCATGGTATTTTTTATCATCTGGTTTGGTTATCATGTACGCAGAAAAGCTAAAAAACTTGGTTTCCGGGGTGTTGCCGGTATGATTGGCACCTGCTATGGCAATAAATGGGCGGGCTATACTATTTTTCTAAGTGCTTTTTTATTCCTTATACCTTATGTAGGCATTCAGATACAAGGCATAGCCATTTTCATGAATGCAGCTTTTCCAAATTCATTACCCGCCTGGGGGTGGTCTGCTTTTATTGTATCTATAATGCTGGTTTACAGTGAAATAGGTGGCCTAAAAGCCATCATTTACAGTGATGCCATACAAGGATTATTACTATTGGTGGTCATTTGGATTATAGGGCTGTACAGCCTGAGTCATTTTGGAGGCATAACGCCCATGTTTGAAAAAGTCTCTCAAATTGATGCGGCTTTACTTTCATCACCAGGTCCCAAGGCATTACTCACGCCACAATTTTTACTGGCATCACTCATTGTAATCGTAATGATACCTGTAACACAGCCACAATTTACCACCAGGCTTATCGTAATGAAAAGTACGAAAACCATGCACTATATGGCTGTAACCTTAGGTGCTTTTGCCATTTTGGTCATCACACCTACCATATTTATCGGCATGTATGGCGTTGATAAATATGCCGAAGTAGGCCGGGAAGAGTTTTTTGCCAAAGCATTTTTGTATGATCAACCTAGCTTTGTTGCCGCTTTGGCTGTCATTGGCCTTATTGCCGCAGGGTTGTCAACCACCAATGCCCAGATATTTGCCCTCGGTTCAGAGTTACGTGGTCTGTTGAAAGGAGATGAGAAATCGATAATGTTTAAAACCAAGGTTGGGATATTTGTATTTTCTGTAATCGCTTTGATATTCTCGGTAATTGTAATAGACCAATTGGTATTATTGGCCAGAGTAAGCTTTACAGGTACCGCATTAATGGGTCCCATGATTTTATTGGGTATTCTGAGTGATAAAAAAATATCAAAGGGTATGATCTTGTCTTCATTTTTGGCGCTGATCATTTTTCTTGCCTCACTCGCAGGATATATCGCTGATGAATTTTTAGGCATCCGGCTCGATTTAATTTTATTGGGTTTGTTGGCACTGGCTTCACTGACCTTTTATTTCAGTTCTAAGGAGAAAATTGATAAAGCACTATGAAAATATTGAAAGCTTTTTAATAATATTTTTGCGGTTTGATGAGTTTTATAAGACGTTGGTAGATAATCCTTTCGTTTTGATTGAAAGCTCTGTTGCCATGATTAATCCATTGATGAGATATTATGTCTAAAGAACAGAATTCGATTTATATCAAACCTAAAATTTAAAATTATGAAAAAGCTTCAAATGATTATCCTACTGGTTTCAATGTTTTCAGTCACCATGCTACAAGCACAAAGAGGTCCTGCCCAGCGCGGACAATCAACAGGTGAAAGACCCGGAGCCGGCAATGACCCTTCTGTTATAGCAGAGCGACAGGCAAACCACATGAAAGCTGAGTTGAACCTAAGTGATGAACAGTACCAAAAAGTATTGGAAATCAATCGTGCAGCAGCTGAAAAGCGAATAGAAACCCGTGAGGAAGTGCGGCAGCAGCGGCAGGCAGTTCGTGAAAACATGGGCGATATGCACAATGAACGTCTCGAAGCATTAAAAGAAGTGCTCACTGAAGAGCAATTGGAAAAATACCGCAACATGCAAAACCAGGAGCGACCCCAGATGCAACAAAGGCAACGCGGCCAGGAACAGAAAGAAAAGCCAAAACCCGGCAAACGTAGTGGTCGTAGTTCTTCAGGTAAGTAATTAAACAAAACCGGTCTTTAATAAAAGGCCGGTTTTTTAATGAAGTAACACCACAGCTCATTTTATCCATTACTTGCCTAACCACCATAGTTAATTATGATTTATCGATCAAATAATCATCCCAGTTTATCGAAAACACGTTAAAATGTTTGTAAATTACTACGGCACAATAAAATTTTTTGTAAATTAAAAACGCATATACTGCGAAACGTCTCTTTTTTAATGGATTTGCAATAAAGGTCAAATACGTTGAAAATTTTATTACTTATTTTTTAATTTAATGAAAGCCACTATGAATTTAGAGCAATTTATCGAAAGTATCGATTCAAAACAAAAGCCTGAGAACCTCGGCATGCATCTGGAAGCACTTTGGGAAGTTGCAGCCGGAAACTGGCACATTGCGCACGAGATTGTACAAAACGATGCAGGGCGAAAATCCTCACTGATTCACGCCTATTTACACAGGGTAGAAGGTGATGAAGGCAATGCCGCCTACTGGTACAGCCGGGCCGGCAGGTCTAAAGCAGAGGGTGATCTAAAGGAAGAATGGAAGAAAATTGTGCAAGAATTGCTTTAATTTAAAAAAAACAGCATTTTAATAATATTTATTTTCTATCTTTGCACTCTTTTTAAAGAACCGGCTTTATCTAAGCACGTATTTCCATATGAAGTTATCCGAATTTAAGTTTGAATTACCCCAGAGCCAGATTGCACTATATCCGGCAGAAAACAGAGATGAGTCAAGGCTCATGGTTGTACACCGTAAAACCGGTATCATCGAACACAAAATCTTTAAGGAAATTACAGAGTACTTCGATGAAGGTGATGTAATGGTTTTTAATGATACCAAGGTTTTTCCTGCCAGATTATATGGCAACAAAGAAAAAACCGGGGCAAAAATTGAAGTTTTTCTATTGCGTGAGCTCAATGCCGAAATGAAACTTTGGGATGTACTGGTAGATCCTGCCCGAAAAATAAGGGTGGGAAACAAATTGTATTTTGGCGATGGGGATTTGGTTGCTGAAGTAATTGACAATACCACCTCAAGAGGCAGAACCATACGATTTCTTTTCGATGGCACCCCGGAATCTTTTGGCAAAATCATTGATCAGCTAGGAGAAACTCCGCTTCCCAGGGAGATTAAAAGAAAAACTGAACCTGAAGACAGGGATAGATACCAAACCATATTCGCTAAACACGTAGGCGCTGTTGCTGCACCTACTGCCGGCTTGCATTTTACCCCACAATTGACCAAGAGACTCGAAATTAAAGGAGTGCAACTCAAGCCCATTACGCTGCATTGCGGATTGGGAAGTTTCAGGCCTGTTGATGTAGAAGACCTTACAAAGCATAAAATGGATTCTGAAAACTTCATGGTTGAACCCCCAACCGTTGAAGGAGTGAATTTTGCTTTGGATGCTAAAAGGCGCGTCTGTGCTGTTGGCACCACTACAATGAGAGCCCTTGAATCCTCCGTCTCTGCCAATGGGCGATTAAAACCAAAAGAGGGCTGGACGGATAAATTTATTTTTCCCCCTTATGAATTTAAAATCTGCAATTCATTGATCAGCAATTTTCATATGCCAGAATCAACGTTACTCATGATGACTGCAGCTTTTGGTGGTTATGATCTGGTAATGAAAGCCTACAATGAAGCTATAAAGGAGAAATATCGATTTTTCAGCTATGGTGATGCCATGCTGATACTTTAAAAAATGCAACACAAAGGACTGCCCGAACGGCAGTCCTTTGTGTTTACTCAGGTTTTTGATGATCGTCATTTACCAGGTCAAAACCTTTGCCCCGATTCTTATTTTTTATATATCCTATCAGATGTATCAATGATTTAGACAAATTAAAATACGTCAGATGCAACCAGTACTAAAAGAATATGCCATAATTGTAGCCGGGGGCTCAGGCTCGCGTATGAAATCCCACATCCCCAAACAGTTTATAGAAATATGTGGCAAACCCGTATTGATGCACACACTTAAGGCTTTTAAAAACTACTCTAAACAAGTAGAAATTATCCTGGTTTTGCCGGAAAATGACATTAATGCCTGGAAAAATCTTTGTGTCATCCACGATTTCAATATAAAACACCAAATTGCGATTGGGGGCAAAACAAGGTTTCAATCTGTAAAAAACGGGTTAGAACTTGTAAAGCATGAAGGTATTGTGGCCATTCACGATGGTGTAAGACCGCTGGTGCATCAGGATATAATAGGAGCATCCTTTCGGCTGGCCGGCATTCATGGTAGTGCTATAGCCGCCGTAAGACTTAAAGAAAGCATTAGGGTTACCGATAAAGATACAACCAAGGCTGTTGACAGGGCAGACTTCAGGCTTATTCAAACTCCTCAAACCTTCAACACTGAGCTTATCAAAAAAGCTTATCAGGCAGAGGAAGACCCGGCATTTACCGACGACGCCAGTGTTGCTGAAAAATCAGGAATGCGAATTTCCCTGTTTGAAGGCAGCTATGAAAACATAAAAATAACCACCCCGGAAGACCTTATCATTGCCGAAGCCATTCTACAGGAAAGAAAAAAGGCGGATTAGTCAATAACTATCCGCCCAGATGAAACATATTTTTCTACAGCCCCTGATCAATACTCGTCTTCGTTGAAGAAGAAATCTTCTTTTGTTGGATAATCGGGCCAAATCTCTTCAATGCTTTCATAAGGCTGACCGTCATCTTCAAGTTCCTGAAGATTTTCAACTACTTCCAGTGGCGCACCCGATCTGATCGAGTAATCAATCAGTTCGTCTTTAGTAGCTGGCCAGGGCGCATCCTCCAGGTACGAAGCCAATTCTAATGTCCAGTACATAATCTAAATTTTACCAGTTTTACAAATAATCGTGCAAAAATAATTGAATCAACATAATATCAAACACCTTACTAAGAATATAAGGTAATTCTTTTACCCTTTATATACTTTAATCTTCAAAAATGTTGCAACTTTGCAAAAGTTTTTTCGCCTTTAAAAAAGGCAAATCATAAAGTCATTATAAATATTTTACTGCAAAAAATATTATATAATTCATTATCAGTATTTTAACAATTAGAAAATTTTACTTTATCAATGAGTGACGAAAAAATAATTTTTTCAATGGCCGGGGTGAATAAATTTTATCCACCAAAAAAACAGGTACTGAAAAACATTTATTTATCTTTTTTCTACGGAGCCAAAATTGGTGTTTTAGGTTTAAATGGTTCTGGCAAGTCTACATTACTCCGAATCATTGCCGGAAAAGATAAAGACTACAATGGGGAAGTAGTATTTTCACCTGGTTTTACTGTGGGTATGTTTGAACAGGAACCTGATCTTGACCCCAATAAAACGGTAAGAGAAGTCGTGGAAGAGGGTGTACAGGAAATTGTTTCATTGCTCAAGGAGTTTGAAGATATTAACCTTCGCTTTGCAGATGAAGATATTCTCAATAATCCGGATGCGATGGATAAGCTTATTCAGAAGCAGGCGAGCGTACAGGAGAAGCTGGATCATCACAATGCATGGGAACTCGACACCCGCCTGGAAAAAGCCATGGATGCCCTAAACTGCCCCCCGCAAGACACCAAAGTCTCTCTGCTTTCAGGGGGTGAAAAACGAAGAATAGCGCTTTGCAGACTTCTGCTCGAAGAACCTGATGTACTGTTGCTGGATGAACCCACTAACCACCTCGACGCAGAGTCGGTTTTATGGCTTGAGCATTTCCTGCAAAATTATAAAGGTACGGTGATCGCCGTAACGCACGACAGATATTTTCTGGATAACGTAGCCGGCTGGATTCTCGAACTTGACAGAGGTGAAGGCATTCCCTGGAAAGGCAACTATTCATCATGGCTCGAACAAAAAAGACAAAGACTGGAAAAAGAAGAAAAGAGCGAATCTAAACGCCAGAAAACTCTTCAGCGAGAGCTGGATTGGGTGCGTATGACACCAAAAGGGCGTCAGGCAAAAGCCAAAGCCCGTCTGAGCGCCTATGAAAAACTATTGGGAGAAGAAGGCAGGAAAAAAATCGATGATCTCGAGATATTTATTCCACCAGGACCCCGGTTAGGTTCTAAGGTGATTGAAGTTGTAAACGTTTCTAAAGCCTTCGGTGAAAAACTATTGATAGAAAATCTCAGCTTTTCACTTCCTCAGGGAGGAATAGTTGGTATTATAGGTCCAAATGGTGCGGGTAAAACCACACTTTTTAAAATGATAACCGGAAAGCTCACTCCTGATAATGGTACTTTTGAGGTAGGGCCTACCGTTAGCATAAGTTATGTAGATCAGGAACATGACGATCTCATAGCAGATAAAACCGTCTGGGAAACCATCTCCGAAGGCAATGAGCTCATCGAACTCGGAGGTAAACAGGTGAATAGCCGGGCCTACGTAAGTCGTTTTAATTTGTCCGGCGCCGACCAGGAGAAAAAGGTTGGTACACTGTCAGGCGGTGAACGAAACAGGGTACATCTGGCTTTGGCCTTGAAAAAAGGTGCTAATCTTATATTGCTCGATGAACCTACCAATGACCTTGATGTAAATACACTCAGAGCCCTTGAAGAAGCACTTGATAATTTTGCCGGTTGCGCAGTGATTATTTCTCACGACCGTTGGTTTCTCGACCGGGTGGCTACCCATATACTGGCCTTTGAAGGAAATTCACAGGTCTACTGGTTTGAAGGAAACTTTACAGATTACGAAGAAAATAAGAAAAAACGACTGGGTGATACCACCCCTACCCGTTTGAAATATAAAAAATTCGGGTAAAAGGAATCCAGAATTGCGTTTATCAAAAAATATCGAGGCAGTTTTATTAAAGTACATTTGAAGCTTAAAATCCTTTAAATTGACCTTTGAGACGGCCTCAATTTTTTTTTGCCCATTTATTGAATAAGAGATTTTCTGAAATCCCGACTAAACTTTTATATTATGGGGATTCAAATGGGTGATTTTTACGATTTTATAAGCAAATCATGAAAAAAATTAGAAGTATTTTAAAGTTTAAGGACAAATTAAATTGCACGGTATTATTTTTTTTGTATTTTTAAGCCGCTTATAATAAAAATATTTCAACAGAGAGAAGAATACCGATGAGATAACTTAGTGCTTATGCAAATAAAAAAAGAAGGCTTACCATTTCTGATAAGCCCGCTTATAAACAACATAAACCCAAAAATGAAAAGATGTCTAAATCAATTGTGCTTTTCTGTAATCGTAAGCTAATTTCCAACATTGTTTACAAAAGCACTTCTTAATTATTCATTAAGATGTTACAAAAGTAATAAGTTGGATTATTAATTAAAAATAATTTATCAAAAACGTAAAAAATTTATTTTATTTGTATATTTGCTCAAAATTAATTATTATTCTCATAATTCATAAATAAGCGATGAATAAAAATTATGATATTGACAATGTGGATTTAAAAATCCTAGCGCTTCTTACAGAGGACGCCAAAATGCCATATACAGAAGTAGCCAAAAAAGTATTTGTTTCCGGCGGTACTGTGCACGTTAGAATGCGAAAAATGGAAGAGATGGGCATAGTGAAAGGTACCACCCTGCGTATGGACTACTCCAAGATGGGATATGATATCACTGCTTTTCTCGGGATTTACCTTGAAAAAAGTTCACTATATGATGAAGTCATCAAGAAACTCAATACAATTCCTGAAATTGTGAAAATTCACTATACAACAGGGAATTATAATATTTTTGTAAAAATGCATTGTCGTGATACCCGGCATCTGAAAGATGTGTTGCATGACAAAATTCAGAAGGTTGAAGGCATTGAAAGAACTGAAACCATTATATCTCTGGAAGAAAGCCTCAACAGGCACATCCAGTTTATGGATAAGTAATATCTTTTATCAATTGCTGTTTAAGACTGGCAGGCAGGATGATTTCTTCGTCCTGCTTTACGCATTTATGCATAGCTGTCGGAAACCTGAATTACAGCAAAAAATATCTTTCAAAATTTATAATGATATTTTAATTCAATACTCAAACATTCAATAATAGATTGAGTTTATGAATTGAAAACAGTTTGTAATAAATCTAAATAACAATACTATGAGCAAAGATAACCGGGTACTTGAAGAAATCACGACCTCGGAATACAAGTATGGTTTTACATCTGACATTGAAGCTGATTCAGCCCCCAAAGGACTGAATGAAGATATAGTAAGATTTATTTCGGCAAAAAAAAATGAGCCTGAATGGATGCTCGAATGGAGGCTTAAAGCTTACCATCACTGGCTTACCATGAAAGAGCCCACATGGCCCAATGTCAAATATCCGAAAATCGATTTTCAGGATATCATTTACTATTCAGCCCCCAAAAAGAAGAAAAAACTCAACTCTCTCGATGAAGTAGATCCCGAATTAAGAGAAACTTTCGAAAAACTGGGTATCTCTCTTGATGAACAAAAGAGATTGACTGGTGTAGCCGTAGATGCAGTACTCGACAGTGTTTCTGTTGCTACTACCTTCAAAAAGAAGCTACATGAGCTCGGCATCATTTTCTGTTCGTTCAGTGAAGCTGTACATGAACATCCAGAACTGATTAAGAAGTACATAGGCTCAGTTGTGCCCATTACAGATAATTACTATGCCGCATTAAATTCTGCTGTTTTTTCAGACGGTTCATTTTGCTACATACCCAAAGGTGTACGTTGCCCTATGGAATTGTCAACTTATTTCAGAATCAATGCTGCCAACACAGGACAGTTTGAAAGGACCCTGATTGTTGCCGAGGAAGGTTCTTATGTAAGTTACCTGGAAGGTTGCACGGCGCCCATGCGAGATGAAAATCAGTTGCACGCTGCAGTTGTGGAAATTATGGCTGAAAAAAATTCTGAAGTAAAATATTCCACGGTTCAAAACTGGTACCCCGGCGATAAAAATGGCAAAGGTGGTATTTACAATTTTGTAACAAAACGAGGAATATGTAAAGGAGATGGGTCAAAAATATCCTGGACGCAGGTAGAGACTGGATCAGCCATCACCTGGAAATATCCCAGTGTAATACTTAAAGGAGATAATTCAATAGGAGAGTTTTATTCTGTTGCAGTAACCAACAACCACCAACAGGCAGATACCGGGACCAAAATGATCCACCTCGGAAAAAACACCAAAAGCCGGATCGTATCTAAAGGTGTATCGGCCGGTTTTAGTCAAAACAGCTACCGTGGTTTGGTAAAAGTGCATAAAAGAGCTGAAAACAGCAGAAATTTTTCTCAATGTGACAGCCTCTTAATGGGAGATAAATGTGGTGCCCACACCTTCCCCTACATAGAAATAGAAAACAGCACAGCCCGTGTTGAACACGAAGCAACCACTTCAAAAATCGGTGAAGACCAAATCTTTTATTGCAATCAGCGTGGCATCGCTACTGAAGATGCTGTTGCACTTATCGTAAACGGTTATTGCAAAGAGGTACTTAATCAATTGCCGATGGAATTTGCTGTGGAAGCTCAAAAACTGCTTGCCCTTACTTTGGAAGGCAGCGTAGGTTAATTTGTCATGAAATAAAAAAACAAACAACAATGTTAACAATAAAAAATCTGCACGCTCAAATTGAAGACAATCAAATTTTAAGAGGTATAAACCTTGAGGTAAAACCTGGTGAGGTTCACGCGATTATGGGGCCAAATGGTTCAGGTAAAAGCACCCTTGCATCGGTATTGGCAGGAAGGGAAGATTATGAAGTTACGGATGGTGAAGTAATTTTCGAAGGAAAAGATTTACTCGACCTGGCTCCTGAAGAAAGAGCGAGGGAGGGCGTATTTCTTGCATTCCAGTACCCGGTAGAAATCCCGGGTGTAAGTTCTACCAATTTTCTTAAGACCGCAGTAAATCAAATCAGAGAACATAAAGGACTGGATCCCCTCGATGCAGTTTCATTCCTTAAACTTATCAAGGAAAAAATGAAACTGGTTGAAATTGACCAATCATTGTTGAGCCGTTCTTTAAACGAAGGATTTTCCGGTGGTGAAAAGAAAAGGAATGAAATATTCCAAATGGCTGTACTGGATCCAAAACTGGCAATACTCGATGAAACAGATTCAGGCCTCGATATCGATGCCCTTAGAATTGTGGCAAATGGAGTAAACCAGTTGAAAAGGGCTGATAACGCTGTTATTGTAGTTACACACTACCAACGACTCCTCGATTATATCATACCTGATTTCGTTCACGTACTCTATCAGGGTAGAATTGTAAAATCTGGAGATAAATCCTTAGCCCTCGAACTGGAAGATAAAGGATACGACTGGATTAAAGATGAAGTGGGATCTCTCGTTTAAATCCACCTTTCCTCGTTCAGTTTATTGTATTTCTTAAATCAACACATTACAAATGAAGCCTAAAGCTGTAAAAGCAGATATAGCGTCAAAGCTCGTAGATAAATTCAACGAATTTGAAAAAGAGCTTAACGGACACAGTAAGTCACCAATGCATACTGTCAGAAAAAATGCATTGGAAGAACTTAAAAGCAACGGATTGCCGGGTCCTAAAGACGAAGAATACAAGTATACCAATCTTGTAAAATCCATTGAAAAACACATAGATCTCGATAATGTAAGCAATGATTCCTCGCTCAGTGATTCAGAAGTAGAATCTTTTCTTTTTGATAATGAGGATGCAAACATCATTGTATTTATCAATGGCTTGTATGCTGCCCGTCATTCGAAAATCATAAGTCCGGTTTCAGACCTGGTGGTTCTGGATTTTGAAGAGGCATTTATGCAGCATCCGGAAGAGGTAATTGCTCACTTTGGGAATTATGCCGCCAAATATAAAGATCCGTATGCCTCCGTAAATACGGCTTTTTCAAAAAATGGGGCCTTTATTAAAGTATCTCCGGGTAAAGTAATAGAGAAACCGATTATGATTCATTTCATATCCGATACCAGGCAAGGCATACCGGTCTATTACCCAAGAAACCTGTTTATCATTGGTGAACGTAGCGAAGTAAATATCGTCGAGAGCTTCCATACTTTTGGTGACCAGCCCAGCCTGGTTAATCAGGTGACCGAAATTGTGGTTTCAAAAGAAGCCAAAGGAAGTTATTATAAATTGCAACTCGAATCAGATAATGCCCAAAGGGTTGATAATACCCAAATTCACCAAAGAAAAGACAGCGTATTTAACACTTATACCTTAACCTTTGGTGGTGCAATGGTCAGAAACAATCTGAACATAGCCCTGGAAGATCCGCATTGCGAAACCCATATGTATGGATTGTATCTTATAAAAGGCAATGCTCATGTCGATAACCATACGGTTGTAGATCATATCATGCCCGAAAGTTTTAGCAATGAAATTTACAAGGGAATTCTTGATGATAAAGCTACCGGCGTGTTTAACGGGAAAATATTCGTAAGACAGGATGCACAGAAAACCAATGCATTTCAATCGAATAAAAACATCCTGCTTACCGATGATGCAAAAATGAATTCCAAGCCACAACTTGAAATCTGGGCCGATGATGTGAAGTGTTCTCATGGATGCACTACCGGTCAGCTCGACGATGAGCAAATGTTTTACCTACGTTCCAGAGGCATCTCCGCAGAAAGTGCAAGAGCTATTTTGCTGCACGCTTTCGCAGCCGATGTGCTGGAAACCGTGAAATTTGAATTTATTCGCGAGCATCTCGATAGGATCATACACGAAAGGTTACATTGATCCTCAAAGGTTTTTAAAAAAACAAACCATGCTATGCAAGCGTTTAATGCTTGCATAGCTTTCACGTTTTATACAGAAGTGCATGTTAAGGACATTCTCCTCCAATCCATATCATCAAATTTTTGTATAAATGTGCTGCCACTTAATTTTAGCATGATACCATGAGCTCAATACATAGCAATACGCAGGTCAAAGGTTTTCAGGAGCATGAAATAGAACAGCTCAGAAAGGAATTTCCGATTTTGCATCAATCGGTCAATGGCAAACCATTGGTCTATTTTGACAATGCAGCCACTACCCAAAAGCCGAAAGTAGTCATTGAGTCACTCACCAGATATTACTTCGAGCTCAACTCTAATATTCACAGAGGCGCTCACTATCTGGCAGATAAAGCGACTACCGCTTTTGAAAACACGCGGCAACTGCTGCATGGCTTTATCAATTCAGACGAAGCAGAGGAAATCATTTTCACCCAGGGAACAACCGACAGCATCAACCTGGTCGCCAATAGTTATGGAAGAAAATTCCTAAAAGAAGGTGATGAAGTAATTATTTCCGGCATGGAGCACCACTCCAACATTGTGCCCTGGCAAATGGTATGCGAGGAAAAAAAAGCGCATCTCAAAATTATACCTGTAGAGGATGACGGAACGCTCAATATCGAAGCATTTAAAGGCCTATTATCAGAAAAAACCAAAATTGTTTCGGTTGTCCACATCTCTAATGCATTGGGAACCATTAATCCCGTAGAAGAAATCATTTCCTTAGCACATCAAATCGGAGCTGTTGTATTTATAGATGGTGCCCAGGCAAGTGCACACCTGGATATTGATGTGAAAAAGCTGAAATGCGACTTTTATGCATTTTCAGGACATAAAGTCTTCGGACCTACTGGTATTGGCATTTTGTACGGTAAAAGAAAACTTCTGGAAGCCATGAATCCCTATCGGGGGGGGGGTGAAATGATCAGGGAAGTTACCTTTGAAAAAACCACCTACAACGACATCCCCTTCAAATTTGAAGCAGGTACGCCCAATATAGCTGATGTAATAGCCTTTGGAACAGCCCTGGAGTTTACCAGCAAACTCGGTAAAAAAAATATAGCGGCCTACGAAGAGGAACTAAGGGAATATTGCACAACAAAACTTCTGGAAATTCCTGAAATCAGAATCATAGGTACAGCTCCTGATAAGGCGAGTGTGGTATCTTTTCTGGTAGAAGGTATGCATCCCTTTGATGTGGGCATGATGCTGGATGCAAAAGGGATAGCCGTAAGAACAGGCCATCACTGCACACAACCCCTTATGCAAAGATTTGGCATAGAAGGTACCATTAGAATCTCACTGGCCGTATATAACACCTTTAGCGAAATTGACATTTGTGTAGAAGCATTAAAGGAAATTATTAAAAAATGGAAGTAAAGCCCGAAAACATCAATAACGCACAAGAAGAGATCATAGAAAGCTTTGAAATACTTGCCGGTGACAGGGAAAGCACTGTTTTCTATATCATGGAACTGGGGCAGCAGCTTCAGCATCTGGATGATAAATTCAAAACTGACGAGAATATCATTAAGGGATGTCAGTCCAAAGTGTGGTTAACCGCATGGAATGAAGGCGAATATGTGCATTATGCCGCCGATAGTAACACAGACATTACTAAAGGGCTTATAAGCCTTCTCATTCGAGTGCTCTCCGGAAGGAAAGCAGACGAAATCATAGATGCAGATTTGTATTTTATTCAAAAAATAGGAATGAGTGGGATCATAGGTTCACAACGCTCCAATGGTCTGCTTGCTATGATTAAGCAAATGAAATTATATGCCTTAGCCTTTAAAACCAAACTTGCAAAATAATATGTCAGAGGAAGTAAACATACAGGAAAATGGCGAAAACCTGAGAGATCAGGTATATAAAGCCATTAAAACCGTATACGACCCGGAAATACCGGTAGACATCTATGAACTCGGCCTCATTTATGAAGTACAGGTATATCCGATAAATAATGTATATGTAAAGATGACGCTCACATCTCCTTCGTGCCCGGCGGCAGAGACCATCCCCAGTGAGGTTGAAACCAAAATCAAACGCATTGAAGGAGTAAATGATGTAGAGATCGAATTAACCTTCGACCCGCCATACAGCACCGAAATGATGTCGGAAGTTGCCAAGCTCGAACTTGGTTTTTTATAATTTCTGAATTTAAATAATCGATAGTAAAATTAAATAAAGTAATAATGTACCCAGAACAACTTGTAACACCTATGCGCCTCGACCTGACCAGCGCAGGATTTACCGAACTGAAACAAGCTGATGAAGTTAGTCAGTATCTCGATAAGGAAGAAGGCAGCGTATTGCTGGTGATCAACTCTGTATGCGGATGTGCCGCAGGATCAGCAAGGCCAGGCATAAAAATGGCGCTTGAGCACAGCAATAAGAAACCTGACCATTTACTCACTGTCTTTGCCGGTGTTGACAAAGAAGCTACAGCAAAAGCCAGGGAATACACGGCTCCATATCCTCCCTCCTCGCCTTCTGTGGCGCTGTTTAAAGATGGAGAGCTGGTGCACTTTATCGAAAGGCATCATATAGAAGGTCGTCCGGCAGAAATGATCGGAAACCATTTGATAGAGGTCTTTGATACTTTCTGTTAAGAAAATGTAAAGGAGGCTGAATGCCTCCTTTTTTGTTTTACTGGGCGCTGAAAACAATGGGAAATACAAACAGTTAAGATGATAAAAAGGATAAGTATGCAAAAGTTATTCTCTACAGTACTTCTTATGGTAACGTTGTTTACCCATAGTTTTTGTCAGAATACATCTAACAAGGGTGAAACCAAAAAAGCTGCAAACATGAAATATGAAATTGTAAAATCGGAAGATGAATGGAAAAATATACTTAGTCCGGAACAATACCGCATATTACGCCAGAAAGGAACAGAGAGGCCTTTTACAGGCATTTACAATAACCATAAGGAAGAAGGCACCTATGTCTGTGCCGGATGCCAGACAGAGCTGTTTACCTCCGACACAAAATTTGAATCGGGCTGTGGCTGGCCCAGTTTTTATGCGCCTGCACAGAAAACTACTATTCTGGAGGATCTTGATAAAAGTTTTGGTATGGTACGCACAGAAATTTTATGCCCCAAATGTGGCGGACACCTGGGTCATGTGTTTAACGATGGCCCCAAACCGACAGGACTGCGCTATTGCGTAAACTCCGCATCATTGGAATTTATCAAAAAAGAAGAGTAGGATGCAGGTCTGTAGTGGCTTATTCTGCTTTGCATTTTATGTAAATACTCCAATTTTGGTGGATGATGACGTTGAGAGATTATATAAACTTATAGCATTATAATACTCTGTTTACAAGGGCAATAAGATAGAAATATTCTAAAACCAGATGAATTGTGTTTGGCTTTTAAGATAATTTCCTGATTTGGTCTTGAGCATTGCCTTTTACATGTCCATGCCCTTGATTTGTTTCAATTGGTCTATTTATATGAAGGCTCACCTTTTTAGGATTTTTGTTGATATTGGTTTTATAAAATTAGGTTAGGACGGTTTACAGGTTTGTCAGAAACCCTGGCTCCTCTTTTTCCCTATCATACACTTTTTCTGAACCTGGTAAATATGTTGCCCCACCGTTTCAGGATAACCACAGCTACGACCCCCTCGGGGTCGATTTTGCCTATTGGCTCATCTGCTATATACATGGAAATCCTGCGGGTTCCGGCATTTATCTGGTGGAAACCTGATGCAAAGGGATGGTCAGCTTACATGATTTAAACAGGCATATATCAGATCAGGTCGAGAAGGTTGTTTGTTCATTGATGCACAGCCTTGTTCGCCTGTGCAGACTGTATATGACACAGATTTAATTCATCAAATGGCGAGGTATAATCCGTTTGGAATGTGTTGAATAAATTTTGTTCATGTGGATTGCAAATCTACAGCATATGTTGTTCGGAATTGCAAATACCGAACAGATTGCTTTGGTAATCGAATGGCTGCTGTTGCCAGTCCTCGTCGCAGATTGAGGTGAAACCGAAATCCCGAAAAGCATAGCGTTCGGGATACATCTTTACCCACCCCGAAATCGGGATTCCGGCAAAGCCTCCACCCCGAGAGTCGGGGTTTCGTCAAAGACTCAATTTCTAACGAGGGCGTAGAGGAATGTTTATTTCAGTAAATAAATGTCTATAGCACAAATGTCCATGCTATGCAATCGACCCCGTAGGGCGTCGCATCCATTAGACTTTTTTTACTTTGCACCATCTAAGCGCTGTAGGCGCGGCATCTTTGTAGAAAAAAAGCCATTTACAGAGATGAGCGCCGTAGGTGCGAAACTATGTTTTTATAAAATAAAGCATTAGTTGTCGTGTAATAGGTGTCGCCCCTACAGGGCTCAACACACTGCTTAACAGATCTTTCTACAAAGATTTCATCCCTACGGGATTTTCATTTGAATACACAACATTTTATGGGGAATATAAGAAAGGATTTTTCATCAGCCCACCCAACGCTAGCGCACGCGTGCCGCGTGTGCTGTCTTCCCTACAAATACATGAAAATCAAGGACATAATACAAAAAGCATACAGTGTCACGTGGGGACATGTGTTACGGCGGTAGAGAAAACTCCAACAACAGGGGTGATAAAAAAGGACATTCGCAGCTGTTGCCAGTCCTCATCACAGACAAGGACTATTGGCCTTTCGTTACAAAGATGGGCGTTTTGACAGTGCCGTCGTGTATAACCAGAAAGCCCTGAATCCAAAGGATTCTAATGTCTATAGCACAGATGCCCATACCTTGCAATCGACCCCGTAGGGCGTTGAATCTTTAAGAAAAAATCCCACGTAGCGTGCAGAAGCATGCTATTTCGGTAAAATAATAGCTTCCGGCCACAGCGAAACAAAATGCCATTTCAAAGTACGTCGTCCTATAAGGTTTTAAAAATCCTTATAGGTCTTGTGCGTTACCCACCATCCCTCACCATTGTTGGTATTATTCCACCAACAAGCTTAGAGAGGAAAATTCCGGAAATCAACCAATAGGATTTGAAGATTTTAC
>JAFIEV010000018.1 GCA_020832305.1 Cyclobacteriaceae bacterium | reverse complement strand
AACCGGACAATAGGCCTGGGTAAACCTGATGCCTTCCTTGGCCAGTTTATCGAGGTTAGGTGTTGGAATTTTTGAATTCGGATTATAGACACCCAAATCACCATAGCCCAGATCATCGGCAAAAATGAAGAGTATGTTGGGGTGCTGATGGGGCTCTGCTTCTTCTGGATTTCTTGATGTACATGAACTTGCGAAAAGTATACTGATAATCAATAGAATAATTGAATTTTTCATATTTTAAAACTATTAGAAGTATAACTTTGTATTAATGAATCTTTTTAGTAATAAACATAGGATTTGACCAGGCCCAGGATATCTCATCAGTTCCGCAAATGGCCTTTATCCTTACATACAAATCATCTGGTGATGCTTTATAAACCCCAATTGTTCCATTTATAATTTCTTTGCCAACCTTTCCTCCGGATGTAATAAATTGAATTCTACATGGCTTATTCAAATACACAATTACGGATAATCCATCAGTCAGAATCTTGCTAAATTCAGGAGGTGCTGGATGATCTCTTTTTTGACGGGCATGACTTGTAAATCTTCTTTTATTTATCGCTTCAATTAAGTGATCTACTTTTAATTCATTTAAGGGCGTATTACTCCATACTTTTAACCATGCGGTATTTAATTGATGTCCATATTTATGAGGATTTTCATATTTAGTATCCTCTTCCGACATAATAGCAATTGGTTTCTTTTTAGTTAAAATGCCATCAATCAAATTTTCATTGTACGGTAAAACTTTATTTGCTTCTCCATTAAAAAGTGCAACACTATAGGTAAGACTATTAAATACTACTACACCATCAATCCCTTCTAAACTATCCAAAAGGTTCTCATCATATTGGCCAAAATATGGATGAGGTATTATTGCTATTCCGTTTTGTCGTTTTATATGATTAATTTGTTCTTGTTTATTGATGCTCTTCGTAATACTATCTATGCCTATGCCTACCAAATGAGGCTTGCCCCCATATTCGATTCCAGGAATGTGTAATATACCTGGTACATCAGGAGGTTTGACAAGGCCTCCAGCATCAGGGAGGTCAGTAATTGCATACGCATCGAATCCATACTCTTTTGCTTTGATCAACAACTCTTCAGGAGAATACGCATATTGCCCACTTCTTTCTTTTGTATGGGCATGTAGGTTGACCTTGTATTGATATACATATTGATAATCATAGGGGGAGCTAAATTCATATATGTTTTTTATACCAATACATGATACACAAAAAGTGATAATAATAAGACCAAAACAAATTGTAGATTGTTTTATCATTTTGTGAAACTCCATTAGATAATCGTGATACAAGTATGGATATGGAATTAAAATCTTTTAAGTTTTACTCCTCCATATCCTACATACTTATACCTTTAATTTTAAAGCAAAAACTTACCCTTTAAAAGGTAGTAAGTCTTTAAATTTCCCAGGAACCTTGCGGTTAACCAAAGGATTTTCCCGCAATTCTTTTTGAATTATTGAGACATCAATGTCTTGAACATTTTTATTTTGCGAAACTGCAAGGTATGATGCAACTCCCGCAGCCTGACCTAAGGCCATGAAAACGGGCTCCATCCTAATAGAACCGAATGCAACGTGGGAAGATGAAATACAAATTGGAACTAACAAATTTGTTATTTCCTCTTTTTTTGGTACGATGGATCGGTATGAAATAAAATAAGGGTCAAAGCCAGCGACAAAGAAATTTCCTTCATTTTCTACCCTGCCATCTACCACTATACGCTGTACAACGTGAGAATCCAGTGCATATCCTCCCATGGCTATTCCATCTTTTACGGGCCTATGTCCCACGCATTCATGTTCTGTCATAATAAAATCACTGACCATTCGCCTGGCCTCCCTGATATACAATTGATGGGGCCACCCTTTCGTGTCCAAAAATTCATCCCTGCAATAACCCCAGGTGTTTATTTCGTTTCTTATGTGAACTGGTACGCGGTCATCGTTAGCCAAAAACCATAATAATCCTTTTTGATAGGAAATATGCTCATTCCAAATTCTTTTTCTATTAACATAATCAGCGTCTGGATAATCAAAATTTTTGCCAACCTGATTAGATGAAAAACCGACTAACCCATAATTATTTACATCAGTTTTGCCATTTGGCATCGCAGGAATATTAAACCCAGACCTTAGGGTCTTCCAAGGTTTAGCCTTCTGAAGGCGTGCTAATAACTCATAACGGTATGGGTCAAAATCTTTTGGTTCTTCCCAAGGAATTTGATTCTCTTTATTTTGAGTTAGACATAATCTAAAACAATATGCCTGGACTTTATCGTCACCTGAACCCAAAGGGGCATGACCTATTCCATTAATTTCTGGTAGTAAACCACTCGAAGGTTTCCCTGGGATAATAAATGGATCAACATCAACATCCCATTCACTGGTGCTTTTGGTGTCTCCATATGTCCCCGCTTCTCTTCCGGGACGTATTACACCGTTATATTTTTCTCCATATATTTCATTGCTCTCCCTTCCGATTGTATAGGAAACCCCAGATTTGGCCATTAAATCCCCTTCATAACTTGCATCAATAAAATTTGCGGCACGCACATAAATACGTTCTTTCTCACCACCTTCATCAGAATATTCCAGCTCAACAGCCTTGATCCTATTACCTTCAACTTCTGCAGCAGTAATTCTCCGTGAAAACAAGATTTCAATTTTACCTTCATCTAAATATTGTTTGAAAATACTTTCAGCAACATGAGGTTCAAATCTATAGGCTGGTAGGTCATTGCCATAATAATGCCCAATACGAAGGTAGAATTCATGTGATAAACCTGAAATATAGCTGGCATCACCTCCCGTATCAGTTGCACCCAAACCACCTGAGGTCATTCCTCCTATATGCCTTCCCGGCTCTACCAGCAATACATTTAACCCGTATTGACTGGCACAATAAGCAGCCATAACACCTGCAGAAGTAGCTCCATAGATTAATGTATCAAAATACATGCTTTTACCATTATTCTGCCACTGGCCTGAATCTTTTTTACTATCATTATTATCAGAAGTACAAGAATTTCCAACTAAAATACCTCCAACTAATGGCGCTGATATAGAAAGTTTCTTTATGAAACTTCTTCTCGAATCATTATCATTATATTTCATAAAAAATAATTTTAGATTGGGAGTATACAGAGCTTATATAAAGCCCTGTATACTTAAAAATTTTAAATAAATTACCAGCCTGGATTTTGATTGGTTTGATTGATCAAAGTATTATTGTCAATCTCTTCAGCGGGAATTGGCCATTTAAGATGCTTTTCTTCAATGGGCAAACCTAGTCCTCGTATAATATCAATTGCAGTATCAGTTCTAAGAAGGTCGTACCACCTCTTTCCTTCCATAACAAATTCTTTGGCACGTTCCAATAAAACTTCATTACGGAATTCCTGAGCTGAAAGACCTAAAGGAAGATCAGCTTCTCCATCAGGAACATTTATGTCTCTCCCAAAAGCTCGTCTACGAATACTATTTATAGCTTCATATGCAGTCGGTGTTGGCCCACCATTTAATTGACTTTCAGCTTCCGCATAAATAAAAAGAATTTCCGGAAAACGAATCACTGGAAAATCATTTCCTGCAATAGCAGATTCCGTATCCCTGAACTTTTTAAACAACATTGGCACGCCAGGACCCAAAAATCTCTCATCACTAGGTCCATTGTAAAGCCAATCATTTGGCCTAAGATCAGGACCGTCTAATTCTAGCCTCCAAGCACCTAACCAGGAGTTAAGATTTCCCATCCAGGCATGAGCGTTATTACCTAGAGAATAACCAGAACCTGCACGGTGCATTAACCATAAAGCACCAAATCCTAAACCAGGTATCCGCGCATGTTTAATAGAAAAAATTTCTTCTGAATGTGTTAATACATCAGGGCCAAATATTTTCTGAAAATCTTCTGGCTTTCTAACTTCTACTAATTTAAATGGTCCTTGTTCTATAACTTCTTTCGCCTTTAAACTAGCATTTCCCCATTGCTCTAAAGTCAAATAAACATCTGCCAGAAGCCCTTTTGCCGCCCACTTAGTCACTCTGCCTAAATCACTCTGTGAATATGAAGCAGGAAGATATATTTCTCCAAACTTTAAATCTTCTACAATCTGCTCATATACACTTTCTGTTCTTGCTCTTGCAATAGAAAGATTGGCTGGGTTTGTTTCAGATACTGTTCTTAAAGGAACATCACCAAATAATCTAACTAAGTGAAAATAACAGAGCGCTCTTAGAAAACGTGCCTCACCGATGAGACTGTTTGAATACTCAGCACTCATTCCTTGTATCGTGTTGGTTTCCAACTGTGATATAACAATATTTGACCTGTTAATTACCTGATACAAACCTCTCCAAACAAACCCTATTCTTTGAACTGCTGCTGCATCTAATTGATAGAGACTAGGAGGCGCCTGACTTCCCCGACCTATAACATAATCTGAAAATAATTCTAAATTTCCCAACAACCACCAACCATATAAATCATTTCCCGACAGCGGCTTATAGATACCAATTGTTGCTGAATTAGCCCCTTCTGCTGTTTGAAAAACGATTTCCTGTGATAAAAATGTTCTGGGGTTTTCATTTAGTAAATCTTCACATCCAGAGGTTATAACAAATATGCTAACCAAAATAAGAATACCTAATTTATATTTACTTACTACCTTCTTCATATCAATATTAATTTTAATAGCCATGAATGAATTACCTTAAATTAAAAACCAATATTTAGTCCAACCATAAAGGTTCTGGCCAAAGGATAAGTCTGCTGATCGATCCCTATCCGTAAATCACCACTTGCAAATGCATTAATGTCGGGTGAGTACCATGAGTAATCCGTTATTACAAAAAGGTTCTGAGCCGACAGATAAATACTCGCTGACCTTAATGATTTCAGGATTCCATTAGTTGGAATATTATAATCCAATCTTACATTTTGTAATCTTAAGTAGGAAGCATTTTCAATAAACCAATCTGAGGGCTGTTGATTGAGTGTTTCAGTGGCTCTTGGGAATGGGGCATTTGGGTTAGGATTCTCTGACCTCCACCTATTGCTTACATCAACTACTTGATTATTCCCTCTATGGAACGAAGACATAAAATTATACCTATTATTATTCCACAGAAGTTTTCCATGCTCACCCTGAATTGAAATTCTTAAGCTAAAATTCCCATAACTCATATGGGATGTAGCACCATAAAATATTGTTGGATAAGGATCCCCTAATATGACCCTATCTTCAATATTTATTTGGCCATCTTCATTCTGATCAACATATTTAAACAATCCATTTTCAGTTAAACCATCCGTTTGAAATCCAAAAAACGCTCCTAATGGCTCTCCAGGTCTTACAATATTTGCTGACCCCATAATGTTGAGAGTAGGTGCAATGATATCTTGTCCGCCTGCTGTTTCAAGAACTATATTTTGGTTATGTGCTGCATTAAAACTTAAATTCCATAAAAACTTACGATCTCTAATAATGTCAGTTTTGAATTCAAATTCAACCCCCTGATTTTGAGTTGAACCTATGTTTTGAAGCATCGTGGCAAAGCCAGCAGTTGGGGGCAAATTAACTAACGCCAAAAGATCAGTAGTTCTTTTTATATAATAATCTGCTGTAAGTGCTATTCTATGATCCCATAAAGAAATATCAAAGCCAGTATTAAACTCTTTTGTATTCTCCCATCTCAAATTACTATTCTCCAGGTTTACTGCAGCAAAGCCAGTAGTTGGAACACCTCCAAATGCCAGACTTGTTGATTGAAATCTTTGCAATGATTGGAATGGACTAATTGCTTGATTTCCGGTGATTCCAGCACTTACCCTAAGCTTTAAGGATGAAATTTGAGAAATATTATCTTTTATAAATGATTCATCTGATAAACGCCAGGCAAAGGCACCTGAAGGAAAATATCCCCATTTGTTTCCAGATCCAAATCTTGAAGATCCATCTGTTCTACCAGTTAAGGTGAAAAGATATTTGTCTTCCAATGAATAATTTATTCTAGCCAACCATGAAATAAGCGACCATTCACTAAAATTTACCTGTGGCGCTGAGAAAATTTCACCAGCATTCAAATTGTAATTCTGTAGGTCATCGCTAACAAAGAAGCTGGAGGAGCCAAGAAGTGACTTAAATTGTTCATGCTGAACTGTAAATCCCGCAACTATACTAAGTTTATCCCGACTTCTTAGGTTTTTGTTAAAGACTATCGTATTTTCATTCAGATAATTGTTGGTGCTGGAAAAAGACATAGAACCAGATCCGGCAGGAAGGCCTGCCTCCAAAATTCTGGGATTATAAAAATCAGTTTCATTCTTCACCTGATCTATCCCAAGAAGTACATTAAAAGACAGCGCATCCGTAATTTTATAATTAGCCGAAACGTTAGCCATAACTCTATCTACAATCCTATAATTAAGTTGTTCCCTGGCCAATGCTACTGGGTTTTCACCTGAACTAGGGCTAAATGGAAACTGTTTTAATTCTGCAGCTGTTGTGTAACTACCATCAGAATTTCGAACTGGTAAGAAAGGTGGGTTCGAAAGGGCGCTTAAGAGTATCAGACCATCATTTACCTCATTGGAAGCTGATCTCGATATAAATATCCTTGTCGATAAAGTAAGTCTCCTGCTAATGTCTTGATCCATATTGATTCTTAAAGACGCTCTATTGAAATCTGATCCTTCAATAATTCCTTGTTGGTCAAAGATGCTTCCGGATATAGAATACCTAGTGGTTGCAGTTGACCCGGAAAACCGTATTGAATGGTTTTGCATTACCGCTGGCTGAAAAATTTCTTGCTGCCAATCTGTATTAACCTGCGCCAATTCATCAACATTGGTAAAAATAGGTTGCCGACCATCATTTATCTGCCTTTCATTAGCTAGTTCAATGAATTGGCGGCTATCCATCATATTTAATTTTCTTTGCACCTCCTGAACACCGATTGACGTTTCAAAATCTATTGTATGTCGTTCACCTTTACCTTGCTTTGTAGTAATTATTATCACTCCATTACTACCCCTGGAGCCATAAATAGCTGTTGCCGAGGCATCCTTTAATACTTCTATGGATTCTATATCCGAAGGATTTATAGTGTTCAGGAAATTTCTGCTCCCACCTCCCCCATCTTGAATAGGAAAACCATCAACCACATATAATGGGTCATTGCTGCCTAAAATAGAACTATTTCCTCTTATTCTAACAATCATGTTTCCACCAGGTGCACCATTGGATGATGTGATATTTACTCCTGCGATTTTACCTTGCATTCCCTGACCAAATGACGCAATCGCTTCACCGTCAAATTCATTTGCCTTTAAAGAGCCTACGGAACCTGTAAGATCTCTTTTCTCTAAAGATCCATAACCAATTACCACTATCTCATCCAGTGAGGTGATATCAGCTGATAGTGTAATGTCAATAATGGATCTGTTGCCAACGGTTACTTCCTCACTGAGGTAACCAACCGAACTAAATACCAAAATAGATTCAGGTCCAACAACATCGATGGAATATTTGCCATCCGTATCGGTAACTGTGCCCAGATTGGTTCCTTTGATAACCACATTGGCACCTGGTAAACCCGCATTATCATCCGATGAATTAACGCGCCCGGTAATGGTAACCGTTTGCATACTGATATCCATAACCAGGTCTTCAGTAACTTCGCCACTGGATATCCTGGTCACATTGATTACATCATTCATTTGCCGGAACTTTAAACCGGCTTTTTCTGAAATAACCAGCAGCACTTCACTTACAGGCCTTTCCATTGCAGAAATGTCTAACCTGGTCTTGCGGTCGATAAATTTTCTGTCGTAAAAAAAGCGATAATCTGTCTTCTGTTCTATGGCTTTCAATACCTGCTCAACACCATAATCCTGCACCTGCAATGAAATGGTAGCCTCCTTAATGCTCAGCACTTTTTTGTTTTCCTGCGCTTTGCCGGGCGATGCCAGCATTGCACTGAACAAAATAATCTGCATGAGCGTTCCGTACATCACTAATTTGGAGCACATAATTAGTAGTCTTTGTATTTTATTTTTCATACTTTTGGGTGTTTATTAAACAAAATGATTTCATCCCATGATCGCGGTGGAGTGCCAAATCCTGAAGATCATGGATAGAGATTGTAGACGGCAGCATACCTGGTATGTTGCCGTTTTTTAGAATAGAAATAGTAAAGTCATCGTCTTCTCATATAATTAAAATTTAATTTCAACTTTGTTTTTCACAATTTTAAACTCGATGCCATGTGTGTACTCCAAACGCGTAAGTACATCATGTAAATTCTGATTGACAAACCTTCCATTGATCTCCCAACTTTCGGGAGGCCGGTTCAAAAGACTTACTTCAACCCCATACCAATGCTCTAACTTTTTAACCAAAGTGTTATAATTATCATTTTTAAAGAGTAAAAGGCCCTCTTTCCACCCCGTCACCTCTTCCAGATTAAAAGCTGATTTTTGCAACTTCTGGCTTTTCTGATTATAATTAACCTTATCTCCCGGCGCCAATATGGTCTCTTTTGAAGTAGCGTCTCCACTAACCCTTACCTTACCCGATACCAGGGCAATTTCTATTTCCCTGTGCTTGTCTGAATTGCGGATATTAAAGCTGGTTCCCAATGCTTCTGTATACAGATTTTTTGTTTTAACTATAAACGGTTTGTGTATGTCCTCTGCCACATCAAAAAAGGCCTCTCCCTCCAGTTCCACCATTCTGTTTTCAAAAGCAAAGGTATCCGGATAATGAATCCTGCTGTTTACATTAAGGATGACATGGCTTCCATCGGGCAAGCGCACCACTGACCTTTGATCAAAATTATTTTCTTTCCATGTCCAGTTCACAATCAAAGATTGGGCAACAGGCTCAGGCTGGTTTTTAAAGATGTAAAAAACGATAGAAAGTGAAATGGCCGAAAGTACGGCAGCCGCTTTGAACCAGGTCCAGCGCTCGAGTTTTCTGTGATGTGCTTTCATTTGCTCATATACCAAAAACTCATCTGCATGATGCCTGTTACTGTAATCTTCAAGGATAATTTTGTCGAGCACCTCATTTTCATCTATATCACCGGGCTCATAAACGGGGAAATACAGCGCCGAAATGATTTCCTTTGCCTGCAAGAGGATAGCCTTCTTCCCGGGATGATTTTCCATCCACTTTCCCCAAAAATCATTCATTTCCTGTGAATTACACAATACCCAGGCTCTGAAGGATTCATCAGCGAGAAAATCCTCTAATGCATAATCTTTATACCTCTTTTCCTGCATAATCTCAAATTTCCATTAAAGCAAATGACTTGACACATAATGCTTTCTATATATACATTCCGAAAAGCTTCAAAATGACCTCAAAAAAAAATCACTTTTTTAATATTATTGAATAAGTGTAAAATGTTCCACGAAATGTGCTAAAAAGCAGTTTAAAAATCTGATTTAAAAGAGCATAAAAAACAAAGCTGATTTTTGGGGGTTCATATTTTCACGAAGTGCTGCAAGGGCCTTGTACAATAGGTTGCGTGCTGATTTAATTTTTTTCAACTCCATAATATCGGCAATTTCCTCATAGCTATGCTTTTCAAAGTAAAACAGATAAATAATCTCCCGTTCATTTTTGGTAAGCCGCGAAATGGCCTTATTTAATTGCCTTATGGTTTCCTCGTCGAGTTGTTTATTGATCATCCTTTGTTCAGGAGATAATTCAATAAGAAAGCCATATTCTGATAAATTTTGGCCTAAATGTTCTGTCCCATTTGATTTGCCAATGTATTTTAATATCCTTCTTCTCAACAGGGTATTTAAAAAAGGTCTGATTTTATCGGTGGTCAGTACAGACTTTCTCTTCATGCGCAATTCTATAAACATATCCTGAATGGCATCTTTAACCAATTCTTTATCCCGGTAAATCTGCAGGCCATAATTTACCAATGACTTAAAGTACTTTCTGTAGATATGAATAAATGCAGATTCATTGCCTGATTTAAACATTTTCCATATGTCTACATCAGAAAGATTGATGTAAATGCTGGTTTCTGATTCAGCTGAATTAACCGAATTTTCAGAATTTTCTTGTATAAATGCTCTTTCCCTGTCAATCTTTTCCATAAGCTGATTACACGATGATTTAAGAAAATATTAAAACAGAAAAGGATAAGCTGTCTGGCTTGTTCCGACTTAATTTTTATAAACATCGTAAAAAGGTCAATAATACGCAAACAATTTTTTTTAATATTTTAACAAGTGGTACATCTTTGGTCTGTATATTGTTAAGGCTGACAATAGAATCATTGTATGATCAAAAATTATTGCATATAAACTGGGCTAAAAGTTACAGGTCTGATAAAAGGATTTCTTTAGTCTTTTCAAGCTGTTTTTGTGTCGAAACAAATATTTTTTTAACTTTTTTAAAGGCTTGTTTTTTGCTTTAAAAAAAATAATTCTACCTTTGTATTCCGTTTTGGAGAGCACCCAAAATTGTCCCATGGTGTAATTGGCAACACGTCTGATTTTGGTTCAGAAGAGTCTAGGTTCGACCCCTAGTGGGACAACAAAACCCCGAATAAATTTCGGGAATTTTATTAATAGCCAAACCTTTTTTCTTACACTGCATGTCCAAGGTAAAGATTTTCTCCGGTACCGGTTCATTGTATCTAGCTGAAAAAATAGCCAAAGAGTATGGCAAACCACTTGGAGAGATCGTTCTGGAAAGATTCAGCGATGGGGAAATATCTACTTATTTCAAAGAATCTGTTCGAGGCTGCGATGTTTTTCTGATCAGCAGTACCATTCCGCCTTCCGACAACCTGCTCGAGTTGCTCCTTATGATTGATGCGGCCAAGAGAGCCAGCGCCAAATACGTCACAGCCGCCATACCCTATTACGGGTATGCCCGACAGGACAGAAAGGACAAGCCTCGGGTATGTATTGCCGCCAAATTGGTGGCAAATTTACTTTCTGCTTCAGGAGCTGATCGCATTATGACCTGCGATCTTCATGCCGGACAGATACAGGGCTTTTTTGATGTGCCTGTCGACCACCTTAGTGGTTCTTATGTTTTTGTTCCCTACCTGCAGTCACTCAATCTGGAAAACCTTATCTTTGCATCCCCTGACGTTGGTGGTACCAAAAGAACGTTGGCCTATGCCCGTCATTTTGGCGTAGATATGGTAATTTGTGACAAACACCGCCTCAGAGCCAATGAAATTGCCTCTTTACAGGTAATAGGTGATGTTGAGGGAATGGATGTGGTTTTGGTTGATGACCTGATTGATACGGGTGGCACCATTGCCAAGGCCAGTATTGAAATCATGAACAAAGGAGCTAAATCAGTCAGGGCTATATGCACACACCCGGTACTATCGGGTAAAGCATATGAAAATATTGAAAACTCAGCACTTACAGAATTGGTGGTTACAGATACTTTACCGCTCAAATATGAAAGTTCTAAAATAAAGGTTCTTTCCGTAGCCGAATTGTTTGCCAATGGCATTAGAAAGACACATAGCAACGAATCAATAAGTTCATTATTTATACATTAATTTTATTATTATGAAAACAGTAGAGATTATAGGGTTTAAAAGAGCAAATCTCGGTAAATCGGAGGCTAAGGCGCTCAGGTTAGAAGGAAATGCACCCTGCGTACTTTATGGTGGCGAAGATCAAATACATTTCTATGCCCCCATGATCCTTTTCCGCGAGCTGGTATATACTTCTAAAGCCGCCTTTGTAGACCTCAATATTGAAGGTGAACACTTCAAAGCTATATTGCAGGATATACAGTTCCACCCGGTAAATGAAATGATACTACATGCCGATTTTCTTTTGCTGGACGATAAAAAGCCAATTAAAATGAATATTCCGGTAGAGTTTAAAGGCAACTCACCTGGTGTGGTTAAAGGGGGTAAGCTTACCACCAAACTCAGGAAAATAACCATCAAAGCATTTCCTGAAGACATGCCGGAAACCATTACAGTAGATATCAGCAATCTCGATTTGGGCAAATCGGTAAAAGTAGGTGAACTCAAAGCTGAAAACTATGAAATTCTCAACAGTCGTTTTGTTTCTATTGCTACTGTTCAGATACCAAGGGCACTCAGAGGTAAAGAAGCTGGCGCAGAATAATTTATTCTCGTTTGAAACTATTGAATCCTGTTCTTTATGGACAGGATTTTTTTATTCATTTTCGTTGACGAGCAGCATCAACTTGCATACGTTATTATGAAATATTTAATTGCCGGATTGGGTAACATTGGGCTTGAATATGAAACAACACGGCATAATATAGGCTTTATGGTACTCGACCATTTGGCAAAGGAAGAAAAAATAACCTTTGCCCTGGAGCGCCATGCACATCATGCTGAACTCAGGCATAAGGGTAGGGTAATTCACCTCATCAAGCCCACCACGTATATGAATCTGAGCGGTAAAGCCTTGAAATACTGGATGCAACAACTTTCAATATCGGTTGAAAACACACTCACCATTACGGATGACATCGCCCTGCCATTGGGAAAAATCCGCATGAAAGCCAAAGGTTCCAGTGCCGGGCATAATGGACTTAAAAGCATAGAAGATATGCTGGGAACACAAAGTTATCCAAGACTGAGGTTTGGTATAGGTGACAATTTCCCTAAAGGACGACAAGTCGATTACGTATTGGGCAGGTTTACTGAACCAGAGTGGCGGGAACTTCCCCCGCTTATAGAAAAATCCTGTGAAATGGTACGCTCATTTTGCGCTATTGGCATCGAGAGAACCATGAATTATTTTAACAGCTAGAAAAATAATCAGGCAAATTTTTATAATTACTGGACCATATATTTTCATTCCCTTTTCCAAAATACCGTATTTACCGCATGTATTAGTAGAAAACATAGATTATTCAAATAGTTTCTCCATAAAATCATCAAAGGGTCTGGCTTCGGCGTAGGGTCTGCCTGCGTAGGTATTCACCATCAACTTAAGATACTGAGGTTCCTTGTCTGCATATACTAGCTCCATCAGCACGTTTCCGAATAGCTGGTCTATAGGCGGGTCAAGACTCAGGGGGGGCTTGAGATACTGTCGTTCCCTGATTTCCACATAATGCTGTTTGTCAGTCATTTCCCTGTCACTATGGGCCATCCTGTAACCCATTCGCTTTACCACCGTGCCAAAATGTTCAAATAAATAGGTCATTTCATTTGAATCCATATGTGTACTGCCCGAAATGATGGCAAATCCATTAGCCCCCGTTCCCTGGTAAATTTTGATATCAAGGGGTGAAGGCATCCCCGCTTTTTTAAAATGATAGGATTTATGAATTAAATTCACCAATTCACGACATCTATCCATCAAAGACCATTGTGCATAAAACAAATTATCTTTGTCAGACCGTCGCAGGGGCTGGCGCTCTGTTATTTTTTTATTCCCTCCAAAGAGTTTATTCAATAATTCATTGATTGCGTCTTTCATGCTGTTTATTTAATTCAGGTAACCGGCAGCAAATATTTTCATCATCAGGTATATAGGCCGGCTTTTCATTGTAATGGTTAACATGGTGAGGGTGACAAATGTTCCCCGAAATACCCAAGGGCTTATAATTATTTTTTTTGCTGTGTAACAAAAGTCGCAGAAGTGCCCTGAATCATGCTATACCTTTGTATCATAAAAAATTAAAATATACAACAGATGAAGATTCAGTTTAAACCCCGGCTATACATCATCATTGGAATAATTACAGGGGCTTTGGGTGGCTATCTATACTACTACTACATCGGTTGTATGTCTGGTACCTGTCCGATTACTTCAAACCCGATAATCAGTACGATCTATGGCTCAGTAATGGGCGGTGTATTTTTCAATATGCTTGTAAATGATAAAACTAAAAAATATAATAGCAATGAGTATCGAAACAATGATTAAAACAGCACAGGCCACTATTGTGGACGTAAGAACACCGGCCGAATTTGCCGGAGGTAATGTAGTTGGTTCCATAAATATACCCCTTCATGAAATACCTCAAAGGGTGGAAGAATTTAAAAGCATGCAAGGACCCATTGTATTATGCTGTGCAAGTGGAAATCGTAGCGGACAAGCAACCGCATATCTGAAATCACAGGGGCTTGACTGCGAGAATGGCGGTTCCTGGTTTGATGTTAACTATTACAAAAACAATTAATCGACAACCTGATATGATTAGCGCACTGAAAAAATTACTGGGCATAGGCCCTAAAGCAGACATAGGACAACTTATAAAAGAAGGAGCGGTAGTTCTTGATGTACGATCGAAAAACGAATATAAGAACGGCCACGTGAGAGGTTCTGTTAATATCCCGCTCGACCAGCTTTCCAGCAATTTATCCAAACTTAAAAAAGACAAACCCATTATTACCTGCTGCGCTTCCGGTATGCGTAGTGCTTCTGCAAAGAGCATCCTGAAAGCCAATGGATTTAATGAGGTTCACAATGGCGGCAGCTGGGTATCGGTAAACAATAAAAAATCATGAATTCAATCATAGCGGGCCTTAGGACCAATTGGCATGTGTTGCGCTGGTTGCGTTTAGGCATTGGTTTATACGCCATGGTGATGTCTGTAATGCACAAAGACACACTTCTGGGCTTTGTGGCTGCCTTCTTCTTATTCCAGGCAGTTACCAATACTGGTTGTTGCGGTGCCTCTGCCTGTAGTACCGGCAGTATAAACAGTTCGAAGGCAAAAAATGATACTGAAGAAATTGAATTCGAAGAAATTGACACCAAAAAATAGCAATTGATTAAGGGTTTATTATAGTGTAAAAGTGGCGCCTTGTAATCAGGTCGCCACTTTTTTTATTGTCTTTTTACCTAAAGTTAAGAGGAATATTCATATTGAAGCTCACGTTTCTGCCTAAATTGAGTATATCAAATGGCCTGAGGAATGACAAATGGTCAACATACGCTTCATTCAGAAGGTTGGTTGCAGTTACATCCAGGTTAATTAACTGATTACCTAATGACAGTGATGTTCCTATACCAAAACCTAAAAGACTAAATGCCGGGGTAAGACCACCTGAGAGAACTTCAAGTTCACGCGCTCCCAGTCGGTTTTGCTCAAACATATAATTATAGGTCAATTTGAGATAGCTTCTGTTCCAGCGGCCTTTGTCAGGCAATTTGTACTGTAAGCTGTTGATCCACCTGTCGGCTGGCATTAAAGGCATAAAAGCACCTGTTTCAGGGTTCACACCTCGTATCATAGAATATCTCGAATCAAGGGTGAATACTTTACTGCCCAATGGCTTCCATACCACTGCGACTTCGAAACCTGCCAGACGGGCATTTTCCTGGTCAAACTCCCAAACAATAAGTTCAGTGCCAGGAATTTCAGTTCCCGTTGGCGTAAAATAAATATAATTGGATATGTAATTATAATAAGGGCTGAATTCAAAATTGAACTGTGAGCCTTTGTAAAGAAAGGCCATATCCAATTGATAATTTTGCTCCCGTTCAAAATTCACATTGCCTACTTCAAATCGTTGTGTTCCGGGGTGTTCACCATTTGAAAACAATTCGGCTTTATCAGGAGCCCTGAAACCACTGGAAAAATTTGATTTGATAATAATTTTATCCGTCAAATCAAAGATCCCACCTATTGATCCGCTCAATCCGCTATGGTTAACAGTATGAGTTCTCACATCGAGGCCCGGCAATGTATATCCGTATTCGAGAAATAAAGGCGCCGTAGCATCGCCTGTGGTCCTGCGTGTATCGTATCGAAGTCCCGCCTGAAAAGTGCTTTTATTTTTTCGAATAGTACCAAGATAATAAAGCGACCCATCTAAAATGCTTACATCTGGTATCAGAATTTCTTCGGCATCATCCATATTGACACTGTTGAGGTAAAAACCCTGTGTACCTACTATATGCTCCCAATTGGCTTTGGTATTGAAAATGTACTTAAAATCAAATGTGGTATTGTTTTGCGTAATACCGAGATCTATTTCTTCAAAATCATCTTCTATTTCTTTTCTTGAATTATAATGGAATCCTACATTGCCTTCAAAGCGGCCATCGCCCAGGGGAATAATACCGGTAAGGGTTACCAGGTGATCGTCAACTTCCTGGAAAGGCAACTGACGGCTACGGTCATTGCGCGATGTGGCCAGCGTTTCTTCCATTTCGTTATCTTCAATTATTCCAAGGTTTTGTCTGTGGTAAGTGTATCCCAGGCGCAGCGTTCCCCAATTTTTCTGCCATCCTGTGTTGGCACGTAATGTGCGCGTGTTAAAACGTGAATTGCCAATGGTTCTGCCATTGCCATCGATGTAATCGGCGTGGCTTTCCATGGCTGCCTGTATGCCATAAAACCAACCTGAGTCTTTGGTTTCTTTAAATGACATAGTTTGCCGCATGCCAAGGGAATTGCTGAAAAAAGTGCTGTTAATATCACCCATCATGCTACCAACTGGTGCATTGCGTTCGTCTACCATGTAAATTACGCCTCCCAAAGCGCCTGAACCATATAAAAAGGATGCAGGCCCTTTAATAATTTCAATTGATTCTATACCCAGGTCATTAACACCAAGTCCATGGTCTGCGCCCCACTGATGATTTTCAAATCGCGCACGCTGGTACATCGATAAAACCCTGCTAAATGACATCCCCCTGATTACTGGCTTACCTATGCCATTGCCAAAGGAAATTTGCTCTACACCTGGAATTTTGACAATAGAGCTCATAATGTTAATCTCTCCATCGGTGCGCATCTCCTTGGCCGTTATCATGTCTACCTGCACTGGTATGTCATCACGGGTGCCTATCCGGCCGGCAGAAACAATTACTTCATTGGTCATAATACCAGTTTCAGAAAGTGCAAAAACCAAATTCTGTTTGTCATCCAGACTTCCTAAACGCCTTACTTCTGTTTTGTAACCCAGCATAGAAACCTGCAATACCAGATTTTCCGTTTTTTCATTCAGACTTAATGAAAAACGGCCGGTGGCATCAGTCACGGTGCCTTTTTTCAATTCAGGCAAATACACATTGGCGCCGGGTAACATCTCTCCAGACATAAGATCCTTTACCACTCCCTGCAAATTATAACTTTTTTGTGCCGCACCTATATGGCTCAGCATCATGAAGAGTATATATATACCTGCAAAATGTCTCAAAATCATTTCCTTTCTATTATTAATGTATCTTGTAAATATTTATATATGAAATTGACTCTTTGACCACTAATGGCATGTACTGTAAAATCACTGATCATTTTTACTAAAAAGCAGCAATCTATTGAACCAAAAAAGGGAATCAATTACAAAGTCATCTTGCGATCAAGATGTTGAAGTATTAAGAAATGTAGTTAGGGGGCGGGCCGCGAAGCCAGATATTGCTTAAAAAGGAATTGAGGGGTATATGTTCATGATATGGAACAATTTCCATATCGATGGGAGAAAACTCAACTTTTTCGAAATAGGTAGTTTCAGGGGAATAATAAACCGCATGTGAAATCTGATCGATCAGAATAAGCTCACATTCTGTGTGATGGTGCTCCTGATAAGGAAGATTTCCTGTTTTCTGGAATGGGTGGGCATGTATAATAATGCTGTTGTCATGCAATTGATGCGCATGCCAAAACAATGTGCTGTTCAGCATCAGGGCGGCCATTATACCAAGGTAAAAAATGGCTATACAACGCTTTACATTTTCTGCTTTCACCAGTTTGCTACAATATCCATACAAAAGTACGGCAATTTTTTAGATTTACAAAATTTGCAAATTAGATGAATCTAAAACTCGCAATGAGCTTTATTGTTTGCTGATAGACATATTATTCAACGTACCACAAAAAAATCTTCCATGTATTTAACCGAACCATTGCTCATAACATGCCAAACGCTCAACTTGTACATACCCTTTTGATCCCCGGTGAAAAAATGTAAGGTTTCTGTTTCATTTTTCCATTCACCACAATCCCAATATAAAGTATTCCGCAGGTCGGGTACACTGTTTTCTGCAGGCATGGTATAATCGGGCCAATGATACAATGGAGAGGGCTGATTACCGGGTACATCAATCTGCAGCACATTGGCATCTAATTTAACCCCTGCCAAATCTCCTTCATAAGACCATAAACTTAGTATTCCACTGAAATCTGCATTGCCCAGAAAATATCTTCTATTCACCACATCTATTCTTCTTATACGCAGTGGATTAATGTCCATGATCTGATTTGCCGAACCTACGGGAACACCGTCTACCATCATTAGCGGGCTTTCTTTAAAAAACCCTTTGTCAACATAATCTGTAAGTCGAAAATAAAATTCATCCCTTCTCTTTCTCACAATTACAGACGGGACATATTCTCTCAGGACCTCTTCCATAACCGGAAAACGCGTGTATTCGTCGAGTATGTATCGGTGATCAGGGGTTCCGTAAAAGGGAATACTGTCATAAAATTCCTGGGCTTTGTTGATGCGGCTATGGGCAGCATAGGCATTTTTCACCTGCATATTTCGACTAAATTCCAAAATCAAGTCAGACCAGGTACTGTCAATTAAGAATGGGGTGGACTTGAAACTGCTTTTTAGCTGACAAAATAATTGAATTGGTTCCAATTTCATGGCCTCATCTGTAATAGCCTGAAGAATCCATTGTCTCTGGCCATAAATATGATTGGTTTCAAAGTGAACATATCCATGCCGGTTGCTCTGACCGGTAAAAAACAAGGGCGTTTTACCCGGAGCAGACAAATAAAATAAGGCAGGGTCTGCACTGCTCCCTGTTTCTGCATACCGCGCCCTTGCTGTTACCAACATGCCTTGCATCTCAGGCAGATAGTCCGGTATAAAGGTTTGTGTGTCTATGACATTAGTACTGCCCACCCCTAAAGGCATTGCCAGCTGATTGAAAAAGGGCTCGTATCTGCTCACAGAAATTATCCAACGGCTGCCATCGCTGTTACCGACCCCTGATCTGAGTTGAACCTCTACCGCAGCCCTTCGTTCATAGGAATCATGAAGCCCGGTTATCATATCCTCTTGCACCTGAAAAAAATCAGGTCCTTTACTAGTCATAATTGATTTCTGTCCGTTCAGATTTCTCTGTAATCCCAGATTTCTGAAAGGGTTGACCACTGTGAGAGGTGCCTGGGCATAAGCATCAGTACCAAAATTTCGCATCCACCGCGTATAGGCACGAAGATAATAATTGCCAGATGTCAATCGATGCGGCAACAACAATTCGCCATTCCCCTCACCTTCATCCAGCAATAAAGAAGTTTGCATAACGGCGACCCCAGTGCTGTCCATGAGTTCGATGTAGGCAATTTTACTGACATTTGAAAAATCAGGCTTCTTCTCTGAAGATTGTCCTACCACAAAAACGGCAAACCGAATGTTTTCACCGGTGAGATAAAATGGTCTGTCGGCGATGCAAATGATGCGTTCTGTATAGACCTGACCTACCAGGCGATGTGCCGGAATAAAAAAAACCATCAGCCCTAAAAAAACTGTTTGCCCGGCGATACCGTGCCTTAAAATTTGGGGCCAACTGTTGAAAAAGCGCCTTAACATTGCATTGATTTTATCACTTATTTTAATTTATTCCCAATAATCGGGTCTTATAGCCGGACCAAAATTTCTACAATCAACACAAGACCTTGGAGCCAGCAGATATATACCCGGCATAAATTCACCAAAAACTTCTGAAAAATTTAAGCGAATATGTTCTCCGACTCCGGACAACGGAACGGTGTCAGCCTGGCAAAATGAGGCTCCCGGAATCCGGAAATCCAGCACATCACTGCGCCGTATCCAAAGCCGCTTTTCAGCAACGGATACTGCATCAAAATAACCTAATACCCGCTCATCTGGGTCTTCTTCACAAACCATATTACCCACCAATTCAAAGGGCTGCGGATCAAACAGCGTTCCCATATTTTCTGTTATTTGCTGCAATTGCCGGTGGTATTCATAACTCTCAGGACTCAGCACATACTGCCTGACCAGCATTGTGTAGGCCATCGACAACCTGCGGGTACGATTATCTATATAGGCCAGCCTTTGCCTTCTTATTTTGTCTTCACTCAAATTGAGGGAAGTACCAAGTAAAAGTTGGGTAGACCTGCTGGTAGGATAGCAAACCGAAATATCGACAGTTCTGGATCTGATTTCATTATCTACAAATTCAAGATAAGAATTAAAGAAAGCGTTGACCATCCAGGTTTCATGGTACTCCCAACGGTAAAATTTACTATTGCCCAGGGGATCAGAAGTATCTAAAAATATATCATAACCTTGTACAGGAGCTTCTGCACCACCTACAAATTGCTCTTTAAATTCAAAATATAAATTTTCTATCGGTGGCGTCTGTCTTATACGAACCGGTTTTGAAATATAATTCTTTTGCTTCTCGGGCAAAAAAATGTGCAATACGTATTCGGCGCCCACCCTGCCTTTGAAAACATCGGAATTGGTGGTATAAAGACCCGGAGAAACTTCAGATAGCTGGTGTCCGGAGGTACCATCTTCAACAATGCGAACCACCGCATTTTGTACGGGAAAGTCTGCCGCCGGCTCATTCAAAGGCCGGCTTCTTGATATGCGAATCAGATTGCTTTCGGGTAAATCTGTTATTTTTCCTTCTACAACCAGTAAATCATCGAAATCTTTACTTTCGGGCAAAAAGGAGTCCAGACAAGCCATGTTAACCAATGCCAGTGCCACAAATTGAAATATATAAATCAGCTTCTTTACCATAGCTCAAAATCTGAAATTATAGGTAATGGTTGGTATAGGCCTGGCAAATATCGACATGGTATATCCATTTATGCGGCCACCTTCTGTTACAAAAAACATAGAATATACATTGGCTCTGCCCAGTGCATTTATCAGGGAAAAAGACCACGAACCATGTGCAGGTTTGTCGACTTTATGATTCCCTTCAAGGTTAAACGACAAATCGAGTCGTATATAATCTGGTATTCTAAAAGCATTTCTGTCAGAAAAATGCACCCTGGGTGACCCTGCAAAATCGTATATGGCCAGGGGATAAGTTATGGGTCTGCCGGTGCTATAGGTAAAGTTGCCGGAAGCCCCAAATCGACGGGTAAACTTATAATTGGATACCAGCGTAAAATCATGGGGCTTATCAAAATTTGAGGGAAACCATTCTCCCCGGTTGATGATCTCAGAAGCAAAAGCTCCGGCAACCCTGATCAGGGATCGACTGTAGGTATAGCTTAGCCAGCCGTTAAGTTTACCAGCACGCTTTCTTATCATCCATTCTATACCATAG
This sequence comes from Cyclobacteriaceae bacterium, assembly GCA_020832305.1. Lineage (GTDB taxonomy): Bacteria > Bacteroidota > Bacteroidia > Cytophagales > Cyclobacteriaceae > JAFIEV01. The sequence continues at coordinate 15,831 of JAFIEV010000018.1, read as the reverse complement.
GCCTTACCCCTGCCATTGATTACATCGGTCTCCAGAAGCTCATTCATGACCAGTACTGCTCCATTTTTAAAATCCAGTACATCATTCATGTTTTTATAAAAGGCCTCCACAGAAGTTTCGATGGTGTTGAATCGGTAATTGCGGTACCACCCTAAAGAAATCTGGTCTCCAACCTGAGGCCGTATGTGGGTGTCGCTGAGCTTCCAAATGTCCGTAGGTGAAATAGCCTGGGTATTGGAAACCATGTGTATATATTGCCGCATTTTGTTATAGCCAATTTTTATTGAACTGCTGGCATCAAGGCCAATGTTGAGCGACATACGATATTCAGGGCCATGATAGGTTTGCGCTGTTTGCCAATTGCCATATCGTGTTGTATCTGTAATGGTAGATTGATCCCGTGTAGCCCCATCGGCATACGTATAGACATTGGCAGGACCAAGTTGCTGATAAAAAGAATAGCGCAAACCCACATACAGAGATACCATATCAGAAATTTCAAAGCGATCACCTGCATACAAAGCTGTTTCAAGCCCTTTTTCCATATTTAAACTTCTTGGTTGTACCAGGGAATTCTCTCCCCTTGGCAAAAAGGAACCTGGCCGCAGGTCATATAAAATACTGCTGACTCCAAAATCAATTTTATGGCCTGACGAAGGAAAATAGCTGAAATCAGCTTTGATCTGATGATTGTCGATACGGTATCCAAGATCAAAGGCCGTTTCCGGTGCCGCATCACTTTCTATATTGTAGGTATATCGGCTGAAAATGCCTGAGAATACAGCATATAATTTATTGCTGAAAATGTGTTTCCACTGAACAGATGTCTGGTAGTTGTTGTAGTTGAATAGGGAATCGGAGCGCAGTCTGAACCGGTCATCACTGAAGTATCCGTTTATAAAGAGGCTGTTATTTTCATTGAGATCAAAGCTCAGCCTGGCATTGGCATCCATAAAGCCGGCAGAACTGTTTCTGAAGTCTGCTTCCGGCAATCGCTGCAATATCCAATCGCTGTAGGTACTGCGCAAACCAAGTAAAAAAGAAGCCTTATCTTCCACAATAGGGCCTTCGAGGTTTAACCTCCCCGTTATGGGGCCTATTCCTCCGTTTCCGGTAAACTTCTTTTTATTTCCATCACGAAGCTGAATATCCATTACAGATGATATACGGCCTCCATATTGAGCAGGTATGCCTCCTTTGTACAATTCCACATTTCGCACAATGTCGGGGTTTACCGAGGAAAACACGCCAAACAAATGAGCCGGATTAAACAAAGGGGCTTCACTTACGAGTATCAGATTCTGATCTACACTTCCACCCCTGACATTAAACCCTGTAGCCGCCTCTCCTACCGTTTGTACGCCCGGTAGTGTAAGAATACTTTTTATTATATCTGCCTCGCCGAGTGCCAGGGGCATTTGTTTGATGGTTTGAACGCTGAGTTTATCCAGTCCCATTTGCACACCCCTTACATGGGTTTCCCTGTCGGCCTCAATAATTACTTCTTTCAAAGGAACGATTGCCTCTTCCATTTCGACATTAAACTGCCCGTTGGAATACAATATGATCTGTCTTCGGGTTTCTTTCATACCTACACTTTGCAATATCAGCGTATTCCTTCCCCTGGGAATGGAAAATGAATAATACCCAAATTGATCAGTCGTAGTACCTATACGCGGCTCTTCAATATAAACCAGCGCCCCAATTACAGGCTCTCCACTGTCTTTATCGCGTATATACCCTGCTATGGATGCCCTTCCAGCCCTTAGGGTTTGGGTTTTTGGCCCGATTTCAAAAATTCTGCCTTCGAAATCATCCTTTTTTATATCAACTTCATCCATTTGTTTTTCCAGTTCCAGGCTGGCAATATCAATACTTTCATCTTGTATGGTAGATGGCTCGAAAAAACCAAAGGGCAATCGGGTGCGCAGTTGATAGGCATGTGTAAAAATGAGCATATTTAAGGTTGTATCAGCGTAGTAATACAGATCGTATTTTTGCTGAATTTGCTGAAAGTAATTTTGCCAATCATCTGGCCTGACGGAAGATTCAGGTGATAGGCTGTCGGCAAATACGGGTGGGTAAAATAATTTCCAGCCGAGGTGATCCCCCATATATTTAAAAGCCTCGGTCAGGGTAAGTACCGAATCAGCCGGAAGCACAAATTCATTTCCAGAATAACACACTTTTACAGGTATGTTTAATAAGATAAGTACTATAACCTGTATTAAAAAGCCCTTCATCAATCCTGAAATTTTAGGTTGAGTTGGTCGTAGTGACTTGCCAGCTGGTAAACAAAAGCGTCACGGTCTTTCTTAAAGTGCAGGGCATTTTCCCTGGCGTAATTGCGCAATACACGGGCTTTATCCTTAAACAGCTTGTAAAATCCAGCTTGTGTCCTTACCAGATGATAATCCTGATTTTTTTGCACATAATAACGGCTCACTTCCTCCCAATATTCATGGCGTCGACCTGTGGTTTGGTCTACCTGCCGTCTTTTAATCCGCTTCACATATACTGAACTGCTTCCATCATACAAAACTTCATAAAAACCAGATTTCATATTAGTGGTATCGCCTGGCAAAATTTTTTTAAATAATCGTTCCTGAAGAAAAAAAGCATCGATTTTCTCAGTTACCATTTTCAACTGAACATAGTAACCATCGCTTCCGAAATGCTCTGTGACAAGTGCATCCTGGTAAATATCATATAAAATGCTGATGCCTTTGTATACCTGTTGGTTATACCAAACACTTGCCTCTTCCCAGGAATCAATTAAAAATGGATTCCCCTTTACAGCCGGAAACGGCACCAGGTATTTGCTGCCGTTATAGATTTGAGCATTTCGACTGATTTGTTCCCGATAGAAGGAATATAAATGGTCTTCATCTGAATATTTCTGAGTTTCCCGTGGTTCTATGCTTCGATTTTGTGCTACCGAAGTCACAATAGGAAACAAATACGAAGCCATAAGCAGAAAACTATAAATAAAGAAAAGTAAAAAATCCTTCACGCACTTTAGAATAATTATGTTTAATTGGCCAAAAAAATACGACATTTTTTTTATTATAAAATCATTAAAGTCGCATTTTATCGATTTTTTTTACCTTTGATTCGTGAATTTGGAAATTTTTTCCCAAATTTCTGCAAGCACTAAAATCTTATAATGAAATATAAATTCCTGATTATTAGTACACTAATAGTGTTCGAAGTACAATTAGTATCATCACAGGATAAAAAGCAAAAAAATCCGCAGGAGGAGGAGGCAAAAACAGGGTGGACATTTGGGGCCTTGCCTACGATTACTTTTGACTCTGATCTCGGATTTCAATATGGCGCTTTAACCAATATTTATCATTATGGTGATGGCAGCACTTACCCTGAATACAGGCATTCCTTATATTTTGAGGTTTCGCGATTTACCAGGGGCACAGGTTTCAATCGCTTTTACTACGATTCCTATTATTTGCTCAATGATATACGGGTTACTGCAGACATTAGCTATCTCACAGAGCAGGCCATGCAATTTTACGGTCTGAATGGGTATCAGGCAGTGTATAATCCAGCCTTTGAAGATGCTGATAGTCCTGATTACATATCCAGACTCTTTTACAGTCATCGCCGAAATATGTTCAGGGTGATGGTGAATATACAGGGTCATATGATAAAAGGAGACCGAAGGTTCAGGTGGATAGCTGGATTTGTAACCCATGATAATGCCATTAACAGTCTTGATATTGACCGGCTCAACCGGGGAAGGTCTGAAGAAGACCGGTTGCCGGAGGTCCCAACCATATACGATAAATATATAGAGTGGGGTCTGCTCACAGAGGAAGAAAAAAACGGCAACCGCATTACCTATTTAAAAGCCGGCCTGGCCTATGACAACCGGGATAATGAGCCGCATCCTTTCAAGGGACTCTGGTCTGAAGCTGTGATATCTCATACACCTTCATTTTTGGGTGAAGGGCATTTTGCATATACCAAACTCACTTTACTGCACAGACAGTATTTTACAATAATTCCCAAAATAATGTCGGCAGCCTACCGGCTGGGTTATCAGGCGACTTTGCAGGGAAATGTTCCTTTTCATATGCAACCGCATATAATTACAAGTAATATGACAGGCGCATATTCCGAAGGTCTGGGAGGCAGCCGTACTTTACGTGGTATTTTGAGAAACCGGGTGGTTGGTGAAGATTTTGCACTCGGAAATTTCGAACTCCGTTACAAGTTTGTCCGGACCCGGCTCATGAAGCAAAATTTTTATATCGCCACTAATCTTTTCAGCGATATAGGTATTCTCACCCGCAATATTAATCTCGACCTGAGTCGTGTGCCAGAAACGGAGAGAAGTCTTTATTTCAGTGACACCAATGATAAGATACATGCCAGCGCAGGTATGGGTGTCAAATTCGCTTTAAATGACAACTTTATCATATCGTGTGATTATGGCCGTGCATTTGATCAGCGTGATGGTAATTCAGGCATTTATATAGGATTGAATTTTTTGTATTGAGAAAGCGACTTTGTAAATTGCATGTGAGTTTGGTGATTTTTTTGCGCAATTGTGCCGGTCTTCAAAACCTAATCTTTTAAGCACAATTAGCGTATATAAAAATGGAACAGAATTGCGGAAAGTAAATATGCTGCCTGTATTTTCAATACCGAAATTTTTTACTGTCATACCTTACGATTATTTTTAAGATTGTTGTAAGATAAAGGACCCTGAGTGGATGTACTATGCATAAGGAAAATCTTGTATACACCTTTGAAACTGCACTTCGTACCAATTGGAATTTGGTGGCTTTTTCAGATAATAAAGGAGAAAATAAGCTAAGCTATCAACAGGTAGCAGAAAAAATCATGCGTCTTCATATGGCATTTTCAGCAGCCGGAATTAAAAAGGGAAATAAAGTGGCCATTATCGGCAAAAACACCTCCTTTTGGGCGCTGACTTACCTCGCAAGCATAAGTTATGGAGCAGTAGTGGTGCCTGTTATACCCGAACTTAAAACAGATGATATGCATCATATTGTAAATCATTCTGATGCAAGCATTTTATTTGCAGATGATCAGGCAATTGAGCAACTCGATGCCGACAAGATGCCGCGGATTAAGGCCATTATGCGTATTAGTGACTTCTCCGTAGTACACCACCGGATTGAAGACCTCAGCCTTATTGCCAGGGCTCGCAAAAAGTTTGATGACAAATACGGAAATGGTATTCGTCCCTCTGATGTAGTATTCCCCGACGTATCAAAAGAAGATGCTGCCGTGATCCTTTATACTTCAGGCACCACAGGCACTGCCAAAGGTGTGGTAATACAACATAAGAGCATTTTCCAGAATATCTTTTTCGCACAACAAAATATAGCCCTCAAACCGGGAGAAACCGTAGTATCTCATTTATCTCTGGCCCATTCCTTCGGTTGTATTTTTGAGTTTTTATTTCCTTTTACCCGAGGTTGCCATATCGTGTTTACGGGCAAAATCCTCTCTGAAAAAACACTGATCAACGTCTTCAGAACCCATCATCCGGCGCTGGTTGTCATGGTACCGCAAATGATGGAGAAGTTGTACAAAAACTTCATATTACCTTATACCAGTGAAAAAAATATCGCCAGAGGACTAAGAATTCCATTGGTTAAACAGCTGATTCACCAATGGACCAGAAAAAAAATAATTCATCTTTTCGGAGATAAATTCAGAGAAATTCTGATAGGTGGCTCACATCTGAATCCTGAGGTTGAATCGGTATTTCTGGATGCGAAAATCCCCCTGTCGATGAGCTATGGCATGACTGAATGCAGCCCTATGGTAACCTATAACCGACCTGACACCTACAAAGCAAGATCTGCAGGTACCGCAGCTGGTGGAGTAGAAATTGTGATTGACTCAGTCGACCCTTACAATATACCCGGAGAAATACTGGTGCGTGGTGATTACGTGATGCTGGGTTACTATAAAAATCCTGATGCAACCCGGCAAATTATTGATGTCGATGACTGGTTACATACCGGAGATGCCGGAACTATTGATAAAACAGGCCATTTATTTGTCAAAGGAAGATTAGATCATGCCATAACCGTGAGCGAAGGTAAAAAAATCTTTCCCGAAGAAATTGAAATGAACATCAACTCATTGGATTATATAAGGGAATCGATAGTGGTTCATCGCGAAGACGGACTTTATGCATGGGTATATCCTGACTATCCTCGGGCTGATAAAGACAGAAAAAGCCACGAAGAACTGGAATCGATCATCAAAGACCATTTACCTGCTATTAATGAAGGGCTTCAAAATGGCATTAGAATAAAGGACTTGAAAATTCAGCCTGAAGAATTTGAAAAAACACCAAAGCAAACCATCAAACGTTTTATATATAAGTAAATCGTCTTTTTTGTAAAAGGCTTCAAATTCTACCTGTTGTTATATGCTTAACTGCTACCAAAAAATATCATGAAAGATAAGATACAGATTTTGGATCAGGTATTAGACGGACTCATGGGCCGTTACACAGAAAGAGTCCCCGATGTCTCAGGAATCATCAGTGCAATGGTAGAAGAAGGCATCATTCATCATCCTTCAGATATTGAAAATGACCACATCGCTTTCAGAACCCTGGGCCTGCCTCATTTGGGTATAGCCTCATTTGAAAAAATCTTTTTGTATTACGGATACGAAAAACGTGACTTTTACCGGTTTAATGAGAAAAAACTAAATGCTTACTGGTATAGCCCACCCAAAAATCAAAATGGGGAGTTTATGAATCATCCCAGGATCTTTATCAGTGAATTAAGAGTACAGGACCTTTCAGATACCGCACAAAACATTATCCGAAAATATACCGGTCAAGTTCAAGCCGACCCGGTAGATGCCCTTGACCTTGACGATGCCCTTGAAGTAGATGCATTTTTGCATATGCCTCTTTGGAGTACTCCCTCCTTGAGCGATTACGAGCGTCTCCTCGAAGAAAGCGAATATGCCGCCTGGGTTATTTACAATCGATATTACCTCAATCACTTTACAATAAGTGTGCACAACCTGCCTGGCCGGTACAGCAATATTGAAAACTTCAATGCATTTCTTGAACAGAAGGGCTTCCGTCTCAATACTGCCGGAGGTAAAATCAAAACCAGTCCCGATGGAGGTTTGCGGCAAAGTTCTACCGTTGCTGGTATGGTCGAAGCAGTATTTGCCGGTGCTGAGAAAAAACGAATTTCGGGCTCTTATGTTGAATTTGCAGAAAGGAGTATATTACCAGAATTTAGGCACCTTCCCAAAGACCAAATCGAAAGGAAACACAGAAGAGAAGGCTTTGAAGCTGGCAATGCTGATAAAATTTTCGAGAGCACCTACAGTACACAAACCGGTAAATAAAGTTATTTCAATTACGGGCTTCTTTAAGCTTGTTCTCCCTGCGGATAATTTCTGCCAGGGTACTTGCTTTCAGCAATTTAACGGTTTCATTTCTCAGTTCAGCAAATACGTCGCGTATGCCACAGGTGGTTTCATCTACACATTCCTCACATTTCTCGTAATATTGATGGGTAACACAGGGTAGCAGGGCAATGGGACCATCAAAAAGACGCATAATGTCCGCTATATTTATTTCTTCGGGGTCTTTATGCATGTAATAACCTCCCCCTTTTCCCTTTTTGCTTCTAAGGAAGCCAGCATTTCTCATATCAAGTAATATGGCCTCTAAAAATTTCTGGGGAATATTTTCTGTGCCGGCAATCTGACTGATTAATACAGGGCCTTCATCCCTGCGCTTGGCAAGATGTACCAATGCATTAAGTGCATATTTGGTTTTTTTGGAAATCATAGCTGGCAAATATAAATCTAAAAATTAAAGCACTTAAAAAAAATACTATCAGATTTACCAGTATGGCCTCATTCTTGTGTTCTAAAATTAAAAATAACCTTAATGTTTATTTAGAAAAGGCCTATGATTCGCTGGTGAATCTAAATCAACATTCAAAGACAGAAAGAAAACCTTTGCATGATTTTTTTTTAATAGTTTATTAGTCGTTTAATTAAAATTTATTGTAATATACAGGGTAAAAATGATTCTTTAAATAAAATTAAATATTTAATTCAACATAAATTCAAATCATGAAAGAAAGAGGGAATACCAGGAGGAGTTTTATCAAAACCTCCGGCGCTATTGCAGCGGCGGCAAGTCTGCCATTATACAGTGGCATTCCGCTATATGCTTCGCCAAGCAATAGCAATGTACTTAAAGTAGGTCTTATCGGCTGTGGAGGAAGAGGGACAGGTGCCGCCAACCAGGCCTTAAAAGCCGATAAAAATGTGGTGCTCACGGCAATGGCAGATATTTTTGAAGATCGCATTACTGAGTCCCATCAAAATTTATTGAAAAACCACCCCGATAAAGTTAAAGTTGACAAAGCCAACCGATACGTAGGATTTGATGGCTTTGACAAAATTTTAAACTCTGACGTAGATGTTGTCATCCTGGCCACCCCTCCTAATTTCAGGCCAGACCATATAGAAAAAGCGGTTAATGCAGGTAAACACATTTTTACCGAAAAGCCAATGGCCGTTGACGCCCCAGGCGTTCGAAGGGTTTTGGAATCAGTTGAAAAAGCTAAAAAGAAAAATCTTTCTATCGTTTCTGGTTTTTGCTGGAGATACCACTCACCTAAAAGAGAAACCTTTGGCAAAATCCTCGACGGCGCTGTAGGTGATGTGCACACCATTTACAACACCTATAACACAGGTGCACTTTGGTGGAGAGATGTACAGCCTGGCTGGAACTCCATGATGAAGAGAATGCGTAACTGGATTTACCACAACTGGATATCAGGTGATCATATCATCGAACAAGCCATCCACAGCATAGATATGATGTCATGGGCATTTGGCGATGTAAAACCTGTGAGTATTACAGCTACCGGTGGCCGGCAAAGTCGTATTGAAGAACAATATGGCAATGTTTATGACCATTTCGCTGTAGTATATGAATATGAAAACGGAGCCAAAGGTTTTCACTTCTGCCGCCAGCAAAAAAATTGCAGTAACAGCTATGCCGTAGAAGTTATGGGATCAGAAGGTCATGCCATGATCGACTGTATAAGAAACCGTCATACCATTACAGGGAAAGAGCAATGGAGGTTCCGTGGTGAAGACAATGATATGTACCAACAGGAACACGATGAACTCTTTGCTTCCATTCGTAGTGGCAAAGCGATGAACGATGGCGAATGGATGATGCGAAGTACACTCCTGGGTATCGCAGGAAGAATGGCTGCCTATTCTGGTCAAACAATCACTTATGATCAGGCCCTTAATTCTCAGGAAAAACTCGGACCCGATTATGTAGATCAAAATACTGTGTTTGAAGACCCGGCAATTGCAAGACCTGGTATTACACCATTTTTGTAATTAATCTTTATCAATATAAAGCAAGAAGGCTTGCTCTGTGTTTTTACCGGGCAGGCCTTTTTATTATCAGTTTAAAACCCTGGCTGCATCATGAACAGAAATGAATTTTTGAAAATATCCGCCGCAATGGCTGGCACAGGCTTAATAGCTTCATTGCCTGGCGTTTCAAATGCCTTTTCCCCTGCTAAATCGAATAGACCCGCCATCAAAAAAAGCCTGAAATATGGCATGATCAAAGAAGAATTGAGCATTGTTGATAAGTTTAAATTGATCAGAGATCTTGGCTTTCATGGTGTAGAACTCGACAGCCCCAATGAACTCGATAAAAAGGAAATTCTCAAAGCACGTGATGCTTCAGGTATTGAACTGCCCGGCGTGGTGAACTCACTGCACTGGCGTATGCCACTGTCACACCCAGATATGGAAACCCGGCAGAAATGCATTGATTCGATGCGCACCTCCTTGTACGATTGTCGCGACTATGGGGGTAATACAGTACTTCTGGTGCCCGGCGTGGTGAATGAAAATATCTCCTATGATGAAGCCTGGGAAAGATCGACAGTGTCTATAAAAAAAATAATCCCCTGGGCCCACGAAACCGGAGTGAAAATAGCCATTGAAAACGTGTGGAACAATTTCCTTCTTAGCCCTATGGAAGCTGCACGTTTTGTCGATCAGTTTAATGATCCTATGGTAGGCTGGTATTTCGATATAGGCAATATTTTGAGATACGGCTGGCCTGAACAATGGATCAGAATTCTGGGGCCCCGAATACTAAAACTCGATATCAAAGAATTTAGTCGTAAAAAACAAAATGAAGAAGGTCTGTGGAAAGGTTTTGACGTTGAATTTCTCGAAGGTGATATAGATTGGAAGGCTGTTATGCAGGCTTTAACTGAAATCGATTATCAGGGTGGCTGGATGTCGGCAGAAGTTAATGGCGGCGACCGCAAGCGGCTACAGGTTATCTCTGAAAGAATGGACCGGATTCTTGAAAGTTGACATTCGACTGTCTGTGAAAAAATGCCCGATACATACCGGCGCCAAAACAAGCTAACAGATGGATTCCCCCAGACGGAGTTACTTATCGATAGAAAATGAAAGACCATTAAAAACAAGCCCCCCATTCGGGGCTGTGAATGGCCGATAGTAACATTATTACATTTTAAATAAATGAATATCATAAATATATGTCTTTCCTGGAAGCACGGAGCGGGTGTTATGTGGCGATGAAGACAGAAACCATCATGAGATGTTTTTGACAACCCCTCTTCTTTTTTGGTGTTGTTCATCAACAAGTTGATACCCCTGGAAAAAGCCAGGTACTTTCGCTAATCGATGACCATACTACACATCACAGAGGCGCAGCTATCTCCTATATAAGGTCTCAGGGCATCAAGCCACCGTCTTACAGAGGGCTGTAAAATGGGATTGCCGCTCTTTACAGGGTTTACTTCTACGAGCATCAAAACTGGCAATTGTAATTTATTACAGGCCGCAACATTGGTGTAGAGGTAATATATATATGCTCTGCCCCAGTCACCATAGTGCCCGTCCACCACAGAACACTTTTAATAAAAACTGAAAATGCTGCCCCTTTCAGATATTTTCACCGATACGTGTAAATGGATGTTTTTTCTTACCTCAATGATTAACTGAAAGCGGTTGCCATGATTAAAGGCAATTTCGATGTGGTAGCTGATGATAGATTTAATAACAAGTATTAAAAAAGTACCCAGAACAGGAGTCGAACCTGCACAGCCATGCGGCCACTAGTCCCTGAAACTAGCGCGTCTACCAATTCCGCCATCTGGGCAAATTTCTATTAACTTTTTATTCAGGTGGGCAAAAGTAAATACATAAAATGATATTTTAAAGTTCCGCAAACGATTTTATAAAAAGTTTTTTTTATATTGTAGCCGCATAATGACCGGGGATATGGCAGCATTATTGCAAGGGATAAATAGGGAATCCATGATAATTTTTTTAACCTTTGTGGGTTTAAGAACAGGAAGTCAATAAAAATTAATTACAATAACCCGAAATAGAAATTTTAAAATGAGCAGCAAGTTGAACAGAAGGGCCTTTTTAGCTACCGGTAGTATGGCGGCTTCAGGATTATTTTTAGGAATGCACCATCTTTCCAACGCAAATCCAAGGGTCTCTGCAAATGATGTTATCAATATTGGAATCATCGGAACAGGAGACCGTGGAAAAGGTTTGGGTATGGTTATGAAAGATATACCCCAACTAAGGTTGATGGCATGTTGTGATGTAATTCCTTTCCGTTTGGACAGTGCAATGGAAGTAGCCGATAAGAAAGCCAAAGCTTACACCGATTACCGACAGGTTCTGGACGATAAAAGACTGGACGCCGTATTGATCGCCACTCCTCTTTCTATGCACCATAAAATGGCGCTGGATGCTATGGATGCCAATAAACACATCTATTGTGAAAAAACTATGGCCTTCAACATCGACCAGGCATTGGACATGGTGAAAAAAGCAGAAAAATTCAATAAAATATTCCAAACCGGTCACCAATATCATAGTTCCAGACTGTACTACAAGGTGGTTGAAATCATCAAAGAAGGGCATATTGGAAAAGTAACCGGTTTTGAGTGCCAATGGAACCGAAATGGCAACTGGAGAAGACCCGTTCCCGATCCGCAGTTTGAAAGACTCATCAACTGGCGCATGTACAAAGAATATTCAGGCGGTCTGCTGGCTGAATTATCTTCCCATCAAATCGACTTTGTAAACTGGGTAACAAACGCTGTACCAACCAGTGTTGTAGGTTCTGGAGGTATTGATTACTGGAAAGATGGTCGCGAAACCATGGATAATGTACGGGTGATCTTTGATTATCCAGGTGGTATTAAAGCGACTTTTACCTGCCTTACCGCCAATGCCTACGAAGGTTATCAGATCAAGGTATTGGGTGATAAAGCTACGATCGTAATAAAGCCTGACAGCGCTGCCATTTTTCCGGAAGCAGAACTTAAAAAGGAAATGGGGCTGGTCGATGGCGTAAGTGGTGCCACATCTAATTGGATGGAAGCTACTGGCGCTGTTCCTGTAAAGGTTGAACACGCAGATCCTTCAAAACAAGCGCTGATGGACTTCGTCGAAAGCGTGCAAACAGGTAAAAGCCCAATTTCTGATGTAAAAACTGGCGCAAACGCTTCTATAGCTGTTTACCTGGCCAATAAAACCATTGATACCCGCGAAAGACAAAGCTGGAAAAGCGAATATAAAGTATGACCCACTTTAAATGAACATATTTTTACAAAAAGGCCTCTTTTCAGAGGTCTTTTTTTATGCGAAATTGTTTGTGTCCAATATTAATTTAGTCTAATTGTCATGATTATTTTTACATGTTTCAAATCTTTTTTTACATTGATCACAATTAAATCAACTTGCAATAGCTAATAAATACAATTTGACACATGAACTCTACCACACACGCGCAAAAACAAATACAAATCATCATAACCATCCATTGGGTAATGCTTTTGTTTCTGGTCATGTTTATGTTGCTCATATATTTTCTTACAGCAACCACTGAAACAGCGCCGGCAGCCGATTTAGACAATGTTTTTCGCATCGTTATTCCAGCCTTTGGATTGGGGTCAATTTTTCTGGCCCAGTTTCTCTATAAGAATCAAATCAGCAGCGCCAAAAACAGAGACACGCTGGCAAAGAAAATATCCGGATTCCAATCTGCCCAGCTTATCAAAAACGGTATCCTGGAAGCACCGGCGCTATTGGCCATCGTAGTGTATATGCTTACTGAAAACATTGCTTACTATCTGTTGGCAGGCCTTATTATTTTAATTTTTCTGATGCACAAACCCACATCCTTTAAAGTGGCTACCGATCTGGAACTGAGCCCCGAGGAAAGAGCAGAAATCAACATGAACGAATAATATATGAATGATCTGAAAGTTGCCACAGCACAATTCGAACATAAAAGCGGCGACAAAGAATACAATCTTGACATTATAGAGAAACTAAGTAGCATGGCTGCCACAGAAGGCGCCAAAGTAATTGCCTTTCATGAATGCTCTGTCACAGGATATACTTTTGCCAGAAAACTCAACTCAGAACAACTGTTAAACATGGCAGAATTTGTACCCTCAGGAAAGAGCACTCAAAGGTTAATTGAGATTGCGCAGCGTTGCAACATCACCATACTGGCCGGTCTATTTGAAAAAAATGAAGAGAATAAAGTCTTTAAAGCCTACATATGTGTAAATGAAAAGGGCCTTGTAGCCAAATACCACAAATTACACCCTTTTATACATCCCGATATACAAGCCGGCCATCAATATTGTGTCTTTGAGTTATTCGGCTGGAAATGTGGTATACTTATTTGCTATGACAATAATATCATCGAAAATGTAAGAGCCACTACCCTGCTGGGAGCTCAGATCATATTTATGCCACATGTAACGATGTGCACCCCATCAAGTCGTCCGGGCGCAGGATTTGTAGACCCTAAACTTTGGAAAAACCGAGATCATGACCCTACATCACTTCGCAGGGAATTCGATGGTCTCAAAGGACGGGAATGGCTTATGAAATGGCTGCCATCGAGGGCCTATGATAATGGCATCTACGTCGTTTTTTCTAACCCCATTGGCATGGATGATGATCAGCTTAAAAACGGTTGCTCTATGATCATCGATCCTTATGGAGATATTATGGCCGAATGCAGAAAACTGGGTGATGAAATGCAGACCGCGCTGCTTAGTCCTGAAAAGCTGACCCTGGCAGGTGGTTACCGCTATAAAAATGCACGGCGGCCCGAATTGTATGCTTCTATACTCGGTAAGGCACATACACCTGAACAAAAAGTTGCCTGGTTACACTCTTCTGATAATTAGTAATAAAAGCGCTGACAACAATTCTATCTGGCACCCACATTTATTGGCACAAAGACATGGTAAGTCAGCCAGGAGAAGTGGTGTTCATAGCCTTGTATTTAAATATTTCCAAAAATTATTCCCAACTATTATAAAAAAGTATTTATTTCGCTGCTATTGTTAAAATGATTCAAAAATACATGTGTGGATGAAAAACCTAATACTACCAGATGGCTACTTTAACATACTGGATCTCGAAACCACAGAAAAAGCCATTAAAATGGTTAAAGATTACTTTGAAGATGCCCTTGCGGAATATCTGAACCTGCGTAGGGTGACTGCTCCAATGATTGTGATGAGTGGTACCGGCATCAACGATGACCTCAATGGCATAGAAAGACCAGTTTCTTTTCCGGTAAAAGGTTTAAATGACCAAAGGGCCGAAGTAGTGCATTCACTGGCCAAGTGGAAGCGCCTTATGCTTTCTGAACTTTGCATACAAAAGCCTTACGGACTGTATACCGACATGAATGCCCTCAGGCCAGATGAAGACCTCGACAATATCCATTCAGTTTATGTAGATCAATGGGACTGGGAGAAAGTGATAAGCCCTGATGATCGCAACCTGAAAATCCTCAAAGAAACCGTGCGACTTATTTATGAAGCGATTAAGAAAACTGAATTTGCAGTTTTTGAAGAATTCGGAGAACTTGAACCAATGCTTCCTGATGAAATTTATTTTATTCATAGTGAAGAGCTTCTGCAACTTTACCCCAACCTGAGCCCAAAACAAAGAGAGCATGCCATCGCAAAAGAAAAAGGCGCTGTTTTTATTACAGGTATTGGCCATCAACTCAGTCATGGCCAGGTACATGATGGCCGGGCTCCGGATTACGATGACTGGTCATCTACAAACGAAGATGGATTAAATGGATTAAATGGCGATATTTTACTCTGGTATCCTCTGCTCAACCGGTCCATTGAAGTTTCTTCTATGGGTATCAGAGTAGATAAAAATGCACTGAAACATCAATTGCAACTCACTGGCCAGGAACATCGAAGCGATTTGTTTTTCCATAAGCGCCTGCTCAAAGGAACCTTGCCACAATCTATGGGGGGCGGAATAGGTCAATCGCGGTTATGTATGATTTTATTGCGTAAAGCCCACATTGGTGAAGTACAATCGAGCATTTGGCCAGACGAAATGCGAAAACTTTGCGCTAAACACGATATACATTTGATCTAATCACAAAATCTTCTCTTATCCCGATGTTTTTTATTGCCGGGGCAGGCAACAAGATAATTATTTCGGCTGTTATTTGAAGATAAATATGGCCTTTCAATGCTTTATAGATTCACTTTTGAAATGGAAAACTCAAAAAAAAGGAAGGCAATCTCTTGCCTTCCTTTTTTTTTACAGAACCAAAGATGCAGGCTTTATTTTCTTTTAATCATGCCGCATCTTCAGACTTTGCTTTTTATTAATTCTTTTTCAAAAAAGCATATTTATACTCCATCGGCAACAGTTCGTTGTAGCGCTCCACAGTAG
>JAFIEV010000053.1 GCA_020832305.1 Cyclobacteriaceae bacterium | reverse complement strand
GATTCATCCTGCTAAGGACAAGCTTTCCTGGCATCCTGCTCGAAATCAGCCTCAGAACTCTTTGATTTGAATTTCTGTCATTTTTTTTCTGTTGTTGGAGTTCATATAGCTCATAGTTCGTAGCTCATAGCTGGTAGGGTTCGTTGTAGGGAGCAAGTTAGCTGTTAGCTTGTAGCTAATTATGAATGACCTTTCTCCTTTGAGCTCCGAACTCATTATCATTAACGCCGTGGTTCGTGTCCTCAAGAACCACACTCAAATATCTGATTTACAGTGGTTTTTAACCCAAAACCTATAAGGATTTTTAAAACCTTATAGGTTGATTTCTGCTTTTGATTAGCTATCACTTCCGATGCATTTCGTTTTCGGGATTTCGCACGCTATACAACCCAACCTATTACGAGCTAGGAGCACTGAGCTAGGAGCTTATTCCCTTTCACCCTTCACCTAAATCCCCATTAAGGTCAGCACCAGGTGACGGCTGCCACCGCGGTTTCTGTGTTCGCATAAATAAATGCCTTGCCATGTGCCCATATTCAGCTTGCCGCCTCGAACCGGAATGCTTAATGATGCGCCGAGCATCGAAGCTTTGATATGGGCCGGCATGTCATCTGAACCTTCATAATCATGCTCATAATAGGGCTGATTTTCTCTGACAATATCGTTAAAAGAGCGTTCAAAATCTCGCCGCACCGATGGATCTGCATTTTCATTTATACTCAGGGAAGCGGAGGTATGCTGGATAAATACATGAAGCAATCCCTGTTGAATATTCCGCATTTCAGGTATTTCAGAAATAATTTGCGAGGTGATCAGATGAAAGCCTCTGGGAAAGGGGTTGAGATGGATTTCTTTTTGAATTATTTGCATTGCCAGCGGATTTATTATTAATCATAGATATTTACGCTTCAATTATAATCAAAAACCATCAAATCAGTGGGTTTTTCCAGCTTTTCTGTGGCACAAGACTGGATATGATACGCCAGTTCAGGATGCTGGCTATTGCGGTTTCGGTTGCCATTCATAAGCCCCCAGGTCGGGTGGATTGCGCCTGGTTCTGCCTATGATATCGGTGCTGGTGCCATTGAAAAAGCCGGCGTTTCTGGCAGGAGATATGGAGTCGATGCGGAAATTGTAGGCAGCGGAATTCACAAAGCGGGGGTTTTCATTGAGAATGTTGTTGTTGATGCCAAGTTCGGCAATTTCCGTTTTCAGTAAATTATGGCTCAGCAGCAGGCTGCTTTGCGGTGCATTGCCTACATCGAAATTGATTTCTTCCCTGGCATTGCCGTACATTATACTATTGGTCATTTCGAGTTGCAAGGTCTCTACTATGGTATTGCCATTATCCAGATAGATGATGTCAGTAAATACAGACATGGGATTCTGGCGTATTTGGCCCGGCGACGGAAAAGCAAAGGTACAATGGTCTATCCTGCCGTAACCACCTCCGATCATGGCTATCGTGAAATTGCTTATGTGGCTGATGACCACATTTTCTAATACGATATCCGATGAAAAACTCAGCACACCTGCCAGGCTCATGTTTTCGATGGTGCTGTTGCGTATAATCAGGTCAGGGATGGTGTCTGTATCGGGTGTGCCGATTCGTATGCCTGTTTGTGCATTTCGAATGATGGCATGTTCGATAAAGTTATCCCGGCTTCCTTCCAGGAAATAAATGCCCGTCCATTGCCCGGGGGTATTGAGAAAGCGCGTTTCTGGTCTCACACTTCCGAAGTGTACAGGTTTATCGGGGCTTCCGGTGGCCTGTAAACTTCCCCTTATAAATAAAGCAGCATCCCGTTCAAAGTAAATCCTGGCGCCTTTTTCAATTTCCAGTCGGCACAAGCTGTCGACCAGTACCGATTTATATATTACATAAGGCTTTTGGTTGTTAAAAACCGTTTCACAGGAAAGTACCTGATCGCCGAGAAAGACGGCATCCTGTCCCCAGGCTTTCAATTTCACATCCTGCATTCTGTTGTTGGTGCTAAATCGAATGGAGTCTTTTACGATAAAGGGAAGGTTTTCATCTCGTGGGTTGATGCTGACTTTGACCAATATGAGCAGGCTGTCGCGTCCCAGGATACGCTGTTGGCGCACATGGAAGTCATCCACGCCATTGACAATCAGTGAATAATTTGAAGAGGCGCCGCCGCCGAGGGAGATTTCCTCCAGCATAATAGCATGGGAAGTCGGATTCTTGACAAATAGTCTTTGGGTGGTGCTCCCCTGGTTTACAAACAGGGTGTCGAACCATATTGTATCTGCCGAAAAAATCAGCTGACCATCAAAATCAGGGTTCAGGCGTTCTTCTTCCGGAAGGCAGGCGCCGGTTATGCCCAGGAGCAGGACAAAGCCTGCCCATATGAAGATCAGATTTTTTTGCTGTTTGCCCATCAATCACGGCTTCCGTCTTTCAGCTTTTCTGCATTTTCAGCAATTCTGAGTTGTTCAATAAATTCACCTACATTGCCTTCCATAATATGGGGCAGGTTATGCACGGAATAACCAATGCGATGGTCGGTCACCCTGCCTTGCGGGTAATTATAGGTGCGGATTTTTTCTGAACGGTCGCCCGTTCGCACCATGGATTTCCGTTGTGCGCCTATTTCATCATGCTGTTTTTGCAATTCGATTTCATAAATCCGGGAGCGTAGTACTTTCAGGGCTTTTTCAAAGTTTTTGATTTGCGATTTTTCATCCTGGCACGAAACAACAATGCCTGATGGAATGTGGGTAAGGCGCACGGCTGAATAGGTGGTATTGACCGACTGCCCGCCGGGACCTGAGGAACAAAAAGTATCTTTTCGCACGTCATTCATATCAATTTCAACTTCTACATCTTCCACTTCAGGAAGCACAACCACTGTAGCAGCTGAAGTATGTACCCGTCCCTGGGTTTCGGTGGCCGGTACCCTTTGTACCCGGTGTACCCCCGATTCAAATTTCATCATGCCGTAAACATCTTCGCCAGAAACCGTGCTGATGATTTCCTTATATCCTCCTGAGGCTCCTTCGGTTAGGTCAAGCACATTGAGTTTCCATCCCTGCTTTTCGGCAAAACGCTGATACATCCTGAATAAATCACCTGCAAAAATGCCGGCTTCATCACCTCCGGTACCTGCACGAATTTCCAGAATTGCATTTTTTGAATCATTTGGATCTTTGGGAATCAATAATTTTTTGAGGTCGTCTTCCAGGATATCACGTAAGGGATTGAGCTCATCGAGTTCATTTTTTGCCAATTCCCGCAATTCAGGGTCTTTCTCCGTTTCTAAAAGATGCCTCGCACTTTTGAGATTATTGACCACCCGGGCATATTCATTGTATTTGTTAACTATTTTCTCAAGATCTTTATATTCTTTGTTTAAGCGGGAGTAGGTGCGCATATCTGCCATAGCCTCAGGCTGTACTATTAATTGACCTACCTCTTCAAACCTGGCTTTTATTGCTTCTAATTTATCTGTCATAGCGGCTTAATTTCTGCAAAGTTAACAAAGCGCTTTGAATAAAACTGAAAATCTCATTTATGTAATGTTTGCAAGTCATATTACAATTTCATGTTAAAATAGGAACTTATCTTTGTGGTGTTGAAATAAAGATAACCTTAATCAAAATGACCAACTTAATTAAAGGATAATATGAAAAACGTGCTTAAAACCTCTTTGTTTGTTTTTTTGATGATGCTGTGCGTACACGCCCAGGCTCAAAAATACAACTATTACCAGATTTTTATGTATAACTTCACCAAGTACATACAATGGCCGGAGGAATCGCTGAAAGGAGATTTTGTAATTGGTGTACTGGGTAATAATGAACTGGTAGGCAATCTTGAGAAAATGGCTGAAAGTAAAACCGTGGGAAATCAGAAGATTAGAATCCAGGTACTCAATAGTCCTTCAGATGCGGCCAATTGTCATATGGTGTTTATTCCTGACAACCGGAGCAAGATGTTTGAAGATGTAAATGTTGCAACAGAGGGAAAACCTGTTTTGGTGATCACCGAAAAGCAGGGTCTCGGCAATATGGGTAGCAGTATAAATTTTATTGTGGTTGATGGAAAACTCAAGTTTGAGTTAAACCGTGGCGCCACTGAAAAGGCCAACTTAAAAGTTGCCGGAGATCTGGCAAAACTGGCTATATTAATATAAGTGATATCGACAGCAGGGGCAGTTAGTACAGAATCTGCCCTTAATTTTTTTAGTTTTAATCAATAACGTTAAATAAACGGTGTATATACCGGATATTTTATTTCTTATTTGGTAATTTTTGCAATCTTTGTAATTATTCCCATCAAACAGCGGCTAAATGAAGCAGTTAAGATTTACCATCAGAAAAAAAATCATCATAGGGTTTTTACTTCTGATTATCATTTTCTCAGCGAGTGCTATATACAGCATCCTAACAGTAAACCGGGGTGTGTCTATCATGAAGGAATCGCTCGAAGTGGTTAACCCATCGATTGACCGCACCAATGATTTTATATTGCTGGTAAACCGGTCAAAAATGCTTATCACCAACTGGGTATATCTTCAGACCAACAATGAAGACAAAGATGCCCTCAAAGCCCTTCACAATTTTGAATACCCTGAACTTAAAGACAGGATCAGAAAACTTTTGCCTGAATTGGCAGGCAGCGGGATACCGGTAAGTAAAATGGATACCATTTTCATAAACTTTGAAAAGCTGCTCGAGATAGAAAGGGAGGTGATGACAGACCTGGTGACATTTGAGGATTACGAAGATGCCATTAAAAAATTTACTGCCGAAGGAGTAATCAGCGAGGAAGTACTGCCTCGTTCGGCTGAGTTGATCGACCGGCTCGATGATTTTAAAAGAGCCACAGCAGGCACCAAAGAAAGCACTGAGCTTAAAATGGTGAGTAATTTTGAAAATCTTATTCAAACTACCATTATCCTGAGCATAGTATTGCTTATAGCAGGTATCATTATCGCAGCATACATATCAACTTCCATCACAGTGCCTCTCAAATATCTGCGAGAAAACATAGATAAAATGGGGCAGGGCGAGCTCGTTAAGGTTGACACCTCAAAAATGTCGAATGATGAATTGGGCGATATGGCTTCTTCTGTTGAAACCATGGCCACAGGCTACGGAGGTATTGCCACTTTTGCCAAAAACATTGGCGATGGCAAATACGATTCGCAATTTGAGCCACTGAGTAATAAAGATGTGTTGGGTACGGCCTTGCTGGAGATGCGCGATAATCTGAAAAAAGTAGCCGATGAAGACAAGAAAAGAAACTGGGCAACCAGTGGCATGGCCAAATTTGGCGAGATACTCAGGTTGTATAGTAATGACTATGCGAAATTATCAGATGAAATTATTTCAAATCTGGTGAATTATGTAGGAGCCAACCAGGGCGCTTTATTTGTAGTCTCTGAACAAAGTCACGGAGATGAGCCCTTTATGGAAATGGCTGCCTGCTATGCCTGGAGTAAAAAGAAATTTGTTGAAAAGCAGATATATAAAGGAGAGGGTCTTGCCGGTCAGGCATGGATTGAAGGCGATACCATTTTTCTTACTGAAGTACCAGATGATTATGTGGCCATAACATCAGGATTGGGTGAAGCCAATCCGCGCAGTGTGGTAATAGTACCATTGAAGGTGAATGAAGAAATTCACGGTGTTATAGAAATTGCTTCCTTCTCTGTATTGCAGGATTACGAAGTTGAATTTATAGAAAAAATCTCTGAAAGCATTGCATCAACTTTCTCTACGGTAAAAGTAAATGAAAGAACTCAGCAGCTGCTCAGGGAATCGACCATGCTTACCGAACAGATGCGGGCACAGGAAGAAGAAATGCGACAGAATATGGAAGAGCTGCAGGCCACCCAGGAAAAAATTCAGCGGGATCAAAACGACCGGGAATCGAGAGAGCTGATTCTTCGCCAGACTGCCCTCATTTTTGAGTTGAGCCCTTCATTTCAGGTGCTGAAAGCCAGTGATATGACACGACAGATTCTCAACCTGAGCAAGTCTGAAATCGAAGGCAGATATATTAAAGACTATGTAGCCAATGCCGCAACGCTGTCGAAAATCAAGGAAAAGGCAGATAGTTCCCAAGTGTGGTCGGGTCGCATCGATTTAAAACAAAAAAGTGGAAAAACCGTTCCTATGACTGGAGCCGCTGGTCAGATTCCTGACTCAATACACGGCGGCCATATGTATATATTATACTTAATGGAAGTCGATGAATAGCCTAAAACAAATTTTACAACATACATCAGGATGGATGCTTTTTGCGTTCATCCTTTTTTCTTGTGGTGCAGGCACTGAAAAACGCGCCGATCGCAGTGCCTATGAAGAAGAAAGAAAAATAAGAGAACTAAAGAAAATATCAGAAGCCCAGCTATTGGAAAAGGCAATGGAGATCGGCAGCAACATCGCTTCACAATCTCAAAAAGCATTAGGCTCGCATTTGCAAAAAGCAATACAGGAAGGTGGGATTGGTTATGCCATCGACTTTTGCAATGTGCGTGCTATTCCGATTACCGATTCACTGGAAAGCCACTACCAGGCCCGGATTAAAAGAGCCAGTCTCAACTACCGGAATCCCGTCGATGCACCTGACGATCTTGAGAAAACCATTTTGGAAGCCTACCAATACAACCAGCAGAATGATCTTGCTCTTGAAGATAATGTGCAAAAACATGGCGATGACGTTATCCTTTTCACCCGAGCCATACAGGTTGAAAATCCTCTTTGCCTGAATTGTCATGGCACCCCGGGCAGGGAAATGCTTACAGCTACCCAGGAACTTATTGATGCTAAATATCCTAATGACCAGGCCATTGGTCACGAAATGGGTAGTTTAAGAGGAATGTGGAGTATCCGCTTAAGTAAAAAAGAAATCGTTAAAAGTTTTTAAATCCGATCTTTTTCCTGTTTAATTATATTCGCCCTGCGGCGCTATGGCGATCAGCACGATTATAACCCCGGCTATGGCACCAATGGTGATTAAATGTCCACCTGCGCTCATTTTCTGATTATGAAACTGGTTTTTTCCATAGCTTGTAAGCGTGCCGGGCGAAGCCATGGTGTTGTTTACTTCTTTGAGCCAGAAATCATGGGTTAAACCAATGGGGTTTTTAAAACCTATGTCGTTGGCTATGGTCAGATAGACACTGAACTTCAATGGGCTGTCTTCCTGTTTATAATCATATAATTCGGCATTGACCTTGCCAGTGTTGGTGTTGAGGGTAGACTTCTGCTTTTGAAATTCCGGCAATTCTATAAACCCTACTGAAAGGTATCTTCTGATAAAACTATCTTGAGCTTTGGGCGCTATCTGAGTAATGGCACTCTGTCCAGACCCTTCCTCCCATACACTGTGCTGGTGACCATTGGCAATATAGGCAGAACGGGACCAGTCAATAAATAAAGGCTGGGTTGACTTGTTGGTAAAAGTAATTTGTAACGGACCATTTTTGCCATTAAAGCTGTACAGAATGCTAAAGGTGTCATTCTCATACAAATAGGAGCTATCTTCGTTTTTTGGCAAAGGACTTTCAATTAAAGCATATTGATACCGGGTACATGCACTGGAAAACAGAACGAAAAAAATGCAAAAATAAAGGGATGATTTTCGAAACATAACTTAGTAAATTATACAATAAAATTATGGGTAAAGGAAATAAAAAACAAGTTGTAATGACGACAATATTTTAATATTTATTAAGCGATCATAAACAATTGACAATCACATTCCGTTTTTTGAATAATGTTGAAAATATTGTAATTTAAGTCAATTATATAGGAGAAATGAGAAAGCGAAGGGTTATCCATTGGTTCAGGAATAATTTGAGATTGCATGATAATGCTTCATTATACAGGGCATTAAAAAACGCGGATGAAGTTATATCTGTTTACATAATTGATTCGTGTTATTGTGAAAATACTGTCATAGATGCACCCCGAATGGGTCCATTCAGACGAAAGTTTTTGATAGAATCTCTTCTCGATTTACAAAGGCGCCTTCAAATTGCGGGCGGTCAGCTATGGGTGTTTGAGGGTAAAGCTGATGAAATTATCCCCGAACTGGCCTTGAAATATGATGCAGAAGCAGTTTATTGTCAGGCTGAGTTAGATCCGGCAGAATTATCTGTCGAGGAAAAACTGGAAGCCCGCTTGTGGAAATACCGGATTCGATTTGAATGTTGCTGGCAAAGTACGCTCTTTCACCTTGAGGACCTGCCTTTTCCACTGTCAAACCTGCCAAAGGTTTTTACAGACTTTCGAAAAGAAACAGAAAATCATGTAAGGGTAAGGGATGTATACCCTACTCCTGAGCACGTACCCTTTCCCTTTGGATTATCCGGCAACGAATTGCCATTAATTGCGCTTAAAGGCCAGGAGCCTCAGGGAAATAATTTCTATGCTGGTGGTGAGAGCAATGGTTTAAAAAGGCTGCAATACTATCTATGGGAATCTGATCTGTTGAAAAATTACAAGGAAACACGCAACGGACTGCTGGGTTGGGATTATTCCAGCAAATTTTCACCCTGGCTGGCACTGGGTTGCTTATCGCCCCGTCGTATTTTTTACGAAATAAAGAATTATGAAGAAGGCAGGGTAAAAAACGAATCTACCTACTGGATGATATTCGAATTGCTGTGGCGGGATTATTTTAAATTTGTACACAAAAAGCACGGGGCACAGCTCTTTGTGCAGGAAGGCATACAGAACAAGAACAGAAAGTATTCTGAAGATCTCAATCTGTTTAAACTGTGGGCCCGGGGTCATACAGGTGTTCCTTTTATTGATGCCAATATGCGTGAATTGAATACCACCGGGTTTATGTCGAACCGGGGGCGTCAAAATGTAGCGAGCTTTCTGGTAAAAGACCTGGAAATAAACTGGACCTGGGGGGCCATATATTTTGAAAGTATGCTCATCGATTACGATGCCAGCAGCAACTGGGGCAATTGGAACTATATTGCAGGTACCGGTAATGATCCCAGAAAAGACCGATATTTCAATATCCTCAGTCAGGGCAAGCGATATGACGGACAGGGTGATTATGTAAGACATTGGCTGCCTGAACTTTCGGCAATACCCGGGGGCAAAATTCACGAGCCTTGGAAGATGTGCAGTCGTGAATTATCAGGTATGGGTGTAGTGCTTGGTGAAAATTACCCGCATGCAGGCATAGTAATTCAATAGGGGTTTATTAAATTAAGCCCTGAAATAAGCAATGTAATGCGATGAACCTACTGTTATTAAGCAACTCGACCAATTTTGGCGGCGCTTTTCTGGGCTGGCCTGAGAAATATATCCAAAACTTTCTGGAAGGTAAGGCAACAGAAATATTGTTTATCCCCTATGCAGCGGTGCTTTTCAGCTATGAAGAATATCTGAGAAAAGTAGCGGAAAGGTTTGAGTCTTTTGGATTTAAAATGAAGGGGATACACAATTTTGAAGATCCGAAATCGGCCATAGAAAACGCCAAAGTCATAGCCGTAGGAGGGGGTAATACCTTTAACCTGCTTGATCAATTGTATCAGCTTGATCTGTTGGATGTTCTCAGGAATAAGGTAAATGAAGGCACGCCGTATATAGGTTGGAGTGCAGGGGCAAACATTGCTTGCCCGACCATTCATACAACCAATGATATGCCGGTAGTGATGCCGCCTTCCATGAAAGCGCTGGGTTTGATTCCATTTCAAATCAATCCGCATTATACCGAAAGGATAATCCCTAATCACAGCGGAGAAACCCGGGAAATGCGCATAAGGGAGTTTCTGGAAAAAAATCCTGATGTTACCGTGGCGGGTTTATCAGAAGGCACCCTGCTACGTTATGAAAACAACAAACTCAACTTCGATGGCAGGGTGTCTATGAAAGTATTTCGCATGGGTAAAGCTGACATCAACATTGAAGCCGGTGAAAATATAGACTGGCTTATGTCGGTTTAAGATTTCTTAACCTTCTTTTTGAACTTACCGTTTTTTCTATTGCCAAATTTTTCTTTGGCATTGGGATTATATTCGGGTCCTTTTCCTATGCTTTCCGGTAGCCTGGCTTGTTTTATAGGTTCTCCCAACAGCTTTTCAATCCGCGAAAATTTGGCCATATCTGCGTCATTGACAAAAGTAATGGCGATGCCTTTTGATTCGGCCCTGGCGGTTCTGCCCACCCGGTGGATATAATCTTCAGGGTCTTGCGGCACATCATAATTGATGACCATAGAAATATTTTCTATGTCTATACCCCTGGAAACGATATCTGTGGCTACAAGTACCTGAATTTGCCGGTTGGAAAATTTTCTCAACACAGTTTCGCGTTCAGATTGTTCCAGGTCTGAATGTATGCTTCCCAGAGAAAAGTTAAGTTTTTTCAGTTCCTGTTCTATTCGTTTCACATTTACCTTGGTCGAAGAAAAAATCAAGATGCTTGGCAATTTCTCTTCTTTTCCGGCGATGAGACCTTTTACCAAAGCAATTTTATAGTCATCGTAAACCATATAAGCACCTTGCAGAATGCCTTTGGCTGTTTTTGAAACCGATATATTGATCTCGACAGGATCTTTTAATATTTTTTTTGCCATGTCCCTGATTTTTGGAGGCATGGTAGCTGAAAACATTAGGTTTTGGCGTTGCTCGGGCAGGTAGCTGATGATTTTCATAATATCTTCATAAAAACCCATATCCAGCATGCGGTCGGCTTCATCGAGAATCAGGTACCTTAATGCACTCATATCGACATATCCCATAATTAAATGGGCAATCAATCGACCAGGCGTACCCACAATGATGTCAGTGCCCTTAACCAGGGCATTTTTTTGCTCATCCCAGGAATCGCCAGATCCGCCACCAAAAACAGCTTTTGAGCCCACAGGAGCGAAGTAGGCAAACCCTTCGATTTGCTTGTCGATCTGTATGGCCAGTTCCCGGGTAGGCGCTATAACTAATGCTTTTATACCCTTTTTATCGACATTATTGTAGGCAAAATTGATAACGGGAAGTACATAGGCTGCTGTTTTTCCTGTACCTGTTTGTGCGCAGGCAATTACATCTTTTTCATCTAAAATGGCCGGAATGGCTTGTTCTTGAATTGGGGTAGGTTTTTCAAAGCCAATGGCCTCAACCCCTTCATGCAGGGCCTCAACCAGGTTAAAATCAGTAAATTTCAAAATATAAATGGTTTTTATTCATCATAACAAAAAAATAAATCGCATGTTTTAAATCTTCTGGTTCCCGGTGAATGCCTGGAGAAATTTCCTTTTCAAAGCCTGGCAAAAATGTTTTTCCGGGTCGATTTATTCAGGTAAATGCAGAAGTCTTTTTATCAAGGCCTCACCCATACGGGGTTGCTCGCATTGACAACAGTACAAAATTAAGAAGAAAAAAACATATTCTACTTTTTATTGCTGATAATTCAAGGAATTTTAAAATAAACCGGCGGGCGGGTTCCAAAACACAGCCTTCGTTTTTTTTAATAGCCTGGAGAATGGATGCTTGAGCTTGAAACTTTTGATAATGAAAAGATTAAGGAAGGTGTATTCTGTGAGGGCTAAAAAATAATTAAAAAAAGAGGAAGTATGTATTTGCATAAAACAATTTCTCTACTACTTTTGCATTCCCAAACGCAGGGATTGAAATCGAAAACGGCCATAAACCGGCTTTAACAAATTCAATTCAAATGCAAAAGGGCTCTTAGCTCAGTTGGTTCAGAGCACCTGCCTTACAAGCAGGGGGTCGCTGGTTCGAATCCAGCAGGGCCCACTTAAATAATCAGCGATACATCAATGTGTCGCTTTTTTTATTGCACTACGTTTACATTCTCTACTCCCCAATTCTGGATAAGTATTATATTGGAGTCACAGAAAACCTCCAGGAAAGGGTTTATAAGCACAATAATAATCATAAAGGATATACATCGCGATCTAAGGATTGGCATCTTGTTTATTCTGAAATACATCCCAGCAAAAAGGAAGCACTTCACAGAGAAAAACAGATTAAGAAATGGAAGTCCAGAAAGATGATAGAGAAACTTATCAGTACTGGTGGATCTGCGATTATCTGAAAGTTGCTATGTCTCTTAGCTCAGTTGGTTCATTGCATCCCGACTTCAGGTGTGGTCTTTTTTTTATTTTATAAGCAGGCATTCCGTAAGCCATCAACTCCTCTGCATCGGGAGCAACTGTTTTTATAATACTTCTTCTTTTCCTTAGAATGTCCTGGACATTATCGGGAAACTTCAGAATATAATTGTCAATTTCGTCCATTTCTGATAACTAGTCTCTGCCCGAAAACGCAAAAAACGTTTTTTTTGATAGTTTCTGCCGGGTTTTTGGCAAAAATTATTATTTGAATCTAAGGCAATAATTTTTGGTAGATTCATCAAAAAGTGCTATTTTAAGGTTTATTAAGTGATTT
>JAFIEV010000052.1 GCA_020832305.1 Cyclobacteriaceae bacterium | reverse complement strand
GATTCATCCTGCTAAGGACAAGCTTTCCTGGCATCCTGCTCGAAATCAGCCTCAGAACTCTTTGATTTGAATTTCTGTCATTTTTTTTCTGTTGTTGGAGTTCATATAGCTCATAGTTCGTAGCTCATAGCTGGTAGGGTTTTGAGTGTTTAGATGTTGAGTTGTTTAATCGTTTAATTGTTTAATTGTTTAGTTGGTAGTGTGCCTTTGGAATGGCAAGGATATTTTAAGCTCGTAGCTGGTAGTTCGTAGTTGGTAGCTTATAGCTCATAGCTCGTAGCTCGTAGCTGGTAGCTCATAGCTCGTAGCTCGTAGTTGTTAGTTGGTAGCTCGTAGTTCGTTGACAGCTTGAGAAGCACCTGAGACTTTTTCAGCTAATTATTACCATTCTATGTCTTTGAAATAAATCAGCCTGCCTTCACGGGCAGATATTTTTGCCGCTTCCAGGATTTTCATAACCACCAGGTTGTTTTCGGGTGATGAAAGGTCGTAGGGCTCCATTTTTATTTTATCCCGTATCACATCGGCAAAATACATAAAAGGTTTATAGGTCAGCTCAAGGCTTTTGTCTGAGATTAGCTCCGATTGTTTTTTGCCATTTATCAAAGAAACCACCTCATTTCTGTTGAGCGAAAAAAAGTAACCATTTTCACCATAGATTTCGGCATCTTTTCTGTTCATTGGCCAGTTCCACGAGGCTTGTATGATTGCTGTGGCATCGCCATAGTCGCAGACAATAATGGCATCATCATCCACAGCCGAATAATATTCCGGCTTTAAGGTCTGTGTAATGGCCCATACACTTATTGGTTCCCTTCCTTGCATGAGCCATGTCATCATATTGGCTCCATAACAACCGAAGTCAATAAGGGCGCCGCCTCCATTCAGGTCAGGGTCGGTTAACCAGGCTAAAAATTCTTCACTTACACCAATTTCTTTCGGACCCTGATGACCATGGTGAAAGACCGCCCTCCGGATGTTTCCAATGGTTTTTTCTGAAACCACTTTATCGTATAGGTGGTAATAACCCGGGTACCAGGTAGTTTCATAATTTACCAGCAAATGGATGCCATATTGCCTGGCCAGTGCATGCATTTTTTTTGCTTCTGCCCAACCGGTAGCCAGCGGTTTTTCAACCATCACATGAATGCCCCTGGGTGCACAGGCTTCCACCACCTTTAAGTGATCTTGTATGCTGCCAAAAGCTAAAACGGCCTCAGGTTTTACACTTTCAAGCATAAATTCAAGGTTATCGTAAAACATATCTTCAAAAAGCTGAAATTGCTTTGCCTGCTTTTGGTGCAATACTTTATTAGTTTCAGAGATGGCCGCCAATAGATAATTATCGCCTGAAGGGTGGCGCAAAATCCAGGGAACGTGTCCGTGCGAACTGCCAGCGATTGCGAGCTTTACCGGCCCTGTGTTCTGGCCTGTTACGGAAAATGTCCAGAGCGACATTATAGAAAGTAAAAAACAAAAAGGAATTATTTTCACAGTGTTTTTTCGGGGTTATTCGTTGGTAATATTTTAGCTATATACTATTTAATCATTTTTTCTTTTAGCCTAAAGGTATGCAATCTGATCGAAATGATGGACAATTTCAAAGCTTTTTATATTTTTGCCCATCCTTTTAATACAACCAAAAATGCCTTTGGATCAAGTTACTTCGTCCCGTTTGATTGCCCTGGATGCCTTCAGGGGTTTTACCATTATAGCTATGATTATCGTGAACAATCCGGGTTCATGGCAACATGTGTATGCGCCATTGCTTCATGCCAAATGGCATGGGATAACGCCTACTGATTTAATTTTTCCATTCTTCCTCTACATAGTTGGGGTTTCTGTAGCGCTTGCCTATGCCAAACAGATTCAAAGAGGTGCTGAATTGCCACGCATGTCAAGAAAAATTCTCAAGCGAGGTTTTACGATTTTTGCCTTGGGTATTTTCCTGCATCTTTTCCCATCTTTTGATCTTAGTGAAGGCATTCGCTGGGCCGGTGTATTGCAAAGAATAGCTGTTGTTTTTGTGATTTGTGCCTTTATGTATCTGTTTACATCGCATCGATTCTGGATTGGGTATGGAGTAACTGTTTTGCTGTTGTATTGGATAGCCCTGGCCTTAATACCAGTGCCAGGCATTGGGGCGGGTATACTTGAGCCCGGGAAAAATCTCACAAACTGGATAGATGAGATGTTTTTACCCGGTATGCGCTGGGAAGGCACCTGGGATCCTGAAGGTTTGCTCAGTACTTTACCGGCAACGGTGACTTGTATCATGGGAATGTTATCGGGGCGCCACATTCATAACCATACATCTGATAACAGCAGGGTAATCTTTTTATTTTTCACCGGATTTTGCTGCTTTATTTCAGGCGTGATTTGGGACTGGTTTTTCCCTATTAATAAAAATCTCTGGACCAGTTCTTTTGTGTTATATACTGGTGGGTTGGCATCGATGAGCCTTGCCTTTTTTTATTATCTGATCGACGTGCTTAAGTTTCAAAAATGGGCGCAAAGCGGATTGATTTTCGGTGCTAATGCCATAACTGCCTATGTACTGGCAGGAATACTGGCCCGCCTGGTGATACTGCCCGTTGGTGAATCTTCTGTCAAGTATTTCACCTATGAACCTATGGTTCAGCTCATGGGCGATGCCAAACTTGCCTCCCTGATCTGGGCATTTTTATTTGGAGCCCTTTGCTTTGTCCCGGTATATTGGCTGTACAGAAAAAAAATCTTTCTTAAGGTATAATTTTTTATTAATATTCAGAAGCATTCCAACCTTTCAGGATGCAATTTCGTCATAGCCGTGATGAATGGAAGAGGTATGATGTATTGGATGAAAAGAAGTGTAATATTTACGGTCCTGCTCATAGGTTTAATGTCCTGTGAAGCTGATGATTTTTTTAAGTCAGCCGCGCGGATTGATTGTTATTTTAGTCATAGTGGTGGAAGCATATTGGGTGGCCGGCTTACGATCGATCAGGCCACGGTACATTTACAGGAGATAGAAATCAGTGGTATACGTTCTAATGCCAACGATGTGCAGCTTAATCGCAGTTTTCCGACAGAAGGGGGTAAATACAGCTTGTTCAGCGGAGATCCTGCACAACCCCTGATTTTTGACATACCTCAGGGTATTTACGATCGGCTATCTTTCCTGCTGTACCTGAGGCAAAATGATTATGAGCTCAAATTTGAAAGGGATGATGATGACGATGACGAGATTGAAGTAGACTTGTATGATTATTTCAAAAGAGCAACACCGGCTTTTTTACTCAGGGGAAAATACAGAAAGAGCAATGGCAAAACCTATCCGTTTGTACTCATTGTTGATGATTTGATTCGACTCAATGTAAGTGCGCGACAGGGAGGCAACCGGCAATTGGTACTGGAGGAGTCGGTACTCTATACTGCTTTGATAGAGTATAATTTGAGTTATTGGTTTGGACTGATCACCCCGGCCATGTTAGATGCCGCAGAAATAGCAGAGGTAGAAGATGCAGAGGATGATGATGATGACTATTTAATTATACATAAAAATATTAACCAAAACCTTTATGCCAATATTGTTGCAAGGATTGAAGAATCTACGCGCTTTGAAATAGATTGATGGAGCCGGAACATCAACATAAGGAATTGGTGGCAGCCTGTAAAAATGGAGACCGAAGGGCGCAGGAATCTCTCTATCGCATGTTTTCGAGAGATATGTATCACCTTTGTCTTTCTTTTACCGGAGACAGAGATCAGGCCAAAGACCTTCTGCAGGAGGCATTTATAAAAATATTCAGAAGCCTTGATTCGTATCAGTTTTCGGGTACTTTAGAAGGCTGGGTGCGAAGGGTTGTTCACAATACAGCTATCGATTATTTCAGAAAATCTAAAACGATTTCTTACCTGACCGATGAGTTGCAGGAGCATCACCAAAGCAGTAAAAGCTTACAGGAACTGCCCGATTACATAAATACAGAGGCCGTTTTGGCTTGTGTGAAACGATTGCCGGAAGGTGCCCGATTGGTTTTTAATCTGTTTGCCATTGAAGGCTACAGCCATAAAGAAATTGCTGCACAACTCAATATTTCTGAAGGAACCTCAAAATCGCAGTACAACCGGGCCAGAGGATTATTACAAGACTGGATTAAAAAAGAAAATGAAATCACCTGATAAAGACCTGTTTACATCCTGGTACCGAAGGTGGTTTCATCAACTTGATGAGCCACCGCCGGAGGAAATATGGGACCACCTCTCTGAAAGTCTTGATCTTGATGAGGTTTGGCAGGGTATTTCTCAAACCCTGGATGCCGCTGACGCAAAGACGGCTGAGAAACAATTTAGTTGGCCTGTCAGCTTGATTTTGCTGTTGTTTTGTTTGATGATTCCCGCTTTTCCACTCTCGGAGTATATGGTTCCACAAGGCAATCGGAGTGGGGTTGACTTGTGGTATTCCGATAAAGAAAATAAAATTGAAGAAGGGTATTCAGCTGAAATTTCTTCAGCCAACATTCAAAACGAGGAGCCTGAAAAGGGTTATTTTATCTCTATTTCCCCCGCAAAAGCTGAATATATTAAAACGGAAATACCGGTTTTAAGAAAAGGCCTGGATCCATTGCCACATTTTGTTTTTGAAGCTGGTGATGCAAGCCGGGTTAAGCCGATGCGATCCGAAATTTCCACAATACAGGAAGACATTACCTATGAGGAAATCGAATATCCGGATAAAAAGTATCCATTACAATGGTACCTGGGGGCAATGGCAGCAAAGAATAATACATGGCTTCTGAATTACCAGACAAGACAAGGCCTGAACCCGGGACAACTTAACCAAACCAATCTTACATATACTACTGAGTTTGGAATTTTGGGGGGTGTTGATGTTGCGCCGGGAATGCAGTTGCAATTTGAGTGGTACATAAATTCTCAAACAGGTCAAAGTTACCAGGAGTATATTAATGCGCTGAGGGTTGTACGTGCTGTCAAGCTCGATTACAATAAGTTTCAAATACTTGGGATCAGGGATTTAAGAAAAAAAGGAGCTATCGCAATGCCTTTCGTCGCGGCTGGTTTCTACGCAGCACATCTCAAAGAGGCGAATGAAATTATCGACGGGGAGATCAGTAACATCAGCAATGAATACGTTGATATGGACCTGGGTCTTTCGATTGGCATAGGTTTGCGATATAGCTTAACAGAAAATTTTATTTTACAACCTTCTTTACGTTCATCCTACAGCCTAAAAAACACCTATAGGGGCAATGATGTCATTCCGGGCACTTTCCTGCCATCAAGAAATGCGCAGATAGGCATCAATTTAGGTATTCATTTTCTTTTTTAAATTTTTTTACAACCGTTCCAACCTTTATGTAGTCAGACTCGTCATGGATGTGATTCAATTATTTATCACTCATTAAACCTTACGCTTATTATGAAAATCAACATTCAGATATGGCTTATTGCAATAATTTCCACTTACTTGGTGGCATGCTCCAATGACGATTTTGCCGGTAAATCTGCCCTAATTATAAAAGCAGACATCAGTGATTCGGGGACTTCCTCTGGCAGGAACATGTCAGACAATGTGGTTATTGAACGTTTTATCATTAATATCGACGAAATAGAATTTGAAGTAGATGATGATGATGACGATGATCGCGGCAGAAAATTCAGGGATGTTAAACTCAGGGGTCCTTTTGAACTCGAACTGGTAAAAAATGGCCGGGTCAATGAAAAACTATTTGCCGGCCTTGACATTCCTGCCGGAAGATATGAAGAAATCGAGTTTGATATTGAAAAAGGCAGAGACAGAAATTCAGAAATGTTTGGAAAATCTGTGTTGGTTGAAGGAAAGATAGGCGATATGCCTTTCGTCTATTGGTATGATGATGATGAAGACTTTGAAATAGAATTTGACGACGACTATGTCTGGATTTCAGAAGAATCACTCAATGAAATTGTTCTTAACTTTAGAATAGGCCCACTTTTCAAAGGTAAAAAGGGAGTAAGTCTCACGAATGCAAAAGACGGAAATGGCGATGGTTTGATTGAAATTTCGCCCCGGGACCCGGATGGTAACCGAAAGCTGGCTTCGAGGATTTGGGATCGATTTGAAGATATCATTGATGCTTTTGATGATTAAGGGCCGAATCAAATAAATCCCGATCATCAGTACTGCATTTTTTTAACTAAGATCTTTACGGTTTAAGATAATAACCGTAAAGATTTTTATATTTAAATATGGATAAGGCAATAGCGGATTTTAAAACAGACACTGCACCCTGGCAGGTAAAACTAGTCGGAGTATTTCTATTGATAGTTGCGCTTGCTGTATTTACATCCTATTGGTGGATTTCAATCATTTTGTTGTTGACAGGGGTGCTTCTGTTAACCTGGCATTCAGGTGTGGAAATTGATCTTATAAACAGAACTTTTCGAGAGTACAATTCATATTTTTTGTATAAAACCGGCATTGCAGAGAAATTCGATGCAATTGAAAAAGTGTATATAAATCAGTCCACCGTCTCCCAAACTATGTACACCGCTCATACGAGCAGTTCCTCAACATTTAGAAATATAGTTTTCAATGCCTGGTTAAAATTTAATGACACCCATAAAATCTTTCTGGGCAATCATCGCAATAAAGAAAAGTTAATCAAAAGTCTAAATTCCCTTCTCATGCGTGAACTTATCGAATTAGACGATTATACGATCGAATAATTAGGAGGTAATACGCTGTAATTTCTTTGAATCAAGTATAACTGAGGTACAAACAATTGTATTTTGAGTATAATTACATAAAATACCTTAAAATCAATTTTTACTATGCGTACTGTTCTGCTGCTATCTTTATCTTTCCTTGTGCTTACCCTGTTTCCTGCCTGTAAGAAAATTGAAAAGGATCTGTCGAAGCCAAACATTATCATCGTCCTTGCAGATGATCTGGGATGGGCTGATACAGGCTACCAGGGGAATGCCTATTTCGAAACGCCAAATCTCGACAAGATGGCATCAGAGGGGTTGATTATGAGCCGATTCTATCCTTCTGCCGCCAATTGTGCACCGTCAAGGGCCTGTCTGTTGACCGGTACTTATGGCCCCAGACATGGTGTATATATACCACAGGGATATGCCCGAGGTGGTAAAGTTGAAGATATGCGTTATAAAGTGCCTACAGATGGCCAGGACTCGTCATTTTTTAACTTCCATGTAAGTGTAAACCATGTAGATCCAGAATTTACCTCCCTGGCTGAGCTGCTTAAGCCGGCCGGTTATGTGAGCTCCCGGCTTGGAAAATGGCATATTGGTGATGATAATCAGGGTTTTGATGAAAATTCAGCCAACGGAGTACCAGGTTATATTACCAACATCAATGGAACGGAAGGCCGCTTTTACGACGATACCCTTGTAGCTGAAAAACTTACCGATGCTGCTATTGATTTTATCGGTAGAAATAAAGACCGGCCTTTCTTTTTATATCTGTCACATTGGGAGGTGCATACCCCCATGGCGGCGCAGCAAGACAGAGTAGATTATTACCGGGATAAAGGTAAGCAAATGGGATTGAAAAACGCCAATGATGTATATGCTGCAGAAGTGGAAGTTCTTGATGTAAGCCTGGGTCGTATAATGAAGGCCTTACGTGAATTCGAAATCGAAGATAATACCATAATCATTTTTACTTCAGACAATGGAGGCTTGTCGAGTCAGACAAATAATGCGCCTTTGCGGGGTGGAAAGGGTTCTTATTATGAAGGGGGTATCAGGGTGCCTTTTGTGGTACGCTGGCCTGCTGCTATTCCTTCAGGAAAGCGCTCTGATGTCGCTGCAATTGGCGTTGATTTTATGCCTACCTTCGCTGAGATAACAGGAGCGAAATTGCCTGAAAACCAGCCGGTAGATGGAAGTAGCCTGTTAAATGTCTGGAAAAATCCCGGAATCAGTTTTGAACGCCCGATTTTCTTTCATTTTCCCTTGTATCTTGGTGGTGATAAACGCACAGCGGTATTGCCAAAATTTGGAGGCACCGAGCCATTTTGGAGGGCAGTGCCTTCAAGTGTAATTATGCAAGGTCCCTGGAAGCTGATTTACTACTATGAGCACCAAATGTACGAAATGTACAACCTTGAAGAAGATATCTCTGAATTGATCAATCTTGCAGGATCTTTGCCTGATGTTGAAAGTGAATTGCTCTTGAACCTCCAAAACTGGGTGGAAGAAACGGGAGCACCGGTGCCAACAGTGGTTAATGAGCGATTTATAAAATGATTTGGAGTATTTAAATTGGTACGGGAGCCTTTTGTATAAATAATGGTATAATGCTATTTTATGCGTTTTTTTGATCAGTAGTATTGTTTTTTTTACACTAAGCCAAAGTAAGCATTAGAAAAACCATCTGTTTTTTGTATTTTTACAAACCATGATTACCGAAATAACAGATGTTAACGGCCCATTTTTAAACAGCCCTATAATAGGTTATGCATATCATCGAATTATTCTTGATGAGAAGGGTATGCCCTTTGATTACGAGTTTTTGAATGTAAACAATACTTTTGAAAAGATTACCGGCCTCAAAAAAGATTATGTTGTAGGCCGCACAGTGAGACAATCCCTGCCTGGCATAGAAAAATCAAAATTCGACTGGATTGCTTTCTATGGAAATATTGCTATTGATGGTGGCGAGGCGGTATTGGAACAATATAGTGAGCATTTAAAAAGATGGTATAAGATTCATGTTTATTCTTCAGAGAAAGGTTTTTTTACCACTGTATTTATTGACGATACAGAAAATCGTATTAAAACTGAGGAGTTGGAGGGTTTTTTTACTGTAAATCTCGATCTGCTATGTATAGCTGATCTCAATGGATTTTTTATTAAGACCAATACGGCCTGGAGTCATATACTTGGCTACAGTTCACGTGAACTGGAGCAGAGAAAATTTCTGGATTTTGTTCATCCTGAAGATTTAACCTCAACCCTTTTGGCTATGAAGCAGTTGGCCAAAGGTGAGGATGTAATAAATTTTATTAACCGGTATCGGGCCAAGGATGGTTCCTATCGCTATATTGAATGGAGGTCACATCCTAAAGGCAATTTAATTTACGCAGCTGCAAGAGATATTACCGAAAGATATATTTACCAGGACAGGCTGGATCAGGCTATGCGCCATGCAAATATGTATGTCTGGGAGATTGATGAGATGGGGTTATACACCTTTATAGGCAGTGGGGTTGAAAGAGTTTTAGGCTATAAGCCGGAGGAACTCATAGGAAAAGTCACATGTTTTGAACTCTTGCCCGAGGGCCAACGCACTCAGGCCCGGAGATTTTTCAAAACTATTTTTAACGCCAAAGCGCCTTTTGAAAACTATAAGTCAACTTACCAAAGTAAAGATGGAAGGACAATATGGTTATCCATTAGCGGGCTTCCTGTTTTCAACTCTGATGGCAGTCTGAAAGGATATCGAGGCACCGATGTCGACATAACGAAACTGGAAAAAACAAGGCTTGAATATGAATCGGTGTTGAATACGCAGAAGGAAATGATATGCCGGTTTAAACCAGACACTACCCTTACATTTGTAAATGATGCATATTGCCGGGCCTTTGGCAAAACCCGTGAAGAACTCGTCGGCACTTCTTTTTTAAGACTTGTTCCATTTGATAATCACCATGACATAAAAAAGCATATTTCGAACATAATCGAAAATAATGTTGTGGTCACCTATGAGCATACGGCTATTTCACCGGATGGCGATATCATCTGGCAGGAATGGACCGATTACGTAATAGCAACTGAAAATGATATGGTTACTGAATTACAATCGGTTGGCTATGATATTACCAATAGAAAACAAGTACAGGAAGAGCTGCGCATTGCCAAAGAAAAAGCTGAAGCTGCAAGTAATGCAAAATCAGAATTTCTGGCAAATATGAGCCATGAAATCCGTACACCTCTCAATGGTGTGATAGGCTTTACCGAATTGCTGAAAAGTACGCAGCTTTCTGCTGAACAAAAGCTTTATGTTGAAAATGCAAATACTTCCGGCCATGTCTTACTCGGGATCATCAATGATATCCTCGACTTTTCTAAAATCGAGGCAGGTATGCTGGATCTGGATAGTGTTAAAACTGATATAATACATCTCTTTGAAAGCAGTATAGATATCGTAAAACATACAGCCGGTAAAAAAAACCTGGAGCTACTACTCGATCTCGATTATTCAATGCCACGAAGTGCTGTGGTTGATCCTCTAAGGCTCAAGCAGATTTTGGTAAATTTATTGGGGAATGCTGTGAAGTTTACCGAAAAGGGAGAAGTCAGACTCAGGGTAAGATATACAGATTTGCTGGAAGGAAAAGGAAAATTTGCGATTTCAGTACAAGATACGGGTATAGGCATTTCACTTTCGCAAAAGGAAAAGCTGTTTAAAGCATTTTCACAAGCAGACAGTTCTACAACCCGTCAATTTGGAGGTACAGGTTTGGGACTGATCATTGCCGATAAAATTGCCAAAATGATGGGAAGTGAAATTAACCTGCATACAGAAATAGGTAAAGGCAGTACGTTTTACTTTAATATCGTCGCCGAAACCTGTATTGATACACCAGATAAATACAAAACGCTTGAAGTAATACATCAATGCCTTATCATTGACGATAGCCGGCAAAACAGTCAGATTCTCACAAAGCTGTTAAAGAAATGGGGGATTGAATGTAAATCCTGTGAAAATGGTTTTGATGCCCTGAAATTGCTGAATACCGAAGGTCCTTTTGATGTGATAATCTGTGATTATATTATGCCCTATTTCGATGGCCTGGAGACCATTTCCCTTATCAGAAACAAAATAAGCCATCTTGCTGATAAACCCGTTTATATTTTACTCCATTCAGTTACAGATGATCTGGCCTTTTATGAAAAATGTAATGCCTGTACTATAGATTACCTCATAGCAAAACCTGTTAAGGCTGATGATTTATACAATTG
Organism: Cyclobacteriaceae bacterium; assembly: GCA_020832305.1. Taxonomy (GTDB): domain Bacteria; phylum Bacteroidota; class Bacteroidia; order Cytophagales; family Cyclobacteriaceae; genus JAFIEV01. The sequence goes on along the minus strand of JAFIEV010000052.1, from coordinate 105,130 downwards.
TCTTATATCCCTGAAAAAGGGCCCAAAAATGCTGCCCGCATTGAAGCCACTAAACAATCAGGCGGGGCTTTCCGACAATAATGATGATAATAATTTGTGCGTAATGGTGGTAGAGGATGTTGATCTTAATATGTTGCTGATCAGGATTTTACTGGAGCGAATGTTGCCCGGTATTAAAATCATTGAAGCTGAAAATGGACAAGAAGCAGTGGATCTCTACCTTAATGATCAGCCCGATATCATCTTTATGGATGTGCAAATGCCGGACATGGATGGAGTTGAGGCCACCAGGATGATAAGGTCAATTGAAGCTTCAGCAGGTAAGCATACCCCAATAATCGCCCTTACGGCGGGAGCTTTGAAACAGGAGGAAGAGCGTTGTCATGAAGCCGGAATGGATGCTTTTCTGACCAAACCTGTAGAAAGAGAAAAATTTACAAACATCGTCAAGAAATATGCTGCGCTTGTCAATAAGCCGATAGGAGCTGAGTCGACTGATTCACCAAATGAGTTTGATGGTTATACCTTTTCTGATCAGTGGCTGACGGTTTTAAAAAAGGAGTTTCCCAGGCAAATTGAAAAAATGCGTATGGCTGTCAATACAGGGGATTCACAAGCCCTGAAGTCAGCTGTTCACAGGCTAAACAGAGGGCTCAACGGCGACCTGAAGATGTTGGCTTCCACACTGGCAGATATAGATTCAGGCGCAGGAAATGGTGTAAACCCTGGTCATTTAAAGACTAAAATAGAATTACTCAACTCCCAATGGCTGAAATTTGTGGAGGATATGATAAACTAAAATGGATGTGCTAAATTCTGTAAACTTCATGAAGAAAAGCTGTTGTTTAATTGTACTACTTTTTTTGGGACAATGGTTTTTTCCGGTGTACGGCCAATTGATCAGAATAAATGAAATTATGGCATCAAACGCAGGCACACTCACCGATGAAGATGGAGACTATGCTGACTGGATTGAATTGTACAATTCTGATGTGGTTCCTGTTCAGCTTCGGGATTTTGGTTTATCAGACAATATCAATCTCCCCTATAAATGGACGTTTCCTGATTGTATCATGCAGCCAGGGGAATATTTACTCGTTTGGGCTTCTGGCAAAGACCGACGACCTGAGCCTGGAGCGCTCAGAAAGGGCATTGTTAGGGAAGTGTTTTTCAATATCCCAGGCACTTCAGTTAACCATCTTGTCAATCATCCTGATTATCCTGAAAAGCCCGATCAAAGGCAGATGGTAAGCCATTTGTTTGAAGCGCCATCCAATATCGCGGATAACTATGGACAAAGAATGTTCGGACTTCTGAAGGCCCCATTAACCGGTAATTATATATTTTGGATAGCCAGTGATGACAATGGAGAATTGTGGATCAGTGAAAATGACAGCGATGAAAACCTGCTTAAGATTGCTGAGGTGCCCGGATGGACGCAGCAGCGGGAGTGGAATAAATATCCTGTACAACAATCGGAACCCATTTTTTTGGAAGAAGGTAAGTATTACTATATCAAGGCAATTATGAAGGAGGGCCAGGGAGGCGATAACCTGGCTATTGCCTGGCAACTACCTGATGGCTCCCTCGAAGCACCTATGTCAGCAGAACATATTTTTTGGAAAGCGACAGAACTGCATACCAATTTCAGCATCAGCAGTGCAGGGGAGGAACTGCTGTTAACCGATGTAAGTGGCAACGTTATCGATGAAATGGCCCCTGTTTCTATACCTACTGACCTTTCTTTCGGTCGATGGCCTGATGGTACGACAACCCTCAGATATTTCAAGGAACCTACCCCCGGCACATCAAATCAAAATAGCACAGCATATGAGGTACTGCTTCAACCGCCTGTTTTTTCACACACAGGAGGCTTTTACGGATCGGGCTTTCAGCTTAGCCTGAATACACAGCATGAAGACGCTATTATTTTATATACGCTGGATGGTTCTACTCCCGATCCTGAAAATCCGGGAAGCAAAACCTATCAGTATAAAAACAGCTACCGTCAAAATCAAAATCAAACTTCCGGCCCATTATTGGAGAGATCTGTCCGGACATTGGTGTATGAGATGCCATTGAACATTCAGGATCGTTCACCGATGGCAAATCAGGTTGCCAATATTTCTTCAACCTTTCATCATAACCCTTTTTACTTTCCTTCTCAAGCCATAAATAAAGCTACAGTAGTAAAGGCAAGGGTTATCAAAGAAGGGGCATTAAGCAGCGATGTGGTTTCTCACACCTTTTTTGTCAACCCTCAGACTGCCAACCCCTATACCTTGCCTGTGATATCGGTCAGTGCATCTGAAGCTGAACTTTTTGAATTCGAAAAAGGCATTTACACAGCTGGAAAATTTTTTGAAGACTGGCGAAACAGCAATCCTTCTGCACAAGCCAATGGTGGAAGCCCGGCCAACTATCATCAAAGGGGTATGGACTGGGAGATCAGGGGTCATATAGAATTGTATGAACCAGCGGGTCATCAGTCATTTACGCAGGAAATAGGTTTTAGAATACACGGTGGCTGGTCAAGGGAGCATCCTATGAAAAGCCTCCGTTTGTTGGCAAGAAACGAATATGGAAAGAATACCATTGACCATCCTTTTTTTGCCCATCGACCCTACAGCAGCTTCCGGCGTCTATTACTTCGAAATTCAGGAAATGATTTTTACTACACTATGTTACGAGATGCAGCCATACAGGAAATGATGCAGCATCTCGATTTCGACACTCAGGCTTCTGAACCTGCTATCGTATTTCTCAATGGCGAATATTGGGGTATACACAATATCCGGGAGAGAATCGATAAATACTTTATTGCACAAAATTACGGAGTAGATGATGAACTCATAGACCTCCTGGATAATAATGGAGGGATTGTTGAAGGCGATAATACCCATTACCGTCAAATGCTGCAATACATTGAAGAGAACGGATTAACAGAGACGCAGCATTATGCCTACCTAAAGACGCAAATGGATGTAGAAAACTATATCGACTATCTCATTGCTCAGGTTTTTATTGCAAATACAGATTGGCCGGGTAACAATGTTCAATTTTGGCGGTACAGAACAGATTATAAACCAAATGCCCCAAAAGGGCAGGATGGCCGTTGGCGCTGGATGTTGTTTGATACAGATTTTGGCTTTGGTCTGTACGATCCAGACAATGTTTCTTTTAATATGCTGGAGTTTTTGCAGCAAAATGTGAGTAATGACTGGCCGAATCCGGCCTGGTCGACTTTCCTGTTCAGAAAACTTACAGAAAATCAGGAATTCAACAATGCATTTGTGAGTCGCTTCAACGATCAGTTGAATTCAGCCCTCAAGCCTGAACCCTTGCTTGAGGTAATTCAACGGATGGAAAAAAAACTGGAACCTGAAATTTTGCGGCATATACAGCGCTGGAATGTCATTGGAAGTGTAAACAATTGGAAAAACCAGGTGATGGTAATGAAATCCTTTGCTGAAAACCGACAGGCTCCTGTAAAGGAACATCTCAGGAGTCATTTTAATCTGGGGCAGGATTATTTGCTAAGGGTTGAAATTTCCCATCCCAGGCATGGTATGGTAAAAGTAAATTCGCTTGAACTTCAGGGCCGTACAACAGGCATATCTGAGATGCCCTATCCCTGGTCCGGGACTTACTTCAAGGGGCTTCCACTCGTACTTGAGGCATTGCCAAACCCTGGTTATGAGTTCCTTCGATGGGAAGGTGAAGATTTCGTCTCAGAAGCCGACCGCATAGAATTGTTGCCTGAATCAGACCTGAAACTCAAAGCGGTATTTCGAAAGGCAGGTCCCGGTATGGAACTTATTCATTATTGGAATTTCAATCAGTCCGATGAGCCGCTTAAAGCTTTTTATACCCTGTATGAAGCGACGCTGGAAGTAGAACTGCCCGAAGCAGGAAATGCAGAGGTGACCCTGGGAACAGGTCAGGGGTTTGTGGCTGAAAACGCTCAATTTGAGAATTTAGCGGGTAGTCATTTAAGGATAAACAATCCATTGGGTGTTACATTGAAGCTGGAAGTACCTACTGTGAATTTTTCATCTGTTTTAATGCAATTCGAAACCCGACGGTCTGGACAGGGAGCAGGACTTCAAATTATAGAATACTCAACTGATGGCATACATTTCATAGAAAAAGCACAAATTACTGTCAATAATGATAATCCTGTGGTGATTAGCCTCGATTTTTCAGATGATGTGGTTGTAAATGACAACCCGCTTTTCAGCCTGCGAATAACTTTTGCCCAGGGAGAGGGCGGCACGGCAGGGAACAATCGACTCGACAACATTACCTTTAAAGGTATACCTGATGATAAAGTAAACCTGCCGCCGGTACTTATAGCTGCGCCGGGAGATAAACAAACAATTGAAGATGGGGACGAGCTGATCTTATTCCCTGCCCTGGTCTTTGAAGACCCGGAGAAAGAAATGATGATCTTCACCGTATACCAGTCAAACAGTGCTATCGCCGATGTGGAAATACAGGGAGAAAGACTTTCTGTCAAAGGACGCAAAAGGGGAGAGACCCAGATAAGCCTCAGGGCTGATGATGGAGTAAATGCACCTGTAGAAACGAGTTTCCGGCTCCTGGTGTATCCAAAACCACATTTGCTGGCAAAAGAGAATTTTTATTTTGATTATTGGGACCCCGATGCACCTGAGATGTCTTTTCCTGAATATATGATCTTTTTGCAGAGCGATCTCAATGACCCTGATATAGATGATTCATTGCGCCATGCATATTCTATTCCGGAGAGTGAATATGCAGCAGCTGATTTGGAGAATGTTGGGTTTCCTTACAGAAACACATCCAGAACACGTATAAACGGGCTTGAAGATGAGGGCATTGCATTTATTAATACAGGGAGAGGCAGAGATTTGGGTGGCGCTTTACTGGCCCTGAATACCGAAGGTCTTCAGGAAATACAGGCTGAATGGCTCGCTGCCACATTGCTGAAAAATTCAAGAATATACGGATTGAGCCTGCAATACCGATTGGGGTATACAGGCATCTTTCAGACACTCAGCAATACCACCTACATAAACGGTGAAGATGGTCATGAGCAATCTATGGGACCATTTACCCTGCCTGCAGTACTGGTTAATCAACCTTACATACAATTGCTTTGGCGTTACCATCATACCGGGATACAATCAGGACCCAGGGCGCGTATCCGTTTAGATGATATTATGCTGGCAGCTAATCCGGGAGTTCCTGAAATTCAGATACAACAAATTCATTCTGATGCAAATGAAGCCATTGAGGTTAGTTGGTCTGAAGCCGACAGGGCACAGTCTTATGAAATTCAATTGGCAGGGGACATTGATTTTCAGCAGCTTTTTATCAATGAAAAAACCGGCGCCGAAACCCATTATAAATTTTCTCAGATACAAGCGGGAAAGCTGTATTACATTCGTGTAAGGGCAGTGAATGAAAGTATTAATGGTGAATGGTCGCACGTGGCTTCCTTCCAGTCTGTTATCACTTCACTCCGCCAGAGGGATAATGCCGGCTCAATACTGCAGGTGGTACCCAATCCTTTTCAGCACAATGCGGCCATACATCTGACAATGGAGACAGAAGAAATTTCTGAACTCAGCATTTTTGACCTAAGTGGTAAAAAATTAAAAACTATATTTTCCGGGATCCTGAAAGCTGGAAAACACACTTTTGAGCTCAATGGCGATAAACTTATTCCCGGCAGTTATATAATTGTATGTCAGACAGGTCAGGGGGTCTATCGCGAGAAGGTTGTGAGATAATTCGCAGATGAGATTTTAATTAATTATTTAGGTTGAAGATGCAAAATTTTTAATATGCCTCAATGCCAGTTTTGGTTTTACTTGACAAAACGGCCGGGCATTATTAAAATTGCGGTCAAATTTTTCAGATATGGCAATAAAGGTAGAAAATCTGACAAAAGTTTACGGAGACCAAAAAGCGGTGGATGATATTTCATTTACCATAAAAACAGGTGAAGTGGTAGGTTTTCTCGGTCCCAATGGCGCCGGAAAGAGCACCACCATGAAAATGATTTGCTGCTACATGGCGGCTACCTCCGGTAAAATAATGCTCGATGAATTAAGGGCCGATCAGGATCCTCAGCTTATTAAGAAAAAAATCGGCTATCTGCCTGAGAACAATCCACTGTATACAGAAATGGCGATCATTGATTATCTTAAATTTTGTGCTGATATACAGGGGGTTGAAAAGGCTGCAGTTCCCGGTCGTATTAGAAATATGATCGACATGTGTGGTCTGAATGTCGAAAGGCACAAAAAAATCGGTGAACTTTCCAAGGGCTACAGACAAAGGGTTGGTTTGGCACAGGCTATGATCCACGATCCTGAAGTTTTGATCCTTGATGAGCCCACCACCGGGCTTGACCCAAATCAGATTGTGGAAATCAGAAAGCTTATCAAGGAGCTTGGTAAAGAAAAAACCGTAATCCTCAGTTCACATATCCTTTCAGAGGTAGAAGCGACCTGCGACCGTATACTTATCATTAACCGGGGAAAAATTGTCGCTGATGGCAGTTCAGAAACGCTGCGAAAACAGGCGAGTGGCCAGGAGCTGGTCAACATTATGATAGAAGGAGCAGATATTACCACGATAGAAAAGGCGATACGTGGGCTTCCCGGGGTTGAAACCGTAAAAGCGATTAAAGAGAGACCCGGATTTCTGCAGGTACAAAGTAAGCCGGATGTTTCATCGCGGAAAGACATATTTGACCTATGCGTTAAGAATCAATGGTATCTGCTGGAAATGACCGGAATTGAGACACGTTTGGAAGATGTGTTCAGAGAATTGACTAATTAATTTGTCGAAAAAATTACCTTATAGATATGAAAAGCATTTGGGTCATCACCAAAAGGGAATTGCGAACATTTTTTGATTCGCTTACAGCCTATGTAATCATTATAGTTTTTCTTGGGCTCAATGGTTTTTTTACCTGGCTGTTTGGCAATAATATTTTTGTAATTGGGCAGGCCGATCTGTCATTGTTTTTTGCTACCAGTTACTGGAGTCTTTTCTTTTTTATTCCTGCCATAACCATGCGGAGCATAGCTGAAGAAAAAAAAGCGGGTACCATTGAGTTGCTCAGCACGAAGGCCATTACCGACTGGCAGATCGTCACCGGAAAATTTCTGGCCTGTCTGCTGTTAGTAGCTATTGCGCTTTTGTGTACCATTAGCTATTATGTAAGTGTAGCAAGGCTCGGCAATGTGGATCATGGCGCTGTAATCGGAGGTTATATAGGCTTATTGCTACTCAGTGCCATGTACATCAGTATTGGCGTCTTTGCCAGCAGCACCACCAACAATCAGATTGTGGCTTTTCTGATTTCACTGTTTATCGGCATTTTTTTCCATGTTTTGTTTGATGTAATGGCGGGTGGGCTGCGTGGAAACATGGGAGCAGTATTTGATTACCTGAGTGCCCGCACACATTTTGAATCTTTGTCGCGCGGTGTTTATGACAGCCGTGATATTGTGTATTTTCTTTCCATTATTGCAGCAGGACTGCTGCTATCCCAGAGTATGCTGGCAAAAAGAAACTGGCAAAATTAAAAAGCATTCTAATTGCAAAAGATCATGAAGAAGAATAAGGCGATTTTACAAATATTTCTTTATCTGGGCATTCTGCTGCTGATCAATCTGATCGCATATAAAGTATCGGTGCGGCTTGATTTTACCGCAGATAAAAGATATACACTGAGCAAGGCCACCCGTGAAGTTCTTAAAAACCTCGATGATGTTATAACCATTACGGCACATTTTACCAAAGAGCTGCCACCCCAATTGCTCAAGAGCCGAAAAGATGTGGAAGATATGCTGGTGGAATATGAAAAGAGATCTGGCGGCCAAATCGTTTTTGAATTTATTGACCCCAATGTAAGTGAAGAGACAGAACAGCAGGCTCAGCAGGAGGGCATAGGACCCCTGATGGTAAATGTGCGTGAAAAAGACCAGGTCAAGCAAATGCGTGCCTATATGGGGGCGGTACTGAATATGGGCGAAAAGAAAGAAGTGATTCCCGTTATTCCACCAGGAGCCGGACTGGAATATGCCCTTACCACGGCCATTAAAAAACTGGTGATCGAAGACAAACCAAAAATAGGATTTTTGCAGGGAAACGGAGAACCTCCCATGAATGCATCAGCTCAATTGCTGGAGCAGCTTTCCATTCTTTATGATCCTGAGCCCTACAGTATTCCAGATACTGCAGAAATACCGCTTTGGTATAAAACCATTGTTTTGATTGATCCTGCCGACACCATTCCTGAAGAGCATTTTGCCAAGTTGGATCGCTATCTCTCAAAAGGCGGCAGTCTGTATATTGCCCACAATACCCTCGATGCCAACTTAAATCAGCAGTTTTTATCTTCAGGTCCCGACATAGGGGTTAAGGAATGGCTGGGTAAAAAAGGTATAACCCTGCATAACAATTATGTAATTGATGCTTCCTGTGGCAGTGTTTCGGTACGGCAGCAACAGGGTCCTTTTGTCTTCAATACCGCTGTGGAATTCCCTTACTTTCCCATGATCAGCAATTTTGCCGAACATCCTGTAACCGAAGGGCTTGAATCGGTGCTGCTTCCTTTTACAGCCAATATAACCCATATGGTGCAGGATACAGCCATACAGATTTCAGCATTGGCATACAGTTCGGAATATTCGGGTCTGGCGCCGGTTCCGGCCTACATAGATATAAACAGGGAATGGGGGCAAAAAGACTTCAAAGAGCCAAATCAGGTCGTAGCTATAGCAGCAGAAGGCCCCTTGGGAGGATCAGGCTCTGGAAGGATGATTGTGATTGCAAACGGCAAATTTGCTGTCAATGGGGAAGGCCAGCAGCGGCAGCAACTTAATCCCGATAATGTAAACCTTGCCTCCAATGCCATTGACTGGCTATCAGATGATACCGGTTTGATCAACCTGCGCACCAAAGGGGTAACCAACCGACCATTGGAACAGATAGATGAAACAAAAAAGAATCTGTACAAATATGGAAATGTGATTGTACCCATTTTATTTATTTTAGGTGTTGGTTTGTACCGCAGGCATAGAAATCAACAGAAAAAGAACAAGTGGATACAAGGAAATTTCTAAACCCATAGAAAAATGAAAAGTATTTCTAATTTCAAACTGGTTGTTTTACTGATCCTGCTGGCCCTGATTTATGCAGCGCTGCAGCTTTTTGGCGGAAAAAGCCGAAGTAAAAATTACAGGGCTGAGTTGGTGAAAATTGATACAGCAAAAGTGAGCGCCTTGAAAATCGTAAAAGAAGGCAAACTGGTTGATTTGAAAAGAGCTTCAGGGAAATGGCAGGTAAAACTGGAAAATGAAAATTGGGCCGACGCTAATCCCCGTGCAATAAATGGAGCGCTGGCTACCCTGATGCGTATAAAACCCACCCGAATGGTAACGCGGGACCCGGCAAGATGGAAAGAATACGATGCCGATACATCAGGGGTTGAGGTGCAGGTAATGGAAGGCAGAAAAAAATCACTCGATCTCATTATTGGCAGGTTTGGTGTACGTGATCAGCAGAACTTTTTTACTTATGTGCGCCTGCAAAATGATAATGAAGTGTATGCTGCCGATAATTTTATGGGTATATCTTTTAATACAAAGATCAATGACTTCAGAGATCAGACTTTTCTGAGTTTCAATCGTGAATTGGTAAATTCAGTAGAATTTCAGTATCCGGGTGACAGTTCCTTTAGCCTTATCAGAAAGGGGGACCAATGGTACTCCGGGGATATGCCCGCCGATTCTGCATCGGTGGCAGAATATCTCAATGTTGTTGATTACCTTAACAGCCAGGATTTTGATGATACTTTTTCAGAATCCTCTGCTCAGGGCACATTTTATCAGTTGAAATTTCGTGAAGATGGAACTGAAAAGATAATAAAGGCCTATAAAACTGATAGTTCAGAAAATTCATGGATACTTCAAAGCAGTCAGAGCCCAGCTGCATGGTTCCGTTCAGACGATCTTGCTGGTAAAATATTTAAAAGAAGTAAGGATTTTATTAACGCATAAAATTGACAGAAATGCCATGAATAAACCATTATGCAATACCATAAATTATTTCTGTGAGCTCCAGACCCCGGGAGCTTTTTTTATTTTTGAGAAATTTGTGTAAATAGCCCTTATGGTGGTTTGAATGAAAGTATCATTTTAATAGTTCGATTTTTTAATCTGTCTGAGTAGTATTATTATTCATTAATTTAGTAAGTTAATTGCCAATCTGTGTGATTAAAGAATTAAAATAGATTTGTTTAATAAAATGTATGCGGATAACTATATTTTTGCTGACTTGTTTAATAATTTTTTCACTTAAAGCTCAGCCTTTGTCATTTGGCCATTTGACCATAGATGATGGGCTGTCACAGAGTGCTGTTTTTTCAATATTACAAGACCACAAGGGGTATATGTGGTTTGGCACAAAAGATGGTTTGAATCGATTTGACGGAAAAAATTTCACAATTTATCAGCATGACCCTTTCGATGCCCAAAGCATTTCAGATAGTTATGTCACTTTTTTATATGAAGACAGCCATGGTTGGATCTGGATAGGGACCTATGGTGGGGGTGTAAATATATTCCACCGAGGCAAAGAAATTTTTCAAAGAGTTTTGCTTCCGGGAATCTCAAGACAAGGAGCATATTTCAGAGAGGTAAAGGCTATTGTTGAAGATCCTGATGGTTCTGTCTGGATTGGAACCGAAGGGGATGGTTTGTACAAGCTTACAATTGACAGAAAATTCTCAGCCGTTATTTCCCATGTTCACTATGTTCATATCCCTGAGCAAAAGTATTCTATGAATAGCAATGATATACATGCTTTAAGTTTTGATGCTAAGGGTAATTTATGGATTGGCACAACGCTGGGATTGAGTCAATTTAAACCGGAGGAGAATGTTTTTATACATTATTCAATAGAAACGCCCCAAAGCCCAGCGACAAATCTTGCCTTAACCATTCCTGTAATTTCGATTCTGGCAGAATCTGATGGCAATTTATGGTTGGGTACCACCAGCGGATTAGTCAGGTTTGATCCGGTAAAAAACAGATACCTATGGTTCATTAATGAAGATGGTGTCAATGATCAGGTGATACGTCAAGTCATCAAAGGAAATGATGGATCCCTGTGGATGGCCACTTTCACCGGCCTTTTAAAATTAGAAATTGCAGATCGCAATTTCACCAAATTCATGTATGATCCCAAAAATTTGAGTTCAATAAGTATGGACTTGATTTTATGCTTATTATTTGACAAAAACGGGGTTTTGTGGATTGGTACTTATGGTAAAGGCATAGATATTTATGATCCATATGTTGATCTTTTCCCACGTTTTAAACACATTGCTGATTCAAATTCGAGAGTAACAAACTTTAGCATTCGTTCTATTTTACAGGATTCAGAGAATAAAATCTGGATTGGCGCTGAAGTGTTGTATTGCTGGGACAGGGAAAATGGAAGTGTGCGCTCTTTCGAAGGGTCTGTCAATGCTCCAGACTTATTTGGCAACAGTGAGATCTACAGCATGTTGGAGGATGGTAATAAGAATCTCTGGGTAGTTTCCAGCCGGGGTATTTTCAGGCATAGTCTCAAATCACAGGAAACCCGTTTTTTTCGATTTCATTATTCTGAGTCAGGCACTATACTGCGGGAAGAAGCAAGTTCTGTACTGGAAGACCGAACAGGTAACATTTGGTTGCTCACCAGTTGTCATTTATGTAAATATATTGATGACAACAGTGGGTTTACTTGTTACAGGTTTATGAATGAGGAGTTTAGAAACAGCCGTTACAGGTCTGTGCTATACCAGAATGCTGATGGAAAGATATGGATGGGTACTATCTATGGATTGTTTTGCTTTGATCCTGAAAGTACACGTTTTACACAATATAAAAATGATCCTGCACAGAAAAATAGCCTGAGTCATAATCAAATAAAATGTATTACGGAAGATCCTCGCAATCCGCAACAGTATCTTTGGATAGGCACTTCCGGAGGTTTAAATATGTTTGATCTGCGGGATAAAACATTTACACACTACACCGAAAAAAACGGATTACCTAATAATGTAGTTTATGGAGCCTTATTTGATGATCATGGAAATCTTTGGTTAAGCACCAATAAAGGATTGTCAAAATTCGATCCGTCTAAATCTACCTTTAGAAATTATGACGTGTCTGATGGTTTACAAAGCAATGAGTTTAACACCGGGGCTTTTTTTAAGAGCAAATCAGGTGAAATGTTTTTTGGAGGTATAGCGGGTCTTAATTATTTCTATCCTGACACTATCAAGGTTAAGCCCCGCATTATAAATATGGCAATTACTGGATTAAGGGTAAATGGTAAAGCGGTTAAGCATAAAACCAATCCCGAAAAGTTAAATGTTGATATTTCAGAGGCCGATGTCGTTATTTTGTCGCACAGAGATAAAATTGTAAATATTGATTTTACTGCCCTTGATTTTGCCCAACCTTCGAAACGCCAGTACGCTTACCGCCTTGAAGGGTATAGTGATGAATGGATAGACAACGGCATACATACCTCTGCAACGTTCACAAATTTACCTTATGGCAATTTTGTTTTCAGGGCTAAAGCATCTAATAGTGAAGGGGTATGGAATGAGGATGGAATTTCTGTTAGATTGGTAATCAAGCCTCCATGGTGGCGCTCCTGGTCTGCTTATGTATTATACCTTGTAGTTTTTATTTTGGTTATAATTTTCTTACGCCAGTATGAGTTGAACAGGTTGCAAATAAAAAATCAGCTGAAGATTGAAAAAAGAGAGTCTCTGGCACTTCGGAAAGTCGATGCCATTAAGTCAAGTTTTTTCGCTAATATTTCTCACGAATTTCGAACACCCCTAACCATGATTATGGCACACTTAGAGTGTTTATCAGAATTCCGATCATTAGACAATGATCAAAAGGAGAGAATATCACTTGCGCAGCAAAACACAAACAGATTGCTTTTTTTGATTAACCAATTACTTGATTTATCCAGAATAGAATCAGGCAAAATGGAATGTGAAAAGGAATATACCGATCTCACGATGTATGTTTCTGGCTGCCTCCATTCTTTTGAATCTATGGCGGAGGTAAAAAATATTCATTTAAGTTTTTTTGCTGAGCATACTTTTATTCCTGCTTGGGTAGATCATGAGAAATTTCGAACCATTATTTACAACCTGGTATCTAATGCCATAAAATTTACCGATCCACTTGGTGTAGTCGAAGTGAGGTTACAGTATGGAGAAAATCAGACTGTACAATTGATCGTACGAGATACGGGTATCGGAATAAAAAAAGAGGCATTACCCCATATTTTTAAAAGGTATTATCAGTCTGGTCAACCTGGTGTGGGTTCTAATCAAGGAACAGGTATTGGACTGGCTCTGGTACATCAATTCGTCGAATTGCATAGTTGGAAGATTCAGGTTAATAGCCAACTGGGTGTAGGTACTGAATTTGTAATTGAAATACCAGGCGCCAAAAACTCTGAATCGATTGCAATTGTAAACCCGACAGATATCAAGGTTCAGTGGAAAAATCTGGAACTAAATGACGCACCAGTTTCTGTATCTAAAAAAATAATACCGCCGGAGCGAACTGTCGGGGAAGTTATACTGATTGTAGAAGATAATATTGAACTTCGCTCATTGATTCGACAGCAATTTGAAAAATTTTACTGCATCATTGAAGCAGCAAATGGCCTGGATGGTCTTGAAATGGCTTTAACAGATATTCCGGACCTGATCATTACCGATGTAATGATGCCGGGAATGAATGGCATGGAGTTTTCAGCGGCCATTAGAAACAATGAAAAAACCAGTCACATACCAATTATTATGCTTTCGGGTAAAGCAGAACTGGAAAATAGAATTCAAGGTCTGGAAACAGGCGCGGATGCCTATCTGACCAAACCTTTCAATATGAAAGAACTTAGACTACTTATTTTTAATATGATTCAGCAAAGAAAGAAATTCAGGGAAAAATTCAGCAAATCTTATTTGATCAAACCCTCTGAGATTTCTGTTATACCAGCTGACCAGGCTTTTTTTGAGAAAGTAGTACAATTTATCAATTGTAATTTACAAGATCCCAGATTTGGGGTAGATCAATTGGCCGAGATGCTCAATATGAGTACCTCGCAGCTCAACCGAAAAATCAATGCTTTGATCGAACAAACCCCTGGTCACTTAGTCAGAACGTTCAGGCTTAGAAGAGCAGCTGATCTTCTGAAATCAGGCATGGAAAATATGGCAGAGGTCTGCGAATTATCGGGATTCAACGACCAGGCATATTTTTCGCGAGCTTTTAAAAAGGAATTCGGTGTACAACCCAGTAAATATTTGAAATAGAGCACTATTGCAATAAAATTACAAATTTTTGCAAGAAATGTCCTAAATTCTTATTCCGCTACAGGCTTACCTTTGATGTGTTATCTGGCTCAGAAATCTGTGCACGTATCAACGACAAGCTTTAAACCTCAACAATTATGAAAAATGTATTATTAGCAGCAGGCCTGTGTATGCTTGCAATCTCATTTACTTTTGCACAACAAGGAGTTAACCAGCGCATACCATTATTAGGATCAGAGGCACCATCCTTTTCGGCTAATTCTACGCATGGAATAATTAATTTTCCGAAAGACTTCGGAAAGAACTGGAAAATTCTATTTGCACACCCCAAAGCATTTACGCCGGTTTGTTCTTCTGAGATTTTAGAACTTGCCCACGCTCAAGCTGAGTTTGATAAAATGGGGGCTAAAGTAATAGTAGCTTCAGTAGACAGGCTTGATTCACATGTTGGCTGGAAATTGGCTATGGAGCAACTGAATTATAAAAACAGAGGTCAGATTGATATAAATTTTCCACTGGTCGATGATTATTCCTGCAACATATCTAATTTATATGGCATGCTTGATTCCGATAATATTACCGGTCAGAGCATACGTGGTGTCTTTTTTGTGGATCCTGATAATAAAATCAGCGCCTTTTATTTCTACCCGGTTCAGGTTGGAAGAAATATTGAGGAAATTAAAAGAACCCTTGAAGCCTTACAGGCCAGCAGGGACAACAGCAGGGTACTTTTACCTGCCAACTGGAAACAGGGGGATGATGTAATGGTGCCCTTTATGATTAATGATGAAAGTGCATTTCTTGGTCAGCCTGATTCAAATATATATCAGCTTGCCTGGTTTATGACTTACCTCAAATCAAAGTAGCCTCTTTTATTGTTTGTTAAATAAGGTTATACCTCCCGGGCTTTGGTCTGGGAGGTATTTTTTATTATGTATTAATCAAATTGAACTATAGGCTGTTCTTTGTTCAATTACTGTACAAATGAACTTTATTGTCATTTTAACAATATTAAACCCTCTTCTGCCGATGCATTATCGGGCGAATGCATAAGACATTTGTGAAATAATACCCTGGCCTCCCTGAATTGCTTCATTTGAAACTTCGTCCATGCAAGCATTAATAAGCCATCTAAGTCAAATGGATACAGATTGACTACTTTTTCGAAATGCTGGCTTGCTTTCGGGTATTCTTTCCTTTCATATAAAATCAAACCCACTCGATAATTGGCCAGGGTGTTATTGGGGTCGATACTTAATATTTTCTGGTATTGAGCAATTACCTGATCCCAGTTGCCCATTTCAGCCAAAGGGAATGCAATGCCAAACCTGGGTTCAATAGCGTAGGGCATAAGTTGAATGGCGCGTTCATAGAAGTTAACTGACTCAATGTATGCCAGCCTGTTATAATACAGCCAGCCCAGTCTGAGATTTATTTCATAAGATTTTTCATTGTATACTATTTGTAAGGCCTCAATTGACTTAAAAAAATTCCCTTGTTTTTCAAAATCATAGCTTTGACGAAAAGCTTCAATCGTTTGTCTTACATCCTGGCTGTAAACAGAAAAGTTAAATAAGAGAGATACAATAATTAATCTCAGGGTTTTTCTCAGAATTTCCATATCCATGATCCTGTTAATGTGTGATGATTAAAAGTGATTCCACTTCCTGAAATGGGTAAGTGATTCCTGTCACTATAAAAATAGTTTTCCTGTTCGGCGTATTTGTAATGCAGGCTAAACTCTCTGCTTGCATTTTTAAAAGGCAATCGAAGGCTTAGTCCGTATTGCTTTCTGAGTATGCCCAGATCATTAAAGGCTAAGGTGGCCCCATGGTCGGCAAAATTTTCCATTTCCCCGAATACCCCTCTGATTTCAAGCCAAACGCCATCCAAAACTTTGAAACCCAATTCCTGTAACCATATCCATCTTTGGCGCTCGATATTTATATGGCTTTGGTGGCTTATCCTTGAAAACAGATAGAGATTGAGATTGCCCGTTGGAAAAGCAGTTATGGAGACATTTTTTTGCAAATAAGGGTTATTGTTGAATTTACTATAAGCTATAGATGCTTCGGGCCGTAGTATTCCGGATTTTACCCCCAGACCCATCTGAATAGAATATTGATGTTCTGAAAAATGACCAATCATATTTCTCGCAGCTCCCATTCGACCCGGTAATTGTACCTGATATACATAAGGTATTCTTACGTTAATGTAACTGGCTGAGGGCCTGAGGTACCAGTTGTTATTAATGTAGATTTCTGATGAAAGTTGATATAAAAACTGTGAAACATTCAGATCTTCAAAAATATAGCTATCATTATTCAGCTCAGAATAGCTGAAATTGTTTCTGTTTAAGAAGCTTACATTATGTTCCAAAAAGGAAGATGCTCCCAAATAATGGCTCAGACCCGTCTGTAAAACCACCATGCTGTTGGGCAGAACCAGTACTCCATCCTCACCATTTATGTCTGGCGGTGTAAATTCAGAAATAGTGCCCGCTGTTGCAGGAAATTGTTTACTAACCGATATACTCAGGTTTCTTAGCTTACTGCGTGAAGAATTTTTTACTTTGTTATAAAGACTTACCGGCATGGTTTTAAGGAGCCTGCGTGCTGCCATTTCTCTTGCCGATAAAAGATATGAATAATAGAGATATTCTTTAGCAACAACATCTGCAGAGTTAAATTCCAGTGCTTTTTCAAATTGATGGCTTGCTGATGCATAATTTTTTTTCTCGTAATACGCAATGCCAACCCTCATCCGAAGATAATAATAGTCTATTCCTGATTGAAAGGCGGCTTTACTGGTTTCAATGAGTTCATTCCAGGATGTGTTTTTATACAAGGCATAGGTAATGCTATCTACCCTGTTGCTTTGGGCTTGTAAACCTGAGGTGATAAGGGTGCAAAAAACCAATGACATTATAAAATTTCCCATACACTTTCTATTTTAATAGAAGGTCCATTAACGTTGAGCTTTGAAATTCCTTTTTTATCAATTTTTATTTCAAAATGTATCTTTTGGCTTCTTTTTCTCCATACAAAAGATTCAATTTCAGATTCAAGAAAGATTTCGGAAGGCGACATTTCGTCATCGGTAAAAGTGAATTTCAGCCTGTGGTATGCTCTCAGATACATGAAAAATGGTGCCACAAAGTCCTGAAGAAATAATTGTTTTTTTGAAAATAACTGATTTACCGGAAGGGAATCTACTGTATCAGACGCTTTGTAAAATGCCAGTTGAACCTTAAAAGCCGCCAGGTAGAAATAATGCAGTAAGGTGTTTTTTGTGCCTTCAAAATGTGTAAACAGCCAAACGACACCATCATTTTCAAACCAGGCCAGGGATTTGCTTTCAGTACAATAAATGTAACTTTTGTTATACATATTGGTGCCAACAATCCATTCGGTTATAAAATCTTTGCTATTCCATTTTCCTGATATTTTTATTCCTTGCCCGGGGATAAGTTGAAAGGCATTTTTCATCAAAGGATTAACCTCGATATTGCATACTTTCTGGTCTTTTTCAGGGATGCTAAATGACATATATTGATATGTATTGTCTTTATGAATCAACAGATGTCTGAATGGATACTCGTAAGTGCCTGAACCTATCCATGGAGTAGCCTGAAACTGAAAATGCAGGTGTGGATAAGGAGATCGTCCTGAGTTGCCACATTGGGCCAGGTGTTGGCCTGTTTTAACAAAATCGCCTTTTTTGACTTTGGCAGTGCCTTTTTTCAGGTGACTTATTTTGCTGTAAAGGTAATCGGCATGTTTGATAACAATGGTATTGCCCCAATTCTGAATGAGGTTGTATTTGCCGATAACATTGTCTTCTATATCATCGACGACTTCTACGATCTCTCCATCTGCGGTGGCTATTACAGGTTTTGCAAAGCAATAATAATCCTCTGGAAAATCTCCTGTACCCTGATAGGTCTTTCCTTCATCATCTGCAATTTCAAAATCCCAGGCATGACGCCAGTTTTCTTTGTGAGTATGATCGCCACTATGCCCTTGTGTTATAACCCATTCTCCATAAAAAGGAAGACGGAAAGGCAATTTATAAGAACTTCCAAAGCGAATGATATGATTTTGAAAAGCATACAAGTTTTTTTCAGGTGAATTTTGTTGTACCACCACTTCTGACAAATTTGCCTGGCTGGTGGTTCTGAATTTCAAAACATACAAAAACATAAGTACAGCTATGTTGAAAGGAAGAGAGTAAACCGGAAGATTAAAAACCATTAAAATGCGGCTTAAACCGGTAGTGAGTAGTGCCAACATGGGAATAAGTATTAAAACTGACAAATAGGATCCTTTTGAAGGGATGATAAAGAAACCTCCTATGGCAATGGCTGTGAGAATATAATTAAAGCCTATATAACTGTAGTTTAAATCATTCAGGTTGGCACCTATAATGGAATAAAAAGCATAAGCGGCGAAAAACCCCAATAGGGAAAGGGTAAAGGCAATACGTGAATAGTATAAAATTCCGGTAGCAATTAAAATTCCTGTGAGTATATTGTACTGAAAAAAGATAGCGGCCAATGAAATGAAATATACCCTTAAAGGCTGCCATATGTCGAAAAAAACAGTGGTGTTGTAAAATGCAACAAGCCAGTCACCACCCATTTGATAAAGTTCGTTTAAAAAATATACGCCCCTTTCACTGATGCCCAGTGCGGTAAAATCAAGAAGTGCCAGCATTACCAGCCAGGATGCAAATACAAAAGGTAAGCTTAGATAAGGCAGGGCATATTTTCCCACTACTCCTTCCAGGGCCACAGAAAAACCAAGTGTAATCAAAGATGCCATGGCCACCATAAACATCAATTGCCAGCCCGGACTGAAATAAACGCCTAAACCAAGTCCGGTGAGGAGACTGTTAAACCCATATAGCCCTCTTGAAATAGTGTAAATATTTAAACCAAGTCCGTATGCAGTAAAATTTGAAACCAGTAAAGAAATGAATCCAAATAATCCTGCATAAGGGTCGAGAAATGTTGCCGGAATCAATACCCAGGCAAATGCTTTGTTCTCAGAGAAAAAAATCTGCGAGTAGCTATTGAGGATGCCCTTGTAATGTAAACGGGCATCCTCAGATAAAAAAATATCAGTAAGTTTCATGACTCCTGTAAGATAGTCTGCCTGAGGTGAGCAGGTGTATGCTCCAGTTGATTGAGGGTTTGAAGGGTTTCCCGATCGCGTATCATATGTGTGTTGCCATCTGAGTCGATCATTATTACTGCCGGGCGCATATGTATAAATTGCATCCACTGAGTCAAATTATAAGCGCCTACCCTTTTGATAACCACTTTATCTCCCTTTCGGTATAATGGCATAATTGCAGCGTCTCTGATGACATCAATATTCATACACAAAGGGCCGTAAATACTGGTTTCTTCAGTATTCTGTGACATAGTCTGGGCAGGATGTATTTGATGATCATACCAGAACGAAGTAAACAAAATATTTACACCTGCATCCATAATGGTGGCCCTTCTTCCATCGGAAAGCCTTTTATTTGCCACAATTGTGCTCAACAGGTATCCGGCATCATCAATTAAAGCCCTTCCTGTTTCCAGTATGAGCATGGGTAATTTATCAGGGTGTATTTGTGAGTTAATAATGGCTGAGCTTATGGCTTCGGCATAATCGTTAAATGAAGGGGCTGTGTCTGAGCCACTGTAATAGGCACCCTTAAGCGTATTTTTTGAAGCAAAACCTCCACCCATATCAATGTACTGAATGCTGTGATTGTACTTTTTATCGAGGCCAACAACCAGATCAGCGAGTTTCATAGCGGCAATCCGATAGGCATCGTGGCTTAGCATATATGTGCCGATATGTGTGTGTAAACCCACAAGGTTCATTTTCTTGCTGAGCATGATGCGGTTTAAGGCATCCCAGGCTTCTCCATTTTCATAGTTAAACCCAAAGCGATCCCATATAGGATAGACACCCGTATCCATGTTAACGCGAATGGCAACTTTTGGAATTTCGCTCGTTCTTTCAGAAAGCTCAATCAGGGTAAATAGCTCATCAAAATGGTCGATATGTATTAGTGAGCTATGTTGAATGGCTTTCGTCAATTCTTCTTCGCTCTTCTCCGGACCGTTGAAAATGATGTGTCTCCCGGAGATGCCATTGGATAATGCCTTTTCATATTCAAAGCCCGAAACAACTTCAGCCCAGGCTCCTTCCTGATGAAATACCTGGCAAACGGCATTGAGGTAATTGGTTTTGTATGACCAGGCAAACTGCACCTTTGGATATCGGGTATTAAATGCTCTTTTAGCTTCCCTGTAGGTGTTTCTTATGGTCTTTTCTGATATGACAAATAAAGGGGATCCATACTTTTCTAAAAGTTGTGTAACAGAAACTCCGTCAATATGTGTAATGGCTTCTATTCCAGTATTCATACCAAATTTAGAAGGAACTCCGGCTTTTATTTTTTTTATAAAAGGTCTTTCAAATGTTAACTTATTCATGATTCGCCAAGGGTTGAAAATTTTTGAAAATCATTAAAATCTATTATTAAATCCCATGAATAACGGATGAATATTTTTCCTTTGGAGTATTCGGTAAAGGGTTTAACTGGAAGACCCAGCGCCAGTTTTACCAGAGCTTCAGGTAGATTTTGACCAGCAGCAACAGCGAGGTATGCCCATGCGGGTATCCGGGGATTAATTTCTATTACATACAATTCATTGTCATCGGTACGAATCATTTCGACTTCCATACCTCCACGCCATTTGGTTTTTTCAATGATTTGCCTGGTGGTTTCCAACAGTACCGGATCATCAAGGGTAATGCCTCCCCAAGCTTTCCCTTTATCCGTTATGTATTGTTTTTTCATAGGCACAGCGCCAATCATATTGCCTTTTCCGTCACCCAGAGCAATAACATTTACCTCTGTTCCAGTAATGTATTCCTGCATAATTACAGGTAATCCCCATTTTGCCGATACTTTATGAAAATAGCTTTTTGCCTGGTCAATATTTCCTGCGATATATGCATCATAAAATTTCCCTTTGATCATGTATGGAAAATCATACTTTTCACTTTTTTGACTGACATCTTCTAAACTGAACAATTCCACACTTTTTGGTACGCGCATACCATATTTTTTGCCATATGCAGGTAATTGAGATTTATGTCTTTCCTCATATTGCAATAGGGTTGGCATAAAAGTATGGATCCCCATTTCCTTCAGTCTTGCTTCTGTTTTCATAAATGTAAAAAGCTCAGCATCAAAATTTGGAATCAATACATCCATAGATTCTTTGGATTGTATATAGGAAATCCGTTGTAGCAAAGCTTCTGTACCATCGGTAGGGTAGGGAAGCATATAGACTTTGTCTACTAAATCCTTCATATAGATGCCAGGTTCTAAGTTTTCGTAAGCTAAACCTATAATTCTGGTATTAAATGCATGAGACTCACGCAAGGCCCTTATGACAGGTACACCAGGCCCTGGGTTATCGGTATTATTGAGTCCGGTAACCCCAATTGTCAGATTTATTTTATCCATTGAGGTCCACCAGGTTAAATTGTTTTAACATACTCAGGAAGTCGAGATAAAAACGATCAAGGATGTTGCTGTCGATATCATATTTTTCGAGGATGGTGGATTTAATTTCTTCCTCTTTAAGGTTCTGCTTCATCATTTCAATAATTTCAATCCCTGTTTGGTTGAGTGAAAATGAATCGCCTGTTGTTGGATCAAATACAAATCCATCCTGGCTATTGGCAATGTTGGCTTTTATTTTCATGGGTTTAAAAAATTCAGTAAGCTCCCTTCTTCTAAGGGCAAATTTTTATGCTAAAAATGCTGCCTTATAGTCTTTAATACGTTAGAAAAGAATTAGAGTGAAAGGTTTAATGAGGGAATATTTAAATATCTCTAAATTGTCTATAAACTGACAAAACCTGTGGCTTGTATTCCCGGGAAAATAATTTCATAAGAGTTTAATTTCCATGAAGCAGGTTTGTTAAAAATAATATTCAGGTCTAAAACGGAATACTTTGTCCAGAAATTCGTTGTATGAATCGGCACCATATTTGTTATTTTTGCCTTTGTGAAATTCTTCAAGTATCTTCCGGACTTGCGATTGGTTAAAAGGGTAGCGTATATTACCCTGGGCTTTATTTTTGTCCTGTTCATTTCGGGTCTTATTTTTGCCCTGGTGTATCAGAAGCAAATCCTCAACTGGTTTATCACTGAGGCCAACAAACAAATTGTTACACCAGTGAAAGTCAGGGATATTCAACTCAATACCTGGCGGTTTTTTCCTGAAATGGCCATTAGTCTCAAAGATGTGGTGATTCTTGACTCACATGAAGTTAGTGCCGATACCCTGGCAGAGGCTCGTGAAATTTATCTCTTGTTTAATCCTTTCCATATTATTCGCGGGCAGTATCAAATCAACGATCTGCTGATACGCAATGCAAGGGTGCAATTAAAGATCGATGAAAAGGGAGAGAGAAATTTTGATATTATTAAGAAGGATGTAGGAAGTCCCTCTGAAAATCAACTTCTGTTCGAACTTAAATCCATACAGCTTAGCAATGTATTTGTAATATACCATGACATTAAAAATCAATACAAAGTAGAGATTTATTCAGAGCAGCTGAAAGCAGGAATGCGGCAGAAAGGTGCGCTGAGCGATATAAGCGTGAAAGGCGATCTGCTCAGTTATGCCATTGGAATAGAAGAGAACCAGTACTTTAAAAATAAAAAGCTCGATGTATTGGCAGATCTCACCTGGGATAATGCGTCAAATCTTCTCACCTTAAAAAAGGGCGACCTGGTAATTGACGGGGGCCAGTTTGCCATTGATGGCAATATTGTCATATCCGAAAAAACCATTTACAATCTCAGCTTTGAAGGGGTTAATACCAGTATCAGTTCCATAAGTTCGCTTTTGCCTGATAGCTATGCAGCTTACCTGAAACCGTACAGAAGCCGTGGCCGTGTATATTTTAATGGTCTGCTAAAGGGTGAAAGCAGTGCAACGGTCAATCCGCTGGTAGAATTAAATTTCGGGATGGAAGATGTGCGTATTTATCATCCCAGATATCGTAAGTCAATTGAGAATGCCCATTTTAAAGGGTTCTTTTCCAATGGGTCAAGAAAGAATTTCAGCACTTGTGAGTTGAAGATCGAAGATTTTTCCTGTTTACTCGACAACAGACCCATCAGTGCATCATTTAACCTTAGGGATTTCAACCGATACCTGGCCGACATTCGCATAAAGGGGCAAATCGAGTTACCGGCATTACTGGAATTATTTCCCGGGTCTGCCATTGCCAGGGGTATGGGCAGGATTGAAGCAGATATAAACTGGTCGGGAGCACTGGGTAACCTTTCAGGGAGTCAACTTTCGCAAGCTTACCGCGCCAGTGGGGAGTTGATTTTGCACAATGTCAGTTTTGCCCTTAAAGGTGAACGCTTGCCTTTTAATGCTTTTTCAGGTTCGTTTATTTTTCGCAATAAAGATTTGGCTATAAGTAATTTTCGGGGCTATGTTGGAAAAAGCGATTTTCTTATCAATGGCTTTCTGAGAGATTTTAGCAGTGCCCTTCACACAGAAAGACGAAAGGTAATGCTGGAGGCTGACCTTAAATCGTACCGGCTTGATTTTGATGAATTACTTAGAAGCAATTTCGCTTCAATAGATACCAGTGCTGCGACGGGAGGTGATTATTATTTCAGTATAAACCCCGATCTGGATATAGATTTCAATTGCGAAATCAACGCCCTCAATTTTCAGCGATTTAAAGCCAGTAACCTTTCTGGCCGCATGCGGCTGCAACATCAGTTGGCACGATTTGAAAGGGTACGTTTCGGTGCGATGGGAGGAAGACTTTCTATGAGTGGTACCGTAAACGATAAAAAGCCAGGTAAGGTTGAAGTTTCGTTACTTTCTGACCTGAGTGGAATTAACATCGACAGCATCTTTCATGTCTTCCATAATTTCAGACAGGATTTTATTATGGATCGTCATTTGCGCGGGCAATTGCATGCAAATGTATCGGCATTTATGGTGCTGGATCAAAACCTGGTACTCAATTCTCAGTCACTTGAGTCTGATATCAAAGCAAGGGTACTCAATGGGCAACTGCTGGGTTTTGAACCAATGCAAAAGCTTTCCCGATTTGTAGAAGAAGAAAGTCTGGCAAATCTGAAGTTCTCGGAAATGCAAAACAATATACGAATACAAAACCGAACCGTTTACCTTCCTGAAATGGATATTTTTTCAAATGTCTCTCACATTCGCATTAAAGGCACCCATACATTTGATCAGGAAATCGATTACCGGCTTTCGGTACCATTGAGAAAGTTTCTGAGATTGAGAAAATCAGAGGCTTCAGAAATTGATACAGAAACAGGGGGGACCCGATTATTTTTGAAAATTACCGGTACAACAGATGAGTATACCATTGCATATGATGCTGCTGCCGTAAAAGATAAAATACGAAATGATATCAGAAAGGAAGGCCAGGATCTGAAAAGTACTTTTCAGGAGAAAAGATGGGAAAAACCCAAAACCATTGAACTCGAGGAAGAGGAATATTTTGAGTTTTAAGATTATTTTTTGTGATTATAATTCTATGATGATACCAACGGTGGGTAATATAGTTCCATTGGTATTGCGCAATAATCTCGGCAAATAGAAATCAGCATTGTCAGGACTAATCACCGGCACGCCGGTTTCATCCCTTACCACGTCCATAAAAGGCCTCAGGTTGGTTTCGTGATTGTAAATGTTTTGAATATCGAGAAAAACGTTTAAACTCCAGTTATTAAAAAAGTACTTTTTATCAATCCTTAGATCAAGCTGATGAAAGGGGCTGGTTCTTCCGTCATTGATTCTGGAGAAGTCAGGAATACCCCTTCCAAACACATCCCAGTTGCTTCTGCGGGTAGTTTCCATCAGGCTGTAGGGTGTATATGGAGCTGCACCGCTGTACAGCCAGCGCATACCAATTTCCCAGTCTTTTTTAAACTTCTTACCTCCGGTAAGGCTTACCAGATGGCGGTTGTCCCATGCCGAAGGAATAAGGTTGCCGTTTTTGTCTTCAAAAGCGCTGCGTACCCATGTAAAGGCAGCTATACCATAAAATCCTTTAAACAAGCGCTGCTGAGCCATAAATTCTATGCCATAACTACGGCCTTCAGAAGTTGAAGTGGCCGGCGCATTTCCTATGACTCCAAAATCTGCTCCAAGGTTGGCAAGGGATATGGAGTCGGTAAGCATAAAGGGATATTGGCTGTATTGCTTGTAGAAACTTTCAAGTGTGAATTTGGTGTTGGAGTTGGCATTGTATTCAAAGCCACCTACAATCTGGCGGTTTCTGATGTAGGTAACACCGTTTCTGCGGTTGACCAGTTCTCCATTTTCAGAATCCCTGAAACCCAGCAGGGGATAAGGCGGTAGTTGATAATATATGCCGGTATTAAAATTGAATGACCAGGAGGGGGCAAAGTTCCAGGAGGCTGAAAAACGTGGAGAAAACTGTTCCACCAGTCTGCGCATTTCATCATTGAAGTCATTGGCATCGGAGCGAAAGCCAAGTGAGAGCATGAGTTTTTCATCGAAAAATGGTTTGCTCACCTGGGCAAATAAGCCCCATTTATTCATGTATAGATCTGATACATAATCATTTTGCAGAGGCCCGAAGTTGTTGGCAAAACGGCTGAATTCATTTACAAAGAAATGGGCATATTCATAATTAATCCCATAGTTAATACGAAAATCTGTTTCTGTAATGCGATAATCTTCAAACCTGAATTTATTTTCGGTTTCTCTTGATTGAAAGTCTATTAGCAGATTATCGGGATTGCTGTCATCATTGTTGGCAAATTTGACAGCGGTATTGTTTAAGGCATTACGGCTGGCAACCAGGGTGATATGACCGGTCTTGTGAAAATATTCATATTTGGCGCCAAAGGCATAATTCCATTGGTTATTTACGGGCAATTGATTGAGGATGTAATTGATTTCATCTCTTTCTTCTGGGGAGGAGGCCTGATCGGCAGCGCCTTCATTTAGGGTAAATTGATCTATAGCGCCAATGCCCAGTATAGTAAGTTGATGATTTTTATTAAACTTATGTTTCACTTTAGCCTGGAAATCATTGTACGTGGGTAAAAAGGGAAGACCGAGTATGCTAAACAAGTATTGAAGATATGATCTTCTGGCACTTAGCAGATAGGTGGTATTTTCCTGTATGGGACCTTCCAGCGTAATACCAACATCGCTGGCGCCCATAATCAGGTTTGCAGTAGCTTTATCATTTCTGCCGTCTTTTTGGGTAAATTCAAAAACTGATGAAAGTGCATTACCCCGGTTGGCAGGAAAAGCACCTGAATAAAAGTCGACTTTTTGAATTAAATCTACATTGATAAGTCCCACCGGGCCTCCAGATGCTCCCTGCGTCTGAAAGTGGTTTATAGTTGGTACTTCAATGCCATCGAGGTAAAATCTGTTTTCACCAGGTGATCCCCCCCGAATAATGATGTCATTTCTAAAGGATGGGGTAGAAGCCACACCTGGGAGAGAACGTATTACCCTTGATATGTCGCGGTTACCTCCGGGGCTTCGCTTGATCTCGGTGGCGCTCAGCGTTCTTAGTGAGAGAGGGCTTTCATCGGTTTTGTCAAAATTAGAGGCAATTACTATTACATCTTCCAAAGTTTTGGAATCTTCCAGTAAGCCAATATTTATTATAGCAGAACGGGCATTGGTAACTTCAATATCAAATTGTAAAGCAGGTTTAAAACCAACATACTTAACTTCAAGATTATAGACGCCAGGTTGCAAATCTCCAATTTCATAAATTCCATTGATGTCAGAAGTGGTGCCTTTGGCAGTGCCCTGAACGATGATATTGGCAAAAGGTACAGGGTCATTATTTACACGGTTAAATACCTTGCCTTTGATATGTGCATTTTGCGCAAATGCAAAAACAGCGTTGCTAAATAAAAACAAAAAGACCAGACATAGCTTTTGCATAAAAAAGCCAGGTTAAAGTTAAATGGTTTACAATGAATGATCACACCTGAAGGCAATTGCCTGGTGTGCTTTTATTCGATACCCCTGTAAATAATAGCCCTGTATATAGTGAATAACCTCAAACTGAGGCAGATTCTTTTTTGTTGTATCTTTTGGGCGCATACAAAAACCCAAAAGCTTCTCCACCTTTTTTGGTATGTGTCTGGTGATGAATATAATGTGCGTGCATTATACGTTTTAAATAAGGATTCCTGGCTTTGAACCTGATCTTTATTCTACGGTGCACAATGATATCATGAAAAAGAAAATAAAAAATGCCATACGCAAGTATGCCAAATCCTATGTACATAACAAATCTGATCTGTGGAAATTCAGATCCGAAAATGATTAAAAGTATGGAAGGAATACTAAAGACAAGTGCAAATAAATCATTTTTTTCCAGCACATGGTCATGCACGGTATGATGTGATTTATGCCAGGACCATAGAAATCCATGCATCACATATTTATGTGTAAACCAGGCTACACCTTCCATAAAGAAGAAAGTGCCAATTACAATAACTGCGTTGAAGGCCGGGTGTAACATATTTTTTTAATTTTAATATGACAACAATCTTTGTTTTATTTCTTCCATCAGCCACATAGGGGTGGAAGTTGCGCCACAAATACCAACAGTTTGGTTTTCCCTGAACCAGGCTGCATCGAGGTCATCAACATTTGAAACAAAATATGTTTCGGGATTTTTATTTTTACAAACCTGATAAAGCACTTTGCCATTGGATGATTTGGTTCCGGATACAAAGATAATGGTATCGTAATTTCCGGCAAATACCCTTAACTCTTCATCCCGGTTTGATACCTGCCGGCATATGGTATCGTTAGAGTCAACTTCAATACCTGCATCGCGAAGGGTCTGGGATATTTCATTAAATTTATCCACACTTTTTGTAGTCTGGCTGTAAAGGGTAAGGTTTTTGGGCAATTTCTTGATGTCCAGCTCAGATATATCCTGAAAAACTACGGCATTGTTACTTGTCTGACCAAGTAGTCCCATAACTTCTGCATGTCCGTGCTTTCCGTAGATATAAATTTGATTTTCTTTTTCATATGATTTTCTGATCCGGTTTTGAAGTTTTAATACCACCGGACAAGAAGCATCAATGAGCTCAAGATTGTTTTTTAGTGCCAACTCATAAGTTGAGGGAGGTTCACCATGTGCCCTGATCAGTACCTTTTCATCAGTCAGGCTTTTTAGAAATTCATGGTCAATAATTTTAAGTCCTTTACTCTCAAGTCGTTTTACTTCCTCGTCGTTATGAACAATGTCGCCAAGACAATACAGATAACCCTGTTCATCGAGGATTTCCTCTGCCATTTCAATGGCATATACCACACCAAAACAGAATCCTGAATTTTGGTCAATTTCTACTTTCAGATTGAGCGTTTTGTAAGCAGGAACCATCTTTGTTAAGGTTTTAAATGAAATTGAACTTGTGTTTAAACCATGATTGAACCAACAATAGTATCTTAACATTGTCGGGAATACGAATTCTCGAAGTCATCACTGCCTGAGCAGGGCTTCTTTTTATCTTGTTAAATAGCTTTACATAGTAAACATAAGCCATATAGACGCCAAAACGGGCTCCATATGGAAGCTGTATTATGCCTTTATAAGCATCATCGAAATCTTTTTGAATGTCTTTTTCAATGGCTTGTTTTACATCAGAGCCAAATTGCGATAAGTCAAGACCGGGAAAATATACTCTCCCTCTTTCCTGAAAATCACTTTTCATGTCCCGCAGGAAATTAACTTTTTGAAAGGCAGCCCCAAGGCTGCGTGCAGGATTTTCCAGCTTTTGGTAAAATGCATCATCTCCTTCACAAAATACCTTTAAACACATAAGTCCCACAACCTCTGCTGAACCATAGATATATTTTTCATAATCTATTTGGTTGCATCGGGTTAGCTCAAGATCCATCTCCATGCTGTATAAAAAAGCATCAATGAGATCATATGATATTTTGTATCGGTTTACGACAAACTGAAATGTATGTAATACAGGGTTAAGACTTATTCCTTCATCAATTGCCTGATAGGTATCAGCTTTGAATCTGTTAAGTAAATCCTGTTTATTGTGGTCGTGAAATGTATCCACTATTTCATCTGCATATCTTACAAACCCGTAAATTGCATATATAGGGTCATGATATTTTTTTGCCAGGGTACGAATACCAAGAGTGAAGGATGTGCTATAACGGGATGTTATAAGTTTACTGCACTCAAAATTAGTTTTGGTATACAGATCAAGTGGTATTTCTTTAACCATAATTAAGCAAAATCTTTTTTAATCTCGTCAGCTACAACCTGCCCTGATATCAATGTCGGAGGCACACCCGGGCCGGGCACTGTGAGCTGACCTGTATAATACAAATTTCTGAGCTTTTTGTTTTTAAGTGAGGGCTTTAGAATAGCGGTTTGCAATAATGTATTGGCTAATCCGTAAGCATTTCCCTTAAATGAATGGTATGCCTCAGAAAAATCTTTGTGTGCAAAACTTTTTTTATACACTACGTGGCTTCTCACGTCTTCACCAAGAAAATGTTCGAGACGTTCCATTACCATGTGATAATAATGTTCCCGGGTGGCTTCTTCATCATTTAATGCAGGAGCTACCGGTATAAGGATGAAAATATTTTCCATGCCTTCAGGTGCTACGGTGTCATCTGTTTTACTTGGAACACACAGGTAAAACTGCGGACGGTCAGGCCAGGCAGGCTCTTCATAAATCTGATGGGCATGAACCGCAAAATCTTCATCAAAGAACAAAGTGTGATGATTGAGCTTTTCTATTTTTTTATCTACTCCAAGATAGAAAATTAAAGCTGAAGGCGCCATAACACGTGTATCCCAGTATTTTTTGGAATAATTTCTGAATTTTTCAGGTAAAAGTACCGCATCAACATGATGATAATCGGCACCGGCTACAACCACATCTGCACTATATTTTCCATTAGTGGTCACAACCGCATTTATGCTGTTTTTATCAAATTCAAATCCTTTAACTTCTTCGTTGTATTTAAACTGTACACCCTTCTCCTCGGCAAGACTTACCATGCCTTCTACCACTTTATACATTCCTCCAACCGGGTACCATGTGCCCAGCTTAATATCTGCATAGTTCATCAGACTGTACAAAGCAGGTGTATTTTTGGCAACTGCACCAAGAAACAAAATGGGGAATTCTATCAGCGATAACAACCTTGGGTGCTTAAAAAACCTTTTTATGTGTTTGTCGAAGGAGGTAAATATATCCATTCGAAGAACATCGATAAGTAATTTAAAGCTTAAGAATTCGGTTACAGACCTGCCGGGCTTGTAGACTAGCTGATTGATGCCCACGTCGTATTTATATGCTGCCTGGTGTAAAAATTGGGTTAATTTTTCTCCGCTTCCAGGTTCGAGATTGTTGAAGAGATGAACGACAGATTCATAATCTGCCGGAATATCCATGACATCGTCTTTTCCAAACACTACGGTATAGGAAGGGTCGAGCCGTTCGATTTTATAGTAATCAGAAACTTCTTTGCCAAATCTCCTGAAATAAGTTTCAAATACATCGGGCATCCAATACCAGCTTGGGCCCATATCATAAACGAAACCATTTTCTTCAAACCTTCTTGCGCGGCCACCGGGGAGGGTATTTTTTTCAAGAACAGTTACCCTGAACCCGTGACTTGCAAGCGTAGTAGCAGCAGAAATTCCTGAAAAGCCTGATCCAATTACAATTGCAGACTTATCAGTCATATCTATTATGAATTATTTAGTAGCGTAGTTTTTTAGCATAGCCTTCAATTCTTTTCTGGCTATGTGAATGCGGTTCTTTACAGTTCCTATCGGGATATTAAGCTTATCAGCTATTTCATAATATTTGAAACCTCTGAAGTGCATCAAGAAAGGAATTTTATAAGTATCGTCAAGTTTGTGGATTGCTTTGTTGATATCCCGCATAGCAAATTCACCATAAGCTCCGTTCTCTATGGAATTGTCAGTTGAATTTATATAGTGGAGATTATCTGTAGTATCTATGAAAGTATTCCTCCTTACCATTCTCTGATAGTTGGTAATAAAGGTGTTTTTCATAATAGTGTACATCCACGCTTTGAGATTAGTGCCATCTGTAAACTTGTCCCGATTGGTAAATGCTTTTAAGATGGTTTCCTGCAGAAGGTCATTCGCATCTTCAACATCCTTGGTCAAGCGCAAGGCAAATGGCTTTAAAGAAGGTGAAAGCTTGTCAATTGAGTAACTAAATTCGAGTGCAGTCATGGCGTTCTTTGTTTTTGTTTAACCAAATCTATGATTAATTAAACGAATATGCAAGACTTTGTTTAATAAAATTTTTCAGTAGTTAAACAAAATTATACCGGAAGGCACTTAAATTAGCCATGCTTTTACCCTTTAACAGGCTGTAAATCAGCACTTAAATATTGTTTGAATCACTAAAATGGCCAAAAACATGACTTTTATCATTTGTCAAGAAGACGACATGGAAAATTTTAAAAATTAATTTGTTTAACTAAAAGCGGTTAAAAATTAAACAAAACGCGGGCCTGTTATTTTCCTGTGGTGCGATGATAGTTGACGGGTGTTTTTCGTTTTTTTGATTTTATATCAAAGTATATGTATTGCATTAACGAATAATGGCTATGTGCCTGGTGGAATGCATACTTAATTAAAGATTTCAAAAAGCAGAATGATTGGATACGTAAAAACTCAAAATCCATTTTGTTTAACTTTTCTTAAACAAAATGGATTTTGAGTTTATAATATGGCTATATTATAGGGTTTATTGGTTAAACCTTTTTTCCGCCGTTTTGATCATCCACATAATCTATAAGATCTTGTAATTTATTTAATATAATTACGTTTTTAGGACATTCGAGTCCCTGACCAACTACCTGGTGGCCCGAAATCAATATGGTACTGCTTGGGAAACGTTTACCCAATTTATCGATGTAATCCTGGACGTTTGATGCAGCCGGATTTGATGTAAACACACTTACAATTACATCGGGTTTATGTGAACCGTAAACAGAAGACAAATCTTCAAACGGCAGGTTTTGACCTAAATAGATTACTTTGTTGTTTCTTGCCTTGATTATAAAGCTGGAAAACAACAGACCTATTTCATGTATTTCGTTTTCAGGAAGGTACAACATATATTTCTTGTTGTACTCCGATGATGAAACCAATTGACCATCTATTGCCACAATAAGTTTTTGTCTGACAAGATTAGAAATAAAGTGTTCTTGTGCCGGGTTTACAGCACCGGTTTGCCAAAGAACCCCTATTTTCAGAAAAAAGGGATATATGATGTTGATCATGGTTCTTTCGAATCCGAGCTGCAAAATGTTGATGCTCATTATTTTTTCAAACCGATCTTCATCCATATCAATCATAGCCAGGGTAAGTGCCTGGATTTGCTCAGGATAACTAAGCTTTTTTTCGGTAATCCGCACAACCTCTTCCTGCATTTCGGAGAAAGACATGTCACAGATCTTTGATATCTTATGACCGTTCTCCTTAAGTAAGGAAATATTAAGTACCAGTTTCAGGTCTGCATCATCATAAAACCTGATGTTGGTATCTGTTCGTTTGGGTTTGATGAAATTATATCGCTGTTCCCAAATCCTAAGGGTGTGTGCCTTAATACCAGACAACTGCTCCAAATCCTTTATTGAGTATACTGACACGATCTTAATGTTTAAATTTAACTACCTAACAGCTTTTAAAACAAAATGTTGCAAATTTTTTGAAAAAAGTTAAACAGAATGAGTAACTATTAGCTGTATTATGTCATACCTAACATATTGCTTTACAATATGTTTTAAAGGATGAAGTTTAAAATTGCGAAAAAGAGAATTTGAGCGCCCAAAACCCACACAGATCGACTGTTTCTGGGGTTTGTATTTGTTAACGAATACATTACTTGCAATATAAGTGCTGTGATAAACCAGCCTGCATAATTTCTAAGTGGTACCAATACTTCTTCCCATGTCCAGAAACCCAGTGAAATGGCTATGGGTTCTATTATAAAATCAAGTACAACCATAAATACAGCTGCCAGAGCCGATCGCACCAATAGATTTGAATGAATGCGGTTAGCAACATCCCCGGTAGCAAGTAACAAAATGAGCCAGTTGATTCCTATCAATAAAGGAGTGCCCCAAAGTTTATAGCCCAGTACCGTACCATATTCATACCATCCGAAAATGATACCAGTATTTACTCCTATGGCTTCTACGGCAAAACTTATGACATAGGCTAAAATCAGATAAACTTTAAAGGAATTTCGCCAGTCACTGTGGCTGTCGATTAATAATAAAAATGTCGCAATTAAATTAAAGGGTGTAAGCCATAAAAACAATTCCCTGCTTACAGGGAGGGCAAGTCCTATAATCCCGGCTAAATGCATGCTTACAATCAGAAAAATAGCATATTTTTGTGGTACGCGAACACTTGGTGAATTATTAATCATTGTGAATATAGATGTTTAGTATTTCCGATAAAGTTAAACTGAAAAATTGCTAAAATGATTTTGTACAATATTACTTTTAATGTAGAAAAGTCTTCAGAAGAAGAATGGCTCTCCTGGATTTCCACTAATTATATACCAAGTGCACTTGCAAGTGGAGCTTTTCATCAGCATCATTTATTCAGGCTTTTAACTGAAACCGCCAACGATGATAGTACTTTTGCCCTCCAATTTATTACAGATTCTTTGGCAAGTTTAAATCGATACCTTGAAAACGAAGGAAAGCTGATTACAGAAATACACAATGAAAAATTCAGGCACAGGCATGTATCGTTTATGACCGTACTCGAAAAGGTCGGTTAATAATTCTGTAATGCTTCATTGTCGAGCCAGCAATTTACCCAGGCGGCATCAAATTTAGCATTCAGTGATTTATAATAGGCAATAGCGGGCGCATTCCAGTCAAGTACCTGCCAGTGCATTTTTCCGCAATTTTGGTTTTTGGCCACTTCAGCTACTTTGTTAAAAAGCTTTTTACCAACGCCTTTACCTCTGAAAGCTTCCGTAACGATAAGATCGTCGAGAAAACAACTTCTGCCTTTCCATGTGGAATAGCTGAAAAAATACAGGGCGATGCCTATGATTTGATTATCATACTCTGCCACAAAAAACTCAAATGCAGGGTTTTCGCCAAAGCCTTCTGCTTCCATACGCTCTTTGGTATTTTGCACTTCATGCGATGCATTTTCAAATTCGGCCAGTTCCTGAACCAATTGCATTACACCCTGAAGGTCTCTTTTTTCACCTTTTCTAATTGTTATTTCCATTTTTACTGATTTATTTCTGGTTTGAGGCCCATATTATACCATGTGAATGAAATGATATCGGCCAGTTCATCTATGACCATGCTTGTTGGTTTACCGGCGCCATGACCAGCCCTGGTTTCGATGCGAATCAGCAGAGGGTTTGTGCTATCGGGATTGTAGTGCTGTAAGCTAGCCGCAAATTTAAATGAATGTGCCGGAACCACCCGATCGTCATGATCTGCTGTGGCAATTAAAACAGCAGGGTACTCGATGCCGGCTTTTACATTATGTACCGGTGAATATCCTTTAAGATATTCAAACATTTGAGTGGAACTATCGGCACAGCCATAATCAGGGATCCATCCGGCGCCTGCTGTAAATTTGTGATAACGCAACATGTCGAGCACCCCTACCAGGGGAAGGGCTACCCTGAAAAGGTCGGGTCGCTGTATCAAACATGCCCCCACCAATAAACCTCCATTTGATCCTCCCAGGATGGCGATTTTCGATGGACTGGTATAATTTTCTGAAATCAGATATTCAGCAGCGGCAATAAAATCATCAAATACATTTTGTTTTTGAAACTGAGTGCCGGCTATATGCCAATCTTCTCCGTATTCTCCTCCACCCCGCAAATTCGGTTGGGCATACACTCCTCCCATATCGAGCCAGGCGGCTGTCCTGATGTCAAAGGTTGGAGTAAGGCTGATGTTGAATCCTCCGTAACCATATAGTAAAACAGGCAGATCCCCATTTCTTTCAATCCCCTTTTTATGCACGATAAACATTGGTACTTTGGTGCCGTCTTTTGACGTGAAGAATTCCTGTTTTACCTCATAAAGTTCTGATTCAAAGGCCAGCTCGCTTTTTCTGAAAATTTCAGTGTATCCATCCTCAATGCGGTATCTGAAAATAGCTGTGGGATAGTTAAAAGAGTTAAAATAGTAAAAAACTTCTTTATCTTTTCTTTTGCCCGAAAATCCAGAGGCCGTACCAAAGCCGGGCAATGCAATTTTTCTTATAGTATTGCCGGTATTATCTATATGAATAATTTCAGAGCTTGCATCGCGCATATAACTGAGGAATATCTGATCTCCGCCACTGGATACTGATTGAAGCACCAACTCGCTTTCAGGTATAAATTCCATCCAGTTTTTTTGATGGGGAT
Source organism: Cyclobacteriaceae bacterium (assembly GCA_020832305.1). Classification (GTDB taxonomy): domain Bacteria; phylum Bacteroidota; class Bacteroidia; order Cytophagales; family Cyclobacteriaceae; genus JAFIEV01. The sequence goes on along the minus strand of JAFIEV010000052.1, from coordinate 69,186 downwards.
CAGAGGCTTTTACCTTTACCAGACGGCCCTTGGGTGCCTTATCGTTGGTGAAAATATATAACTCATCGCCATTGGTATATACCACCGAATGGTCGTTTTCAAAATTGTCGACCATCTGAATAAATTCAGCATTCTTTTTCCACAGGTCTTTGATAAACAACTGATTTCCGCTGGTACCTTGCGCGGCTGACAAAATAAGGTACCTGTCATCATCGGTGACAGTAGCAAAAATATATCGCCTGGGCATTTGTTCGCCACCAAATATCAATTGATCATCTTTTTGGGAAGCGCCTAATTTATGATAATACACTTTGTGATATTGGGTTATACCACTGAGGTCTGAACCTTCCTTTGGCTTGTCATAGCTGCTGTAGTAAAAGCCTTCATTTTTATACCAGGCTATGCCGCTGAATTTTATATCGTGCAAAGTGTCTGATACAATTTTTTGACTTTTGACATCCATAACCAATACTTTTCTCCAGTCAGAGCCGCCTTCGGAAATGCTGTAGGCCAGGAAACTGCCATCTCTGGAAAAATCAAGACTACCCAGAGAAGACGTGCCATCTTCGGAAAATGTATTTGGATCCAGAAAAACTTCTGCTGATTCTTCCTCTATGCTGTTTTGAACATAAATGACCGATTGGTTTTGCAAGCCATCGTTTTTGGAAAAATAATAGTGATCTCCTTCACGGCCTGGCGCCCCATATCTTTCATAATTGTACAATTGCTCAATGCGATTTCTTATCTTACTTCTAAATGGGATTTCCGAAAGATAGTTTTGTGTGATTATATTTTGAGCCTTAATCCAGGCTTTGGTTTCAGCCGACCGATCGTCTTCGAGCCAAAAGAATGGGTCGGGCACCTCTGTACCAAACCAGGTATGTGTTTTATCGCTGTAATATGTTTCGGGATATTCCATTTTTGTCTTTTTGTGACCACACGCTAAGGCAAACTATACAAGTAATATGAATGGAGTGCGAATCATCATTAAAGCGCAGTAATTTTGTCAAAACCGGTATAAGGAATTAATGCTGCGGGTATCTGAATGCCGTCTTCTTTTTGATTATTTTCAAGGATGGCGGCAACGATACGCGGCAGTGCCAATGCACTGCCGTTGAGTGTATGGGCCAGTCTGATTTTTTTATCGGTATCGCGGTAACGCAACATGAGCCTGTTTGACTGAAAGTTTTCAAAATTGCTGACGGAAGAAACTTCGAGCCATTTTTCCTGCGCAGCAGAAAATACTTCCATATCGTAGGTAAGTGCAGTGGCAAAGCCCATATCACCACCACATAATCTCAATTTCCTGTAAGGCAAATCTAATGCTTCCAGCAGACCTTGTACATGCTGGCACATTTCTTCTAAGATTGTATAAGAATCTTCTGGCTTGCAGATCTGAACAATTTCCACTTTGTCGAATTGGTGCAGCCGGTTGAGTCCGCGTACATGGGCACCCCATGAACCGGCTTCCCTTCTGAAACAGGGTGTATATCCTGCATTTTTTACAGGAAGTTCATCTTCATTCAGGATCACATCGCGATAAAGATTGGTGATGGGAACTTCGGCAGTGGGAATCAGGTAGAAATCACTGTCGGTAATACCATACATCATGCCTTCTTTATCGGGTAACTGTCCGGTGCCGTAGCCTGAGGCGGCGTTTACCACTATAGGAGGTTGTATTTCTTTATATCCGGCTTTTTCAGCTTCATCCAGGAAAAAATTGATAAGTGCACGTTGTAATCGGGCGCCTTTACCTTTGTAAACGGGAAAGCCTGCACCGGTAATTTTATTACCCAGTTCAAAATCAATTATATCGTATTTTTCGATCAGTTCCCAGTGTGGCAGGGCGTTTTCTTTTAATTTGGGGATTTCTCCTTTTTGTATAATCACTTCGTTGTCATCAGGACTTAAACCTTTGGGTACACTTATATGTGCAGCATTGGGCAAGGTAATGAGAAGGTCTGTAAGGTCTTTTTCTATTTGTTTAAGTTCTTCCTGCAGTTGTTTGGAAGATTCTTTAAGTTTTGCGGTATGAGATTTTGCCGCTTCAGCTTCTTCTTTTTTTCCTTCTTTGATGAGCAGGCCGATTTTTTTTGCCATTTCATTACCTTGTCTCAGGCAGTCATCGAGGGCGCCTTGCGTGGTTTTTCGTTTTTGATCTATTGCTATAGCATCATCCAGGATACTTGCGGCATTGTGAATTTTCTTTTTTTCAAGACCGGCAATTACGATGTCTTTATTTTCAATTATATCGGCTATTCTTAACATATACTCTTGCGTTTATTGCCGCAAAAGTACGTTTTTTAAAATTTGAATTAAAACAAAAACAGGCTTTATTGAGCATCTGTTGCGACAGTCTTGAAGCGCTCAATAAAGCCTGTTTTCTGGTATTTAGAAGTCAGGTCTGCCAGGACCTTTATAAGGGGCGGCTCCTTTATTGCCTTTAGCAGCAGGTTTTACGGAAAGGAGCTCAGGATCCTGCGTTTGTGGTGCCTCAATAAAGCCATAATACCGGCCCATCCAGTAGTCTCTGATAAATCCAACCGGTTCCATGATTCTTCTGCCTCCGATACCACCATCGAGGACAATGGCCCTGCGGCTTCCTCTTTTCACACTGGTTTCACGGGGGGATATGGCTTTAAGACCTCCTTCATAGGACTTGTAACCTTCTTCTACAAAGAGGTCATCCCGATGGGAATTTCTGAAATTGTGTTCGATACAATCGAGTGTCCATTCACGAAGGTGCTGAACGGCAGCCGCCAGGTCTCCGTCATTGTTTGTTATCGATGCATAGGTAAAGTTAAACCATGGAATTTTTTCCATTCGTTTGATTTCCCATGTACGTTCAAGGCTTCTCAGATACATTGAGCGCATTTCAGGATCTTTTTCGTATCTCATCAGAATGACATAGCTTTCAAAGGCAAGGTTGTCATCCCATGGTGCGATGGTGGAAGGCGGAAAAGTATTCTTTTGACGGATGGTATTTTCAGCATAGCCCCAATCGACCAATTGCTGATAGCCAGATCTGAATTTTTGATCACCAGTTATATTTAGTGCGGTTTGCATAAATGCAAGCGCTTCCAGACCGTTTACGCCTCTGTCACTCCAGCCATAGGGTCTCAGCAGATATTCGGGGTTCCAGCGACCCCATCGGGTGGGTTTTCCATCCATGTCTATATATACCCATCCATTGTCTAAAATATATGAGGCCATTCTGCGAATATGTTCTCTGGCCAATTCTTTATCGCGGCCTTCAGCCACCAGGTCATGGAATAAAGCAACAGAATAGAAGTGTGCGATGACTTCATCACTGGAGGTATCACCTTTCCAGTAAAAGTTGCCATCGTCGGTGCGATACCATTTTGCAGGCAAACCACCGGAGCCATGACGGCCCATTTCACCTTTATCTCCTTTAACAGACCAAATGGCGCGGGCTACAAAACCATCGATGGGTGTAACTCTGTCGAGCCAAATCATAGCCCTGAAAGCCTCTATGGCTTCCTCTCGTGCTTTGGGGTCTCCCGTTGTGGCATATTTATAGCTCATGGCCGATAAAAATGTTGCGGTATGTCCGCCATCATTATCGCTTACTTCACGCACCCATTCATCCCCGAGCTTATATACCGTATGAATAAAGCCCAGGCGCTTATGACCCCATTCATCGAGGTGCCGTTCATAATGTGATACTTTTTTCTGTAAGGTAAAGGGTTCATAATGGATGATTCCAATGCCACCGTCTGTAGCTATAAAAACTTTTTTATCACCTGTGGCGATGCCATTAACCTTATTGTTTGGCAGCCAATGATCAGCGCCGAAATAATGCCAGTCATTTTCGAGCATTCTTACGGCTCCTCTGGAAGTGCCAATCCACACATCACCATCAAATCCCATCGTAAGTGTATGTGTGTCTTCGACTGGTAATCCGTCTTTACCTTTCACTTCAAACATAGATGCACCTCTCAGTACACCGAGGCCCCGGTCTGTACTCACAATTAACCTGCTGCCTAAACGCAACATATCCCTTGTTTCTTTGGAGGGCAGTTGTCCCCAGTCTATAAAATATTGGTTAACTACCTTTCCGGCCAATTGAACAAGCTGGCCGGGTTGTAAAATGTGCAGGGTGCCGCTGTAGCTTTCAATGCGGCTGATCGGTCCCAGCTTTACAGGGTCTGCCAATACCTGGGTACCATCCTCCATTAGCATGGTGATATCACTTGACAGGTAGCCACCTTCTGGCATAATATTGATAAGCTGTTTGTTTTCGATCCTGAAAATATCATCACGCGTAGCAACATGCACCTGATTGAGATGCAAGCACATATCGATGATTTTTTCTTCAGATAGCTTTTCCCACCGGTTATTTTGAAAACGATGTAATCCATCATGGCTGATGGCCCACAAAGAATTATCCAGACTTATCAATCTGTTTATTTTTTGTGGTGCGTTCTTTAATTTTTGTACATCCTGCCCCTGTACATTGTACAATTCGCCTTCCAGTACTGCATAAATACGCCCGTCGAGATAAGAAATCTGCTGTACAGGCTGCTTTGTAAAAATTATTTCTGAACGTTCCTGGAGAAATACCTCATCGGCTACTGGTTTCCATAAACGATCTTTGGGATCCTTATTTTTTGTTTCCTGGGCCTGAAAACTACCCAGTCCGAAAAAAAGAACCATAAGAAAAGTGATAAACTTCATAGTATTAAAAATTTAAGTAGTTGAATATCTCGTTAAGCTGTTTTTCTGAAATCTAAGCTACGATATATATAATACATTCAGGATTTATCTAAAGGCCATTTGATTGATGGGGAATTGAAAAGAGGTTTTAAAAAGGATGATTTATATATTTTACTCATTTGAAGATTTTTTGAGCTTTCAAACATAAATGCAGCCGGTATTTGAAATATTGCATGATAATGATGCAAACTTTCAGTAACTTTACCGGCAGAAAGCGTAAAACGGGTAAAATTTTTGAATCATCATATGAAAATGTGGTTAAATGCACTATATTTTATTAAATTTTAATCTTTCTATTTGCATAAATGTAATAAGCTCGTTATTTTTGCGCTCTTACTTCAAGGGGTGAATTCAAATAGCCCTTTAAATCCAAAAAATCGTATTCATCATTTTTCTTTTTAAAAATCAAAATTGTTTGCGTTTCTTAATTTAATCTATTGAAACCTTTGAATAACAGGTATTTTCCATTCAAAATCACATGTATAATATTGAAGAACTAAATGTAAGGTTGCTTTCAGAGTTGAAAGACATCGCTGAGGAGTTAGGGGTAAAGAATTACAAAAAACTGCCTAAAAAAGAATTAATTTACAAAATACTGGACCATCAGGCGGCTCATCCTGCCAAAGTAGAGAAAAAGGAAAAAGAGCCCGCAAAGCCTGCAGCTGAGGTTGAACAAAAAAAGGAACCAGAGAGAAAAAGACTTTTTTTAAAACGAGAAAACGTCAAAAAAACCACAGCAGAACCTGTTCAGGAAAAAAAGAAAAAGGAAGAAAAACAGATAGAATCACCTGCTGATGACCTTTTGGACGCCTTTACACGTGAAGTAGAATCAGAAATATCAGAAATAGAGGTTGCCAGCCCTGAACCGGCAGAAAGCCCACAAAGGGAAAGCCGAATTGAAAGAGAGCCGGTGGCCAGAGAAGTAAAGGAAAAACCTGTAAGACCAGAAAGAGCCGAACGAGAGGAGAGACCTGAAAGGGAAGAAAGACCCGAAAGACCTGAGAGGGAGGAGCCGCGACGGCCTAAAAAGCTGAATGTTAAAGAATTTGACGGCGCTATAGTTAACGAAGGTGTTCTTGAAATTATGCAGGATGGCTATGGTTTTCTCAGATCTGCAGACTATAATTATCTTGCCAGCCCCGATGATATATATGTGTCCCCTTCCCAAATCAAGCTCTTTGGATTAAAAACGGGAGATACCGTAAGAGGACAGATCAGACCGCCAAAAGAAGGTGAAAAGTATTTTGCCTTGTTAAGGGTAGAAACCGTCAATGGTAAAACAACAGATGAAATACGCGATCGCGTTACCTTTGAATACCTTACCCCACTTTTTCCACAGGAAAAACTCAATCTAAGCAGCAGCCCGAATAACTTTTCTACCAGAATAGTCGATTTATTCAGTCCAATTGGTAAAGGCCAGCGCGGGATGATTGTGGCACAACCTAAGACTGGAAAGACGGTATTATTGCAAAACATAGCTAATGCCATTGCCGAAAACCATCCTGAAGTTTACCTTATCATACTTTTGATTGATGAACGTCCTGAGGAGGTTACCGATATGGCGCGCAGCGTAAAAGCCGAAGTAATCTCTTCAACTTTTGATGAGCAGGCTGAACGACATGTAAAAGTTGCTAATATGGTTCTTGAAAAAGCAAAGCGCATGGTAGAATGTGGACACGATGTGGTGATTTTGCTCGACAGTATTACGCGACTTGCCCGTGCACACAACACAGTTGTACCTTCGTCAGGAAAAATTCTTTCAGGTGGTGTAGATGCCAATGCATTGCACAAACCTAAACGATTCTTCGGGGCAGCCCGAAATGTTGAAAACGGGGGTTCACTTACTATAATAGCTACTGCTTTAATTGAAACCGGTTCGAAAATGGATGAAGTTATTTTCGAAGAATTTAAAGGAACCGGTAATATGGAGTTGCAGCTTGACCGCAAGCTTTCAAATCGCAGGATTTATCCTGCCATCGATGTGCCGGCTTCAGGTACCCGACGCGAAGAACTTTTATTGGATCAGGAGATACTGCAAAGAGTTTGGATACTCCGCAAGTTTATGTCAGATATGACATCTCAGGAAGCCATGGAGTTTTTGCTTGATAAAATGAAAGGAACCAGAAGCAACGAAGAGTTTCTTGTTTCTATGAACGGATAATTTATTGTGTAACTCATTTAATTAAATTTAATTATCATGGTTGATACCCAACCTTCATATAAGGTAAAAGATATAGCCCTTGCCGATTGGGGTAGAAAAGAAATTAGATTGGCTGAGGCTGAAATGCCTGGATTAATGGCATTGAGAGAAGAATTTGGTGTGACTAAACCTTTGAAAGGCGCAAGAATTGCCGGTTGTTTGCATATGACCATTCAGACTGCTGTACTTATTGAAACACTGGTTGAACTGGGCGCTGAGGTAAGTTGGTCATCTTGTAACATTTTCTCTACCCAGGATCATGCAGCAGCTGCCATTGCAGCAGCGGGAATACCTGTTTATGCATGGAAAGGGATGACTGAGGAAGAATATGAATGGTGCATCAAACAAACACTCTATGCTTTTAAAGATGGAAAAGGACTCAATATGATCCTCGATGATGGTGGTGACCTTACCAATGTGGTACTTGATCACCATCCTGAACTTGCTACCAGTATTAAAGGCATATCAGAAGAGACTACTACAGGCGTACACCGTTTGTATGAGCGTGTTAAAAAAGGAACACTTCCTATGCCTGCCATCAATGTAAATGATTCTGTTACAAAGTCGAAGTTTGATAATAAGTATGGTTGTAAAGAATCGCTTGTTGATGCCATCCGACGTGCTACCGATGTAATGCTGGCCGGAAAGGTGGCCGTTGTTGCCGGATATGGCGATGTCGGTAAAGGCTCCGCTCAATCACTAAGAGGTGCCGGTGTTCGCGTAATTGTTACTGAAATTGACCCCATTTGTGCGCTGCAGGCAGCTATGGATGGATTTGAAGTAAAACGTATGGTCGATGCTGTTCCCCGTGCCGATATTATTGTAACTGCAACAGGCAACTGCAATATCATTACAGAGACGCACTTCAAAAAAATGAAAGATAAGACCATTGTGTGTAATATCGGTCATTTTGATAATGAAATTGACGTTGCCTGGCTCAATAAAAAGTACGGCGATACCAAGGTGGTGATAAAACCACAGGTAGATATGTATACCATTGAGGGCAATGATATTCTATTACTGGCAGAAGGAAGGTTGGTCAACCTGGGTTGCGCTACCGGTCACCCTTCGTTTGTAATGTCTAACTCTTTTACGAATCAGACACTGGCCCAGATAGAACTTTGGAAAAACGCTGGTGAATACGAAAATAAAGTATATATGCTGCCCAAACATCTCGATGAAAAAGTAGCAAGACTTCACCTGGCAAAAATTGGTGTTGAACTCGATACTTTAAGTACTGAACAGGCAGATTATATTGGCGTAGAGGTGAAAGGACCGTTCAAACCAGATTATTACAGGTATTGATATTTGAAAATTGAAATAAAATTATCTAAGCCGGGCAAGATGAAATCATTGTCCGGTTTTTTTATTTCTAAGTGCAATTATGTGCCATGTACCTTTTGAATGGCTTTCAAATCTTTTTCAGAACCAAAATCACTTTTCTTTGTAACCTGCCTGCGGATTTTCTGGCAAAATAATTGCTATTGCATGGCTTATTAAGTGTAAAATATAAAATTGTGTAACCAAATTGTAAACCAATGAAAAAAATCGCGTTATTGTTGCTGGTAATTACTGTACTGGGCGTACAGGCCAATGCACAAAAACTTTTTATGTTTGGGCCTCGTGTCGGTTTGAGCTCCTCTACTTTGGATATTAAAAATATCGATGATGCAACATTTGAGACTGAAGGGGCACAACTTGGCTTTCATGCCGGGGTATTTGCCAGAATATCCATTCCTTTAGTAGGTATTTATATTCAACCAGAATTGTTGTATACATCAACTTCTGGTAAAGTAAATGTTACCGAGCCTTCTACCCTGGTTTCACAAATCCGAAATTATGATTTTAACAGGATAGACCTTCCCGTAATGATTGGTTTTAAAGCAGGTAAAATCTTCCGGATCAATGCCGGTCCAAGCTTTTCTTATTTATTATCTGCTGAAGAAAATGGAGCAAATATACTTGAGAATTACAGAAGCGCTACCGTAGGGTACCAGGCAGGTTTAGGACTTGACCTAGGCCCAATTCTTATTGATGCTAAGTATGAAGGCAATCTAAGTAAGTTTGGAGATCAGGTTAAACTGGGCAATCAGGCCTTTAGTACAGACCAAAGACTCAACCAATTTATCTTAAGTCTGGGATTCAGATTGTAGAATTCATTTTTTAAAAATCTTATATGAAAGCCATTTCGGGATTGATTCCGAATTGGCTTTTATATTTATAGCTTATTGAAAATGAATATTAAATCGCAAATGAAGGGGATTGTTTTCGATACCTCTATCTGAGTCGAGTACCTGAAAGCAAATCCTAAGTGCTTTTCCCGTTGCCAGGAATTTCATGAGTCAGGTAGGGTGTGGGGACTTGAACTTATTTTTGCAGAGCTACTTCTAGGAGCAAAAAGTAAGAAAGAGATGGATTTGATTCTGAAATTTGCATCTGTAATCCCAACTTTAGATGAACCGTAATTGATTATTGCAGGAGGCTTACTTTCTTACAAAAATAATTATGTAAATCCTGGTATTGGGTTGATTGATTCGGTTATCATTTATTCAGTAATGAGGTTTAAACTCAAAATCTGGACTTTGGACAAAAAAATACTACAGGCAATGGATTCTGAGTATACTTTTATTTAACATCCTTAACACTACCTATCTTTACCTGGTTTTGAAAATCTAGATTTATTGGTTTACATACTAAAATTATTGATAGCAGGCGTGGAAAAAATTCAACATTTTCCCAGATATTCCACTGGTTTCTACATTTTAGTAAAGCTATTGAACACGGTATATACATTTTTTATACAGGCATGATCATTGTTTTTTATATGAAAGAACCAAAAATGATGATTTATGAAAACTATTCAAAGAAGAAAAAGCCGTACAAATAATTTTCTACAAGGCTTCAGAGGGGAAGACTTGGTGGAAGACTTTCCGGCAAAAAGGGAATACGATAAAAAAACACATACTTTCTTTTCCGAAAACCCACTATATTACTACATAGAAGTACATTCACAAGGGATGGAAAGTGATGATTTTGATGTGCACCTCGAAACGGATCAGGTATCAATTTATCTTTCTCCGGAGGAAGATCACAAGATCAGTTACATTGGATCTGAACAAAAACCTACCGTATTCCATCAGGATAAACTGATAACCTATCGTTTACCCAAGGATGCAGATATTCAGAAATCAACTGCCCGCTTTCACAATAGCAGACTCATGCTGCTGGTACCCCGGGAAAATGATTTTGAACATCTGCAAAAAGTTCGCCTGAGCAGGTAATTTCACAATTCCATTGGAAGCAGTTTAGAAATTCAGACAACTGCTTCCTGATTTTTCCGGCTTGACTTTCAAAATTTTCATTATCTGCTCTCTTTAAGTAAGCGCCAAACGTATATTTGTATTAATTATTAAAAAGCGGAAAATGAAAATTCTGGTGATTGAGGATGATAATCGTTTGGCGGAGCTCTTAAAAAGAGGGCTTGAAGATCATCAATATATCGTTACTTTAGTCTATGATGGTGAAATGGGTAAAAAGCTGGCACTGGAAAATTCTTTTGATTTAGTAATAATGGATTTGATTTTACCCGGTATTAACGGATTGGAGTTGTGTCGTGAGTTGCGTAAGGCTAAGCCGGATTTGCCTATTCTTATTCTGACCGCCCTGGGAACTACAGATGATAAAGTGGAAGGGTTTGATTCAGGTGCAGATGATTATCTGGTAAAACCTTTTGACTTCAGGGAATTGCATGCAAGAATAAAATCGGTTATTCAAAGAAAGGCTGCCTACCGGCACGAACAAGGTTTTGTGCTTGTATATGAAGATTTACAGCTCAATACCGAAACAAAAATTGCCAAAAGGGCGGGTAAAGAAATTAGCCTTACCCCCAAAGAGCTCAAACTGTTGGAGTTTATGTTGCGCAATCCCAACAGGGTTTTGTCCAGAACTGAAATTGCAGAAAAAGTTTGGGATACACACTTCGATACCGGAACTAACTTTATTGATGTGTATATTAATTACCTCAGAAAGAAAGTTGACAAAGGATTTGAACATAAGTTGATACATACAAAGCCCGGCCTTGGTTTTGTTTTTAGAAAATCAAATTCCGATTAGGCTACATACAGAACCTTGCATGAGAATCAGATACCGACTTACGCTGTTATTTACTGGCATTTGCGCATCTATTTTGTTTGTCTTTTCAATTATTATTTATTATTCAGCCCAGAGAAACCGCAAGACTGAGTTTTATAATACTTTGCAAAAAGAAGCAATCACCAAAGCAAATGTTTTGCTTGATGCAAACGTAGATCCGCTGACCTTGCAAACTATATATCAGAAAAACAGAGAAACCTTAAACGAAGTTGAAGTGGCGGTTTACGATACGGCATTTAATCTTTTGTATCACGATGCTGTGGAAATTGACTTTGTAAAAGAAACACCTGAAATGCTGAGTCAGGTCTGGAAAAAAGGTGAAATCAAATTTGAACAGGAGCGATGGCAGGTAATTGGCCTTTTATACCGGTACAATGGCGATGACTTTATCTTAACCGCTGCAGCATATGATGATTATGGTTATAACAAACTTGCGAATTTGCGCACCACACTTATTATGGTTTGGTTATCAGGTATTTTCGTAATGGCGTTTGTTGGAAGATATTTTTCAGCCAAATCGTTATCACCTGTAAGTAAAATGATTGAAAAGGCAGAAGTTATTACGGCAACCAACCTCGATTTAAGGATTGCAGAAGGTGATAATCACGATGAAATTTCAGAACTGGCCATCACCTTTAATAAGATGCTCGACCGGTTGGAGCAATCCTTTGATGCCCAGAAACAGTTTGTATCCAATATATCCCATGAACTAAGAACACCGCTTGCTGCGCTAATGGCAGAGCTGGAGTTGGGACTAAGAATAAAGGGCTTATCACCGGAAAGTAAACTAGCCTTACAAAAAGCTCTGGAAGATGCTCAGAAAATTTCAAGATTATCGGCCAACCTGCTTGATCTGGCGCGGGCGAGTTATGATGCCACAGAAATTTCTTTTAAGGAAGTTAGGGTAGACGAGCTGATAATGGAGGCACGTTTAGAATTGATGAAAAATCAACTGAATTATAATGTAAATTTAGAAATTGATGATACGAGTGAGGCAGATGACAGCCTGGTAATCATTGGAAATGCCTATCTATTAAAAACAGCTTTTCTGAATCTTATGGAAAATGCCTGTAAGTTTTCTGAAGATCACCGTGTTGAAGTCTTTATTATTGCCCGTGACGATCAATTGAAGGTCGATTTTATAGATAAGGGTTGTGGCATCAGTAAAGAAGACCTGCCCAATATCTTCAAGCCTTTTTACCGAAGTAAAAACCACACGCAAATATCGGGGCATGGCATTGGATTATCCCTTACCAAAAAAATATTGGAAATACATAATACTGATATATTGGTGAATTCCCAACCTGGCACAGGCAGTATTTTTTCTTTGGAGTTTAAACCCCAAAAGAAGATATTAGCTTCTTCATTCTAATAATTTTATAATTTTTTTCTGTAGGTTTTCTAAGAGCCATTCTTGTTCTATGGTTTTACCTTTGCGAAATAAAAAATATTAATATCCTCATGGATACAGAGTCTGAGTTACAATTAACAAATTTTTCACCCGTCTGATATCCGGCGCTCCCAGAAGGTGGCCGGTCAGGCTACAAATTAGAATAGGGGGTGTATTATGACCATTTTAGATTTTATTATAAGATTAGGGCTGGCTTTTGCCTTGGGCGCATTGGTTGGTGTTGAAAGACAATGGCGACAAAAGAGTGCAGGTCTCCGCACTAATACCCTTGTGTCTTTGGGTTCAGCGGCCTTTATATTGCTTTCGTTATCGCTTACCGATGGCGCAGGTGACCCATCGAGGGTAGCAGGTCAAATTGTTACTGGTATAGGTTTTCTCGGGGGTGGTGTGATTCTGAAAACCGGCATGAATATTCAAGGGCTTAATACAGCAGCCACCATCTGGTGTTCGGCTGCGGTTGGAACGCTGGCGGGTGCCGGTTTGTACACCGAAGCTACCATAACGGCTGTTTCTATAACGGCGGCACACACAATGCTCAGGCCTATTAGTGGTTTTATTAATCGATTGCCTGCAAAAAGAGAAGATATTGGTGTAGCCTATTACACAATCAAAATCCGCTGCAAGGAGCAGGTTGAAAACCACCTCAGGGTATTGATGCTCAATGAGATAAAGAAAAACGATCAATTGCAATTGCGATCACTGAAAAGCACAGACAATGGCAGTCCGGCTTATACCTATGTTGAGGCAGAAATACTTGCCAATGTAAAGTCGGATGGTTTCATTGAATATATGGCTGGTAAACTTACAATTGAGTATGGTGTAACGGAGGTAAGCTGGTCACTGAGTGGCACACAACCGGATTGATCAAATGTTATAGAAGAGGGTGAAACTTTAACATACAGGGAAAATGGAGATTAAAGACTTACACGAATGGATTGAAGATTTGAGCCGGTTTGACAAAGCCCGAAATCTAATACCTCTGCTACAGAAAATGCCGGTGGTAGATGTGGGTATAATTCTGCAGGAGCTCGATGATGAGGTTTTAATTGAGTTGTTTCCCTTATTCACCCGGCATCAGCAAGGATTGATATTTGCTGAATTTCCCATTACCCGACAGTTGAGGTTTTTTCAGCACGTGAGTAAGCGCAGGTTCGCCCCCATTTTTGAATATATGCCATCTGATGTCCGGAGTGACCTGTACCAGCATATGAGCCAACAGGAGCAGGTAGCTTTATTACCTTATCTCAGTAAATCCATACGGGAAAATGTAATTAGCCTGAGTGCTTATCCTCCGGAGACAGCAGGGGGTATTATGAGTACCGATTTTGCTACAGTACTGGCCAATATGAGCATAGAGGAGGCTATTGCCAAGGTTCGAAGTGATTCACCTTCGAAAAAGATGGTCTATTATGTTTATGTAGTAGATAATCAAATGAAATTGACCGGTTTTATTACCCTGAAAGACCTGATTATGGCTTTGCCTGGGCAAAAAGTCAGGGAAATAATACATGAAAACTTTGTCTATGCATCCGTTGATGAAGACAGGGAAAGTGTGGCCTTTAAAATTGAGAAGTATGACCTGGTAGCCATTCCAATTGTAAATTCTCAAAATCAATTGTTGGGCATAGTAACACATGACGATGCCATTGAAGTAATTCGGGCTGAGCACACAGAAGACCTTGAAAAATTTATGGGGATTGTCCCCGATAAAGAAGACCAGGCTTACCTTGAAACTTCATCCATTCAGCATTTTAAAAAACGGGTAGTATGGGTTGTTTCTCTTGCGGCCGTGGGGATTCTTTCAGGAATGATTATACATAGTTATGAAAGCACACTAGAAAAGCTGATGATTCTTGCATTATATATGCCCATGGTTGCCGATACGGGAGGCAACGCTGGTAGTCAGGCAGCTACTGTGATCGTAAGGGCGCTGGCCCTTGGCCATATAACGGCTGCCAACTGGCTTCGCGTTCTGTGGAAAGAGGCCCGTATTTCCATATTAATAGCTTTTTGCCTGGGGGTGATAGCCTTTGCCAAAGTTTTGTTTCTGTCCTGGGAGACTGAAATACCCGAAAGCCTCAATTTGACCAAAATTGCTTTTGTTATTTCTCTGGCATTATCACTGCAGGTGGTTACGGCTACGGTCATTGGGGCAGGTTTGCCAATACTGGTTAAAAGATTTGGGGGAGACCCGGCGGTAGCTGCGAGCCCAGCCATTACCACAGTTGTAGATATCACTGGTTTACTTATCTATTTTACGGTTGCCACATTATTTTTTACTTTATAAATAAACAATAATTTTAAAAATCATGAAAAATTTCTATGTTGTATTAATTATAGTAATGTTGATGCCGGGCATGGGCGTTGCTAAAAGTCTCTATACTTCAGGTGATAGTATTCCACCACTTCCTTTTAAATTATCACCAAAAAAGAGACTTTCTGATTCTGATATTGCTGAGAAGAAAGAAGGATTGTTTCTTACAGGTTTACCAAGATTTGAATTTGATCCTATTCGTGGCTTTGGGATAGGCGGAAATATATTTTTATACCAAAACAGAACCAAACAAGATCCCTTTTTCTATTACACCCCTTACCGCTACAGGGTAAATTCTGAATTTTTTATTTTCGAAAATGGCCGCATTAGGTATGCCCTTCAAATGGATGCTCCCTATATTTTTAACACCCGTTGGCGTATGCGTGCTGATGCAGTTTTATGGGAAGATCCTCATGCACAATATTGGGGTATAGGCAGGTCTTCATTAAATGACCTTTCTTTCAGCGATAAAAGTGGTGGAGTTTATGGTGCGCGAAGAAATTTCAGAAAGGTAAAGGACTACGAGGACAATCTGGCCCGTGCCGTACGTATGGGGGATGGAAGTTACATAACGGATTTTCATCATAATCAGTTTATCCAAAGGGAGCATTTGTACAATCTCCTGTTTGAAAGAGTGTTCATGGAAGGCCGGCTTCGTCTTATGTTTGGTTATGAAGCACTTTTTACGGCATTTGAAGATTACAGTTATAAAGTAGCTGAGGAGGCATTCGTTGTAGAAGGGAGGGCTGTGGATGCCATTAACAATCAAACCCTTGTATCTAAGCAAATCAATGATGGCACATGGGATCGATTCAATTTATCTGGGTTTAATGACAGTTTTCAATTTACCAGCATGCTGGCAGCAGCGCTGATTTACGATACCCGTGATTTAGAGCCAGACCCTTCGGAAGGTGTTTTTCTGGAATACTCACATGAATATTCTGCACCATGGCTGGGATCGCAGTTTAATTTCAACAAGTTTATGCTCCAGGGCCAGTACATTCATACCCTTCTCAGATGGGGCAGTGACAAGCGCCGAGTCACCTTTGCCGGTCTGGGTGCTTTAGGTCATATATTCGGACCCAACATAAATTTTATTGAAATGTGGGATCTGTCAAGTCAGGCAGAGGCCGGTGGTATATTGGTATTGGGTGGAGAGCGGTCTTTGCGAGGTTTCAGGGAAGCCAGGTTTTTGGCTCCCACTGTCGCATTGATCAACCTGGAGATGAGATCGCATTTATATGATTTTCGCATGTTGAAGCAACACTTTTCATTGGGCTTGACGCCATTTTACGACCTGGGGAGTGTATGGGACAACCTTACTGATGTCAATTTGAGAAAATGGAGAGGAGCACCGGGAGTTGGTGCCAGGGCTGCGTGGAATCAATCAACCATTCTGCGTCTGGATTATGGACATAGCCGTGAAGGTGGTCAATTTTTCTTCGGATTCAGTCACATATTTTAGTGTATTAGTCTGTCAATTAACCGGTTTTATATTTCAGGTGGTCGAGTTTGGATGTTGCTATCCTTAGCTCACCACTTTTTTATACTCTTCCATATACATACTGGCCAGCTTATGCGGCTCAAAGCGCCTTACATTTTGCCTTCCTTTCTTAACCAGACTTAGCCGATACCCTTTATTCTTTAGCACTTTTTCAATGCCCTTTCTTATTGAAGTCTCATTATAAGGGTCTACCAGGCAGGCCGAATCTCCTGATACCCAATTCATGGGCTCTATGTCGGAAGTAACAACCGGACGTCCGATAAGCTGTGCTTCAATGATCGGCATCCCAAAACCTTCATAGGTAGAGGCAAAGGAAACAACATGGCATTTGAAATACCAATCTGCCAATTCTAGATACGGCAGGTTATAAAAACTTTTATAGTCGATGTTAAGTTCTTCCAGAAGCACTTTTTGACCTTCACTAAGCTCACCTATGATAACCAGGGTGCAGTTTAATCCATGTAAAGCACGAATGGTTCTTTCAAGATTTTTATTTTCCCTTGTACCGGGATGCAATATGATGGGTTTATCCGGAATTTCCGCAGAACTTTCTTCACTTACCTCTCTTATGAGCATGCGTGGGTTGAATGCGTTGGGAATAACGCGTATTTTATGCTTAGCATGTGGGGCGAATTTCTCGATTTCTTTTTTTGATTTTTCCGAAATAGTGGTGATTCTACGGGCTATGAGGGCAGGTAACTTAAACCAGATAATCCGTATGAGTTTTTTTTTGAGCCAGCTGCCTCGCACAGCCAGGTAGGCATCGTGAATGGTAAGCAGGCTGTTCCTTCCCGTGGCAATTACGATATAATTGATGGCCCCCGAGATATGATTAATATCACCCCTGTTGCGAAAGGCAAACCAGAGATTTTTAAGTATTCCTGATAAATTTTTACTGTAACAGGGTAAATAAACTTTTTCAAATTCAACCTGATATGGATAAGCCCATAGCAAAGTTTCAAATAATTCTTCAATGCTGTTGTGGTCGGGTCGGGGTTTTCTTAAGAATATTTTAACACGCAAAGATTTGTTGTTTTGGATATTGTGAACAATGAGAACGATCCTGAATTAACAGGTAAATATATGGATGTATCTGATAATTCAAAAAAAGCGTTTTTAAAAAACAGTGCAGAGATAAAATCTATTGATATTTTTGTTGAAAAATCAATACAATGGAGAAGATAAAAATCGAGTTTCCTAAAGAGTTTGTGTTTTCAACGACAATTTCTGTGCGGGTAACGGATTTAAATTATGGAGCACATCTTGGCAATGATACCATGTTGTCTTTAATACATGAGGCAAGGGTACAGTACTTACACTGGCTTGGTTGTAAAGGAGAAGCAGACATTGGAGACAACAAAGGTATTATTATGAGAGATGTCGCCATACAATATCGATCAGAAGTTCATTATGCAAATTTACTGGAAATATCAGTAGCTGCTGTCGGGACCGGAGACTTTAGTTTCGATCTCTATTATAAGGTTCATAATTCAAGCACAGGCAAAGAAGCTGCCCGTGCTAAAAGCGGCATTGTCTGTTTTGATTATGTCGCCAAAAAACCCGCGGCAGTCCCGACTACATTTTTAAAATCCCTGGAGTCAAAAGGTTAAGACCTCTTAAGCGCCAGGTTATAAGATCGCAGGTAAAATTGATTGAGGTGATTCCAGTCAAAAAATACTGAGGTAGCCTCGGAGTTGTTTCTCATTTCAATACGTTGCCTGCGATCCAGCTTTACGAAGCTGTATAAATCATTGGCCAGCTGCGTTGCTGCCTTGTCGAAATCCTGGTGCGTGCGATCTACGACAAAAATGCCCCGGTCGCGGCTGTCGTTAATATGTTCGTTTACGTAATTGCCGAAACCTGCCAAGTCGCTGGTAACTGAAGGAACACCGCTCGCCAGGCATTCGAGCGGGGTATATCCCCAAGGTTCATAATAACTTGGGAACACACCAAGGTGACAACCTCTTACAAACTGATTGTAATCAAGGCTGGTCATAGGATTGCTCGGGGTAATAAAGTCGGGATGGTAAATGATTTTAACCCTGTCGTGTTTGTGGTTTACCATATTAGAAGTCCTTAAAAAATTGAGAATCGGATCTTTATGGTCATCAATAAGATTATGGGTTACCACGGGAGGCAGTTTGTCTGATTTCCAGGATTGAAGAGTTCTTCTGAAACGAAGCCTCCAGTAATCATCTACATAATCGCTCAGGTTTGGCAATTTATTATCGGGTATTCCTGCAGCTGCATAAAAAAGCCTGTTGCCTACCTGAGCCTCAATAGATTTACAGGTTTGCTTTAATTCATTCATCAGCGCATGCGATTGCAATACTTCAGGATTGACAGAATGATAAGGTTGTTTTGTAATAAAAAACATGACTACGGTTTTCCTGATATCATCTTTTTGCATGCGGTAATTTAGCCTTGCCAGTGCTTCAAGTGTGAGATCAAAACCTTTATTGCGATATTCGAACCGACCCGATGTAAATAAGTATAGGGTTTCATTTAAATCAAAGCTGTAACTCGGGAAAAAGTGCGCCATAACCCAATGATGAATACTGTTTTTATATTCCTGATGCAGGTTTTGCAATTCGTGCAAGGCGGTAAATCTCTCAATATTGATACCATTTGGGGTTACTTCATCTACCTCCCTGCCTATCAGATATTTACATTCACGGGCAGTCACTTCACTAACGGTTGTGAAAACATGTGAACCATGTGCTGCGGCACGTTCAATTTTAATTTGAGATGAAATGTTGAAATAATTTGATTCTTTTTCCCAATCGTAAAATGGCAAATGACCATAAAAATCGCCGTCATTCATAGCCAGATAGCGGCCTAGAAGGGTGGCATGCGTAGTAAAAACTATGGATACCGGCAGGTTTTCAAGTCGCATATCTGGAATTGCAACACCAGCCATCCATTCATGAAAATGGCCTATTATTTTCTTCTCGTTATTATTTTCATTACATAGTACATTGAAAAATACTTTTACCAGAGATCCGAAGGCAACTACCCGATTTATAAGTTCATCATCGCCAGGGGTGGGGATGGCGTGATGTTGCCAAAGCATGTGTTTGATTTCTCCCAGTTTTTGATAAACAGAAAAGGGGTTGATCAATACTATATTGGGTCTTCCGGTAACCAGCCATTTTCCATAGCGTACATCAAAACCCAACTCCCGCATCGTAGCGGCTGCACGGGCAAAAGGATTATCAGATTGATCGTCAAGCTGTTCAAATTCCAGAATCTTTTGATCAAGAAAAGGTCCCACAAGACAATAATTATCACCAAATTCCCGGGTTGCTGTTGGTGCCTTACTTCTCAAGACTGTATAAATGCCTCCAACCTGGTTGCAGGCTTCCCAGGATACCTCTAAAAGTAAAGTCTGTTCTATCTGTTTTTTAGTGATCTTGCCTTTTATCGAAGACCAGTTCATCGCTGTAATATCACTCATCTCATTTCATCCTTTATGTGAAAGCTTTGTCTGGCGAAAATATAAATTTTTCAAAACAAGCTTAAAAAAATATCTATTTATTTGTTTTAAAGTTTTTCACAATCGATTTCTGATTGTATTCATATGATTTAGCAATATAATCAACAGCTCTGGTAATTTCAGACAGTCTTTCCTAATTTCGCAACTCTATGCGTTCGATGAATTATCTTGTACTGCTCGGCCGGTATCCACACTATCTGAGCTTTGGTTTTATACATTATTATTTTTCTTTCCTGGGTCAAACCTTTTTTTTGAGTGTTTTTGTAGGCAGTTTAACGGAATACCTGGGTATTACAAATGAAGGCTTTTCTTTGGTTTATGCAGCGGCGACCTTAAGCGGAGCTTTTTTACTGCCCTTTCTTGGAGCACTGCTCGATCGGGTAAAATTGCGGGATTTCAGCCTAGTAAATGGAGTGGCGCTGGCATGTTTTTGCTATCTTATGGCATATGTGCAGGATCGTTTTTTTATGTACCTATGTTTATTGGGTCTACGATTGACAGGTCAGGGTTTAATGCCGCTGATCGGATCTATATCCATAGGCAGATATTTTACTGAGAACCGTGGAAAATCCCTTTCTCTTGCATCAATGGGTCTTTCTTTAAGTGAAACCATCATGCCAGGTATTGCCATTTTACTCATTTCAACACTGGGTTGGCAAATGGCTTTTCAAATTATGGCTATAGCCCTTATTTGTATTCATTTACCTCTTGTCTGGTTCCTGGTTAAAAAAAACGATCCTTTTCAAAGAGTCATCATTCAACGAGAGAGTTTAAATGTACCTGTATTGGGAAAAACCCGCAGAGAAGTTATCAGAGATAAAGATTTTTATTTTCTCCTCGCTTCGGCAGTGACCATTCCATTTTTAATAACTGGACTTTTTATTCACCACAACCTTCTTGCCCAAATAAAAGGGTGGACAATGGAGTGGATAGCTACCAGTTTTATATTTTATGGCTTGTTTAAAATTGCAATAACCTTTTTGGCGGGACCTCTGGTCGACAGGTTTTCTGCAAGACAGGTATTTCCATTTCATATGGTGCCCATGATTATTGGTGTTTTTATTCTTATTCCAGGTAATCATCCTGTATTTGCAGCTATATATTTATCGTTGGCAGGCATATGCACCAGTCTAGCCAGTGTGTCATCTACGGCAATGTGGGCAGAAATATATGGTTATCGAAACCTGGGCAGTATAAAAAGCCTAACCACTACTGCCATGGTTTTGGTATCTGCCGCAGGACCAGTGATAATTGGTGTTTTTCTAGCCTCCAAATCGTGGTGGTGGTTGGGATTGCTAATCAATATTATCACTATGTCAGTTCTTAGCTTAACATCATATTTTATACTTAAGCGAAAAAGAATTTATACAGAAAATCCATGATTATTAGTAGTCTAATTTTTAATTTTAATTTCCTTTTAATTTTATTGATGAATCTTCGTTAATTTTATGGATCGGATGAATAATCAACTTGTCTAAAACCCAAATAACCAATATACATGAAAAAGTTTCTGATAATTTCTGCCTCAATTATTGGCATTTTTTTTCTCATCGTAATCACAGTGCCGTTTATTTTTAAGGATAGGATAAAAGAAGAAATTAGTAAGGCACTCGATGATGCTTTAGATGCCGAAATCTTGTTTAACCCATCGAAATTCCGCTTTAGTCTGCTGCGTCACTTTCCCAATCCTACAGCTTCGTTGGGAGATTTTGGAATCAGGGGAAAGAATATTTTTGCAAATGATACCTTGATTTTCGTGCGCGATTTTGAAATAGTAATCGACCTATTCAGCTTGTTAGGTGATAATCCGACCATTCAATCGATTTATTTACACCAGCCATTTATCAATATTAAAGTGCTTAAAGATGGTCAGGCAAATTATTATATAGTAAAAGATGATGGGGAAACTGAAGAGACGACCGAATCGGGGACAGAGCTGAGTATTGCCATCAAGAAATGGCATATACATCAAGGAAGAATTATTTACGATGACAAAACTCTTGATTATTTTATGGATTTGAAAGGGGTTTATCACACCGGAAGCGGAGATTTCAGCCTTGATGTATTTGATATGACGACTCAGAATGATATTGAACAGGTGATCGTAGTATATGACGGCGTTAAATATCTCAACAAGCAAAGGGTGAGGGGAGATGCAACCATCAATATGGACCTTAGTACCTTTACTTTTACTTTCAAAGATAATCGGTTTTTGGTTAATGACTTCCCGCTCAGTTTTGAGGGATATATCACCATGCCTGAAGATGACATTGGCATGGATCTGACTTTTTCTTCAAAAGACGGAAGCATAAAAAGTATTTATTCTCTTGTGCCTGGAGTGTACACCGATGGTTTTGAAAGCATTGCGGCAGATGGATCCATGTCGTTTAATGGCAGGGTCAATGGGGTTTACAGTGATACAAGTATGCCGGCATTTCATGTCCAATTATTGGCTGATAATGGAAGCATTCAATATCCCGGGCTGCCAGAAGCTATTCGCAATATCAATATCGATATGGAAGTTCTAAACAGTGATGGTGTAATTGACAATACCCGCATAGACATACGAAAATTCAATATGGATTTTGGTGCCAATCCTGTAAAAGCCAGACTTCTTATTAAAAATCTGCTGAATTACGATATGGATGCAGACATACAAGCAAAAATAAACCTTCAGGAAATGAATAAAATGTTTCCTATGGAAGGACTCAATATGCGGGGTATGCTTGATATGACACTAAAGGCGAGTGGTATTTATGACAGTGTACGCAACATAATACCCCGCACAAATTTTAAAGCAACGCTCCGTGAAGGCTATGTAAAGAGTAATGAATTACCCAAGGCAATTGATCAGCTATCACTGGATGCAAGTTTTATTTGTGAAACCGGCAAAATGCAGGATGGCAGGTTTGAACTTTCTTCCTTTTTAATGAAAATGGGCGATGATGCCCTGGAAGCCAGCTTGTTGTTGCAAAACCTCACTGACTACACATGGGACTTAAAAGCTTCTGGAAGCCTCGATTTGGGGGTGATTTCAGAATACTATCCTTCGGAAGGCATGAATTACAAAGGGAAGCTACTGGCCAACCTCGAAACCCGGGGCAGGTATTCAGATGTTGAAGCGGGAAGATATGATCGCTTTCCAACAAGCGGTTTTATGGAGCTAAATAATTTTTACTTTCAAAGTGTTGATTTGCCCAATGCATTTGAAATGCCAACATCAAAGCTCATTTTTAATCCGCAAAGCATGGAAATTCAGGGTTTAAAGGCTACTATGGGCTCAAGTGATTTTGCAGTTGAGGGGCAGGTGAGTAATTATATTGCATACATTTTCAAAGATGAAGTAATAAAAGGCTCTATGCGACTAAACTCCCAACGACTGGATATAAATGAACTGATGACTGGTGAGGAATCATCGGAAGAAGATACCACCAGGCTTGAAGTAATTGAAGTACCTACAAATATCGATTTTGAGTTTAGCGCTGAAATAGGTAAGATATTTTATGACAACCTTAGCCTTAACGATGCAAAAGGGAAACTCATTGTAAGAGACGGAATTATCAATATGCAGGACCTTCGTTTTGGATTACTTGGTGGAAATATTGCAATGAACGGAATCTATGATCCGAGAAATCCTGCCTTGCCTGTTTTTAATTACAATATGGAGATCACCCGGTTAAGTATTCCATCGGCATTTACCAGTTTTAGCACCGTGCAAAAATTTGCGCCTTTTTCTCAGTTTATGAATGGTGATTTTAATTCAAAATTCAGTATTAATGGTGTACTTGGCCAAGATATGATGCCCAAACTTGAAACCCTAACGGCCAATGGCATTATAGAAATTGCAGATGCTTATATGAAGCAGACGCGACTTGTTTCAGGCATTACAAGTCTTACACGTATGAGCTCCGCGAATGAGGACTTGCAGATCAAGGATTTACTGCTAAGTTTTGGCATTAAAGATGGCCGTGCTTCGGTTCGTCCCTTTGACCTGAAAATTGCCAATCAGGTGGCTACCATAGATGGCAGTGTAGGCCTGGATGGCAGCCTGAGATATGCAGCCAGTACTGAAGTTCCGGCCGGGGTGGCCGGTCAGCTGGCCGGCAATTTGCTTGCGGGAATTACCGGAAGTCAGAACCTTTCAGCCGACACAAAATTAAGGTTTAATATTGGTATCGGAGGAACTTATGCTGATCCGAAATTCAGTTTGTTAAGCGTTACTACTCAGGATGGTCAAACGGTGCAGCAGGAAGTAAGAGAAGAAATCAGGGCCGAAGCCGACCGGATAAGAGATGAAGCAGAAGTAAGGGTAAGGGAGGAAGCAAACAGAATAGCTGAAGAAGCAAGAGACAGGGCGCAACCACAGATTGACTCAGCCCGTCAAATTATAGATGAAAAAGTTCAGCAACAACAAGAAGAACTTAAAAAGGAAACAGAAAAGGCAAAAGAACAATTAAAAGATTTATTCAAAAGACGAAGTGGAAGTGGACAATAAGCAGATTTTATGGGGTATTGATCTTGGAGGTACCAAAATAGAAGGTGTAGTTTTAGCCTATGGAGATCAGCCCAAAGTAATTGAAAGACATAGAATTCCGACAGAAAAAGAGAAAGGATATCATCATATCATTGACAGAATCGCGATTCTGATCGATGAAATTTCCAATAAAACAGGTATGCTTCCTGAGAGGCTTGGCATCGGAACCCCAGGATTTTGTGTTCAGGAAACAGGATTGATGAAAAACTGCAATACTACATCCCTGATCGGGCAGCCTTTACCCAAAGACCTGGAGCAGAAGCTTGGCATTCCTGTTTTTATTGAAAATGATGCCAATTGCTTTGCCCTGGCAGAAGCTGTTCTGGGCGTGGTAAGGTCATCCATGAAAAATGCACGAATGGTTTTTGGGGTTATCCTGGGAACAGGAGTAGGTGGAGGACTTGTTTTTGACAAGAAAGTCTGGCAGGGAAGGCAGGGTATTGCAGGCGAGTGGGGACATAATTTTTTGGATGAATCTGGCGGTAACTGTTACTGCGGAAAAACTGGTTGTGTTGAGACTGTATTATGTGGCCCTGCGTTGGAAAAGTTTTATAAAGACCATACCGGAAAATACCTGAAATTATCTGAAATACATCAACGTAGTAAAACAGGTAATGATCCTGCTGCAAAGCAAACCATTGACAGATTGACAAGGGAATTTGCCAAAGCGATTGCTTATGTAATAAATATTCTTGATCCCGATGCCATCGTAATTGGAGGTGGTGTTGGAAATATCGACGATTTATATTCGAAATGCCCTGAATTGCTGCGTGAATACGTATTTAATGACAAAGTTGAGACCCGGCTGCTCAAGCCTGAATTGGGCGATAGCGCAGGTGTACTTGGGGCTGCTTTGCTGGGACTCTAATACTTTCCCTTTGCTGTTTTTTTACCTTATTACAATGACTAGTCCCTGTACTGTGAATTCAGGGATACTACTCAATGCATTCTTAGATACATGTAATGCTCTCAAACCGTGAAATTATTATCAGCTATAGTTTCGAAATACAATATTTTTCAATAAATTAATTTAAAAATTGCCAGTAAAAGTTCATCTTTGCAGAAATATATTTATTTTTGAATATATTAGCGAAAATATTGTATATTTCAGTGCAAGAGAACAGTTTGCCAAACTGATAATAAGTATTGCCCTATGAAAATAAATTTCTACCACGACCACAAACAAATTTTAAAGTCCACGATCGTTTGTGTTATTGTCTTAATTCTTACCACAGTATTAAGCCAGGATGTATTGGCTCAGGCAAGACCTGGCCAGAAAAAATATCTCAAGCGAAAAAATAAGACAGTTTCCAGATATACGGGAGGGTCCATTCGCTGGACAAAAGAAAAGAAATATCTTTCCCTCGGGGGTTCTATAAACTCCTTAAACTATTTAGGGGATTTAGCACCACGGAGTGTTAGAGGAAGTACAGATATATCTTTTACGCGACCTGGCATTGGCGCACATGCTTCCTACAGGGTTGGTCCTAATTTGTCTTTAAGAACACATGTATTATATGGTCGTATACAGGGCGATGATTTTGAATCGGCATCTCTTTCAGATGAAAAGGGCAAATACAGACACCTGCGAAACCTGCACTTTCGAAATGATATTTTAGAGTTGGGTTTTAACGCTACCTATGACCTTATCAGTAATTATGGAAGCTTTCTCAACAGGGTTCCTTTTACTCCTTATGTTATGGGGGGTATAAGTGTTTTTTATCACAATCCCAAAGCTATGGCACCCGAATTTGATCGCAATGGTGTTCGCCTCCCGGAGGGAGGGCAATGGATAGCATTACGTCCACTGGGTACAGAAGGTCAGTTTAGTCCCTATTACGACGTAAAACCTTACAGCCTTATTCAGCCCAGTATTCAAATAGGAGCGGGTATACGAAAAACCATGAGCAAAAGACTGGATTTTGAGCTTGAGTTTGTATATCGATTCCTTTTTACTGACTATATAGATGATGTGAGCGGATTGTATGTGGATTTAGGTGCATTGGATGGTGAATTGGTTCGTGCGATGTCAGATCGATCGAGAGAAACTGTACATGCAAGGTCGGGGGCATCCCGTGACCTGGCTTTTATGGAAGCAAATTTTGCAAGTCCTTTTACCTATAATTCTTTGTACAGTAATGAGACCTTTAACGTATACAGAGGTTTTGGTCATGAGCATAGGGATAATACCCGGGGATTCCCTGGAAACGATACATTTTTTCAGGTGAGTTTAAGAATAAATTATATTACCACCGGGGCATTTCAACGTGCAAAATACAGATAGATATAACCCAACAATTCTTGCTATGAAAACCCGATTCGCCAGCGTAAAAATACTTGGTTTTATTACAATTTTGTTATTAATTCCTGGTCTTAATAAGGGTATGGCCTTTGATGCCTCAGGCCTGAACACTGTTCAACAAGACAGTATCAGAGATGGGTACTATCTCATTTTGGGTGCTTTTCAAAACCCTCAAAATGCTATGCGATTCAGTCAGGCGCTAAAACATGGAGATGCCCCTGGCGCATCTGTAGCGTTTAATGCAAACAGACAGCTCTACTATGTATATGGCTTCTTCAGTGAAGATTTTAAGAGCATGCGGGAAAACTGGGTGAAGTACCGTCAGATGCCCAATTACAGTGACGCATGGGTGTTCTACAGAGGGGATAAAGATGACCCATTTTATAAAAAAGAAGGAGGGGCAATACTGGGAGAAGGGTTTACAGGACGGGCTGAATCAAGCTCAGGACAATTAAAAAAAGATCAGATGACCGGTGATAATCCACAGAAAAGCAATCCTGGTCCTTCCAATACTATACGGCAAGCTGAAGAACCTGCAGGTGGTGGTAAGTTTTTTAAGATGATTTTTAATGCTGTAAATGCTACTTCCCTCAAAGAGGTGCAGGCAAAGATCAATGTAGTTGATGCTGAAAGAAACAGAGAATTAGGTAAATTTGATACACATACTTTGCAATTTGTTCCAGACCCTGCTAACAGGACAAACCGGGTGTTGGTTATTGCTGATGTTTTTGGTTATAATAAGCAACAGGTTGAACTTAATCTCGATGCTCCCTCGCAGGCAAATGACTCAAGAATTGAAGTTAAAGATGGTGTTACCTTTGTAAACCTAGATCTAAATCGTCAGACCAAAGGTGCTTTGATGATTATGTATAACGTCTATTTTTTCAATGATGCTGCTGTTATGCGCCCTGAGTCAATGTATGAATTGAATCAATTGCTGGAAATGATGCTGGAAAATGAAGATCTCGTTATCAGGATCCACGGACATACCAATAGTAATTCGGCAGGAAAAATTATTGGATTGCCCAAAGATTCAAATCGGTTTTTTCAATTGGGTGACGACAATCCTGAAAGCATTGGTTCTGCTAAAAGACTTTCAGCCGCCAGGGCTGAAACGGTAAAAAAGTGGTTGGCATATAACGGAATCGATGAGAAGCGAATTCAAGTAAAAGCCTGGGGTGGCAAAAAACCTGTATATGAAAAACGATCAGAAAACGCCCGTTTTAATGTACGCGTTGAGGTGGAAATATTAAAGGATTAGCGCTCCGGTCTTAATAAATGAAATTTAAAAGGGGTCAACTTAAAAAAGAATGACCCCTTTTTTTAATAGATTTAATTTAAGCCTTTCTTGTCGGGATTTTTTACAACAATGCCATGATTTTATCGGGTTCAAATCCCAAAATTACCTCACCTGAATCTGCTTCAATGATTGGTCTTTTAATCATGCTGCTTTTTTTCTGAAGTAAATCCAGTGCTTTGTTTTCATCAGTTAATAAGGACTTTTCCTCCTCACTCAGCTGACGATAGGTGGTTCCTTTTGTGTTGATGATATTATTTAAACCGACTTTATCAGCAATGCTTTTCAGCCAACCTATTTCAGGAACCTGTTTTTTATAATCAATAAAATCAAACTGTATGCCTTTTTCGCCGAGAAAGGAAAAGGTTTTCTTCATGGTATTGCAATTTTTAATGCCGTAAACGAGCAGCTTCATCGTATATCCAATTTTAAAGAATAAATACAGTTTTAGTATTCTGGGTTGCGATCTTAAAATACATTGGTTCAAATTTATAATATAAATTAGAGTTAACCACAGAAAGTATCTCTGATTATGCTTATTCTGATTTCACTTGCCAGCTTGACTTCAAAAACATTTCAGATTTGTGCTGCAGAGGTTTCAGAAACTTTTTATTATAGTTTAATGGCTTTAAAGACCTTTGAGCCTTTGGTTGTATTAACCTTGATGAAATATAAGCCTGAGCTTGCAAAACTGAGGTCAATAACCAAATTATCGGCTGATTCTGCGTAAAATGATTTGATTTTAATCCCTGTATGGTCAAAAATGCTAATAATTGCTTTTTCATCATATAAACCACTGATTTTAAACTGCGCCTCAGAAGGATTTGGATACAATACCAGATCTTGCGAAAGATGATTAAAACGACAAAAGGTAGTTTTTGCGGCAGAATGAGTTGTTGTGCCATCATAATCTGTTTGCTTTAGTCGATAGTAATAATGTGTATCGCTCAGCATGCCATCGAAGAAATAGTGATAATCGTTTCTCTGTTTTGATGTCCCACTGCCAGAGACAATGACAATTTCTTCCCAGCTTTTTAAATCAAAGCTTTTCTCTATGGAGAAGTAATCATTGTTGATTTCAGATTCTGTGGCCCAGGAAATGTTTACTCCTGCATCAGCACAATTTGTTTTAAAAAACAACAATTCAATAGGTAAAGGATTGCTGTTTATGTCATTGGAAGCAAGTGTAAATGGAGAAAATGATTTTACATAATCCGATGTGACAAAACCTTTTTCTAAATCGCCACTGGTGTTTGTGTTTCCATGATTTGCCCATTTTTCACCATCCCAACGTGCAACCATTAATTTAGATATGTCTGTTATTCCACCACTCCTGTCATCCCAGTTAAGACTTACTTTTACCTCGTGATCTCCATGAATTTTGTCAATCGTCCAGTATTCCATATTACTTACTCTTACCAGACTTTCATGAAATTTACGTGTATCGTACAAATCATCTGGATTTTTAGAAGTATAGGATGCAGAAAAGCAACCATCAATTGCGCCTGCTTCTTTTGGAGCCGAAATGCCAATAGGTGCATAAATTGACTCAGCCCCCACAGGAAAGATAAAAGCTGTATTCCCTAATTTTTCTACTTTGCCATTTATAAAGCTTAATTCTGAACCGGGTACTTCATTGTAATAATCAGTGCCGACTGTGGATGCATGACTAAAAATTGTTAAGCCAGCAAGTGAGGTTTGATGTATTATGCCGTTTTTTAATACCAACTTATTGCCTATCAAAATATTTTGATTGCCAAGGTTCAAACCCCCACTGCGCTCCACAGACAAGACACCAACCTCGGTAGAAGAATTTGAAAACACATCATGAGGTAAGATGAGTAAGGATGCGTTTTCACCAAGTCGAATTTCTGTAAAGCCATCAGTTAATAATTTGCCTGTATTGCGTGTAATTGAGCCGTTTATAGATATTTTTTTGCCTGCGATATTAAAAAAGCCATCATTTAAATTAAGTAATCCATTTACAACTATTCTTTGGTTGTTGGTCGTAATTCCTCCGGCACAATCTATTATTACATTGTTGAGTTCAGCGTAATTATCTGCAAATAAATTATCAGGTATAGCTAAGGGCATACTGCCACCAAAATGTAGACTCGAAAATTTGCCAGTTACCAACTGCGATGTTTCAGTTCGTTGAATTCCGGCGTTTATGTAAAAGGCATTATCTCCCAGGTGAAGATTACCATTCTCCATATCGATCATGCCTGAGGCCTTCAGGTCTGTACTTGCGAAAAGCCCTTTTTCATTTTTTAATTGAATGCCATGTAATTCGAGCACTTTGTCACCTAATGCATATTGTGCTTTACTGCCGTCAAAAATAAATTTGCTTCCTGATTCTGTGGTCAACGAACCATTTATTTCGATATCTCCTTTTAAGTAGTGCGTAAAACCACCTGCTTCAAAAGTGGCTTGATCTACAATTTTTAAATTGCCATCAATATTAAGATCGTTAACTACCCTTAATTCAGCATTTTGATAAAGGGATAAATCGCCATAAAAGTGATTTGTCTCTAATGGCAGGTTTTTGGCTCCACTACCTGATAATAATAGGTGATGGTATGCACCATTGGAAGTATTTACAATATTCTGGATTTTATTCCCTGTATATTCGAAAGTATTTTCTCCCATGGCAGTAGCATTCAAGGAGCCGTTTTCCTTTATGAGTACATCATTGCTGATTTGAGTTCTGGAACCAGCTACGATTGATAACTTTGCATTTTCCGCAATTTCAAGGTTGTAAAAATGAGTCTGTCCTGATATGGCAGCTGCTGTGCTTGTAAATACTACAGTACTGTTATTTGGTTCAAAGACTCCCTGGTTATTCCAGGAGACATTGCCATTATTTATGTTTATGGATCCATTAATGATGAATCGGCTATTTTCAAGGGCACCTAGGGTAGCGCCAGGAAGTATAGTAATAGAATTGAGCTCGATTTCTGCGGGAAGAAAGGCGGGGTATGGAGTAAATGCCCTGATCACCACATCGCTTGTAGCGGTTGGGATCGCCCCGCCACTCCAATTGGTATTATTGGCCCATACCACATCATCAGCGCCGATCCATTCAAAATCACTTGTCGATTCCTTCCCTGAGATCATCCAGATTTTGGATTGGTTTTGAGGTGTTGTTGCCTCATCGACATACTCTATTTCGTTTACATAGGCATTTGTTACCAGGTAGCCTATCCCATGACTGGCAAGGGTAATGGTATTATTAAGGTAATTTTGGGCAGATTTACCATGTTCATGTGGAGAAAGGCCATTATACGGAACATGGTGATCCCAAAAGACCAGGTTGTCTTTTTCATGACCATTGAGTTCGCTCTCCAGATATCTGAGGGTAAGATTAAACCTGGTTGGCGCCTGACCTCCGGTTCTTATAATCTCATAAATCCTGCGTACTGTATTCGTTTTAATTATATTGGTAGTGTCTAACCTTACGATGAAAAGTACTTCCTGCGGCATTTGAGCGTCAGAACCATTTGTAAACTTAATATTGGTATAGGCACTGCCAAAGGTATAGTCTGTGTTTGGGGTTACAGACTTTCGCAATATCTGACCCGAAACGTCCCCAAAACCTGTGGTTATTGCCTGTGCTTCCATGGTGAGTATATGGTTTTCCTGCATATGCAACAGACCAATTTTAGAAGTTGGGTTTGGGGCATTTAAATTCAGACTTTTTACAATACTCATATTTCCGGCAGATTGTAAGCCTCCACCTTGTATGCTTAGTTGATCAATGGTTTCAGATAGAATATTTTCAGAGAGTACCAGATTATTTGGGTTTTGGAAAATCAAATGGGCTCCAGATTCCGCTGCATCTATGGTGCCATTACCGTAGATACTATCTGCTTTTATGGTTAGTATATGATTACCAGTTATAAGCAGACCGTTTTGCAAGTCGATTCGTTCATGTATGGTTAGATTTCCAGTCATACGAACTGCTTCCGTTATTCGATCTAAATGTAATTTTCTCAAATTCAAAGCAGGAAGACTCATAATATTTTCATTTCCTCCCTTGATAAGGAGCGCTGCCTGGTTTCCACCTTTAATGGTACCCTTTTCGCAAAGAAGGTTGCCATTTAACTGAAGTGTTTGATCCGATAACAACAAATCACCTTCTTTAATATTAAGAGATTGCAATACTTTCAGGTAACCTTGCATAAGAATTCCCTTGGGATTTTGAATTTCAAGGTTTTGAATTTCATCGTTTTTAAAAAGGTCTTTTTGAATGAATTGTTGTTGAGGGCCATTAAAAATGATTTTTGAATTTTCAGAACCACCATCCATTTTTCCGATTCCGGTGAAATGGGTAAAACCTGAAATTTTTAAGTTTTTGCCATTTAAGACCAAATCTTTATTCCCCGAATTCTGAATAGAACCTATTAAGCGATTTTGATCCAGTATACAATTATGTAGTGCCTCAGCTGAGAACCGTATATTTGCACCTGTTTCTGGTACCAAATTACCTGACCAGTTAGCCGCTGTATTAAAATCCGTACTTATATTTCCAGTCCAAATCACTTCATTGAGTTCTAATGCGCCTATTGAAGGAGTGATAACTGAACGGTTTTGGCCTGAAAAATCTGATGTAATACCGGTGGTAGTAGCGCCTGTTAACGTATTAGTGAAATAGTGCATTTCATAGCCATTACCCGTGTTTATAAAACCCGGATCCTGGTCGTAGCTATTTTCATCTTGTAAGGTTGATGTTTTCCAGTTGGTTAAGCTTAAAACATCGGTGTTGTTAAACTGACTGAGAAAGGAGAGGCCTGTAAAGTAACTATTGTAATTGATGTTAAGATTCGATATCGATCCTGTCCGTATCGCATAGTGCTTACCATCACTTCCGCCCGTTCTGGTGTTAGTGAATACATTGTTGAGTATATTTCTGGGTGTTGTAGAATTTGCCCTGTTATAAAACGCATAACTGGAAGCAATACTACCGGCCTCAGCGGTCCCTACTATGCGAATGGTATTGTGGTAAGCATTAAGATCACTGAGGTAAGCTCCCTGATCATAGACGCCATACATAAAATGTTGCTTATGGTAATTTTCGCCCAGAAAAACTATATTATTGTAAAAATTCGTTTTTCCTCCAAAGAGCAATATACCATTTATTGAACTGCCCTTATTGATCCCATGCATTTGTAAGCGGGACACATAGTTTCCAGATACTTCATGAAAGATATTATTTGCCCCTGCTAAATATATTCCATGCAAATCTACCCTGGCAGATGGGTTATGATTGTTTAAATTTACCACTTCATTGGCAATTATGGTGTGGGAAATTCCAGCTGTAGTATTTTGGATAGCTATGCCTATGATGGATGCATTTTGCGCACCGCCTCCGTTCCCCGCCTCCGTAGCCAGGTTAAATACCCTGTTTGATGCAATATCAATTTTTCCACGGGTCGCATAAATACCAAAAGTAGCAGTCGCATTATTGTTGCCGGAGTAAGAGTTATACAAACCGGCAACCAGATTATTATTGATTTGAACAGCCTGACTACCCTGGTGAAAAATGCCATATAGTCGTTGTCCGGTTACGGCTTGTGAAGCTGAGCTTTTAATATGAATACTTTTATTGTGGCTTAAGCTCCCTATTTGATTATTCTCGATAAGTAAATTCCCGCCTCTGTTTACATCTTTATATATCCCTTCGAAGCCTATGGCATAATAATCAGAACTTTCCAGTTCAAAAGAAGCGATGGTATTATTTAATATTTTTACATCTCCCTGGGTAAACAGACGGATGCCATGCACAGTAGAAAAATTGGTTGAAAAACCTTCGAGTCGCAAATTGGCAGAAGCATCATATCCTGATCCACCATTGTTTAGGATCACAGAAGAAATGGAACCATTGCTGATTTCAGCTGTGGCAGAAGCATTACTTCCGCTTCCATGGAAAGTTATAGCTGGAGCCTCATTATACTTGTATCCACCGCCGATAATTTCAACAGATGTTATGCTTCCTCCACTTAATTTGGGCACCAAATATGCAGTAGGTGATGTTATTTTGATATTGCCTGTGGCGCTTTCTAAGCCTATTATATTTCCTTCGATCAGCAAACTGCCTGAATAAGCATAAATAGCATCCCAGGGGTTAGGATGTGTTGATGTGAAGTTGAAATTCTGAAATACGTTTTCTTTAATTTCTGTTAATTCTGTATCGCTGGTGCGGATATAAATACCTTTAAACTGACTTCCAGTTGCAGTCGAAAACACCAATGGATTTCCGGCACACTCAGGGGCGCTACCTCCGATAAAATTATTACGGATGGTGAAATCATTAACATCAGCCGCATCAATGCGAATGGCATAATATTCATTAACGCCAGTAGCATCAATTTTTTGGGTCTCGTAAAAGCTGTTTCCCAGAAGGGTCCATGTTTGAGTATTACCCGCGATGTGGATACCATTTGAGCTCGATTCAGGATTGAAAATATTGAATATATTGTTATTGCGAATGTTAATGTTTGAATTTCTTCTGCCACTGCTACCATTTGAATAGATTGCATTTAGTGGTCTTTGCGTATCTGAGCTACTGATATTACAATTTTCAATAGTAATACCACTATTGCCAGGTCCAATGGAAGATGCTCCAAAGTGAATTATTCCTCCAGTTGTAGAAGGGGTGGAGCCTAATATGTTACAATTGCGCAAAATATTGTTCTCAGCCGAATTTATAAATCGAAAAGTTCTGGAGCCACTTTGCACATTGATATTTTCAAAGGTAAGACTTGCATTGCCAATTAAATTGGCTCTGCCATCAAAAGTAATATTTTTCGCAC
The DNA here is from genome assembly GCA_020832305.1 of Cyclobacteriaceae bacterium. Lineage (GTDB taxonomy): Bacteria > Bacteroidota > Bacteroidia > Cytophagales > Cyclobacteriaceae > JAFIEV01. The sequence goes on along the minus strand of JAFIEV010000052.1, from coordinate 34,427 downwards.
CCGAAAAATCTACAAGCGGACCATTGATGTCACCGGTAACAGACAGGTTTGAATTGGTTGGATAAAGTAAAATCTGAGAGTAGCTGGTATTGCCCTGGCCCGAGGGCTGAAGTATTACGGATGATGTTTCAATGATGTTACTATTGATAAGTACAGTAATATTTCCCCTGAAAATACCCGAATTTATATCGTTAAAGGCGCTGGTCAGTGTATTATAGGACGAATTGCCCAGGCCGAGTGTTGAGTTAACCGTAACTGGAAGAACAAACGATTTGGAGCTTTTGTACAAGCCAAAACCTGCCAGAAGTACGTCAGAAGTAGTTAAGCTTCGGCTATTTGCTGAAGCATGATTGAACCGTATAGAATAGGTAACACCTTGTTCTGTGTTTTTTATCAATGCTGAACTTGCACCACTGCATTTGTGCGATGAATTAGCCAGGGATTTTTTATGCTGAAGACCCTGGTAAAAGATCGAATTGTTTTTATTAACAATTATCTCATAAGCCGGGGATAGCGCTTGTCCGTTGGCTTGCAATGCATACTGTGACAATAAAAAAATGTCGGTATTACTTTGGGGATTTACATTATTTTGAAGTATTGGCTGCATAGAACTGCTGGTCGTGTTGGCTGTGGGTTTCGAAGTTGTAAAGACCGGAAAGAAGCCATTGATGGTTCCTAAAGGGATGGTCACCAGATTGCATTTTTGGGTTATCATTGTATGTGGTCCTTCAGTTTTTCGCTGCGCTACTCTGAAGTCATAGGAGCCAGGTTCTGTAGCATCAGGCAATGCACCTACCAGGGTAATAATCCCTTTAAATTCATTTAGAGGTTGACGCTGGACTGGAAAATTCAGATTTCTCCAGTTTTCGGATGTTTCCGTATTGAGTTTGTATTGCAGAACCCACTCTGCACCGGTATTCATGCTGGCCCCACCACTTGTTCTTTGGTTTTGTATTGAAGCCGTAACATAGAATCCACCTGTATGAGATAAGACATTGGCCTTGCTTTCGACTACTGTTATCCAATTGCTGCCACTTACTTCCAGATCAGTGTTAAGTTGTTGTACATCTGCCGGTAAATGCACTGCTCCATCAGAGAGTGCAATGGCTGTCATATTAATTTCGGTTTGTATTGTTTGCGCACTGGTTCTATGTTGAAAATCATAAGTTTTAATACCTGAAAATGCACCTACATCGAAGATGTAACTCACGCTGCCATTATTGTCAAAGCTATTGTGCGTTAACTCAAAAACACCGCTATTTAGATTTGCCGCATCCGATACATCGGCAATCCGATAATAGCCAGTAGCTGAACCTGTTGTGGTTTTACTGGAAAATGTGGCTACCACCAGTACCTTATCGACAGCTGTTACGTCTATGCTCAGGCTGCCAACACTTTCAAAATTAGAATTAGTGGTAGAAGCAGGACCGCCGGATTTGATATTTTCATTTATAAGGTTTTGAGAATGAAGTTCTTCTGATAAAGAGGTAATCAGAAAGCATATCCACAATAAGTATTGTATTTTTTTCATAATTGTGATTTAAAAATGCCAGGAGGATTTTAAAAAATTAAAAAGTATTGTTTTAATAGTACACCGCAAGGTATATAAGTAAAAAGCTTTTTAGAATTCAGACTCAGTACAGAAACTTCTGGGGTATGTTTTCTGTATATTTAATAGATTGCCTCCGATGGCTCACTTTAAGGTGCCTTTAACTCATCCAAAATTCCTTATTTTTAGTTTTCTGTTAAGTGCTCCTGGCTAAAAAGAGTTTTCTCTGGTCTGAATATCGATATATGCCATGAATATTGCAGGGAGTAAAATGCACTTTTGCTTTTTGTGTGGAAGGTTAGAGCTTAGGGATAAGGAACAGAGAATTAAATAAAGTTTAATATTGGAATTAACCCCAAAAAAATGACTGTATTCGGACTTGAGTGGCAGGAAGAAAATTTTCAAAAAAAAACCACTTACCAGTACTAAGGGTAAGTGGTTAATAATCAGTGAACCCGGAGGGATTCGAACCCCCAACCTTCTGATCCGTAGTCAGATGCTCTATCCAATTAAGCTACGGGTCCTTTTGCCAAATCGGATGCAAATGTAAAAAATATTTGTCAATAGATTAATAAATTCGGCCTCAATTTTAAAAAAGTTTATCTTTGCGCGTGATTTAAGGATTTTTAACACAATAGGGAGTATTGAAAAAGACTTGACGCAATAATTTCCCATATAAATCATTAAATTGCCGCGTTATTAGATAAAATGATTAAGAACCATGGCCATCAATGGTTAGAAAGGCCATAAATAACCAAAAGAGCATTCAAATGAAAAAAGGCGTATTGCTATTTCTTACTATTTTAGTTTACACCACCGCTACTTATGCCAACGATCCTGAAGCGGATGTTTTGAAAGATGGAAAGCAAAAGATTATTCAGGAGAACCAGGGCAGGCCTGATTTGCCAGGTGACTTTATGATAGGACTCGGTGTCAGCATCTGGAACGGCAGACCAGATGGAATGGGGCAAAGCATATGGGGTTCGCGAATGATGAGTTTACACTACATGCGAAAACTCAATGTACTGGAGGAGTCAAAATTTTCTGTGCATACAGGATTGGGCTTTAGCTTTGAGCGGTATGCGCTGCGAAAGCCGAGTACGACCATAGGATACCAGGATGCTGATGGCGGAGGGCAGGAGGTGGCTATTCAGCCTTTATTTGAGTTGTATCCAAATGCGCAGCGCATAAGGAAGTCGAAGATACCAATGAATTATTTCGAAATACCCCTCGAATTACGTTGGCGATCAAACCGCTATGACCCCAAGCGGTCGCTAGTAATTACAGCCGGTACCAGGGTAGGTTATCTTTTCAGCACACATACTAAGGTAAAATATACAGAAGGGGGTCAAAACAAAGTTAGCAAGCAAAAAGAAAGATTTGATCAAAATCAGTTCAGAATTTCTGCTTATGGAAAAGTAGGTTTTGGCAATTTTGGTCTATTTTACAATTATGTTTTTACACCTCAATTTGAAAAGGGCAAAGGTCCCGCAGAAACGGAGATGGCGCCTATGATGATTGGAATATCATTTGCTTTGTTCTAGCTCAGGAAGTAATAAGCGGTAAAACATGAGATAAAACCCAATGCAGCGCCAGAGTATACCTGAAATGGCGTATGTGCATTAAGTCTTAGCCTTGACCACATTACCCAACCGGCCAAAAGACTTAATGCAGCAAAAGTAAATTGAAAATAGGGTGCGGGTTCTTTGATATGAAAGGATAATACAAATCCCATAAGTCCCCATACTGCCACAGAATGTACACTTATTTTCCAAAATATAGTTAGGAGAGTAACCAGGATAATCAATGCGGTAAGTATTGCCAAAAGGAGGTAAAAATTTTCATTTACCCTTAATTTAAAATAAAACAAATAGGTACATACCCCATAAAAACCTGCCACTATCAAAAAGGGAAAAATTCTTTCTCTTTTTTCAGGCATGGCATAGCTGGATATCAGGGAAGAATATTTCATTGAAAAAATACTTATGGCCGGAAGCACAAAGGTGATGATAAAGATTACAAAGGCAATCCGATGAAAGAACGCTGATTCAATAGGCTTAAATGCCAGGGGGTTCAAAATAAAAAGTAAATAAATCAGATAGGTTGGCATCAATAAGGGGTGTGCCACTACAGAAATAAGTTTTGCGATATTTTTACTCACTATAATTCTTTTCTTAATCTCGCTACGGGGATATTCAATTGTTCACGGTACTTAGCCACCGTGCGACGAGCTATATTATAACCTTTTTCGTTTAATAATTTTTCGAGCTTATCGTCAGACAGAGGTTTCTTTTTATCCTCGTTTTCGATAAACTCTTTCAATATATGTTTCACTTCCCGACTGCTGACATCGTCTCCGGTATTAGTGGAAATGCCTTCAGAAAAGAAGTATTTTAAAGGATAAATGCCAAATTCAGTTTGTACCGACTTACTGTTGGCAACCCTCGATACCGTTGAAATATCCATATTGATATCAGTGGCAATATCTTTTAAAATCATTGGCCTGAGTTTGGTTTCATCACCTGTTAAGAAGAAATCGTACTGATAATGAATAATAGACTTCATTGTATTAAGCAATGTTTGCTGTCTTTGTTTGATGGCATCTATAAACCACTTGGCAGAATCGAGCTTTTGTTTGACAAAGGTGGCGGCTTCCCTCATTTTTTTATCTTTTTTGCGGGCTTTGTCATAGGTGTCCATCATTTCTGAATAGGCCCTTGATATCTTTAGCTCAGGGGCATTTTTAGAGTTGAGCGTAAGTTCGAGTTTTCCATTATTGTTGATAAGTAGAAAATCTGGAATCAGGTAATGGTTACGCAGGGCATCAGAAGCAGAACCGCCTGGTTTGGGATTGAGTTTTACAATCTGTTCAATGGCCGGCTTTAAATCTTCTTCACTTTCCAGTCCGAGTTTTTTAATGATTTTGTCATAGTGTTTTTTGGTAAAATCATCGAAACACCTATCCAGTATCTGCAGAGCCAGCTCTGCATCTTCGTGTTGCTCGAGTTTTCTTTCGAGTTGTAAAATAAGACATTCCTGTAAATTTCTGGCAGCAATTCCCGGGGGATCAAAATTTTGAATTTTCCGAAGAATCTCTTCTATTTCGTCATGGTCTGTCTCAATATTCTGTGAAAATGCAAGGTCGTTGATAATGGAATCAAGATCTCTTCTTATATATCCATCTTCTTCGACACTACCTATCAGTTGCTGTCCTATTTTAAAACGCCGGTCATCCAGCCCTTCAAAACCCAGCTGCGTGGTGAGGTGGTCTACCAGCGATGCACTGCTGGCCAATGGCATTTCCCGGTCTTCTTCATCAGCGCTCATACCATCACCCTGCATTTTATAGCCGGTATAATCATCCTGCATATAGTCTTCGAAGCTGATGTCATCATCGTAAGATTCACTGTAATCTTCTGAATTATCATAATCATCTTCGCCTTCTGCGGTTGACGGCTCTTCGGGACCTTCCTCTAGGGCAGGATTGATTTCAAGTTCCTCCTCTATCCTTGCCTCAAGTTCAGCAGTAGGCACCTGTAGCAGCTTAATAAACTGTATCTGCTGCGGCGACAACTTCTGCGACAGTGTTTGTATCAATCCTAATCTTTGCATAAAACCACCTATTACTTCAATAATAATATTGGCCATAAAAATACGCAAATTGAAGCCTACTATATATATTCTAAGTTTAATTTTTCGTGGCAGGAATAAAATTGATTGTAAATAAATGGCCTGTAAATCTATTTTATTGCATATGTTGTGCATATATGAAAGTGATACTTACATATATGAAGGTGTTGGTCGTGTTTTTTTAGCAATGACTGAAAACATAGTCGCTACTTTTCTTAAATTTGCGCCTCCAAACTTGGCTTAAGAAAATTTACACCAGAATTACTGAAAATATCATGGCAAGAATTAAAATAAAAACATTACTTACAGACACTGACACCGGCACAAATGTTTTGGTTAAAGGTTGGGTACGCACGAGAAGGGAAAGTAAGAATGTCGTTTTTATTGCCCTTAATGATGGTTCATCCTTGAAAAACCTGCAAATAGTAGCTGATCCTGCAATTTTTGATGAAAAGCTGATAGCAAGGGTTACGACCGGCGCCTGTATTTCGGTAAGCGGATCTTTAGAAAAATCACAAGGAGCAGGTCAGACTGTAGAAGTTATTGCTGAGCAAATAGAAATTCTGGGCGATTCTGATCCTGAAAAATACCCTTTGCAACCCAAAAAACATTCCCTGGAGTTTTTAAGAGAGATTGCCCACCTTAGGCCCAGAACCAATACTTTTGGTGCAATTTACAGGCTCAGGCATCAAATGATTTTTGCCATTCATAAATTTTTTAATGATAAAGGTTTCCTCAACGTACATACACCCATAATCACTTGTTCTGATGCAGAAGGTGCAGGGGAGATGTTCAGGGTAAGTACCCTTCCTGTCGATGGGGTGCCAAAAACGGCAGAAGGTAAACATGATTTTTCTGAAGATTTTTTTGGCAAGGAAGCAAGTCTCACTGTTTCCGGTCAGCTGGAGGCGGAGTTGGGCGCGCTGGCATTGTCTGAAGTTTATACTTTTGGACCTACATTCAGGGCTGAGAATTCAAACACTACCCGACATCTTGCCGAATTCTGGATGATAGAGCCTGAAATGGCCTTTTATGAACTCAAAGACAATATGGACCTTGCCGAAGAGTTCCTGAAGTACCTTGTTAATTATGCACTGGAACAGGGTGCAGAAGACCTGGAATTTTTAGCCCAGCGAGCTGCGGATGAAGATAAAAATAAACCAGTGGATCAAAGGCCGGAACTTGGGCTTATAGAAAGACTAAGATTTGTAATGGAGCATCCTTTCGAAAGAATTTCTTACACTGAAGCCATAGACATCCTCAAAAACAGCAAACCGAATAAAAAGGGCAAATTTCAGTATCCGATTAAAGAGTGGGGCGCCGACCTCCAATCGGAACATGAAAGATATCTGGTTGAAAAACATTTCAAAAAGCCAGTTATTTTATACAATTACCCCAAAGAGATCAAGGCATTTTACATGCGACAAAATGAGGATGGCAAAACTGTAAGGGCTATGGATATTTTGTTCCCTGGAATCGGTGAAATAGTTGGAGGTTCTCAGCGGGAAGAAAGATATGAAAATCTGCTTCAGCGCATACGGGAAATGCATATCGATGAGCAGGGCCTTTGGTGGTATCTCGATACCCGTAGATTCGGCACAACTCCGCATAGCGGCTTTGGACTGGGTTTTGAAAGGCTTATGCTCTTTATGACGGGGATGACCAATATCAGAGATGTGATTCCATTCCCCAGAACTCCTGGAAATGCCGAATTTTAATCAAAGGCTTATCTTACCTGAAATTTATAGGCATGGCTCACCCTGTTCTCCTTGTCTTTGACAACCAATAAATAGTAGCCCGACTTAAAATTGTCGAGGTGGATTTTAAATTGAGAACGGGAAAGGTCTTCTACTTCTATCTGATGGGTATTTCCTATGATGTTGTAAACTTCAAATTCAACATTTTTAAGCTGGTCTCTGTCAATAGAAACGGTAAGGTATTGTTCAACAGGGTTGGGGTAAAATTCTACAGGATTTTTAATGTTGACTGGCCGGTCTCTTAGTATTGGTCTTTCAATAGGGTTTTGATCCAGCAAAGGATTTTGCTGTGCCTGAATCATATAGATAGGCATCAGACATATTATTAATAACCACCCTATTTTTTTCACTATTCGTAACGATTTATTCTATAGACATCAAAAATTAAACCAAAACACCTTAAACGATATAATATTAACAATAATAACTAAAACTTCCACATTTTAAAACGTACTCAGGGATAAATGGTTTTAAAACATGTAATAAAAACCGGAAAATGCAGAGGTATTTTTCTGTTTTGCTTACAAATATACACATTCCGGGATAGCAATGATTTTAACAATATCTAAAAAAATGTTAAAAAAAGACATTGATTTAATTTATTCACTGTTAATTTGATCCTGGCCTTCGGATTCCTTTTGGTCATTTTCTTTTTCCGGTCTTTCAAATCCGGCAAGTTTTAGTATTTTATCAATCACCATCTCCTGATTATGCCATAACTCCCGGCTGAAGAAAAAGTCGTAATTCCATTTTTTCATATTAAGTACGCCGGGATGGTAAGCAAAAAAATCCTTAGAGGAAATGCTTTGATGGTATAAATCGTCATCAGTAAGTAATAAGGCACTGAAAGGTTCTTTGGCATGTAATGTAAGATCTGCAAAGGGCATTTCTTTCGTAAGTTTAATATTGTACTTATAGGTTTCCGGTTGCAGATGAACCAGTTTTTCCTTTAGATACCATTGCAGGTTTTTACTTTTTTTTATGTGATCAAAAGGCTGGAAGCGCCCCTCAGAAACATCGAGTGCATACTCCAAATATTTTTTCAATAATTTTGGCCCTTCATTTTTGGCTTCTCCGGTCTGAAGTTGATGCGGGAAGATACTGCTTACAACAATTATTTTATCTCTGGCTCTGGTAATGGCTACGTTGAGGCGATTTTCTCCGTACATAGCACTTAGAGAGCCGAATTGAAACCGCATTTTGCCGGAGATATCGGGTGCATAGGCAATGGAGAAGAAAATTATATCTTTTTCATCTCCCTGAACATTTTCAATGTTTTTTACAATAAGACTATCAGGGATATTGATTTTTCTCAGGGAGGCTTCTTCTTCCAGTAAATCAATAATTAGCTCTTGTTGCCTGGCATTAAAAGTTACTATTCCGATTTCTTTTTCTGGTTGTTGCTGTAGAACATCACAAGCCATTTTGGCTATAAGTTCTGCCTCTGCATAATTGGTGTTTTGCTTCCAGACACCTTCAGTTTTAATGTATTGAATGGGTTTTTCCTGGCTTAAAAACAAATCACGGGCGGGAAGCAGTTGAAGTTTTCCCTCGTAAAAATACCTGTTTGAAAAATCAATTAATTCCAGCGACTGGCTGCGGTAATGACCTCTTAGATATACCTGCATGAGGTATCTGGCACTCAGGTCAAGCAATGAATCTACTTCAAGATCAGCGTTGTTTTGTTCTATTTCATCATCCTCCCATCTGATTTGATAAATATCAAAGGGACTTAATTGTTTGGAATCACCACAAACCACCATTTGTTTTCCCCTGTACATCGAAGGAATAGCTCTTTCAGCGAAACATTGGCTTGCTTCATCAAAAATCACGAGATCAAACAATGCTTCCATGGGGAATATGGCTGATACGGCTTCCGGGCTGGCAAGCCAGCATGGAATAAGTTTGAAAATGTCCTCACTATGGGCATTGAGTAATTTTCGCAATGGCCAAACTTTTCTTTTTTTAGTAACCTGATGTGACAGTTCGCGATAACTTACCAGATTGTTAAGCCGGTTGTACTCAAGTCCTTCATAGGTTCTTTCCCTGGCATGCATAAGGGTAATTTCAGTGCCCATTTGCTGTTTGTCTTCAATGGCCTGAACCAGCTCGCGTCGCATCTGCTGAAATTTGTGGGTACTTACCGATCGTAAAACAGGATATTTAGATTCTATATAATCTATCCATGCAAGCATAATGCTGTTTTTTAAAAGATCAACCAGGCCCTTTTCAGTTCTTGAAGCCTGATGGTCTAACAACTTGCCGAGTACTGCATTTTCTACTTCACTAAATTGTTTTTTCAGACTATCATATTCACATAAGGCATCAAAGTCCCTTTCCAGACTGTTAATCAGAGATTCTGCAGCGGCAGGATTGTTGAGCAAAGATTCTATTTTCCAGTCTTTCAGATAGGTTGACCATTGTTTTCGTTTAAGCGGAACATTGCTCAAAATATTGAGTAACTCAGTCATTTTTTTTCTGAAAAGCCCCATTTGAAGTGTTTCGGGGTTGAAATAACTTCTGAAACCTCTGAAACTCCTGAAAATATTAAATGATTTAACGGCCTGCTTTTGCAATACAAACCACCGCTTATAGGCTTCGATGTTATAATGCTCCGGGAGCTTAATAAGCCAGTTTACAGCCCTGATTTTGGTGAGATTGTGTTCAAGGTTGAGGCGATTATCGATCATTTGTTCCAGTATCTGGAGATCTTCTTTTTTAAAGCTTAGTTTATTGGCATTCAATACATTTTGAAGAAATGGTTTTTCTTTAGAAAAGAATCTCCACTTGAGATAACTAAAAAGGTTGCGCCTGGAAATTTTATATTTATGAAGTACGGTTTGTATATGCCCCAGCTCCTGACTTTGCAAACTTACCTCTGGTCCGTTTTCATCAAAGCATGAGGAGATATTTTTCTCCATATTGCTCAACCAAAGTTCATCGGCACTTTCGTGCGAATGCGTGGCTATATGCTTAAAAAAGTTAAAAACCTCGCCATTCTGAGTGAGATTGAGTAACTCAATGATTTTTTTATGTTGTTCAAAAATCCTTTCTCCTTCCTGAAAATCGATTTCAGCACCAATCAGCTCCAAGGAAATATGTTTCAATGCCTTTTGATAAAGGGGTATTTCCTGTACATAATCACGGATCAGCTGCAATTCAGTTACTCCGAATCCGGCAAAGGATTTTCTGTTTTTCCATGGATGTTCATTAATGTCAAACTGGCGGTAATACAGGAAAAAATTGCGCAGTTTTTCTTCAAAAGCATTAAGATTTTCTATTTTAAAATACCTGAATTCCTGTTTAAGATTTACCATAGCTGCATTTCTGTCTGAGCTGAGGTACAATTCCTTTACTGAGATACCAGCTTCTTCTTCATTGAAAAGGGCAAATTTAAACTCATCGAGCTCTTCATTGATTTGTTCTATCTTCCTGCATGTTTGCAAAAAATTGCGTTCCAGCTGTATGGCATCGAGGCTGTTGTTACGCACTTTAAATTCATAAAGTCGGTCTATTTGTTTCTGGATTTGTCCGTAGATAGTTTTTCGATCATTTTTAAAATCGTGCACAAGGCTGGCAAAATCGTGCATATCTTCTCTTTTCAGGCGTTCATATACTACATCAAGCGCAGCCCTTTTTTGGCAAACAATCAGCACTTTTTTCCCACGGGCCATAAAATCTGCGGCAAGATTGCAAATCAATTGCGATTTTCCAGTGCCCGGAGGACCCTGAACAACAATTGAATTACCTCTTTTTACCGCTTTGATGGCGTTTTCCTGGTAGGCATCTACTTCAAACGGGGTATAGGTATGCTCTTCCTTTACTTTAGAAAGAAAATTAAAATGGATACTATGGCCATTATCATGGTTTCGGTCCTCGGGCAAACTACGGGTTTCAAAAAATTTCTCCAGATCTTCAAAGTAATTTTCATCGATAAGTTGTTGGTAATCGGGAACCAGATATGAGCCTGCCTGTGGAAAAATACCTAATACAGCCTCCGGAAATAATTTTAGTTCTCCTTCTTTATGAAGATCGATAAATTCATTTTTGCCAAAGCTTGTAAATGAATGGAGCTGGTCTAAAAAGTTTTCCTGATTAAAATGTAATTCTACAGGGCTTTCTTTGAGCCATTGATACAATTCGGTTCTGAAAATCCTGCTGTCTGTAATAATTTCGTCAAATACCTTCTCAAGAATTTCGTCTCCCAGTGTGATTTTATTAAAAAACGAATAAGCGAGCAGAAAACTTTTGTTGAATGAAGCGTTCTGATCATCGCGACATCTCAGTTGCCATACCTGATTATTTAGTGAAAGTTCAACAGGAAAAAAAATCAATGGACATTGTACAGGGCTGCCGTTGTGGAATTTACCCCTTATAAAAGGCCAACCCAGGTAGAGGTCTTTTGATCCGCTCTCTTCAAAAATCAGTTTTTCCTTTCTGGATAATCGTTTGATTTTTAAACTCAATGTATTGTTTTGGGCATCGCGACTGTCGGCCTCCCTGCACAGATCAATTTTGCTTTTGGAAGCGAGAAGTTGTTCAATAATATGAAAGGAGTTTTTGCCCAGTATAAAATCAAATTCGTGAACATCTATGTGCTGGTCAGCCAACAACCTAAGTAGTAACAAAGACCGGTTGTTAGAACTCAGATTTGTAAGTCTTTTTAGATAAGATTGAAGTAAATCTTTCATAATTTTCATTCACCCTGCACAAAATGCGTATGGATGACTTAAAAACCAATATAAGGTAAGACTTTTTCTGACTCTGATGATATAATTACATCCACTACCTGTATTGAATCAAGAGGTTTTGTAATTTTTCTAAGACTATCGATTTGTACGGCCAATTTTTCGGTAATGTAGGGGTGCCGTTTTAAATAATATAAAGGCGTTGTATTGAGGTTGATTTTTCGGGGATTAAAATCATCTGAAATATAAATCAGCGGGAGAATTTTGATTATTGTTTCCTCCTTTACTCCATAGACATCATTCAATTGATTTACATCGACAAAGCCTCCCAACAGATTTCTGTATTTAACAATTCTATCAGAAAGAATTTCACCGATTCCCGGAAGGCTTATTAGTGCTTCTGCATCTGCCCGATTGATGTCGATTTTTTCAATGTCATTTGCTGTCTTTACATTGGCCTCAGCGTCAATATCTGTTTTTTTACGGTTTATAAGCTTAGAACGGGCTTTTTCGAAGCTATTATTGGTTTGCTTAAGGTCATCAGGGTCTAAAAAATACAAAATATGCACGTTTTGCGTCACCCAGGCTGAATCCATCCCATAAATTTTATATAAATCGTCAACAGATCTGAATTTTCCTCCCTTTTCACGATATTTTACAAGGTTTTCTGCTGCCCTGCGATGCAGACCTGACAACAGCAATGTGTCAAAATGTGTTTGGTTAGGGTTTAATGCCGATAGCTCGGCAAGCGGCAAATAATTGTTTTTTTGTACGGGATAATGGTCTAAAGACATTTTTTCTATCAGACTATCAAGTTTATCGAGATCGTCTTCACTTAACCATCTTTGATTTGTGTAATATTTTTCAAAAAAAAGGGGGAGCATAAGTACAAAAATGATGAGCATGTTGAGTACTATAAAGGCCCTGGCTTCGGTTGAGGAATAACCCAGGCTCCTTCTCAGAAAGATCCGCACAAACTGATAAAACTGCCTGAACATAATGATTGTATCTAATGGCTAAATGGGGTCATTTTTTACAATTAGTTATAAACAGTTTTACAATTCATCTTCATCAGAGCCATTCATTTTCTTGTATGGCGCATTCTTGATGACTTTCCAGAAGAAGTATCCCGTTATAAGGGTAACGGTAAGCTGTACAATGATCATGGTTAATAAGGCACTGGTTGTCATAAGGCATTTATTTTACGTCTTTGAGATGCTTTGTATACCAGAAAACAAATAAATAAAAAGAGCAGCGACAGCATGAGTTTTGCCATATCCACATAAAAGATATTGTTAATGAATTTGCCTCGGGCAATGGTATCTTTAACAGCGATATAATCTCCTATATCTACGAGTAATTGATCCTGTGGTTTAAACGAATAGGTTTTAAAAACGGTTAATGAATCGAAAGGCTGAACCCCAGCCGGTACATCAGCTGCATTTCTGAGTGGCTTAATTCTTCCTGCTTCATCTTTGAAATAGGTTTTTTCCGCACCGATATGTACTAGGTGCCCTCTTCTTCGGGTTTGGCCTATTTCCACAATTTCGCCGTTAACCTCAGATTCGAAGTGATTGGCAAAATAACTTCGGTTGGCGATTATGCCCTTGTTTTGAATTTTACCTATAATACTGTTGGGGTCAAGCTCATAAGAATTTTCAAAAGCATATTTCCAGTCGTTATTCATCGGAGTTGCGAGGGATGCCAAAAATATAATGAACAACAGAAAAGGCGTAACATATTTGGTAATGGGTCTGAAGATGTCGGGTATTTTTATATCTGCCCCTCTGTTTAGTTCATTCCAGCCTTTGGTAATGCCTCGCCAACTAAATATAATACTTTCGGCCAGGGCAAAAACCACCAGTGAAACCGTACCTGCCCAGTAGTCATATTCATCGAATACCCCTTTGCCGAAAAAAAGTACGGTGGGCAAGCCCATAATTAAAACGATACCCCCAAATGACCATGCGGCTCTTTTTCTTGGCCAGTCAAATTCGTCTTCCATAAAGCCCATCCAGGGTGTTCCCATCGCCAGTGAAGACGTAATGCCGGCAAAAAAGAGCAAGCCAAACCAAAAAACACCTGAGATGGTAGCCAGGAAAGGCCCCCACTGACCAAATAAATAAGGCATGGTTTGAAAGGCCATTGCAAAGCCTGCATTTTCTTTTACCCAGTCGAGGCCGAGATAACCGACAGCGATGGGAATGACAATGGAGGCACCAAGCACTATTTCAACAAAGCCATTCATCCAGCCGGCAGACATAGCATTCAGTGCGATATCGTCGTTTTCTCTTACATACGATGCATAACAATGTATGGTGCCGATGCCAACAGATAGGGTGAAGAAAATTTGACCTGCTGCTGCCAGCCAGACTTTTGGGTCGGTAAGGCTGGAAAAGCGGGGTTCCCATAAGAAGTTGAGTCCCAGAAAAGCATTGCAGTCATTGCATCCTTCGGGTGCGCCGCTGGCCCCCAGGGTTACTCCGCGAAGGGCGAGGAAGAACCCAAATACCAACAGCATAGGGACGCCAAATTTGGCTACTTTTTCAACCCCTCCCTTGAGGCCTTTAGATAAGATATAGGTATTAAGTAAGAGACAAAGGATATAAAAAATCACCGCTTCATAGGGTATACCGGTTGTTGTTCTCGAAATATTTACGTAATCACTGAAAAATCCGGCAACCTCACCCTGGCTCATTCCATCGAATGTTTGTATAATCGAATGAAAGACATAGGACAGGGTCCAGGATTCGAGGTAACAATAGTAAGCAGCTACAGCAATGTTGGTAAATACTCCAAAAACCCCAAAATATTTCCAAAAAGGGGTTTTCATCATATGATCAAGGATAAATGGCGTTGAGTGGTGTCCGTTGCGACCTCCAAAGCGCCCCATGGCCCATTCTATCCAAAGCAATGGAATGCCCATTACCAAAAAGCAAACTATATAGGGTATGATAAAAGCACCACCGCCATTTTGTACTGCCTGTACGGGAAATCTTAAAAAATTACCAAAACCAACGGCGTTTCCCGCCATGGCCAGAATCAGTCCTATCCTGGTGCCCCAGGCTTCTTTATTTGCGCTCATTGTATTCTGAGGGTTCGTAATTAACGATTTCGCATTCGCAGGGCGGAAATTAGTAATCTTAACTTACTAAACAAAGAACATTATTTTGCTTTTCCATCTATTTAAAAAATAATGATTTATTTGGAGGGCTTAATGTAAATTTTTCAATAGTGACGCCAAAATCCCTGAAAATTTGACCAGGTGTTTGCATCAAATATTTGCAGGGATAATTCACAATCTGAGCTTTGGGATTTTCCTGTTTATAATTTGCTTTTCAGGGCGTAATACCTGCATTTGGCGTCTGGGGTAGTATATCCTGATATTTTTGACAAAATCGCATACTCAGATTCATTCTCCGGGGAAGTGCACCCTTTGGGATGCCTGGCTAACTATATGCCGGGTTTTTATGATAAATATTGCGCCAGAGTTTTTAATAAACTAATATTGTGCGTTTGTGAAATATTTGCCAGGCGACATTATAGTTTAAAATAGTTCTAAATTTTAAACCCTTATGTCTTTATTTCTATTTAATTAGTAAATTTACGCACCTTTTTTATTGGCATGGATTTTTATTTTAAAACCTTAAGTATTTCGTATAAAAATACGCCGCTTGATATACGCGAGCGTGTTGCACTTAATGAAGCGCAATGTGCGGGATTGCTGCAAAAGTTGCGTGAAGTAACCGGTTTGCAGGAAGCTATGATATTATCTACCTGCAACAGAACTGAAGTGTATTATTCTTCAGCCGAAGATTTAAGTTATACCATAATTCAATTGCTCAGTATAGAAAGGGGACATGTGCACAATTATGACCTTTTTCAATATTTTGATGTCATTAACGACAACAGAAAAGCAGTGCGCCACCTGTTCAGGGTTGCTTTAGGTCTTGAATCCCAGGTAGTAGGGGATCTTCAGATCATAAATCAAGTGAAAAGGGCATATCAAATGAGTGCAGATGCAGATTTTGCCGGTCCTGTATTACACAGACTTTTGCATTCTGTTTTTTATACCAATAAAAGGGTAGTACAGGAAACTCCTTTCAGGGATGGAGCTGCTTCTGTTTCCTATGCCACTGCTGATCTTATTCGCGACCTTACTCAGAATCTCATAAATCCCTCTGTGTTAATACTGGGTCTCGGAGAAATTGGTGCAGATGTAGTGAGAAATGTCCATGAATTAGGTTTTAAAAATGTCTTCATTGCCAACCGAACACGTGAAAAAGCCGAAGAGCTCGCAAGGGAATGTTCATTTCAGACGGTTTCGCTTGAAGAATATAAGAGGTACATAGATCATTGTGATGTAATTGTTTCTTCTATTGGAGGTGAACATCTGAAAATCAGGGAAGCACATATTAAATCGCTGGATATTCCGGGTTATAAGCATTTTATTGACCTTGCCGTGCCAAGAAGTATAGAAAATGCGATCGAAAACATACCTGGTGTTAGTCTTTATAATATCGACAACATCCAGGCCAAAACCAGTGAGGCGCTCCACAGAAGAATGGAGGCAATGGATTTAGTACAGAAAATTATCGATGAATCCATTGATGAATTTATGCAATGGACCAAAGAGATGGGTGTTTCGCCAACCATTAATAAATTCAAAAATGCCCTGGAAGAAATCAGAAAAGAAGAGCTGGCTCGTTATCTGAACAAGCTGGAGCCCAGGGAAGCTCAACTGGTAGAAGAAGTTACGAGAAACATCCTTCAGAAAATTGTAAAACTACCGGCGATGCATCTCAAAGCAGCCTGCCGTCGCGATGATGCAGAAAACCTGATCGGTATGTTGAACGAACTGTTCGATCTCGAACGGCAACCGGTGCTCAAACAGAAAAAAGGCAAGTAATTTTTATTTCTTTTTATACTTTTTTTTGCATTTTTTCTTCAAAATGCAAGTTTTAATACTTGAGTGCTGAAACTTTAGTCATTAAAAAATTTCAGGTATGCTATTTGCTTTACTTTGTGTAACAGAAAGTTTCATAAGGTAGAACAGAAATTTACGTGCCATGAAAAAGTTATCATATTTATTCATATTTATCTTTCTCGCTATGGGGTTTAGCTCCTGTGCGCGCAGAGCTGTTGTATATCAAAGTGCTCCGGTCTATTATAATACCTATCCACATGGTTTTTTCTGGGGCGGCGTATATTACGACCCAAGGTTTTATCATTTTGTGCAACGAGGCCCCAGGGTTATTATCATTGATAACAGAACCAATTTTCAGGTAGCATCGCCAAGGCGCAGTCAGATTTATGTTGAAGGATCATCACCATCCCGTCAAAGGGTAAGTACAGGAAACCAAACGGCTCCTCAGCAGGGCGTTCGAAATAACAGACAAACGCAAACCAGGACGCAAAGTACTAATCAACCTGGCAGAAATGCATGGACTCAGCCGGGTCAGCAACAAAATGCGCCTCAGCCCAGAGTCGGGGGTAACAACAGTGGTCAGCAGGTAAACCCCAGATCTACTCAACCAGGCAGGTCACAGCCAGGGACACCTAATGTAAATAATTCACGTGGAAGGGGTACTCAGGCAGTTTCACCCCCGTCGCAAAATCATTCCGGAAATAGCCCAAATCCTAATTCCCGTGGCAGAGGTACGCAGGCTGTATCTCCTCCATCGCAAAACCATTCAATAAATACGCCAAACCCAAATTCCAGGGGTAGAGGTACCCAATCGGTCACTCCTCCTTCAAATAACAACAGTCAACCCTCTGCCCCAGGCAGAAGTGGTGGAAGCCGAAGGCCCTGAATTGAAATTTTGATATAAAAAAACAAAAGCGATGCCCTTACATAAATGTGAAGGCATCGCTTATTTTTTGCTTTTACTTTATTATGAACTCCTTACCAATTCAAAATTTTATAGAAATCAAACTTTTCAGGGTTAGCTACATATTTTTTGGCGTCGTCATAATCTGCTTCAGTTAAAAACTCGAGATTATTATTAATGAGAGATTGTGCTCTTTGGCCTTCAATATCAACCAGTCTTGGATGGATTTTGCCATCTGAACCCTGAAGGTCTTTCAGATATAGCGGGCTTACATCTCCTTTAGGGTCTACATAAACCATACATCCGGATTTGCCTTCCTTAAACAATTTGTATACACCATTGCCAAGTAATGTGCAATATACCAGGTCGAAGCCGATAGGACGTACTGTACGTACTTCATAGCCTACTTCTACCGGACGACTTTTAACTTTAAGCCCTATTTCTTTTACTTTTTTCTCAATCATTTCATTGAAAATATGTGCTTTTGAGACTTTGCCCAATTCAGGATGTCCGTGGTCATCATAGGTAAAATTAATACCTGAATTTTTAATTTCTTCGTCGCTCAACACATGGAATACACCTTCAGAGACGATGGCGGCGCCGTATGGAATTCCCTGGATTTTTCTCTTGATTATAGACGAAATTACCAGGTTTACGATTTTCTCTATGGAAATGGTTGTTTTGTAAAACATTTCCGGAATAATTACCATTGGATAATGGCATGCAGCGCCAATACCTGCCGCCAAATGACCGGCAGAGCGCCCCATAGCGCATACAATAAACCAGTTTTCGCTGGTTCTTGCATCTTCATAGACCGTCAAACCAATGCTCACACCGGCTTCTTTCGCGGTTTGGTAGCCAAAGGTGGGTGAACCCGGAGGCAGCGGCAGATCGTTATCAATGGTTTTGGGAACATGAATATTTTTTACGGGAAATCCTTTATCCTCAAGAAACTTTGCTATTCGATTGGCAGTGGAGGCCGTATCATCACCCCCTACAGTTACCAACAATTTAATATTGTTATCCTTGAAAAAATTGATATTGAACCTTTTTTCAAAATCTTCATTGGTGGGTTTGAAACGACTCATCTTTACTGCAGAGCCACCACGACTGAAAATTTCATCGGCAAAAAGAAAATCTATATCTACCGTTCTTGGGTTTTCACTAAAAAGGCCCGAATAACCGCCATGAAGACCAATTACGCGGTAACCGTTGCGAAGAAAAATTTTAGAAACAGAACCCACAACGGTGTTCATGCCGGGTGCAGGACCCCCTCCGGTGAGTATTGCCACAGCTTCTTTCATAATATATTAACGTTTATCAGGTTTAAAAAAACAATTTTTAATTACAGTTGCCTCAGATGCATAATTTGTAAGGTTTACAATTTTTTGATGTATCACCATTAATCATTGCAATTGAAGCGCTGCAAAAATACAGAAAAAATATATTTATTGGCGAACTATGAATTTTAATGTTTTACTTCCAGCATTGCTGTGTATGCGGAGCAAATAAACACCGGCATCGAAACCACCAATTTCAATTTCATTTAGTGTGTTTCGGTTAAAACTAAGGTTATCCCGTATTTTTTGACCTAATACGGTATAAATAACACCTTCGGCAGGAAGGTTTACTTCTAATATTAACTTATCATGGATCTCAACGGGGTTGGGGTAAAGGCGGGTAATGAATACCTGACCACTTACGGGATTTCTTTCTGTATCAAATCGCATTACATTTATGCCACCGGCCGCATTACCTGCTACCATGACCGGAAAGTTATCGTTGTACAGGTATCCTAAGCTCAACCAGGAATACATGCCCATCTTAAATGCTTCAGCCTGTTTGATGGTATTGTTATAAAAAATAAGTGAATCACGAATGGGCCTTTCTTCTTCTGAAAGTGCAGTGAAATCGCGAATAAGGGTAATGTACCCAGAAGCATCAGTAGTAAATAAATCTAATTTTCCATCTGAATTAAAGTCGCTTACCGATGGGCTCAAATTGAGTCGCGTAAGTGAAAAATCTCTTCCGATTCCCAAATATGAGCGGGTTACAAGGTTGAAAAAACCATTTCCTGCATTCCGATAGTAATACAAAGAACCGTCTCTTTTTCCAACAAGCAAATCGGGATTGCCATCGCCGTCTACATCAGCAAAGGCTGGGGTGTCGTTGAACTGAACGGGCAGGTTTAAGGATGCCTTTTGATCTTCATTATATTTCAAGGTATGGTTGCCTTGGTAGTAGACATAGTGCTTCATCGTGCCTGAATCAAAGGAAAATCCGGAAAAAATTAAATCAGCCCTTCCATCATTATTGATATCGGCAAAACTGATTCTGGGATTGACCAAACGCAGGGAAGAAGCTTCCAGGAAATTTTCATCCCTGAGTGTCAGGGCGGGCTGCTGAAGGGTTCCTGTATTTTCAAACCAAACTAATCGTCCATAAAAGCGCCCATCAGAATTCCAGCCATTTGACGACACGAGTAAATCACTTTTTCCGTTGCCATTGAGATCAATGATTACGGGCATAGCATTTTCGCCCAGGTCTATCATTTCATCTTGCAGAAAATTGCGCTTTACCAACGAAAAATCCGGTGCATTACCTGTACCGGTATCTCTGTAATACCAGCTGGAATTGGCAAAATCGGTTTCATAGGCAGGGTTAAACTCTATATTGGGTGCTACAAGCAAATCTTTTCTGCCATCTCTGTCGATATCTTCGTAGTAGCCTGCCGGAAAGGTTTTTATTATGGCCGGATCCTTTGCATTGGGGAAATCCCAACTAAAACTTTTCATGATCGCCATTTCTGAAGTGCCTTCATTTTCCAGAAAATACAATTCATTGCATTGCTCATGACCACCCAAAAAATCCATGAGTCCGTTTCCATTGGCGTCAAGCAGAAGAATGCTTTTGCCACCGGGATGTTCCACTCTTCCAAAATCAAAACCAATATCTGCGCAGGTTTCCGGCAGAAAAGTATAGGCAAAGCAATCACATTCTTCGAATCCGCCCCAAAATCGATTGGCAAATTCAAATTCCAGGGCATCGCGATTGCCATAGCGCTCCATAGACAGGTTTTTGTGATACCGTATAAAACCACCAATGGCGAAGTTGTACACCAGAATATCAAGATCGCCGTCTCCATCAACATCCGTAATGGCAGGAATATCGTTGAGATTTCCGATGATGTTGATCATAGTAGTGGTACTTTGGGAAAGTAAAGGGTCGGCAATTTTTTCCCAACGCGCGTTGGTATTAGGTTGTGATATGTTTTTATAGACCATCATGCCACGGTCTCCATTGGTGAATATGTCTTTTAAACCATCGCCATTATAATCGACAAAGACCACCCAACCCATAGGCAGAGACGGTATAATGGAGGCCATTTCTGCATTAAATATGTACCTGCCTTCGCGATATTCATATACTTTAAAAACATCAGTACTTCTTTCGTATATAACAAGTTCATCGGTGCCATTGTTGTTAAGGTCAGCTTTTTGAAACTGAGGAGAGTTGATGCCGCCAGCCCAGGGCTGCAGATATTCGTTTTGCGATAGACCTGTAACTCGTATATCATTATCGTATTTATAAAAAACCTGGGCCATAAGCAATGACGGGATTGACAGAAAAATCACAAGCGAAAAAAATTTTAAGTATGCCAACATGCTAATTTTCAAAAAATCACGTTTTATCATCGTTTTGTCGAATTTTTTATATGAGTTGCAATAACTCATTTTATTTTAACGATTTTTGCAATCAAAATCATCAACACATGGCAGAAAAACTTTACGATGCCTGGCAAAATTCTTCTGGCATCAGTACAGACACACGTCAAATACAAGCAGGCAACTTGTTTTTTGCGCTCAGGGGCCCTAATTTCAATGCAAACACCTTTGCAGCAGAAGCGTTGAAAAAAGGCGCATCCTTTGTGGTTGTTGACGATCCTGACTATGCGATTTCCTCTAAATGTATTTTAGTTGAAAATGCTCTTACAGCACTTCAGGATCTGGCACGGTACTACCGGAGACAACTCAATATTCCGGTCATTGGCATAACAGGTTCCAATGGTAAAACTACGACCAAAGAACTCATGTTTGAAGTATTGAATCGCAAATATGTCAGCTATGCTACCAAAGGTAATTTAAATAACCATATAGGCGTGCCTTTAAGTGTGTTGTCAATTGAACCTAAACACGAAATTGCCATTATTGAAATGGGTGCCAACCGGGTAGGGGATATACGATTACTGTGTAGTATTGCAAATCCAACCCATGGGCTCATTACCAACATTGGCAAAGCACATATTGGCGAATTTGGAGGTCAGGAAAACATTGTCAGAGGAAAAAGTGAATTGTATGAACACATTATAACTCATCAGGGGGTAGTGTTTATCAATACTTCTCAGTCCATTCTTTATAATATGGCGAAAAGGTTTTCCAATCCTTATTTCTATCCTGAAAAAGGTTCTTATTGTGAAGTGGAATGGTTAGGAGCTGAACCGCACAATGTATACCGGTTTGGAAATGAAAAGCCTACCATAACCCGGTTGATTGGCCACTATAATTTTAATAACATAGCTTCTGCCCTGTGTGTTGGCAAATTTTTTGATGTAGCACCTGAAGATGCCAATGCCGCCATTGCTGCTTATGTGCCTGAGAATATGCGGTCTCAAATCTTAACAAAAGAGAAAAACACCATTATTCTAGATGCTTATAATGCCAACCCCGATTCAATGAAGGCGGCTGTGGAGAATCTGCAGCATATGAAGCATGGTAAAAAATGTGTAATCCTGGGTGATATGTATGAGCTTGGAGAGAGCGCTGAGGTCGAACACAGAAGCCTTGGAGCCCTGCTGCGGAAATGTAACTTTGATCTTTGCCTTCTATGTGGAAAGGATATGCATTTCGCTGCCAAAGAAGTGCCCGGCAGTGTGTATTTCGAAAATCGAAACCAATTGTCTGCTTTTTTAAAAGAAAACAATTTAATCGATTGCTTGATTCTTATTAAAGGTTCGAGAGGTATGGGTCTTGAAAAAATTGTAGATGATATTAATTGATACCATATATGAAACCGATGCAAAAAATCCTGAATTTCCTGTCATCTTTAAAAGAAAACAATCATCGCGAATGGATGCAGGAAAACCAAAAAATCTACAAGGAGGCCCGTGGACATTTTGAGCATTTGGTTGGTGAAATTTTAATGGATTTGAGTCTGACTGATGAATCTCTTTCCGGAATACAGGTAAAAGATTGTATATTCAGACTGCATCGCGATGTGCGATTCAGTAAGGATAAATCTCCGTATAAAACCAATATGGCAGCAGTTATTTCTAAGGGGGGTAAAAAGGCAGTCTATGCACTTCATTACCTGCATATAGAACCGGGAAATGCATCCATGCTTGCAGGCGGTATGTATATGCCACCCAATGATATTCTGAAAAAAGTGCGCGAAGAAATAGATTATAATCCAGATGAGTTTTCTTCTATTCTTAGTGAACCGGATTTTATTAAATATTTCGGGCATCTTGAAGGAGATAAATTAAAAAGACCTCCAAAAGGGTATGCCCCCGAAGACCCCAACATAGAATGGCTGAAGCACAAAAGTTATCTGGCCATACATCCTGTGCCAGACAAAGCCCTGCTCATGGATAACTTTGCTGAATATGTTTCAGAAGTTTTTAAGTCCATGCGGCCTTTTAACACATTTTTAAACCGGATTTTTGATTGATACAAAAATATTATGACAATCAGTTTATTTTTTTCTTTAGTCCATAAAAAGATTTTTATTCTTCTGGTTCTGGTTTTTTCACTGTTGATTAATCCTTGCAACCTGATGGCCCAACAGGGCCTCTGGGCCGACCAGGTCACCATTGATAAGATTCACACGGCCATTCAACATATTTACAATCTTGACTTTGCGCCGGCAGATAAAATCATAAAGGAATTAGATACACAATTGCAGGGAGAACAGGCCCTGCTTCTGCTTAAGGCATTCAGGATTTTATGGAAACATATGCCGTTAAAAGAGGGAACACCTGCATTTCAGGATTTTGAAACGCTGCTCCGGGAAGTAATAACCAAGAGCGCTGAAGAATTAAAGAAGGATAAAAATGATCTTGAAGCTTCCTTTTTTATGCTGGCAGCGCATGGGTATCTGGCACAGATTTATGTCGATAACGATTTGAAAATGAAGGCACTAGGTGAAGCTAAAAACGCATATTCATATATAAAAGCAGGTTTTGACGCTACTGATGCTATACCGGAATACCTCTTCCCCTGTGGCTTGTACAATTACTATCGGGTACGATATCCTGAAGAAAACCCTTTTTATAAGCCTTTTTTATGGATTTTCAGAAGTGGTGACAAAGATGAAGGTATTAGAATGTTAAAGGAAGGTACAAACCGGGCTGTTTTTACGCAGGTAGAATGCTATATTTACCTGTACCATATTTATTTCAGGTACGAATTTGAACCAAAGCTTGCAGAACCATATGTGAAAAATCTGGTAGATCGTTTTCCCAACAATCCGATCTTTGCATCTCATTACGCCGAATTGTTATTATATCTCAGGCAGTATCAGAAAAGCCTTACCTATATAGACCAATTAATCAATGCCTCCCAGCCTGAATACAGGTATCAGGGGGCCATTTTTAAAGGTATGTATCTTGAATTGCATAAAAAAAATTATGTTGAAGCCCTGAAGTCTTACCAAAAAGCTGAAAAACTTTCAGCACAGGTGAGTCCAAAATCATTACATAGGGAAAGTTTGCTTTACCTGGGCATAGGCCGTACACACAAAACCCTTGGCAATACTTCACTGGCTCGTGATAATCTACGCAAAGCGGTTAACCTGGCAGAATATTCCTTTGTAAGAGATGAAGCCAGAAACCTGCAATAATTCATAGGAATTAAACTTTTCAATTTACTGCAACGTAATGGAAAAAATATGAACCACTTTCGTGTAATCAGTGCTTTTGGTATCCTGTTGTTTTTATCTGGTTATCAATCTTTTGCGAATAATGATCGCACCTATATCAGACATGTCTATACCCAGTTTAACCTGAATGTCGAAACATCTGATGGTGCCTTTCGCATCAGACCCCTCAGTGCCCGGGCGATGGAAGTATTTTTTTTTGACAAACACCAGGATCATGTCGATACCATTTCACATGCTTTGTCGCTGAAGCCTTCCATTTCAGAGACCCGATTTATGGAATATCCCGATCGTCTTGAATACAGCGCCGGAGATCTTAAAGCCATCGTAAATAAGTCGCCATTCAGGATAGCGTTTTACCATCGCGGTCAATTGTTAAGCCGTGAAGCTTCCGGCTATTTTAAAGACGGTTCTTATATGGGTTATTCTTTTGAGCTTGATCAAAAGGAAGAATTGTTTGGAGGGGGCATGCGGGCATTGGGGATGAATCACCGGGGAGAACGACTCGAGCTTAACAACAAAGCGCACTTTGGTTATGAAACACATGCGCCACTTATGAATTATGGCATCCCGATGGTGATATCAAGTAGAAATTACGCAATTTTGTTTGATAACGCCGGAAAAGGATTTATTGATATAGGAGCTACGGAAAAAGAAATCCTGCGGTTTTCGTCATTAAGTGGTCGAATGTCTTATGTTTTTATATCCGCTGATACACCTGCTGAGTTGATCAGGGAATATACTGGCATCACCGGCAGGCAACCGATACCCCCCCGATGGGTGCTTGGTAATTTTGCCTCGCGCTTTGGCTACCGAAATCAAAAGGAAGTAGAAGCAACCTGCAATCTTTTTAATCGCTATGCAATCCCTTTGGATGCTTTGGTTATAGACCTCTATTGGTTTGGACCCGACATACAGGGCCATATGGGAAATCTCGACTGGGACCGCAATACTTTTCCCAGGCCGGAAGCTATGATGAAAACCCTGGCTGAGGATGATGTGCATACAGTATTGATTACTGAACCCTTTATTCTCACCAGCTCTAAACGCTGGAGCGAGGCTCTTGAAAAAGACATCCTCGCCAAAGATAGTACCGGTGGGCCAGGCATCTTTAACTTTTATTTCGGAGAGAGCGGCATCATTGATATTTTTAAACCGGAGGCCCGGAAATGGTTTTGGGATATTTATAAAAGACATACCCAAAGTGGAGTAGGGGGTTGGTGGGGTGACCTGGGAGAACCTGAAGCACATCCCGATCACTTGATTTACAGTGCCGGAAAAGCGCCAGCCTTGCACAATATCTATGGCCACAACTGGGCCAGACTGATCCATGAAGGCTATCAGGCTGATTTTCCGGGCCGAAGGCCCTTCATTCTGATGCGTTCGGGATTTGCGGGATCACAGCGATTTGGTTTGATCCCCTGGTCTGGTGATGTGGCCAGGTCCTGGGGTGGTTTGCAATCTCAGCCTGTCATCTCACTGCAAATGGGTATGCAGGGTTTGGGCTACATGCATTCTGATCTCGGGGGTTTTGGAGGTGGGGAGTTATTTGATCCTGAATTATATATCAGATGGCTACAATATGGGGTTTTCCAGCCTGTCTTCAGGCCGCACGCCCAGGAGCATATTGCACCTGAACCTGTATATCACGATGCCAGGACCATGGAACAGGCCAGAAAGCAGATATTGCTACGCTACAGCATGTTGCCTTATAATTATACCCTGGCTTATGAAAATAGTTCCCAGGGATTACCTTTAATGCGTCCATTGTACATGTTGGAACCCGGCAACCCCGCTTTATTCAGCTATTCAACTGCCTATTCCTGGGGCAATGATTTTGTAGTTTCGCCCATATTGGAATCTGGAAAAAAAGAACAGGAAGTGTATCTTCCGGAAGGATCTAATTGGTATCATTTTTATAATAGGGGTTTGTATACGGGAGGGAAATCATATAATATTACGTTGTCAGAGGATCACATACCCGTTTTTGTAAGGGCTGGCGCAGTGATTCCACTTACCCGGCCATATATGAGGAGCCGGCATTACAGCAGCGATAGTATGCAGGTGCACATATACCGGCATCCGTCAGTAGAAAAAGGTCAGGGTTATTTTTATCATGACGACGGAGAAAGCACTGATGCATGGGAAAAGGAAGCCTTTGAAAAAGTTGTATTTTCATATAGTGAAAAAGAAGGGGCATTGGAGATTACCGCAGAAAGAACCGGGAATGACTATAACGGCAGGCCTGAGAGTCGTTTTCTGCATTTTCAGTTACACCATTCCCAAAAGCGACCATCAAAAATCAATGTGGATGGGATAAAACTGGTCAAATGGAAAAAGCAGGAACCCTTTAAAACCAATGGATATGTCTACGATAAAGAAAATGAAATATTACATGTGTTTCTTACCTGGGTAGGAAAAAATCAGAAAATAGAAATACGTTGATGTTTGTGTTTATCGTTGTTAGCAAAAGGATTTTTTCATGAAATTGAAAATTTCTTTTCTTATAAAATAAAAAAAGCTACCTTAAATGACCATGGAACAACCAACCACAGAAGAATTATTGGAAGACTCTTTGGAGGTCTATTACCAGCATCAGTCTTTTACTGAGGTTAGAAAAATGCTGGAACAAAAAGGCCTGAATGAGCATAGGATCAACCACCTGATCCGACAGCTTGACGATATTCTCATCGAGGAGGAAATCGTTAAGGTCCAGAAAAAAAATGTAGTTTCGAAAATGATTGCAGGTATTTTAATAATAATTTTTGGCATGGTCGTGGTTTTTTACACACTCAGCTTCGACGAAGACCTTGGCATTTATTATTATCTCTTATACTTGCCTCTGGTGATAGGTGCCTATGTTGCCTTCAAGGCCTGGAGGGAGTACAAACAGAATGCCTTTGACAGAGAGGAAAGCGGTTTAAAATTTGAATACCGAATTACACATCGTAGAAGCGGCGATCGTACCTAGATGATAATTTAATTGACTTCAAGCCATGCTTTAAAATCCCGTGCTTTCTCACGACTTATATCAATTACAGTAAGCATTGGTTTTTTTAAAACGGCCGAAATGCCCTTGTAGGTTGTTTTAATGATGTTTACGGCATTAATTTGCACTATAAACTGGCGATTGGCCCTGAAAAAGAGTTCAGGGTTAAGCAGAGATTGAAGTTCATCCATCGATTGAAAATCAGTGATATAGCGGTTGGCCTCCCAGTCGATGGCAAAAATAAGCTCTTCTTTTTGAAAATAGCTGATTTCAGCAATGTGCAGAGGACGCAGCGCATTTTTATGCATCACCAAAAACCGCTCTTTGTATTTTTTTTCATGAATTCTCCCACTCTGAATGTCTTGCAACATTTCCTGCAGTTGCCGTGTGCCAGGAGAATTGTCTTTTATTTTTTCGTATTTTGAAATTGCCCTTTGTACATCTTTTTCATCGAGAGGCTTTAGAAGATAATCTATGCTGTTGAGTTGAAAAGCTCTTATAGCAAACTGATCATATGCAGTTGTGAAAATTACAGGGCAATTACATTGTAACGTTTCAAAAATTTCAAAACTATTGCCATCCGCCAGCTGAATATCCAGGAACATCAGGTCGGGTTCTTTATTGTTTTTGAACCAGAAAATGGATTCCTGTACTGTGGCCAGTGTAGCCAAAATTTCTGCTGCCGGTAGCAATTTATGTATGAGATTGGCGAGAGTTTTGGCAGCCAAAGATTCATCTTCCACTATCAGAATTTTCATATGGAAAAAATATTTAGTCAACAATTTTTACGGAATCAAAGGGACTTTCACGCTAAAATGATCCCATTGATTTTCAATTTGCAATTCTTTTGGCGATAAATAGCTATACAAAGTTCTGAGGTTTGCCAGACCTTTTTTGTTGGAAGTTTCCACTTGTTTTTTCATCTGCTTGTTGTTCCAAACAGTTAAAAAATTCTCATCAGTTTGTATGACAATTTTCAGAGGTTCATTTTTAGTCATACGATTGTGTTTTATGGCATTTTCTACTAATGCCTGCAAGGTAACCGGCACGACCCTTAGGTCCATAGAATCTTCATCAACTTCAATTACAACCTCAATGGCGCTGCCAAAACGAGTTTTCAACAGCGAAAAATAGTTTTCAGCAAACTCTAACTCTGTTTCAATGCTTACCAGGTCTTTGTCCCGGTTGAGCAGTATGTACCTATATACCCTGGATAATTGTTGTAGAAATTCTGATGCAAGCACGGGGTTTTCCTTTATCAGATTATCAAGGGATGCAATACTGTTGAAGAAAAAGTGAGGGTTGAGCTGGTTGATGAGGTTATGGTATTGCATTTGAGCCCAGTTTTTTTCTACATCAGACTTCTCACGTGCCAATTGCTGCGCTTCAAGTAAGGTTTTTTGCCAGTTTTTGAAAAAATAATTGCCATACAAGGCGATGTTGATAGCGGCTATGAAAATAATATTACCACTGATTGCAGCTGAAATGGTGAGATGATTAAATTCATAATTTGAATATTCTATTACGTACCAGATGGCCAGTAAGAGTACCGGCAATAAAAAAAGACAAGATAGCATGGTTTGTATAACTACTCTTTTAATTTTATACCTGTCATAGGGAAAGACTTTTTCCAGACGGCGGTCGAGCCAGATGATAATGGCGAAATACAGCAGTATGGCCAAAGGAGAGATAATGGGAGATACCACTTTTTCTAAAAAGGTGGCATCTTCCATAAAAAAATGAGCATATATAATTCTCGAAACGGAGCCGACCAGAAGGAGGCCTAACAATACATACTTGTTTATACCGATGGCATCCCAGAGATTCGATTTACTATTGATTTTTTTATTCATAATCATTGTTGATCAGCTTAGAGACCAGATCATATAAGGTTTCATTTTTTTTTATCTGCCATGTAAATTTACATAGCACTCTTTATTCGGCAAATCTCAGGGTTTTTGTTTCCGAAGAATTGCAGGTTTTTAAGGGCTGTTTCAAAATGCTTTAGGTAATCCCTTGCAGCATCGCCTTGTTTTGAGGTTGACTTTTTCATGCGTTTATATGTTCACCTATGATATGTCCATCCTGAAGCTCGATTACCCTGTCGGTATTCGATGCAAATTCATCGTCATGTGTTACCGCAATGATGGTTTGATTAAACTCGCGGGTAAGCTGTTTAAATATGTCGAAAACGATGCCTGAGTTAACGCTGTCGAGATTTCCTGTAGGTTCATCTCCCATAATAATGTCGGGATCATTGATAAGGGCCCGGGCTATAGCTACCCTTTGCTGCTGACCTCCGGATAGTTTATTAGCGGGTTTTTTAGCCTGATCGGCCATTCCCAGCCATTTCAGTTTTTCATAAGCGCGTTCTTCCAGTTCTTCAAATGGATATTTTCCCAATCTGCGGGCCGGAATCATTACATTTTCGAGACTTGAAAATTCCGGCAGCAGATAGTGAAATTGAAAAACAAAACCTATATGGGCATTTCGAAAACGGGATAGGAAATTTTGGTTTTTGCCCGTAACCAGCACATCATTTATCGTTATTTCACCTTTATAATCAGTGTCGAGTGTGGAGAGCAGGTACATTAAGGTACTTTTTCCACAGCCTGACTTACCTACCAGGGATAAAAATTCGCCTCTGTATGCTTCCATGTTTATATTTTGCAGAACGTGGAATTCCTGAGGATCATGAAACCATTTATTTACGTTACTGACTTTCAAAATTGCATTTTTCATAATCTTATTCATTTTAAACGATGGTGCTAAGACCATCCATCTGCAAGAAATTAATTCTATTGTGATGCTGTTTTTTTTAATTTTTCTGAACTACCCACTTCATTACTGTCCCCTGATGATCTCAATAGGGTCGATACTTCCAGCTTTTCTCGATGGCAGAAATCCGGCCAGTGATGTGGTAATTACACCGAATACGATGCCGATAACATAAAATGTAATGTCGAAATTCACTGGAAAATGTGTGGTTGCCAGGGCATCGCCCAGGTCGAGTGGCGCCCTGCTGATGAGAAGCGATAAGGCATAACCCAACATGAGTCCAAGTACACTGCCCAGCAGGCCAATGATGAGTGACTGGGTCATAAAAATATGGCGTATATCGCGTGCGTTAAAGCCGGTGGCCTTTAGAATGGCAATGTCTTTTATCTTGTTCATAATGGTCATATTCAGAATATTGTATATGCCAAAGCCTGCCACCAGCAGCAAAGTAAAGGTTACAGCGTAGCTCATTATGTTTCGAATGATTTTGCCTACCAAGACCGTGGCATTGGCTGTTTCCCAGTCTTCGGCTTTGTAGCCAAACAACTTTTCATATTCCCGGGCAACGGCAGGGGCAGCTTCTAATTCTTTCATTTTCACATTGATTTCAGTCATGTATCGGTTGTCGCGTCCCATAATTCTTTGTACGGTCGACAAATTGGCATAGCTCCTTACATCATCGACGGCGCCCATACCAAATTGTACAATACCTACCACCTTGAGTCGGGTGGTAAACCCTTCAGGTGTGGATATCTGCACGCGGTCACCCGGTTTTGCATTGAGTTTTTTGGCCAGGTTTCTTCCCAGAATAATGCCATCATTGGTGGTGAGCAGGTCTCTGATATTGCCCTCTCTCATTTTTGATGCAAGGTCAAAAAGTTTGTCTTCCTGGAGGATATCTACGCCCATGATACTGGCATTGAGTTTTACAGGGCCGTAATTAAAGAATACCTGAGAAGTGAGCAAGGGAGAGGCACCGGCCACCCTGGGATCTTGCTGAATAAAATGCAGTATCTGGAAGCCATTTCGGAGTTTGGTGCTTTCATTTTTGGGCTTTTGGCTGTGTACGATGTTCCATCCGTCTGGATTCATAACTTCGATGATGTTTTGATCAGAGGTAGAAACATCATTGAAAATCCTTATATCAGGCAATGCACTCATACTCAGTTCTTCTGTCAGGTCATTGAGCCCGTTCATCAACCCGACCAGCGCTATAAACATCCCTATTCCAAAGGTCACACCCATCATGGCTACAAAAGTTTGACGCTTTCTGGAGAGCATGTGGGTTTTAGCTATATCTAAACTAATGGGCAGTTTCATCTCAATTGATTTTTAGGTTATAATTCAACAAGCACATGGGTTGTATCAATGCCTGAAAGGATTTCGACTTTATCGAAAGATACCATTCCGGTTTTTACTTCTTTTTTCACTGTGTTTTTTCCTTCTTTTATCAAGACAGAATGATCGTCTTGTAAATATCTGCGTGGGATGGTAAGGGTTTGTTCCTTTTCGGCAATGATGATGTTTGCTTCCACATTAAGGCCTGCAAAGCCTCCGGGTATTTCCTCAGTGAAACGCGCATCAACCCTGAATGACTGATTGGCGATGTTGAGCATGGGATATATTTTGCTCACCCGGGCATTGTAGAACTTATCGTTGTACACATCGATTTTTACTTTGATGGGTTGGTTTAATTCTACCCTTTTGATGTCCATTTCATCGATCTGCAGCTGAAGGTATACCTGGTCTGATTGGCCAATCATGGCTACGGCTTCATTTCTTCTGATGAGCTCGCCTGGTTGACGGTAAAGTTCATATATCCTGGCATCGGCAGGACTGCTGATGATGTAGCGATTCTTTTCATCTGCGCTTATGGAAAGTTGATTTTCAGCTTCCCGCAGCGCCAGCCACAACTGCTTTTTGGTATGTTGATATGTGTTTTTGGTGGCATAGTAATGATTTTTAGCTGTTTCGTATGATAGCCTTGCCCTTTCATATTCATAACCAGATATGGCTTTTTTATCGTAGAGTGCCTGGTGTCTCGCAAAGTTCAGGCTATCGTTTTGTAAAACAGATTGGGCATTTTCGAGATTCGCTGCGATTTCCTGCAATACCGGAGATTCATCGTTATAGTTTTCCTGTGCTATCTGGTATTGATCTTGTGCTTTTCTGAATAGAATATCCTGCTGTACCCCGGCAATTTCAAACAAAGGCTCACCTTTTTTAACCATATCCCCCTCACGGGCATACACTTTGATCAATACCCCCTCAGCCTGGCTGTACAGTTTGTGGTCATCGAGTGGCAACACATACCCAGATGCATAAACTGCTTCGGTAAGGGAAGTTAAGCGCGCTCTTTCTTCATCGCCGTTTGATGTGCAGGCCATTATTAAGATTGCCAGCGACAAAATGAGAAATACAGATTGATTTGCGAATGTTTTCATGACTTTATTTTATTTTATATTTTTTAATTTTTTTTGTGTAGCTCTATTGTGTATGGACTAGAAATCAGCGTCTGCCTTTCTTATTTCCATTTGGGTTCTTGCTATCAGGAAACGGGTGATTTTATCTAAATAAAGGTTATCGCTTTGCAATTTCTCCTGATACACATCGATCATTTCTCGAATATTGTAATATCCTTGTTCGAAGCGGTACATGGCAAGAGTGTAGTTTTGGTTGGATGCGAGTCTGTTGTCTTTAGCTTTAGCCATATTTTCCGTAGAACTTTCAAGATCGCGGATCAGTTGCAAGTCTTTTACCTGGCTTTGCGATTGCTGGTATTTGGCTTCCAGGCGAGCCTGGTCATCGGCTAATCTGTGCCAGTTAATATTGTTTTTCCGGCGCAATCCGGTAAAGATCGGCACATCGATTTTGAGACCCACAACGCCTATGTCAAACCACATTTGATTGGACGAAAACATGTTTATGTTTTCAGAAAAAGTCATGCGGGATACGCTTGCAAAGGCAGATATTTCAGGGAGCAGTTCGAGCCTCGATTTACGCAATTGCAATTGGCTTTTTTGATGGCGCAATTTTGCCAGTGCGCTCGCGGGATCCTGTGTCATGCCTGTATTTTGCCAATCGGCCAGGTCGGCACTTTCCAGTGCATATGCGGGACTTACAATTTCAACACGATCCGATCCCAGGAGGTGCATCAATTGATCGTTGCGGTTTTGGTATAACCTTATCGCATCTTCATATTGTATTTCCATTTGATTTTTAAGAGCTCTGATGCGGTTTAAGTCTATAGGGTCGGCCATTTGCCGGGCATCCATTTCCAGGGCTGTTTTCAGCAGGGTATCGGCAGCAATGAGATTTTCCCTGGCGATGTTTTTATTTTCTTCGGATTGCAAGAGGCTATACCATGCTACCGCTACTTCTTGTTTTAATGTAATTTCGTAGTGGCGAAAAGTTTCTTCAGCGATTTGTTCATCGAGCCTGGCGATGCTTATGTCGGTCCATTGTCCTGCTTTGAGAAGTTGCCAGGAACCTTCAATGGCAGCGTTTGCCGAATAGGGTAAGCCAAAACGCACTTCCTGAAAAGTGCCGGCTTCTCCGCCAAAAATTTCTGCCGGCAGCAACTGTACAGGGAGATTGAAATGATGTTCAATGCCTCCGGTAGCCTTAATTTGCGGCAGCATGGATGCCCGGTTGATGTTTTTCATTACAGATGCCTGCCTCAAGCCGATTTGCTCTGCGGCATATTGTGCATTGTTAGCTTTGGCATACTCCCAGCATTCGTGGAAGTTGCTGATGCGTACCTGTGCATATGCGTTGATTACTAATAGTGTGAGAAGAAATGTTTTAATAAGTTTCATCACTCTTGGTGCTTTTGATTAATAAAATGTTTTCAATACAAATAACGCGAGTAGAAATAATGGGTACGAATGAGTCTGATTGAGGCCGAAAAGATAAAAGTGGAAATGTATTTTTTTGGACCGGAAATGTAAGAAAGCAGATGGGCGTTTTAGCTCATAGCTCGTAGCTCATAGCTCATTGTACTTCCCTAAATAACGTTGACCGTTTTGGTTAAAAATCTTTTTACATCTATCGGGCAATTATGAGCCAGAGGTTCTTCTCTTGGGCAAACTTCGTTGGGGTTAAATACCCCTTCGAAGTTTACATTGCCATCGGTATAAATAATCACCGTCGGTCTTTCTTGGGCGCTTAAAGATAAGTAATTTTCATAGAATTCCATTGGAGCATACTTCATTTTAAAGGCCCTGTGTTTCCTTTTTTTGTTATAATGGTTGACCGCCTTATCCAATCGGT
>JAFIEV010000045.1 GCA_020832305.1 Cyclobacteriaceae bacterium | reverse complement strand
TAATTTTTTCTCATTTGCCGGATTTGCTTTATGTAGCCCTTTTTTTGTAGTCCATATTCCTGGACTACCCTTTCAACACTCCGCTGGCTTATAGGGTGGCCGGATTGATTCATTTTCTGGGCGATCACCTCACAGCTTGCGTCCGGATCAAGAAAACGGTGCCTTATCACCTGCTTTGTAGCTTCAGGTGTTCTCTTGTAATTAGTTTTAGGGCCAGTGGGCAAATCTTTTAGAGACTGGCTGCCTTGGATGTTTAGTTTGTTTAACACCTGATAAAAATATTCTCTTGTGTAACCGTACTTGGCGCTCAATTCTTCAATGGTACAATCATCGCGACAAGCAGCCTCCACTATCATGGCTAATTTCCATAAAAGGGTGTCCGAAGGCTGTAGATCCAAAGTTATCAATCCTTTAAGGCTGATTGGGTTGCTATTCTTTTTCATGTCATGTAATTTAATATGTGGCGGTAATATATCAAAAAAAGATTAAATTATGAAACGCTTAAGTGACTATTTATTGATATATTTGATATAGTAAATAATTCGCTTAAATATATATCGCCATATTTCAAATTACAAAAGGATAATGAATGGTGATTTATAGATTCAATAAACGAAACCTGAAGTAAGAAAAATAGGAGCTAAAGATTAGTTGATGAATCGGGATGCGCTAGCCGGGCTGCGCTATGATGCATTTTATTGTTACCATAATTCGATTCAAACCTGGGGCTCTTCATGTCTGAAGAAAGGATACTCTCGTTAATTGTTATGCAATCCTGGGGCACAAAAAAAGGCACTTACAATTGTTACATCGTAAGTGCCTGATAATCAAGTCGGGGCAGCAGGATTCGAACCTGCGACCCCCTGCTCCCAAAGCAGGTGCGCTAGCCGGGCTGCGCTATGCCCCGTTAATTTCTTGTCATAATTCAATCCGACCTGCGACCCTCCCGATAAATCGGGATGCGCTAGCCGGGCTGCGCTATGCCCCGTTAATTTTTTCCAAACTGGCGGAGAGAGGGGGATTCGAACCCCCGGTACGGTTTCCCGCACGCATGTTTAGCAAACATGTGGTTTCAGCCACTCACCCATCTCTCCATTTAAGTAAAAGATACTGATGAACCAGTTGAAATATCTTAAGTTTTATAATAAAACAGCACTTTTTGCTGTACTTATTTCAGTTTATAGAGGCCTTAATCTCCGCAGGCCTCAAAAATGAGTTGCAAATATACGTGTATCCACTTCATTCTTGCAAAACATAGTTGTAATTAATTTAAAAATTTATCTAACTGCCTGTAAATCTCATCCAAAAACCCTGCAAATTGAGAATCTTATTCTTCTGACAGCCCTTTATTCTTGTAGTTACCGCTTGATATTATAAATTTGCCGACCGTAATAAACCGTTTTGCATGGGCAATGCGTTATTGATTCAGATAAATACATTATAAATGACCTGGTTCCGATCCATTTCAACTTTCGAGGCATTCATTATATTGGCATTCATTGTCTTTTATCTGGCGTATATCGCCAGGATGTACAATATTGCCAAAAGGCTACGAACAGGTTGGCGATCGATCTTTATCAAATTTTTTCTTAGGTCAGCCTACGTTTTACTAATCATCATCGCTTTGTTAGGGCCCTCATTTGGCGAGTTTAAACGAGAAGTCAGCTCCGTTGGTAAGGATATAATGATTTGTGTAGACTTGTCGGAGTCTATGAATGCATTTGATATCCAGCCCTCCAGAATCGATCGACTGAAATTTGAACTGAAAAACCTTGCAAATGCTTTCAGCAGCGATCGCATTGGACTCATTATCTTTTCTCATGAAGCCTTTATGCAATGTCCGCTTACTTATGACCAGGGCGCCATTCACATGTTTATCGAGGCGCTCAGCACAAACCTGGTACCAACGGCAGGTACAGATTTTGGCCCACCCCTGCAAATGGCGATGGAAAAGATGACTGAAAGTACAGAAGGCCCGGGAGGTATAAGCTCGAAAATCATCTTGCTGATCAGCGATGGAGAGGATTTTGGCGATAATACCCAACAGGTAGCGCAAAAAATTGCCGACAGCGGTATACGTCTTTTTACCCTCGGTATCGGTACCGAAGCCGGAAGCCGTATTCGAACAGCATCTGGCTTTAAAACCGACAGGGAAGGACGGGAAGTAATTACCCGACTCAATTCAAAAGATATGCGCAATCTCGCCGTTAAAACGGGAGGGAAGTATTTTGAAATCAACGAAAGTAAAAACGATATTCAACGCCTTATCAATAACATTAATCAAATAGAAGGGGAAGTGCGGGATGCACGTGTGGTTGATGCCACTGCAAATAAATATTATTATTTTCTCGCAGCGGCCCTTTTTCTTATTGCAATGGATGTATTAATGAGGGTTAAGACTTTAAGAATATGAAGATTTTGTTATTTCTGTTTCTGTTTACGGCTCATAATGAGATCGATATTCATAAAATAGCTCAAATCAACCGGCATAAAAAATCGGCAGAGGAAGCTTATGCGGCACAAAAATACGATGAAGCAGTGCGGCATTATAAAATCTTATCTGACTCGCTTTATGTTAGGGAAGATCCTTTATTGTACAACCTCGGCAATGCCTATATGCACCTGGCTGATACAGGCAATGCCCGGCAGACTTTTTCCATGCTCACCGCAAGCAAAGATAAAAACATACAATCCCTGGCCTTTCAGCAGTTGGGCTATCTGCAGCAAGGAAGTAAAAATTATCAACAGGCCCTTAACCTTTTTAAAAATGCCCTAAAGGCCAACCCCGCCAATGAACAGGCCAGGTATAACTATGAATTGCTGAAGAAACTTCTTGACCAACAGCAAGATCAGGACCAGGATGATCAGAATGAAGATCAGGATCAGGACCAGGACCAGGATCAGGATCAGCAAGATCAGGACCAAAAGGACCAGGATCAAAAAGATCAGGAAGAAAAGCAGCAGGAATCTGAGCAGGACGAACAACAAAATCAGGAGGGAGAGCAGGAAAAAGAGGAAGGTGAACAAGGACAGCCAGAGGATACCGAAGATGAAGGGCAGGAACAGGAACAAATGCCAGATCCGGAAATCTCCAGAAAACTCGAGGAAATGGATATGACGGAAGACAGGGCCAGAATGATACTGGATGCGTTGAGAAACAGGGAAATCCAGTATATACAACAAAACCCCCGAAAACCGGAAAGCCGTCCACCAAGCGGGAAACCCGACTGGTAAAAAACCTGCTTTTAATTAGCACAGTTTTTGTTTAATTTTATACCAGTAAAATGCCGGATGCTAGCTCAATCCGAAAGAAAGTTATATGCAGAAATTAGAGGATGTATTTATTGTCGCCACACGGCGCACAGCTATAGGAAGTTTTAACGGCGCACTGTCTTCATTCAGCGCTATCCAACTGGGATCGATGTGCATTCGCGCTGTGGTGGAGGAAAGTCGTATACCAGCCAAGGCAGTTGAAGAACTGTTTATGGGCAATGTAGTATCGGCCAATCTGGGACAGGCACCCGCCCGACAGGCTGCGCTTGGTGCCGGACTCTCTCATAATACTCCCTGTACTACTGTAAACAAAGTCTGTGCTTCGGGAATGAAAGCCCTGATGCTGGGCGCTCAGAGTATTATGCTGGGCACCAACAACCTGGTGGTAGCAGGAGGAATGGAAAGCATGAGCAATATTCCCTACTACCTGCCCAAGGCAAGACAGGGATACAGATATGGTAACGGAGAACTGGTAGATGGACTGTTGAAAGATGGCTTATGGGAACCTTACCATCAGTTTCCCATGGGTAATTGTGCAGAAAATACAGCCAGAGAAATGCAAATTTCAAGGGAAGCGCAAGATGCTTACGCCATAGCGTCTTACCAAAGGGCACAGCAGGCTAGCCAAAAAGGATATTTTAAAAACGAAATTACACCCGTTCACATAGAAGGCAGAAAAGGCGAAGTGGTGGAATTTTCAGAAGATGAAGAACCAGGCAATGTGAGGTTTGATAAGATACCACAATTGCGCCCTGTGTTTCAAAAAGACGGAACCGTAACTGCAGCCAACGCATCTACCATCAGCGATGGCGCGGCTGCACTGATGCTGGCATCTGAAAAAGCAGTTAAAGAATATAACCTCAGGCCCATAGCCCGCATAGCAGGATTTGCCGATGCGGCCCAGGAGCCCATTTGGTTTACTACCAGTCCGGCGCTTGCCATTCCCAAAGCTATGAAAAATGCATCAATATCGCCTTCAGAGGTAGATTATTATGAAATCAACGAAGCTTTTGCCGTGGTATGCATCGCCAATAATCATATATTATCGCTTGATCCTGAAAAGGTAAATGTATTTGGAGGCGCCATATCCCTGGGGCATCCTATTGGCACCTCAGGCGCCCGTATCATCGGAACATTATGCAATGTGCTGGCTACCCGAAAAGGCAAATGGGGCGTAGCAGGGATCTGCAATGGAGGAGGAGGGGCCTCGGCCATGGTCATTGAAAATCTTATCTGATGTTGCAAAGTTCTTTTATATCGACAGGAATTATCAAAACCGGATTGACGCTGGTTTATGCCCTCTCCATACTAGGTTTTGCAGGGGAAGAACTATGGGCGCAAACCAAAATAACCACCTGGCATGACTCGACCTATACAAAGGTCAAGGAAGTTTACTACATTCTCAATAACGACAGCAGCCAGGTGCACGGGCCATTCCATAAATACCATGAGAACGGAGCGCTGGCGGCAGAAGGGATGTTTGAAAACGGAATGCGTCAGGGGCCGTTTACAGAGTATTATCCCGATGGGTCATTAATGCGGACCATCGCTTATAAGGATGGATTGAGGCAGGGAAAAGTGAAAATTTTTGATGAAAGCGGAGATTTATTGCAAACCGGCCAATTTGAAAACGATTCACTTACAGGTCCACTTATCCTGTTTTTTAAAGATGGCAGTCCAAAAAGTGAAAGCCATTTCAGTCGCGGTAAACCCGATGGCCCGGTGCGCGAATTTTACCCCGGGGGTATTCTCAAGCAGGAAATTATATATAAAGAAGGCAAACCCAATGGTGTTACCTCCACCTGGTTTGAAGATGGCACCCTTCGCACCGAAGCCATGTATGTCAATGGCATTATAGATGGGTTTTCTAAGACCTATTTCGAAAATGGTCAACTCGATACCGAATACCAAAACGAAAAAGGCAAGAGAAGCGGTGTATTTAAAAGCTATGACCGCGAAGGTAACCTTATACTCAACGGCCAATACCGCGAAGGAAAATTACATGGTGAAAATATAGCCTGGTACCCCGATGGCAGTAAAAAGCATCATTTCCGCTATACCGAAGGCTTCAGAACCGGTGAAAATCTAAGTTATCATCCCGGGGAAGTTGTGCACCAGCGAATGACCTTTTCAAAAGAAGAAAAAGATCGCAACCTCCGTGAATACAATACGGCAGGCGTGCTTATAGCAGAGAAAAAATATGAAAGCGATCAGCCTGCCGGTGAATGGAAAACCTTTTACGACAATGGCAAGCCAAAAATGGTGGAAAATTATCTCAATGGAAAGTTGAATGGCCGCCGCGTTTTATATCATGACAACGGCAATATGAAAAAAGAGGAGGTCTATCAAAACGACATTCTCAGCGGACTGGTAAAGGAATATTATCCTTCAGGAAAAATAATGGCAGAAATCAACTACCGCTCAGGTCGTAAACACGGATTAGCCACCCTGTATTTTGAAAATGGAAAAATTATGCAGAAGCAAAGTTTTGCCGGAAATAAAAAGGGGGGGGACTGGCAATATTTTGATGAGGAAGGTCAACTGATAAAAACAGAAAAATATCTCAATGATCAATTGGTAAGCACCATTGAAGGGCAAAAAAATCCTTAATTTATGACTCCATCTGTTAAAGAAACACATTTTCAATTCCCGGGACAAACCGGTTTTTATCGTGGCAAGGTACGCGATGTTTACTTTTTCGAAGATAAGCTACTCATGGTTGCCACCGACCGGATTTCGGCTTTCGATGTCATTTTGCCTCGTGCCATACCCGGTAAAGGACAGATATTGAACCAGATTGCTGCCAGATTTCTTCAAATGACCTCAGATATTGTACCCAATTGGCTGGAAGCCTGCCCCGATCCTGCTGTTTCTGTTGGAAAAAAATGTGAAGCCCTTGCCGTGGAAATGGTGGTGCGGGGTTATCTGGCAGGACATGCCTGGCGGGAGTATCGCGATGGAAAACGCAGCCTTTGCGGGGTATCACTGCCGGAAGGTCTCAGGGAAAATGACCGGCTGCCGGCCCCTATTATTACGCCGACTACCAAAGCGCATGAAGGTCATGACCTCGATATATCCAGAGAAGAAATATTGGCGCAAGGCATCGTGAAGCCTCACATTTACAAGCAAATGGAAGATTTTACCTATGCCTTGTTTGAGGCTGGAAGTGAATATGCACAAAGCAAAAATCTGATACTCGTCGATACAAAATATGAATTTGGACTTCATGGAGGAAAGGTTTGCCTGATCGATGAAGTCCATACACCTGATTCTTCGAGATATTTTTATAAAGAAGGCTATCACGAAAGGCAGGAAAAAGGGGAGACGCAAAAGCAATTGAGCAAAGAATTTGTACGACAATGGTTGATAGAAAATGGATTTCAGGGAAAAGACGGACAAAAAGTGCCTGAAATGACAGATGAAATCGTTTTACACATCAGTCAAAGGTATCAGGAGCTTTATGAAAAGGTGACAGGGGAGGCCTTTTTGCCGGCATCCTCCGAAAGTCAAAATCCGCTGATCAGAATCGAACAAAACATTTTGTCTTATTTTTCGTGATTAATGCCTAAATAGTAAATGATTTTTGTCATTTTTGGATCGGATAAACATATAGGCCGGTTTGTGGTATTTTTGACAAGTTAGCAGGTGAAAGATACTCAGTAAATCCAGAATTATCCGGATCAGAAAAGAGGAAGGATTTTTTTAAGATAGGCGAAAATTATCCTGATGCTTTAAAATTTTTTTAAAGGAATCGAAGATTATTAATTATACCAAAATGAAGTACTCAATAGATAAAAAAGAGCAATTTACACTGTTGAAATTGCAGGAAGAGAAACTTGATAGCACCCTGGCGCCGAATCTTAAGACCGAATTGCTCACCCTAAATGCCGAAGGGATTGACAATATCATACTCGATTTGTCTGATGTGAGGTATACCGATTCCTCAGGTCTGAGCGCTTTATTAGTAGGGAACCGCGTATCTACAGAAAACGGGGGTATTTTTATCCTGGTAGGTATAACCGACCACGTTGAAAAACTCATAAAAATTTCACAGCTCAATAATGTGCTCAATATTCTCCCAACGGTGCAGGAGGCTATTGATGCCGTATTTATGCATGAAATTGAAAAAGACCTTCAGGAAGGAGAGGAAGGTGAAGATCCTGAGGAAGAAGACAAATAGATTTGAGCTTTTCTGTAAAAATACTGGGTAACAGCTCAGCGGTTCCCGCCCATGGCAGGAACCTGAGCGCCCAATATGTGCTTATACATAATCAGGGTATCCTTATTGATTGTGGTGAGGGAACACAAAAGCGCTTGCTCTCAGAGAATATCCCATTCAATAAAATACGTCATATATTAATCAGCCATTTGCATGGTGATCACTTTTATGGTCTTCCCGGCTTATTGGCAACCATGTCACTGTTTCACCGGCCACTTCCACTGCACATTTATGC
Source organism: Cyclobacteriaceae bacterium (assembly GCA_020832305.1). Classification (GTDB taxonomy): domain Bacteria; phylum Bacteroidota; class Bacteroidia; order Cytophagales; family Cyclobacteriaceae; genus JAFIEV01. The sequence continues at coordinate 10,819 of JAFIEV010000045.1, read as the reverse complement.
GCACGCCCCCCTCCGGGAACTACTCGATAGCATACAACAAACTTCCCAAACGCATTTATCTTTCGAAATAATTTTCCATAATCTGGGTGATTTGGAAGAAGTGTTGATAGACCACAAAAAATTCTCTGTAACTTCATTTCCGCTCAAACATAGGTTGCCTTGCTGTGGTTTTAAAATCATGGAAAAAAGTAAGCCGCATCGCATCGTTAAAGAAAAATTACATCAGGACATATCCCTGGCTGATATTGGCTTTTTTCTGAAAGGAGAAGATGCTGTGGATGAAATGGGTAATTTGCGCTATGCAGCCGCAGAATATACCCTGCCACCCAAAAGATCAAGAAGCTATGCGTACTGCTCCGATACGGCTTTCGATCCGGATATCTGCCAGTATATCGGTTCGGCTGATCTTTTATATCACGAATCTACCTTCGCGGAAGAACATAAAAGCTTATGCATCGCTACCGGTCACAGTACCGCAACCGAAGCAGCGGAAATTGCAAAAATGAGTGGCGTGGAAAAACTTCTGCTGGGGCACTTTTCCATACGATATTCAGATTTACAACCTTTACTCAAAGAAGCAATAGACATTTTTCCGGAGACAGAACTTTCTGAGGAAGGAAAGACATGGCATCTGAGTGATGACATTTAATGGTAAAAAATTGAGATACAGTAAAAAAACAGAACAAAAAAGGGCAAACCTCTACTTCGCATTATCAGGACTATTTCTCACCAACGCACTGTTGGCCGAAATGATCGGGGTGAAGATTTTTTCAGCGGAAGCTGCCGTGGGTCTTCAACCTGCCAACCTCCGGCTATTTGGTTTCGATATGAGCTTTAGCCTTACCGCCGGTGCCGTGATCTGGCCATTTGTGTTTGTTACCACCGACCTTATCAATGAATACTTCGGCAAGCCCGGCGTGCGAAAAATCAGCTTTGTAACCGCCGGACTTATCGCTTATTCCTTTTTTGTAATCTACCTCACCATGGGCCTTCCCCCTGCGGATTTCTGGATTGAAGCTAATAGTAAAGATAATAATGGCAACGATTTCAATATCGATTATGCCTTTAATACCATCTTTGGACAGGGTCTTCGAATTATTGTAGGCTCCCTTACCGCTTTTCTCATCGGACAGCTGGTAGACGTTTTTATTTTTCAAAAGCTTCGAAGGATTACCGGTTCCAGATTTATCTGGCTCAGGGCCACAGGTTCTACCCTGGTCTCCCAGTTTTTCGATAGTTTTGTGGTCCTGTATATTGCATTTTACGGGATATTTACGCACCAGCAGCTCATCGCCATTGGCATCACCAATTATATCTACAAATTTGTGGTGGCCATCTTGCTTACACCTCTTATTTATCTGGGACATTATATCATTGACCGGTACCTGGGCAAAGAATATGCCGGCCAAATAGCAGAAGAAGCTTCCGCAAAGAGTCGCAGCTTCCTGTAACACATCCATTTACAAAATACCCTACTAATAGGGATTGCATAAGAGTACTGGCTTTGTGAATTTTGCACTGTTTATATTAAGTCTAAATAAACAAAACCGACCTTCATGTTTCGATACCTATTAGTTTTGGCTATGGCCTTCCTTTGTATTTGCCATAATGTTTTGGCGAGCATCGACAGTTTATCGACCAATGCGACTGCCTGGGAGTCAGTGCTCGATGAGGTAGTGGTCACGGGTAATTTTGCGCCTCAATCCATGAAGCAAAGTGTATACCAGGTGAGGCAAATCTCTGCACAGCGCATCCAGTCGCAGGGGGTTACCCAATTGCAGCAGCTGTTGCAGACGGAATTGAATATACGTTTTGCCCAGGACCTCGCATTGGGAGAAGCTACCCTGAGTCTTCAGGGCCTTTCAGGCCAGAATGTGAAGGTGCTGTTGGATGGGGTGCCGGTAATAGGGCGACAGGGCACTACCAATGCCGTAGACTTGAACCAAATCGACGTTAATTCCATCGAGCGCATCGAAATAGTAGAAGGACCCATGGCCGTAAGTTATGGTCCGGATGCCATTGCCGGAGTAATCAATATAATTACCCGAAGGCCTGTACAAAAGCAATTATCGGCGAGGGCCCGAATCCATACAGAGTCGGCGGGATCTGAATATGGATTGAATGAAGGGATTCATAATCAATCGGTTGGCGCGGGGTATCGATGGAAAAATTTCTATACCCAGGCAGATGTAAGCCGCAATTTCTTCGGTGGCTGGCAAGGAAATGCCGAAGGTAGAGACCGCCAATGGCATCCTAAAAAGCAATGGCTCGCCAATGCTCTTGTCGGCTATGAGAAAAATGATTTCAACCTCTGCTATCGGATCGATGGTATGAAAGAGCGCATCGATAACCGTGAAAATTTTCAGGGAAATGAGGCCATCGATCAGGAATATCATATTGAACGCATCAATCATCAGTTGCAGGCTGAGGCACGCTTCAGCGATCGCATTCAATATAATGGAGCCATTTCATATACCCATTTTCTCCGGCAAACACGCAGCATTCTGGTAAATCGTGATACTGAGCAACGCTTTCTGGCACCAGGCAAGGGCCGCCAGGATGTAAATCAGTTTGATGGCATCACCATTAGACAGACCGTGCATATTAGGGTAGCGGATAATTTAAGTCTGCAATCCGGCATTGATGTCAATGTGGAATCAGGTGAAGGTGGGCGAATCGCAGAAGGAAGGCGAAACATCAGTGACTATGCTGCATTTTTATCTGCTGAATACCAACCACATCGCAGTGTTAAATTGCGCCCGGGTCTGCGCAGTACCTATAATTCAGCCTATCCGGCGCCGCCTGTGATTCCGGCATTCAATAGTCTGATAAACCTTAACCCCAGCATGCGGCTCAGGGCCTCCTATGCCATGGGATTCAGGTCGCCTTCGATTCGCGAACTATATTTCAGCTTCTTTGATGCCAGTCATTCCATTCTTGGAAACCCCGACCTTACAGCAGAGCAATCACATAGTTTTAATACCTCGCTGCAAAAAGATCTGTGGAGCTCAGGACCTGTAAAAGCCGGGTTGGAACTTTCAGCGTTCTACAACCGCGTGCGCAATATGATCGGCTTTGGACAAAGTGCAGCAGATCCCAGGATTACCACTTATCTCAATATCGATCAATTTGAAACCCGGGGAATGAATGTCCTGGCGAATTTTGCAAGCGGGCGTTTTGATGGAAGGTTGGGCTTTTCCTATATCGGAAGGTATAATATGATTCTGGGCAGCAGCGATGTCGTTGAAGACTTGACCTATTCTCCGGAAATGAATGCATCCTTATCATATCTGTTCGAAAAGCCGGCTATTACCGTCAATTTCTTTTACAAATACACCGGGGTGATGCCTTTCTACGAGCTCGATGCCATGCAAAATCCGCGGCTGGCCCAGATCGGGGATTTCCATTGGGCAGATCTGAGCCTGCAAAAGAAGATTATGGATCACCTGCAGTTTTCATTGGGAATCAGAAATGTTTTCAATGTAACTGAAATTGAAAATACATCGCTGGCGGCTGGTGCACACAGCGCCGGAGGTCCCCGGCCGGTAGGGTATGGCCGCAGTTTTTTTGCCGGCCTGCAATTTAACCTGAGTAAATAAAAAATTTTGAACTATTATTTATAATTAATCTAAATAAACATAAACAATGTATATTTTTAAGAAATCTTTTCATGTACTGACCATTGTGGTCATTTTAATGACTGCCTGTTCTGATGGCGAGAACCTGCAGCTCCCCGACAATCTGGTAAACTTTGTCTCAGAACAATTGAGTTTTCAGGAAGATGAAGCCTCCCTAAGCATTTCGCTTAGCTTGTCAAGGCCAGTGGAGACTGAGGCTGGTATTCAGCTGGAAATTGAATCCGCAAACCTGGTGTATGGAGAACATTTTACCACCACGCCTGCAGCGATCAACAATGTAATCAGTCTTTCGGCAGAAGTTGGCAGCCGCAATATTGAGTTTATCTTAAATAGAGTAGCTGGCGCGTTGTTTGAAGGTGACGAACAATTAACCATTCGCATCAGCGCTGTGCCTGAACCGCTGGTAAAAGGCGCATCATCTGAGCTGCTGGTGGCATTTGATGAAGTGGTTTCAGCTTCGGGCAGCATGCAAATTAATGGCGGAGGATCAGAATTTCCAAATGTGGTGTTTATTCACCTTGCCGGCAATCGCCAAACGGCCATTAACCGCAGCAACTGGGATCTTGAATTTTACAATGGCGACGATGCCTTTGTCGTGAAACTCAATGGTACCATACCGATGATGGCCAGGGCCCTGGATAAAACTGATTTTGCGGAGGTTATACCTGCCGACACCACCGGTTTTGCGGCAAGCATGATTGTGGGTCCGAATTCATCAACGGCGGCAGCGCAGTGGATTGATAATCCATCAGGTGACCTGGAAAAAACAGCCATAGCTTCCATATCAGCTGATGCCACTCAGAACAAAATTCATATTATCAACCTGAGCAATGCCAATCCGCCGAGCAATCCTGCCGATGAATTTATTTTCCGCGGATGGAAGATGGTTAAGATAGACCGGGATGGTGGGGCCTACAAAATACAATTTGCCAACCTAGACGGAAGTGATAAAAAGGAAGCGCGCATTGAGAAGTCTGCAAGGCATCGCTTTAGTTATTTCAGTTTTGACAATGGAATGGTAAACGTAGCGCCACAGGATGCCCGGTGGGATATTGCCTGGTCGGCTTATTCTAACCTTATCCCATTTCAGGGAGGATTTCTTCCATATTTTTTTCAGGACATTGTAATACATAACCTTACCGGCACCCGTACGGCTGAGGTGATGGTGACTGATATCAGTTATCAGAACTTTGCATCGGAAAACCTTCAGGGCCTGACTTTTTCAGATCAAAACCAATTGGCCATCGGATCGAGGTGGCGGGCTGGCGGCGGACCGGGACAAGGTCCGAGTATACGCAACGATCGGTATTATATTATTCATACCTCCGGCGACCGGTATTACAAACTGCGTTTCACTTCACTGACCACCTCCGGGGAGAGAGGACGACCGCAGTTTGAATACGCGCTGATTCCATGAAAGCGGGATTTTGCATCAAGTTAGTAAGTTAGTTTGTAGCTCGTAGTTGATAGTTGACACGTGACAAAATGTTGCAGCAGGGTAGGTGAGCTAGGCAATGTATGGGGACGATTTTTGGGATTCTTAAATAGAATTAATTAGAAAAGTATACAGTGGCAAGTGGGGACACTTGCCACTGCGATATGGGTAGACCAACTGGCAATTCATACTAAGAAACAAATCCTAAAGACCCCCACCCGGAACTGTCAGGCATTTGTACAGATGCCTGTCGGTATCGAACCACAGATAATCCGGATTAATAATCTGCTGATCATGCTTATATACTGTTTTTTCTACGCAACTTTTCCAAGGTTATTAAACTTTGGAAAGTAGCGGTCTGCTATTTACTAACGCTACGAGCTGTTTTCAACCTTCAGTCCTGACATGGTGGGTTACCGGGTTTTCACCTGAATTCCCATCCTACATCCCGATTACGGATCACGTATCATTACCACCACTGTTGTTGGAGTTTTCACCAGCAATTTTTTTCCGTATAACCTGATTTTGTTGTAGTTGCGGAACACCTTTACGCCCGATTTTCAAACATGGCTTTTTTACCGTAAATTGGCTGGAATTTTTTTAAGACAACATAGACTTACAATAATGACTAAAAACAAAGCCACTATTCTCTATACCCTTACCGATGAGGCGCCGGCTCTGGCAACCTATTCTTTTTTACCTATCGTACAATCTTTTGCCAAAACTGCCGGTGTAAGTGTTGAAACCCGCGACATCTCCCTGGCCGGTCGCATCATTGCTACTTTTCCTGAATACCTCAAGCCGGAACAGCAAATCAGCGACGACCTGGCTGAACTCGGACAACTGGCGACGACTCCGGAAGCCAATATCGTGAAGCTTCCCAACATCAGCGCCTCTGTCCCGCAATTAAAAGCGGCCATCCGCGAATTGCAAACACTGGGCTATGCCTTGCCGAATTATCCCGATGAGGCTAAAACCGACCAGGAAAAGGACATCAAATCGCGCTATGACAAAATCAAAGGCAGCGCGGTTAATCCGGTATTACGTGAAGGCAACTCAGACCGCCGCGCACCCAAAGCCGTTAAAGAGTATGCCAAAAAACATCCACACAGCATGGGTGCCTGGACCAAAGATTCTCTTTCACACGTGGCCAGTATGGAAAACGGCGATTTCTTTGGCAGTGAAAAATCCCTGACCCTGCCTGCAGATACCCAGGTAGATATCCGGCTGAAACGCGAAGATGGACAAGCAGATGTATTAAAGAAAGGATTAAAGCTGAAAGCTGGAGAAGTGATCGATGCCGCCTTTATGAGTGTGAAAGCCCTGCAATCCTTCCTGAAAAAAGAAAAGGAAGATGCCCGGGCAAAAGGAGTGCTTTTTTCCCTGCACATGAAAGCCACCATGATGAAAGTATCAGACCCCATCATTTTTGGCCATGCAGTCAAAGTTTTCTTCGCGCCGGTCTTCGAAAAATACGGTAATGAACTGGCCGGCGTTGGAGTCGATGTCAATAATGGCTTTGCCGATGTACTGGCAGGCCTCGATAAGTTATCGGCCGACGTGCGAAACGGAGTAGAGAAAGTGATACAGGAATGCTTTGACCAGGGTCCTGACCTGGCGATGGTCAATTCCGACAAAGGCATCAGCAACCTGCACTTTCCCAACGATGTGATCATCGATGCTTCCATGCCGGCTATGATCCGTACTTCCGGACGTATGTGGAACAAAGATGGCAAAGCTCAGGATACCAAGGCCATCATTCCCGACCGTTCTTATTCAGGCGTATATCAGGCCACCATCGATTTTTGCAAGGAACACGGGGCATTCGATCCTTCTACCATGGGCTCGGTGGCCAATGTGGGTTTAATGGCGCAAAAAGCGGAAGAATACGGATCGCACGACAAAACTTTTGAAGTAACAGCCGATGGCACCTTGGAGGTTATCGATGCTGATGGTAATGTTTTGTTGTCTCACAGGGTAGAAAAAGGCGATATCTGGCGGATGTGCCAGACCAAAGATGCTGCCATCCGCGACTGGGTAAAACTGGCAGTCAACCGCAGCCGGGCGACCGGAGCTGCTACGATTTTCTGGCTTAATAAAGACCGCGCCCATGATGCGGAGCTGATCAAAAAAGTTGAGCTGTACCTGAAAGATCATGATACTGAAGGGCTGGACATCAGGGTACTCACCCCTGAAGAGGCAACCTTGTTTTCATGCCAGACCATACGCAATGGAAAAGATACCATCTCGGTTACCGGTAATGTATTGCGCGATTATTTGACAGACCTGTTTCCGATTCTGGAGGTGGGCACCAGCGCCAAAATGCTGTCGATCGTGCCTTTGATGAATGGCGGAGGGCTTTTCGAAACCGGTGCCGGAGGATCAGCGCCCAAGCACGTAGAGCAGCTGGTGGAAGAAAACTACCTGCGATGGGATTCGCTGGGAGAATTTCTGGCGCTTGCTGTTTCATTTGAACATCTGGCCCATACCTATGGCAATGAAAGGGCAAGGGTTTTATCAGAGACACTCGATGCCGCCACGGGCAGATACCTCGATAATGACAAGTCCCCAGCCCGAAAAGTAGGTGAACTCGACAATAGAGGAAGCCATTTTTACCTGGCCTTATATTGGGCACAGGAACTGGCAGCACAGTCCAAAGATCCGGAGCTTAAAAAATTGTTCGGTCCGGTTGCGGTGGCCCTTACCGAAAAAGAAAGTGTAATTGTAGATGAATTGCTGGCAGTACAGGGGCATTCTGTGGAATTGGGTGGTTATTACCGTCCCGATGCCAGCATGGCTTCAGTAATTATGCGCCCAAGCCAAACCCTGAATACCATTCTGGCGGGATTGTAAGGGATAAGTGCTCATTTAGCAAAAAATAATCTTCTCAGGCTGCCCTTCATCACAAATGGAGGGCAGTTTATTATCTCTTAAACCTTAGCCCGGTTTTGATTTCCAGCCTTTGGCCTCTGAAAGGGTCTGTGCCATGGTTAATAAAGGTCACATATTCCAATCCAACAAAAATCAGTGAGTTGGTACGCAATTCGATCATGGTATTGGAAAGAAAAGGGGCGGGATAGGCACCAAAGCCATCTCCATCAGCCAGATATTGCGCATAGGCAATTGAACTTTCAACGTGCAGAACCATCGATCCTTTCAATAAATAATCGGCCATGGCAGCTGGTCCGAATCCAACATAAAAACCATGCGGGTTATAATAGGTGTCTTTATCCCAGCTGTAATCAAGGTAGTAATCACCTATATGCACACCTACAGCAAGGGCCAGGTCATCGGTAAGCAAGATGTTTTTTGTCACATTTCCCCAGCCGATAAAGTTGTGGATCCAGGTAGAATAGGGGCGGTATTTATAATAAGGCATTTCTCCCGTAAATACCAGTTGCAGGCCTGAACCGATGAAATCACCCGGAAGTTTGTTGCGGTATGACCAATTCCATCCACCTTTATGCAGGTTCATTTTAACCAGGTCAAACTCGGGAAAGAAATAGCTAGTCCCCAATTGCCTGGCTCCGTCTGCAGGATTGCTCAGGTTGAGGTATTTAAAGGAAATTCCCATGGTTCGAACGCCATTGAATCGAACTGAAGACCAGTCCTTTTCTTGTGCTGAGACACCTGGTGCCATAATCAGTATCCAGACCAGCAGTAAAAAATTCTTCATAATCAATCTAATCATAGTGGATGGTAAGGGAAAAGCCAGGGCATGTGCCCTGACCCCGGTCTGCGTGACCTACCTTTTGGCCCCAACGACCAATGTTTTGGCAAATTCCTGGCTATATTGGGTGAAAAGGTCCCTGGCTGCGGCTTTGAAGTCTTCTTTTGACAACTCAACAATCCTCGGATCAAAATTTACATCCGGTTTACCTTTGAGTGAGAACATTTTACTGAATAAGCTTTCGGCCTTGGCCTTGTCGGAGTAGATGTTGGCATTGTAGGTTTTGTTGGATACGTATTCGTCGTTCATTCTGACTGGTGCCGGGTTGGGCCCACCTTTAGGTCCTATAAAGTCAATAGTATTATATGAAACTCTCATTTTAGGCAATACTTTCATTTCTGCCGTGGTGGTTTTTCCTTTTCGACCAGCAGATAAATCCACATTCAACTCTACGGTGGTAAAATCCACATGAATATTCTGAAGGATCATCGTTGCATTGGTTTCGGCATGCACTTTTTTCATCATGGTATAAAAAGCCGGTCCGCCCCCGGTGAGCGCCGATTTTTCGTCGAACATAAACAGGGTATTTTGCGGATACACCTTTACCATGCCCGTTCCGATGTCGTCCGCTGAACTCTTTCCCGCTTTTCTGTCGGTTTTTGAACTATACTTTTCTTTTACTTTTTCGAAGGATGGATATTTATCTATATCACTCATTTTGATGACTTTGAAACCGGCTTTTTCTATTTCCCTGTCGAGAATGGCCTGGAAGTCATTGGCAAGTTCCTGGAAATCCTGCAATTCCATTTCGGCATTCAGGATGGTGGTAACTTTAGCTGAGCCCGATTGCTGACCTGCATATTGCCCCCCTTTGCTATGGGCTTCGAAGTTGTTTTGCAATTTGCTGAGTTTGCCCTCCTGTACTACTTGTACCGTTTCCGAATAGGTTTCAAATCCGATCTGAAACTGGGGCACATAAAAAGCCTGGGATCCTTTGATGGCTTTGTTATAGGTTCCTTTGGCGCCTATGCCGGTGAAGATTTCCTGGCCAAAGATTGTTCCTGCTGTCATAGCCAGGGCTGCCAGGGTGGTAGATAACTTTTTCATAATTTTTATAATGGTTTTCGTTGGGACTAAAACTTTTTCAAAAGTCAGAAAAGTCATTCCCTTGCACCATACCCGCTATTGGGTAAATGTATATACCCACCAGTACGGATAGCTCGTGGCACGAGATGGGTAGTGGGTGTGATTCGTAATGTGGTGAAATCCTGAAAACGCCGTGTATCGGGAGTCAAGTCCTAAGCTGGCAGCTGTTTGCAAAAATGACTATTAGTCCTTGTCTGTGACGAGGACTGGCAACAGCAGCTACTTATTTACCGGAATAATCATGCATCTACGCCCTCCTTGGAAATTGAGTCTTTGACGAAACCCCGACTCTCGGGGTGGAGGCTTTGCCGGAATCCCAACACTGGGGCCAATGCGCCATATATGACACAAATTTACTTTTTGTGCTAACGTGAGAACTCCCCAGTCCAGCTTTATCTTACAAAAAAACAGTTTCACACCTACGGCGCTCATAGCTGTAAATGACTATTTTTCTACAAAGATGCCGCGCCTACAGCGCTTAGATGGTGCAAAGTAAAAATGTCTATAGTCCTTGTCTTCGACGAGGACTGGCAACTGCAGTCAATCATTTACAGGAATAATCATGCATCTATGCCCTCGTTGGAAATTGAGTCTTTGACGAAACCCCGATTTCGGGGTGGGTAAAAATGTCTATAGTCCTTTTTTGCAACGAGGACTGGCAACAGCAGCCATTCATTTACCGGAATAATCATGCATCTACGCCCTCGTTAATAAAACAAGGGCGATAATCTCGTGGGTAAAGATGTATCCCGAACGCTATGCTTTTCGGGATTTCGGTTTCACCTCAACTTGTTGGTGGAAAAACACCAACAAGGGTGAGGGATGGTGGGTAACGCTAAAGACCTATAAGGATTTTTGAAAACCTTATAGGACGACGTAATTGAAATGGCTTTTTGCTGCGCTGTGGCCGAATGTGGTGAACGATTAACT
>JAFIEV010000043.1 GCA_020832305.1 Cyclobacteriaceae bacterium | reverse complement strand
TTTGCACTATATTGATACAAAAGCAATATGACAAAATGAAAATGCACTGAAATGCGCTTTACGTCATATGTAAATAGTATAATTATTTATTGGTATAGTTGTATTCGAATTTTCAGGCAGGGTGTTTTCTAAGAGGCACTACCTATGTAATGAACCACACAGCTGTACTATGGATTACCCACAATTTTGATCGAAGAAAAACTATATCACCGATGCCTTAATGATCTGGTTTTATTTCTGCCAGGATTTCATTTTTAGAAACACGTTGACCAGGAGAAACAGTGATTTTTTTCACGGTACCATCAAATGGCATTATGATGGCATTATTCATTTTCATGGCTTCGAGCCACAATATAGTTTCCCCTGCCTTTAGTTTTTTCCCTTCCTTTACGCAAATTTCCAAAATGGTACCTGGAATTATCGCATAAACTTTGTTTTTATCGGGAGGTCGCCACATCCGATTTTTTATATACTTCTCCGTAAGAAGGGTCTTGTATTCAGCAATATAGACCCTGAAAGTTTCGTATTTTTCACTCATGGAATATCTGTTCGATCAAAATTAAAATGGTGGAATGCCATGTTTTTTCTCTGGCCTGTAAGCTACTTTTGTTTTACTGAGTGAAAGGGCATTCAGCAGGTAATCACGGGTTTCTGCTGGTTCGATCACTTCATCTATATAGCCTTTGGCGGCCGCTACATATGGATTGGCAAATTTTTCTTTGTATTCCTGAATTTTTTTCTGCCGCATTTCTTCGGGATTTTCGGCAGTTTCTATTTCCCTTTTAAACACAATATTTGCGGCACCTTCCGGCCCCATTACAGCGATTTCAGCGGTTGGCCAGGCAAAGACAAAATCAGCTCCCAGATGTCGTGAATTCATGGCAATGTAACCACCGCCATAGGCTTTTCTTATTATCACGGTAATTTTAGGTACCGTTGCTTCACTGTAGGCATACAACACCTTTGCGCCATGCCGTATTACGCCCATGTGCTCCTGATCGATACCCGGGAGGTAACCAGGCATATCTTCGAGGGTGATGATGGGTATATTAAAGGCATTGCAATACCTTATAAACCTGGCTGCTTTGTCTGAACTGTCGCAATCCAGTACTCCGGCAAGTACTTTTGGCTGGTTGGCTACAAAGCCAACGGTCTCGCCATCCATCCGTCCAAAACCGATTATGATATTAGGCGCAAAAAGCTCCATGATTTCGAGGAATTCAGATCCATCGGTAATGCCCTTGATGATATCGCGGATGTCATAAGGCATACGCACATCTTCAGGCACCATATCCTCGATGCTCTTTTTAATTTTTGGTGGTCTTGGATTTATTTTGAGGGCATTTTGTTGATTGTTTATTGGTATTAATTTGATGAGCTGTTTGATCTGATCGAAACATTCTATTTCACTTCTGGCATAAAAATGCGCATTGCCCGCGACCGAAGCATGGATCTTTGCTCCTCCGATTTCTTCCATGGTATAGTCTTCACCCAAAACGGTTTTGATAACCTGCGGTCCGGTAATAAACATTTTAGAAATATTCTCCACCACAAAAACAAAATCAGTAAGTGCCGGTGAATAAACTGCACCACCGGCGCAGGGTCCCAGAATCACTGATATCTGGGGGATGACCCCCGAAGCCATGGTATTTCTGAAAAATATTTCTCCATATCCGGCCAGCGAATTTACACCTTCCTGTATCCTGGCGCCACCTGAATCATTAATGCCTATTAAAGGCACCCGCATTTTAAGGGCATGATCCATGATTTTACAAATTTTTCTGGCATGCATCAAACCAAGAGAACCACCGGCTACGGTAAAATCCTGTGCATAAATACACACATGTTGCCCGTTAATAGTGCCGGTACCCGTAATTACACCATCTCCGTGAAGCGTTTTGTTTTGCATGTCAAAATCTCTGGCTACATGCTCAACGAACATATCGTATTCTTTGAAAGAATCCTCATCCAAAATGGTTTGTATCCTCTGACGGGCCGTAAGTTTACCCATGGCCAATTGTTTTTTCAGAGCTTGTTCCCCACCGCCGGTAAGGACTTCTTTTTTTCTTTTGCGGAGTTCTTGAATGAACTGTTTTAAAGCCATGTATTCCAGTGATTTTAAGTTTATTTCGGTAAATTATAAATTTTGCAGATCAATCAAAAAAATACATCTGTCATTTCTGCATACAATGCTAAAGAACTTGTACTATAAAAAGAAAAACAAAAATCATTGCAATTGTCAGAAAGAATTTGCAAGGAACAATTCAATTATTAAAAATATTTTAGCCTCAACAGCATTTGATAACATCTTTCTGCTATCTTCGCACGATTTTTATCCTTTCTATGTCCATAGTAAGAAAAGTGAAAGCTGTTGAGCGACTTTTTGCCCAACTGCAGGTTGAACAGATTGAATTTCAGAAAAAAACCGGACTGGGTTGTTTGCCAGGCTGCGGAAAATGTTGTCATAAATCTGATATTCATGCTACGGTACTTGAGTTTCTGCCACTTGCCATGCACTATTTTATGAATGATGTGGCACTTGATGTACTGCAAAAACTCAGAGAAGATAAAAGCCCGGTTTGTAATCTGCTGACTTTATATGTGCAGGGCCAGTCTGGCGGACTTTGCGGAAATTATACCTACAGGGGGCTAATTTGTCGCATATTTGGTTTTTCAGCCATGAAAAATAAGCACGGTCTGCTTAGTATGATAACTTGCGGAGAAATAAAGCAAAATATGCGCAATGAATTTGAAAATGCTGAAAAAAACATCAACAATGGTTTGAAAATTCCATTAACTTCCGACTATTATCGTCAGCTTAGCAATATAGATCCCATTCTCGGTGAAAAAACATATCCCATCAATGAAGCAGTGGCCAGGGCCATAGAAGAAGTGCTGCACTATTACGCATACAGACCCAAGCCCAAACCACATCGCATTACGCTGCGCAAAACCGCATAATATCACATTTCACCGTAAAAGGATTTATATTTAACAATACCAGGATTGGTAAGTACTATTGAATTACCCTTTAACTCTACGATGCCTTCAGCGCGTAGCTCCTCTTCTGCTTTTTCTATATAAGGCGCTTCTATGCTGTCTGCTTTATAGGCAGTTTCCTTTTTGATTTGACTGAATGATATACTATGGTCTTCAAAATTGTAAAGTCGGGTAACAATTTTATTTTTTAGTTCTTCTATAACCTCACGCTCTTTTTCCAGTATCAATTCACCATACTTAATTTTGACAATCTGTGCCAGGTCATCGATGATGACTTCTGCCGGAATAGCGGTATTTACCGATGCCCGTTCAATGATTTGCTGCAAGTCCTGAAATTGCATAATATGAAATTAAAAAGTTTGAAATTCGAATATAAAAAATAAAAATGTAAAGATAGCAGTGAATGAGTATTCCCACAATGCCACAGCTACATAAAAATTATCGTTTAGTATTTGGAAAATGCCAAAAAAATACTTCATTTTTATATGGATTTTTAGAAAAAAAATTTACAAACCAAAAACATAATACAAATGAATAATCCCTTTAATTTTTTGATGCACATAATGTTGCTGCTGATTATCGGTATTTCTGCATGCTCTGGTGATAAAAAACAGAAAGCAGAGAAGAGTGAATCTGATAATGAAATTGATCTGCTCGCCGCCGAAGCGCTTGGATGGAAGTTAGGTGCCCAGGCCTACACATTTAACCGTTTTACTTTTGAGGAAGCCCTTGATAAGATAAAATCGGTTGGTCTTACTTATGTTGAAGCATACCCCGGACAAAAACTTAAGCCGGGCTCCGAGGCAAACACACATTATAACATGTCTGAAGAAACAAGAGAACAAATGAAAGCTCTTATTAACGAAAGAGGGCTTGTGCTGTTGAATTATGGCGTTACAGGAGGCAGGGATGAAAATGAATGGAGGCAATTATTTGAATTTGCCAAAGCCATGGGAATACAGACCATTAATACTGAACCTCACCCTGATCAACTCAATTATATAGAGGAAATGGCCAATGAATTTGGTATTAACATAGCTCTGCATAACCATCCTTCCCCTTCAGGATATTATCATCCGGATTCAGTATTGAAATATATTGATGGGCGGGGTAGCCGAATGGGCGCCTGTGCTGACATAGGTCATTGGGTTCGGTCAGGCCTCGATCCTGTAGAATGCCTGAAGAAGCTCGAAGGCAAGGTGCTGAGTTTTCACTTTAAAGACCTGAATGAAAAAAGCAAAGATGCTCATGATGTGCCATGGGGTCAGGGAGTTGGCAAAGTGGATGAAGTGCTTGAAGAAATGAAAAGACAAGGTTTTAAAGGCATGTTTTCGGTAGAATATGAGCATAATTGGGATAACAATGTGCCAGAAGTACAGGAATCGGTAAACTATTTTCACAAAGTGGCTACACGGCTGAAACCGTAAACCTGATAACTTTTAATTGGGTGGTCTGCTGAAAAAGTCTCAGGAGCATCATATACAAGGCGGCAAAGTGAAAATGTATTTCTATACGTCCAACTGAAACCAACGATGCACCTTATTTGATACAAAATTATTTTTTGTGCTTAGGTCAGATCTCCCCAATCCAGTTTTTTGCACATATTTGACATGACCGAAAATGAGTCATATAATATGATCTTTTGGTTTTTTAAAGGATTAAAGACATTGATCAAAAACTGTTTTAAAGATTTTTTTTGTCCTTGAAATGGTGAAAAGCGGATTTATTTAAGATCCTTAGTACAAGAGATCGGCAGCTTGATAAATAAGATGGCTTTCCGTTACTTTTTTGCTCCAGATCAAAAAAGTAACCCAAAAACCCTGCCGCTTCCCGTTTCGCGATGCTCACGGGATAAATATTCGCCCTGACCTAAAATGAAGGCCCCGCCCGCCGCAAACAAAACTCGCTGCGCTCAAACATTGTTTGCTTCTTTCCCAACCCTTCGCCTTCATTTTTTAACGGTCAGTTCTGCAAGGCGGGTTCATCCTGCTAAAGACAAGCTTCCCATGCATCCTGCTTTTAATCGACTACCTAACTAACTGAAATTCATTTACTTTCTTTACAAACTAGAAATCTCATGACAAACGTTTTTACTATTATCTTAGATGGCTTGAAATACGTCAAATTTGACTATTTTTCTTGACGTTAGTCAGAAGGCCAATAATCTAGTGGGTTATGGTGCCAATAGTCCTTGTCTGTGAGGAGGATTGGAAATCACAGTTATTCATTTACCGAAATAATCATACTTCTATGCCCTCCTTAATAAATGGAGGCTTTTCAGGAATCCTGAAACTCGGGATGTGGATTTCTTTTTCTAGACCGGGTTTAATTCGACAAAGCAAATAATAATTAGCTTATTTCAGCATTGAAATAGGGATTTAATTTTTTAGAAAATTAAAAATGTAACAGAAAAAAACGCGTAATTTAATTCTCCAGTATTTTTATAAGCGCCACTTAATCTCAACTATTATGGAAGAATCAGAAACATCAGGATTGAAAAGTATTACAGAGACAGTAGAAGATCTAATTACAGGAATTCCTTCGCCAATTAGAAAGAATTTTTTTAAAGCATTTTCTCGTTTATGTACAGCAGCAGTTGATATTCCAGTTGCACACTTAGAAGGTAAGGCAGAAGAGATTCGTGCTGCTTATAAGGCACGAATCCAAATACTGGAAAAGCAAGGTGAACAAATATCAGAAGAGATAAGAGTACCAAATGCATATATTGATAAGGCATCAGAAAAATTTGCTTCTAGAATTATTAAAGAACAACTTAACTTAGATGAAATAGGTCTCCATGCCGCAAACAATTTAAAATTTGAGAAAAATGAAGTTGAGGAAAAACATACATCGAAAGAAATAAGTGATGATTGGTTAAATGAGTTTGAAAACTATGCAAAACTCAAATCTTCTGATGACATGAAGATGATTTTTGGAAAAATTTTATCCGGTGAAATAAAAAATCCTGGCACTTTTTCAATTAGAACTGTACGTCTCATATCACAATTAGATAATCAAGCTGCAAGATTATTTCAACGTTTATGTTCTCAAACTGTATCAATGTATAATAGTGATTCTCACTTAATTGATGCTCGTGTTGTTTCAATAGAGGGAAGTGCGGAATCAAATTCATTGACACAATATGGTTTGTCCTATGATAACTTGAATATACTTCATGAGTATGGTTTGATAATTTCAAATTATAACTCATTTATGAATTACTGGCCTTGTATATATTATGAAAACAGTACTGTTGTTGCAAGTCTTCATTTAGATGGGAATAAATATGGATTATTAGTAACCAATAGGGATAAATTTGATAAAAATACAACTTTAAGGTTTTATGGAGTTGCTCTCTCTAAGGCAGGCAAGGAACTTCTCAAGATTATACCATTAGAAGAAGCATCCAGGTATAAAAAAGATTTTCAAGACTTTTTGGCAAAGAAACACGTGAAGCTTGTTCCATTAGGAAAACAACTCTCTTGACTCAATTTTATTACTTTTGCTCCTTAAGAATAGAGGATCTATTTTTCAGTTCTGTAAATGAATGGTTCCAATTTATTTATTACTTAAAGCAGGTCGATTGGTCTTCTTAATCCATTTAGCCTGATGAATTCGCTTATTCAACTCCATGGAGCCAGCAGCCTCCGTTTCAAACCCTGCTTTTAATATTGCAGTAAATAAGTCACAGACTTGCGACAGATGTGTGATTAAAGCTGCAGGGGGAACGTGGTTCATCTGTGCAAAATCCCCTATTTAACAACCAGGCTTATATAATTCTTTTATAACTTATGGTTTCGCTCACATTTCTTAATGTTTTTTTTGCTTTGCTGGTGTAATTTTTTTAATGTCTTAAAGATTGTCTTTTTAAAAGCTTTTTCAAATCTTTGATCCTGTCTCCTTACAGATGCGAAATAAGCATTGGAAGTTATTGTTTTTTCTATCTCCAGGGTATATCCGGCATTGTGATCGGCAAATTTCATTTTCACATCGCTGCTTGTATCTGGGTAAAAAAGAATCAATACTGGAAGGCAAAATCCCAAGGTCGCTGCGAGGGTCGCTTGTCCTCCAAAAAAGATAATATTGCCTAAAGTAGCTCGCAAGTCATCCTTTCTTGCGGGATAATGTATGGCACTCATATCGAGGCTTAATTCATATCTAGATTCGGAAGTATCCGTGTAGATTTGGAATGAAAACCGGTTGTTACTTTTTGAGATAGCCTCCTTCAGATGACTTTGATATTTAAACCGCTTCTCAACATCAAAATTTTCAGGATAATTGACCAGAATTTTCAGCTGATCTATACCTGTTACCTTCTGTAAACTGAGATGGTCTTGTCCATAGGTATTAGAGATGCAAAAAATGATGATGAGGCAACATGAACAAGGTAACCATATTTGATTATAGATTCTATCCATGGATTTCAAAAAATATAAGGTAAATATTGTAATCTGTTTTGACAGACCTAAGTATTAAAAAACGATATTTTCTGGTGTTTGGTTCTGCTAATTATATTTTCAGTTGGAATAGAACTCGAGTGTAGTAGATAGTGAAGGAATACTGATTGAGATTTTCCTGAACTTTCCTCAGCGTTGTGCAGCTGCGATGGAATGAAGGCATTATGCAGTGAGCAAGGCAATCGAAATTCCTGGATACCGTCACTTACTTCTTATTCCGGAAATTATTAGTCTGCTTAAAAAGTATGCTTTTATTATGTAAATACAGAACATTAAACTAAAACAAATCAACTAGGCAGGCAATTTTCAGCGCGCCCTAAATAGTCACTCAAGTCAGATTTGTGTGACTATTTTTTTTATACAGCTTTTTCAAAATCTAAGGCCCCAAAATTCATTCGGTTAATTCTGTAAAATAAAAACCCCAGCCCAATTCCAGCTGATCTACCTTTAAAAGTATTTTGTTATCGCCTTTTTTCAGCTTTACCTCAATAATATCCTGGTTGGGTTCTGCTTTTCGGGATACAGGCCGGTCTAAAACAAGTTTGTCATTTACCCATACCCTTACGCCATCATTGCTGCCGATGCCGAATTTTACCTTTTTTTCCTCTGAAGACTGGATGATTTTGCAGGCGTAGGCCACAGTGTAAATATTGGGATCGAAAATACCTGTAAAGTCAATATAGCCACTGGTGGGATCGTCATATGATTGCCAATTGACCTTTACGCTTTCCTTACCGATGAAGCCTTCTGACAGATTGAATTGTTTTTCAGGCCCGAATACCGTTGATAATCCTTTGAGATTCGCATTGTCAAAGGGCCCGGCCAGCCACCATTCGGTATGGTACTTGCCAGAAAAGGCAACCCTTTCTATGAATTTTTCAATATCTCCATGGGTTTCTGCATAAGTGCGTATTTTATGACGCGCCACAATTTTTTTAAAATGGTTCAGGGTTTCGGGCATTTTGTCGTCATCTAAATACAGTCGTGAACCTATGGAATAGAAGTACAGCCTGGTATACAAAACAGGCAGATAAGCCAGCTCAACACGTTCCAGCAAATCGGGTTTTCCGGAAGCTACCTCCATGGCTTGCCTGAAAAGAGCTTCAGCAGCATTGATTATATCAGGATTGAGATATCGCATTTGCGCAGGCTGCGACCAGATGTTGAAATGATGGCCATGGTCATTTTTTACAAAATCGTGCAGAAGCTTGATGTAATCATGCACAAAAGGAGCTGCGTCTTCAAATAGGTTATCGACAAATTCATCGATCAGGGCTTGAGCATCCTGATAAGGATTCCACATCAGCTGAGCAAAAACCCAGGCCCTTAGTTCAGAAAATTCCCCGCCGCCGTTATCAGGAACATTGTTTCCCTGCATAAACATGCCTTTTACATTACGGTCGGCATACCACTGCACATCGTGCTTAAAAGTCTCAAAATTGGGAAAAGGAATAAAATAGTGAGAAAAATCGGTGTAGTAATCCCATACCGAAATTCGTTTGGCAATACGGCTCCATTTTTCAAACCGCTCGGTAAAAGGTTTGTGGTCTTCACAGTCTTCAAGGTGGTGGGCCGAACAGTAGTCGTAATGACAAAGCCTGATGGTTACATTATCCCTGGGACGCATCGTTTTGGGCGGTTCTTCAGTATAATGATAGGCAAAGGTCTGTATTTTCTTAGAGGGATAGACCCTGGCAACCGTATCGGCAATCTGATTGACAAAAAATAGCAAAGAACCTGCCTGGCTGCCTTCTGCTTCATCTATGGCTTTGCAATGCACACATTCGCAGTAGCCTTCACCATCATTTTGGTCTACAGAGATTATGTCTGCATAAGGATGCTCCTCAATCCATTGAAATACCCTCGCCGTTGCAATTTTGAGGACATCAGGATTGGTTAAACACAACTGAGAAAGCGTTTTCTGTCGCTCGCCATTGATTTCTGAAAAATACTCAGGATGCGTATCCGCATATTCATCTACGGGTACCAGGCGGTCAAAAGTATGGGCAAATGGGTAGGTGATATAACTGCCACCCATACTATCAGGAATAGGCCGAATGCTTGGGTTTAAACGATTTAAAACCGCCCATTCACTGTCATAAGCCTCATGAAACCAGGCTTCTCTGTATTCAAAAACAGGTTTGTGCAACTCATCTGTCTTTGACAAGGGTATTTTATTCTTGAAGGGGAGCTTATGCACAGTCCTTGTATACCATCTGCAACCCAAATGATCTGATAAAAAGCCTATCACTGCATAAAGGTTCCCGCGTCTTCCACCACCTGCCAGTACCAAATCCCTGCCGTCTGATTTAATAATGTAATGCTCTTCGGGCAGTGATGTGTCAGGGATTGATTTTAACAGCTTTTCGGGCAGATTTTGAAAACCGATATAAATAGTTGGTTGATTTGGGATAAACTCATGATTCACGGGAATTTCGCAGCCACTTATCTTCGTAAAATGATCTTGTAGCAAGCGTGCAGCAAATAGTTCAGTCTCACTTGCTCCGGGATGTACATAGATGCAGTATTCACTTTTTCCATCGAAGACCAGATAATGGGTTTGATTACATCCGGTCAATAGCAGGATGAAAAATGAAGTGATTGCCAAAAAATTCCGGGTTACTGCTTTCATGAATTCCAAAAAAAAAAGTGTTTGCCGCTTACATACGTTTTGCGGTTTTTTAAATTACTTGCAGTTGGTCCTAAGGTACTACCTGTTTATAATTTGAATTATGCATGGCATTGTTTCTTTTTTTATGAACAGGTAATTTACGCGTTGAAAAGACCGGCAATATCCAGATCTGTTGGAATTGAATTCAATAAAGTTTAGATTAAAGGCTTTAAAATAATTGACAATATGAGACTTGATTTTTTGAATTATGATTCATTTCTTTTACGGAGCTTGGTTTCTGTTTTAGGTATTTTTTCTTTCATTTTATGTTTATCATGCACCCGCCAGTACGCTGAGCACGATCATCTTCTGCCTGACCTGGCGGCCTTTGTTGATCCATTTATCGGCACAGATGCTCACGGGCACACCTATCCGGGGGCATCTGTGCCTTTTGGTATGGTGCAACTGAGCCCTGATAATGGGATTTCAGGATGGGATTGGTGCTCAGGATACCATTTCTCAGACAGCATAATAGTGGGTTTTAGTCATTTGCACCTGAGTGGTACTGGTATTGGTGATCTGGCAGATATTTCATTTATGCCCACCCACCAGACCGTAGACTTTTCAAAAACCATCGAATCGAGATTGGACCTTGACTATCATGCAAAATACAGGCATGATAAGGAATTTGCAGCTCCGGGATATTACAGGGTGCAATTTGAAGAATCAGATATTCTTGTGGAGCTTACGGCTACTGAGCGCACCGGTATGCAGCAATACACTTCGGGACAAGATGGATTGCTGCATGTGGTCGTAGATCTGGGATTTGCCATTAACTGGGACAGACCTGTTGAAACCTATTTGTATTTGTATGATGATAATATCGTTTCAGGTCACAGGTATAGCACCGGGTGGGCAAAAAATCAAAAAGTATTTTTTCATACAGAATTCTCTAAAAATTTTGATGGCTACTATTTTGTCGGAGATGATTTTACATTAAGTGACAGCTACGATATACAAGGAAAAAGGGTTAAAGGATTATTCAGCTTTGATATGAAAAAAGGGGAGAAGCTTGTCGTCAAAACAGGTTTGTCTTCTGTTGATAATGAAGGAGCGAGGCTCAATCTGAAGACAGAATGCCCTGGTTGGGATTTTGAATATATACAAGAACTGTCCTATGCCATCTGGAATAAAGAATTGAATAAAATAAGAATTGAGTCGGAGGATGCCGAATTGAAAAAAGTTTTCTACACGGGTTTATATCACAGCTTTCTGGCGCCTGTGATGCATTCTGATACCGACGGAAGATACCGGGGTGCAGATGATCAGGTGAAAAAGGCCCATTTTGACTATTATTCAACCTTTTCACTTTGGGACACATTCCGGGCTGCCAAACCACTGTATACGCTGCTACAGCCGCATAGGGTAAACGATTTTATCCGCACAATGCTGGCACATTACGATGAATATGGTTTGCTTCCCGTATGGTCCCTGGCAGCCAATGAAACCAATACCATGACCGGCTACCATGCCATTCCTGTAATAGCCGATGCCTGGTTCAAAGGATTCAGAGATTATGATGTGGAAAAAGCTTATGAGGCAATGAAAGCCAGTGCCATGCAGGACATCAGGGGGGTAAATTTCCTGAAAGAATATGGATATATACCGGCAGACCTTGAAGATGAGTCGGTTACCAAAACCCTTGAATACGCTTATGATGATTGGTGTATAGCACAGATGGCGAAGGCACTGCAAAAAAATGATGATTATGCTTATTTTACTGAACGCGCCGGGGCTTATAAATACCTGTTTGATGAAGTCTCCGGATTTATGAGAGGAAAAATGCTGGATGGAAGCTGGAAACCAAATTTTGATCCTAAATTTTCTGCGCATAGAGTTGGGGCAGAATATACCGAAGGCAATGCCTGGCAGCACAGTTGGTTTGTACCACATGATGTTGAAGGCTTGATTCAGTTGTTTGGTTCCCGTGAGCGATTTATAGAAAAGCTGGACAGTCTTTTTAACGAGGATTCTGAAATTACTGGTGAAAATATTTCGGTTGACATCTCCGGACTGATCGGCCAGTATGCACATGGAAATGAGCCAAGCCATCATATAGCCTACATGTACAATTATGCCGGCGTGCCATCGAAAACGCAGGAGCGCATTTGGGAAATCATGAAAACCCAATACAACGCCAGACCCGACGGGCTCTGTGGCAATGAAGATTGTGGTCAGATGTCGGCCTGGTATATTTTCAGTGCACTGGGATTTTATCCGGTGAATCCTGCTGAAAGCATTTATGTTATAGGCAGGCCGATGTTTGAGAAAATGGAAATATTGCTCCACGATGATAAAGTTTTTGAAATACTTGCTCCCGGGGCAGAAAACGAAGGAATGTACATACAATCTGTAAAACTCAATGGGCTGGAACACCACCAAACTTATATCCACCATCGTGACATCGCAAATGGCGGAAGGCTCGAATTTGATATGGGGCCTTCGAAAAGTAATTGGGGAACCCATCCTGATAATTTTCCGCCAAGTATGACTAAAGTGAAACAATAAGTATTATCCCATATTAATGAAAGTATATATGCTGCCCCGTCGAAAATTTATTGCGAAGAGTTTAATGGGTACCCTGGGAGGCTCGCTGGCCATAATCCCACAGGCCTGTCAGGGTAAAAGAGAACAGCAGATTCCTGTGGTAATTTCAACATGGAATCATGGATACACTGCTAACCAGGTAGCCTGGGAAATACTGCACAATAATGGCTATGCTCTCGACGCTGTGGAAGCCGGTGTTAAAACGGCAGAGGCAAACCCCAATGTACGTACGGTGGGCCTTGGAGGTTATCCCGACAGAAATGGTATCGTTACCCTGGATGCGTGTATAATGAATGAAGAAAGTGAATGTGGGGCAGTAGCGGGGCTGGAAAAAATTATTCACCCTATTTCCGTCGCCCGAAAAGTTATGGAGGAAAGCCCTCATGTAATGTTCATCGGGCAGGGCGCATTGGATTTTGCTAAAGAAAAAGGTTTTGAAGAAACTAATTTGCTTACCGATGAAGCATACCAGGATTGGCAGGAATGGCTGAAGGTATCGGAGTACAAGCCTATGGTCAATATAGAAAACCATGATACCATAAGTATGCTGGCTATCGATACGCAGGGCAGATTATGTGGGGCTTGTACTACCAGTGGTATGGCGTGGAAGATGCACGGAAGGGTAGGTGATTCACCAATTATAGGTGCCGGATTGTTTGTAGATGGCGAAGTGGGTGGCGCTTGTGCCACAGGCGTAGGTGAGGCGGTGATCAGGGTAGCAGGTAGTGCTATGGTAGTGGAAATAATGCGAAGGGGCGCGAGCCCGGACGAAGCCTGTTGTGAAGTAGTGCAACGGATTATGAAAAGACACAATAACCTGGAGGATATGCAGGTAGGTTTTCTCGCGCTTAATGTAAAAGGCGAATTTGGCGCCTGTGCCATACATAATGGATTCAATTATGCGATACGGCATGAAAAGAAAAACGAACTGATAGATGTGACAGGACTGCAATCATGAAATTGCAGCCTGATCCTGATTCTGAAATAAGAAAAAGGTTAATGAATCAATTCGCGCTGCAGTTCTTCCAATGACCTGCCCTTGGTCTCGGGTAGCATTTTTACGACAAATACCAAATGTAATACCATGGCAACGGTAAAGAATGAAAAAGCAATGGTACCCCCGCTTTTCATTTCAGCTACCACAGGAAAGGTCCATGTTAAAGCGGCTGCCCAGAACCAATGGGTAAAACTGCCCAGCGCCTGTCCTTTGGCCCTGACGGCATTTGGAAATATTTCTGAAATAAATACCCATATAACCGCACCCTGTGAAAAAGCAAAGAAGCCGATAAAACCCACCAGATAAATGACGATACCAAAGCCATCGAAAGCCTGCCGGTAAAATGCCTGGGCTGTGAGCCCCAAAAATAAAATCATGCCAACGGAGCCTATAATGAGGAGTTTCTTTCTGCCAAAACGATCAATTACTGTCATGGCAAGTATGGTAAAAATCATATTGGTTACACCGATTATAGCTGCCTGCATTAGGGCAGAATCTCTGGCTACACCGGTCATTTCAAATATCCTGGGTGAATAATACATCAAGGCATTAATGCCTGAAAACTGGTTAAAAGTAGCCAATAGTACTGCACAAATGATGGGAAAGCGGTATTTCTTAATGAATAAAGGTTCAGTAACACCTTTTTTTTCCTCCTGCATTGAGTCTTCTATTTCCTGTAGTTCTGCATCAGCCCTGACGCTTCCAAGCTTTCGAAGGGTGGCAAGGGCCTCTTCATTTCTGAATTTTCTGACCAGCCATCGGGGGCTTTCAGGAATTAAAAACAACAATATAAAAAACAACAGCGCAGGTATTGTTTCTACACCGAGCATCCACCTCCAGGCATCTTGTTCAAATATGCGATTTATGTAAAAGTTTGAAAGAAAAGCCAGCAGAATGCCAAAAACTATATTAAACTGAAATAATGCCACCAATCTTCCCCTCAAGGCGGCAGGAGATATTTCCGAAATGTACATAGGCCCTACCACCGAAGAAGCGCCTACTCCTAATCCGCCCAGAAAGCGGTATAACAAAAAGGTATGCCAATTTCCTGCAAGTGCGCTGCCCAGGGCTGAAATGGTATATAGCACCGCGATGAATATCAAAACTTTTCTTCTGCCAACACGTTCAGCCGGTTTGCCGCTGAATAAAGCGCCAATAATGGTGCCGATCAGGGCAATGGCATTGGTAAATCCGTGCCAGAAGCCTTCCAGCTGGTAAACCTCTTTGATGGATTGTTCTGCACCGGAAATAACTGCGGTGTCAAAACCAAATAAAAGACCACCCAGCGCGGCTACAAGTGCGCCCAGAAAAAGATTTTTATTCATGTCTGATGTTGAGAAAAACGGTTTAAGCTAAAGAAATTCAAAAGTTTTGTATCGAACATCTTCGCTCTATTTTTTCAAAGCGTATTTGCCTGAACCCGCAAGGAAAATCACAAGAAAGACCAACAGGAAAAACAGGGGAAGTTCTTTTTTACCAAAAGCATCAGAAGCATGAACTATAAAGGTAATGACCGTCATATTTATAATAAGTACCAGGCTGGCAAAGCGAGTGAATAAGCCAAGAATAAGCATGGTAGCGCAAACCACTTCAGCAAATACTACTAATATAAGGGATGTGGGAGATCCAAGTCCCAGTGGATTGGCAAAAGTGTCCCAGCGTTCTGTAAAGTTGGCCAGCTTTGGCCATCCATGCGCGTATAACATAAGTCCGCCGCCTGCAAGTCGAAGAATAAGAAGGGCTATATCCCTGTTGATTTGCGTATTGTTAAATATCATGGCTTAAAATTTGGGTTTGCAATAAAGAATTTTAATATAAGCTAAACTAAATTAAAAGTAAGCTAAAAAACAACCAATAATACAGAATTTTATGAAATCTGTTCTGAAAAGCAGCTTAATAAGCGATATCTTATGATAAATTTATGTTCAATCTGCCGCCTTGCCTGTCTGCTGATTTGTGAAATATAAAAAACAAGTAAAATATTTGGTAAATACCAATCAAACTGCCGGCTTTTCGTCAGAATCGACGGCGATTCATTCCAGGCCTTCGTTGCCGTATATTGCCCCGGTACTGGGTGCCTGTTACATTGAGATTTCCGATAAAATATTCGATCTTCAGATGTAAAAGAAAATAACCGTCATTGCGGCCAGGGTTTCCTCTTACACGACTTCCCCGAACAGAAAGTGGTGGATCCAGACCAATTTCCCCACTGCGGTCAGACAATCGTCTGGCAATGGGATTGTCGAAGGAAGTTGGATTGGGAAAAATACCACTGCTCACATCGTCGAGATAATCGGTGGTGGTGAAGCGATAGGCCCCTTCCAAAACTATGCTTAGAAATGGATTTAATCTGTATTTTATACCGGCGCCCAGCGGAAAAACCGCAGCAATGGCGCTGTAATTA
Source organism: Cyclobacteriaceae bacterium (assembly GCA_020832305.1). Taxonomy (GTDB): domain Bacteria; phylum Bacteroidota; class Bacteroidia; order Cytophagales; family Cyclobacteriaceae; genus JAFIEV01. Next base: position 67,896 of record JAFIEV010000043.1, on the reverse strand, counting down.
ACACCCTCAGTTTGAAGAGGCCTGAGTCTGTACCGCTCTCCATCTAAATCAGCCATTGGACTCCAGGTAACAAAACCCACTCCGGCAAAAACGTATGGATTAAACATGGGGCGAAGATAGAAACGTTCGCTTACAGGCAGTAGACTTATAGCTATGTGGGTACTGAATTCAAAATTATTGGATACAAAGGAGAGGTTTCTGGGTGCTTTTATGGGGTCTTTCGAATCATCTCCTTGTAATTTAAAAAATGTCATATCCATCCCCAGGTCAAAGCGCTCATGAAAGTGATATCTGGCTCCGGCCGTGAAACTCATGTGATTGTGCGAATGATCACCTTTGGCAGCCAGGTCTCCATAATAAATACTGGGGCCTATGCCACCCGTGACAATAAGATTCCGGGACCGCGTGCGGTTGGTAAACCTTTGGGCGTAAGTTGTTTCAGCAAAAACCGTGAGCAACAATACTACCAAAACAAAATTTTTTATCAAAGCCATGCTTTACAAGTAAATTTTTACAATACGAATTAGGTTTACCGGCACTTGATAATGCACCTTTGAGATTCAAATATATTGGGTTTAGGTTAAAAATAACAATTAAGAAAGCAATTATTTCAAACATCGATAATTTTATCTGCTAAAATAGGCTTTTTTCAGATGTCTGATGTAAAGTACTTCGCTCTACATCAAGTCTATGTGAAAAAATTTTATCGTGTTTCTCAATAGTGTTTCTGCTAAAAAGTAGAAGAAGTGTATGCAGGAATATAAAAAGATCAAGTGAAAAACATATTTTTTGTGCGTAAAATGTATCATATCTCAGGCGATGTTTCCATGGGATCGAATTCCTGCCTTTTATCTGTGCCAGGCCGGTGATGCCAGGCCTTACTGTAAAGCGAAGTCTTTCGCATGCATAATACCAGGGCAGGTATTCGGGCAGAAGTGGTCTGGGACCAATCAGTGACATTTGTCCGGTCAATACATTCCACAGTTGAGGTAACTCATCTAAGGAGCTGCTACGGAGAAGTCTTCCAAAAAAGGTCAACCTATCTTTATCCTGTAATAGGCCCGCCGCATTATCCCGCATGGTTTTGAACTTGATGAGCCTGAAAATTTTCTGGTCTTTACCTGTGCGATTTTGAATGAAAAAAATATTTTTCGGACCGCCCGATGCCAGTATAAGCAAAATCAGTAACAGCAAGGGTGATAAAGCAAACAGCAGGAACAGACTTATAAATCTTTCGGCTATAGATTTGGTAAGTTTATAAGACATAATGCCTTCAACTAATTTGCTTATTCAACACCAGCAGATTTACTCATCATATCTGAGCCTTTCAATAATTCTCCCGCTCCGGTTAAAGAAAAACCAGGTGCCTTTAAACTCACCTTTTTCATATTTTCCCTGAGATTCGAGGGTGCCGTTGCGGTGATAGTATTTCCAGTTGCCATCTTTGAGTCCATCCTTAAAAGGCCCTTCTGCGAGCAATACGCCCCGGTCTGAATACAATTTTGACATGCCGTTGAGCTGGCCTTTTTCCCAGGTTTTTTCTTCTTTTATCTGACCATTGTCATGATAGGTGAGGGTAGTACCTGTGCCTTGTTTCAAGGTGCCGGGGTTGAGGGAATCGCCATTAGGCAAATAATATGGCCCTACCTCCATAAACAAGCCGTTGAGCCATGTATCTTCCTGCATAAGTTGGCCATTGACATGAAAATGCCCCCATAAACCATGCTCTTTTCCGCGTATAAACTCACCAATTGACCTGAGCTGCCCCCCTTCGTGAAAGAAAATCCATTGTCCGTTTTCAGCATCTGCCCTGAAAGGACCTTCAGAAGCCAGGTTTCCTTTTTGGTCGAAATATCTCCATTTACCTGTCTTTACGTCGTTTTCGTAAGGGCCTTCGGCAAAGATTGTACCGTTTTCATGATAATTTTGCCAGATGCCGGTGCGTTGCCCTTCTACATACTGTCCTTTTACACTCAGGGTACCATTAGGATGATATTCCAGATAGATGCCTGTTTCCAGGCCTTCGGAAAAGTTAATGACTTTAAATATTTTGCCATTGGCATGAAAAAACTCCCATTGTCCGACTGGTAAACCTTCTTCATATTTTTTTTTGGAGCGGACGGTGCCGTTATCGTAGTATTCAATCCACTCTCCGATTTCAAGGTCATCCTGATATATGCCTTTGTTCATTACCATTCCATTGTCAAAATACTGTTCGTATTTTCCGTACTTCCTGCCGCGTTTGTAGTCAGCACTCAAAACAAGCACGCCCCATTCATTATAGCGCTTGAGAGATCCGTCGATTGAGTCATTGCGATAACTGGCTTCCGATTCGATGATGCCATTGCTGTGGTACGACAGCCATTTGCCGACTTTTAACCCGGCTTTATACGCTCCGGTAGTCTTGGTACGGCCGTTTTCATGCAGCTCTTTAAAAGCGCCTATATTTACATCATTGAATATTTCACTTTCTTCCTGTAATTTCCGGCTGGTATAAAAACGCCTTAAAACGCCTTCAGATATATCGTTTTTGTAAGGAACTTCCATGGTGATATTGCCGTTCTTGTCAAATACCTGCCAGATGCCGTTTCGTTTACCGTCGACAAACTCACCTCTTTGAATAAGGTTGCCGTCTTTGTCATAATATACCCAAAGCCCGATTTGTTTGCCGTCTACCATTACACCCTGACCACGCAGGGTGCTGTCGGCATTGTAAATAACCTGGGATTTGCTTTGTGCATATGCGGCGATACTGCTTATGCCTGAGAAGATCAGCATTAGGCATGTAGATAAGAAAATCGATTGTCTCATATATCTTTAAAGGTTCAGGACTCTTGATTGTATTTTATGGCCTCATTATTCTTGTAATTTTTTATACGTGTATAAGTAAATATTTTGTTTGCCATATACTTCAGACGTATAACGGCCAAATTTATATAATTCGCATTACAGTCTGAACACAGTCTGGGTTTTTTTACGCAAACAATGTGCCAGCTGGTGAAGATCGTATGTTGTCAATCCTGCGTAAAGGCAAAGGACAGTATATTGGCGCCAGCCTTTAAAGCTGCCTGACGAATATGCTCAGGATTGTTGTAAATGTTCTGATCTTCCCAGCCATTGCCGAGATCAGATTCATAGCTGTAAAAACACACTACCCTGCCTTGATATACCAGGGCAAAACCCTGGGGTGGTTTGCCGTCATGCTCATGTACTTTGGGCAAGCCTTCGTTGAATTGGAATTTTTGATGATAAATTTTATGGTCAAAAGGCAGTTCAACGAAATCCAGATCGGGAAAAACTTTTTTCATCTCCAGTCTGATAAACGGATCCAGTCCGTAATTGTCATCAATATGCAAAAAACCACCGGCAATAAGGTAGTTTCGCAGATTCCTGGCTTCCTGTTCATTAAACACCACATTTCCGTGCCCGGTCATATATACATAAGGGTACAGAAAAATATCAGGACTGCCTACTTCTACAACATCTTCAGCCGATGCCAGTCCCATGTTCAGATGTGTATTACAAAAATGTATCAGATTGGGTAAGGCTGTTTTGTTGGCATACCAGTCACCTCCGCCATGGTATTTCAACTTGGCAATTTTCAATCCCTTTTGCTGCCCCTGGGCACTGGCGCCTAAGGCACAACACAAAAACGCCATCGTATAGATGGGTCGCTTCAGAAACCGGTTTATGTATGTCATTTTGTGTAGAATTGTCATTTTAACCAAACCACAGCTATACAGGCTGCATTCTTTTACATCATTAACAACCAATGAGGTATATAGGTTGCAAAAAGCTGCAATTTTGAAATATATTATAATTATTAACTTACTATTCGCGCCATTTATTGCGTATTTAGGGCCTGAGAATGTGGTTCATCTGGTGTTTTCCGCTTGTACATAGGTAATTTTTGCATGCTGACTACTTCGATCATCGGATATCCAAAATCTTCAAGGACTTTTCCTTCGATGCAGTAAAAGCCTTTTCCTCTGAATGGAAATGCATGGCAGATATTCGGGAAGTGGGTTGTGTCGAAATACATGCCGCTTCGGTCGATAAAAGTGCCAAAATGCATGAGTTTATGATCTTTGGTATGTGTGTTTTTAGTGGTGACCAGATAGCCGGTTATTTTGACTTTTTTTCCCTGGCAAGCGTTTAATTGTGCTGCCTGTATTTCATCGTCGAAGGCTTCCGGAAGAAGTGAAAAAGGGTCGCAAAGCGGAAATCCGAGAATTTCAAGCTGGTAAAAGGCATCATCGAGGGGGTGCCGTTCAAATTCGGGCAAGGCATAATCACCCGCCGGATTATCAAACAACGATTTACTGTGGCGCAATGACTTCCCTTCTGTAAATTGCAGTCTGGCCTGCCACAGCAAGGCCCTTACCGAAAGACCAGTACTTCGAAAAGCGCCTATTTTTATCAGCAGGTTTAGCTGCTCAAGACCAATGGGAACCCTGCTGATAAAATCCTGCAGACTTCGGTACGAACCGTGGCGTTGGCGCTCTTCGGGAATGCTTAAGCCGATCTTTTGTTCCAGACTTTTCATGTGAATAAAGCCTGTGTAAAGGGTTTGCCCGCATACTGAGGTAAGGTATTCACTGTGATTTACACAGGGAGGCTCAATGTGCGCACCCGCCATGCGTGCCTCATGAAAATACATTTCAGTGCGGTAGAAGCCTCCAAAGTTGTTGATTACACCAACCATAAATTCTATGGGGAAGTATGTTTTAAGGTACAGACTCTGATAGCTTTCCACAGCATAACTTGCAGAATGTGCTTTGGAAAAAGAATAACCGGAAAAGCTTTCTATCTGCCGCCATACTTCCCTCGTGATCTCATCGGGGTATCCTTTTTGCCGACAGTTTTCGAAAAACTTTTGTTCTACCTTTTGAAACTCGGCGCGTGATCTGAATTTTCCGGACATACCCCGCCTGAGAATGTCGGCTTCGGCCAGATCGAGGCCGGCAAAGTGATGTGCTACTTTGATTACGTCTTCCTGATAAACCATTACACCATAGCTTTCTCGCATGAGTTCTTCCATCCTTGGGTGTATGTATTGAAATTTTCCGGGATTGTGGTGCCGGTAAATGTACTCGCGCATCATTCCGGATCTTGCAACGCCGGGCCGTATGATAGAACTGGCAGCGACCAGCGTGATGTAGTTGTCGCATCTGAGTTTTCCCAGCAACATACGCATGGCCGGTGACTCTATGTAAAAACAGCCCATTGCTTTTCCTTCAGCAAGTTGCCGGTTAATCCTGGGATCTTTTTTAAATGCTGAGATCTTGTTGATGTCGATGTCTGTGCTGCGGTTTTTTTTCACCAGGGCCACCGTGTCTTTTATGTGGCCAAGTCCGCGCTGACTCAGGATATCGAATTTGTGAATACCCATGTCCTCGGCGCCGTACATGTCGAAGTGGCTGATGGGAAAGCCTTTGGGGGGCAGATCGGCAGCGGTGTAGGCGTATACGGGAAGCTCGGTAATGAGTAAACCGCCTGCATGTATCGAAAGGTGCTGGGGCAGGTCATGCAGGCGACGGGCATAGCGAAAGATAAGCCTTGTAATTTCGTCTTTTTCCTGCATCCGCGCCGGATGATCAACAAGTGCGTCAATTTCAGCAGGAGGAAGGCCAAACACTTTGCCCAATTCACGTAAAACCGAACGCCCCTGAAAGGTGTTGAAGGAAGCCAGCAAAATGGCATGGTCAGGGCCGTACTTTTTCAATACATATTCGATGACATCATCGCGCTCTTTCCATGAAAAATCGATATCAAAATCAGGCGGAGAACTCCGGTATGGATTGAGAAAACGCTCAAAATAGAGGTCGAGCTCAATGGGGTCGACCTCGGTTATTCCCAGGCAATATGCAACCATACTGTTCGCCCCACTTCCCCTGCCTACATAGGCGAAATTGCGGTGACGGGCATATTCGACTATGTCGAGCGAAATGAGAAAATACGATTCAAATTCCCGATCAGCAATCACGTGTAACTCCTTCAGCAAACGCTCCATGGCGTAGGCGCTGTAGTTTAGGTAGCGGCGCTGAAAACCCTCCAAGGCTTTGCTGCGCAGGTGATCGTGGTCTTCGGCACGGCTGCTTCCGTAGGTCTTTTTGTTTTTGTTGCCCCCGGGCTCAAAGGTAACCCGGCATACCTCCAATATGCGCTGGGTGTTGGATATGATCCGTGGGTGCTGCCAGTACCACGACATAATCTCAGAAACCGGCATCATAACCTCGCCAGGATGGGCCTGAAGGGATGTGTCGAGCTTGCTGAGCACCGTGTTGACATCAATAGCCCGCAATAACCGATGTGTATTGAAATCAACCCTGGAGGCAAAGGTCACCGAATGAAGCGCCACCAGTTTGCTGCTATGCAAATTATAAGCAGAAGATAATAGACGCGGGACTTCAAAGGGCCGGATGCCAATATACTCATTCTCATATAAGGCTTCCGGTGCTTTTTTACCCATGGGATAGATGATAAAGCAATTGTCGAAACGGGGCGCTGCTGAAGGCAGCGGCATTTGTTTCAAATTGTAATATGATAAAAACCGGTTCAATTCTTCAAAGCCTGCATTGTTGATGGCCAGGCCTATATACAACAGCTCATGATTTCTCCTGAATTCAATACCTGCCGATACTTCCAGTTGATATTCATCAGCGTGTTCCCGGCAAATCCGCTGCATCTCTATATATGCCGATGTATTGTTGATGTCGGTAAGTATGATCTTGTGAACACCACAACGCTTCGCTTCGGCAAAAAGCGCTTCCGGCGTCAAAACCCCGTATTTGAAACTATAGCACGTATGACAATTGAAATACATAATGACAACAAAATTAGTAAAAAGATAAAAATAATAGCAAAATGTACCTGTAAATGTTTTTGCCAGTCACGAAAAAAGTTGCGTCAAACATGGCCGGGCTTCAGGGTTTGCAGCAACGGGTCATAAGACGTATTTTTGAACCCTTGAAACCATAAAGATCTCCGCTTTTTGAATTGGCCGGATCGTTCTTCTATGAACATACGAAAACATGTATGGCAGGCAGCGGGCCTTACAATCAGCGCTGGTATTTATGCCAGTGTCTGGGTTGATCCTTTACAGTACCCGCCTGCGGCACTCATAACACACTGCATTCCGGTATTGTGGTTTGTGCAGTTGATTTGGCTTGGCATTACCGCTATTCGGAATGCAGGGTTTATATTGTATCCCTTCCTGGCCATAGTAATGGGGCTGCCTTTCCTGCCACTTACATATGCTTCAACAGCTGCAAAACCTGTAAAAGAAGATTGCCGGAGTGTTGACCTGTTGAGTTATAATGTGCGCTTGTTTCGGGAACGGGATAATTATGGTCGCTTTTCACCGGCGACGAAACGATGGATGGAGACGGTTTCTGCTGATATCATTTGCCTGCAGGAGTTTAGTTACAACCCGCGATGGCAGGCCACAGACCTGAAGAAATTGATGCACGACCGCGGATATTGGGGTGTGGTATATGCATTTAAATCAGGCAGGAGTCTGCACAACCCTGGACTGGCGGTATTCAGCCGGTTTCCCATTGTAAACCACGGACTGTGGATGCCCGATACCCTTGGGCTGAATAACGGAATGTACGCCGATATCGCGCTGAATGGTGATACCTTGCGGTGCTATAATGTGCATTTGCGATCTCCGCAATTGGGCACTCATCTGAAAAGAAAAGATATTTTGGGACTTTTGTCGGGTATATACAAAGCCGCCGTCACGCGAAGGCATCAGACCGAGGCTTTGTTGAAACACGCAGCTCAATCCCCATACCCGGTTTTGCTATGTGGGGATTTTAATGAAATGCCTTACAGCTACAACTATTTCAGGTTGCGATCAATTTACAAAAATGCTTTTGAACAGGCAGGCAATGGATTTGGTTTTACCTTAAATCAATGGCCTTATTATTTGAGAATTGATCATATTTTTACTTCAGATCAATTTAAAATCTGTCATTTTCAGGTACTGCGAAGCACTGATTTGTCAGATCATTTTCCGATTGCCATCTGTATTTGTCCAGAACTGAGTAATTCGCATAACAATTTTTAAGTTTTCAGGTTATTTTTGCGGATGCTAAAAACTCCTGTTACATGTCGATATCAGCTACAGAAATTCAGTCAGTAAAAAATTATTGCAACAGTCATGTTCAATACTCAAGAAGAAAGAGTCTTGAGGTAAAAATAGGAGAGGTGCCACTTGGCGGCCATCATCCCATTCGCGTTCAATCTATGACCACCATCGATACCATGGATACCATTGGTACGGTTGAACAGTCGATCCGTATGATTGAGGCAGGTTGTGAATACGTTAGAATTACGGCGCCCAGTATAAAAGAGGCGCAAAACCTTGCCAATATTAAAGAGGAACTTCGCAAAAGAGGTTATCATACTCCGCTGGTAGCAGACATTCACTTTACCCCAAACGCTGCGGAACTGGCAGCACGCATAGTGGAAAAAGTGCGCGTAAATCCCGGAAATTATGCCGATAAAAAGAAATTTGAGCATATCGAATATACTGAAAACACATATCAGGCAGAGCTTGAACGCATCAGGGATCGCTTTACACCACTGGTAAAGATATGTAAGGAATATGGCACAGCAATGCGAATTGGCACCAACCACGGCTCTTTGTCTGACCGGATCATGAGCCGATATGGCGACACCCCATTGGGTATGGTTGAGTCGGCGCTTGAGTTTCTGCGTATCTGTGAGGACCTCAATTTCTACAATATTGTCCTCAGCATGAAAGCCAGCAATACACAGGTAATGGTACAGGCCTATCGATTGCTGGTGCAAAAGCTCGATGAGGAAGGTTTTCAACCCTACCCGCTGCATTTGGGTGTCACCGAAGCCGGGGATGGAGAAGATGGCAGAATTAAATCATCTGTAGGTATCGGGACCCTGCTTGAAGATGGCCTGGGCGACACGGTGCGGGTTTCGCTAACAGAAGAACCAGAATTCGAAATGCCTGTAGGCAGAGAACTGGTAAGCAGATATCATTCCCGGAGTGCGCATACTTTTATACCTCAGATGTATAATTATCCGGTTAATCCTTACCAATACAATAAAAGGACCAGCCGGCAGGTGCAAAACATTGGCGGTGACCAGGTGCCACGCGTAATTGCAGATTATACCCACAGAAAAGACATCAGCCCTGCCTCTTTATTTGCGCTTGGATATCAATATTCAGTTCCGCTCGATAAATGGAATATTGCAGACATGGCTTGTGACTATGTATTTGTTGGTGATGCCAAAATCGACTTTGAAATTCCCGGTACTCTGGGTATTATTTGTGATTACAAAACCTGGTTTGAAGTAAAAGAAAGGCCGCGAACTTTTCCAATACTTACTGCTGCACAATATCTCGATGGGGCAGAAACATCCCACGAATTAAACTTTGTAGAAAGTTATTTAACAGATCTCAACACTGAACTGCTTGAGAAACTCAAAAAAGATCTTACGGCGGTATTGGTGATTAAAACAAATAATATGCACGGGATGGCTGAACAAAGGAGGCTTTTCGCCGAACTTATGCTCAGCCACTGCGACATCCCTGTGATTATTTCGCGCAAATATGAAAATCTCAGCAAAGATCAGTTGCAACTGCATGCCGCCACAGACATGGGCGCTCTGCTGATTGATGGTTTGGGTGATGGCGTTTTCATTGTGGCCCGAAATTGTGGAAGCGATAAAATGATTAATGAAACTGCCTTCAATATATTACAGGCTACGCGAACCCGAATTTCCAAAACAGAGTATATTTCATGCCCGTCCTGCGGAAGAACCTTGTTTGACCTGCAGGAAACTACCGGTATGATACGTTCCAGAACCAGCCATCTTAAAGGTGTGAAAATTGGCATTATGGGATGTATTGTAAACGGACCAGGTGAAATGGCAGATGCAGACTACGGATATGTGGGATCAGGCAGAGGAAAAATCACTTTATACAAAGGAAAAGAAGTTATCAAAAAAAGCGTACCATCTGATAATGCCGTTGATGAACTCATCGAAATTATCAGAGAAGATGGTAAATGGATTGAACCGGTATAACATAATTTAAACACTTTTCTCTAACGACCTGTTGGAAGAATATGGAAAAGGATAAAGATATGCCCGCTGAAGATAAAAAAGCTCCTGAATTTAATGAATATTTTCAGTTTGGAGAGTTATTGGGTTATTTTTTTAGAAAAAAAGACCCATCCAAAAAAGCCGGTTTCAGCCTGAGAATGATGCATGGAATCAACAAAATATCCATTATCATGTTTTTGGTTGCTGTAATTGTGCTGGTAATAAGAAGATTATTTATGTCTTAGTGCCACATTAGATGAATATAGAAGACTTCCGTTTATATTGCCTGTCTAAAAAAGGCGTTACTGAAGAACTTCCATTCGATGATAATACCCTGGTTTTTAAAGTTATGGGTAAGATTTTTGCTATTGCCGATATCGAGGACTTTGAAAGCTTCAATGTAAAATGCGATCCGAAGATAGCTGTGGAATTGCGGGAAAAACACCTTGAGGTTACACCAGGTTATCATATGAATAAGAAACACTGGAATACTGTAAATACCCATGGCTCTATACCGGATGCTTTACTGCAACAATGGATTGATCACTCTTATGATCTCGTAGTCGCAAAATTAAGCCACAAAGACAGAAATTTATTAAGTTCACTTGATTAGTATGAAAAAGTGGCTGCTTTTAATTTTTCTTTTCAGTCTTGTTCTCGCCTGCATGGAACCTATCGAAACTTCAGGAGATTATTTTATGCCCACACCCTCAGATACCCTGCGACCCTCTCCAACAACAGGCTTTACCTACCTTGCACTGGGTGATAGTTACACCATAGGAGAGGGGGTGCCGGTAAAAGACCGTTGGCCGATACAACTGGCAGGTCGGCTCGATGAAAACCGCATTGAAGTGAAACCGCCCAGAATTATTGCCCAAACAGGATGGACAACGGGAGAATTATTGCTGGCACTCAACCAGGCACAGATTACTGAGCAATATAACCTGGTTTCTTTGCTGATAGGCGTTAACAATCAATATCGAAATGGAGACTTGGAATTTTTTACCAATACATTTAATGAACTGCTCGACAAGTCAATTGGTTATGCAGGTGGCAACCCCATGAATGTTATTGTACTTTCCATACCTGATTATGGCGTGACACCTTTTGGCCGAAATAGAAACCCCGAAAAAATTGCAAGAGAGATAGATGAGTACAACCGGATTTCAAAAATAGCTTGCGAAAGAAAAAACATTTCTTACTTCAGCATTACGGAACTTACACGCTTGTATACAGGGGTTGACTACATTGCTTCAGATCAATTACATCCTTCCGGAAAAATGTATGAATTATGGGTGAATGCCATCATTCTCGATGTGGAGAGAAAATTAAAGGCGCAGATCCAATGAAAATGGTATTATTTTTATTTAATTTTGCAAAATAAATTACCAGTATTTTGTTTATACGGTATTTATTTAAAATTTTGCTTAAAATTTTTAAATCTTTCGTTTTCGAAAACAGAGTTTTAAATAATTTTCATAGACGCGTCGTTCAAGACAAGAGATGAAATCGGGCTGTTTTATATTATTTGTGTTTTTGGGTGTATTCGGGCTGTTTTCCTGTAAGGAAAAATTAGTCTGTCCCGCCTATCATTCATATTTCATACTCGATCCCAATGAGACTTTGCGACATTTTGCCCTGTTCGATAAAGAGGATTCGGTGCCTAACAGAGATGGATATGTTGCAAAAACCAAATTTGGCATTTATGATGAGCCTTCCTATCGACGTAAGGAAAAAGAGATAAAGACCGTTTCCAGAAATTCTATTTACATTTCTAAATACGATCCGTTTTTAGATCTGAAAATTGATCGGCGTTTGTTAACACGTACTCAAACAGATTCAATATACGTAAGTAATAAACCGGTTGAGGATGATTTTTACAATGTAGATCAGATGATTTATCTTTATCATTTTGGTCAATACCTGCCCAAATCAAAATTTTTGGATGAGGATATTGACCAGGATACTGAGGAAGAGGGAGAAGAAATATGGAAGCTTGAGGAAGAGGATCTGGATACTGATCGCAAAAAAAGAAAATTATTTGGAGGTCGCAAGAAAAAGGAAACTACTGAGGCAGTTGAAGAGGAAGAAGAAGAAAACTATGAAATCTGGCCATAGCAATGAGATGTGTTGCGGTGTATATAATATACCCTTACAATAAAAGTTAATGTGTATTACGCCGGGGACAGGCGGTGTATTATTCGCAGATTATCAATTGTTTTATCACATTAACCCAAAAAGATCTTCAAATTGCAATGATCAGGTGAATTTATATAATGTTTATATAATTTGATTAAGCCAGGCAATGAATACACCCTGAAGTTTTATCCAGTGAGTTGTATTTTTTTAATGGTTGTTGGCTTTGACGATATGTGAGGCATTTTTGTCATTACCGGCATTGTCGCTTATTACCTTTTCAGTTTCGCCGGAGCCCAGTAATTGTTCATAGACTTTTTCAACCTCTTTGGTCATATGTTGAATAGAATAATTTTCTCGAACAGTTTTTAGTGCTTCTTCACCCAATTGTGTTCTCAGCGAATGGTTAAGATGAAGTTTTATTATGCAATCAGACAATTGATCAGTATTTTTTGGTTCTACCAGTAAGCCATTTACGCCATCTTTAATTACCTCCATTGTTCCATCCACAGCAGAAGCTATTACAGCTTTTTTCATTGCCATTGCTTCGAGCAGACCAATGGGTAATCCTTCCCACAAAGAAGGCAGGCAATAGACGTCAATGGCCGCCAGCACATCAGGAATATCGGTTCTGAAAGTATCAAAAATAATATTGGCGCCATTTTTCTGAAGTATTTCTACAGCAGCTTCCGTTTCTTCCCTCAAATCACCATCTCCGATTTTAAGAAGGTATATATCGCGATGCTTTTCTGAAACTTTTTCAAAGGCCTTAAGCATACCCAACGGATCTTTCTGCCGGGTTATCCTTGCAATATAGCCTATCAGGGTGGCGTCTTTTGGGATGCCGTATTCTGCCCTTATATCTTTGGTTTTTTTTTCCGGATTAAATTTTTCAAAATCGATGCCATTTTTAATGGTTATCGATTCAAAACTCCCGAATAAGTTCCTGGCCAGCTGATCGTTTGAATTCGAAACCGTTACAACCTGGTTGGCTTTTTTTGACAGAAACTTTTCAGATTGAATCCGTATATTTTTTACCAGAGGTTTTTGATCGGGGTGAAAAGACCAACCGTGAACAGTGTATATTGCCGGTATTTTCAGCGATCGCGAGGCCCAAAAAGTATTGGAAAATGCCCTTGTACCATGTGCATGCACAAGGTCAAACTTTTCTTTTTTGATAAATTTTTTAACGGTTCTCCATACCCTGAGATCAAATGGTGTTTCTGTATCTATCACATGTGTAGTAATACCCATAGATTTCAATCTTTCAATCATTTCACCCTGCGTAAACGCCAGTACCTGTATGTCATATTTACTTTTATCAAGGTGTTTTACCAAATCCAGCACGTGGGTCTCACCACCGCCAATTTTGCCCTGTCTTATGGTTTGGAGTATTTTTATTTTTTTCTGCTTCGTTCCACTGTAATCACGGTCTATAATTATTTTGACAAATATATAAAAATTAACATTTATTATTCAATTATTTATAAAATACTATTTTATTTTATTTAAATGACTGTATTTCAGTGCGTAACAATCTGGGTGACTTATTGCTAAAGTTGCAATAATATATTCGAAGAAATCAGTCAAAATCAAAATTAGTCTTGCACTTAAATTTATTTGTGGCCTTTTCACGAATTCTTATTAATATTGGAATGAGAAACGGCCATTCCTCAGGGAAGATTGCTGGCTAAAGCCAATTGTAGTCGATTTGGCTGTTTTTTGACCTAATGGGTCTTTTTTCAAGTATTTTTTCAAACAAAAAACCTAAAAAATGAGTAGAAAAATCAGAATGGGCATGGTCGGAGGTGGCCGGGGTGCCTTTATAGGTGCCGTACACAGGATTGCCGCTAATATTGATGGCCAGATAGAGCTGGTCTGCGGTGCTTTCCACATTGACCCTGAAATTTCCCTTCTTTCAGGTCAGGATTTATTTTTACCGGCAGACCGGGTTTATCGTACCTATCATGAAATGTTTGAGAAGGAAAGTAAAATGCCGGCAGATCAGCGCATTGATTTTGTAAGTATTGTTACCCCCAATCATGTACATTTCGAGCCGGCTAAACTAGCACTTGAAAATGGATTTAGCGTTGTCTGTGAAAAACCACTATCTTTTAATCTTGATGAAGCTTTGGAGTTGGAGAGACTCGTTGAAAAGACCGGTCTTACCTTTGCAGTTACGCATACATATACAGGGTATCCTATGGTAAAGCAAGCCAGGGATATGGTGAAAGCGGGTGCATTTGGTAAGATCAGAAAAGTTGTGGTTGAGTATCCCCAGGGCTGGCTGTCCACACCAATTGAGCAAACCGGCCAGCAGCAGGCATCGTGGAGAACTGACCCGAAAAGATCTGGCAAAGCCGGAGCTATAGGTGATATAGGAACACATGCTGAAAACCTGGCAGAATATATATCAGGATTAAAAATCACCGAGATTTGTGCTGATGTAAGTACTTTTGTTCCGGGTAGGTTACTCGACGATGATGGCAACTTCCTGATTCGTTTTGACAATGGCGCCAAAGGTGTTTTACACTGCAGCCAGATCAGTGCAGGAGAGGAAAATGCCTTGAATATTAGAATATATGGCGAAAAGGGCGGCCTGGAATGGCATCAGATGGAGCCAAATACCATGATTGTCAAATGGCTTGATAAGCCGGCAGAGATTTACCGGACTGGTGGTGACAGGGCCTATATGGGTGAAAATGCCATGGCTCATACCCGCGTTCCCGGTGGCCATCCCGAAGGTTATCTCGAGGCTTTTGCAAATATTTACCGCAATGTAGCCAGGGTTCTTCAGGCCAAAGCCGAAGGAAGGGATCCAGATCCTAAGTATCTCGATTTTCCAACTGTTCATGATGGAGTAAGAGGAATGAAATTCATTGATGCTGCCATTGCCAGCGGGCAAAGCGAGCAGAAATGGGTTAAAATATAAAACAACAGTGGTAACAGATACTATGCTGTTGCCATTTCGTATTAGTAATTTTTGAAGAAACAAAAAAGGCTTAGAAATGAAAGGACCTGCAATTTTTTTAGCACAGTTTATGGGCGACGAAGCCCCGTTTAGTACCCTCGACAATATTTGTGCCTATATGGCTGAACTGGGTTATTCAGGGGTGCAAATACCTTCCTGGGACTCAAGATGTGTAGATCTCAAAAAACTGGCAGAGAGTAAGACCTACGCAGACGAAGTGAAAGGTACGGTTGAAAAGCATGGCCTGGAGATTACAGAACTGTCGACCCACCTGCAGGGGCAATTGGTGGCTGTCCACCCGGCTTATGATACCATGTTTGACGGTTTTGCCCCCAAGGAAACGCACAATAATCCAAAAGCGCGCACCGACTGGGCCATTCAACAATTGAAATATGCTGCTGTGGCCAGTAAAAATCTGGGGCTGACCGAGCACGCAACCTTTTCAGGCGCATTGTTGTGGCCATTTGTATATCCCTGGCCACAGAGACCTGCCGGCCTGGTTGATACTGGTTTTAAAGAATTGGCAAACCGATGGAAGCCCATCCTCGATGTATTTGACGAAAATGGTGTAGATGTTTGTTATGAATTGCATCCTGGAGAAGACCTGCACGATGGCATAACCTTTGAGATGTTTCTCGAAGCATTAAACCATCATAAGAGGGCCAATATTTTATATGATCCCAGCCATTTTGTATTACAGGCGCTGGATTATCTACAGTTCATTGATTTTTACCATGAGCGCATCAAGATGTTCCACGTAAAGGATGCAGAACTTAATCCAACCGGTAAGTCCGGTGTTTATGGAGGTTATCAGGGCTGGGTCGATCGTCCGGGCCGGTTCAGGTCTCTGGGAGATGGTCAGGTTGATTTCAGTGGTATATTCAGCAAACTGGCTCAGTATGATTACCAGGGATGGGCAGTGCTTGAGTGGGAGTGCTGTTTAAAGCATCCGGAAGACGGTGCCGCTGAAGGTGCACCTTTTATCGCTGCGCATATGATTCGCAAAACAGAAAAAGCTTTTGATGATTTTGCCGATGCGGGTACAGATGAGCAGGGAAATAAAAAAATACTGGGCTTGTAAACAAGATTGATTATTTGTTTTCACGCACGTGCAGCAGAAGACTGCACGTGCTAATATTTTAATATTTATAAAAAATCGCATTTATGAAAAAGTTACACAATACTTCAGGGATTTTGATTGCCCTGTTTTTTTTGATTGCTTCATGTGGGGAAAAGAAATCCTCCGAATCTCAAACCACTGACGCAGGTCCTGCAGCTGAGGAATGGATTACCCTGTTCGATGGCTCAAATCTTGATGCATGGAGGACTTACCGCGAAGACCAGGTAAGACCCCAGTGGCAGATTGATGAGGATGGCAACCTATGGCTCTCAGAAAAGGGTGGTGGAGATATCATTACCAGAGAACAATTTGAGAGTTTTGAATTGGAACTGGAATGGAAAATCTCTGAGGGAGGTAACAGTGGTATTTTTTTCCATGTAGCTGAAGCCGATACCCTGAGAAATACATTTTTTAGTGGCCCTGAATTTCAATTACTGGACAATGATAACCATCCTGACGGAAAAATACCAACCCACAGAACCGGTGATAACTATGATATGCAATCGAGTTCTGTAGAAACCGTAAGGCCGGTCGGTGAATGGAATAAAGTGCGCATTGTCGTAGATAATGGTCGTGTAGAACACTGGCTCAACGGCACCAAAGTGGTAGAGTATGTGCTCGGTTCTCCGCAATGGGAAGAGCAGCTTGAAAGATCTAAATTTAAAAAATGGCCATTGTATGGCAGAGCGGGCAAAGGTCATATTGCATTGCAGGACCATGGAGACGAAATCTGGTTTAGAAACATCAGGGTAAAAAGGTTGTAGACGCTTTTCATTGATTTATCATTTAACGCATAAAAGGCCATCTCATTGGATGGCCTTTTTCGATTAAACGATGTTCCGGTTATGCGCAATTATTTTCACATTTACTGAAATCCATTTTAAGCTGACCAGAGATTTATAAAGTTGACTTTGAATTTTTGATCTTTTATCTTATATTTGGTAATACAATTCCACATTTTTTAACATGCATAAAGCAAATGTAAACAACCAGCCAGCTGAAGTATTTTCTCAGTTAAATACATTCAATGAGCATGAAAAGTTCTACCAAAACAAAAAGGATGAGGAAGTTTGGTCACTTTTTAAAAATGGCAATGAAATAGCTTTTGTGCACATTTACAAAACGCATTTTTACGCTTTGTTTCGCTATGGAAGCCAGTTTACATCAAATCGTGAATGTATTAAAGATGCAATTCATGACCTTTTCCTGGAATTAAAAGTGAAACGGCAAAAACTCTCGTCAACAGATAACATTCGCTTTTACCTGCTGAAATCATTAAAAATAAGACTCATATCCCTTTTGAAAAAAGAATCAAAGTTTGTTGCTGAGAAATCAGATTATAAGGGAATGGATTTTGAGTTTAGCATTCCTGTCGAGGAGTTGTTAATTAACAGACAAATTGACGAAGAACGCAGGAATAAACTCAATGATGCTATTATGAAGCTTACCAATCGCCAGCGCGAAATTATTTTTTATTTTTATTATGAAGGATTTACCCTGGATAAAATTCAGGAGCTTATGCAATTTGAAAGTAAAAAAGCCACCCAGAATCTGCTTTACAAAACCTTAGCCATTTTGAGATCAAGACTTTCTGTGGTTGAAATTTTGTTTATACTAGCTTTAGTAAAAATTCAATAAATCAAATCATTTTTTGAGATTCCTTCATAGAAGGTTATTGTAATTTGTATGGTTTCGCAATATTTTGATTATTTGAAATTTTTTTGATGGATAAATCAATTTTTTTGCTTTTACTGTTGAGAGTAAAGAGATGAAATATCATAAATACACTTTTGAAGATTTCGTAACCGACCCTGATTTTATCAAATGGGTGAGGGAAGGCAATCCCGAAGATCAACATTTCTGGCAGCAATATATGACAGCTCAACCCGGGCAGCAAGAGTTAATATTACTGGCACGGGAGTTTTTAAGCGCCCTGGAGTTTAAAAAACTTGAGGCCTCAGCGGAGGAGTATGAGGAAGTTCTGAATAAATTATTATCGAAAAAAGCCATAAGCATCAGGCCTGTTAAAAGTCATTCCTTCAATATTGGTTGGATAGGTACAGTCTTCAGATATGCAGCTTCCATTGCTTTGGTAGCAATGGTAGTGTATTTATTTATTAAGATCGCTGATGAACAGAAGCCAGTGCAGACACAAATTGTCGAAAAGCCAATTGTAAAAGAATCAGGACCAGGCATTCGCACACTGCACAAACTTCCCGATAGTACGCGTATATGGTTAAATGTGGAAAGTTCAATTCGATACAATGTTCCATTTGACCGGAACAACCGGTTAATAGAACTCATTGGAGAAGCCTTTTTTGAGGTTGAAAGTGATCCCTCCCGGCCCTTTACGGTCCTGACACGAAATGGATTCGTGAGGGCATTTGGTACATCTTTTAATGTGATATCATACAGGAATGATGCACAATTGACGGTGGCATTACTCGAAGGAGGTGTATCTTACGGGAGAGATTTATCCACTCAAAAAGATCGGTATACATTATCTCCTGGTCAAAAGGCCGTGTTGAATGACAAATCTGATAAACCCAAAATTACAAATATTGATTATGGCAGGGATCTGGCCTGGAAAGATGGAATAATCTATTTCAGTAAATCAAGCCATAAAGAAGTATTTGCCCGTCTTTCAAGATGGTACGACGTGGTTTTTGTTATTGAAAATCAGCCGGTTGATAAATGGGAATACAATGGTCAATTTGAAAATTTAAGTCTTGAACTGGTACTTCAAAGACTTGCGTTTACTGAAAATATTGAATTTAAAATAAAAGGAAAGGAGGTAAGTATTCGATTTACAAGAGAATAAAAAATGACCGGCTTTGCCTGGTACGCAAAACCGGTCTGGTATTTGGATATAACCCCAACGCAAAATTAAATGGGTTATATCACAGGTTTTAATATGTATTATAAAACATTCAAATTTATGAAAAATAAAGTTTTACGCATAATCACTATGCTATCTTATTATTCCTTTATAGGCATTCTTATCCAGGCAGTACTGCTGAATGTTCTTTTAGCAGGAAATAATATCGCGCAAGATATTAAAAGTGTAAAAGAAGTATATCTGAGCGTAGATATACAAGACAAAAACCTTCAGGAGGTTTTTAAATTGCTGGAGTCTAAAACATCCTATAAATTTTCTTATGACCAGCGGGATGTTCGCAACAATCAGAAAATTAACTTGTTTCTGCAAAATGCATCGGTAGAACAAATACTGTTGGAGTTATCTAAGGAAGCTTCTCTGAAATTCAGACAGGTAAATAATTCTATTGATGTGAAAAGGGTAAGCGGGAAAATCAGTGAGGAGGAAATAATTGAAATTGTTGAACAATCCCGCACAGTTACCGGAAGAATTACCACAGATGATGATAATTCTGGTTTGCCAGGAGTAAATGTAATAGAGAAAGGCACTTCCAATGGAACCGTATCAGACATTGAAGGCAGATTCAGTCTTACTGTATCAGAAAATGCAGTGCTGATCATCAGTTCGGTAGGTTATATAACAGAGGAAGTAGCCATTGGAAACCGAAGCGTAATTGATGTTGTACTTACTGCTGATATAACAGCCCTAGAGGAAATTGTTGTGGTAGGTTATGGTACGGTCAGGAAAAGTGATTTGACAGGTGCGGTATCATCTGTAAAATCAGAACAACTTACGGCATTTCCTGCCATAAGTGCAGTACAGGCTCTGCAAGGACGCGCAGCTGGTGTTCAAATTACCGCAAATAACGGTGAACCGGGAGCGGCCTTTAAAATCAGAATACGGGGAGGTACTTCCATTAATGCCAGCAGTGATCCAATTATTGTGGTAGATGGTTTTGTCGGAGCCGCTATGCCGCCTCCGGAAGATATACAATCGGTAGAAGTATTGAAAGATGCATCTGCAACAGCCATATATGGCTCAAGAGGTGCCAATGGTGTGATTATGGTTACTACCCGTAAAGGCCAAACAGGTAAAGCAAGGATAGAATACAATACATCTTATTCTTCACAAAATGAGATAAACCGCCTCGATCTTTTAAATGCGGAACAATTCATTGATTATATCCGTGATGCCAGGCCTAATATTCAGCCCATGGGCGCTGATACCGACTGGCAGGATGCCATTTTCAGAACAGGAGCCATTCAAAACCATCAGCTCTCTGTTTCCGGTGGTAATGATGCGGTTAATTATTATGTTTCAGGCGCCTATTTCGATCAGAAAGGTGTAATCATCGGTTCTGAATACAATCGTTTTTCAATCACCAGTAATCTCGATATTAAAGCTACCGATAAACTCCGCATGGGCTTAAATATTTTCGCTCAGAGAACTTCCAGGGAAGGAACAAGAACCCAGGAAGGATCAGGGGGATCGGGAAATACGGGAGTAATTGCAGGAGCTTTTAAATTTGAGCCCGATCAGCCCATCAGGGATCAAAACGGAAGATTTACCATTGCCAGACTAAATGACCCTCACGATAACCCTTATGCTGTAGCAACACAATTTGTCAACCAAATTGTAAATGACAGATTGCAGGGGAATTTGTATGCAGAATATGATATATTCAGAGATCTGAAATTCAGGGTTACTATGGGCGCTACCACAAATAGTGGAAGAACCGGTAATTATACGCCTACTACACTTAATGCGGGCAGAAATGTTGGTGGTGCAGCAAGTATTAATGCAAATCGCAGCACCTCATTGTTAAATGAAAACTATTTAACCTACAATAAGAATCTCTTTAATAATCACAGCCTTAATGTTATGGCCGGTTATTCTTATCAAAGAGAGGATAACGAAGGCTGGAGTGCCAGTGGGCAAAATTACCTGACGGATGCATTTTCGTACTGGAACCTGGGCGCTGCCTCAGTGTGGATGCGACCTGGTTCAAGTCTTACTGACTGGGTATTGAAATCTTATTATGGAAGGGTTAATTACTCGATTGATGGTAAGTACCTTTTTAACTTCAATGCAAGGTATGATGGGTCATCAACCTTTAGCAAAAATAACAAATGGGCATTTTTCCCATCGGGGTCTTTTGCCTGGAATATGGGAAGTGAGCAATTTATGGCCGATATTAACTGGGTTAGTCAGTTTAAATGGAGAGTAAGTTATGGTTTAACCGGTAACCAGGCCATTGAACCCTTTCAAACCCTGGCTCGTTTTTCCGATGTATTTACTGTAATGGATGGAATGCCGGTAAATGCGATCAGACCTACAGCCGTTGCTAATAATGACCTGACCTGGGAAACCACCGCACAGTTAAACCTGGGAACTGATATAAGCTTTCTGGATGATAGAATCAATCTATCGCTGGATGTTTATCGAATGGTTACTTCTGATCTTCTGTTTACAGTGCCTTTGCCTCAGTACTCAGGTTATGGTGGACAGCTCCAGAATATTGGTGAAGTAGAAAACAAAGGAATAGAGCTCGCATTGGGCGGTAAGGTATTGACAGGTAACTTGAAATGGGATACCGATTTCAATATTTCTGCAAACAGAAATAAAATTCTGAAACTTCCTGATGGTAATGAAATCCGATATGGATCAGGGCCTGGTCATATGGTAGGCTTAGGTGATACCCAGGTGTTAAGAGAGGGTTATCCTGTAGGTAGCTTCTTTGGATGGATATATGATGGTGTCTACAATGCAGGGGATGATTTTCTCCCAGGGGCTGGTTTTGAACAAGCGATCGGTGGGGAAAAATTTAGGGATATCGATGGTCTCAGAGATGCTCAGGGCAACCTGACAGGACAGCCCGATGGCAGGCTCGATGCCAACGACCGCACCATCATTGGCAATCCCCAGCCTAACTTTATTTGGGGTTGGAATAATGACTTCAGATGGAAAAACTTTGATTTGAATATATTCTGGCAGGGTTCTCAGGGTAATGATATCCTAAGCTACACCTTGTTGGAACTTGACCTGATGTCGGGTATTAATAACGCTACTACTAATGCATTGAACCGATGGACTCCGGAAAATACAAATACCAATGTGCCAAGGGCCTTCAACGGAAGAACGCGCAGGGTTTCCACAAGATTTGTCTATGATGGCAGTTTTGCACGTTTGAAAAACCTTGCCTTAGGTTATAATTTGCCTGCTTCAGCTTTGGAGCGTTTGAAAATTTCGAGACTCAGGGTTTATGTTAGTGCACAAAACATACTCACGTTTACCAGCTACGAAGGCTATGATCCTGAAGTAAATTACAATTCAGGCGGTGCGACAAATGGAAACCGAAATCTTGGTCTTGACTATGGCAGTTATCCCAATGCCAAGAACTATACAATCGGTTTAAACATTGGATTTTAGCTTTTTTCTCAATTAAAAAATGCTTTCAGTTATGAAATCTATAATAAATAAAATTTCCATATTTCTCGTGATCGTCTTCATGTTCTCATGTTCAGATCTGGATGAAAGGCCAGTAGGCCTGTTGGCACCCGAAGGTTTATTCAATACACCGTCAGATGTATTGAGCGTAATCTATGGCGGCTATGGCGCTTTAGCTCATGAAAATATTTATGGCAGGCAATTCAACATAGCTTTAATGTTGAGAAGTGATATGGTTGATATAGGAGACCGTGGTACGCCAGCGGCAAGACAACAGGTCAACGATTTCAATATGGATGATAATAATGCCATGTCAGGTGTTTTCTGGCCCAGGTTTTACCAGGTAATTAGTGCAGCCAATGCTGCGATTGCCGGAGCTGAGTCTTTGTCAGTATCTGAAAATGTAATTAATCCTATCATCGCCGAAGCACGGTTTTTAAGGGCTTTCAGCTATTTTCATCTAGTGAGAAATTTTGGAGAAATACCCTATATCGATTATTTTATTACAAATCCCGAAGCGGTAAAAACCATAGCTAAATCATCGGTGACTGAAATTTACAATGGCATTATTACTGATTTTGAATATGGCAAACAGTGGCTGCCTGATAAACACGGGAATAGTGAAATCAGATCAAGGGCGACCAAAGGAACAGCTGCTTCCTATCTGGCAACTGTGTATCTGACCCTGGCAGATTATCAAAAAGCCTATAATGAAGCCAAATGGGTTATTGATAATAAAGATCGTTTTGGATACAGACTGGAAGCCGATTTTCAGGATTTGTATCGTGCAGAAATAGCTGACAATATAAAAGAAACCATCTTTACGGTCGACTTTCTCGGTCTGCAATCAGGTGCAGATAATTTTAATCAGGAGTATAATGCCTCTATGACCGGAATAAGAGGGGCCGACAGAAGTGGTTGGAGCGTAGCAGTGCCCTCTTTAGCTGTTTACAATACCTGGGATAATAGAGATTACCGGAAAAAGGTTAGCTTTGCTGATTCTATAGTTATGGGAGGTGTCTTAAGACCTTATACGGCTTTCGCCAACACCCAAAGGCCACATATAGCCAAATATTTCAGGTATCCGGGTAATGCACAACAGGAATATCAAACCAGTGATCACAATATCATATTGTTCCGATATGCTGAAATACTACTGACGGCTGCAGAAGCATTGACAGAAGTAAGTGGGCCAAATGCAGAATCAGTTTCTTATATTAACCAGATAAGGGCAAGGGCTAGAAATTGGGCAGGCACTATGTCTGATTTTCCTGCTGATTTCAATATGGCAGGCATGAATAAAGAACAATTTATTGATGCTATTATGGAAGAAAGAAGACTTGAACTCGCTTTTGAGGCCAAACGCTGGTATGATATTCAACGCAGAAGGTTGGGCGATATCGCATTTAAAGGTCCCAATTCACTCGAGCCGCATGCCAATTTCGATGCCAGCAGAGATTATTTGATGCCGATACCCAGGCGGGAAATAGATGTTAACCCAAATCTCAGACCGCAGAATCCTGGATATTAAATTAAAGACAAATTAGTAAAATGAGATGGCCGGATTTTTCCGGCCTTTTTTTTATTATTAATATTACCTCAAATAGATCTTGCATACATTTTTTAGTAATGCCATGAAAACGATTAATGTCAATTTGGGGGTTTTTATTTTCCTGCAACTTGCTTTGCCCTCTTGTGGGCAAGTGCCTCCATTTGTAAATACCTATTATATAGATGCAATAAATGGAAATGATAACTATGGCGGCCTGAGTTCCGAAAGTGCCTGGCAGTCATTTCAAAACCTGCGTAATATTCATTTATTGTCAGGAGATCAGATATTGCTGAGAGGCAATGTGATTATCCAGGGCTCTTTAGCGCTTGACTCTGTTATGGGTACCCATGAGCTCCCTTTCAGAATTTCTTCTTACGGTGGCGGCAGGGCCACCATAGAATCGGGAGAAGCTCATGGCATTTATATTTCAAACAGCCGCTATGTTGATATTTCTAATATAAAGGTAAGTGGGGCAGGGCGGAAAGCCGGCAATATGGGATCAGGTATAGAACTGTATAATGTCTTTGATGCCAGCATCGATAGAGTACAGGCATATGGATATCTCTGGAACGGCGTTTCTGTTAAAGGAGGTGGTAGAATCAGACTAACCCACATTCATGCACATAATAATGGATTTTCCGGCATTCTGGTTGGTCCCGATGATTATAATAGGATCAGCCAAAAACCTGTCAGGGATATCTATATAGGATATTGCCTGGCGGAAAATAATCCGGGATGCCCTGCAGTCTTAGACAACCACAGCGGCAATGGCATATTGATCGGAGGTGTTACCAAAGGCCTCATCGAATATTCTGAAGCCAGAAACAATGGCTGGGATATGCCGAGATATGGAAATGGACCCGTCGGCATCTGGGCCTATGAATCAGATAGCCTGGTCATACAGTATTGTTATTCACATCGCAATAAAACTTCTGCGCTCGGAAAAGATGGAGGTGGTTTTGATTTTGATGGAGGGATTACCAATTCTGTAATGCAGTACAATCTTTCTGCTTTTAATGAAGGTGCAGGTTATGGTATGTATCAATACCAAAATGCTTCCTTATGGAATAATAACATAATACGCTTTAACATCAGCTACCACGATGGCATTAAAAACGGAAAGGCAGGCATTCATGTCTGGACCGATTCACCGGCAGAACCGATCCGGAATTTACGAGCCTATAATAATACCATTGTCACCCGGTTTGGTCATGGAGTGAATGCAGAGACTGGTCATTACCCCGGATTTCTCTTTGAAAACAATGTTTTTTATCTTACCGGAGGCGCTCATAATTTTGTTGCGGGAAATTATACCGGTTTCAGATTTAACAGAAACCTCTTTTGGAGTGAGGTTAGTGAAAGACTACATTCTGCCCCTTCGGTATTAAAAGCTTTGGATCCTGAAATGTATTTTTTTAACCCTAAACTTATTTTGCCGGAAAATGAAGTATTTGACATTCCCGAAATTGATAAAATGCATGAATTGCCTTTTTTCCAAAGCCAGTCAGACTTTCAACTAGACAGTGCAGGCCTGATGACTAAACCTGAAGTGAATTTTGACTTCTTTAAAAATAAGCTTTCCAATGACAAACCTCTAATGCCTGGAGCTGGCGTACAAAGAAATATACCTGAGATCAAACACTAATAATCAATTGTAATTCAGTGATTTACTTTTATTCATTTACATAAGCCCTGCATTGGAAAAATGCTTAATTTGATTAATATGACATTAATGAATAATTAATAATTGATTAAAATAATATTAAAATAATTTTAATATTAGCTTGACTTTTATGTCCGTTAGTATTACTTTTACCGTACATAAGTAATACTATATGAAGAATAAGAGTTTACATATCGCCAGCAGAAACAGACTTTATCCAAAAAGTCTGATAGGATATGTGATGACTTTTGTATTTGTTTCACAAGTATTTGCTTATGTGCCCGTTCATCTTTTTACCCAAAATACAGGGACTTCAGCAGTCATAGAAATTCAGCAGACAGATTATCCTTTAAATCAGGAAATTCCTTTTTCAGGCGCTGAGAATGAAGCAGAAATGCCCCTAATGGATATGGATGAACTTATTGCTTCTGCATCTGCTATCAATGAATTTCTGCCATTTTTTATATGTACAGATATGGCCTATTTGGCACATGTTTCTTTGTCATTGAAAAATGTTTCAACACCTACCCCTCCTCCCGATTTCTGTATTTGATTTTTTTTTTTTCAAAGAGGGACAAAATTTTTAGTTCCTTTTACCATTCAAATTGTTTTATAAAATCAAATACTTATTTTTAACGCTCTAAAGCCATGTTGCATTTATTTAAGGACATAAAGAAAGATTTACCGGCCAGCATAGTTGTATTTTTTGTTGCATTACCCTTGTGCCTTGGCATCGCTTTGGCATCAGGTGCACCTTTGTTTTCCGGAATTATCGCTGGTGTGGTGGGAGGTATTGTAGTGGGTGCGCTTAGCGGATCACCCTTGGGCGTAAGTGGTCCGGCAGCCGGTTTGGCCGTGATTGTATTAACGGCCATTACCACCCTTGGATCATGGGATACATTTTTGCTGGCAGTAGTCATTGCGGGTGTTCTCCAGGTTGCAATGGGATATGCCAAAATGGGAGTGATAACCTATTATTTTCCTGTATCAGTTATTAAAGGTATGTTAACCGGTATAGGATTAATTATAATTTTAAAGCAAATACCACATGCATTGGGTTATACCGGTGGAGCTGAGGGTTTATTTTCTGGTGGGATTGCTGCCATTTCAACCTTATTTACACCGGCTGCTTTGATTGTTGCTTTTGTAAGTATGTTCATTCTCATTTTTTGGGAAAATGTACTTATGAAAAAGAGCAAATTATTTATGATCATTCAAGGTCCTCTTGTAGTTGTTTTTGCTGGTATAGGACTTAGTTATATATTTATTAATTTCTTTCCTGCCCTTGCATTTCGGCCTGATCAGCTGGTAACCATACCAGTAAGTACAGACTTTGAGAGTTTTAAAGCGCTGTTTACTTTCCCGGATTTCAGCCAGATAGGAAACTATAATGTGTGGATTGTAGCTGTTACCATTGCGGTAATTGCCAGCATAGAAACCTTGTTAAGCGTTGAAGCCACCGACAAATTAGATCCTTACAAGAGGAAAACACCAACCAACAGGGAATTGAAAGCACAGGGTGTGGGCAATGTGCTTTCTGGTTTAATAGGGGGATTGCCTATTACACAGGTGATCGTACGAAGCAGTGCTAATATTTCTTTTGGAGGCAAGACCAAAATGTCTGCCATCATACATGGTTTTTTCCTGATGATCAGTGCGATAAGTATCCCCGTTTTGCTTAATATGATTCCTTTGGCTGCCCTGGCCTGTGTATTGATTGTTGTAGGATATAAGCTTGCCAAACCGGTTGTGTTTAAGAGCATGTATAAACTTGGCAGCGCTCAATTTGTTCCTTTTGCGGCAACAGTAGCTGGAATTTTGGCAACTGATTTACTCAAGGGAATAGGTATAGGTATGGCTTTTGCTATTTTTTACATATTGCGAAACAATTACCGCAATGCATTCCAGGAAATTCAGCAGCCCAATGGCAATGGAGAACCTTATAAAATTGTATTGTCTGAAGAAGTTTCATTCCTAAATAAAAGCAAAGTATTGAATATGCTGAATCAGGTACCCGCCAATTCAAAAGTTGAAATTGATGGTACCAAAACGCAAAACCTCGACTATGATGTGGCGGAAGTGATTATGGACTTCAAGAAAAATGCAAAAGAAAAAAATATTGAAGTAGAATTTAATTATGTTGATAACATAAATTAGATAAGTGGAAGGGACCCTTTGCCACCGGGTACAATAAAACCGGTGGCAAACTTTTTTTTAAATTTTATAATTTCCCGATCATGGTTAAAGAAGTCAACATGCACATCGAATTCAGAATAGATCAAAAATTATTTCTGAAGGACCCAAACTCATCGGAATTGGGTAAGAAAATGATTCTGCACGGTGTTAGGTTAATGGCAGAAATTGGTTTTGAAGCATTTACCTTTAAAAAGCTGGCCACTGAGATGGGATCTACTGAGCCCAGTCTATACAGATATTTCGAAAATAAGCATATGTTTTTGCTCTATTTGCTGTCTTGCTATTGGAACTGGATAGATTATAAAATTGATTACGCCATCAATAACATAGCTAGCCCTGAGGAGCGTTTGAGAATTATGTTGCATCTTTTGGCTGAGCCTGATGGAAAAGATGCCGGTTTTCTTGGTTTAGATGAAAAGCGCCTTTATCGTATTGTTGTTGCCGAATCGCCTAAAGTTTTTCACATTAAAAATGTTGATTTCGAACAGGGGCAAGGTTATTTTTCAGGATACCAGCGTTTATGTAAAAGGCTGACAGCACAAATCAGGGAAATAAATCCCGAGTATAAGTTTCCCTCAGCTTTGGCCTCCACCATAATTGAAAGTGCACAGTCACAACGATTTTTTGCAGAGCATTTACCATCTGTTACAGAAGTGCAACGAATAAATCAGCACTTCGACACGGCTGAATTTATAACTGATTTGGTTTTTGGTGCACTCAGGGCATCCTGATTATCATAATTTTCCTTTTTTGCCGAGTGTATCGATAAGCTCAGCCACAAGGCCCGTCCATCCGGTCTGATGAGATGCCCCAAGGCCTCTGCCATTATCGCCGTGAAAATACTCGTAAAAAGTAATATAGTCTTTAAAATGAGGGTCTTTATCCAGCAAATCCACACCGCCATTGGCAGGCCTCCTGCCTTTAGTGTTGGTTTTAAACAATGCAATCAGACGCCTGGAAATATCATCTGCAATTTCCTCGAGACTTAATTCTTTCCCGCTACCATCAGGGTATTCAAGTTTCAGGCTATCACCATAATATTCATGAAATTTATACAGAGATTCTATCAGCAGAAAATTCACGGGAAACCAAACAGGGCCTCTCCAGTTTGAATTTCCCCCAAACATTTCACTGTCTGATTCACCCGGTATGTATTTAACGGTGAATGTTTCAAACTCAGTTTTGAATTCATAGGGATTTGCTTCATGGTATTTAGAAAGCGCGCGAATGCCATAATCCGACAAAAACTCCTTTTCATCGAGCATTTTTTTGAGCAATAATTTCATTCTATGAATCCTTACCAGCGAAAGCATCCGGTTTTTTTCCTGGCCGGGTTCCTTCCATCTGGAAATAAGTTTTGCAAGGTCTGGACGATGTTGAAGTGCCCTTTCCAGTCTTTTAATAAATTTGGGAAACATTTCCACAAAGCGTGTAGGTGCCACTTCCACGGCATAGAGGGGCGATAAACCGACAATAGATCTTACCTTCAGCAGAATGCTCTCGGAGTTTATGGGATGAAGTATATCGAAATAAAAGGATTCTTTTTCGTCCCACAGGTCAAAACCTTCCTGTCCGAGATTAGACAAAGCTCCGGCTATGGTCATAAAATGCTCAAAGAATTTACTGGCCAACTCCTGATAGTAGGGCTTTACTGTCGCCAGTTCGAGTGAAATCCTCAACATATTGAGGGCATACATAGCCATCCATGAAGTGCCGTCTGCTTGTTCCAGTTTTCCGCCCATAGGCAACTCCCTGCTTCTGTCAAATACCCCTATGTTATCAAGCCCAAGAAAGCCCCCGTCAAAAATATTATTTCCTTCGGCATCTTTAATATTTACCCACCAGGTGAAATTCATCAGCAGCTTGTGAAATACCATGATCAGAAATTCCAAATCGCCAACGCCTCCGTTCAATTCCTTATCAATGGAATAGACCTTCCATGCGCCATAAGCATGCACCGGAGGATTAACATCACTGAAGTTCCATTCGTATGCAGGTATCTGACCATTGGGATGCATATAATATTCCCTGAGCAAAATCAGCAACTGTCTTTTGGCAAATTCCGGATCTAGCCTTGCCAGGGGAATACATTGAAAAGCAGTATCCCAAGCCGCAAACCAGGGATATTCCCATTTGTCTGGCATAGAAAGAATATTTTCACAGTACATGTGTCGCCAGTGATGATTACGCCCTTTAAAACGACTTTCCGGAGGTACAGGCATAGTAGCATCTCCCTTTAACCAGTCGTTTACATGGAAGTAATAGTATTGCTTATTCCATAACATACCGGCATAAGCCTGTCGTTGAATATTTAGTATTTCAAGGTCACGGATGTCGGGTTGCAGGTCTTTATAAAACAAATCTGCCTCCTGCTTTCTCTTTAAAAAGACTGCATCAAAATCATCCATAGCCTCAGCGTTCTCAACATTGCTGATTCTAACTTTAAAAATAATCTCTTCACCAGCCTTTATTTCGTGCTGATAATGCAAGGCACATTTAGTGCCGGTTTTTTTATCATTCAGAAACTTTTTAGTATCCAGCGTTACAAAATCGTTGATCCCGTCTTTACAACCCTTGTGTTTGTTAGCAGTGCCAAATATCTTTTTGTTATTTGTTTCATTTTCGCAAAAGAGCAATTGCGGTGTGCCATGATAATAGACATAATACTTGCCAGCATTATAATGCTCTACTTGCAGGGATTTACCTTTTGCCGCAGAAATTGCAGGTTTAATATCTTGTTTTTTGGGGTTCCATGACCAGGTGTTTCTAAACCAAATGGTGGGTAAAACGTGTAACCTGGCAGCTTTGTGGTATCGGTTAATCACCCGCACCTGCATAAGGATGTCTTCTGGGCCGGCTTTGGCATATTCGATAAATACATCAAAATATGCACTTTCATCAAAAATGCCCGTGTCAATTAATTCATATTCAAGCTCATCTTTGCCCGCTTTCAGGTTTTTTTCTACCAATTCGGCATAAGGGAAGGCGTTTTGAGGATATTTATACAGCATTTGCATATAGCTGTGGGTAGGTGTACCATCGAGATAATAATAAATTTCTTTTACATCTTCGCCGTGGTTCCCTTCTCCGTTTTTGAGTCCGAATAACCTTTCTTTAATAATACTGTCTTTTTCATTCCACAGCGCTACTGCCATGCAAATTTGCTGACTGCGGTCTGAAAAGCCTCCCAATCCGTCTTCTCCCCATCTGTATGCACGGCTCCTGGCCATATCATGCGGAAAGAAAAACCATGAATTTCCATTAGGGCTGTAATCTTCCCTTACGGTGCCCCATTGTCTCTCCGATACATATGGCCCCCATACTTTCCAGGCAGGATCTTTTCGGGTTTCAATAAGCCGCAACCTTTCAGGGTTCTGGTACATGATGCTGGATTTTGATTCACTACAAATAAAAGACCTTTTATCCTAAATTAAAGATGATTCGGGGATAATTGTTTAATGAATTGTAAATAAAGCTAAACATAAATTCACAGCAACAGTTATAATAATTATATTTAAAACCACTAAAATTATAAAAGATGAAAAAAATGTTATCTCTGAAATCAATAATTGCCATTTTTGCAATTATTGCCTTTGTTTTGCCATCGTGTAATACAAATGATGAAGTGCAGCCTCAAATAGAAGACATTGCAATGCTCGCTGACATTCCCGGTGTTTTGAGTGATATGGCGGTAGCAGAAAGCGATGAAAGCGCTGCCAGAAAAGGGGCACCTAAAGCACCTACCTTTGCCACTTTTAATGCCGCTTTGGGAAGCACCGGACTGGCTTCTGTATTTGCCCGAAACAACCTTACTGTTTTCGCTCCGACCGATGAAGCTTTCCGCGCCCTGGGCTTAAACCCCGGCAATGTGCGCAGACAACCAAATCTAAGGGAAATACTCTTGTATCATGTTGTTGAAGGAAGGGTATTATCAACTGATTTGAGCGCAGGTTTTGTGCCTACACTAAATGGTGCCGCGGTGGAAATCAGTCTTTCTGGTGGCCCAAAGGTAAATGATGCCAATATTATCATGGTAGACAAAAGAGCCCGTAATGGTGTGATTCATGGCATTGACGCGGTATTATTGCCGCCTGATAAGAATTTGGCAGAGCTGGCATTAAGTTTTGCTCCAGAATTTTCAATTCTTGTCGATGCTGTAGTTAAAACCAACTTGCTTGGCGCTCTCACTGGTTCGGATCCGCTTACGGTTTTTGCACCCACGAATCAAGCATTTATAAACCTGGGTTTTAATGATGCCGATGCTTTAATTGCCGCTCTTGGTGAGGTTGGTTTAAGGAATGTATTGTTATATCACGTTGTAGCTGGCAGGGTGTTTTCAAGTGATCTGGTGGATGGTCAAGAAGTTACAGCGCTAAATGGCGGTAAGTTTACAGTTGACTTAAGTGGCCCTTCATTAATAGATGCCAACAATAGAGTATCTAATTTGATTGTTGGCCTTCTTAATGTTCAGGCAACCAATGGGGTAATTCATGTAATTGATACCGTAATTTTACCATAAATCTGCTTTTTATCCAGATTAAAAAAAATGATCGTTTAATAAACGATCATTTTTTTTGTGCTTATAGATCCATCCATCCATTCCAACTGAACCAATAAAATACCCTTAAAGGATTCTGTAATTTCAACTTCATATATTCCTTCTTTCTCCATAAACACTGTTTTATTGATTGACCTTCCTGTTACGTCCATTGTATGTACATTTCTCAAATCCTGAGGTACTTTGACATAAAATTTATGAGAAGCCGGGTTGGGATACAATTCTATTCCCTGATTTCTTTCTTCCAAAAGCGGATCATTGAGCGAAACTATGGCGTTGAGAGAAACTACCGGGCTGTATGGAGAGAAAAATCCTTTGATTCCCATAGCTCTTATTCTGTATTTCAATATACCCTGTTCTGTAATTTGTCTGGTATATATCTGACTGTTTCTGGGCAGTGTATCTATAGCAATAAATTCCTGATCATTTAATGATTGCTCAACAATATAAGCAACATCATTACTCGCATTGTCGATCCAGCGCAGGGTAAGTAATCCATTGCTAAAGGAAACAATTCTGAAATTGGTTGGGCTGTTGAGCCGGTAATCGGGTAAAATTTTCAAATTATCAATAAAAACATTATTGCCATTAAAAGATGTGTTTTCGAGAAAAAAAGTTGTGGTTTCTGTATTACCCGGGTTATAATTTAATGAGACAGATTGCCATTGACTTGCGTTTTCCGGAAAAAAAGCAACATCTGAAGGGCCTTGAGTCGTTTGCAGTGAAAGTCCACCCCTTTTCCATAAAAAGACATCCGGATTGAAGGCGCAGCTACTGCTTATGCCAAATCCCAGTGAATCAAATATATTTACAGTGCCTATACCCAGGAAATTATCAGGTGCTGTTCGGTAGGTATAAGCATAATCAAAGGAAACGGTATAAGCTCTGATGCCTTCGTTATTGTAGTAATCCAGCACCAGATAATCTTTATTGGGCATACTTTCAGAAAAGTAATTAAAGTTATCTACAAAAAGCGCGTTACCTTCGAATCTGCCGTAGGGTGCAATAGAAAAGGTGATCGATTGATCTGGATTAATTATTTCTCTGATTTCTTGTGGTAAGGTTTGAAAATCAGTCATCAATGAATCGTTGATGGCATTGGTTAGAGGATTGGTAGCTTCTATCAGGTTTTCCCGCACCAGGGTTGTGCTGGTTCCTTGTGCATTGAATACAGTTAATTTTACCCTGAATGTACCTTCTGAATTGTAGCGTATATTTGGTCTCCTGGCGGTAGAGGTCGATGGAGTTCCGCCTTCAAATTCCCAGTTCCAGCGGGTGGCGCCAAAGGAATTAACCTCATAACTCACTAAATCACCTATGCATACATTATTTTTATTTTGTGTGAAATTGGCCACCAGATCATCCGACTGAAACAAGAGGTAAGACCTGCCCAACTCAAATCCGCGCCGTATTCTTTCGTATTGGCCTGGTGAAAATCTGTCTCTGCAGGCAGAAGGAGCATAGGACATGATATTTCTCACATCCGGTTGAAAGCGTTGACCATTTTGATCTGTTTCAGCGCCTGTGTAAGCACAATTGCTTACGTTATTGGTTAAATTGGGATCAGCTGGTGTATCACAGATATCATCTCCAGCGGTGGTGCAGTTGCTGCCATTCACCAATTCATCGGTAGTACCCCTGTTGGTTTTGCCGTGGGTGTGAAACAAGGTAAAGTAATGACCTATTTCATGTTCAAGGGTGGTGTTATTGTTGGTACAATTATAGGCTACAAACACATGGTCTGCACTGGGAGGGAAATAGGTGTAACCGCAAAGAGGAATACCATTTGAAGTGATTGAGTTGGTAAAATAAATATTGATAACCCCACCCAGGTTTCTCGGTCCAGACAACTCTCGTTCCTGAGATGAATTATAGTCGAATAGATTGGTGGAGTTAACTATCACCGGGGACTGATGAAAGAAAAATGACATATTGGCATTCCGGTAGTACGTATTCAAACGATCGAGAACGGCGTTTGGGTTGAAATAGGAGGGAACTCCTGTGCCATCATTTCTAGCAACCATATAAAATTGCACGGGGATTCTTATAAGCGCATCACTGGTTTCAGTACGGGCAGATGCGGCAATTTCATGGATTTTACCCATAAATTTCAATTGAGTTTCTGTAGGCACGGTTCCACAACCCGCATCTTGTCCTCTCAATTCTGTTCCTCTATATAGGATCAGGCCAAATACAATGGTTAAAAAAATACGAAAAGACATTTAAACTCAGGATTGATTTAAGTAAATAATCAATAAAGACCATTATTTGTTCGGTGGGTTGTGATTAAAGCACAAATATACAAAAAAAGAGGTTGCTTTTGTAAGCAACCTCTTTTTGATAGGAATTTATGAAAACTCTTTATTCAGGAAATTCCATTACATCGCTGATCTCGTGAATAACGCCATTGGCAGCTAAGATATCGACAGTATTTAAACCAACGACAGCACTTGCCGGTCTCTTGGGATCCAAAACGATTACCAGTTCATTAGATACTGTGGCAAAGAAAACATCTTCATTAAGCCGGTTTTTCAAAGTCGGGATAAATGAGGCCACATGCCTTGAGAAATAGACGTTTTCTACGACATGCCTATCGATTACTTCAGCTAAAAACTCTTTTCCGGCCGCACTTAAACCTGCTAAAACTTCCGGATCACTGATGCCGGTATATTCGGTAAAGGCAGCATTGTTAACGATAAAGAGAGTACGATTGCCACCGCTGAGTACACTTTCTTTCCCTGCTGCAACGACCGCTGCAGCAAACAGGCTGTATTCATCGATTTCACTGATTACTTCCAGCATGTTTTTCGCAGGCAATGGATTAAATGCAAGTGAGTTGAAAAGGTAAACCACACCATCGTACATAGGGTTGGCAACGGTCGCCTGATTTTGAAAAGCGTTGGAGGCAGTGCCGTTAACGTATCTTCTTCCAGAAGCATCTGTCACCACATAATATGAACTTCCGTTGATGGAAGTGATTTTAGTGCCATTGGCCAATGTCGGAATCCTTACAGTTCCCTGGAAAGTCCTGCTTTCAATGTAGTTAATGGCAGCTTCATTGTTGGGAAAATCATCATAAACAGGGCTAAATAATTGGATGTAAACCGTAGACCTGTTGACTACAGAATCGAATCTGGTATAGCCACTGCCTGCAACTATATTGCCAAAAAGATCGAGGGATACTGCATCATTAGCACCATACGGGTTAAAACCAGGACCTAAGGATTCAATAATGGTTCTTCCTTTTAAGATGACGGAAGAAACCTTATGTATCACACCATTGGTGGCTATGATGTTTGGCTTTACTATGGCAGCTCCATTTACTCTGCCTTCAGCTACCCTGAGCAATTGCCTGTTATCATCTGTTTCATTACCCAAAATAGAAGTTAAGTTACCAGTAGTGGGCAATTGAACAGAAGTAAGATCGTTATTGAGCACATGAAAGGCAAGTATTTCAATAAGTGTTTCAGTGTCCAAGGTCGAAAGATCTATGCCCAGTGCGGCGAAAGCGGCATTGGTAGGCGCAAAAATGGTATAGCTGCTGGTGCCGGTAAACAGCTCTTCAATACCTGCCAGTTCGATAGCTGCTTTTAGGGTGCTAAAATCCGGATCGTTTTCAATCACTTCCAGCAAATTGCCTTGCGGAATATTCAAAACAAGGTTTACAATGTGTGCCACACCATTGGTAGCGCGCAGGTTTGAAGTAATCACCCTTGATTCACCGTTAACAAATACATTGTTTCCACTTCGGGTAATGAGCAGGGAAGACCCCTGGAGCGTATTGATACGCCCCGAATTCAGTGAAGCAGCCAAACGGTTACCACTAATAATATGATATCGAAGAATGTTAGATAATACTTCTGCCGGAACATCATCCAATACCTGAAAGCCTGCGGCCTCAATAAAAGCCTGAAAAGCCACATCATTGGGAACAAACAAGGTTACGGAATCAGTGGCGGTTAAAGTATTGCCTATACCTGCCTTGTCAACTGCCCTGAGAAACAGGGTTACATCATTACGTCTGCTCAGAATGGTTCTGAGGTCTACTTTATTTATAATCCCGGCATCTTCGGGATCAACCCCTGCAAACTTATCTGCTTCTTCACAAGCGTAGAAAGCAAACAAGCTCAGGATAAAGATTATATTAAATATTTTTTTCATCATTAGTTTCTTTTAGTTGATTTTAACCAATGTCATGACAAAGTCACCGTTGGTGCCCAATACAAAATTCAGGTTAAGGGTTTTTCTTTCTGAATCAAAAGTGCCTAATGCCGCACCTTGCTGCGCCCCCCATGCCGCTCTGCCTAAAATTCCATGGCCACTGGTAAGAATTCTCACTTGTTCGGTACAGGTAACAAATTCGATGGTCATCGGGCGGGTAGCGAGGTCAGGCCCTGATAAAATTGCCTGCAGACCTAAAGGATCGTCTTCATTTGCTACAAGGGTAAGTGGTGCTCCTGATGGACAAATACCAAAATCAGTACATAAATTATCTCCTGCAAAACTGGCATTATAAGAAGCCCCAATTATGGCAGCAAATGCATATTCACCTTCCCATTCTGATAAATCAATCGGACAATCATCGTCTTCAATAATGATGGTTTTTACATCGCGGGTATCCAGGGTAACCTCAGGTTTTCCAACTGCATACTTGGGAATTGAAGTTGAAGCGATAGTAAGCTCCACCACTACATTTCCAGCGGCAAAATCATCGTCCACAGAAAATACCCTGAAAAGTTTGTTGTATTCTCCCGGCTGAAAAGTTATCTGGAATGAATTAGCTGTTAAATTTTCAACTCCTGAAAATACAACCCTGTCACTGGCATCTTCTCCTGCACTGAAAAAGTCTGAGTCAATCTGATAAACAGCTGTAAAATTTACAGTCACAGTCAACACATCACTCACGTCTCTGCTAAAACGGCTTAATGTAGCATTCACACCACTTTTAGCAGCAAATATTTGTCCCGACGCACTGGTAACCAAGGCATTTCCTTCAGTGACCGATAGGTCGTTTGAACCCCAGAAAACATAGTCAAAATTAACAAAGGGGTTTTTTACGGTATCATCCTCCGTACATGCACTGAAAAAGCCCAATGCAAGCATTATAAGTCCGAAGGAATAGATTAATTTATATATACTTCTCAATTTCATGGCTTTAATCATTTTCTGAAGCATAACCTTCATTTTGTTGAATGTTTGGATTAGCAAAAATTTCAGATTGCGGAACAGGGAAATTCCATCTGTAATCATTGGCCGTTACTGTACAAGGTATTGCACCGGAGGTACAATCGCGTGGATCTCTGGTCAGACCTTCGTTATATCTTTTGAGGTCAAAAAATCTATGACCTTCGTACACGAGTTCTTTTCTTTTTTCAAGGATTATTTCTGCCAGTAAATCACTTCGTTCGGGATAAATGATATCTTCGTAGCCACTGATTCTGTTTGATCTGATTTCGTTTAACCTTTGGTTTGCCAGGGCCAGATTACCTGCCTGATTGCGGGCATTGGCTTCAGCAGATATGAAATACATTTCTTCTACCCTGAAAATTTTATGATCAGACAAAAAAGGCTGAGCGCTGGTTCCCGGATATTTAGTTACAGACTCTCCTTCATCGTCGAAATATACACTTCGTCTGATATCAGTATCATCGTACAGGTCTACCAGACCGAAGGCAGGCTGGAAAAAGCGGTCGCCATTGAGGTCTTCAAATAAAGTACCCATTCTGGATTCACCAGGAAGACGGCTTAATGCGAATATAATTCCGGCCTGCGATACGTCAGCCCATACCTGAGGCACCTCATTTAAGGTGGCCATAGCAACCCTGCCAATGATATCTTCAGCCTGTGCAGCAGCCTCAGCAAAATTTCCTCTGAACAGATTTGCCCTGGCTTTTTGGGCAATTACTGCATCTTTGGTGATCCTGTATTTGGTGGCGCCCTGAGCAGGAAGCAGACCTTCAGCTTCATTAAGGTCTTCAAAAAGAAAAGTAAAAAACTCTGTACCTGTGGGTCTGGCTGGCTTATTACCTACGTCTAATCCATCCGGAATTCCATTGCCGGAAAGATCCTGCAAGGTAACATAGGGTACTGCAAGGCTTCCTAAATTGTAGACACCATACATTTGCCAGATATTAAAATGTGCAAAGGCTCTCAGTGCCAGCGATTCACCTTTTAATTTATTGGTTTCTTCTACGGTAACAACACCTTCATTAATGAGCCTTTCGATATTTGACAATACCCTGTTGGCGCGTGCAATGGTTAAATAGCCATTTAGCCAATATCCACCGGCTTCAGGTGTACCACTATTGACAACCCAGTCGTGGGTTTGCCTTCCCTGACCTCTGTTTCCATCTCCAAGTCTGAGGTCATCACTTTTTCTCGAGGAAACATCAACTTTTACATCTCCTGCAAGGGAGGCATAAATACCGATTACTCCACCTTCCAGGTCTTCAACACTTTGAAAAGCCCTTGATTCATCAATAATATCCCTGGGCTGGACTTCCAGCCAGTCACTGCATGAGGAAAAGGTCATTACAGCGAGAACCAGGATTATACTATATATTTTTTTCATTTTATTACTTCGTTTAAAATCAGAATGTTACGTCAATACCTAAAGTAAGGATCCTGGAAGCAGGAAATTCGTATTGCGCAATATTATTGCTGTCTTCAGGGTCAAATCCATTAAAGTTGGTGAAAGTCAACAGGTTTTGTCCCTGAGCAAATACCCTGGCATTTTTTATAAAACCTACCTGATTCAATAACTTACCCGGTACATTGTAGCTCAATACTACATTTCTCAATCGAAGGAAGGATGCGTCTTCTATATCTTTGGAAGAAAATTCCCTGGGATATCTGAAACTTTGAATGTCGGTAATGTCACCAGGTTGTTTCCACATATCGAGCATTACAGTAGAAAGGTTGTAGATGGCAAAATTGTGGTTCTCCTGGAAGAAACGCTGGTTGTTAAACCTTTGGACATCGTACATATACGTAAAAAATACATCGAGATTAAATCCTTTGTATTTTAAGTTGGTATTGAGTCCACCGAAAATAGGAGCGATCCAGGTCCCGAAATTAGCTACGTTGTTGTCCTGAGAATATTGAGTAGTAACATTGCCATCGATGTCGCGATACAGAGGAGCACCGGTGTTAGGGTCAACACCAGCCCATTCAACAATGTAATGAGAGCCAAGGGGTAATCCAACCCTGATAATGGCGGTTCCTTGCTCAAATTCATCTACCTGACCCAGGTCAAGGATTTCATTGTCATTGAAGGTGAAATTACCTCCAATGGTCCAGGAGAAATTATTGCTATTGATTACTGTTCCGTTCAAAGCAAGTTCAATACCTCTGTTTCTCATTTTACCGGCATTTCGCTGGATGGCTGAAAATCCTGTGGTACGTGACAATTGTTCAGTAATAAAAAGGTCTGAGGTAATATTGTTGTATACATCAATAGAACCATCGATACGATTATTGAGTAAACCAAAGTCAACACCTACGTTTAACTGATTTGAAATTTCCCATCGGTAATTGGCATCACCCACCGTTGAAGGGGCAAAGCCTACTATACCATTATAGTCTGTCGATGCATAGGTGGTTAATGAACGGAAGTCACCGCTGTTTTCAGGCGTAAATTCCTGGTTTCCTGATTTGCCATAGCTGGCCCGCACTTTTAATACATCAACGAAAGTGTTTTCAAGAAAGCTTTCTCTGTGCAGGTTATACGAACCGGCGACAGACCAGAGTACCGCATATTGATTTTCTACACCAAACCTCGATGAACCATCTCTCCTCAGGGTTCCCGTAAAATTCAACTTCGAATCATAGGTATAATTGAGGATAGAAAATACTGAAAAAAGTTTATTGCCTGACCATGAACCGCCTAAAGCTGGAACAAGCTCAGGACTGGTAGTTATACCTGCATTGGAAAGTGGTAATTTCGGGTTCAGACCATAACCCGTTGCGCTAAACGCATTAAATGTTCTTTCCAGTGCTTCTATACCCACTACAGCATTAAATTCATGCATATTGTTGAGGGTATATTTGTAGTCCAGTGTACTTGTAGATACCCACTGCAACCTTCGGTTAAAAGCGTTGGTTAACAAACCCGCACCACCCGGCGCTGTATTTCTACCGGCAAATGACAAGGGATCAATCCATCTTTCGAAATCACGTTGCCTGTAATCCACGCCAAAAATGGTTTTTGCAGTAAGGTTTTCAAGAAGATTAACTTCTGCAAACATTGACATTACTGCTTTCAGTTCATTTCTGTCATTGGTTGAATTAACAATTCGGTCGTAGGCGTTCGGTCCTGTTCTTCCAGCGCCTGTATTGATCGCACCTGTTTCAGGATTGAACTGTTCTTCATATGGATTGGCAAGGTAAGCAGCTGCAAAAGGGTTAGCCAGAGTTACTGAACCTTCTGATTCAATAAAAGATGAATTTGACCAGCCTATGGTAGAGTTGGTGCCTATAATGATCTTATTTGATAAATTAGAAGTAAGGTTAAATCGGGTGGTATACCTTTTCAGTCCCGACCTCAGCGCTTGTCCTTCCTGATCGAAATAGTTAACGGAGATGTAATAATTGGTTTTATCGTTACCTCCGGAAAAGTTTAATTCATGCTCCTGGGTTCTGCCGGTTCTGATGAATACGTCTTTCCAATTGACATCGATGTTGCTCAACCTTTCGATTTCAGCTGCGTCTGTAGGATCCAATGGATTTAAGCCTGCGTTAGGACCGACACCTACAAAGCGCTCAAAAGCTATTTTTTGAGCAGAATTCATCATATTAAACCTTTCTCGTGCCTGTTGCGACCATCCGTTCTGATGACGATAATTGATGCGCATTTCACCGGCTTTCCCGCTTTTGGTAGTTACCACAATAACACCATTGGCGCCACGTGAACCATATAGGGCAGACGCCGATGCATCTTTAAGTACACTTACCGATTCAAAGTCATTGGGGTTGATGGTAGCAAAAGCCGCGCCTTCTATAGGTACCCCGTCTACAATGTACAATGGTTCGTTACTTGCATTAATAGAACCACTGCCTCTGATACGCACAGTTGCACCTGTACCTGGTTGACCTGAACCGGCAGTAACCAGCAAGCCTGGTGTTCTGCCCTGCAAGATCTGGTCGAATGAAGGCATAGGCACATTCTCAATGGCCTGTGCACCTACCACACTTACCGAACCACTCAGCTTTTCTCTCACCTGGTTGGAATACCCGGTTACTACAATCTCTGTAAGTTGCTTAATGTCGGCAGTCATTACCATATCAATTATAGACTGTGCCCCAACTAATACTTCTTCTGTGGCAAGCCCGATAAATGAAAAAACCAACACAGCACCTGATTGCGGTACCCTGATCTGAAATTTTCCATCGATATCCGTTACAGTACCAATGGAAGTTCCTTTTAAAATTACATTTACCCCCGGTACGGGAGTTCCATCTGCCTCGGCAGTCACCGTCCCGGTGACCGTCCTTTCCTGAGCCTCTGCATAGGGGCCCCAGGCGATCAAAATCGCCGTAAATAAAAGTAGAATCCTCTTCATGTTAAACAAATTAAGGTTAAATATCAATATAGAATCAATCATTTTTATGATCGTAATTCTTCAAGCCTGTTCTATGTTTAATTAAACCAATGTTTTGCATTTGATGTCTGTTTTAAAATATTGCATTACTAAGTATATATTTATGCAATATTTTTATTTAAATACGCGGCAAATTAATAAATGAATTACATTGAACAATAATAATTCAAAAAAAAATAATGTCGTGAGCTTGTTTTTCTGGCTTTTTTGAAGAACGAACTAAGTTTTGTGCAAAATTGCTGATTTATTAATAGAAATTGATAATTACCAGATGGTTAAAATACATAAAATCAAGACGTTGTCCTAAAATTTATTTTTTAGGATTTGCCATGCCATTCAGATACTGTTTTTAGACGTTTGCAGTTTTATATTCTTCAAAAATCAATGATATATTAAACCACTGTCTGACAAAATAATTAATTTTTTTAAAATTATATGCAATTGAAATGGCTTAATGTTGATTTAACACCCTGTAGTCTTATCTGATTTATAACTGTAAGCTCAAAAGCATATATGGAATAGGAACCTTATAAGATTATCTATAAATTATACAAAAATTGAATTGAGTGAACGCATTAAAGCCCGATTAGAGATTTACAACATCCTTATGAATAACTTTAATTAATTAGCGATCTGAAATAAATACTGGTATATGTGAAAAGCTATGACATATAAAAATTTAAAACAAGGAGCTTTTCATAACATATTCAATATCTATTATTAATATTCAAAAAAAAACAGAGCTTAGTATATATGATAATGAAA
Organism: Cyclobacteriaceae bacterium; assembly: GCA_020832305.1. Lineage (GTDB taxonomy): Bacteria > Bacteroidota > Bacteroidia > Cytophagales > Cyclobacteriaceae > JAFIEV01. The sequence continues at coordinate 24,919 of JAFIEV010000043.1, read as the reverse complement.
ATTCAATTTTTAAGCAGAATAGCCCTGAATTACACCTTGATTTTCAATAAATTTCAGTAAATTGGTGTATTCGGGTATTTTTTATAATCATTTTTATCTAAAATTCTGTGACATTCCTGTTATTAAGGTTTATTGTCATTGTAAAATATACAATAAGCTTTCGATTATCTCGCACAAATAGTGAAGTTTTTCAAAAATTGTGACATTTATTATCAAATATTAAAAAAATTGCCAATATATTGAAATTATAGCAATGAAATCATTTGATATTGAAAATATTTAATCTAATTTTGGCAATTATTGATAATTTAATTTAGGCTTTATGAAGAACTATTTACTGATCATTGCATGCTTATGCTTTGTAATGAGTTCTCAGCTGAGGGCTCAAAGCCGGTCGGTATCCGGCACGGTTACCTCGGAGCAGGAACGTACGCCGGTACCCGGTGTAAACGTAGTGCTCAAAGGTACAGTCACAGGAACAGTCACCGATCTGGATGGTCGCTTTCAACTATCTGTACCCGAAAGCGGGGGAACACTGGTATTTTCTTTTCTGGGTTTCGTAACTGAGGAGGTTTTTATCGGTACGCAATCCGTTATTAATATGGTAATGACTGCCGATATACGACAGCTGTCTGAAGTAGTTGTTGTAGGATATGGCGAACAAAACCGTAGAGATTTAACAGGCTCGGTCGCCAGTGTTAAAGGCGATGACATCAACAAATTACCTGTTGCCAGTATGGATGCTGCGCTGCAGGGTCGTGCAGCAGGTGTTTTGGTTACTACACCTTCTGGTACACCGGGCGCTGGTATCAACATTCAGGTGAGAGGCCTTACCTCATTATCTGCCAGCAGCCAGCCTTTGTTTGTAATTGATGGTGTTCCTATGATACAGGAAGATCTGTCAGGTCTGTTCTCAGGCGGGCAGGCCACTAACTCCCTGGCTGATATCAACCCGGCCGATATTGCCTCTATTGAAATACTTAAAGATGCTTCAGCTACGGCTATCTATGGATCCAGGGGTGCCAATGGCGTAGTACTGATTACCACCAAAAGAGGACAAACCGGAAAGGCCAAAATCGACTTCAATGCCTATTATGGCATGCAGGATGTCACCAAACGCATTGATATGATGAATTCCGGTGATTTCCTCAGATTAATGGATGAAGCAGCTGCACAGGATAACAGGTTCCTGGGGCGCAATTATCCCGATAATTATGTGTCAGATATCTGGGGTTTCGACCCTGATGACCCTGATTTGCAAAATACCCGATGGTATAATGAAATATTCAGACCAGCTCCCATACAAAGTTACGACCTCTCTGTTTCAGGTGGCTCAGATGTAGCCCGATACTTTGCCTCCGGTTCTTATTTTAAGCAGGATGGTGTACAGCCTGGTACAGGATTTGAAAGATTGAGCGGAAGGATTAACCTCGATGCCAAGGTCAATAACTGGATCGACGTAGGTACTTCCATGATGCTGAGTCGTACGGTGCAAGACAGAACGATCAATGACAACTCTCTCTATGGAGTGGTAATCAACACCCTGGCCGGAGATCCGCTTATGCCTGTTTATGAAGCTGATGGCTCGTATGCCGACCCATTTGATTATTTCGGATGGTGGATGCTCGACAATCCGCTCTTGATAGCCAATGAATATCAGCGATTCACCAATACTACCAGAGGACTGGCAACCGCTTTTGCAGAACTAAAACTCGCTAAAGGACTTACCTTTAAAAGTACGGCATCTATAGACTATACCCAACTTGATGATGAAGCGTATACACCTTCCATCTCCAGAGAAGCAGGTAATAGAAACGTTAAAGGCTTCGGTGTTTATGGAAACACGCAGGACTTCACCTGGCTGGCTGAAAACTTTGTAACCTATAGTACCAAATTCGGTGAAAGACATTCTTTGAATGCGGTTGCGGGGACCTCCTTTCAGCAGTCAACCCGTAATTTTGTAAGTATCAATGCCGAGGAGTTTCCCAATGACGAATTTCTAAAGCTCGCTGTTGCTGCCAATGTAACTTCGGCCAGTACATCAGCTACGCAGTGGGGTATCGCTTCTTATTTTGCAAGAGTAAATTATGGATTTGATGATAAATACCTCTTTACTTTCACCGCCAGGGCAGATGGTTCTTCGCGTTTTGGAGCTGACCGACGTTATGGTTTTTTCCCTTCAGGATCTTTCGCATGGAGGTTAGGGGATGAGGTATTTCTCAGAGATATAGATGTCTTGAGCGATGCTAAATTAAGAGTGAGTTATGGAGTAACCGGTAACCAGGATGGTATTGGCAACTTTGCATCCCGAGGCTTATTCAGCGCCACGGCAGCCTATCGTCAGCAGCCTGCATTCGTGCCTTCACAGCTACCCAACCCATTGCTTACCTGGGAAAGTACAGAGCAATTCAACATCGGTCTTGATGTAGGTTTTGCAAATGATCGCATCACCTTTACCGCAGATTACTTCGTCAGCAATACCAAAGATCTTTTGTTAAACCGGCTTGTGCGTGGCTTATCGGGCTTTAAGGTACTTACTGATAATATTGGAAGTGTTGAAAACCGGGGTCTTGAACTGGCTGCCAATGCAGTTATACTTACCGGAGACTTTCGTTGGTCAACTTCGGCAAATATTTCCTGGATTCGCAATACAGTAAAAAAGCTGGAAGTGGATGAACAGGTTTTGAGCGATTCGCATATCCTTGCCGAAGGTCATCCTATTGGCACATTTTTCCTGATTGATCAGGAAGGGGTAGATCCTGAAACAGGTAACATTCGATGGGTAGACCTGAATGAAGATGGCGCCATTAACTCTGGTGACCGCAGAATTGTTGGAAATGCCCTTCCTGATTTCTTTGGTGGTTTTAACAACAGTTTCTCCTACAAGGGATTTGATATGACCGTCTTCTTTCAATTCACGGTAGGCAATACCATATTCAATCATAGCAGGGCCAGTTATGAAAACCTTGGCTGGAGCCGCATTGGAACAGGATTTCCGTTGCCCGATGGCAATAACTGGACGGGTGCTGAAAACCGCTGGAGAGAACCCGGCGATGTCACCGATATCCCAAGAGCTTCGCTGGAAAATGTAAACTGGAGAGAATACTCATCCCGCTGGCTGGAAGATGGTTCATTCCTGCGTTTGAAAAACATCAACCTGGGATATACATTCCCCAATGCCCTTGTTGAACGTATGGGATTGCAATCGCTGCGCGTGTATTTACAAGGACAAAACCTCCTGACCTTTACAAAATACACAGGTCTTGACCCGGAGGTGAACCAAAATGCCAGAGACCCAAGAGTTGCCGGAAGTGACTTTGGTACCCACCCTCAACTTAAGAGCGTATCTTTAGGCTTTAACATTGGTCTGTAATCCTGAAAAAAATATTGAAATGAAAAAGATATTATCCTTAATTCTTATGATCGCAGCAGTATCTTCCTGCGACATACTCGAGCCTGAGCCGTTTACGGCCTTAGATGCCAACAATGCTGTCGTGAGCGGGGCATCAGCTCAAACCGTTTTGCGCGGCGCTTATGCCGCGATGCAGCATCCCGATTATTATGGTATTGAATACATATGCAATAACGATCTTATTGCTGATAATGCCATTTATCAGGGATTCTTTGACAGTCAACTTGAGCTTGATCAAATGGCTGTACCTTTTGCCAATTTGTGGGTAAACAATGCATGGTTCAGGATTTACCGTGTAATCAGCATTGCCAATTTATTAATTGCACAGGTACCTGATTTGGAGGATCCCAATTTAAGTGATACCGCCAGAAACCGTATTTTGGGACAGGCTTATGCCATTCGGGCACTGGCACACTTTGATTTGTTAAGGTACTTCGGTGAACACTATGATGCAGGCTCATCATTTGGCATTCCCCTTGTTACAGAACCAATACTCGGCGAAATTCCTGATATAACCAGGGCTAGTGTAGCCGATACCTACAGCCTGATTATGGGTGATATCCAGGAGGCAGAAAGTAAGCTACAGGGCTTCAATGATGTTGGGGCAATGAACTACTGGGCTTTGATCAGCCTCAGGTCCAGGGTTAACCTGTATCGAAAAAACTATACAGCTGCGTTTAACGATGCCAACACGGTCATTGGAAGCGGCAGGTTTTCGCTTGTAGGGGATTTGGTTGGGGTATTGTACAGCACATCAACCAGTGCTGAAACCATCTTCGACCTTGAGTTTAACGACCAGGATCAGAGCTCATTTAATGTATTCCTTATCAGAAGGGATGAATATAATGTAGACTCCAGACTCCTGGCGGCTTTTGAACCAGGTGACCGACGCAGGGAGCTATTTGATTTTCTCAGAAATGCCAACAGATGTTTTAAATATCCCGATGGTACCGGAGCCGATAACGCTAAAATTTTCCGACTTGCAGAGCTATTACTTATACGCTCAGAAGCCGCCGCCATGGCCCAGCAGGATCCCAATGCCGGACTTGACGACCTCAATCTTATTCGTCAAAGAGCTGGACTGGCTCCTTTGACAGGTTTTTCTACTATGGATGAATTTGTGGCTGCCCTTTTACAGGAAAGACGTATAGAGTTATCATATGAAGGCCACAGGTTTTTTGACCTGGTACGTTTTAATAAAATCCAGGAAGTGCTGGGAATCAACGAAAATTTCAGAAGAATACTTCCCATACCCAGGGATGAACTGCAGGTAAGCGATGTACTGGTACAAAATCCAGGATACGAAACCCTGTAAATCAGTAAAATATATTGAATACAAAGCTCGCCAGGATGATCTGGCGGGCTTTTTTTGATTTATTTGGAAGTGAGGGTAAGACAGGTTAAGATGCTTTATCATTGTACATAATGCAAATTCGAGAGTATTTCAAACAAAGCGGAGTTATGGTATGTACTAATATTTATACTAAAGGAAAACCGTTCACAGCCAGCTTTTTATACAATGGAGACAAGTCTGGTTCCTGGCCTGGCATTAAAAGTTACTCCATAGTTTGATTCTTTTGGCACATTCGACCTTGGGCAATCCCAGCTTAGGATTGATGGTTTCGCAAAGTTCTGAAAGCGGCAAGCTTGAGATTTGCCAGATTAGCAGCTTTACTCATGGAGATCACCTCCTCTGAAGCTGCCCTGTAAATCAATTGTAAAAACCGACCGGATTGTTCTTTGCCAATGTATTGGCCTAAACCTTCTTCCGCAGGGTTCCTGCTGATCCATTTTCTGAAATTGAGGTAGGCAAAATCATATCTTCCCTGAGCTTGTATTTTCTCAGACCAAGAAGCTATTTGATATTATGTCAACTTTGTAATGTCGTATATATTTATTATATTTGGCAAAAACTGCCATGATAAAGTATAAGGTAACATTAACCCATCAAGAGCGAGAGGAGCTACTGGAGATTTCAAGTAAAGGTTCCCATAAATCACAAAAGGTTTTAAATGCGTTAATTCTTTTAAATTGTGATCAGGGGGAATTTCAGGATGAAAGCGTTAAGAATGAGGATATTGCCAAGGTGTTGCAAATCAGCATGCGAAAAATTGACCGGGTAAAAAGAAGGTTTGTAGAAGAGGGCATAGAAGTAGCCCTATCTGGTCATAAAGGTGAGCGGGTTTATAAAAGGAAAGTGGATGGTGATCTAGAAGCTCATTTGATTGCTCTTAGTTGCAGCGAGCCACCAGAGGGCTTTTCAAGATGGTCGTTAAGAATGTTGGCAGATAAGGCAATGGAGTTAGAATATATCGAAAATATTTCTCACGAGACAGTCCGTCGACTTTTAAAAAAACGAGTTAAAGCCCTGGAAGAAAAAGGGATGGGTTATACCGCCGCTTCAAAGCGGTGATTTTGTGGCTAATATGGAACAAACCTTAGAGGTGTATAAACGACCATATGATCCCAGTCATCCGGTTATTTGTATGGATGAGTCTCCAAAGCAGTTAATAAGAGAGACGAAAATGCCAATAAAAGCAAAGCCGGGCAGTGAAGAAAAATATGATTATGAATACGAGCGATGTGGAGTTTGTAACATTTTTATGGCCAATGAACCATTGACTGGCAAGAGGTATGTGAAGGTAACTCAAACCAAAACCTAAACAGATTGGGCTGAATTTTTACATGAAATAGCACAGCAATATAAGGATGCTAAAAAGATTACGCTGGTTATGGATAATTTGGGAACACATAAGCCAGGAGCACTTTATGAAACCTACAAGCCAGAAAAAGCAAAGCAATTATGGGACAGATTTGAATTTATCTATACTCCAAAACATGGAAGTTGGCTAAATATGGCCGAAATAGAATTAAATGTGTTAATGGGTCAGTGCTTAAACCGCAGAATTGATACAATTGAAAAGGTGAAATCTGAGACAGCGGCATGGCAAGAAGCCCGAAATAATAGAGAGGCTAAAATCAATTGGCAGTTCTCTTCCGATGATGCAAGGATAAAACTAAGACGTCTATACACGACGTTTCATGATTGACATGACACTAGTTTATAGAGTTTTTTTTTGGAGGCCGTATTCGGTTATCGTTCTCTCTACACTTCTGACACTGATATCAATGCCCAGTTGGTTGAGTTTCTGGGCAATTACAGGGGCACTGGAGTCAGGATCAAGATACTTCATCCTGATGATGAGCTTGTCGACATCTTCGGTACGCACATGGTTCTTTTGGGGACCACGTTTCTTATCAATGAGGGCATCGGAACCGTTTTCTTTAAAAGACTTCAGTAACTGGTAATACCTCTGCTGGGAATAGCCATACTTTCCGGTACTTTTTTCCACACCGATCCCATATGTGCCCTCATCGAGCATGAGAAACTTGAGGGTGGGTTTGTCATCAGGGCTGATGTTAAGCCTGCTTAGATCGAAATCAGCCAGTTCAGGATTGTTTTTTGCTTCCATACTAAAATAATATATGGCGGTAATATAAAAAATAAGACAGACTTCCCCAAACACAAACAGTATATATACGATTTTAAGTCATATTAAATATACTTAGAAAGCTGTGGAGAGCAAATATACCGCCTTATTTAATTAGAGTAAAATTTGCTGAAAAACTAATTTCTAAAATGATTTAAAAACAGTGACTAAAATCAAAGGTTGATATAAAAAAGCTGAAAGCTTTCGGGAGAACGAACGGAATGAACCTACTGGAAGCACATGGATGCGGAATGGTATATTTATTTACCTCTATTGAAACTTAAAAGGCATCTATTTACGTTACAATGTTTGAAGTTTGAAAATAAAGTGCTTATTTTGTAACACGAAATAGAGGCAAATCAGCAAAAACCAATCTTATGGATCAGAATCAAATAATAGGACTCAACCTGAAACGATACAGGGAGAGTTTAGGTCTTACCCAAGACCTGTTGGCTAATTATTTGGGTATAAACCGTGAAGAGGTTAGTTATTATGAGAATGGTAAGAGAACTCTTCCGACCAATCTTTTGAGTATGGCTGCTAAGCTATTTGGAATCGATGAGTATGATTTCTATGAGCCTGATGAAGCTACCAGTGAAGCTAAAGTGGCATTGGCATTTAGAGCTGATACTTTGGGTGCGGAAGATCTTCACCACATTGCAGATTTTAGAAAGATTGTGCTTAATTATCTAGGAATGAAAAAGGCTACCGTAAATGAATCAGCTCATTCTTGAAAAAAAAGCTAATGACTTTAGGAACCGAAATGGTTTGGGTAGCAATGATAGCATCAGACTCAAAAGCCTTCTTTATAAGCTAGATGTATTAACCGTTTTTAAGCCCCTGAGTGCTGGGTTTTCAGGCATGGCTTTGAAAATTGATAAAGACGGGGATGTAAAGCGTTTTGTATTAATCAACAGCAACAAGACACTGGGGCATCAACATTTTACAATTTGCCATGAGTTGTACCATTTGTTTATTCAAGAGAATTTTCATTCAATGGTATGTACCGCTGGTGAGTTTGCTAAGAAGGATAAAGAGGAGTACTATGCCGATGTTTTTGCTGCTCACTTATTACTCCCTGAAAATGGTATAAAGTCTTTGATCCCTGATGATGAATTAAGCAAAGACAAAATCCGCCTGAAAACCATATTGAAAATTGAGCACTACTTTTCATGCTCAAGATCGGCACTTTTATATCGACTTAAGGATTTAGGGATTATCTCTTCTAGTAAATGGGATGAACTGAGCTATCACGTCAAAAGAAGTGCTGTTGAGTTTGGTTACTCAATTGGAGTCTATGAAAGTGGAAATCATCATGAAGTAATTGGAGACTATGGTACTCTTGCCAGAGAGCTTTTTGATAAGGAAATCATTTCAGAAAGTCACTACTATTCTCTTCTCCTTGATTTGGGAATGAACGGTGATGAAATAGAAAAGCTTTAAAATGGGGAAGAGTGAAAAGATTATACTCATTGATGCTGATGTAGTTTCACATTTCATCACGGGAGGGGCGATTATACAATTGCCAAGTATCTTCCCTTATAAAATCAAGGTGCTTGATAAAGTGTATGCGGAGCTTTCAAGATTTCCTAAAAAGAAAATGGAAGTTGATAACCTAATCAATTTTAAACTTCTTGAAATTATGCCGTTTCCCGAGGAGAATGAAGCTATAAAGAAAGAATACCTACACATCAAGAAACTGATGTTTAAGGGAGATGGTGAATCAGCTTGCCTAGCAGTAGTACGAAATACTAAAGATATTTTAGCCAGTAGTAATTTGAGGGATATTGCCAGCTATTGTAAAATTCACTCAATAGAGTATTTGACTACTATGGATTTCCTCTGTGAGGCAAAAAAGAAAGGCATTTTGAGTGAGGCTGAATGCGATTCTTTTATTGCCAAAGTAAAGACCGCAGGAAGTAAGCTGCCAGTCAATAAAATTGCAGACTACACTTGTCCTTAATAACTGTAGGTTAGACTACTCCGTGATTACAAAACCAAAGTTGTTTGTCTTTTCCGAAATCAGGGATTTCATTGCCATCAAAATAAGGGAACATTTCGGCAACCATTTCCGGGTATTTGATTGTGACCGGAAGGTTTTGCTGCCTTACAGATTTCCAATACATCCGGCTGAACTGATAGACCTGATCAATTAATTCCTTAATGATTCTTGGGTCTTTGCCTTGTTCTTCATTTGTACAGGTGATTTTGATTTTGACAGGAAAAAAGGATAGCCGTCACTACCATTAAATTTACCTCCTTTGTATCGGGTGTTGTTGAATAGCAGATACTTATTCCAGCCAATATTGATGAATGTGCCACTTGTAGGCATTAACTCATCCCAACTTTCATCAAAAGCTACAATATCTTGCGATTCTGTTTTATTGATGCTGACAATAAAGACAGGAATGTCCAGGTCAAGCTTTCTAAGTCCTTCTTCGATTGGCTCTAATTCTTTTCGGCTCATATTCTTGAAGAAGTGGATAATGAGCCTTTTGATCCCTGAATTCTATTTTGCTGAAGGAAGATGACAGCATACTTACCATCGCAAAAGTGGAACTTGCCGAGAATCATGGCTGGGATTATCATCAAATTCTTTATAAATCTGGTCAGTTGGCTGTGGATCATTTGATTTTACACGAGTTGGTACATATTAAGTTTGCAGAAGAAGCTCGTAAAGAAGGGGTCAACAAGATTTTTACTGAAAAGAAGGGAGGCCTGCGTTTATTTAAGGACAGAATCAAGAAAAACACAGACAAGCTCATCAAGAAGGGAATTCCGGCAGAAAAAGTGATGCGATATGTGGAATCTATATTTGATGGTATCAACCTCTTAGTGTATAATGCGCCGATAGACCTGTTTATTGAAGACTTTTTATACCATACCTTTCCGAAGCTCAGACCATATCAGTTTTATTCACTGTACAGATTGAATGCAGAGGCTGTTCAGGCAGTAACGGACCCTGCCAGTACCGATTTGGCTCCTCCATTTGTATTAAGTGTTAATAAAGTTTACAATGCCATTAGTACAATTTTGTTCGAAGACTTGTATGGGATTAAATCAACGGGAATGATTCCTCTCACGGGTAAAGAGCGCAATACGGTAAAAGAACTATGGGATGAATATACAGATTACCGCAATGACAAGGAACCTGGTGAGGAGTATGAGGTTGCACAAAATTGGGGAGATGATCTTGAAATGTCTGATTTTTTTGAATTCAGGGATGAACTGGTACAAGAGAAAAAACTGACATTTGTTGACAATGATTCTGATTTATTGAATAAAATTGAGCGTTGGGCAGAAGGGGTCGAAGAAAGCAGTGAAGAAGAGCGGGAAAAAATGGAAACTTTTCTCGCTGCTCAGAAGGGATCGGGGCTGAATATGTCCGTTGTAATGTATATGGTAGGTGCTTTACAATATTTTCAGGCCAAACCTAGAGAAAAAATTAAAGAGGTAGCTTTTGAAATAGCGATGCTGGGAAGAACCGGCATATCTCCGGAAAAAAAGAACTATAAGCTAAACCATATCCCAAGCAGCACATTTTCGGGTTACCGCTTACTGGCGTATTATTATGTGAGTTGGGCTGTAGCCATACCGGAAATGCTGAAGGAACTTCAATTGCCCTTTGAGCAAGAATATGATATGGCTAAAAAGCTGTTTAAGGATTAATACCTTAATCGTTTTTTGTGGATGATGCATTGAAGATAAAATGTTTGGGAGTATAGAAATATGGCAAATTTTTACTTCCCTATACAAAACTTACTGAAAATATTCCCCAGTAAATCCTCTGTGGTAATTTCCCCGGTAATCTCACCCAAATGGTGAAGGCTCTGGCGGATGTCGAGGGCCAGAAAATCATTGGTGATGCCGTTGTCTATGCCATGCATTACATCTTCGAGCGATTGCCGGGTATTGCGCAGGCTTTCAAAATGCCGCAAATTGGTAACTACCGCATTGCCGGTTTTAAAATCCTGTAAATGTACTTTGGTCAAAATCCGCTGCTTTAATGCATCGAGGTTCTCCCGCTGCCCCGCAGATATCAAAACATATTCTTCGTCCGTCGATAAAGCCGCTAACAAATCAGCAGAAGCTTTATCGGTTTTGTTGCCCACTTTTATATAAGGTATGCCCAGAACGTCGAGGCTTTCGCATTCATTTTGTATGCTGTCCAACGATTCATGGGCCAGGTCAAATAAATAAATGATCAGCGATGCCATCCGCATTTTTTCGCGGGTGCGCTCAATGCCTATGGCTTCAATGGTGTCGGTGGCTTCCCTCAATCCTGCGGTATCGATAAACCGGAATAATACCCCTTCCAGATGGATTTCATCTTCAATCACATCGCGGGTAGTGCCGGGGATATCACTTACAATGGCCCTTTCTTCATTGAGCAGGGCATTGAGCAAGGTGGACTTGCCAGCATTGGGTTTTCCTGCAATCACCGTAGGAACGCCATTCTTAATGGCATTGCCCAGGTCAAAACTGCGTATCAGCTCATCTACCGTATGGTGAATGTTCATCACCAGATTTTTGAGTTCATCACGGTTGGCAAATTCTACATCTTCTTCAGAAAAATCCAGCTCCAGCTCTATCATGGAAGCAAAATGGATGAGCTCATCGCGCAGGGTTTTGATTTTTTGAGAAAAGCCCCCGCGCATCTGGTTCATGGCAGCCATGTGGGCGGCTTCAGAATCGGCATGGATCAAATCAGCCACAGCTTCAGCCTGAGCCAGGTCAAATTTTCCGTGTATAAAGGCCCTTTTGGTAAACTCTCCTGCTCTGGCGAGTCGGGCCCCGGCCTGCATACACAGCTTTACAATGCGCTGAAGAATATAAGGCGATCCATGGCAGGAAAATTCAACCATATTTTCTTTGGTAAAGGAGCGGGGCGCTATAAATACCGAAGCCAATACCTCATCGATGATGGCATCGCCATCGCGGATGGTTCCAAAATGCAGGGTATGAGAGGTCTGGGTTCGTAAGTCTTTACCTTTAAATATTTTAGCGGCTATTTCCAGGGCCGATTTGCCCGATAGTCTCACAATGCCCAGGGCGCCTGTGCCCGATGGTGTGGCTATGGCCACAATGGTGTCTTCAAAATCTTCCTTTAAAAATGCGCCCAATATTCCTGTATTTTAGATGAAGTTTAAACCTGTTTTTCTGTAGATTTACATGCAAAATTATAAGCCTCTGGCATAAAAACTGAATTTTGTTCGATTTTTAAATATAATACGCTTTATGTCCCGCTTTTTCATATTCTATTTCTCAATTGTGATTTTATTTTCCATGCTATCTACACATATAATTAGGGCCCAGGAAGCCATCGGTTATCAGGAACCTCCAGATCAGATTCGCGATCTGGCCGATGCCCCCGGATTTCCGGCGCTTCGCATCAGTCCCGACAGAAATACTGCCTTATTTCTCGAAACACCCGGTTATCCCTCCATTGAAGAACTGGCAGAAGAGGAGCTCAGGCTGGCTGGCATTAGGATCAATCCTGCTAATTTCAGTCCTTCAAGGGCATCTTATTATACCGGCATCCAGATAAGGGCTATACATAATAAAGCTGTTGCCAAATCCATTGAAGGTTTGCCGACCGATATCCGCATATCCAGTCCGGTTTTCAACAAAAGCGGCAGCCGTTTTGCTTTTGTGCTGGTGCATAAGGATGAGGTGGAACTTTGGTGGGTCGATGTGCAAACGGCACGTGCTCAAAAACTGACAGGTCATATCAATGCTACCCTTGGAGGAACGTTCACATGGCTGGATGATGATCATCTGGTGGCAAAGCAAATATTCTTTGGTCATGAGCATAAGCCTGTGGCTTCGAAAATGGCACCGGTTCCATCTATTCAATCTAATGATGGCAGCGCCGCACCGGTGCGCACCTATCAGGACCTGCTCAGAAACGCAGGTGATGAATCGATGTTTGAATATTATACCACTTCGCGATTGATTAAATATACATTGCCAACCGGAACATCTGAAAGCCTGGGCATCGAGGGCATAGTGAGCGGAATGAGTGTTTCGCCTAACGGTGAATACCTGATGGTCAATCGCATGCATCGCCCTTTTTCTTATCTGGTACCGTATTACCGTTTTCCGAATACCACCGAAGTTTTTGACAGTAAAGGCAGGCTGATAGAAGCAGTTGCTTCTATTCCACCTACGGAGAGCCTTCCGAAGGGCTTCAATGCCGTTCCTGAAGGAAGGAGAAACATAGGGTGGAGGAATGATGCCCCTGCTACCTTATATTGGGTAGAGGCGCAGGATGGCGGAGACCCTGCAAAACAGGCGGAGATCAGGGATATTCTATACTTAAAGGTGGTTGGTAATGAGAAGATATTTCAAGGCCCGGCGATGAAACTGCGTTATGCGGGGATACAGTGGGGGAATGAGAACCTTGCCATTATTCAGGAACGCTGGTGGTCTACCCGTCAGCAGATTACCACGGCATGGTCGCCCGGCAATCCATCGGCGGCAGGCAGGGAATTATTTAACCGAAGCTATGAAGACAGGTATGCCGATCCCGGAAGTTTTCTCACCCTGCCCAATGCCTGGGGACAGCAAACATTATGTCTGCTAAACCGTGGCAAAACCCTTATACTTACTGGTATGGGGGCTTCACCGGAGGGCAACCGGCCCTTTATCGATGAATATGAACTGGCAAGTGGAAAAACGCGCAGGCTCTGGCGTTCTGAAGCGCCATATTTTGAAATGCCGGCACTTGCCTTCGATCCGGCCAAAGGTTTGTGGTTAACGAGACGGGAGTCAACCGATCAACCCCCTGATTATTTCATGCGGAATCTCAGGAAAAACACCCTTGAAGCCTTTACTGATTTTGAAAACCCTTATAAAGCACTGGCGGGTATTCAAAGAGAGATCGTGGGTTATGAAAGGGCAGACGGCCTAAAACTCACTGGTACCTTATACCTGCCTGCCGGTTATGACAAAGCTAAAGACGGTCCTTTGCCGGTCTTTATGTGGGCCTATCCCAGGGAGTTTAAAAGCGCTGATGCAGCGGGACAAATGAACCGATCGCCTTATGAATTTACCCGTATCAGTTGGGGATCCCCTCTTTTCTGGGTTACCCAGGGTTATGCTATTTTTGATGATTTCAGTATGCCCATTGTCGGGGAAGGGGATGATGAGCCCAACGAAAGCTTCGTGGAGCAATTGCGCTTATCGGCTGAGTCAGCCATCAACACCCTGGTAGATATGGGTGTGGCTGACCGCAACCGGATCGCCGTGGGAGGGCATTCATATGGCGCATTTATGACAGCTAACCTGCTGGCGCATACCAACTTGTTTGCCGCAGGCATCGCCCGCAGCGGGGCCTATAATCGCAGCCTTACACCCTTTGGTTTTCAGGCAGAACAAAGAACCTACTGGGAGGCCGGTGATGTATACCATAAAATGTCGCCATTTAATTATGCCCATGAAATTAAAACTCCTTTGCTGTTGATTCACGGCGAGGCCGACAACAATTCCGGGACTTTTCCCATGCAAAGCGAACGCTTTTACGCAGCTTTGAAAGGACATGGCACTACCACGCGGCTGGTAATGCTGCCCTATGAAAGCCATGGCTACCGTGCCAGGGAATCGGTAATGCATACCCTTTGGGAGATGCATGAATGGCTTGAAAAGTATGTAAAAAACAGGGGTAATTTGTAAAGTATGAATTCAGAGGCAGATGTATTGATAGAACGTCTTAAAGACCCGAATGAAGAAAATGCCTGGAAAATCAGCGATCAGCTGGCCGCATTGAATGATATGGCTGTAGCCGAAAAGCTTTTGCCATTACTCTACAGCGAGGAAGATGAAACCCAATATCTTGCGGCGAGGACCTTGTCGAAGATGAAGAACAATCATTCGACATTGCAGGCTCTGCTGGATGCCATTTTTGATAAGCGCAATCAACACCGAAATGGTGCACTGGTTGAGGCACTGGAGGGATACGACCTGAGTGAACATTTTAATGATGTATTTAAAATATTTTTGTACGGCAATTTTAAGGCTTCATTTCTTGCCAGGGAATTGCTCGATTCGGTAGAGTTTGAGCTGGTTCCGAGAAATCTGCGTAAGGCAGAAAAACACTTCAAACATTTCAGCAGCAATCTTAAAAAAGATGGCAGTGATGCCGGGCGGTTTGCAGGAGCAGAAGAAATCATCGGGGAGTTAAAGGCACTTTTTGAAGGGTCCTGATAATACGAGGTAACGATTAACATTTTTAACGTTTAAAGCTTTTAACATTTATCTTTATCCACGAGACTATCGCACCATAGGCATTTTACCCACCCCGAAATCGGGATTCCGGCAAAGCCTCCACCCTGAGAGTCGGGGTTTCGTCAAAGCCTCAATTTCCAACGAGGGCGGAGAGGTATGATTATTTCACAAAATGAATGACTACTGTTGTAGGTCCTCGTCTAAGACAAGGACCATAAGCTTTATACCCACGAGACTATCGCACCATTGGCATTTTACCCACCCCGAACAACGGGATTCCGTCAAAGCCTCCACCCCGAGATTCGGGGTTTCGTCAAAGCCTCAATTTCCAGCGAGGGCGGAGAAGAAAGCTACTACATCCAACCACAACCTTCAAATTACCAAACAAAATAACCCAGCCAAAAGAGCAGTAAAAAAAGTAGCCAGGGCATTAACCGCATGGTTATTCAGATAATTTTTCTGTTGCAGCCAGGTGCCGGCCAGGGAGTCTATGAGGTTGCCTGCGAATCCGCTAACAAATATGATCATAAACCAGGTTATGCCTTCGCGTACAAACAGAGGATATATGAGAGCGATCATCAGGCTGCCGATTATTCCAAATCCAAAACCTTCCAGACTTACTACGCCGTCTTGTCCGCGTATGCCTTTGCCAAACCCGGGAAAAACAAAAAACTTTTTACCATAAATGCTGCCCAGCTCAGAAGAAAGGGTATCTGAACAGGCTGCTGCAAGGGACGAAAACAGCATTACCATAAAAAGGGCTGTATGTTCAGGGATAAGCATAGCGGCAATTGCACAGCAAACGGCTGCGCCTGCATTGCACAAAACATGTTGCCAACTGCGTCCGCCTTCATTTTTCTCATGCGTAAACCATTGCTGCTTCAGTTTCGATTTCCATCGCGTGGCCATAGTGCCACTTACAAAAAACACAAAAAGGGCCAGTAAAGCTGGCCAGCCACCTCCGGCCAACAACAAAAAGGCACTAATGCCACCGACCAGGGTACCCGAAAAATTGGTTTTTTTTAGGCGATAGCTTATCAACATGGCCAGGATGATAGTCGCAGAGAACAGATAAATTTCAAGATTATACATAAAGATTGCCCGAATCAGGTAATTATTTGCGAATAAATGTATTTTAGGGATTGAAACAAACAAATATCCCATGGATACCAACCGAAGAAAGTTTTTAAAGTTGCTGGCCGCTTTTCCTGCTTTGGCCGCCATTCCTCCTGTTTCTTCTGCCTGTCGCGCTGCAAGGTCCAAAGATTTTGGCATCATAACCATTACCCTGCGGCAACCTTTACAGGAAAATTTTAAAGGAACCATTGCCTATCTGGCTGAGTTGGGGTACCGGAAAATTGAATTTGGATCTTTCGCCAATATTTTACCTGAAGAAGATGCCAAAAAAATACTCGAAGACCACGGTTTGAAGCCTGTGGCAGGGGGCGCGTCTATATCTAATCTGCTTAATAACTTCCAGAAAGAGGCAGAATTAATCCATTTTTATAATAAAGAGTTTCTCATTTGTTATTGGCCATGGCATGGCAGCGCTGATAATAAAAAGGCCGATGACTTTAAAAAGGTAGCCGAAGAACTGAATATCGTAGGGGAAAATGCCAGAAAGGAAGGGTTTAAATTTGCTTTTCACAACCACGATCAGGAATTTGTAAGAACCGGTCCTGATGAATTGGGTTACGACATTCTTTTGAGAGAGACCGACCCCGATCTTGTACATATGCAGCTCGATGTGTACTGGACCTACAAAGGGGATGCAGATCCTGTAGCGTATATGAAAAAACATCCGCATCGTTTTCCGCTATTGCATATGAAAGATATGGATGATACGCCGCAAAGGGATTTTGCCGTAGTAGGTGATGGCATTATTGATTTTGGAAAAGTGATGCAGCAAGGCGATGCCATTGGGGTAAAGCACTATATTGTTGAGCACGACAGGCCGGAAGACCCTTTGTATTGTGCCCGGCGCAGTATTGAACACCTAAAATCACTGAGTTAAGCTTTCAGGACAATTTTTGAAAATGTAAAATCCGATTTTTTTAATACACCTATCGATCTATGAGTAATTCAAAAGGAATATCCCGCAGAAATTTTATGGGAAAGGCGGCAGGTACTGCTGCGGTTACCGTTTTGCCTTCATCAATACTTGTTCACCAGGCCTATGGCGGTATGGCTTCGGCAGCAGGCTCACAAAAGGTTTCTTTGGATGATGATATTCCACAACCTGAAATGGCGCTTAGCCAAAGATACGCCCTTGACCTGAGTCCAGCCAGGTGGATATGGTTTCCCGCCGGCCGGGTATTGGCCAATTCCTTTTATTTTTTTCGCCGCAGCCTCAATTCCGCCAAAAAAATAGCTTCGGTTAAAGGCTGGATCTTGGGCGACAGCCGCTATGTATTGTATTGCAATGGGCAAAGGGTACAGTTTGGTCCTGCGCCTTCAGACCCACGCTACACAGAGGCCGACCCCGTGGACCTCGGCCCTTACCTTCAGGAAGGAGAGAATGTAATCGGCGTTGTGGCTATGTATTATGGCTACGGAGACGGCACCTGGCCAACAGGCAAGGCCGGGTTTATTTGCAGGCTGGAAGTTTCATATGCAGATGGGGGCACAGAGCTTGTGGTGAGTGACAGCCATTGGAAGACCCGGGTAGCCAAAAGCTGGAAACCAGGTATGTATAAACGTTGGTATCTCCGCTCCCTTCAGGAAGTTTTTGACAACCGTGAATATCCCGAAAACTGGCATCTGCCGGGCTTCGTTCCTGATGACGGCTGGCAACCTGCCAGGGAATTAAGCGGATCTGCTTCAGGCACCGCGCTGAGTACCAATATGAGCGATTATATGTACGACTCAGGAGCTCCGGCCGTCACCCAGCTGCGCCGGCGTATGATACCCTTGCTAAAGGAATATAAGATACCGGCAAAGGGACTGGCAGAATACCACTGGTTGCAATGGGATAAAGATGTGCTGGAATATTTCGATATGGTCACGCTTGATGCTTACAAGGCGATAGAAATTGATTCTGTGGTACAAAGGGAAGGGGAATATTGGAATGGACGGCTGACAGGGGATAACAAAGGCCTGGTGATGACTTTTGAATTTGATGAACAGATTGTAGGTTTTCCTTATTTTAGTATTGAAGCACCGGAGGGCACCATGATAGAGCTGATGGTGCAACAAGGCCATGTGCCTTTTGGGCAAGGAGGGCCTCCGCTGATCAACCACAATTTTCACTCCTGGGCGCGTTTTATCTGTAAGGAAGGTAAAAATGAATTCATGGCTTTCGACTATGAAAGTCTGCGATGGGTACAACTACATATACATGGTAGTGAAGGCGAAATCAAGGTTAGCCGGGTGGGTGTGTTGCGAAGGGTGTACGATTATCCTGAAAAACCCATGCTGAACACATCGGATGCAAAAATGCAAAAACTTTTTAACGCTTCTTTCAATACCATTCTCAATCAGTCACAGGACATTGTGGTAGATTGCATGGGAAGGGAAAGGCAACAATACAGCGGTGATATTGGCCATGCCCTGCATATGATTCACCGGGCCTTTGGCGACCATTTACTTCCGGCGAGGTATACCAATACCTACAGCCATGGCCTTACCATCGATGGTTTTTTCATGGATAGCTGGCCTGCCTTCGACAGACTGAACCGCCTTGGTCAACGGCAACTCGATATGTCAAAATGGGGATCGATCATCGACCATGGGGTAGGGTTTAATTACGACTGCTGGTACCACTTTTTGTATTCAGGAAAAAGGGAAGATCTTGAAGAAGTATTTCCACGGCTTGCCCGCTTTTACAAGTTTCTGCATACCATCAAAGGTGATGATGGCTTACTCAGAGTAGAAGACCTGGGACTTACAGTTGTATGGATGGACCACGAAGGATACAAACAGCAAAAGCACAAAATATGCAGTTTTAACCTCTATGTAGCTGCCATGTTACAGGATGCTTTTGCGCCCCTTTGCCAGGCCTTTGGTGAACCTGCACTGCGGGCGCATGCACTTGACTTTTCCGCTCAATTGGTGGCAGAGGTGAAAAAGAAGTTTTGGAATGCTGAGGATCGCATGCTGTACGTAAATTTGCCCTGGTATAAAGAAGAGAAAGAACTCCGCACCTGCGAAAGGAGCCTTTCCCATTACATATTGAGTGGTTTTGCAGATGAGGCCGATTTGCCATTTCTGGGTAAAGAGCTGGAAGAAAAACCCGAAAGACATGGCCGAAGTTATCCTGCCAATGCACAGTGGGGGCACTGGGCCCTTGCGGAATGCGGTCGTATGCAAGCCGTATTGGATGATTTCAGAAACCTGTGGTACCCTATGCCCAGCGTACAATACAACAATGCCATGCAGGAAAACTGGATCGCCACCCCCGACCGCACTTCGCAGTACAGCCATGTTTCAGTTTCACCCATTTACATAGCATATATGAGTATTGCCGGAATCAGGGTATTAGAACCCGGTGCAGGTAAGGTGCAGATTCGTCCCCAGGCCGGTGATCTGGAAAATTTTAGCATCCTGAATTATACTGCCCGGGGTGCCATAGGGCTGTCGTTCAGTGGGAAACCCGGTCGAAGGATGTATGAAATACAGCTGCCCGAAGGTGTGGAAGCCGATTTAATTCTCGATGAAAGGGAAAAACCGAATCTGCCGGCTTCTGATGCGAAAGTCTTTGCCGGACTCAAAGCATGGAAATTACAGGGTGGCAAAACCTGGAAGCAGAGATTGCGATTTACATGAGTTAATGATCTTTTCCTGAGCGTACAATTTTTAAACCGGGAAGCTGATAAGGGTTTCTAGGGCCGGATTAATTTGGCATTCAATAAGTTTTTCATTAGCTTCGGATTGCAAAGTATATCCTTATGGAACTCAAAGTCAATGGCAAAAATCAGTCGCTGGATGTTCCGGCGCATACTCCGCTACTTCAGGCCCTCAGGGAGAGCCTGCAGCTCACCGGAACAAAGTACGGTTGTGGTGAAGGCGCCTGTGGCGCTTGTATGGTATTGGTAGACGGCACACCGACACCGTCCTGCATAACGCCGGTATCCAATGTCAGAAACCGGGAAGTGATCACCATTGAGGGTATTTCTGTCAATGGAAAGCTTCATGCGGTTCAAAAAGCTTTTTTAGCCGAAGAAGCGCTGCAATGCGGCTATTGTACGCCGGGAATGATTATTTCTGCGGTAGCATTGCTCAATAAAAACCCTGAACCTACAGAATCTCAGATAAAGGAAGCCATGCAACGCAATGTGTGCCGGTGCTGCGTATATCCCTACATAGTGAAAGCCATTCAGACTGCCTCTAAAATGAAATAAGCATGAAAGACCAGGAACCCAATGATATTCTGTATCCCGAGCAATACGAATTGTACGAAAACGGCCAAAGTCTCATAAAACCGCATACACGAAGAAGATTTTTTACATTGCTCGGAGGCGGGGTTGCGGCGGCATTTACCTTTTCCGATGTTCTTTCAAGAGAGGTGTTATCATCGCTGGATTTACAGGAACTGCGCGAAGCGGAAGACAGCATTGCTGCCTGGCTACACGTGCATGAAGATGGTAAAGTCACCGTTTATACCGGAAAGGTAGAAGTCGGTCAAAATATTCGCACTTCCCTGGCGCAGGCAGTGGCGGAAGAGCTGGAATGCGATGTACATAGTATAGAAATGATCATGGGTGATACTTTTCTTACCCCGTATGACCGTGGTACATTTGGAAGCAGAACAACGCCTTATATGGCGCCGCAATTGCGGAAAGCCGCTGCTTCGCTTAGGGTCTATTTTGAACAAAGTGCCGCAAAACAATGGAAAACTGATGTAAAAAACGTAAAAGCACAAAAAGGTTCTATTCTCAATACTCGTTCCGGGCGATCTGTATCTTATGGCAGGTTGAGTGAAGGCAGGAAATTGCTTCATCCTGTGAACGAAGAGGTGTCTCTTAAGAGTGCATCGGATTGGAAGGTGGCCGGCAGTTCAATACCAAAAATCAATGGTGAGGATTTTGTAACCGGCAGGCACATATATACATCAGATATGACCCTGCCTGATATGCTGCATGGCAAATTACTCAGGCCACCTGCTTATGGCGCCCGGCTGGTAAACCTGGATGCACGCAGGGCAGAAGCCATGTCTGGAGTTCAGGTGCATCGTATTGGAGATTTTGTGGGTGTTACTGCGGCTGATATATCAACAGCTGAAAGTGCTTTGTTTGCTTTGCGTGCCGAATGGGAGTTTACTCAGCAACCCTCCAGGAGTGAAATTTTTCAGCATCTTAAAAAGCACGCTTCTGTATCAGGAGAAGAAGATGCGTCTAAAAAAGCGGCAGAAACCATGTTTCAGCAGTCGGCAAATAAATTGGAGCAATCCTTTGAAATTCACTACATAGCCCATGCACCCCTGGAGCCACGTGCGGCCCTGGCACAATGGGATGGAGATATATTGAACGTATGGACCGGTACCCAACGCCCTTTTGGGGTGCAGGAAGAGCTGGAGCGAGAATTTAATATATCAAAGGAGAAGATAAGGGTACGCATGCCCGATACCGGTTCAGGATATGGAGGTAAACATACAGGTGATGCAGCCATTGAGGCAGCACGCCTGGCCAAAAGTGCAGGTAAGCCAGTAAAACTGGTCTGGACGAGAGAGGAAGAATTTACCTGGGCTTATTTCAGGCCGGCAGGGCTTATTGAGGTGCGAAGCAGTACCGATACAACAGGCCATTTGCAATCATGGGAGTTTCATAATTACAATTCAGGAGGCGCAGGTATCCGCAGTATGTATCGATCCAAAGCAGACCATACCCGCTTTCATAGCAGTAATTCGCCCCTGAGACAAGGCTCATACAGGGCGCTGGCCACCCCGGCAAATACCTTTGCCAGGGAAAGCCAGATCAATGACCATGCGATATTACTTAAGGAAGATCCCCTGAGTTTTCGCCTGAAAAACCTGGAGGACCCAAGACTAAAGCATGTCCTGCAGGTGGCTGCCGACACTTTTGGATGGAAGTCTTCAAAGAAAGAAAATACAGGTTACGGACTGGCTTGTTGTTTTGACAAAGGCGGCTATATGGCCACCTGTGCAGAGGTGCAGTATAATGCCGAAAACAAAGAAGTAAAAGTGATAAAGCTGGTGGGTGCCTTTGATTGTGGTACAATAGTCAACCCCAAACACCTCGAAAGTCAGATTATGGGTTGTATGTTGCAAGGTTTAGGCTTTAGCCTATACGAATACATCGATTTCAGGGATGGTAAGATCCTCAATCCATCTTTCAGTCATTACAAAATACCCCGGTTTCAGGATATGCCAGACATTAAAATTGTAATGGTTGACCGAAAAGATGAGCCTGCTGCGGGTGCAGGAGAGACACCCATTACCTGCGTAGCACCTGCCATACGCAATGCGATATTCGATGCCACAAAAGAGAAAATCAATCGCCTGCCCATGTTGGTAAAGGGTTTATGATTATTGTAGAAGGATAGCTGAATTAAAATCAGGGGACAGGGTATAATCATATGAAGTGCCCATGTGAAATGGCTTCTTACATAGTGGGATGATTGTAATAGGTATAGCCCGAGAAAACGGAGCAATTAAAGAACACTGAAAAGAAAACATAAACATATGAAACACCCATGAGAAAAGCCTTCTCACACAGGGGAATGATTATTAAGGGTGTTCCACCCCGAAAGACGGGGCAGGTTCTGACCATTGAAAATAAATTATAAACAGATGAAATAATCGCTGCATTTATTTTGACCACCTAAACCACAAACCATGAAAACCATCAGAAAAATTCGGGGCATCCTGTTGCTCTGTGCATTGTTTGCATCCTGTAAAACCAATGTTCTTGTATTGGAAGATATGCTCCCCAGTGCCCGTTTACACGATTTTGACGTTTCTTTCGAACAAAGTTCATTTAGTCAGTTCAGCTTAAAATTAATGGCGCAATTTGAAGTGAGGAATCCATACAATAAGGCATTGCCCATTCCCGACCATGCCATGGGTATTCTGGTCAATCAAAAAAACCTGGGAATGTTCACACAGCATAAGTCCGTCACCATTCCGGCCAAATCATCCCTGATTTTAACCTATCCATTCAACATAGGATCAAATACCCTGCAACAGCTCATGGGTAAAGAGAACCGCCTGACCCTACTGTCTGACATCGAATTGGATTTGAGCGGATACAGTAATATGTTGCCAAATTATCAGCTGAGGGTATCTGATAATTTTAATCTTGAAAGTGATGAACTGAAAAACCTGGCAGGGAATCTGGCTAAGAAAAAAATCGGCAAATACAAAGTACATCTGGAGCATTCTGCCACCTTAAAAGTGCCGACTGCCCCTGTCATCACTAAATCAACCCTGCCAGCTGAAATACGATTACTGGGCACAGGCCTGCAACTTTTAAATCCTAATCAAATTAAAAATGCCTTGATTCCTTTTGGTGATTTATTGATAAACGGCGAACTGGATGGTTTAAAAGATCCTTTTGTAGATGCGCTGGTAAACGCTACTGTAATTTATCCTGACCCTACGCCCCTGGAATGGTTCAGAACCAGGGAAGTGCGTATTGAGCTGCAAATTCTCGGCATGCTCAGGCCTTTGGATGCTACTATAGATTCTAAATGGAGCCAGACAAAATCTTTGCTTTACCGGTCTGCACGCGTGCCACTGGCAGATTATATGATAGATAACTTTATTACAACTTATGTCGACCCGCAGGCGGGTAATAAATGGAATTCTTTTCAAAATGCATACAATCAATTAAAGAATACGGTTTTTCCCGATCAGATTCCCGGCCCCAATACCCGGGGTTTTGAACTAGCCATTCCGGTTATATTTAAAAATCAGAATGAATTTTCTGTGAATATACCGGTATTCAGGGCCAGTACTTTCTTTAACAATGCCCAGCCTTTTAGTTTATATATTCGACCGGCTAATGTAAGTGAAATTCCGCTGAATCAAATACCATCGAAATCTGCAGAAATAGGAGGAAAGTCTGAACAGGTATTATACATTGTTTTTTCATTTGATATGAACGGATTTCAGCAAGGAATGTACAGCTTATTTATGAAACAGCAATTTGAGCCAAATTTGAAAGGAATTATGGGCTATGATTTTGGTTATGGCCCTATGTATATTAGCTATGATTTACAAAGTATGGGTATGCAATTTAAGTAGTGTTGATGTCTTGCCTAAAAGTAATGTAAAAACGGGCATTATCCCGAAAGTAGTAAACTACGGGATGATGCCCTGATCAATTATTAGACTTTTTTTAGCCAATGATTGCAGGATGAGATATTGTTACCTCAGAATGTATGGATAATCATCTTAAATATTTATTATTTTTTTTCTCAGAAATTTTGTGTGTCCAGTACCACCTGCGAGCCTGGATATTGAATTTCAGCAACATCTTCTGCCGTAACGAAAACCCTTGTCGGTTTTCGTGAACTAACTGTTTTTAATTCAGCATTATAAGACCTGGAAAACATTTTAGATTTCGTTCTCAACTGGCCAACATGGTTTGTCCGACTTTGTTCGGTATCCATCCAAACCACATAAACTTTTCTTGGCGGTGATAGCCGCTCAGGCGGAGCAAGATTTCTGACCTGAACTATGGTCTCATAATTAGTCTCTGTCCGAAAACGCAAAAAACGTTTTTTTTGATAGTTTCTGCCGGGTTTTTGGCAAAAATTATTATTTGAATCTAAGGCAATAATTTTTGGTAGATTCATCAAAAAGTGCTATTTTAAGGTTTATTAAGTGATT
>JAFIEV010000042.1 GCA_020832305.1 Cyclobacteriaceae bacterium | reverse complement strand
TTTTGAGAGGCTACATCTTCATACTTTCAGCAAAGCTTATTCGAAAACTTAGTAACTTTACGAACCGCCCTATGCCGAACGGCACGTAGGGTGGTGTGAGAGGACAATGAGTGAAATAATCACTCATTTCCTACTCGATTATATTTACATAGGGTCTGCTGAAAAAGTATGCATCTATAATGTGGATTAAGGATATTAAGGTAAAATAAATCAACAAGATAGGCGATTTTCAGCCCGCCCTACATAGGGTAAATCTGATACTGCATGGGAAAGATTAAATGCCTGGTTGTCGATGATGAGCAACTGGCGCGAACTTTATTAGAAAATTTCATCTCTAAAATACCAGACCTGGTGCTGGTAGCTAAATGTAAAAATGCCATTGAAGCTACTACCATTATACAGCAGGGGGAAATTGATCTTCTATTTCTCGATATTCAGATGCCCGACCTTACAGGCGTAGATTTATTGAAAAGCCTGAGACAAAAGCCACTTGTGATCTTTACCACCGCGTACGCCCAGTATGCTGTTGAAGGTTTTGAGCTGGATGCCATCGATTATCTGCTAAAGCCTTTTTCATTTGACCGGTTTGTGCAGGCAGTTAATAAGGCTACCGAGTACCTTCAGTTGAAATCAGCATATAATGGAAAAGTGGCCACCGCTGAGTTCAATTATCTGGTGGTAAATGCCGATCACCGTCTTTATAAGATACCTTACGATGACATTGAATATATAGAAGGCTTGAGGGAATACGTTTCTATTTATACCCCCGAAAAAAGGATTATAGCCCTTCTTTCTCTGAAGTCACTGGAAGAGCAACTCCCCTCTGACCAATTTATACGGGTACACAAATCCTATATCGTACCACTATTAAAAATAAAGGCCATGGAGGGTAACCAGGTAGAAATTGGCAAAAAAATGATCCCGGTTGGCAGAAGTTATCGTGAAACAGTATTGAAGATTGTTTTTAACAAAGACGAATAATCACTTTTTAATTTATACAATCATGAAAAACCCTGTTAAATATTGCTGTAAAGTGGCTCTATCGCTAATAGCCATTTCCTTTTTTATGTCATGTGGCAAAATTTCGGATAATGCAGCCGAAGAAGCTTTTAGTATTCAGCGCGGCATCAATATCAGTCACTGGCTTTCACAAAGTAAGCGAAGGGGAGAGGAACGAAAGAACTTCTTCCTGGAAAAAGATGTGGAGTACATCGCGGGGCTTGGTTTTGACCATATTCGCATACCCATCGATGAAGAACAGATGTGGAATGAGGAAGGTGAAAAGGAGGCTGATGCTTTTACGCTGTTGCACAATGCTTTAAACTGGAGCCAGAAGGCAGGCCTTAGGGTGGTGGTTGACCTGCATATTCTCAGATCACATCATTTTAATGAAGGAGAAAAGCCACTGTGGACTGAAACTGCGGCGCAGGAGCGTTTTTTTCAGTGCTGGCGAGACCTTTCCGAAGAGTTTCAAAAATATCCGGTGAGCATGATTGCCTATGAGCTGATGAATGAGCCGGTAGCCGATGATCCTGAAGACTGGAATCGATTGGTAGCAAAAGCGGTAGAAGTGATTCGAACCAAAGAACCCCTGCGTAAAATTGTAATAGGTTCCAACCGATGGCAAAATGCCTCTACTTTTGATGTGCTTAAAGTGCCAGATAATGATCCGAATATTATTTTGAGCTTTCATATGTATGAGCCCATGCTGATTACACATTACAAAGCTTCCTGGACCGGACTACGAGATTATGATGGCCCTGTAAACTACCCCGGTGTAATCGTATCTGAAGAAGAAATCGCAAATCAACCGGAAGAAATTGCAGCCATGCTCCGCAGACAGGATTTGTTCTATGATTATAACACCATTGTCAGACATTTTGAAAAGCCACTACAGGTGGCAAAAGCTTATGGTTTGCCCTTGTATTGCGGGGAATGGGGTGTACTACCAACCATCGGTGACGAAGAAAGATATCAATGGTACCGCGACGTAATAGAAATACTTGAAAAAAATGACATCGCATGGGCCACCTGGGATTATAAGGGAGGTTTTGGTATTCTTAGAAATGGCGTGGAAGATTTAAAACTCATAGAAATTCTCACAGGTTATAAAAACTGAGATTCCCTGAGCAATACAACCGGCTATCCTGTTTTTGAAAACGGATAGCCAGTTTTTTTTAAAAAAATAACAACCTTGTGGTTCTTTACTGCTATCAGGCAGAAAATCCGTTCATATCTCTATTTTTCCTTTCCTATAAAAGCGGCAAAAAATGCCAGTTTCACAAGTAACTATTTGTAGTACAATGCAGTAAAGAATATGAGAAATCTTACTAAACAATTAAATTATGAAGAAAACACTCATTCTTTTTATTGCCTTCATCAGCAGTATGCCGCTGGTAATGGCACAGACGCAGGTTAATGAATCTTTTAAGGAATGGAAAATTGTTACGGTAGTCGAGTCAATTATTCCCATGGGCATTGGCCGCTCCAGAATGATTGAAAACCTCACTGAAGTTGATACTGAGCAATTTCGCACCACCCGTACCGATGGACGAAGGTCGTCGCAGCGCAGCGTCAGCCGAAAGGAACTTAAGGTAGACAATTTTGATGAAGCTAAACTGCTCAATTTTTTTAGTGCAGGTGGTATCAATTTTCAAAACATCGCCTCCAATGATGCGATGATCGGTGCCAGAGTTATGGAGCTGGAGTCTGAAGGGTACTCCCTCGTCTTTGTGACCAGTGCCGTGGAAAGCTACGCCGGCACCAACGATGACAGCGGGATTTTTATCACCCGTATGTTTTTCAGCAGACAAATACCCGTTAACCGATAGGTAAATTAAATCATTGTTTTAAAGGAATCCTGCATTGTTTTAATTAATAAAGCAAGCAGGTTCTTATTTTAACAACCCTGTTGAATCTACCACTGATTTGTTTTTACATCATATACTTTATTTAATCCTGATTTGGTTATAAACCCTTATTACCTCTGAATTAAACTTCTCGGGTTCCTCAAATACCGGACTGTGCCCTGACTTTTCAAAAAGGATAAGCTCTTTGTAGCGTGCATTTAGATGATCAGCATATTCCTTTACCAGGTCCCATGGCGTATTATAGTCGTAAACTCCTGAAATGAAGTAGACAGGAACATCAACTTCAGAGATTTCTGCAAATAAATCCATATTATTGAAACGCTCATCAAAGATGATGTTCCCCGCAGAGAAAGCTGATCCTTTACCATACCTGATTAAATCCGTAAATGAATATTCTCTGGAAAACCAAATAGCGAGGATCCAATCCATATAATTTGTCTTTTGATATCTCTCACCTCCAAATTTCAGCAACCAGAGCTTTTGTCTTACCCCACTCCAAAAACCTGTGGCATACATATCTTTATAATACCCGCTTTGAGGAGGTCCCATTTCATTTAATTCTTTAATTGCCCTTTTATGGCCCTTTTCTTCAGCCTTTTTCAAGGTGTATTGATAAGATAAAAGTTCTCCTTTAAAGGAGTGAAGTTCCTGGCCGATGCCGATGTAAGCGATAAAATTTTTCGGGTTTCTTTGAATAGCATACATGCCAGGTCTTGAACCCCAGGAATGTCCAACTAATAAAATTTTTTCCTTATCAAACCGGATTTTTAAATAATTCATGAGCCAATCCACGTCCTGAATATAATTTTCTGCAGTTATTTCTTCTTTGGTAATATGCTTCGAAAAAGACTTGCCTGTGCCTCTTTGGACCCAATAAACAACAGTAAAGTGATCTTCCAATTCATAGTAGTATTTCCGTAATAATGCAGTAGCCGATGCTCCCGGCCCACCATGCACAAAAAGTAAGATAAGGTTGTTGATTTCCTTGACTCTGATCATTCCTCATATTAAATAAGCTCCTTATAAAAAGCAGTAAAATAGGACCATGTAAAAAAACTGCTGCGCCACTAAGCTCTAAAAATGAAGAGTATTGATTGAATGTAGTAAGGTGGAAAACAATAACATGAAACAAAATCACAGAAAGCCAAGCCATCAAAAACCAGTCGTAAATAGCTTTATCTCTTTTGCTAAGCAAAAGATAATTAAGAAAGAGGTAATTGATCCACTAAAAAAAAAGAGGTTTTCCATTTAATCCATCGGAAGGTGATGAAAAGATGATGCAGCCAAGATATACGCTGAAAGCCATTAGTTATATCTGAATCCACATTTTAATAGCAGTCCCCATACCTATAAAGGTAAAAACCAGGCCCAAAGAGCCCAAAATCGTGATAAGCAGCCAACGGTTGGAGAAATCATTAATTAATATTTTATTTGGGTCTTCAGGCAATACATAGAGCTCAACCCGCTCACCTATAGTATACGCTGGTGGAGAAGAATACGTATTGCTTTTGTATTGGAAGGTTTGACTTTGCCAGGTGTATTCTATTACCGGTGCTTTTTGATTGGCCTTATTTGAGGAAGAAACCAGTTTAATCACCCTTCCTTCATGCAAAACGCCTTCTTCTATTATTCTTTGATTTGATATATGGACAAAATAGCAAATAACCAGCATTACGAGTCCAACCACTGCGAATATCAAGGGCACCAAAGCTAAAGGCTTTGCAGGTTTTTTCAGATGGTCATATTCCAGAGGATCCATTTCTTTTTCCACCAGCTCCACGGCCTGTTTGGCTGTGCGCAAATCCATCCCATACATCGACCTGAGAAATTTTATGGCGGCAATCTTTCCGTGCATGACAATCCGCTCCTCTACTTCTTTTCTGACTTTTTCACTTACATTATTCATAGAAATTGGTTATTGAATAAATACTAATTTTTATCGGATACAATAGAGTTATAACAAATCCTACTTCTGCAAATTGATGCAAATGAAAAATATAATCGTAATAGATCTCTTTCGTAAATCATCAAACAAAGGACTAAATCATTTGGATTTTATGTCACTACATTGACAAAATAGATAATTTTGTATCTTATTGTCCAATTAAAATAAGAAAAATTAATTTTAACTGGTTTCAATGAGAACTATTTCAAACGAAATACCACAAAATGCAGCTACACATGTTTAAAAACCTCAAAGCCCTACTATTTTTCTTTTTTTACGTATCGACCATTAATATATTTTTTGCCTTCGGGGTTCAAGGCCAAACGGTCAACATATCTGGAAGTGTTAAAAATGAAGCTGGCAGATCTCCTCTTCCTTTTGTAAATATCATAGTAAAACAAGAGATAGATACTTCATTCGTTACAGGTACTATTAGCAACGAAGAAGGCATTTTTAATTTATCTGCCTTAAATCCAGGTAAATACTTTGTAATTTTTAGTGTAATTGGATTTCACACAAAAACCCTACCTCTCGAAGTAGGTCGTTTAAGTCCCTATCTTGATATGGGTAATGTTTTATTAAGTGAGATGGTTCAGGAGCTTGAAGACATCATTGTAGAAGGTCAGAGAGAAGATATTTCTGAGGCCTTAGACAGAAAGACCTATACCATTGATGAAAATATCAGTCAATTAGGTGGGTCTGTATTGCAGGCTATGCAAAATTTACCTGGAATTACCATTGACCAGGAAGGCAAAATATATATTCGGGGAAGTGATAAAGTAGCCATACTTCTCGATGGAAAGCAAACAGCTATTACAGGAATAGGAGCGCAATCAGGTCTTGAAAATTTTCCAGCATCTTCAGTTGATAGAATCGAAATTATCAATAACCCTTCTTCCAAATATGATGCAACGGGTAATGCCGGAATCATAAATATCATCTTTAAAAAAGAAAAAGATGAAGGCTGGAATGGTAAGGTTGGCATGATTGCTGGCCTTGGTAATCCTTTTCTTAAAAAACAAAGTATGGAGGGATTAAGAAGTCAATACCAATACAACCCTAAGCTCAATCCTTCATTTTCGGTGAATTACAGAAAAAACAAGGTAAACTTTTTTTTCAATGGAGATCTACTCTGGCACAAACAAATGATGAAAAATGAATTTACTGATAGATTTTTTAATGATGGCACAACGATCAGGCAACAATTTATCGAAAACAGAACCCAGCCAATTTATAACCTGAGAACCGGTCTTGACTACAATATAGATGAAAGAAATAGCCTTACCTTTTCAACACTGTTCAACTACAGGGAATATACAGACCTTGGAGATATACTGTATACAGGTGATGCCAATCGATTATGGCAGTATTATGAAAATGAGGTCAACCAAACCCTTTTTGTTACGCTAACACATGTACACAAATTCAAAAAACCTGGTCAGTCGCTTACTTCATCTCTTAACTATTCCTTTCGCAGAAAAGATGAGGTATTTAATTTCACCAACCTAGATGAAGGCATATTTGGTACAGATACTACAGCATTAATTGCTGATGAACATATTATAGATGCCAATATTGATTTTGTGAAACCTTTGCGTTCAGGACGGATCGAATTGGGAACAAAACAGCGATCAAGGGTATTTCCCAATTTTATTACGTTTAATCCAGGTTTTAACTCAATCCTGGATCCCAACCTGGCAGGTAGCGCCGAGTACAGGGAATGGCTTTCGGCATTTTATGGTAATTATGTGCTTGAGAGAAAAAATTGGGAGCTGGAAGCGGGTCTAAGGTTAGAATATGTTGATGTTGATTATCTGGTTGATCCCAATCATGCTGTTTATGAAAGTGCCGGATTCGACTATTTCGAGCCCTTTCCCAGTCTAAGGGCTTCATACTATATTTCTGATAAAAGTAACCTTACCTTCTTTTACAACAGAAGGGTAGACAGACCAGAAGAAAAAGACCTAAGGGCATTCCCCACTTATGCAGACCCGGAAATTTTAAGCATGGGAAATCCTACATTAATACCTCAATTTACACAATCAGTAGAGGCAGGTTATAAGCTCACTATGGACAAGAGCTACTTTTACAGTGCAATATTCCACAGAAGTTCAAGAAATATTCTTACAAGAATTATTACGGAGTTTCCAGGCACAAATCGATTGGTTTCTGTTGACCAAAATGGCGGAAATGGCTGGAATACAGGTCTTGAGCTAGTATGGTCGGGTAAAATCAATGACTTTATATCAGTCAATATCAACAGTACACTATATCAAAACAGGATTGCCGCTTTTTCTATCATAAACGCCTACCCTGGTATGGTACGTTTCGACAGGACTGAGGAAAAAAACTTTACGGGTAATGTTAAATTAAATGGCCTGCTGAAATTTGGAAAATACACAGAATTACAACTCACAGCTATTTATCTGGCGCCGGATATCGTACCCCAGGGCAGAATTCTTGCAAGATATCATGTTGATGCAGGCTTAACCCGAAAAATACAAAATGGCAATGGTGAATTGTTTGTAAATGCCTCAGACCTTTTTAACACCCTGGTGATTAGCTACCAGCTCGAAGGCAACGACTTTGCACTTAATTCAGATGATTTTTTTGAAACCCAGGTATTCAGATTAGGGTACAACTACAGGTTTTAATGAATTTCTTAAATCGTGTTATTCACTTAACCAGTATATTTAGGCCATTATGAAGAACTTTAATTGTATAGTGGCCTCAATGCTGGCCTTTTCAATATTTTTTACATCTTGTCAATCACCTGAAACAGATGACCGCCCACCCAACATTATCTACATACTGGCTGATGACCTGGGGTATGGCGATCTGGGCATATACGGACAGGAGAAAATTAAAACCCCTAAGATTGATGGCCTGGCCAAAGCGGGCATGTTGTTTACACAGCATTATTCCGGTGCGCCTGTGTGCGCACCA
The DNA here is from genome assembly GCA_020832305.1 of Cyclobacteriaceae bacterium. Classification (GTDB taxonomy): domain Bacteria; phylum Bacteroidota; class Bacteroidia; order Cytophagales; family Cyclobacteriaceae; genus JAFIEV01. The sequence goes on along the minus strand of JAFIEV010000042.1, from coordinate 400,616 downwards.
GCCAGATCGGTGTTGTTGACCGGACGGCATTCAGGACACGCTCAGGTGCGGGGAAATGACGAATGGGCAGACCGTGGGCCAGTATGGGATTATCATGCCGCTGTAAGAGATTCAACGCTAGAAGGCCAGCGACCTATGAAAGAAGGTACAACCACCATTGCCACGCTTCTAAAAGCACAAGGCTACGCCACCGGCATCATCGGAAAATGGGGTTTGGGCGCACCACACACAAAAAGCACGCCCAACCATTTGGGTTTTGATTATTTTTTTGGATACAACTGCCAGCGACAGGCCCATACCTATTACCCTTTGCACCTTTGGGAAAATTTGCAAAAAGTAAATCTTGGAAACGACACCCTGGCGCCTCATAAAAAACTTCCGGCGGAGCTTGATCCTTTTGATGAAGCGTCATATTCTATGTTTACCCTGCAAAATTATTCACCGGAGGCTATGACGGCCAAAGTGCTGGACTTTGTGGAACGAAACAAAAAACAGCCATTTTTCCTGTATTATGCTTCTCCATTGCCACATGTTCCCTTACAGGCTCCCGAAAGATGGATTGAATATTACCGCAATATTTTTGGAGATGAAGAACCTTATACGGGAGAAAATGGCTACTTCCCCAACCGGCATCCAAAAGCTACTTATGCAGCCATGATTTCATACCTCGATGAAGAAGTAGGCTTGCTCATTGAAAAACTGAAGAAAGAAGGTTTGTATGAAAATACCTTAATTATTTTCAGCAGTGACAATGGGGCAACATATAACGGAGGTACCCAATCACCTTGGTTTCAAAGCAATGGAATATTTAAAAGTGAATATGGCTGGGGCAAAGGATTTCTGCACGAAGGGGGCATTCGGGTACCTATGATCGCCAGCTGGCCGGGTAAAATTAAAGCCGGATCTGTAACAGATCATATATCAGCCTTTCAGGATGTGTTGCCAACGCTTTGCGAAATTGCAGGCACTGAAATGCCCTCAGAAGCCGATGGCCTTAGCTTTTTGAATGTGTTACTCGAAAGAGAGCAACAGACCCATGAATACCTGTATTGGGAATTTCCGGAAAGTGGCGGGCAACAAGCGGTAAGAATGGGGAAATACAAAGCCCTTCGCAAGGATATGCATAAAGGCAATCTCCAATGGTCATTGTTTGACCTGGAAGTGGATCCTCAGGAACGGCATGATATTGCAGAACAATATCCTGAGTGGACTGTGTGGGCCGAAGAAATCGCTCAAAAAGCGCGCACCCCATCTCATAACCCAAGATGGAGGTATAGCGTTTTGGGTGAGTGACTATTTTGCAGTCGGATATTGAACATCTTTTGTGAAATTCAAAATAAGATGTATGGGGGAATAATAAATCGACTTTCCCCCAATTATTGTTCCAGCAATTTGAGTTGGGTTTCGTTCAGGATTTCTACTTCATATCCCCGGGCCGCCTGATAATTGACCTTTACCGCATCACTGGTTTTTTCCCATTCCCAGTAAAATATTTCATCACCCAGAGGTGTCGCACCCCTGCAAAATGCCAGGTCGATATCTGGTATGATCAGGGTAACCTTGTTTTGGCGGCTGTCTATGGTCTTTATACCAAGCACATCGCGGTACAAAACATGGTTGATATGTGACGCAAAGCCGTGATTAAGGCTGGCCTGGGTGGAGATATTTTCCCATAAGGTGCCGGTGCGTTCGGCCATGTAATAAAAAAAGTCGATTGACTCAGCAAGCAATTTGGCGCGAAGCCCATACCTTGAAAGCAATTCCAGGCGGAGGTAATTACCTATAAATGCATTGGCAAAATGAACATTGGGATATGGATTATTTTCTATCCTTCCGGGTCCGAATTCTGTCGATAGTTTTTTCCACAGTTCGGGGTGGCTAACCGGACTGGCGATATCGAAAAAAAACGCGTAGTACTGACAAATTTCCGTAGTATTTTCAGTAGGCCGCAGTGTGCCATCGGCATCTCTCACCGCGTTATCTATAAAAAATTCTCCATTAAACGACTGCTTTCTGATGACTTCGCGAAGTTCTGCTGCCTCTGTCTGCAATGCAGGAAGATGATACAACTCCCCTGCCACATCGAGCATAGCTGCATATAACATATTGGAAGGATAATTCACATCCTGAACAAATTTATTGGCTTCTGACCATTCAATAAAAATCCAGCTTTCAAGGTTTTCCAGTAATCCATCACTATTTTTAAATGCCTTGAAGTACTCGATCATAGCAAGTACTTTGGGACGCAGATCTTCTACCAATGCGGTATCTTGGCTCCTTTCGAGGTACTCTTTAAGCTGTATCACAAACCACATAGCCCAGTTGGGAATAAAGCGACCATCATAATGATCAGCGGGATAGCACATGGGAAGCATGCCCTCTGGCAGGTTTTTAAATGTTGCCGGCAATTGAAAGTTTTCAAAAAAGTTTTTTTCTATGTCTGTATTGCCCGATAGGTTCAAGGCCGCCCTTGCCATAAAATAGCTGTCGCAAAGCCAGCCTGCCCTTTCCCTGGATGGGCAGTCCATAAAGATATCCAGGGCATTCTGGCGATACGTCTCTACGCCGGCTTCAAAGATGCGGTTAAGCCGCGGATCACTGCTCTCAAAAGAAGCACGCTTTACATCAGGGTTAACAAACTCCCGGATGTACAATTTTTTAATACTACATGAACCCCCTGCCATAATGGCCTTCAGATATCTGAACGTATAGGGTTCGATGGATTCAAAGCGGTAATTACCTGGAATAAGATCATAAGTAACCGCATTTATAGTTCCCATTCTTCGAAAGTTGACGTCGCCTCCTTCGGTAAGTATTTCATCAAAGCTTAGATATAGTCTGCCGCCACTCCTTACCTCGACCTCGGCTCCAATAAATCCGGTAAGATTTATGCCAAAATCGAAAATGCCAAAACTGTCCTCTGACAGCACATAAAAATCACCATCAAGATAATTCATATCAATATTTTCAAAGCTTATTATGTCCATTTCCTGTAAGTCGATGGCCGGATTCAGCGTAAGTTCCTCTTCTGTAAATCCTTTCAGCTTTTCTCCAATATTGACCACGGCGCGGTCTTTCCAGTATTTTTCACGCTTGATTCCGGTTTTTACTTTGCCCTTACCTGTGATTTTAACCGGTTGGGCCACATGAAAATCAGGATATGGCACCCTTCTTTCCAGCAATTCCTTTTTGCCGGCAGATTCACATTTTACGCTATTGAAGGAAACATCGCCCTGATGCATCCAGGCATCGTAAGCGGGTTGCAATTGATAATACTCGGCAAAAGTGCGCTGGAAAGAATACCTGGGCACTTTCTGCACCCTGCTTTCCAGCAGTGATACCTGAAAGTCATTGTTTTCAACGGCGGTTGCCGCGATAATTTCACCACCTGACAGCACCTCCGCCTGAATAAACGATGGCTGATCGAGCAGGTAGTAGCTATTGATGTTATAACCCACCGCTTCAATGGCCAGTACATTCTCTCCGTTAATCACAAACTCAGACAAGTCCCATTCATCTACCCGGTAATAACCATGACCGGCACGTGCTGGCCCATGTCCGGCAAACTGGCCGTTGAGATATATGCGGTATAGACTGGAACCTGCTATTTTGAGGGTCAAGGGCTTATTCCCGGGTTGTTGAAACTTCGCCCTGAACCCAACCGTCAGGTTTTTTTCATATTGCATTGATTCCGGCCAAATGGCTTCAGCACGTTTGAAAAAGTCTTTTGAGGAATTATCTGTCCTTGTGCAATGCATATAGGTAAGGACGAGCACCAGTAAAACCGGCCAAAACAATAGTTTATCAATATTCATAAGGTGAAATGCTCTATTTAAAAAATAAGGCTACCTTCTTTCTCAAAATAAAAAAGTGTGAAGGCAATGATCCTGAGATAAAAATATGAATTTTACTGATTAACAGCGAAAAAAAATTCACAATTCTATACCGCGACACATTTTGACGGAACCGGTCCAAACGATGAAGGTATTGCAGCCCGAAAGCCTTAGAAGCAAGATGCTTGAAATCTACAGCGAGGCTTTGAAGCGCTATCAGTAAATTTCGAAAGCATCAGACGACAGGGAATTCATGATCTTTAGGATAAATGTATAGAAGTCTCAAAACACATCATGAGCATTTTGGTAATTAGGGTGCGCTGAAAATCGCATGGCCTGTTGATTTTTTTTATTTTAAAATCTTGTATTTACATAATAAATGCATGCTTTTTCAGCAGAAATTAAAGTAACGGACTTTTAATGAAGTGATTATATAAGAATATGCAATGAAAATGTTTAAAAATCACAAAATGATGTCCAATGCGCATTACAAATAATTCTTATTGGCTATATTTGCGCAGAAATTTTTGGAATGCGCCCGTAGTTCAACTGGATAGAATACCAGATTTCGGCTCTGGGGGTTGAGGGTTCGAATCCTTCCGGGCGCACTTTTCCTTTATCTTTCATTCCTTGTGTTCCGGAGTATCTCCATATATTTATCCGCATATCGTCTACCCATAGTCCTTTGTCCTTCTGAATCAAAGTGAACACTATCTCCTTTATGATGTAAGTCACCTGTTTTAACCAAAAATGCATCGGCGTCATGATCGATATATTGTTTGATTTCTGCATTGAGGGCCTGCCATTTTTCATAATTTTTAGAAAATGAGCCCAATTCACCGATTATTATGGGCAGATTCATATTACCCGCATCATTTCTAAACATCGTAAAAAGCCTGGTAAGTTGACTTTGGTAGATTTGAATTTTCTCCGGTGTAGATGTATCACTTTCACCCTGGTGCCAGAGTATGCCTTTTATCACTCCATGTTTTCTTCCTATTTCCAGTTTTTCCCTGAAATTCGAATATAAATTCACATTTCTATGCTCATCATCTTCTAACCATTGGCTAATGGAACTACCACCAACGGCGGTGGGTATAAGCATAATTGAAATGCTATCAGGTATTTCCTTCAGCAATGTCCGGGCAAAAGAAAGTCCATTGCCCAGGCCAGCCCGGGTTGGTTCATAAAAATGAATGGGTTCCCTGGCAAGGATTAATTCATTGTTTTCATTGATGGTAAGAATTCTTTCATCAGTTATGGTATCTTGTGGTTCAACCAGGCCTCGTCCTGCCATATTTGATTGTCCTGCCAGAATAAAAACCCATACAATCTCCTTTTTTGATTCTTCATCGTTATTTTGTAAATAATTGACAGATTCTTTATTTTCATTCCTGCCACAGCCTGCAAGGAATAAAACTATACAAACGATAATTAAAATATTCTTTATTCTCATGGTATCAGACGATAATCTATTTTTTAAATAAGGTGCAAAATATAAAAAATAACACAGATCATTTTCCGCTATTTGCTATTAGCATTTGGCTGTTAGCAATCCCTAAGGAACTACGAGCTACGAATCCCGTTTCGTTTTGCTCACGGGAAGCTACGAGCTAACTGCATCATTCCTTCTTTGCATCCCAAAAAACATTTTGGTCAGTAGAGCGGCCAAAGTGGTCATGTGGGCCATGGAAATAGCCTTTTCCGGAGTTATATTTTGGCACCAAATGCTCTTTGCCCTGCAACATGGCTTCCAGGGCAAGCAATGCCAGGGGCTCAACAGCATTGACTGAAGCATAGACATGATCTTTACCGGGCATGAAAAAACCCTTATGAAACCTGTCCCGCAGAATATTTTCACCCAATCGAATGGCCAACTCTTTATATTCTTCACCTTTATTTAGCCGGCAAAGTTCCAATACAGCATAAAGGAGCAATGGATCAGATTGCAAATGGGCCAGGTTTAAGGCTGCTTTTCTCCCGGGCTTTTTCCCGGGATCACCGAGATCGAAGCCTTGCATCATGAACCGGAGGCTTTTCCATAAGGTTTTATCACCGCTCATGCGGTAGGCCAAAGCAGTAGACCATAATATAATCGAGGGCATTGGAACAGCTTCGAAAATGTCACCTTTTTTACCGTAGTATCCATCCCTTTCGATAACATAGCCCGTAATATCGGTACCATCGGCCCAGAGCGCCCTGGCCGTATTATTTTCTGCGTCATAGCCATACCTTAGCCAGGCCGTCAGTCCATCAATTGTCCATTTGAGCAGGTCCCTTCCTTCATCACTGAGCTGTTCAGCCATTTGTAATTGAATAATAGCATTATGCCCGTAAATGGCGGCAGGTGAGCGCAGCATATAGCCTTCCAGCGCTACTTCGCCAAAGCGGGAACCGAATTGATTTTCGGCCCGGTCACCGTAATCAGAAGTAGTGGGCAGTGGACCTTCGGCTGGTGGTTGTCTTTCTCGAATGGGTTTGCTGTATTGATAAACGCCCAGACCTGTTTTCGGATGCCGGGCGTGTACATATTGATAAGCGAGCCGTTTTGACCAATCCAATGCGCCTTTTTCTCCGGTATACTGATACAGCATGAATCCCGCATAAATCAGATCGGTACCTGCATTTATAAAGGTTAGTCCTTTCCCTTCAAAAAAGGCAGGAGACTGCTCAAAATCATGTGTCCACAAATTCCCCATTTCATCTTCGTAAGCCCCATGCCGGTTCATGTCAAGTTTTTTCCAGTCGAGGATATGGGCATTCCACAATGCCCGAATAAAATGATCAGTGGCTTCCGGGTTTACCTCTCTTAAAAATTCATAAAAGGGTAAGGTAAATTTAAACTCATGCCGGTATCCCTCCCCGACAAAGCGTCCGGAGGCCAGGTCAAAGAAACGGTGACCACCCCAGTACATCAGTCCGTTTTTATGCCTGAAGTGATTGAAACCATATTCTACAGCTTCCACGGCAGCATTGCGATACTTCTGATCGCCAGTGAGGGCACTCAGTCCTACGAAGGTTCGAAACAGATTTTGCTGATTGGCCAGGTTGCTGGGTATCCAGTTTTCACCTTTGTGCAGCCATTGTACGGGAGAAAGGTCATCGACGCGCAATCCATCCACAAAAAGCGGGGTAGGTTGCTCCCGGTAATTATCCATGCCGTGGTCAAGCACCTTATCTGTGAATATTTGAACCGCTTCGAGGCGGGTTGGGGTCTTTGAAGCAGATGTCTGACAATACACTTGAAAGGCCATCTTTGGTTGAAAAAGTAAGAAAAAAGTGGCAATTGCTAAAAATTTGTACTTTGTAGAATGCATTGACATCAGTTTAAAGTGTTTTTAAAAATGGGATTTTTTGTCAAAGGATCAAAGCACTAATTGATACTTTTGAAAAACTTATCAATTTTTCCAATCTATTCAAAATTGAATTTAGGAGCAGTTTAGTGCACTCAGTTAATGTTGCATTTTTGTAGTTTTGGGTTTTACAGGAATTAAATGGATGTTTGGTTATTGTTTTGTAAAAGATATGGGCAATAAGTAAAATTGTGCAATGAATTTCCCAGTACTCAATTTACCGGATGCCAGTCTTCGCTTTGAAAATCGTGAAGGAAAGCCTTTTGTCTTTGACATAATCAGAAAAAAATATGTGGCTTTGCAACCGGAAGAATGGGTGCGCCAGCATTTGATTCATTATTTAATTGATCACAGGGCTTATCCCAAATCTATGCTGCGGATAGAGGGAGGGATGCATTATAATAAATTGCAAAAAAGAACAGATCTTTTGGTTTATGATCGTAATCTCAGGCCATTCTTACTTTTGGAGTGTAAAGCGCCAGACGTAAAATTAAGCAATAAAAGCATTGAACAATTATCTGTCTACAACCAGAATTATCAGGCACGGTATCTGGCTTTGAGCAATGGTTTGGATCACAAAATCTTCGAAATGGATTATAAGCAAAGGAAATTTATGCCGCTTTCTGAATATCCTGTTTTTCAGTTGTAAATAAGAAAGGGCACCTTTCGGCACCCTTTTTATTGCGTTTAATAATATTCTAAAATAATTCTGATCATCCCAAAAAGCTAAGCAAAATACCTGCCGCTACAGCCGATCCTATAACCCCGGATACGTTCGGGGCCATGGCATGCATCAGCAGGTGGTTAGATGAATCATATTGCAGGCCTATCATCTGCGATACCCTGGCGCTATCAGGCACAGCGGATACCCCGGAATTACCTATTAGCGGGTTTATTTTCTCATCTCCTTTGAGGAAAAGGTTCATAAACTTGGCAAATAAAATACCGCCACTGGTGGCTACGGCAAAAGAAAACGCACCTAAACCAAAAATCATTACTGATTCTTTCGTCAGGAATACATCTGCCTGAGTAGAGGCTCCCACAGTAAGGCCAAGTAAAATGGTTACGATATCGATCATTTTGGTCCTTGCTGTTTCTGCCAGTCTGCCAGTCACACCTGATTCTTTAAGGATATTTCCAAAAAACAACATACCCAATAATGGTAATGCACTGGGAGATATAAAGGTTGTCAGCAGCAGACCAATAATGGGGAAAAGTATTTTTTCCCGTTGGCTTACTGCCCTGGGCGGTTTCATACGTATGACCCGTTCCTTGCTGTTGGTAAACAAGCGCATTAAAGGGGGTTGTATTACGGGAACCAGTGCCATATAAGAATAAGCTGCAATGGCTATGGAGCCGATGTAATTGGGTGCTAGTTTACTCGAAATGAAAATAGCAGTTGGTCCGTCAGCTCCTCCGATAATGCCGATTGCACCGGCTTCTTTCAGACTAAAACCGAGGTATAATGCCCCTATAAATGTGCCAAATACCCCAATTTGGGCTGCTGCTCCCAGCAGCATAAGCCTGGGATTTGAAATCAGCGACGAGAAATCTGTCATGGCTCCGATTCCAAGGAAGATTAGGGGAGGATATACTCCGTAACGCACGCCAAAATAAAGGTAATTGAGTACAGAACCATCTTCGTAAACCCCGATTTGATATCCGGGGACAAAAGGAACATTTCCAATAAGAATACCAGTGCCTATGGGTACCAGCAAAAGTGGTTCATAATCATACTTAACGGCGAGGTAAATAAAAATAAGCCCCACGATAATCATGATAAAATTACCCCATGTAATATTGGCAAAACCTGTAAAGGCATAAAATCTTACCAGGTTATCGATGATATTGTCTAAAATACTGAATGATTCCTCACCACCGGCCCCTTGAGCAAAGAGGGGCTGAAGAAAAAGGTCGCCCAGTGATATGTGTAATACGGCCAGAAATACCAACAGGCCGCTAATAGTTACAAGCTTCTTCATAATTCGATTATTCAATTTCTACCAAAACATCACCCTGGAGTACATTCTGTCCTTCTTTAACTTTTACTGATTTCACAAGGCCACTAAGGTCAGAAAGGATGTTGTTTTCCATTTTCATGGCCTCCATTATCATGAGCACATCTCCTTTTTTTACAGTGCTGCCTTCATTAACTTTCAAGTGCAGAATAGTACCTGGCAGAGGTGCTGTAACCTTGTTGAGCTTGCCACTGGCTTTCACCGGTGCAGCATCCTGGGTTTTTGTAGTAGCTTCTGTGCGGACAACCTTAGGTGTTTTGGATATGACTTTCGCTTGTTTTTCCAATTCTACCCTAAAAGGTGTTCCGTTTACTTCGAGAGAAACCACATTTTCTTCGTTGGAAATGATATCGACGTTATAAGAATTGCCGTTGATTTTAAATTTATAATTTTTCATTTTTTTGTCATTTTAAACAGATAATATACCCCTGAGACTTACCTTACCTTTAAATTTGGCGGTAGTCTGAGCTGATGATGTGTGGTATAAATTTTTGAACTCCACGGCGAATAATTTTTCACTGTCTTTTCAATGGTTAGAATAGTGCTTTCTTCGTCATGCATATCACTTTCAAGCAGATGGATGGCCAAGGATATGGCAGCGGCAACTTCACCTGTGATGGTTTCATCTTTGAGTACAATCTCTTCCACTTCACCAGTACCTGTTATTCTTTTTCTTCGGAAGGGTCGTTCGATAAATCCGATGATTATGGGTAAAAGCAATTTAAAAACAAAAAATAAAAGTACAAGTGATGAGAAAATCACACCCATTCCCACGATTGTAATAATCCATCCTTCATCTTCCATAAAACCCTCATTTCTGAGGAGTTGTATTTCGAGCATTTTTTGTGTTGCTCCAACTTCTATCTCAGCATTGCGGTAACCAAAAAGTTCAACTTTTACAATGGTAGCCGTATCTGGCATAGCCATTGTAAACTGTCCGTATTGATCACTGAGTACAAAGTCAGCCTGGCCGACAACGTATATTCTCGCTCCCAGTAAAGGTGCAGATTTTCCATCGTAGATTTCCAGTACTTTACCTCTTATCTCCCTTATCTGTTCTTCGGTATCCTGTGCCAAAACGGCAACAGCCGAAATAGCAAAAACAAGCGCGAGGAACAATCTTATTATATTATTCGACATAATGAATGCTGGTTAATTACAAAGGAATATTTCCGTGTTTTCTGGGAGGATTAAAATCCTTCTTATTTGCCAGTGTTTCCAGCGCCCTGATGATTCTGAACCGTGTGTTTCGGGGTTCAATGATATCATCTATGAAGCCATATTTTGCCGCCTGGTACGGGTTGGCAAACTTTTCGGTGTATTCCAGTTCTTTTTGAAGTATAAAAGCTGCTCTTTCACCTTCGTCACGCAATTGCTCGATGGCTCTTCCTTCCAGTACTTCCACAGCCCCTTTGGCACCCATCACCGCAATTTCTGCGGTTGGCCATGCATAGTTGCAATCCCCTCTGAGCTGCTTACAACCCATCACATCGTGGGCTCCGCCATAAGATTTGCGCAGGGTGATGGTTACTTTAGGTACGGTCGCTTCTCCATATGCATACAATAACTTGGCGCCATGCAATATAATGCCACCATATTCCTGTCCACTGCCAGGTAAAAATCCGGGTACATCTACAAAGGTCACAATGGGTATATTAAAAGCATCGCAGAAGCGCACAAAACGTGCCGCTTTTCGGGAAGCCTCAATATCAAGTACCCCTGCCAGAAAGCAGGGCTGATTGGCAACAATACCAGCCGGCCTGCCATTGAAACGGCTGAAACCAACCACAATATTTTTTGCATAATTGGCATGTACTTCAAGAAATTCATGGTTATCAGCCACAGCATGAACAACATCCAGCACATTGTAAGGTTTATTGCTGTTGTCGGGGATGATGTCATTGAGGCTATCCTCAAGTCTGTGTATGGGGTCATCACATTTGAGTACCGGAGGCTCTTCAAGGTTGTTGGAGGGCAGATAGTTGAGCAGCTTGCGTATAATCAACATCGCCTCTTCTTCATTCGTAGACATAAAATGTGCTACTCCGGATTTGGTTGCGTGTACGTTGGCACCACCCAGATCTTCAGTGGATATGTTTTCACCGGTGACGGTTTTTACTACCTTTGGGCCGGTCACAAACATATAACTGCTTTTGTCGCTCATGAGGATGAAGTCGGTAAGGGCAGGGGAATATACTGCACCACCTGCACAAGGCCCAAGTATAGCTGATATCTGGGGAACAACTCCTGAGGCCATAATATTGCGTTGAAAAATCTCGGCATAACCTGCCAAACTGCGCACACCTTCCTGAATACGAGCACCCCCTGAATCATTTAAACCGATGACAGGTGCACCAACTTTCATGGCCTGATCCATAATTTTGCATATTTTCAGGGCAAAAGTCTCTGAAAGAGAGCCTCCAAAAACAGTAAAATCCTGTGAAAATACAAATACTATCCTGCCATCAATAGTGCCGTGCCCTGTTACAACCCCATCTGATAGATACTGTTGCTTGTCGAGTCCAAAGGACTTGGTACGATGGGTTACAAACATATCGTACTCCTCGAAACTGCCTTCATCCAGCAACATATCGATGCGTTCTCTAGCTGTGTACTTTCCCTTTTGATGTTGTGCTTCAATTCTTTTTGGGCCTCCACCCAAACGCGCTTCAACGCGTTTTTCGATGAGTTCGTTAACCTTCTCCTGATTTTTCATTCCTTTTTCTTTTTATTTTTGCTGTTGTCATGAAAAGCTGATAGCCAGGCCCAATTTCGATTTGCGCATGGCTTACAAGCTTCCTTCAACAGATAATATGGTAAGCATCCGTCAGGGATTGGCAAATAGTGAAATTCATGCCAAAACCTTTCGCGATGTTGGTTTCTTTAAGAGATTTTTTTGTTCTTATCTTCGCAAAACTCGGTAAGAACACCTTTGGTCGATTTGGGATGTAAAAAAGCAATATGCAGACCCTCAGCTCCCTTTCGCGGGGTTTCGTCGATAAGTTGTACGCCTTTTTCTTTGACGTCTGACAAAGCTTCTTCCAGATTTTCTACTGCAAAAGCAATATGGTGAATCCCCTCACCTTTTTTTTCTATAAATTTTCCTATGGGTCCATCCGGAGAAGTAGATTCCAGCAATTCAATCTTGGTATCGCCAATTTTAAAAAATGCTGTCTTAACTTTCTGATCCGCTACCTCTTCGATTTTGTAACAGCTCAAACCTAATACGTTCTCGTAATATTTGATCGATTCTTCGAGGTTAGCTACTGCAATACCCAGATGCTCAATGTGTGTTGCTTTCATGCTGTATGAAAAAATTAAATAAAAATGCTTATAAAATGGAAGTGCATAGTTAACCAAAAGCCTTGTTTTAAAACATGATATTAATCATCTTTTATCATGACGTTGAAGGACTGATTTATATATCAGACGTAAATATTTGATAAGGCGCTGTAAAACAACATAATAAGCTCGTGAAGGGTAAAGCCTGCAGGTAATACATGTAAGATAATACGCAAAAATATAGTCTGGTTTTGTGCCCTGAAACTTGTCAAAAAGTGTTATCAATCGTGCAAAACCTATATTGAAAGCTTCCATCAGACTGTTTACCTTGCAACATAAAAGCAAATTAATTTACAGGAAGCAAGATTTTATGTTACAATTAACTCAAAAAGAAGTAGAAGCTGATTTTAGAAGAGCTTCAGATTTATATGCACGGTATGGAGTAGATGTAGAAACATCCTTAAAGAAACTCGATGCTGTTCAGATATCCTTGCATTGCTGGCAGGCCGATGATGTTGGAGGGTTTGAGCATGAAGGCGCATCATTACAGGGAGGGGGGTTGGCTGTTACCGGAAATTATCCCGGCAAAGCCCGCAATATCGATGAGTTGAGGCGGGATATTGAAAAAGTGTTATCTCTTTTACCGGGTAGACAAAGACTAAACCTCCATGCATCTTATGGTGATTTTTCAGGAAGTAAAGCTGACCGGGACGCAATCGATGTTTCGCACTTTAGAAGTTGGGCAGACTGGGCAGGGGAGCTTAAGATGAGCCTGGATTTTAATTCAACCTTGTTTTCTCATCCCCTGGCTGCTTCAGGTTTTACTTTGTCCAGCAAAGATAAAAAAATTCGAAAATTCTGGATAGAGCATGTAAAGCGATGCAGGGAAATAAGCGAATACCTTGGAAAAACTCAGGGAAATACCTGTATTCATAACCTTTGGATTGCAGATGGCGCCAAAGATATACCTGTTGACCGCTTCGGACATCGCAAGCTGCTCAAGCAGTCATTGGATGAAATTTACGCTGTTTCGTTTGAGCCTGTCTATATGAAAGACGCCCTGGAGAGCAAACTTTTTGGCATAGGAAGTGAAGCATTCGTAGTGGGTTCTCATGAATTTTATCTGGGTTATGCTTTGATGAATAAAAAACTGATCTGCATTGATAACGGTCACTTTCATCCGACAGAAGTTGTCGGTGATAAAATATCTTCTATTTTTCAATACACCGATGAAATGCTCCTTCATCTTACGCGTGGTTTGCGTTGGGACAGCGATCATGTGGTAGTGTTTAATGAGGAAATTTTGCTGATTGCACAGGAAATTGTACGTTCGGCGGTGTTGGATAAAGTATATGTAGGGCTCGACTTTTTCGATGCCAGTATTAACCGCATCGGTGCCTATGTAACTGGAACTAGGGCAGCACAAAAAGCATTTCTCTATGCCTTGCTTGAACCGGTTGAGCTATTGCAGCAACTTGAGTCGGAAAACCGTGGATTCGAAAAACTTGCAACTTTGGAGGAATTGAAATCAATGCCATTCGGAGCCGTATGGAATTATTATTGCCTTATAAATAATGTGCCACCCGCTGGCATGTACATCGATGAAATCAACAAATATGAAAAAGAAATAAGCTCCAAACGATAAGTAACTTACTCAGTTTTTAATATTGTTATAATAGATTTTTGTGGTAATTTTGTATATGAACATCCCTTGGGCTATGAAAATCAGATTAACTATCCTTGCCGGTTTTTATCTTTTTGTATGTACAGCGTTTCAGTTGTACGCTCAAACGCCTGAAAAAGGTGATCCCGCCCCGGATTTTAAAGCTACGACCGATATGGGCAATGAATGGCGGCTTAAAGATCATATGGGCAAAAATTATGTAGTCATGTTTTTTTATCCGGCAGCTATGACCGGAGGTTGTACACGACAGGCTTGTGGTTTTAGAGACAATGCGCAGGTATTAAAAGACCTGGGCGCCGTAGTGGTGGGCATAAGTGGTGACAAAATAGAAAATCTTCCACTTTTTAAAGAGGCCCACGAGCTGAATTTTGATCTGCTTTCAGATGCCAGCGGAACCATTGCCAGGTCTTATGGCGTGCCAATACGCGATGGAGGTTCTATCGTCAGAAACATTGACGGTAAGGATTTCACCTTATTGCGAGATGTCACTACCGCCAGATGGACCTTTATAATTGATAAAGATGGAAAGATAATGTATAAAAATGCTGATGTGAATGTTGATCAGGATCCGGAAAATGTGATAAATGCTATTAAAGACCACCTGGCAAGCAGGTAAATATCCTGGATTATGGTTTATATTTGATATCGTCAAAAATATATTATTTAAAATAGATGCGGCACTAACTCTGTCGCATTTTTTTGGTATTTTCTTTATTTCCAAACCGGGATTTTATAGCGGAATCGCTTTGAATTTATCAGGCTTTTTAGCTACTTTTCCACTTGTAATATCTGCGACAATCTCGTTGAATTTATTACACTTTAATCTTTGTATTGTTCAAATTTAAGGCTTTAGATGAGTGTTCGGGAATAGCAAAATACATGAAAGAAATAGTAAACCCAAATGTTAAGGTAGTAATTCCTGTATTCAATGTAGAGAATTTAATAGATATTTTTTTTAAGGGTTTCCCTTTTAAATTATTTTCTGAGGTAATTTTAGTTGATAATAATTCTACAGACAATACAAGGCTGCTCTCTGAAAAATACAATGTTACCTGTTTAACGCAGACCCGTAAGGGTTATGGACACGCATGCCAGAAAGCGCTTGATTACATTATTAGCCACGATGATCAGGATACACCTGATATTGTGCTATTTTTAGATGCAGACTTCACCGACCTCAATGATGAAATTTATCATTTTATCAATCCAATTATATATGACGTCTCTGATTTGCTGGTTGGTTCCAGGTATATAGGAGCGCAGAATAAAAGGGGTATAAACCTCTGGCAGCGTTTTGGTAACTGGATGGCAACCACCCTGATATGGTTTTTTCACAATGTCGATTTTTCAGATATTGGTCCCGTTATTGCGGTGCGTTACGATGCTTTGATCAATATGAAATTAAAGGGGAAAAAATATGGGTTTATACTGGAAATGCAACTTAAAGCTGCCCGTATGAACCTGAGATGTGCTGAAGTACCACTTAAAAATCGCCCTTTATTAGGCCGTTCCAAAATTTCCGGAACCTTCAAAGGTTCTTTAAATGAATTGGGCACATTATTATCAACCATATTTAGAAATGTGTAATTTGCGTCGGATTTTCAAAAGCTAAAAATTCGATGATACCAACACGTATTTCAGTTCTCAAAAGACCTCTTTTCGGATTTGCAGGAATTGCTTTAGTCTTGATGATGCATTCTTGTGCTTCCCTTTTATCTGTTGCCAACATTGCTTCCTGCAAATTCAGGATGGAATCTATGCAAAATACTTCAGTTGCCGGAGTGAACGTTCAGGGTAGAACAGATTTCAGGGGTTTGTCTATGGCAGATGCCGGCCGTTTAACAACGGCATATCTCAACAAAAATCTGCCGCTTTCCTTTGTTCTAAATATTGAAGCTACAAATCCTAATGCCAGGGAGGCGGCATTGCATGGTTTTGACTGGATTTTAGACATCGATGATGTGGAAATGGCCAGGGGTCGACAGGATCAGCAAATTAACATTCCCGGGGAAAATGGAAGAAATATCATTCCTATGAATATTTCGGTTAATTTGTTTGAAATTCTCTCTGACAGGTCGAGAGATGCACTGCTTAATTTTGCATTTAATCTCGTAGATTCAAGCGGTAAACCTACAAGGGTTGGTATGCGAATCAGGCCTACGGTTTTTGTACAGGGTGTCCCTCTGAGTTACCCCGACTATATCAATCTGAGTACCGAATTTTAATTCTAAAGGCAACCCGGAGTTTATCTCCGACAAACCCCATTTAGCATATTGTTTGATTTTATCCAGGAATTTAATCTGCCGGCCGAAAGTTGGTTCTGGCTTTTATTATGCTCTTTGTTTGTAGGAATGGCTAAAACTGGTGTGGCCGGTTTGGGCATGCTTATCGTTCCAATACTTGCTACCGTGTTTGGTGGCAAATTATCATCAGGTTTACTGCTACCCATGCTTTCGATGGGCGATATATTTGCCGTTTGGTATTACAACCGGCACGCACAATGGAGCTATGTGGGCAAATTAATGCCAGCTACCATTGCAGGTGTACTGATTGGCGTTTTTACAGGAAATCTCATAAATGATGTCCAATTTAAAGCTATCATCGGAGCAGCCATTCTATTTGGACTGATTATTATGATTTGGCAGGAATGGCGAAGAAGTAAAGTGACACAAACTATTCCCAATAATTGGTGGTTTTCATCACTAATGGGTTTTCTCGGTGGCTTTAGTACCATGATCGGTAATGCCTCAGGACCTATAATGGCTATTTACCTGCTTTCAATGCGGCTACCTAAAAATAGTTTTATTGGTACCGGAGCCTGGTTTTTTATGATCATTAATCTTTTTAAAATACCCTTTCATATTTGGGTTTGGGAAACCATAAACATGGAAACTTTTTCACTAAACCTGCTAATGTTTCCCATAATTATGCTCGGGGCATTTATCGGTTTCTGGATTGTGAAAAAAATACCCGAAAAACCTTATAGATATTTCGTGATAATAACAACACTTATTGCGGCAATCAGGTTGTTCTATTCCTAAAAAAAGGCGGGAACGCATCCCCGCCTTTTACTTAACTACCAACCGCACTATGAAAACCCTAATCTTATATTAATAAACGAAATTTTCGAAAATTGTTGCTGACAGCTGATGAAAAATTTTGTTATTGTCCTTCAGTTGCATAAATTAACCCCAAGGCGTTTTCTCGTAATATGCCCTGAATTGTGCGAAAAATTGATTTGCCTTTGCAAAAGGTCATTGAAATGACAAATTGCATTTTAATATTGCAAAGCTTATGAGCCTCGGTAGAATTAGCAGATAAAATGAAATAAGGAATGCTTTTTTAATGTAAGCTTAAAGGATCAACCTGAGATCTCGTTCTCTGCCAAAACCTTTGATTTCAATAACATCTTCTTGTATTTCTGCATAAGCGCAGCAAATCTCTGTTTCGGTTTCTACCAGCCCTTTCAGATTAATGCAATGACAACGGTTCCATAACCCATAATTGCCATCGTGGTTATGTCCGCAAAACCAGGCCACCACATGGTTGTAGTTTGAAATCATTTTTAAAATGGATTGTGTATCCCAAAGATTGTGTCGATCTTCCGGATAGAAAGGCTGATGACAAAATATCAATACGGTTTCACCTACTTGCCTCGAAAATTGCAGTTCCTTTTTCATCCATTGTAATTGTTGATAGCCCAGCCCTCCATTCCAGAAATTTGCGTAAACATATCCATCTCTCTCCAGATCCTTGAGCCTTTGGGATGCTTTTGCATGACATCTGTGGCCATTAGGATAGGCATGTAAACTTACAGCATTGCTGTTTAGTAACAGGCATCGGTACTTGCCGATAGTAAATGAATGGTATCCACAGGTTGGCAGACCTAACATTGAAAGTACACTTTCTTTTTCTGTTTCAGCAACCTCAAAGTCGTGATTACCAGCCAGATGATAAATTGGAGCGGTAAAATTATCAAATTTATCTAAAACAGGCCTTAAATTTTGAAATCCATGGTCAATACTGTCTCCGAGATTCACCAAAAAATCGGGTGAATAGGGCCTGAGACTTTCAAGGCAATGATCCAGTTTTTTCAAACCGTTTTTAAAATGTCTGTTTTTAAATGGATCGGCATCAGCATATTGTATATCGGCAATCAAGCCGATCTTCAAATCATCCATTTTCATTTTTCTTTTTAGGTATTCGCCCCGATTCTTTTAATGCCCTGTCGATGATCCATTCTATTTGTCCATTTGTACTTCGAAATTCATCTGCAGCCCATTTTTCGATAGCCTCCAGCTTATCGGGATCAATTCTAAGTACAAAAGGTTTCTTCTTTGGCATGGGTAAGTATTTTTATTTAACAGATAGCTTAGCCTGCCAGAAAATCAATAATGTTACTTAGTTTTCGGGTAGGGCTTTCGTAGAACTCTGTATAGGTGCATCGCTCACATGTGATGGTGGTAAATTTTCGGGTTTGCACATTAAAAATTTTTGACCAGATACCACCTACCATTCTTGCTTCAGCAAGCTTGTATCTATTGTGTCCGCATTTAGGGCAGTTGTACTTATTGAATTTTGAATCGACTATCATGACCAGAATTATTTATTATGTTATTGCCTTTGTTAATAATCTTTCTTTCCTGTATGGCCTGATCTATAAGCTCAAGGATATAACCATTCAAGGTTCGCTTCCTGCTCAACGCCAGAGCCTGCAACTTTTCAATTTTCATGGCATCAAGTTTTAGCCAGACCAATTCTTTGTTTTTTTTGGCCATAAGCGCAAACCAATCATCAATGATGCAAGGTGCCGGCATTTACAATTGGATGTGCCGATTCTTCACTACACAATACCACCATTAGATTGCTGATCATGGCTGCTTTCTTTTCTTCATCGAGGTCAACGATCCCCTTTTCGCTGATTCGGTTCAGGGCCATTTCAACCATGCCTACTGCGCCTTCTACTATTTTTTCACGGGCGGCAATCACGGCTGTGGCTTGCTGCCTTCTCAACATGGCACCTGCGATTTCCTGTGCATAGGCCAGGTGATTAATTCGTGCTTCTATTACGCGTATTCCAGCAATCTCAAGTCTCTCAGCCAGTTCCTTTTCCAGTTCTGCATTTACTTCATCTCCTCCGGAACGTAAGGTAATCTCCTGATGTTCGTCTTCAAAATTATCATATGCATACAAGCCGGCAAGCTTTCGAAGGGCTGCCTCCGACTGTACCATAACAAAGTTTTCATATGCATCCACTTCAAAGGCTGCCCTGAAGGTTTCCTCTACACGCCAGACCAATACCAGTCCGATCATTACAGGATTACCTACCTTATCATTTACTTTAATAGGGTCATTGTAAAAATTACGGGCCCGCAATGAAATCTTCTTCTTGTAAAAAAATGGGTTTACAAAAAAGAATCCATTTTCGCGAATTGTGCCTTTGTAAGCCCCAAACAAAACCAGTACACAAGATTCATTGGGATTTACAATCACAAAACCTATGCTTAGAAAGATCCAAAGCAAAGTGGCTAATGAGGCAAATAAAATCATCTTAACGATAAAGAGCAGTAGAGAAACGGCAAAAATAGCCAGTATCAGGGTAAGCATCAGATACCCCGAGGTTGCATTAAATTTTTTTTCGGCTTTCATTTGATATAAAGTTTATCTGTAGGGTTTGTAAAACATCGGCTTTTGTTTGTCCAGTGTATTATTTGCATAATGCATCTAGTCCTTTCCCATAATGCAGTAAAAGTTTGTCTTTGTAACTGATATCATTTCAATATCATATTAATTTCATTATGATAAACGATATGGCAAATAAAAAGTTGTTTATTGCGTAGAAAAAAATTGAGAATAAGGCAGTCTTATCAATAATGTCTTTGAAAAAAATAATTAAATACCTTCATTGCAGATCATTAAAAAACCAAATACCATGCTCCATGGATTTTTTGCAATGCTTAAGCTTCCTTTAGTCTTTCTTTTGCGAAGACCAGTTTTGTGGTTGTCCAAAAGAATATCGGCTTCCCCAGACAGGGATTTTATTTTTGAACGGCTTACTGAAGTCTATCAGGATATTGTAAACAATAAGAAACCAAAGCACGGGGCTATGTACGACCTGGATTTGAAAAACGGGTCTACCATTATCTTTTCCGATCACCATAAAGGCAACCGAGGCAGAAGTGATGAATTCCGCTTCTCAGAAAAAAATTACCTGGCAGCACTGGAGTATTATGATGCAAGAAAGGCCAATTATATCAACCTTGGCGATTCGGAGGAATTCTGGAAGTTCAATATTTTTTCGATCATCAAGCATAACAAAGCCACCTTTGATGCGGAGAAAAAATTTGTAGAACGCAATGCCTTTTACAAAATCTATGGCAACCATGACCTGTTCTGGAAAATTGATCCTTTTGCAAATATGTTTCTTCGGGAAGTTTATGATAAAACCGTTAACATTTATGGAGGAATTGTGATCAGGATCAAATACGATGATGATAAGCACATCGATGTATTTTGCACTCATGGCCACCAGGGTGACAGAAGGTCTGATGGCAATCAATTTTCTATTTGGTTTGTGAGCTACATTTGGGCGCCATTACAAGCCTTTCTTGATATCAACATTAATACACCGGCCAATGTACAAGGGGAGAAAACCCTTCATAACCGCCTCATGTATGAATGGAGTCAGGCACAGCAAAACCTGATCCTGATTACCGGGCATACCCATCAGCCTATTTTCCATTCCTATAGACATATTCATCGCCTGAGGGAAAAATTGGAGGAGGCAAAGAAGGAAGGAGATGCTTTAAAAGTGAATGATCTGGTAGAAAAAATCAAAAGGCACCCCAGTCAATGTGATGGGAGTGCCAGACCCAATTCCAAATATAAGCCCACCTACTTCAACACCGGATGTTGCTGCTATAGTGATAACAGTATTACGGGTATCGAAATATCTGATGGCAATGCACGTTTGGTAATTTGGAAGGAAGTCAATGGTAGAGCCGTAAGAGAGATTCTGGAAGAACTGCCACTGATTGAGATTAAACATATGTTTTTTGGGTGATTTGGTCTGCTTGATTTCAAGTCTCATCTGAGCCAGTCAACCGCCGCCTCGATGAAATGGTCCTTTCCTTCGATCAAATCCATAGGGTGTGTAAGCAGTTGATCTGGCAGTACACCAAATTCTATATGCTGATTATCCAGATCAACCGTCTGGCTGCCAGAAAAACGGTAGGTCCATCCATTGGGCAATTCTGCGAAAACAGGTATTCCCCCTCCGCCTCCGGTTCGATCCCCAAACAACCGGGCCTGGGGTAAGGCTCTTATCATTTGCGCAAAAAAAGTTGTAGTACTGTAAGACCTCCGGTTGGTGAGTATGGCTACCTTGCCCAGATATTTTTGTCCCGAATGTGGGGTGATTCGCATGGGTGTCCAGGGGGTAAAATCTGATCTGCCAGGACCGGTTTTAAAACGCTGGCTGGCATAAACCACCTCCTCTTCAGTAAACCTGGAAGCTATATTGAGGGCATTTTGCAGGTTGCCACCCCCGTTGCTTCGCACATCGATAATCAAGCCATCGTGGAACTGCATCAGACGTATGATTTCATCCATATGCCTATCGCTGAGTGTTCGCTCAAAACTGCGGTAGTTCACATATAGCATATTCTCTACCGTTTGGGCATGCAAGGGCCCTATGATCCTGTAATCTGTTTTGAGGTATTTATCATAAATGAGCTGTTCGTCGTAATACAATGCAAAATCTTCAAACCAATTCCAATTGCGTGAGCGGTTAAAGGTGCTCAACAGATTTACATGTCCGTCTTCAAGCTCTGCCAGCAAGTCTCCCAAAACATCAAAGAGCCCAAAAGGATCCATCTCGTCATGGATCAAAGGACGGTACTTTTGCTTTTTGGCCTCCCAGTCAATCTGTTTTTCCTCGAAAAAGCTATAGCGGTTGTGAATATCATTCCATAAATGATCAAAGACAGCGATGGGATTGGCATCTGGCGCTTTGGGTTCAATAATTTCCTCACAACTCATTGCCAATACTGCGATGTTGAAAAGAAAAATCCTGGTAAAAGAAAATGCCTGCCTCATAGCTGAAAATTTAATTGGAAGAAATAATGACCTCCTGAATGTTGTGCACGATGTGCATTTTCCAGAGAAGTATAGTGAAACCGATAGCCGATACCGATCTCATTTCCGTTGGACAGCCGGTAAAATAACTGGTTCAACATACCTAAATCATGCTGCTGAAATGGCTGGAAAAATCGAATGGATTGCCAAAAAGCATTGAAAGTCGATTGCTCATGCAGGAAGGGATCTGGCGGACTGGTCACATAGGAAGCAGATAACAGAAACCCAATCACCTGCCAGTGAGCCTGGGAAGAAAACCTCCACTGATTGTCTTTGCCGAATGAGGTTTGATAACGTGCTGCAGGCCCGAAGGAGGTATGGAAATCAAATCTTGGATTGAAATTCTGTGCATCCTGGTAGTTGCGAAGGCTTAAGGCATTATTATTTGACCATCCTATGGTTATTTTTTCAGGTAACCAGGCGGCTTTATAAAAAGTGTAAGTGATTACACTGGCAAGGGTACCGGTCATTTCAGCTTCAAATGCATTTTGCATGGGCAAGCTGCTGTAATGAAGATATACTTCATCGGTTTTCTTTTCGCCAATGCTGCTATACCCAAGGGTAAAACCCATTGCACAGCCCTTATATACCAATGGTGAGTAAGCAAAATCGCGCTCCCAGGCATTTTGTGGTCCGGTATTTAAAAAAAGCGTCCTTTGTTTCCCTTGTGCCAGAACCCAGGACTGCATAAGTATCAAGGAAAGCAAAATGAGGTATCTTTTCATTTTTTAAGGTTTATGCTCCAAAATTATGAAGGGGGCAACACAAAAAACATGATGTAGGTCAAGATCGATGATTTTTCGCATCTCAATGTTTTGATTAGAATAAGAGCCAGGCAGAAAGTAATCCAAATAGGATGCTATAAAGAATGGCTTCAAGTTGAATGATCCAGAATACCCGATTTTCAACAAACTCTTTTTTCAGATAGACTAAACCTTCAATCGTATTAGAAAAAGGGATGGCACTTGAGAAGTCTGCATAAATAAACATAAGGCCTCCCATAAAGAAAAATTTTGCCCAAAATGATAAGGTTATCAAAAATGGCAAAACAGGATATAGCACAACAGACATGAGAATCGCCCGTACCAACTGAGAAGGAATAAGCAGTTTTGCCACCCGTAAAGACTCTTCCTGATTTTCCATATCTCTGAAAAAACTTTTGTACAAACGGTTTTTGCCTTTATACATTTTCTTTGCCAGCTGAAGATCTGTTACACCTGCAATGATGTATGAAAAAAAGTGAATAACAAAAAACAAAAGACTGAATTTGAGATACACAATCATGATGTATGGGTTTTATTTAGCGATAACAATGCAATGGCGCCTATTAGCAGAAATAGAAGTTCCAGTATCCAAAAATGCAATTGAAAAACATCAGTATCCATCACCAAACTCGGAAAAACCGGTAAGAATGCATTGAAGGCGCCGTGGGCTACAAGAGCTGAAAAGGGTTTGTGATTGGAGGCTTTGACAATCCACGATAGAAAATAAGACAATCCAATACATCCGATCAGAAAAGCGGGAAAAGGCATATAAGTTTGGAAAGAATCGGCAATAAACCATAGTGGAGCATGCCACAGAGCCCAAATGACACCTAATATTGTATTACCAGGCCAAAGACCATATTTTGATTCCAAATAGGGCATAATGTATCCCCGCCATCCGATTTCTTCCTGACCTCCGCCAAAAAAGATCATTATCATCCAGTAAATCGGAAAAACAAAAATTGTAGGCAGCAGCATGGGCAATCTTTCATATCCAAAAAATTCGGGTAAATACCAGGCCAAAAAATGAGCAAGTCCAATTACACCTGGAATAATCAGCCAAACTTTCTAGCCAAACCTGATAGAGAGGAAGGATTTAAGAAAAGGTTTGATGGCTGATGTGCCTTGCAGCGTTTTTATGGAATAGAGTGCCCCCATCGCCGGGCCAAATGCACCCAGAATGATGGCCGGCATACTCAAAATGCTGCGCAGGTTTTCATTCCAATCCCAAATGCCCAAACCTGCCAATACAAAGGGTAGCCAAAGCAGCCATGACCACAAAAATGTGACTACAAAAAAGCGGATCGGAATGGGTTTAATGTTTAACTTGTCTATTTTCATAACAATACTTTTTCAAAAACAACCATTGCCACATGGGCAAAAATATGAGCCAGGAATGCGCTTTCCAGTCCTTTTTTCCAATAGAGCCAGCCAAATACCAGCCCTCCCATGGAGTTGCCGATGAGTACATAGCTTATTAAATGCGGACCAGGGGTTTCTATAATTTGGAAGACCACAGGAAAATGGCCTAGGGCAAAGATAATCGCAGCTAAGACTATTCCCGTCCAATACACAGGTGGCCTGGTGCTTTTAGAAATCATGGCAGCTAACCAGACCAGAAGTGTCATCAAACCAAAGCGCATCAGAATTTCTTCTGTGATGCCACCATATAGAAACCTGGCAGCCAGGGTTGGCTGGAGGGATGCACTCAGTAATTCGAATTCTTCAGGAGATAAAAATCTGAATAGACTGGCAATGCTGAGTAAAATTCCAGTGATCAGGCCCCAAATTATGCCATGGTATAGAATTTCACGAACCATTACGGGCCCATCTCTTAAACCGACAAATTTCTCAATGAGAGGTACGCTTAGGTTTACCTTTTGGCAGAGTAGGGTACCCACCGTTACCGCCACCACCAAAATAATGATGGGGTTAATCAACAATAGCAGCTTGATTTGAGAAGGCGTAAATTGATTTTCCAGCGTGGATTGAATCTCTTCGGGCAAAGGAATATCCATGGTTAGTACAGACAATATGCCTAGAAGTCCCAGGAAAAATAGACACAGCGCCAGATAAAACTTTTTTTTCTTCATAGGAGCCGGGGAGGATTTGATAGTTGAAGTTATTAAATATTTTCTAAACAAAGCCTTTGTAAATACCTGTCGGGTTTGACAAACCTGACAGGTCCTATTCTCTACAAATCATCTAAAAACCTATGCATCGCCAGATTAAAGGCTTCCGGATTGTCCTGATTGGCAATGTGATTCGCCTGGTGTATGGCCACACATTGGCTCATGGTTTCCCGGGCATGCCATGATTTAGAAGCATTTCTGATAAATGGCAGATCCTTTTCCCCATAAAGGATCAATAGAGGAACTTTCTCAGGTTGGGGTGAAGAATAGATTAAATCATAGCACATATCAGCTGTAATTTTTAATGCAAACTTCTTTCCGGTTTCCCTCATCGTGGCAGACAAAGATTCCTGCACTTCTTTCTTAAAAGCTCTGTGTTTTCCGAAGGATTTGTAGAAGACATTTTCCGGGATCAGTTCAATCAGAAATATAAATAAAGGCACAATGCTTTTGGCCCAGACACCTGCGTGGGATCTCAACTCAATTCCAGGCGCATGTACTGCAGCCAGTACTTTTTCGGGATGTTTGAGTTGAAGGTGTTGGGCCACCATACTGCCTAGAGACTGACCAACCAAAACCGCCCGGGAAATATGCAGTTCTTCCAATAGTTTATTTAGACATTCAGCCGATAGCTCTGTAAAACGCTTGCTGTAATTTTTCAAAGTAGAGCGGCCATGCCCGGGTAAATCCCAAACCAAGGTTCTGTAATGCGGCTGCAAAGATTCAATCTGTTTCTCAAATGTATGGCAATTCATACCTACGCCATGGATAAAAACAATTGCTGGGGCAAATTCTGCACCATTCAATTCATAATATATTTTTCCATAATGGCTTGAAAAAAAATCTTTTCTCATGGCTTGAAAAAAAATCATAATCTTAAAAAAAATCACAGTACAAAGGCTTTCTAATGCCTGAGGATTGTGAAGCTACATCCCTTAGGTACACAACTTGTTTTTTTCTTTTAACATATGGTACGGAGCTTATTCTCTAAAGTTCTGTTAATTGCCTTTCAAACTCCAATCATCATGATATTTTCGAGATTTATTAAAGATTGAAAGCACATGGATTTTTTTGAGGACTGACAAAATGTTGATATTAGTGCCTATGGCGAAGATGGTATTCGCGTCCTGAGAATGATAATTCTGATTTTTGCAGATCGGATTGTGAAAATTCTTTGGGCACAAACCAAAACTATAGGAATTGAAAAACCTTCAAGGCCAATAAAGGAAGCTCTTGACATCTATAAGGCGACCAAAACTAACTCTACTATACCGGCAACGAATAAATATGTTGTGTAGCATTAAGTTTTTAACTCACTGGTATCAAAAAAGTTATAAGCCTGAATAAGCAAGTTGGGTTAAAAAACTTTCTGCCAGAGCAAAAGACGGCGAATACTCAACCGGTTGGGACTTTCCATTATAAAAACTTTAGTGGAACGACTCAATGGCTCTATAACCTTTGACCCTGAGGTTAACAAAGCTCTACTTTCTGTGTTGTTTTGACTGATAATGGTCAAAAAGGATGGTTCTATGCCGTGCCGCTCGAATTAATATATACCTATACTAATTCAACACATAAAAAGGCACATTGACGGTATAACTAAGACTATCACCAGAGATGATGTATGCATACAATCGATAAGGTCCTTCTTCCAAATCAACACTAAATTCTAAATGAGGCATAGAAGTATCCTCTTTGAGGTAATCCTCAAAATCAATTTGGTAAGTAATCAAGGTTTGGTCTGAAACACCTTCCGGCAATATTTGCCAGTGATATGAAAATTCAGTGGAATCAAACACTGTATTCGTAGTTATTTTTGCTTTTACAAGTTGTCCTCTCCGGTAAATCAGAGTGTCGGACATCATTTTATCGTTTAACAATAAATCTAAATTATTAAAAGGCCAATTTGTATTTTCGCGATTTTGCCAAATACTTTTCATGGCATAGTACATTGGGGTTTTCTTGCCATGTTGCGTAAATATTGAAAACCAGGTTTCTGTGCCTTCTTGCCGGTAACCCCAATAAAAAATCAAGTTACCAATGATATTAGGGAATTTGTTGTCGAAGTATTGCTTGAACCTATCAGTAATTAAATGCCCCTTTTCAATGCCATTAAGTTCCAAAGGGGCATCCCACAAAGTTTTTTTGGTAGCCTCCCAATTGCCACCCACACCCCATTCCGAAAATATAACCGGGCCTGTATAACCTATGAAAGGAGTATTAATTTTGCGTATAGTCTCATCTACAGAATCAAATGAATTAAAGGAAATGGCATCCAAATTGGTGAGTTTGATCCTTGCATAAAAAATCGTCCTTCGAAAAGGCACCAGCATGGTTGTAGTCGGGTGATCCGGATCCATTTTTTTAACAACTCCTGCCAGATAATTGATTTCTTCCCATACCCTTTTGTCCAATGGATTTGTATTCACTTCATTTCCCAAGGCCCAAATTAAAAGTGCCGGATGATTTTTATATTTGTTAACCGTCTCAAACACTCTTTCGCGCTGTTGGCGAATAAAATCTTTGTCACCATAATCAGCACCATCTTTTGGAGTTTCAAGATGAATGCCGAGAATAACGTAAATGCCATTTTTAAAGGCCTCATCCAGAATCTCTTGCGCATCATTGGAATGCCAGGTTCTGATGGTGTTCCCACCAACTTTTGCTAAATCAGCTAAGTGATTAAATCCTGCTGCTCCTTTGATTATAAAAGGTTCACCCTCAACCTTAATTTGATATCCATTGTCTTCTGTACGGTCAATAACTACCCTGCCTTCACTTGATGAAGTTTTTTCCTTGTCACTTATATTACAAGACCCCAGAAAAGTCAAATTAATAAAGAAAATAATTAGATATTTCATATTTGACATTTTGCGAAATTGATTATAATTGTGAAATTTTTCAAACAAACCACCGAAAAATAATAAAATTTTTCAAACCACAACTTAAATGTGAGCTAATAACAATATGCCACAAACACGGAAAATAAATCACATTAGAGTATCCGAAATTTCAAAGAAAGAACAATTTATACTACGTTTTCTTATTGGATGCGGAATTTTTTCATTATTAATTTTTCTATACTGGTTTTTTGATCCCAAACATATTGGATTTGCTCCTTTCTATTGGATATTGACACTTGCACTGCTTTTTAAAGTACTAAAAGTATTGCACGAATGGTATCATTATTTAAATATTAAAATCGACAAACCAAAAGTTGATATTAAAAATAAATATAAAGTAGATGTATTTACAACATTTTATCCGGGCGAACCTAAAAAAATGTTGTATGAAACGCTCCACGCTATAAAAAATATAAATTATCCTCATGTAAGCTACTTATGTGATGAAGCAAATGATCCTGAACTCAAAGAGTTTTGTATAGAAAATGGCATTCATCATGTGACACGAAACAACAGGAAAGATGCCAAAGCAGGCAATATCAATAATGCTCTGAAGCAAGCCAATGGGGAAATCGCGCTGATTCTTGATCCGGATCATGTACCCCACCCATTATTACTGGATAGGGTATTACCATATTTTGATGATGAACAGGTCGGCTTTGTGCAAGCAGTCCCTGCATATTATAATCCCGAAGCCAGTCTTGTTTCAAAAGGAGCTGCTCAGCAAACTTATCAATTGTATGGTCCCATGATGATTACCATGAGCAATTATGGTACAGCACAGGCTTTTGGTTCCAATGGATGTTTTAGACGAAAAGCACTAGATACAATTGGTGGACATGCCGCAGGCCTGGCCGAAGATATGCATACATCCATGCAATTACACGCCAAAGGTTGGAAATCAGTGTATGTACCGGAAGTTCTAACCAAGGGACAAGTACCGGAAGACATCAATGCTTATTACAAACAGCAATTGAAATGGTCGAAAGGCGTAATGGATTTATTGTTGTATGTCTTTCCCAAATTGGTAGCCAATTTTACATGGCGACAAAAACTCCATTACTTCCTGTTGCCTTTGTATTATATGTATGGACTGGTAAATCTGATAGATATTACCATACCAATTTTGGCGCTGACCACCTCCCTGATACCCTGGAAGATTGATTTTTTTGAATTTTTCAGATTGATTACCCCTTTTATTATATTTTCGTTGCTAATCAGGCATTATGTTCAAAAATGGGTGTTAGATGAGAATGAACGTGGCTCCCATTTTCTTGGAGGTATACTTCGAAATGGTACCTGGTGGATATTTTTATTGGGGATATTTTATTCTGTTTTTCGCATCAAACTTCTGTACCTGCCTACACCCAAAGAAAAATCTAAAAAATCTTTATCAGTATACGGGCTGCCCAATTTATTTTTCGCAATTATATGCCTCCTGGCATTTTTTTACGGTCTCTATATTGACCTGAATCCCTATAGTCTTTTTATGGCGGTTTTTGCATTGATCAACGCCATGGTACTGTTCTTTTCATATCTTTTGGTATTTGATAAATTCAATGAAAAACGTCAGTTTTCCGAAGAAGATGAGTTTGCAAGCAAAAAAAACTACATACATATTTTAAAAAGAGAATTGTGGTTGTCTCGACATGGTGTTTATGCACTGATTAGGAGGTATGCCATGTTTTTTGGTATACTTACTGCTATGACATCAATTATATTTTTTATCTATAACAAAAGAGAAAAAGAAGTCGCAACGACATTAAAAACCCAGGAATTTATCATTGCCTTTCCAGGTGATACAACTTTTACAAAAAGAAACATGCTGCAATACCAGGATGTTAGGCTTGATGTTGAGTTCAATAGTATTGATGATAGCTTGAAGTACGAAGGTAATGTATTCATCAACCTGGAAAAGGAGGATCTATTGTCGCATGACCAGTTTTTTGATCGTATACTAAATGGCGACTACGATGTATTCTTCAAAAGTAATCTTATAGATAGAATAGCCTGCCATTCTAATACCATTTTCATTACCTGGCTGCTGAACCAGCCTTTAGAACTACCTTCTCATCAAACTGATAGAGTAAGAATTGAAGAGAAACAATACAGAGCCTGGAAGCATATTTCAAGCTTTTTAGATAACTCTGTTTGCTACGATGCGGTAAAAGTGTGGCCTGTATCTTCTTGCAACTTACCCCCAAAACATTTTACAGATCAATTGGCAAATATTGACTGGCTGGCATATGATTACGAGAAAATACCAATGAATAAAGGTTTACTGGATAATATAGCCAGATTACCAGTCATGGTTTATAATATTGAACCTGAAATAGCGGATATTTTAATATCTGAGAATAAAACACATACTATCAATGGCATGATATTTCATGATGAAATACCCAAAAGCTTAATTGAAAAGTTTCAATACAAAAAACCGGATAATCTCTTATTTGCATCATCTCAACCAGCAGGTTTCATTAAAAAATCTAAGGAGGCAAAGGACAATGTTATTCAACATCAACTAAATCAACCACTAAAAGGCGTAGTCTATCATCCGGTTTATTTTGAAAATGAAAAACCAATTATATTAAACCGTATTCAACTCGATAAGGATTTTGAGCTGATAAAAAAAATGGGAGCCAATGTAATTCGTGTTTATGACCCGGGTATTTACATTCATAATATCCATAGAATGGCCACTAAGTACGAGTTGAATATTATTATAAGTTTCTACAACAATCCACGAATAGATTACGCCATTGATGCAAAAGCCAGAAATCGAGAATTTAAATATCTTCAACAGCGTTTAAACATATATAGCAGATACAAAAGGGTAATTGGTTTTTGTTATGGAGATGAAACCCTGGGCGATCTGAAAGATCATTTCGCTAAACCCTATGTAAAAAGTGTTCAACAATCATATTTCGATCTCCTTGTTCAAGTAAGTGCATTACAAAGCGAAATAGCTCCGGAAAAACTTTCAATTTTCAATATTAATCTCTCAGATCACTTTTTAACCGAAATCAATGATTATGATCTACATCATTTTGACCTGGTAGGCTTGAATGCATTCTATGAAGCACATTTTGAACTTGCCAAAGATTGGATTCAAGAACCCGGCAATCCGCATAAAATTTTATATACCTCCTTGGGTGTAGATGGCTTTTGGCACAAAAAATACGCACGCCAACTGCATTATGATTTGTATGATGAGCTTAGTGATACAGAAAAAGCTGTACAATATGTGAGCCGCTGGAATAATTATGTCAAAGGCCTGGAAGAAAAAGTGATAGGTGCTTGTTTTTATAAATGGAATGATGCCCCTTATGGTAGTCTTACGTGGTTTGGTATTACCAACCAGCAATCTGAGCGCAAGCTAGCTTATCACGCCATTCAAACTTTGTTCAATGAGAAGGAAGTGTCTAATCTTAATGTTCCTGAGATTAAAATCGTTTATAACGGACAGCGATTTTTCCCACACAGCGAACCTAGCTTTCTCGCAGTAATTGATGGAGATTTGAAAAACGATCAGTACCAAATATCATGGAAACTACACCGTGAAAATACGAGAGGAGAGATAGAACATATAAGAGAAATAGGGGAAGGCAATTATGTCAAATTGCCGGTATTGTACAAAAGCGGACGATACAGAGTATACCTGGAAGCAAGAGATGGTGAAAACAATGTTTTTACTGCCAGCAAACCTATGGTAGAATTTTGACACATGACATTACTGGTGCCTTTTTGAGGTTTATTTGATTTGGTTATTTTTTCTGCAAATAATTTTCTGGCTAAACTCCACCGCTCTATTTTTAAAATATTTGTCCAACGACTTTACCTTTCACTGTATTTTCTTTTTGTATACGTGTTCAAAAATACCTTGACGCCCAAAAGTGGAAAGTTCTCATTATTGCAGGGGATTTCACACAACCTGCCCTTTCCACCTGCATTGGAGATTCCTTTTGTGGTGCATTCAACTGGATTTTAAAGCAGAGCGCTGTTTTCGCCTGGCCAAATCGGATGTTGAGAAAAGACCTATCTGACAAAGAAATGCAGCCAGGATTAGGGCTCACATATATCTCAATTTTTTGGCAATATGGCTGGTTAAATATATTGAAAAATCCTGGAGGGGTAAAGGAATCCACAATGATGCTCCCGCCAAGCTCAGGGAGTGGGGCCAGCGAATGATGCACCATTAAATAAAAGATGAAGACAACAAACAGATAATTGAGCTTCAATGGAGCCAGGGAACGACTGCGTAGCAAGCTTTGGATGAAATGAGAAATTTCAGGGAATTGGGACAGGGATTACCCCATTTGCAGCAACTACCAGGCCGTTTATAGGAATATAAGTTAACTATATACCGCCTAATGAAAAGTTGCTAAAGTGTGATCGGGTTTAATTTTAAGATGCAGGCGATCTGAAATATGAAAAAATGAATAGAAAATATTTGCGCAACTAAATAATTGCACGTATATTAGCAAACAAATACTTGCACGATATAAGTTTTATGAAAATTAGACGAGATATATTTCAAGCCATTGCCGATCCTACCCGTAGGGCAATACTCATGTTGCTTGCCGTAAATGCAATGACGCCCAATGCTCTTGCTGAGCATTTCAATACCAGCAGACAGGCCGTTTCAAAGCACATTCAGATACTCAGTGAATGCGATGTAGTTTCACAAAAGCAGCAAGGGCGTGAAATCTATTACCAAATAGAAATTGAGAAAATGAAAGAAGTTGAAATTTGGCTGGAAAGGTTTAGAAAAATCTGGGAAAAACGCTTTGATCAACTTGACCAAGTATTAAACAACCTTAAAAATCAATGACATGAACACTGAAATTAAAACAGACCCAAAGAAAGCCACTTTTGAGGCAAGAAGAGAATTTAACGCCGATATTTCTCTTGTTTGGAGAGCCTGGACAGAACCAGAATTACGTGTACAATGGTGGGCACCCGCACCCTGGAGATGTGAATCGAAGTTAATGGATTTCCGTGAAGGTGGAAGGTGGATTTATGAGATGGTAGGTCCTGAAGGAGAAAGACATGGTGGAATAGAACTTTACGACAAGATAAAGGTAAAAGACTATTATACCGGCAAAGATGCTTTTACAAACGAAAAGGGTGAAATCAACGAAAATATGCCGATATCAACCCTTAAAAACACCTTTATTCCCACAGAAAATGGGACTTTGGTTATTTGTTTTACCCAGTATCCCGATGCCGGGTCATTGGAAACTGTAATTAAAATGGGAATGTCAGAAGGTTTAAATATGGCATTTGACCAGCTGGAAGATGTGTTGCAAAAAGTAAAAGATGGCAAATTAGTGATGTAAGATGACGGAATTTACCACATCAAAGGACGGCACCATGATTGCTTTTTCCCGTCAGGGAAAAGGCAATCCTTTGATTCTGATTGATGGTGCATTTTGTCACAGAAACTTCGGGGCAAACGTAAAACTTCCACAATATCTCACAAACCATTTTATGGTTTACACCTACGATCGAAGGGGCAGGGGCGAAAGTGGCAACACTTTGCCATTTAGCCTGGAGCGCGAATTTGAAGATTTGCAAGCGGTTATAGATGAAACAAGTGGTGATGCATTTGTTTACGGGATATCGTCGGGTGCCGCACTTGCCCTGGAAGCTGTAAAATATGGTGTCAATATCAAAAAGCTTGTTGTTTTTGAATCACCCTACATCGTTGATAGCAGCCGAAACCCGTTTCCTGCCAATTATCTGGAAACCATTCAAAGTTTATTAAAAGAAAATAAACCGGCAAAGGCTGTTAAGTATTTTATGGGCACAGGCATTGGGTTACCCCCATTTGTGGTTTGGATGATGCAGCTGATGCCCGCCTGGAAACAAATGAAAAAAATTGCCCATACTCTGGAATATGACACCCTTTTACTTAAAAATTATGGTTCCGGAGAGCCTTTTCAAAATGAAGATTGGCAAGAGGTTAATATTCCTGTTTTGGTCATTTCAGGGACAAAAAGCGAAAAATGGGCACAAAATGCGATGAAACATCTGGCAGAGGTATTGCCCGATGCAAGACATTTGGACCTGGAGGGTCAATCACATCTGGTGAGTCCAAGGGTAATTGCACCACACATCACAAATTTTTTGAAAGATGGAGTAAACGAATAAATCTAAAAACAAAATGTACAGTAAAGTAGGCTGGGTAATCAGTATGCTAATTTCTGTAAGTCTTGTTTTGTGAAATCCTGTTTGAAGACAGTTATTAGGTAATCCTTAACTCAAAAACGATGAATGCAAGTGATAAAATTTCTGAATATATCCATAAAAATCAGGATTGGCGTGGGGAGTTGATCAGGCAAATACGTACACTGATCCAGGAAACACAGCCGGAAATCGAAGAAGAATGGAAATGGAACAGTCCGGTTTGGTCGCATTATGGCATGGTATGCAGTGCGGGGGCTTTTAAGAAGCATGTGAGCCTTACCTTTTTTAAAGGTTCTGATCTTGAGAAAGATACCCAATTGTTCAATAGCCCATCCGATGCTAAAAGTACGAGATCCATTATCTGGAAAGAAAAAGATACGCTACAACGTGAAGCACTTATAAAACTATTACAATCAGCAATAAATCTCAACAGGAACAATGTCTGAAGAATCTGAGCTTGTCAGGCTAAGAATCCTTGATGCAAACCAGGTGGATGATTATGCAGTGGATTTTTACCGAAAGACACGACCAACAGCAGAAGAGGATGTAGTGCATTTTTATTATATTTTGTAGTCATGATTTCGAAGATAATACGAAATGAGAAATATAGTGTTAGATCTGGGAGTTTCCTTCTATGAAATTATTGAAAGGTCCAATGGAGAAACAGATTGTAGTATTGTTGTTAATAAATCAAACTCTGAAAGTTTTCTCTCAGTTAAAGTTGCCATTTTCGATGGCATGAAATGGTTTTTTGTGCTCAACTTAATAACTCCAACCATGAATGTTCATACACAATCCTTAAAACGAGCAGAAACCATAGAATTTAACTTCATTTACGTGCTTGTTTCCAACGGCCTTAATTCAAAAAGGAAAACTAATGCAACAAATTGATTTTCTCAGGCAAATAGCTTTATCACTTCCCGATACAACTGAAGACGCACATTTTGATAAAACATCCTTCAGAGTCAGGAAGAAAATTTTCACTACCTATGATAAGAAAAATAACCGGGCCTGCCTAAAGTTGTCAGAAATTGACCAGTACGTTTTTTCAACCATTGTGCATGACATACCAGTTAATAGGGTGTATACCAACATGATCTCACAATGGATAAAGGAGCAGTAATTTTTTAAAGTCAATCAATTTTGACAAAATTCATAGATCGTGAACTGTCGAAAACCGTTATAGTCATTATGATTAATCAGGGACTTTAGTAGCATGATATACTGATTAATCAATATCAATATTTTAAAAGCATATTATGAAATTGGTAAAAACAATCTCGTTGTTACTCTTTTTGGGGATAATTGTTCTTTTTGCATTGCAAAATTTACAAGTAATAACCCTGAGTTTTCTGAATTGGCACCTTGAAATTCCCTTGGCATTTGCCAGTATTGTTATTTATGTCCTTGGGGCTATTTCGGGTGGAATTGTATTTTCCATGCTTAAAAGGTTGACCAGGAACGAAAAAAAAGTGTACCGAAGTCAGATCCACTCATAATATTTTGGTAAGAGGCATTGTGTTTTTGCAAATACGGATCAATGCATACACTCATGAGAGGATACATTTGGTTGCTTAAATTGTGTAATTACAAATTTGGAGATAATGATCGGGTTAATACCCACTTTTAATTCTATCCCTATCTCAGGAATTTTCTTTGAGGATATATTCTACAAATTTTTCGCAAAGAGCATTTAACTCTCCGGCCATAAATTCATCACCGGTAGAATTCATAACGCTTTGGGCAAGTCCGCCAAGCATATCTACATAAAAGCGTTTCATTTCATCTACCTGCATTTCTTTTGACCAAAGATCAATGCGCAGGGTGTTTTTTTGCATATGGTCCCACAAGGCTATGCTGATCGACCGGGTTTCTGAAGGGCTGTCCCCATCGGGATTATCTGATGCTTTCCAAATAATTTTTTCAGGGATGTTTTTATCGTCTAATTCTATTTCGAATTCTATTTTTGATTTTTTCATAATACTATCATTTAATACTGCTTATCAACATTTTCCAAGAGACTATGGGCTTGCCCTGCGTCTGATTTTAACTGTTGCTGCAGGGCTTCCAAATTTTGAAATTTCTTTTCTTCGCGAATTCTTTCCATAAAATATATGGTTAGAATATCGCCGTAAATTTGTTCGTTAAAGTGAAAAATATGCACTTCAAGCCTTCGGACTTTACCAGTAACCGTCGGACGGTAACCAATGTTCATCATACCTTTGAGCACTTTATGTTTCCATTGTACCAATACGGCATAGACCCCATCATGAGGAATGAGCTTTTGCTCGAAGTTTACGTTGAGGTTGGCGGTAGGAAAGCCCATTGTTCGTCCAAGTTTATCACCGTCAACCACAGTGCCCGATAATTGATAAGGCCTGCCAATAAACTGACGAGCCGAGGCTACATCACCCAAACTGAGGGCATTGCGTATTTTTGTAGAACTTACTGCAACATGGTCAACATCCTGCCTGGGGATTTCTTCAACTTCAAAACCGAGTTTTGGTCCAAGGCTTTTAAGCGCCTCGAAACTACCTGAACGATTTTTACCAAAGCGATGATTGTACCCGATTACTAATCTGCGTGTACCGATTGTGTTGATCAGATATTGTTTTATAAAATCGTCGGAGCTGAGCTGGGAGAATGCTTCGGTAAACGGAATGATTAAAAAATGATCCAGTCCGTATTGTTCAAGTATTTCTGCTTTTTCCTGTAAAGAAGACAGCAGCTGAATTGGAGGGTCTGAGGGTGCAAGTACCATTCTGGGATGCGGCCAATAGGTAATCAGTACAGATTCGCCCCTGGTCTTTTTGCAGATATCCTGTAGTCGAGACAATATGGTTTGATGTCCGAGGTGCACGCCATCAAATGTTCCGCTGGTAACCACCGCGTTTTCAAGCTTTTTAAATGAATCGGTGCCGTGGTAAATTTTCATACAACCATGATGATATTCCATTCGCAACAAACCCAAATAAATATTTTTCGGCAAATTCTATTTGTCATTACCCAATATGGCTTTTTTGCTTTTTCAATGATTCTACAATTTCATGCACATCACCAGCATCCTGAAGCCTGAACTTGCCGATACGGGTTCTGCAAAGAGATTCCATATATGCACCTACACCCAGGGTTTCGCCAATATCGCGTACCCAGCTTCTTATGTAAAAGCCCTTGGAACATACAATTCTAAACTCAACCCTGGGCCATTGAAGGTTTGTAATTTCAGATTCGTAAACCTGTACTTTTCTGGCTTCCAGCTGTATATCTTCATTTCCTGCCCTGGCATGTTTATAGGCTCTGGTTCCTCCGACTTTAATAGCTGAGTACAAAGGAGGTATCTGCATTATTTCTCCTTTGTAACTTTCAAAAGCTTGTTTTACGTCTAACGCATTGAGGTGTGAAATGGGTTGTTCTGATTCAACTTCAGTCTCCAGATCTACGGAGGGGCGGGTTTGACCTAGTACCATGGTGCCGGTATATTCTTTTTCAGCATCTACAATGGACTGAATTTGTTTGGTCGTACTGCCTGTACACACAATCAACAAACCAGTTGCAAGCGGATCAAGGGTTCCTGCATGACCAACTTTTTTGATGCGCAGGGCTCCCCTGATTTTTTTTACCACATCAAAGGAGGTCCATTCACGTGCTTTGTTGACCAGCAATATATGGGCAGGGTCTTTTTCGCTCATAATAACTGGCTCAATATGGCAATGCTGCCCACCAATATACAGTAAATGGCGAAGTAAATCAATTTGCCTTTCTTCACTATTTTGATCATAACGCTACAGGCGAATATTCCTGAAAGAAAGGCTGCAATAAAACCACTGCCAAGTGCAAGTCCGGATATGCCATCTGCAATGGCTGGCTCGCTGATAAAATCTTTCACTTTGAGGAGAGTTGCACCCACAATGGGTGGAAGTACCATTAAAAAAGAAAACCTGGCTGCTTTTTCACGGTCAACACCCAACAACAGGGAGGTACTAATAGTAGCACCTGATCTTGAAATGCCTGGCAATATCGCAAATGCCTGCGCCAGACCAATAATTACGGCTTGTTTGAAAGTAACTTCACCTCCCTGGGATTTTTTGTAATGGCTAAGCATGAGAAAGGTTGCCGTAATGAGTAGCATACTGCCGACCAAAAGCATTTTGCCGCTGAAAAATTCTTCCAGTTGTTCTTCAAATAAAATGCCGACGATACCTACCGGTATCATGGAAACCAGAATTTTAAAAGCATAGTCCCAGGAACTATTCATTTTCAGAGATAGTAAACCTTTAAGCAATTCCCAAATATCTTTCCTGAAAACGATAATGGTGCTTAATGCAGTTGCTCCATGTACAACAATGGAAAACAGCAGGTTATCTGCCATTTCAACTCCAAGTAGTACTTTGCCTATTTCTATATGGCCTGAACTGCTTACAGGTAAAAATTCTGTTAATCCCTGGATGATTCCAAGGATAATTGCTTCAATAACACTCATAATCGTTTATGCTTTTCTGAATATTGCAAAAAAACCAAAGATAAAACCTGACATTACAATAATGGGACCTAAAGTTATGCCCAAAAAACCAAATCCATGCGGTTCTTTATCGAGGGTCATAATGAAAAAACCAATAAATAAAATGGCTATGGTAATAAATAGCCAGATAAAGTTTTTTCGCGTGAAGGGTAATTTATTTTTGTTACTCATGGTTCTAATATAAGTCGTCTAAAGACATTTTCAAATATTTTTTTACAGCAGAATAGGTACTGATGGTAACAATTACTATACCGGTGATAATCAATATACCAAAAAGCAATTGAAGTTCAGTTTGATTTTGAAGAAGCGAAAGTTCAGGAATGCGGTGATTTGAATACCTGAGCAAGCCATATAAAGCCAATGAGGCCAGAACACCAGCGGCCAGCCCATGTAAGAAGGACCTTCTTAGAAAAGGACGGGTGATAAATCCTGAAGTCGCACCAACCAGTTGCATACTTCTTATGAGAAACCGTTGTGAAAACAGGGCTAGTTTAATGGTGTTGTTTATCAATATGGTAATGGTTACAATAAGGATTATTGCCAGCGCGAGTAATGCCATACTGATTTTTGACAAATTCTCGTTGATCGATTCAATCAGACTTTCAACATAATTCACCTCAAATACGCCATCTATTTTTTCAATGGTACTGCTAATGTTTTTTAAACTGTCTCTCTGTTGCCATTCGGGGTGTATATTGATCACAAAAGCATCCCTGAGTGGGTTTTCGCCGAGAAATTTTATGAAATCTTCTCCCGTTTCATTCATAAAAGTTTCAGCAGCTTTTTCTTTTGAAATAAACTCAACCATAGGTTTATCGCCTTGGCGGGCAATGTAATTTTGCTCAGAGAGTATCCGGTTAATTTTCATACGGTCACTTTCTGTATTATACTTTTGCAGAAAGACCTGCATTTGTACATTGCCTCTGATGTTTTCTGTGAGTTTACCGGTAAAAAGCAATAGTATTCCAAACAGTCCAATTACAAAAAGGGCAAGCATTACGCTTAGCACAACGCTTACATATGGATAGCTGCCCAGATTTTTCTTGCTTTTGTATTTACTCACCTTATTTACAGATTTAGCACAAAGCTAAAAATAATACGGCAAAGCAGGATAAAAATTTTATGCATAATTCATTCTTAGAGGAAAACCATGGCTTGTATAATCAGTTGGTTGTCTCTTGAAGGCCTCATATCATTAAATGACGCTTGTTGGGATTTGTATTCCAGGGTTATTTTGCCATGATGCCCGGTTATAAAGAAATTTATGCCAGCGCTCATGGTATTGCTAAGGTTTAAATGCGCATCAAAGTTGCGGTTGCTGTACGAAACATAAGGCATAAAAAATGCGGCATCAGTAAATTTAGGAAGCATATAACCCAAATGTGTGTAGAGGCTTGTTCCGGTGCCATAGATGCCACGATATAAATAATTGGTGCCGTAATCAAAATTGTAGTAAACAGCATAAAAATTTATCGCTCCTCCTGCCGGTGTAGGTGCATCATAAAAAACATCCACAGCCAGGTGCCGCACATCCTGGTGGTGAACTATACTGTCTCTATCGATGTGTACCACACCATTTGGGTGGCTGATAAAGCCGAAACCGATGTTGAAAACTTTTTGAACACCTAAATGACTTCCCGCCCTGAATGGAAGTTTGTTGGATTCCTGTTCCAGAAACTGATAGTCGAAATAACCCTGGAATAAACGAGAAGCTTTGTCAGGAAAGAATTTTCTTCCTATATAGCTCGTGGTATTTCTTTCTCCGGTAAACCCAGGGACATCAAGGGAATTGGATATAGCATCGTCGAATGAAAGTCTGTAGTTGAGTTTACCGATACGACCTTTTGCAAATACACCCAGATGACGACCAAACTGGTCAGATAAACCCAATTGAGACCATGCCTGCCGGTAATTGTCATAGGTCATAAAATTGATGGTACCCCCTCCGGTAATTCTTGAAAGCCCATTGTAGTAATGCAGGCCGGTGCCAATTGATAAATATTCTCCAAAGACTTTATACTCTGACCATGCATCATGTAAAAAAAGCTTAACTTCCATTGAGTTTCCGGTAGGATGCATCTGCTCGGCGGGTACATTGTTGACGCCAAAATGGGTAAGAATCATGAATCGGTCATTAATTTGCGCATAGTTGAGAAACCTTACCCGCCTTAAGGAAGGGGTTATGCTGATTCTGTCGTTGTCGTTTCTCTGCCCTGTCAGCAAAAACTGATTCCAGTTGATAAACCGCACATATTTGTTGCCACTACCATCCAGATGCAAAATAAATGGCTTATAGCTTTCATCCACTACATAGGGCAGGGCTATATCATCAGAAATGCTGCCTGATGTCGGTGGCGTTTTTTCTTCCTTTTTCTCTTCTTCCTCATCTGATATTATAAGATGCTGAGATTTTACTTCAGAATGTGTAAAAACCAAGCCCCAGGTAATACAGAATAATAACCAATAAAAAATTCCCTTCGACATATCTTCAAAACTACCTGGCAATGAGCGCCATGATGATTTGCTATTTCAATTTGCAAAAATGATATATCGAAGGGGCTATAAAAATGACCTATGTCATGTACCACGAAAAAATTATGATGCCGATTAAAACCTTTTTTATCGTGCTCTTAATTCTTTAAGGGTTTTTTCATCTACTTTTCTCAGCTGTCCTTTATCATCGGGTCCGACGTTGAGCAGAAGATTTGCACCCATTTTGTCTGCAACTGACAAATACCCCCGCAATGTTTCCAATGAAGCCACAGAATCATCCCAGTCATGCCAGAACCAGTTGCCAGAGGGGAATTTTTTATCTCCCTTAACTGACATGGTGGTTTCTATTTGAAGTGGAAGATACATGTCTTTTCCCAACCAGTTCCAGATCTTTCTGTCTTCTTTAACGGTGGTGTACTTTTCACCACTGCGAATATCCACGGGATGCAAGGGCACTCCCGGATAGGCCGTTGTAGCATTGTTCATTACAAGGCAATCAGATTGTAATTCTTTTATGAACTGATACAGATGATCCATTTGCCAACGGTAGGCACCTTCCATGCGCCATGCTTTTACAAAATCTTCATCTCTCAACCTGGAGGTGCCCGATACATTTTCACCCATTTCATCGCTAAGTTTTTTGGCCCAGCCATGTTGCTGCTTTTTCCAAAAACCATCAAACCACATTTCTACTACCGGCCCGTAATTGGTGAGCAATTCTTCCAACTGCTTTTTCATAAAATCAACATAGGCATACTCGTCTTCATCATGGCTTTTTTCCCTTCTGTCCCATAGTGAATAATACATGCCTACTTTTAGCCCATACTTATTGGCGGAGTTAACCACCTCAGCAAGTACATCTTTCTTAAAAGGGGTTGACTTAACTGAATAATCAGTATACTTACTGGGCCACAGACAAAAACCATCATGGTGTTTGGTTATAAAAACGATATATTTCATACCAGCCTCTACGGCGGTGCGACACCACTGATCAGTATCGAGTTTTGTGGGATTAAAACGCACAGGGTCTAAGGTGCCATCACTCCATTCAACATCATAATATGTATTGATGCCGAAGTGCACAAACATACCAAACTTCATATCCATCCAGGCCTGCTGTACCGGAGTAGGTAAAACATCCGAATTTTCGATTAAGCTTGTATTTGCTCTGCACAGCGAATGCGAGGTGGCGGCTATACCAGCAAGTCCTGCGCTTTTTAAAAATTTTCTTCTGTCTATCAGCATATCTATCATCATTTAAGCAATTTTATCTCTTTTTATTCTGCAATGAAGCGAATGTATGCAGCAGGTGGTCCCAGAGCCATTCGGCCATTGCATGATCATCTTCTGTACCAATACATGATACAATAATCAAATTGTCATTTTGCCAGATGCATGGATGGTTGTTGTAGAAGAGATGGACAGGGATATCCTTTTCAATTTCATAAACATCCATTGCACCAGCTTTAATCTGAATATTATTTTCAACATCCTGCAATATGATATCCCTTCTTATTTTTTCTTTTAAAGTCCTGAT
This sequence comes from Cyclobacteriaceae bacterium, assembly GCA_020832305.1. GTDB lineage: Bacteria > Bacteroidota > Bacteroidia > Cytophagales > Cyclobacteriaceae > JAFIEV01. Next base: position 357,770 of record JAFIEV010000042.1, on the reverse strand, counting down.
TCCAGTGTATTCAAAGTCAATTTCATCATTATCGGCATCGTATATGAAAAGTACGACAGGGGTGCCATTGGTTTTTAGCACCTGTAGTTCAGCACTACCTAAGGAACCAGTACTTGCCACAATGAAAGGGTATTCAGACAAATGAGATGGGCTCAGCTCTTTTAAGGAAAATGGCTCAAAGGGATCATATGAAAGTTTATTATTCATAACTGCCTTGAATAATACAGAATGACATACAAAGGCATCCAATGGATTTCTGCCATCTATATCTGACAAAGCCCTTACGGTGTAAGGTCTGATCAGGGCGAAATCGGCCATAGCTGTATTTTTGTCTGCTTTTTTCTGATTTCTAAAATGAATGTGAATTTCACCGGCCTGCATCCAGCTGTCTTTCCTTTTTTCCGGGAAAGTGTATCCAGGTCCATAGCCCAGCCACATGATGGCATCGGTTTGAAATGCCTGGTGTTGCTGATACATTTTTTGAAGCTGCCCGGGAGATGGGTCCTGTAAGCCACCGGATCCTGCCATATAGCTGTGTGCCTGTAGCCAGGGTACAAGTAATTTTTTGTGTTTTCGTGCTAGGCCTTGCAGGTAACTCATGTCTACGGGTATTTCCCAATCATTGTAAAGATCAGGACCTCTGGCCGGGTATGGATCACCATGGACAATATCTAGAGTAGCGGCCAGCATATCAAGTCCCGAGCCATCGTGGTCATTATTAATGGAAAAAACATCTGCTCTGGTAATATTGCGGAACAACAAAATGTTTTCCAGGCGTTCTTGCTGCAGCACCTCTTTAATAATACCTGCAAGTTCAGCATTGGCTTTGTGAAACTGAAACATAAACGCAGCACAACTTTCGCGGCCAAACATATCTGGCCAGCTTTTTCCTCTTGGATAATGTAGTCCCGGGTTATTTTCCACAAAGTGCTCAATGGCAGGGTCTGAATAATCCCAAAGTGGATAAGAACATTCTTCGCCGTTTAAATGACCACTTATGTGAAAACATTCATCGCCAAACCTTGCTGCAAAAATGAGATCTGAAGGAAATGTGCCTCCATTGGCTTCTTTCCAAATTTCAATTTCCTGTAATACAGTGTTTCGCAATGCCTCCCGGGTTGATTCGGCAAAGGCACTGGCAGCATCGCCGAAAATCCAATAATCTCTGGTTCCTTCACTTATCCAGTAGACAGCCAGTACAACTTCATCTAGTGCTCCATTTACTGAACTGAGATCGAATTTCATCTTCCAATGGTTTTCATCAATTTGTTCCGATATATCGGCCTGAACAATATGAAGATGTTGTTTGCCATCGAAATCCTTTTCCTTTACTATTACTTCAGCCTTTATGGGTGGTTGCACATTGGGAAAATACCTTCCTGATTTTCCATAAACATTGCCCGTGTTATACACCGGTCTTTGTATGGCTATTTCATGTTTTTCAGGACTAAAAGAAAAGCGAAATCTGTCAATGGCTTTACCTTGCCAGGAACCCCCTATCATTACTGCGCGTACCCTGTTTTCTTCGGGAATGGCATAAGCCATTTCAGTAATTTCGGGGAAACCCATTATGATTTTCATGCCATATTTTCTGGCGGCCCTGATTAGTTCTGTTGCGTAGTGAGTATCTTCACCCCAAACTCCCGGCTGTATTGCCTCAATTCCTTGGGCGCGCATATCAGCAAAGTCTTGCTCCAGTCCATTTACAGGATTGTAGCTGGTCCAGATTTTGGGTATTGTTTCTTTTGAAATTTTATTTTCACAGGAACTTACCAGCGGCAAAACAATTAGAATAAAAGATGCCCTGCACAGGGATAAAGAAAAAATATGGTTAATATAACTTCTCACATTCATTTATTTGAAATCATCGCATACACTATTCAGAAGACCAAACCAACACCTGACCAGGTGCAAGTACGGGATTTCCATAAATGATATTTGCGCCCTTTGTAACGGGAATTTCCACAATTACGGAGGAATAATTTACTGCAATCCAATAGCCATTTCGCCATTCCACAAAGACATAAGGCGGCAGTTGTAAAATCTCTGCTTTATTGTTTTGATATACTTCTGACAGTATTGCCTTTTCAAGTTCTCCCTTATGCGACCAGGCGCCTATATAGGTTACGGAGCCTTTTCCAAGCTTTCTTTGCGTTACTGCTGCTTTACCTTTATAAAACTGATCGGCATATTTGGCAAGTACCCGGGTTTGCTCTGCGGGTTTAATTACGTCACCCCAGATGTGCCAGCGGTATGATTTGTCATTATGATCGACCTTGCCTGGCCAGGCTGCAGGTAAATGATCAAAAAATTCGATTTCGCCGCCAATTAAACCGTAAATAGATTGTTGCAATAAGGTTTCGGGTAGTTTTCCATTTCTGTCCTTTTGAGCGGTGCGGCAGGTAAGAATCAGGTTTCCTCCTTTTTTTACATATTCTTCCCATTTATCAATAAGGCTATCATCGCTAAGCTGAAATGCCGGAGCCACCATAAAAGGGTAAACTTCGGGATCGAATGAATCTTTTTCCTGGATAAAAGTTACCCTTGCGCCCATACTTTTTAAGCTTTCATAATATGTATAGAAATATTGCCAGGTATCCCAATCTTCATGATGCCGGTAGTTTTCGAGATCCCACAGGTTATCCTGGTTCCATAGAAATGCGGTATTTCTGCTTTTCAGTGATTTTGGCAGCCTGATTTTGTTTGGTATGGGAAGGTCTCCAATTTCCCGAATCACCTGCGCGTACTCTGCGCCACCCGCAGACAAGGTGGTACCGTCGGGCTCTAATATACCTTTATGATAAAATTCACTCCCAAATAAGGGTTGTCTAAAGCGATAAGTGCAAGCAAACTGATCTCCAAGTGCATAGCTATGCCATACCCACATCCTGACAGCCCCAGGTAGTGGTTGGGGATTGATTTTTCCCCAGTTTATCTGACCAGGTTGAAGCTCCATAATGCCCGTGTATCCATTGATAGACCTGGCAAATTCCGCTGAAAATGAAAGTTCCATGCCGCTGCTAAGCCTGTGTGCCAATGAATCTCCGCTGTCGTTTAGAAACTGGCTGGTCAGATACATGGTATGGGAGGCAAAATGAAAATCGTTTTGATTTCTAAATAAATCGACCGATGGTAAAAATTTGTAATACGCGTAGTTTGTGGTAATCCACTGAGAAGCTTTTATGTGTTTTTTTAAAATTTCTGTTTGAAATCTCAAGGCTGAAGCAAGTTCATCGGCATTAAATCGCTGAAAATCAAGCAGTGCATGTGGATTGGCGCCTTGAGGGGCTTCACTTGCATTAGGGATGCGAATTTGATAAAAATTGTTGTAAGTCTGGCTCCAGAAGGCGTTTCCCCAGGCGGCATTTAAGTCATCTATGGTATTATATTTTGAGGCCAGCCAGGTTCTGAAAGCTTTTTGATGTTGCTCAGAATAATCGTAGAGCACCCCATAATGCGGCTCATTGTCTACCTGCCAGCCCCAGATACGATCATCTTGACCGTACCGCTTTGCGAGTTGGGTTACAATTTTTTCGGTATAATGTAGGTATACAGGATGGTTATAAGAAACGTGCAGCCGGGATCCGTGCCGTTGCTTTATACCCTGTTCATCTACAGTAAGTATTTCAGGGTGTTTATAAGTTAACCAGGCCGGAGGGGTAGGAGTGGGCGTACACATAATTATCTTTAGCTTGTACCTGGCAGCAATTTCTATTGCACGGTCCAGCCAATCAAAATCAAAGCGTCCTTCTTCCGGTTCCATCATAGACCACGCAAATTCACCAAAATGAGTAAAGGTAAATCCCAGTTCAGACATTTTTTTCAAATCCCGTTCCCAATGTTCAGGATTCCAGTGTTCCGGGTAATAATAGGCACCGATTATCATTTGACGGTCGTCAAAAAAATCGACATCTGGTTTTTGAGCATAGGCAGCAGGCTGTACTAAGTACAACATACCCAACGCCATTACAGTGAGGGCTGTTTTTTTCATATCCGGTAAAAAAGAGGGAATGCTCCGGCAAAAAAAGCTGGCAGGTAACACTCCAATTCAATCGCATTCGTAAACAGAGTCAAAATAAAGAAAAATTTTACATATAAACAGAAGACGTCGGACTAATTTTTTTATTGAAGGCCTTGCATTGGATGTGTCGGTTGTAATTGAGAGGGAATAATTATAACTTTATAGTTAATTTTCGACAGTAATTAATGTGATTTACCTGTATGTATTTAAATTTTGAAATAGAATATCAGACCCAGTGGGGACAAAATTTGTATGTCTGTGGCAATATTCCTGAACTTGGCAATAACAATCCCGATGAGGCTCGCCCCATGAAATACGAAACAGGAGGAAAGTGGAAGCTCCAGTTGGTAAGGGATGAAGATAAAAATAAGACTTTGGAATATTATTACATTCTTAAAGATCAACAGCATCATATAAGTTTTTCAGAATTTGGGGTTTTGCGAAGTATTTCATTTAAAAAATTAAAACTCAGTGAAATATTCTTCAGGGATACCTGGCGCAGCAATGCACCGGATGAGAATGTGTTTTTTTCATCTGCCTTTACCAAAAACCTTTTTAAGCCAGATTTGACAGCCGAAAAGAAAAAAGGACCTAAGGGGTTTAACCTGCGTCTCCAGGTATATGCCCCCAGGGTAGGACGTAATCATAAAATTTGTGTTTTAGGCGATGATAAAAGTCTGGGAAAATGGAATGTGACAAAACCAATCTTACTCAATGCCGATCAATATCCTCTTTGGACTGTGGATTTGCAGGTTAAGGAACCCAGAGAAGTCCTTCAATACAAGTATGGGATTTACGATGTCGATAGGCAAAAACTACTTTCATGGGAGGAAGGGGAAAACCGAAAACTCGATTTTCATCATGAAATCAGAGAGGACCAGCTAATGGTTAAAACCGATAACCTGTACCGTCAGGGCACCAGGAGCTGGAAAGCGGCAGGGGTTGCCATTCCGGTTTTTTCCATTCGCACAAAGAAAAGTGGCGGCGTAGGTGAATTTAAAGACTTAATTCCTTTAATCGACTGGGCCCGTAAGACAGATCTGAAAATGGTTCAGATATTACCCGTAAATGATACGGTGGCAACCCACCGATGGCTCGATTCTTATCCATATGCTGCCATATCGGTTTTTGCACTACATCCTATTTATCTGAATGTGCCTTCCATCGGTTCACTTAAAGATAAGGATGAAATGAAGCGTTTTTTAAAGGAACTGAAAAAGCTCAATGAAAAGAAAGATGTAGATTACGAGGCGGTAATGAAAGTTAAGTCTTCTTTTTTTAAGAAAATTTTTGACGAACAAAAAAGTGATTTCCTGAATGAGCCTGAATTTATAAAATTTTTTAATCAAAACAGGGAATGGCTGGTTCCCTATGCGGTATTTTCAAGACTCAGGGATTTGAATAAAACTCCTGAATTTGAATCATGGCCTGAATTCAGCACCTTCGACCCTGCAAAGGTGGAATCATACGCCGAACCGGATCAACCCCATTTTGAGCATATAGCAGTACATTATTTTATTCAATACCACTTGCACAAGCAACTGTCTGAGGCCTCCTCCTATGCCCGTAAAAAGGGCGTAGTGTTAAAAGGTGATATCCCAATCGGTATTTATCGAAACAGTGTTGATGCATGGGTAGCGCCCCATTTATACCACATGGATAAACAAGCCGGGGCACCTCCTGATGCTTATGCCATTGCCGGTCAGAATTGGAAATTTCCAACCTATAACTGGGAAGAAATGGCCAAAGATGGATATCAGTGGTGGCGTAAGCGGTTGCAAAAAATGGCTGAATACTTCGATGCTTATCGAATAGATCATATTTTGGGGTTCTTTAGAATATGGGAAATTCCCGCGGAATCGGTAGAAGGGCTTATGGGGAGGTTTAATCCTGCTATTCCTATGTATCTGGATGAAATGCACTTACGTGGTCTTCATTTTAATTATGAACGATTTTGCAAGCCGCACATCAGAAAATATATGTTTCAGGAAATTTTTGGAGAATTCGCTCAGGAAGCGGAAAGTACATTTCTCAAAAAACGCGATAATGACAGCTATGAAATCAGGGAGGAATATAACACTCAGAAAAAAATTGAAGCCTATACCCGGGAGGATGATGAGGATACCCCTTTGGAGAAAGAAAAAAAGAGCACTTTTCGCTATGGAATGTATCAGCTGATAGGAAATCTATTATTCTTTGAAGAACCTGATTCTAACGGTACAGCTTTTCATCCGAAAATCGCGCTGCATCAAACCCACTCATATCAGGAATTGGATGTAAATCAGCAAAAAATACTCAATGACATATATATTCATTATTACTATCACCGGCAGGAGTCGTTCTGGAGAAGCAGGGCTATGGAAAAATTACCGGCGATTACCGCAGCTACAGATATGCTGGTATGTGGTGAAGACCTTGGCATGGTGCCCGATTGCGTTCCGGGTGTTATGAATGAACTGGGGATTCTGAGCCTCAATATTCAGCGTATGCCCAAGGGTACGTCCGGTGAATTCGGGCATCCGTCAGATTATGAATTTTTGTCGGTATGCAGCCCTTCCTGTCATGATATGTCAACCATTCGGGGCTGGTGGGAAGAAGACAGGGCAAGATCTCAGCGTTTTTTTGAACAAATTCTCGGGCATCAGGGGCCTATTCCTTATTTCTGCGAACCCTGGCTTTGCCGTGAAATGGTTATTCAGCATCTTTACAGCCCTTCAATGTGGGCAATTTTTCCTATTCAGGATTTATTGGCCATGGATGAGCGCCTGAGAAATAAAAATACGCAGGAAGAGCAAATCAATGTGCCCAGTAACCCTCAACACTTTTGGAAGTACAGGTTCCACCTGAATATCGAAGATTTGCTTGAAGCCGATGACCTGAATAAAATGATAGCCGATTTGGTACAGATATCCGGAAGAAGTGCCGGTTGATACAAGAAAAAAGAGTTTGCAGATGGAGATGATTTATTTGATTTTCCATCTGCATTTTTATGTTAAGCCCTCCCATCCATGCATAAGTTTCAAAACACTATAAGGTAAAGCATCTGTTTTTCGCTATATTATCAATAAAAGAGTGTATTTTTTGAAATTAGTATAATAATGCATTCGATACAATAAAAAATACTCAAAACACTTGCTTTGAATACTTGATTTGCTACCTTTGTAATGTGCAAATAAATACATGCAAAGTCAAATTTATACGCACAAATTCTTCTTCTCAGGGTGTATGTGTATTTGGTACTGTGTTTTTTTTAAAAAAGATTTTGTAATTAAATAGTTGAAAAACAGGGTTTTAGTGAAGTAATCTGAAAATCAAGAAATATTAACTTTTAAAGAATTTGTTTGATTATTCAGATTTTCGTAATATTGCATACAATTTAATTTATAATTATTTTTATAAACATTTGAATTTTTCAGATGAAGAAAAGGCAAATACTGGTAATAGACGATGACAGAGCGATGTGTCAGCTGATTGAGAAAATGTTGGAAAGGCGTTATTCGGTAGTAGTTATGAGCGACGGGATACAAGCGATGCAATGGCTTATCAGTGGTCAGATACCTTCTTTAATCATCACAGATATTGATATGCCAAATTTGAATGGTTATGAATTTCTGAAAAATATCAAAATAAGCGGATATTTTAAGAATGTTCCGGTTATCGTTATTACAGGTTATGATGATGCAAAACAAAAGGCCAGATGTTTAGATCTCGGTGCTGATGACTATTTTATCAAGCCTTTTAATCCATCGACTTTAATTGAATCGATTGAAAACACACTGATTAAAACAACCAAACTAATTGTGAAATGATACACCACGACAGCATGAAATTAAGAACAATCATCGGTGAGAGAGAGGGAAACAACGAAAGGGTTATCAATAATGTTTTGTTTATTGGTAATCAGGCAGTTGACATTTGTGAGAGTCTCGATGGTTTTAATTATACCGGATTGTCTGTAGATACATTTGGCAAAGCATTTATATGGTTGGAAAACCAAATTTTAGGAGATACAGACTTACCTTCAGTCATTATTTCAGATTTTTCTATTGAAGGAAATTCAGCTTTCAGTTTTTATTCTAGAATTTCTTCTAATAAATTTTTCAGCAGTATTCCTTTTATAATAGTTACCCGTGAATCTTCTGCTGAAGATCGTACCAAGGCACTGAAATTAGGCATAGATGATTTCTATACCGGTTCTTTCAGCGCAGATGACATATATGAAAGGGTTGATTTTCTGTCAAGGTATAAGAAAGATTTGATCAAATTTGAGGCGGCGCCACAGATTTCCATGAACTATTTTGTTCCGATGGTAAAAATGCCTTTTCTAAAACGACTGGCTGATATCCTTATTTCATCATTTCTTTTATTAATCCTCAGTCCTGCTTTGGCAATTATTGCCTTACTTATAAGATTAGAATCAAGAGGTCCGGTTTTTTACAGCCAAAAAAGGGCTGGTAAAGGGTACCGGGTATTTGATTTTTACAAATTCAGGTCTATGAGGGTAGGTGCTGATGCTGAGTTGAAAAACCTTGCTCATTTAAATCAATATAATGGCAATGGGAAAAAGAGTACATTTTTCAAAATTGAAAATGATCCTCGTATAACAAAAATTGGCAAAATTCTCAGAAATACAAGTATCGATGAAATACCTCAATTGTTCAATGTGCTAAAAGGTGATATGTCATTGGTTGGTAACAGACCACTTCCCTTATATGAAGCTGAGCAATTAACAAGAGATCAGTGGGCAAGAAGGTTTTTAGCCCCGGCTGGAATTACCGGCTTATGGCAGGTTACAAAACGCGGAAGGGGAGAAATGTCGGAGGAGGAAAGAATTGAATTAGACATTGCCTATGCTGATAAATCATCTTTCTGGTTTGATCTTTTGATTATGTTGAGAACCGTTCCGGCATTATTCCAAAAGGAAAACGTATAGCCTTTCATTGCTATGGTGTTTTATCTATTGATAATTTTTACTACATGCCTGGCTTTTTTTCTGCTACTCCCATTTTGTATGCTGCTGATTAGCTTTTTGGTCAGGGAGAAAATAGAAGTAAATGAGCCTGAGGATAACTCCAAAGATTTTGCATGTGTCATTACAGCCTTCAAAAACCTTGAGGTGCCGGTTCAGTTGGTTAATTCCCTATTAAAGCAAAAATATGATAAATTTCATATTTATGTGGTAGCTGATTTGTGCCCTGAAGAAGTCTTTCCGCTACAGGATGAGAAACTTACCATTTTATTTCCATCACAAGCGCTGAAGTCAAAGGTAAAATCCATGAAATATGCCGTAGCGTATTTTAAAAGGGCTCATGATAAAGTTGTGATTTTTGATCCCGATAATCTGGTAAGGCAAGATTTTCTTAAGATTATGAATGCATACCATCAAAAGGGATTCGACTTTGTACAGGGAGACAGGGTTGCCAAAAATACAGAAACGACCTATGCCCGACTCGATGCTGCAGGTGAAGCATATCATAATTACGCCGATAAATATTTGCCGTATTTACTTGGAGGCTCATCTCCCGTTTCCGGTTCGGGTATGTCAATTGATGCTGCCATGTTTCAAAAATTATTAGAGGACCCCATGCTTGATACCAGCTCCAATAAAGTCATACTTGGGGAAGATAAAATAATTCAATATCTGGCAAACAAATGGAATACAAGAATTGCCTACTCCAGAGATGCTGTAATTTATGATGAAAAAGTGAGTAAAAGAGATGACTTGCAACGACAAAGAATCAGATGGATCAACACCTATTTTGAAAATGTTAAGCTGGCTTTAGACCTGATTGTAAATGGTCTTATCAAATTCAGGTTTCAAAAGTTGTTTTTTGGCATTATAACTATTTACCCACCACTCTTTTTACTGGTATTGGGAAGCATAATGACAGGTATGGTTACACTATTTTTCAACCCTGTGTTGGCTTGGATTCTTCTAACATGCATGGTAATTTTTGGCCTTAATATGTTTTTAACACTTTACGTTGCCAAAACAGATTCAAAGGTTATCACAGCCCTGTTTAGAGCACCCATTTTTATTGTTTCTCAGGTAAGCAGTTTGCTTCAATTGCGCAAAGCGCACAATGATTTTCTGGTAACTGAAAAACGTGTAAGTATTTCGCTCGATGAAATAGAAAAAACTAAGAAATAATAGCCTTAAACTCTTTCCTAAATAAAGAAATGGAAAAACATCAATTGCCATTAGTCTCTGTTGTTATACTCAACTACAATCAATGGAAAGTCACTGAAGAGCTGTTGCTTTCCATAGAGAAAATCAGTTATCAAAATATTGAATTGATTATTGTTGACAATGCTTCGGCTCAGAATCCGGCTGAAATTGTTGAAACTAAATACCCAGATGTAGAATTTATTCGAAGCGAGATAAACCTTGGATATGCAGGTGGTAACAACCTGGGTATTGAAGAAGCCAGGGGTGAGTACATATTCATATTGAATAATGATACAGAGCTGGCACAAGATTGTATAGAAAGACTTTTGGAGTCCTTTCAAAAAAATAAAACTGCGGGTATCGTCTGTCCTAAAATACTATTTTTTGATCAACCCGACACTGTACAATATGCTGGTTTTACTGATATTCATCAGATCACTGGAAGAAATAGATCTATTGGTTATCTTGAAAAAGACAATGGCCAATTTGACATAGGTGGCAAGACTTTTTTTGCCCACGGCGCTGCAATGATGATTAAGAGGGAAGTGATAGAAAAGGTTGGAATGCTCCCTGAATTGTATTTTTTGTACTATGAAGAAATGGATTTCTCAATGACTGTACGTCGTGCAGGTTATGATATTTATTACGAACCTTCTTCGGTTGTGTATCATAAGGAATCTGTTTCTGTTGGACCAGCTTCACCAATGAAAACCTATTATTTAAATAGAAATCGGATACTTTTTATGCGGAGAAACCGAAATGGTTTTCAATATCTTATGTTTTTGCTATATTTCATTGCTGTAAGCATTGGCAAAAATACCCTTGTGTATCTTTTAAAAAGAAAATGGAGTCATTTGAAAATGTTATATAAAGGTTTTATATGGCATTTTACCACAAAGGGGGATAAAGTGATGTTTGCCCAAACGGCCTGATTAGGTGCATAAAGAGAAATATGAGAATAGGTATTGAAGCACAGAGGATTTTCAAAGATAAGAAGCACGGAATGGAAGTTGCCACCATCGAACTGATCAAGGCCTTACAGCAAATTGATTCTGAAAATGAATATTTTGTGTTTACAAGAAATCCTTTGGATAAGGATATATTTCCGAAAAAGCTCGCCAATTTTCATTTTGTAAGAATTAAAGCGCTTTCATTCCCTACATGGGAACAGTTTCAATTGCCAAGAATTGTAAAAAAATACAATCTTGACCTTTTACATTGTACGGCAAATACAGGCCCACTGGCTTTAAAATTACCTTTATTACTCACCCTGCATGATATTATTTATCTGGAAGTTTTGCGTCAACGCGGGTCTTATTATCAGATTTTTGGTAACTGGTACAGGAGATGGATCGTGCCATTTCTTGTGAAAAGAACTGCCAGAATTATTACAGTATCAGAATCTGAAAAAGCCAGAATCAGCGGTTTCTTTGATATACCAGGCAATAAGATTGACCTGGTATATAATGGAGTCAATGAAATTTTTGCCAGGGAACCTTCTGAAAAACTTCTATCTGACTTCAAAAGCCTCTATCGGCTTCCTGATTTTTATATGTTGTTTTTTGGAAATACCGATCCGCGCAAGAATACCAGGGGGGTGTTAGAGGCATATTACATTTATGTAAAGCAAACTTCTAATCCTGTAAAACTGGTGATTACCGGCCTTAAAAAATCAGAAATCAACAACATCCTTTCGGATTTCGGCGATCGCGATTTACTCAACAATATTATTGTGCTTGATTACCTTCCATTCAAGTACCTGCCTTTATTGTATAGATTTGCCCAATTATTTCTATACCCTTCCCTGCGGGAGGGCTTTGGTATGCCGGTACTTGAAGCTATGGCCAGTGGGACACCGGTTTTAACCTCAAATACTTCTTCAATGCCGGAAGTGGCGGGAGATGCCGCCTTGATGGTAGATCCTTCTGACCCTAATGATATTGCAATGGGTATCCAACAAATTCTAAACCAATCAGACCTAAGACAAGAGCTTGTCAGAAAAGGATTGCTACGATATAAGAACTTTACCTGGCAAAGCTCCGGATTAAAATTGCAAAAGATTTACAAAGATTTTCAAACCTATAATTCTCAATAAAATGAAAAGTTACATTAAATTGGTTTTTTCTCTGTCATTGGTATTGATCTTTTACGCATGTGGTACCAGTGAAGGCCAGCAGATGGAACTCGATAAGGCAGTATTTGATAAGCAGGCTACGGTAGATCAATTTGTAGGCATTAACGCTTTTATTGATGATCCTTTGGATGTAATGCAGGTTGCTGGAGGTGTAAGAGAATATCACGACTGGAGTTGGAATGAGGGAAATGGAGAGGCGGGATATCCCGGGTATCCGAATAGCCAGATTGAATTTAATCTATGGGGTGGGTATTGGAACTTTGATGCCTATTATGAAAAACTCGGGGAAGCAGATATTTTTGTTTTTCCCTGTATTCAGGGAGGCACTAACTGGATTGGCGCCGGCACGCGGGGTAAACCATATTTAAAAGGTTTTGAAACCACCGACCCCGCGGCCTATGAAGCCCATGGCAGCTTTATGTATCAGTATGCTGCAAGGTATGGTAAAGTGAAAGTTCCTGTAGAAAATCTTAAGCTCAAAGAAGGACAAAAGCCTCTAACCGGGCTGGGAACTTTAAAGTATTATGAAAACTGGAATGAACCAGATTGCTGGTGGATGACACACGAACATGAATTTTCGCCAATTGAGTTTGCCGCTATGTCGAGCGCTGACAGGGATGGCCATCTCGGTAAACTTGGGCCTCAAATCGGAATAAAAAATGCCGATCCAGACGCTCAACTCGTAATGGGTGGAATCTCCAAACTTGACATCGACTATGTAAAAGCCATGAAAGGTTGGTGTGATGAACACAGAAATGGAGATTTTGTATTTGATGTCCTCAACTTCCATCACTACTCAAGAGTGGAACCTGGTAGATACTCCCAAAGAAAAGGTGTGGGTATCAGCCCTGAAGATGATAAACTTTATGATAAACTGGCGCCACTTGTACAATGGACCCACCAACACCTGCCTGGCAAAGAAGTGTGGCTCACCGAATTTGGATATGATACCAACCCACAGTCTGTGCAGGCAGCACAATCTTTTGGTTCTTATTCTATTTACGATGTGCAGGCCATTTGGTTGTTAAGATCTATTATGATTTCAATGTCAGCTGGCATTCATAAATCCTTTATGTATATGCTAAGGGATGTAGACCCTTCTGACGCGACCCAGTATTCCACATCAGGTCTTGTAGGTCCAAAAGATGACTGGACCCCCAAAGTTAGCTGGTATTATCTATATGCTTTTAAAAATCTTTTAAAAGGTATGCATTTCAATACCACACACAAAGATGAAACCAACAAGCAGGTTCATATACATGAATATATCGATCGCACCTCGAGGAAAAAAATATATGCTGTATGGCTGGGCACCAGTGAAGATAAGACAATAGAAAACTATCAATTCCCGCTGGAAATATCAAAATCAGAAGTGCAACTGGCTCAGCTTCAAAAAAGTGAAACTGTTTGTGATATTAAACCTCTTAAATCGACTAATGGAAAAATTAACCTGACCATCTCAGAGACTCCGGTTTTTATTGTACTTAATTAATATAAATATATTAATAAATAATCGAATAATTAGAACCATATTTTTTATATTTGCAAGAGTAATTTTTATTATTTGCTAACTACTAACTACTTAAATATTGCTGATTTACGATGAACAAACTAAGCGACTACATTTCACTGGCCAGGCCTGACCATTGGTTTAAAAACGTTTTTATGGTACCTGGGATGCTTTTTGCCCTGGTCTATTTTGAGGTTCAATTCGATACTGAATTGATTATAAAAATAGTAGCTGGTATAGTGGCTACTTGTTTAATTGCCTCCGCCAATTATGTTATCAATGAATGGATTGATGCTAAATTTGATAAGTTTCATCCCATTAAAAAGAATCGACCTTCAGTCACTAAAGTTTTAAATCCGAAGATTATTTACATTGAATATGCAATACTTGCTATTTTGGGATTGGCTATTTCGTGGCAGATTAATATCAATTTCTTTTATACAGAAGTATTGTTATTAGTCATGGGGGTTCTTTACAATGTTGAGCCGATTCGCACCAAAGATAAAGCTTATATTGATGTATTATCCGAATCTTTTAACAATCCCATTCGTTTTGCATTAGGCTGGTTTATTTTTACTCCGGAAATTTTTCCTCCTTCAAGTATGCTTGTTGCCTATTGGATGGGTGGGGCCTTCTTAATGGGGACTAAGAGGTTTTCTGAATATCGGTTTATTGATGACAAGGAAACGGCTGGTTTATACCGGAAATCTTTTAAGCATTATACAGAATTAAGTTTACTTATTTCTGTATTCTTTTATGCAATGACCTCCTGCTTTTTTCTAGGTATCTTTTTAGTTAAGAATAAAATTGAACTTCTGTTAAGTTTTCCATTTTTCGCACTGCTGTTTGCATGGTATCTGAAGATCGGATACGAGAGCGATTCTCCGGCGCAAAGACCTGAAAAGCTGTATAAGCGGAAATATTTTATGACCTATGTTTTGATTTTGAGTGTGATATTGGTTTCTCTGCTCTATGTCAAAATTGAGTTTTTAAATATCTTTTTGGAAAGACATTTTTAGTTTGGCCACATATAAATTGTGAAATAGTAGATTAAAGTGTTACAAAAGGCAGACCAAACGGATGTTACACTTTAATTTCGCTGATTTTGAGCGGTTTATGAGAGTTATTTTTAATACAATAATGAAAAGAGTAAATAACCCGGGGTACGATGATGAAAATCGATAAAGAAAAATTGGATAAGCTGCAGGAGTTTGCCTTAAGTAACAAATTTCACTATTTGCTGATTGTAATTGGCGTTATATTAAGATTGCGTCAATATTTATTTAACAGAGATTTTTGGGTAGATGAGGCCATGCTGGCTACCAATTTAGAAAACCGGGGTTTTATCGATTTGCTGAAGCCTTTAGATTTCATACAGATAGCCCCAATGGGTTTTCTTTATTTACAAAAGATAACAATAGAATTATTTGGGTATGATGAACGAATTTATAGACTTTGGCCATTGTTATTTGGCATTTTGTCAATGTTTTTCTTCTATAAATTGTTGCAGAAACTGGCCAATCCTGTTGTAACCACGATAAGTCTTGCCATTTTTGTGTTTTCATATAAACTAATTTATTACTCGTCAGAACTAAAGCAGTATAGTTTGGAACTGATGGTTGCCATTATTTTTTATTTTTTGATACTTGATGAAAAAATTACCCAATTTTCTTCGAAAAGATTACTGTGGATAGGACTTTACGGAGCAATAGCGGTATGGTTTTCATTTTCTATAGTCTTTGTAATGGTTACTGTAGGCTTGTGGATTTTGTTTGAGCTCATAAGACAAAAACAGTTCTCAGTATGGTATCGTTATTTGCCAATGGGTCTGATGTGGCTAGTAAGCTTTGTTATTTATTATTTCACCATTATTATACATTACAAGGAAAACCAACTTTTGCAAATACGATACTGGACGATTGAGAATAAATGGATGCCCTTAAATTTTACAACATCTTCTGATTTTTTGTGGTTTTTTGATGTATTGGGTGAATATTTTATACATGTTGCCGGAGCATGGAATGTGGAGGCTTTGTACGCTTTTTTTATATTATTTGCTTGTGTATTCTACATATTCCATAAGCAGTATCACCATCTCGTTTTTATAATAATCATACCCTTATTTATGTTGCTGAGTGCTTTAAAGGTAATTCCTTTTGCAGGCAGAGTTTTATTGTTTACATCTGCGGGTTCAATTATTTTACTTGTATCAGGTTTATATTTCCTTTCTGATGTCAGGGACCGTTTTAAAAAGCCAATTTTTATATTATTGGTTTCACTGGTACTGTTTCAGCCTTTTATGATAAGCGCTTTTCAATTCATTCGGCCAAATGTGGAAGAGGAAATAAAGCCAACACTTGAATATGTTATTAAATTTGCCAAGCCCGATGATGTGCTGTATGTCAGCTATTTCTCTACTCCAACTTTCGATTACTATTTAAAAGATTTTCCCGAATTGAATCAATATAAAATTGTGTACGGAGAGGATGTGCCAAGAAGATATCTGATATCTGATAATGATTTACATTCAATTGATGGCAATTCAAGGGTTTGGATTATTTCCGTAAATGATGATAATCATAAATTAGCTGAAATTTTACAAGTCTATGGTGAGGAAATAAATCGTTATAACTACCGTGGAGGTAGGGTATTTTTATTTGATTTTAAGAATAGTGTTTTTTAATTTCTATTAAGGCTAAATGCCATTTTATATGAGACCATTAAAAATTGGAATTGAGGCGCAACGTATCTTCCGACAGAAGAAACATGGGATGGAGGTAGTTGCCATTGAGATAATCCGTGCCCTTCAGGATATAGATATCCAAAACCAATATTATATTTTTACTAAGGATGCTTTCGATCCGGGGCTATTCCCGGATGTGAAAATTAATTTTCATTTCGTACAGATTGATTCCTGGTTTTATGGTTCATGGGAGCAGTATCATTTGCCAAAGATTGCCAGCAAGTATCAATTAGATGTCATACATTTTACGAGTAATACAGGACCATTGTTCTGTAAGATCCCCAAAGTACTAACATTGCATGATATTATTTACCTCGAAAAATTCACTCTTTCAGGAACCCCTTATCAGGTATTTGGAAATTTTTACCGAAGGTTTGTAGTACCTGCTTTTTATAAAAAATGTGTCAGGGTCTTCACAGTCTCCCATTACGAAAAGGAAAAAATTGAAAAGCATTTTAAATCAGAGTCCGACGATAAAGTTGAAGTTGTTTATAATGCCGTGCATCCCAGGTTTGGTATTGATGATGACTATATTTCTCCTGAATCTCAAGTTATACATCAATTGCCGAAAGATTACATTTTGGTTTTTGGAAATACGGCACCAAAAAAAAATACGTCGAGGTTTTTAAAGGCATACTGTAAATATGCTGATTCACATCCAGAACCCAGGCCGTTGGTAATAACCGATGTTGATGAAAGTTATCTCGAAAAACTTCTTCGTGAATTTTCCTATTTCAAGATCCGAAATAAAATACACGTTATCGGATATATAAGCCAGGCTTCTATGCCTGAATTATACAGACGCGCATTATTTTATGTATATCCATCGGTTAGGGAAAGCTTCGGTTTGCCCATTTTGGAGTCTATGTTGGCAGGTACGCCAGTGATTACCTCGAATGTGACTGCCATGCCTGAAATAGCCGGCGATGCTGCATTTTTAATAGATCCTTTTAGTGAGAAAAGCATGCAAGATGCTTTGGCTTTACTGACAAGCGATGGAGAATTAAGAGGCAAGCTCATTACAGCTGGTAAAAATCGAGCACAACATTTTACATGGCAAAATACAGCTCAGAAGGTATTAGAAGCCTATAAAAAGATAGCAACTGTGTGATTTTAAAATTTTCTTACTTTGTACAGGTACCAATCTTTTGATTGCTTGATATTTTCAAGCCTGGTTGATACATCTGAGTCTATCAATTCTGGATTGCCTTTGTAAAGCAATAAGTCGATTTTATCCAACAAAACCACATTTAATTCATTTATACCCCATTTTTCAAGCTGCTCAGGGAGCTTGTTTTCAGGATTTTTGCGAATCATGCCAAAACGAAATTCAATGATTCGTGTCGTACTGATGCCTTTGCTATTGGAGATATAATAGTTTTGGAAATGTCTGAATGCCGGCCTGCCTCTGAAATTTTCTTCGTAGATTAAGCTACTAAGTATTTCACCATTGTTTTCTGGAATGACTTCAATACCAGTACTCGCCTGCTGGTCAAAATCAATAAGATATTCACTCCATAAGGTAAAATGTAATATCAAGGCCATTGAAACCAAAGGTATATACAGGCGTTTTTGTAAAGGTAGTCGACTGATAATCAATATTAGCGTTATTGGAATCAAGGTTGTAACCCGATCGTAAATAGGGTGCTGACCTGGGATGCGTTCAGGTAAGAGAAAATAACACAAAAGCGTGGTTGCCAGAAAAACCAGTATCGTTTGTAAACGAAAGTCAGCAATTATCGGTTGGAGAATGCCTGATGAAGATTTTAATTGTAGTAATACACCTTTTATCAGAAAAAAAATAACCAAAACAAAAAATAAAAGTGCAATGAGTATGCCTGTTTTGCCTTCAAACAATGGCAAATTATCAGCGATCAGAAATTTAAACCTTCTCAGATACGTAATAAAAAATTCCTGTGAGTAGTATTCTGCAAGAAATTCACCTACAGGTGTTTTATCGATATCTCCAGCTTCTGAGTCTATTTGTTTTCTTAGAATCCAGTTAAGAATGAGCGCCATTACCGGAATTACATATAAGATGCAAAGTATTAGATTTCCTAATCTTTTATAGTAGCGGTATAATGATATACATCCTAGAAACAACATAGCAAAGACAGCTATTTGGGCATGCATAAAAAAAATTGCGCATAGTGTTATGGTTATTAATACTTTTTTCCATAAGGCAGGCAAATTAAGGTCACTAAGGTAAACCCATAGTACCAAAAGTGTGGCATGTAAAGCGATGGCATTGCCAGTAAACCCACAGGTAATATTATAGCCATAGATAAAAAGTAATGATAAAAAGGCCGCTAATGGATTGCCTTTGAGACTTATAATGACACCAAGCACAATCAATGGTAATGATACAATTAAAATAAAGTGAATAATGCGATCTGCCTGATGAACACTCTTAAAAAATGGAAGAGCATAAATGTACAAATGGAAGGTGTTGGGATACCCCTCATGGTTTAAGACATAGTATTTATCAAAATCATTGTATTCATCATTGTAGTATTTATAAATGCTGGCCTCTGCCAAATGACTAGGAACATCAATAAATGGATAATAGCTACGACTTAAAAAAAATAAGCCATAGGCAAAAACGATCAGATAGTAAATGGCATAGATTCTTTGTTCTTTCATAAACATAAAATTGTATTAAAAACTGTGCTGAATTGGACTTGTAGGCCTTTCTGAGCTTCACCGAAATATAGTAATTCATCTTTTAATAATTAAATGTGGGACAAAAAATTACTAGGATAAGTGTATTTGTTATTTTATTTTTAACTTCGCAATTATTAATTTTTGATTTTATGAAACTTTAACGCAAAAAATTTAAGACTTTATTTCATTATGAGCCAAGTTTTTTAATTTAAATTGGTGTATGAATAATATATATACTACACGTCAGTTATCGATTTTAATCATAGGCATTTCTGAATGGCAGGGTAAATACGCATCTATTCCAAATGCTTATGCGAAAGAACTTTCTAAATACACTGATGTTTATTATGTTGACAGGCCATATACTTTGAAGGATTTCTTTACCCGTATATCTACCAGGAAAGTTAAAAGAATCTTCTTATCTTATTTTTTTTGGAAATATAGAATTGTCAGACCCATCGAAGATCTTCCACAGCTTCATCTGATATCATCAGGCTTTATCATTCCGGTAAATTTTCTGCCTCCGGGAAAATTATATGATTTATTACAAAAAGCGAATGAAAGAATCACTTATATACGGTTAGAGAAGGTATTTAAAAAATGTAATGTAAAAAACTTTATTTTTTTAAATTCTTATAATCCTTTTATTGGTAATTATTTTCCGGCTTCTTTTAAACCTTTACTTACAATTTATCATTGCTGGGATGATATTCGCTACTCAGAGTATATTTTTAAGCATGGTCCTTCTTTGGAGATTGCCTTTATGAAAAAATCAGATGTTGTACTGGCATCTTCGCATCGACTAATGGAATTGTGTAAGCAGTACCACTCTACAGTTTATTTAAGTCAGAATGCCGCCGATACAAAACTTTTTAAGCAAGAATTTGCCGTTAAAACAATTTCAAATGCTGCAATATTTAATAAGGAGCGTAGATATAAAGGGGTAATTGGATATATCGGAAATATCGACAACCGTATTAATTATCATCTTGTTTTACAGATTGCTAAAGGCTTACCAGAATATTTACTGGTGATGGTTGGTCCTGAAAGTATTTCTGATGAGTTGTTTGAGCAAACAAAAAAGTGCAGTAACGTCACAACCACAGGATCGGTGCTCCATGAATATTTACCTGCTTACCTACACCAGTTTGATTGTACAATAATACCGTTCAGATATAATGAACTAACCAAAAGTATTTACCCATTAAAAATAAATGAATATCTGGCCGCAGGTAAACCTGTGGTATCTACTTGTTTTTCGAGTGATATTGAATCGTTCAAGTCGGTTATTTATTTAGTCGATGCCCCTGAAGCCTTCAACGACGCAATAAAACAATCCATTGCAGATGATTGTGAGAGTTTACAAGACAGAAGGATGCAGTTTAGTGAAAATAATACCTGGCCAAAGAGAATTAGTCAGTTTAACGAAATTGTGAGCCGACACCTTACAGTAAAAGATAATATAGTCTCTCAAGAATAATTTTTTAAGCGTTTCTCGAAAAGTCAGCGATGGCTTTGAGCATTTCGTTCACTGAATTTTCCCAGCTATGACTTTGGGCAAAGGATATTCTTTCCTGGCTTAGTTCTACTGAATCCTTTTCTTTATATGCCGTTTGTATCAGTTGAACCCATTCTGTATGGCTATGCGCAAGATGGACATGGCTCTTGAAAGCTTCCATTGCTTCGGTATACGTTGCAACAGTTGGTTTTCCCATGGCAAGGTATTCATCAATTTTTCTGGGATAGTTGCCAATGGTTAAATCGTTTACAATTTGCGGATTTATGGCTACATCAAAGAAATTAATATATTCAGGTAATTGATCAGGAGATTTTGACCCCAGAAAATAGACATTTTCCATGGCGTGAAGCTTAGATTTTCTAAAATCCTGATCTTCTGGCCCGATAAGGACCAATGCGTAATCTGGTAATTTTTGCGCTACGAATTCCAATAGCACAATATCGAGACGGGCAGAAATTAAAGCCCCTACGTAACCTATAATTGGCTTATTCTCTATGGGAATAAGATCTTCTGGTCTGTTTCTGTCAAAAGTTGGATCAAACAACTCTAAATCACAACCTTGACCAATATAGTGGCTGTTTTTATTAAATTTAAGGCAATAGTTTTTTAAAAAAATACTATTTGCAACACATACGTCACTTTTTTCAATTAATGCAGCTTCTAAACGACGGCCATGTTTGTAAAAATATTTTGTGGTAATGAGATTATCCCTGGAATAATAAACGCTTACAAGGGGTTTCAGTAGTTCTTTCATATAAAATGACTTGAACATATCTGAGTCGTTAAATAATATAAAATCGTTAAAACCCATTATTTGTATGGCCTTTAAGATATGCCTGGCAATTTTCTTATTATTCCGTTTGTTTATCAAATCATAGAGCCAAAAATCTGGTAAAAAATTGATAGATTCAATGATAATAGGAGGGGTATAAGCATATAAATTATTTTGTATTTCCTGAATGGCTTCACTTTTACCTTGAATAACCGCAAGCCGGTTTTCGATATGTACTTTATTTTTTGGTTCATTTCTCCATTGTGTACTCCTGTCAAGGGGTGTATTGATATAAAGGACTTTATAATTCTTGCTCAGCTCCCTTGCCATATCTTTACAATTGCTTCCGATGGGTGTATCCCATGGTTGTTGTCCGACAATTACAAAATTATGGCTTGGTAAAAGTATGTCTCTCCTGTTCATATCTATCGTCTTAACTTAGTCACATTGTTGCAATTATACTTTTATTTAGGTTCTAAACATATATTTCAACATATTTTTTGTAAACTATTAGATTTTTCAAAAAGACCTTTTTATCCTAAGAATTTTTTCACATCCTTCACACTTAGATATGTTTCTTTTAAATAAATGAATACATTGGTTAATTCAACATTCAATTTATGTTTTAGATATATTAAATTAGCTACTGATAAAACGGCGTAGGTAATCAGTGTACCATAGGCAGCACCCATTACCCCGAAATATACTATAAATATATAATTTGAAATAACATTAAATGCTGTAAAAATTATAATAAAATTAAAATTAACATGCGGAAGTCCTATGGCTTCCAGGATGGTTCCGGCTTGCCGGTTAAACGGCATAAATAGTCCATACAGCATGGTAATATTAAGGATCGTACTCGATTCGGCGTATTCACTTCCAGCGATCAGTAGTACTATTGGTTTGGAAAAAATAATTACCAAAACAGAAAATGGTATCATTAGGGCCAATATAACTGCAACGGATTTTTCATACATATATTTGGCGGCGTTCAGCCCTTCTGTATGGGTTCTTTCACTGGTTATTGGGAATACAATGGTGGCGATGGTGGAAGTTGGAACTTCAAAAATATTTGCAATACGCAATGCGGGGTTGTATATTGATACTGCTACGGTGTTTAGTATGCTTCCAAGCATCCAATTATCTACGCTTCTCATTACCATAGAACTGAGGCTGGTACCGAGGGTATATTTTCCGAAGTGAAACAGTTTTTTAATCCAATTGAGATTAAATAAAAAGGTATAATTTAGAAGCTTGCGCGCTGTAAGGAAGGTACTAAGCATTCCGATGGCCATCCCGATGTTTTGAAACCAAATCAGATCTATAAGGTCGAGATTCCAATCTAGAATCACATAGGTTAACAATAGTAACAGGAAAATTAAGTTGCGAAAGAGCAGGTTGTAAAATGTACCTAAATATTGCAAAGATGCTTCCTGAACTATATCAAAGTGATCTGCCAATACCAGCATCCCCACTTTGAGCAGATAAAGCTTCAGTACCAACTCCAGCTGAGGCGAATCAAATAATACCGCGACATAAGATGCACTAAAATAAATAATTAGTCCAAAAATAACTGAGCAGATACTATTTAGAATGAGTGAAGATGATTCAATATATTTTTGGTCACCGGTTTCAGAACTCTTAGCGTATTTAATAATAGGATTTTTTACAAAACCCAGCTTGAGGGTTTCTATAATGGCAGCAACTGAAGTAAAAATAATCCATGCGCCAAAATCTTCTTTACTCAACACCCTTACGAGTATAAGAAAACTGAAGAATCCAAAAAAGACCATGGATATACGTCCGCCGGAGACAATTAAGCTCGATTTTAACCAATAGTTTTCCTGTAGTTTATTCTTAATTTTATAAATAAAATCTTTCACGTATGTAATTTAAACGTTGAATTTGTAAGGTTAATAAAAAGTAATAAGCTTAGGTTGCCTTGGTAGTATTTTGCGATTTTTCTATTTCACTTTCATATTTTACAAGGTTAAGGAAAATAACAATAGCCCCAAATATGATAATAAACATGGGCTTTTGTTCAATTTCCTGAGTAAGACCTGCAATTGAAGTTGGAAAAATCGCTCCAAGATAAGCCAGATAGATATTTTTAACTTTCGGGTTTTTAGCTTTAAAGAAGCCATTAACACCTGTAAGCATAATTGTAAAGTAAAAGCTGAGAATCAATACCAAACCAAACCATCCCCTTTCAAGAGCCATTTTAAGAAATAGACTATCAGGAGGAAAACCGGCAAGCTGGTGACGAGGGTTATAGTCTTCACCAAGCATACCAGTTGTTGCAATACCTCCGCCAAAAGGATGTTCGTAAATGTAGCGCTGTATAGCAGCCCGGTTATCTTCTCTTACTTGCATAGATGCATCTTTGTCGGGAAAAAATGCAGATCTGAAGCGGTTAAAGTTGGCACTTCCGTAGATCGGTGCGTTTAATAGTCCTATCAGAAAAACGAAAGCAGTAATTGAAACTAGAAAAATTCTTAAATCATCAAAATTCATCAAAAACACAAACGCCAAACCTAAAGTGATCATTAAATAGGCGGTTCGTGTACCTGAGTAATAAGCCCCCAACAGCATAATAATTGCTGCAAGTGCAATTATTATTTTTTTTTCAATTTTATAGGGACCTATCAACATTACAATGCAAACGATAAAACCCATGGTCATGAACATGCCAAAAGTAGTGGCGTTGTCATAAACCGAGAAAATCCTGATTTTACCAAATGTCCAGTGAAGATCAAATACACCTGGTGTCAGATAAAATTTTTCATCCCATGGTAGCAACCCCAGATATTCCTGACTCATTCCATACAAGCCGGTAAAACAGGCAATTGAAATCCAGAAAACAGTAAAATACTTTATGTTTTTATAGGAGCTTAGTGCGTAATATAAAAGTGCAAAATACGCAATAGTCATCATTTGAGGCCGAAAACCCATATTCAGCCAGCCGGCAAATGAATCTGCATTTGGGTTAATTACCTGAAGAAGTACGTAGAACAGGCTAATCAGCAAAAAATAGCCTATGGGATTGGTAAAAAAATTTAAGTTAAATTGCTTTTTGTAGGTATAATTTATAATTACACTAATCAAGCCAAGCAAGCAGATTCCATCTATGATGGTACCTATCGGAAATTCCTTGAAAGCAGGTACTGCCCGGGGGATATATGCAAAAAAAACATCGAGAACCAATATAAAGAATACTGCATAAAGAGGATTGCTTATGGTGCCTGCAATAGCGATTACAGCAATGCAGGCAACAATTACAAGAATACTGATGGTAAAATCATTGAAAACCGAAAGCCATGATATAGCGGCACCTATAAGAAGTACCATCACCATCGGGAGACTTTCTTTCAATTTGTCATTAGAGGCAATCGATGCAATAATTCTTGACATCAGTATGGCAGTTATTTATCTGTTTCTACTGAGGCGTTCTATTTCAGATATATCTTCGAGCGGAACGCCCAGTACTTTTTCCAGCTCGTACTTAGCGGTCCAGTAAGCGTTTTCTGTGGTAATGGTCCGCATTCTTTCCATGTTGTTTTCTTTTTGAAAGGTATTATATTCTTCAAGGGTAATTTCACCATTTCTGAAATTGTCTTCAACAACGAGAAAACTTGAATAAACATCATTCTCAATTTGCCTTTGCAGTCGGGCAACTTCCATGTGCATTTTATAATTTTCATAAAGGGTAAGAACTTCAGCGCGCAATTCCAATTTTCTTACTCCAATTTCCTCTTGTTTGATTTTTGTCAATTCCCTTGTTTGTTTTACATTCGCCGAAGTTCTTGCAATCTGACCAACATTGATCACGGCACTTACATTGTACCTGGGCCAGAAAGCAGCCATTTGACGCGTTGATTCTTGGGGGGAAAGATTAAATTCATTTAGGTTGCCCATTATGCTGAAAACATCGAGGTACCCCGCTTTTGCGGCCTGGTGATCATACTCCGCTGCAGTAACTTCCATTTCAACGATACGATTTGTAGGATTGTTCTGCCAGGCTATCTGAACCAATCTTTCTTCAAGTCCCATTTCAGCAGCGGCTTCCGGGATGATTATACGATTATAGTCAATAGTTTGCGCCATTACGTTCCCAAAAATTATCAGGAAAGTAATGCTCATTAGAATTATTCTATTCATTTTCTTTATTTTAAAAAAACATGATTTTGGCAAAAAGAAAAATGTATACAGTTAACAAAAATGTGACGACAACCATCTTGAGTAATGACAATATGGATTTTTTATCATAAAACATATTAGTAATTTAAATCTTCTATTGAAACCATATTCAGTACAGTCCCCAACAGTTTTTGATCAAAATTTTGGATGTACATCAGGGATTCTTTATCAATAGAGGTTATGGTAGATCTTGCAGAAATCACCGGAATAATACCTTGAACAAAGATTTCAAGTTCTTTGGTGTCAGGGAAGTCATTCATAGCAGCACCTTCCAGGAAGATATAATCGTATGCTTCCATCTGTTTTTCCAGAAGGTCTTGAAAATCAAAATCTGCAAAAAATTCTGATGGTGATTTTTGTTTGTCTTTACAGGAAATCATATTCAGTCCATCCAGATTTTTACCAATAGCACTTCCATTGATGTCGGCAGACCCGATGCCACTTTCTGATTTTCCGCTTCTTAACGCATTTTTGAGATCAAATTTTACTTTTCTGGCCTTTTGTGTTACTACATGGTCTCCGGCTTCTACCATCAATCCTTTTTCATGGTCGTCAAATTCTTCTTCATTTTCAACCTGGTGGTTTGAATGTTCGGGAGATTTGCCGTTGAGGTAAACAGATTTTTGTTTTGGGTTAAAAGGATTTTGGCCGCTTTCTGATTCGGCATCAATCTTATCTGTATAAATACCTATTTCTCTTCCCATCAATAAAAGCTGGTCGTTTTGGAAATTGGTATCGAGAATCAACACTCGTTTTTTAATTTTCAGTAAAGCCAAGGCCAGTGACAGCATAAAAAAGGATTTGCCTTCACCTTCTTTCATACTGGTAAACAGGATGACTTTTTTGCCAGAAGATACCAGGTCATAGCGGATTTTACGCATGTTATTCATATACTGCCTCAAGTGAATGTTATCCGCTTTGGTGAATATATCTGTAACATTTTTAAGACTGGGTATTTGATTAACGACGCCATAGGTGTGTAATCCAGTCATTTGCCTGAATCTGTCCGGACTAACAATATTGCTGTTAAAAACTTCTTTTCCAACAACCGTTAATAGTGAAATAAAGAATGAAGCCATTGCACTCAGGGCCACAATTAAAAGTCTTTTAGAAGGCTCAGGTTCATCAGAAGGCTGTCCATAAACTGCCTGTCTCAGGTTGCCACCTGAATACATAATGCTGCTTCGGGCATCATTAAGCCGCTCTTTGATGCCCAGGTATTCATTGGTGAGAAATTCGATTTCACTTTGTAATTCGCTGATAAAACCTTCTTTGGTACTCAGAGAGCTGGCAGTGGATTTCAGTCTTGAAATCTTTTCGTTTAAATCAGAAATACTTGCGCCGGAAACTTCTACCATTATTTCCAGTTCCTTTCTGCGTTCTCTTAATTGTTCCAGTTCCTGTCCTCTTTTTATTGTCGAAGATTCACTTACTGCAGCTCTCGCTTGTCTTTCCTGTTCCCTTAGCCTGGCGAGTATTTCATAATCCTCTTCAGACTGTGACTGCATATATTTTCGGTTCTGCTCATTTATCTGATTTAGAATTTCCAAAAGCCGCGTTTGAGAAGTTGCACCTCTTGGACCACCCATTGATTCAAGCCTTGAAATTCTTTCATTTACACTGTTGAGGGTAAGCTGATTGCCCCTGAGACTTCTTTCCTCTTCATTCCGGGTCATCTCAAGCTTTTCTATCTGCTGCATGCGGTATTCACTTTCCAGATTATAACTCAATACACCTTGGTTAGACATATACCTCGAAAGCGTGGCTTGCTTTTCATCGAGTTCCGCTTTCTTCTGCTCCATCATTTTTTCATAATACACGATGGTTTCCCCACTGCTTTGAAGCCTTGCATCTTTATTGAACTTAAAAAATTCCTGACATAATGTATTGGCTGCAAAAGCACAAAGATCCGGATTTTCAGACCAGAAACTTACGTTGACAAAATCTGATAAGTCCATTCTTTCAATCTCAAATCCCTTTTTAAGTGATTCATAATCGTAGCCATATAGTTTGAGAAGGTCATTAAGTTTCTTTTCATGGGCGATTGAGTTCGAGAGAGTTTTAGATGAGTCATACTTGTTTTGAAACTGTAACCGCGCTGCTTCGAGAAAACCACTTCCAAATTTTTCGTTAAATTTTTCCTCTGAAATATCAAGCTCCCTGAATGAGGGTATTCCTTTATTGAGATCATGCAGTATTAATTGATATGACAATTGATACATGAGATTCTTTGAATAAAGGTTGTGGATTAGATTGGCAAAACCGAAATCAATTTCCATCCAATCTCTTCTTTCATTGCTGAGACCATCTCTCATGGTATATCCCGTAGCGATCTGGGCCGTCGATACATACAAGGGTTTGATGAATAATGATAAAGTACCTGCAATTACAGCTGTAATTACGGAGATACCTATAATTAATTTGAATTTTTTGCTTAGGATTCTCAGAATGACAAATAAATCCATAATGTAATATTTAACAGTGATTATTTAAGGTTAATACGGGTTTGCTTCCTGCTTTCTAATACCAGACTGTCAATAAGTTCATCTACAATTTGAGGTGCAAGATTAAGTTGAATAGCTACTTTCTTACATACCTTAACTTCTTTTTCTTCAATTTCCCGGTCCACAATCATTATTTTTACCATTTCAGTCAATTGTTCTACCCGTGATTTTTCATCAGATGGTATATATGTTTTTGCACTTCTGGGATTCGAAATAATTTCCTGAAACTCTTCGTCAGTTATGCCACTTTTTAAAGCTGTGGATTTAATAAGTTCCATTTCGGCATTATCCATGTTGCCATCTGCAAAAGCAACGTCGATCAGGTTGATGATATGATTTTTCGCCTGATCTTTTTTGTTGTTGAAGATGTTGGAAATCCATTTAACTACCATTTTTAGTTGTTTTAGGGTTGACAATATAAGTAGAATATATTCTCTGCTGCAAATATAAATAAAATAATTATTTATTTAACTTAACTAAGAATATTTTTAATGAAAATGTAAAGTTAGAGAATTGGCAATAAAAAAAGCGGCGTATTAAGCCGCTTTTCAATATTTGTAAGAAATTATAGGACTCGCAATCAGATTTATATTAATTTTGGTTCTGACGAATCAGATTAAGCGCCGAGCCTGCATTAAACCAGCTTATTTGGTTTTCATTGTAGGTGTGATTTACGATTATCGCATCTTCACTGCCGTCAATGTGTTTTAAAATCAATGTAAGGTTTTTACCTGGAGCTATGCGTTCAAGCCCTTTAATGTCAATCACATCGTCTTCAAGTACCTTGTCATAGTCGGCTTCATGTGTAAATGTGAGTGCAAGCATACCCTGTTTTTTCAAATTGGTTTCATGAATCCGGGCAAATGATTTTACCAGTACCACTTTCACACCAAGATGTCTTGGCTCCATAGCGGCATGTTCTCTGGAGCTTCCTTCCCCATAGTTGTGGTCACCTACCACAATGGTTGCTATACCATTTTCTTTATAGAATCTCTGTACCTGCGGAACGCTTCCATAATCACCGGTGATGACATTTTTTATGCTATCCGTGGCATCATTGAAATAATTTACTGCACCGGTTAACAAATTATTGGATATGTTATCGAGATGTCCTCTGTATTTAAGCCAGGGGCCTGCCATTGAAATGTGGTCGGTTGTACACTTTCCTTTAGCTTTAATTAATACTCTCAAACCCGTCAAATCTTTACCATCCCATGGTTCAAAAGGGGCCAGTAATTGAAGGCGATCTGAATTTGGATTAACTGCTATTTCTATATGGCTGCCGTCTTCAGCAGGCGCCAGGTAGCCGCTATCTTCAACTGCGAAGCCATTGGGTGGCAATTCCATTCCCTGTGGTTCATCAAGTTTGACCTTTTGCCCCTCTTCATTGAGCAAAGTATCAGTTTGCGGGTTGAAGGTTAAATCTCCGGCAATGGTAAGCGCCGTTACTATTTCCGGTGAGGCTACAAAAGCATGGGTATTGGGATTTCCATCATTTCTTTTGGCAAAATTCCTGTTAAAAGAAGTGATAATAGAATTTTTTCGATTGGGGTCATTGGTGTGACGGGCCCATTGTCCAATACAGGGGCCACATGCATTGGCAAGTACCACACCGCCTATTTTGGCGAAATC
Organism: Cyclobacteriaceae bacterium; assembly: GCA_020832305.1. Taxonomy (GTDB): domain Bacteria; phylum Bacteroidota; class Bacteroidia; order Cytophagales; family Cyclobacteriaceae; genus JAFIEV01. The sequence goes on along the minus strand of JAFIEV010000042.1, from coordinate 327,902 downwards.
ATCTAAAAATCCATCTCTTTCCGTAGTATATCTTACCAGTTCCGAACCCGGGGTAATGGTAAATTCAGAACGGGTTTTTAGTTTCTTATTAACGGCTTGGCGAGCAACAGAGGCAGCCCTTGAAATATCTTCATATGAAGAGTTGGTGCATGAACCTATTAATCCTACTTCCAGCTGGGTTGGCCAGCCATTTTTTCTGACTTCCTCCGCAAACTGCGAAAGTGGAGTGGCTCTGTCGGGGGTAAAGGGACCATTAATGTGCGGTTCGAGGCTTGAAAGATCAACTTCTATAACCTGATCAAAATACTTATGAGGATTGGCGTATACTTCATCATCTCCGGTAAGATGTTCTTTGACAGCATTGGCCATTTCAGCAACTGCTTCTCTTCCGGTAATATTGAGATAATCTGCCATTTTTTCATCGTAGCCAAAGGTTGATGTGGTCGCGCCAATTTCAGCTCCCATATTACAAATGGTGCCTTTTCCTGTGCAGGAGAGATTCTTTGCACCATCTCCAAAGTATTCAAGGATATATCCTGTTCCTCCCTTTACGGTGAGAATACCTGCTACTTTTAAAATAATATCTTTTGCAGATGCCCAGCCACTGAGTTTTCCGGTAAGTTTTACACCTATAAGTTTGGGGAATTTTAACTCCCATGGCATGCCAGCCATTACATCCACAGCGTCTGCGCCTCCAACACCAATGGCAATCATACCCAGTCCTCCTGCATTTACAGTATGTGAATCGGTACCAATCATCATACCTCCGGGAAATGCGTAATTTTCAAGCACAACCTGGTGGATGATACCGGCTCCGGGTTTCCAGAAACCAATGCCATATTTATTTGAAACCGATGCCAGAAAATCAAACACCTCTTTACTGGTGTTGAGTGCATTTTTCAGGTCTGTTGCAGCACCATCTCTTGCCTGAATCAAATGATCACAGTGAACGGTGCTTGGTACAGAAACTTTTTTCTTTCCGGCCATCATAAATTGAAGCAAAGCCATCTGGGCAGTGGCATCCTGCATGGCAACGCGATCTGGCATAAAATCTACATACGATACTCCTCTTGAATATTCTGTATTTGCCTTTCCTTCAAATAAATGACTATACAATATTTTCTCGGTAAGCGTAAGTGGTTTGTTCAAAAGCTTTCTCGCTGCTTCTACCCGGCTGGCCATTTCAGCATAGACCGCCCTAATCATATCCAGATCAAATACCATGATTGACTAATTTTAATAGTTTTTTAATTCTTGATAATATTTTTGCAATTAGGACACTAAACAGTCCTTTACAGCAGCAAATCTATAAATATTTAAATTGTATTCGAAAAAATTTTCAATTATTAGCTTATTAAAATTTCGCGATATCATTTCTGTGCATTATTTTCGCGACGCATAATTCTCAGAGGCTGTTTTGCATAGAGTTTTGGAAATATTTTCGCGATCCGGTTCTCATTTTATGATGCTTCTGTAAGGCAGGGTTATGGACTACTTTAGAATAATTTTAAATTAGTCAAAAATCACAGCAAACGACCAAAATTTTAGTTAGTAAAATAGTTTAATTTCGTAGCGTTGTAGCGTCAATCGGGCGTTTTGTCCAACGCCATGCGGATATTATTGATTTAAAATAATTTACAAGAATATACACATATATGTCAACGACAGCTATGATTACGAAAGGTTTTTACAGTACTGCGTACTTTATTGTCCTGAGCTTGTTGTTTAGCGCTTCGGTGTATGGTCAGGATGCATCTTCTATTCCAACCGACGAAGGCATAATCAGTCAGGGAAGGACTTTGTACAATAATAACTGTGCAGTTTGTCATGCCATTGAAAGGCAATTGGTTGGTCCGGCGCTTAAAAATGTACATGAACGACAAAGCGTTGAATGGTTAAAAGCTTTTATCATCAATTCACAACGGGTTATTCAAAGTGGTGATCAATATGCGGTGAATTTGTACAATCAATACAACCGCACTGAGATGCCTGCTTTCGACTTCAGCGATGATGAAGTGATGTCCATTCTGGCATATATAAAAGATGAATCGGCTAAAGAACCCGTTCAGGCTGCGGCAAGTGATACGGGTGATGGCTCGCAGGCCCAGGCTCAAACAGGAACAGCCATTAGTTCAGGATATATTACCGTTATCCTGATGGCCTTACTTATTGTTTTGGTTCTTATTTTAATAGTTCTGGCGGTACTCATATCGGTTTTAACTAAATATATTAAGCAAAAAACTGATCTTGATGAAGCAGATGAGGAATTGGTTTCTCAAAAAGTAGACTTTGGAAAATTAGTCAGAAGTCCCGGTTTTGTCTGGTTTGCCAGTTTTATATTCACGGCGATAGTACTTAAAGCAGTAATTGACGGACTTTTCTCCATTGGGATCCAAGAGGGATATGCTCCTGCTCAACCTATAGCCTTTTCCCATAAATTGCATGCCGGGCAATATGAAATCGAATGTCAATACTGCCATACGGGTGTGCTTAAAGGCAAATCAGCAAATATTCCATCAGCCAATATTTGTATGAATTGTCATAGCGCTATAGTTAAAGTAGGGGACAGCGATCAGCCATCCGCAGAAATTCAGAAGATATATGATGCCATAGAAAATAATAAACCCATTGAATGGATCAGGGTGCACAATCTGCCTGATTTGTCATATTTTAATCACGCACAACATGTTGCTGTAGGTGAAATAGAATGTCAGACTTGTCATGGCCCCATTGAAGAAATGGAAATAGTTAAGCAGCATAGCAACTTAACCATGGGATGGTGTATTGACTGTCACAGACAAACCGATGTAAACTCAATGGGAAATGCTTACTATGATAAACTCGTAGAGTTGCATGAAAGCAAAGGTAAAGGGCCGATGAAGGTAGCCGACATCGGTGGTTTAGAATGTGCAAAATGTCATTATTGATATAAATAATATTAACTTATTTGCTCTTTTACAGCATGAAGAATACTGAAAAGCAATACTGGAAAGGTACCGAACAACTTACAAACGACCCCGATTTTGTGAAATTCAATGAAGGTGAGTTTCCTGAATATCTGCCGGTAAATAGCAATAGTTCATCCTCATCCGAAAAATCGGGTAGCTCAAGAAGGGATTTTCTTAAGCTAATGGGCTTTAGCCTGAGTGCCGCATCGCTTGCAGCCTGCGAGGCGCCGGTTCGCAAAGCTATTCCATATCTGCATAAACCAGTAGATCTGGATGTAGGAATACCTAATTATTATGCAAGTACTTACTCAAATGGAGGTAATTACTGTTCTATTGTAGTCAAAACCCGCGATGGTCGACCTATCAAAATAGAAGGCAATAAATTGTCTAAAGTCTCTGGCGGTGGTACGACTGCCCAGGTAGAAGCCTCGGTATTGAGTTTATATGATACTCAGCGATTGAGAGGAGCCCAGGTAGAAGGTAAAACGGCCGACTGGGCCCAGGTTGATGATCTGGTAAAACAACAACTTCAATCGATATCTGCTGCTGGAGGAAAAATAGCCATTGTAAGCAAATCGATTTTGAGTCCTTCAACTAAGGAAGTATTGAAGCAATTTGCAGAAGTGTATTCTGGTACTCAAGTAATTACTTATGATCCTGTATCCGCTTATGGTATTGTAAAGGCCAATCAAGATGTTTTTGGTGTTAAAGCACTGCCTTCCTATTATTTCAATAAAGCAGATGTAATTGTTTCATTCAGCTGTGATTTTCTCGGCACCTGGATAAACCCTGTAAAATTCAGCGCTGACTTTGCCAAAACCAGAAAACTTGGCCCTTCAAAAAAGCAAATGTCGAGGCTTTATCAGTTTGAGGCGAATTTATCACTCACAGGCGCTAACGCTGATTACAGAATTCCGGTGCGACCCAGTAAAGAGGGCATACTTGTAGTAGCATTATACAACGAACTAGCTACTTCACTTGGTGCGCCTACCCTCCAGGTTTCAAAAATTAATGACGAGGCACTTCAGGGATATGTAAGTGCTGCGGCGAAGGATCTGTTAAAGTCCAGGGGAAAATCCCTGGTAGTTTCGGGCAGCAATGACAGTGATGTTCAAATTGTAATTAATGCAATAAATTATTTGCTCGACAGCTATGGTAATACCATAGACTTAGGTGCGGAGGCCTATTTCAGGCAAGGGGATGATGCAGAAATGGAGACTTTCATTTCAGAATTAAACACTGGAAAAATTGATGCAGTTATTTTTTATAACTGCAACCCGGTATACGATCACCCAATGGGTGCGATCATCGCAAGTGGAATCGAAAAAGCTAAGTTATCGGTCTCTACCTCAGAATGTAAAGACGAAACGGCATCGCTCGTTACCCTTATAGCCCCTGACCATAATTACCTTGAATCATGGTCTGACAGCATGCCGGTGAAAGGTCATTTCAGCATGGCCCAGCCCGCGATTTCCCCATTGTTTAAAACGCGTCAGGCGCAAAATTCTTTCCTAACCTGGGCTGGTATTGAAAAAGAATATTATGAACTAATCCAGGAATACTGGAAAGAAAACCTTTTCAACACCCAAAATGAAATAAGTGATTTTCAGTTTTTCTGGGATAAATGTTTACATGATGGGATATATGAAGTCGATAACACTGCTGTAACAGAAGTTAATTTGACCTGGAATCCGACTTCTATAGCTTCATCTATCAGTGCAAAATATACAACAGATAATTCTGCAACCGAACTTGTAATTTATGAAAAAGTTGGTGTTGGTGATGGAAGCCAGGCCAACAACCCCTGGCTTCAGGAATTGCCAGACCCAATATCAAAAGCTTGCTGGGACAATTATGTTACCGTGAGCCAGCGTTGGGCCAATGAAAATGGGCTCAAGATGTTTGAAAGCAATACCTACAAGGTAAGGTTAAAAATTGGAGATACAGAGATGTTGGTACCTGCATTGGTTCAACCCGGTCAGGCAGAAGGAACGATTGGCCTTGCACTTGGATACGGCCGTACAGATGCAGGAAAAGTTGGTAACGGTGTTGGCGTAAGCGCATACCCGTTTTTGAAAAAACAAGCGGATCAAAGAGTACTGTTTTTAACCGGTGGTGTAAGTATTGAGCCAACAAGAGAATCAGCTAAGATTGCTCAGACTCAAACACACCATACTTTTATGAACCGCGGTTACGTAATTCAGGAGTCTGTACTTGGTGAATACCAAAAAGATCCGATGGCAGGGAGGTATACCCCTTACATTGAGACCTCACCGGCTCTTGCAAAAAAGCTTGGTTCAGAATCCACTAAATTACCTCCAGGAGCTATTTCTATGTGGAAAGGCCATGAATATCCCAATCATCATTGGGCTATGGCTATAGATTTAAATTCTTGTACAGGTTGTGGCGCATGTGTTGTTTCGTGTCAGGCAGAGAACAATGTTCCGGTAGTAGGTCGCCAGGAAGTGTTGAACCGTCGCGAAATGCACTGGCTGAGAATAGATCGTTATTACAGCAGTGCCAGCAGTGCCAGTACTTTAAAAGAACTTGAAGTAGCTGCCGAAAACCCTGAAGTTATATTCCAGCCGATGCTATGCCAGCAATGTAATAATGCCCCTTGTGAAACGGTTTGTCCGGTGGCAGCTACTACGCATAGTACAGAAGGTTTAAACCAAATGACGTACAATCGTTGTATTGGTACCAGATATTGCGCCAACAACTGTCCTTACAAGGTAAGGAGGTTCAACTGGTTTAAATATCATGACAATGAAAAATTCCCTGATAACAGTTCTATGAACAGCGACCTGGGTAAAATGGTACTCAATCCGGATGTAACTGTTCGCTCGAGAGGCGTTATGGAAAAGTGCACATTTTGTGTTCAGCGCATACAACTCGGAAAACTCGAGGCGCGCAAAGATAAAAGACCTGTCAGAGACGGCGAAATAAAAACTGCCTGCGCCAGTGCATGTCCGACCGAAGCTATAGTGTTTGGAGATATCAAAGATCCTGAGAGCCAGGTTGCACAACTTCTCAGATTTGAGGATAAAGGAGACTACCAGCAAGTAAAAGAAGAACGGGCCTACCACGTATTGGAATACCTAAATGTGAAACCCAATGTGTGGTATTTTACCAAAATCAGAAATAAAGCAGAACTTAACGCATAAATATATTTTATTCGATGGAAGTTATTTCACCCCTAAGAACACCCCTCGTAACCGGAGGCAAAACGGTTGCAGATGTCACAGAGGATATATGTAAGCGAATAGAAGCTAAACCGCCTAAAACATGGTTATTGGCGCTCACGGTCTCTGGTGTAGTTTTACTATTGGGACTTTATGCACTTGTCATTACCGTTTGGGAAGGTATAGGTGTGTGGGGGCTTAATAAAACTGTAGAATGGGCCTGGGACATTACCAATTTTGTATGGTGGGTAGGTATTGGCCACGCAGGTACTTTGATTTCTGCCATATTATTACTTTTCCGTCAGAAATGGAGGATGTCAATTAACCGCTCTGCAGAGGCGATGACCATATTTGCTGTTATCTGTGCCGCTTTATTTCCGCTTGTTCACATGGGCAGGTTATGGGTAGGCTTTTATTGGGTGCTTCCCTTGCCTAACACCTTTGGTTCCTTATGGGTCAATTTCAATTCTCCTCTTTTATGGGACGTTTTTGCAATTTCCACCTATTTTACTGTATCATTGGTGTTCTGGTATATTGGCTTGATACCTGATTTTGCTACTATTCGCGACAGGGCAACCAATAATATCAGCAAAGCGATTTATGGAGCACTTAGCTTTGGATGGACAGGCGGGGCCAAAGCCTGGTCGAGATACGAAACAGTTTCTTTAATTTTAGCAGGTCTTGCTACACCGCTGGTACTTTCAGTACACACGATTGTATCCTTTGACTTTGCCACCTCTGTAATTCCCGGATGGCATACTACAATATTTCCACCTTACTTTGTTGCCGGTGCAATTTTTTCAGGTTTTGCCATGGTGTTAACGCTGTTGCTGATTACAAGAAAAGTTTATAAACTGGAAGACTATATTACTATTCAACATATTGAGATGATGAACATTATCATCATAGTCACTGGATCAATTGTAGGGGTAGCTTATCTTACAGAATTGTTTATGGCCTGGTATTCCGGTGTTCCTGCTGAGCAATATGCATTCTATAACCGGGCTTTAGGCCCCTATGCATGGGCCTACTGGATTATGATGACTTGTAATGTTATTTCGCCACAGCTGTTCTGGTTTAAGAAAATAAGGACCAGCTTATGGGCTACTTTCATACTATCCATTGTAGTAAATATAGGTATGTGGTTTGAGCGATTTGTAATTATAGTAACCTCACTTCACAGAGACTTTTTACCCTCCAGCTGGGCAATGTTTTATCCTACTTTGTACGATGTAGGAGTATATCTGTTTACTTTCGGCCTGTTCTTCACCCTATTTTTCCTCTTTGCAAAATTCTTCCCGGTGGTAAATATGGCCGAAATGAAAAGTATTTTAAAGTCTGAATCATCTACAGCAAAAGCACTTAAGTAAAATGGAAAAAGGAAAAAACTATATTTTAGGTGTGTTCAGCGATGAAGATATTTTGCTGACGGCTATCCCTCAGATCAGGGAGTCAGGGATAAAAATTGAAGAAGTGTTTTCACCTTATCCGGTACATGGAATTGATGATGTATTGGGTTATAAAAGGTCTAAACTTCCCATTGCAGCTTTCCTCTTCGGCATGCTTGGAACCGCTCTTGCGCTAGTCATGCAATTCTGGATGATGGGCGTTGACTGGCCTATGATAATTGGGGGTAAAAATTTTGCTTCGCTGCCAACTTTTGTACCTGTAACTTTTGAATTGACAGTTCTAATTGGTTCTTTAGGTATGGTAGGTGTGTTTTTCGTAATTAGCGATTTAAAGCCCTATGCAAAGCCGAAAATATTCGATCTGCGAATAACCGATGATAAACTTGTAATGGCCATAGATCTAGCAGTTAACAAAATGGATAAAGCTGAAATTGTAAAGTTACTGCAAACAAGCGGTGCTGATGAAATTAATGAAAAATCATTTGAAGATTAAATATATTTCTGATGTTGATTCTAAAATCTTCTGTTTCGAAATTACTTTTTGTGGCGTTTATACTAATGATAGGCTGCCGCGCCAAAGATGACTTTCCAGGTTTGGAGTATGCCCCGAATATGTACCATTCTGTACCTTATGAAGGACTAAGCCAGATAACTGATGAATCTTCAGGAAAATGGCTAAGCAACCGGGAGGACGGGAAGGGTGAATATTTCAACTCAAATCCTAATAATCCGCATGGCATGAACCTAAGAGAACCAGTGGATGGTACTGTGAAGAGAAATATGTCTGGTTACATGCCATATCGAGTACATAAAGACAGCGTTGATCTTGCTGCACGTATACTCAAAAACCCTGTTGAAAAAAGTGATGAAATTCTGTCTGATGGAAAACAGTTATATTCAGTTTTCTGCCAGGCTTGCCATGGCAGCCAGGGAAAAGGTGATGGAAAAGTTGGCGAAGTAATGCTCGGTGTACCGGCATATAATGTTGGCCGTGTAAAAGATGTGCCCGAAGGACATATTTTTCATGTTATTACCCATGGCAAGGGTCGAATGTGGCCACATGGTTCACAAATTACTATTGAGGAAAGGTGGAAAATTGTCCACTATGTACAGCAACTTCAACAATTAGATTAGAACGCTAATGCAACAAGTTATGTCAGAAGATAAATTCATATTTACAGCAGAATCTAAAAAGAAGATATTTATTATGCTGGGTCTGGGTATAGTATTAACTATACTTGGAATTATTACCGTCGGTGGACATGCGCATGAAGATGGCAATGGTCATGCTTTTCATTGGTTGCATAGATTATATGCAAATTTATGGCTCAATAATGTTTTTGTGACAGGCATTGCAGTAATTGGCGTTTTTTTCCTTGCGATACAGTATGCCGCTATGGCTGGCTGGTCTGCCTATATAAAAAGGATTCCTGAGGCATTTGGTTATTGGTTGCCTATTGCCGGTGTCTTAACACTTGTATTGTTTTTTATAACCAATTTCACGGCTCCGCACCACTTTCATATTTTTCACTGGCTCGATAGTTCATTGTATGAAGTTGGGGGCGATAATTATGACTATATTATTGCCAATAAGCAAGGGTATCTGAATGTGCCATTTTTCCTTTTCAGAATGATAGCCTACTTTGTATTGTGGTCTCTCATGTTTTTCCTCATACGCAAATATTCAATAAGGGAAGATGAACTGGGCGGCACCGAGCAATGGTCAAAAATGAGGATCTCTTCCACTGTTTTTATCATAATTTTTGCGATCACATCTTCTACTTCAGCCTGGGACTGGGTACTTTCAATAGATACGCACTGGTTTAGCACGATGTTTGGCTGGTATATGTTTTCAAGTTGGTTTGTGGCGGGTTTATCAGTAATTACCCTCACCATCATAATCCTTTATGAAAATGGTTATTTACAAAACCTTAACTCCAGTCATCTTCATGACCTGGGTAAATTTATTTTTGCTTTTAGTGTTTTTTGGGCATATATCTGGTTTTCTCAATTTATGCTGATATATTATGCCAATATACCTGAGGAAACCTATTACTTTCTGGAAAGAATGAAGAGCGATGTTTATGCTCCGTTATTTTACGCAAACATCTTTATCAACTTTGTATTTCCGTTTTTATTCCTCATGACCAGAGATGCCAAGAGGCATACGATTTTCCTGAAGATAGTATGCGTGGCTTTAATATTTGGTCATTGGCTCGATTTTTTCCTTATGATTATGCCAGGTACCATAAGTGAAAACGGAGGCATTGGGTTTATGGAAATAGGACTTTTCCTGGTATTTGCTTCTGGCTTTTTATTTGTTCTATTACAATCATTGGCCAAAGCACCACTTGTTGCAAAAAACCATCCTATGTTACAGGAGAGTTTGCATCATCATATTTAAAATGAAATTTTGTAACCGGAGTTTTTTCTACTCCGGTTACGTTTAATTATACAAATTATGCAGATAGAAGTACATCTGCATTTTATATTTACAACGTTAGTTTTGTTTTGAGCTTTAGACATGATTCTATTAATCAGATAAAAAAACTTACAAACGCCAAACCTTGATATACAACAGGTTGTATATAGATAGAATTTAGAATATCATAACCATGGCTATATCTGGAGGTATAGTCAAACAATTATTTAAAATCAATAGTTAAAGTACAAACTATAATTGCAGGATAAGCAAAAAGTTTAAATTACAGATATGATCCAGATTTCATTGATTCTAGGCGGGTTATTGATTCTCGCGATTGTGTTGTTGGTTTACCGGCTCCATACTTTGGTGTCAGTAATCAGAAGCTCAGGGAAAAAGAAAGTTTCCAGCAGTAACAAAATTAATGCTGCCTTAATGATGGTCTTTTTAATACTCGGGCTCATCTTTACTACGTGGTATTCTGTAAAGGAATTTGATACCTACAATTTGCCCGTGGCTTCTGACCATGGTATTATTACCGATCGTTTGTTTTGGGTAACCATGGCGATTACAGGTATCGTTTTTGTGTTGACACACATCCTTCTTTTCTATTTTCCATTTAAGTATCAGTTCAAAGAGAATACAAGAGCCCTCTTTTTTCCAGACAATACAAAACTGGAATTGATATGGACTATAGTGCCAGCTATAGTATTGACTTTTCTGGTATTATATGGTTTAAAAGTATGGAATGATATTACAAAACCAGCGCCTGAAAACGCTGAAGTTGTTGAAATTATGGGATATCAGTTTGCATGGAGAGTAAGATATCCTGGAAAGGACAAACAGCTTGGAGAATATGATTTTCGTCTGATAGACGCAACAAATGTAAGTGGCATAGATTTCAGGGATAAATCATCATTTGATGATTTCCATCCAAGGGAAATGGTTTTGCCAAAAGGACGGCCGGTAGAACTTAAAATTCGGGCACGCGATGTGCTTCACAGTGTATTCGCGCCTCATTTCAGACTTAAAATGGACGCAGTTCCAGGCATGCCTACAAGGTTTTGGTTTGTGCCAAATAAAACAACTGCAGAGATGCGTGCAGAATTGGGCAATGATGAATTTAACTACGAAATTGCATGTACGGAAATATGTGGAAGGGGTCATTTCTCCATGCGCTTGTTGGTAAAAGTAGTTGAGCCTGAGGAATATGATCAGTGGTTTTCGGAGCAGGAACCCTGGTTGTCGAGAAATCCGGAATATCTATCACAGGTTCCTGATGATTTAAAGGAACTGGCAATGATAAAAGCTGAATTATCAGAAGTAACAATTGACTAATAACTGAAAAAGAAATTAATATAGCAATGGCAAGTACTGCAACACTTCACGGCGCTGATGTTCATGAGCATGAACACAAAGATAATTTTATAACTAAATATGTCTTTACAACAGATCATAAGACAATTGCCAAGCAATTTCTTATAACTGGGATATTCTGGGCCATTATAGGGGGTTTAATGTCTCTTATTTTCAGGCTTCAACTCGGTTTTCCAGATATGCAACTCGATTGGCTGAGGCCCTTTCTTGGTAAATGGATAACAGATGCCGGAAAACTTGATCCTGAATTTTATCTTGCACTGGTTACTATGCATGGTACCATCATGGTATTCTTTGTTTTAACAGCTGGTTTGAGCGGGACTTTTGCGAACTTCCTGATTCCATTGCAAATTGGCGCCAGGGATATGGCAAGTGGTTTTATGAATATGCTTTCCTACTGGTTCTTTTTTGTATCCAGTGTTATCATGTTTGTCTCTTTGTTCATCGAAACAGGACCGGCATCTGGAGGATGGGTAGTTTATCCACCCTTAAGTGCCTTGCCACAAGCAGTTTCAGGATCTGGTCTTGGTATGACCCTATGGCTTGTATCAATGACTTTTTTCATAGCTTCTACCCTTCTAGGAGGTATAAACTATATAGCTACGGTTATAAATCTGAGAACCCGGGGTATGTCTTTTTCTAAGTTACCTTTGACAATCTGGGCGTTGTTTTTGACGGCTGTGATTGGTTTGCTTTCATTCCCTGTATTATTTGCTGCAGCTTTGTTGCTTGTATTTGACAGGAGCTTTGGAACCAGTTTCTATCTTTCTGAAATCTACATCGCAGGAGAAGCATTACCTAATATTGGTGGCAGCCCGGTTTTATATCAGCACCTTTTCTGGTTTCTTGGACATCCCGAAGTATACATAGTTTTGTTGCCGGCATTGGGTATTACATCAGAAATTATTGCCACTCAGTCAAGGAAGCCTATATTTGGATATAAGGCAATGATAATTTCAATGTTGGGGATAGCAGTACTTTCTTTCGTTGTATGGGCTCACCATATGTTTGTAAGTGGATTGAATCCTTTTCTCGGATCGGTATTTATGCTGCTAACCCTGGTGATTGCTGTTCCTTCTGCTGTAAAAGTATTTAACTATCTCACCACCTTATGGAAGGGAAATATCATTTTCACACCGGCCATGCTGTTTTCTATCGGTTTGGTGTCCTTTTTTATAAGTGGGGGGTTAACCGGTATTTTCCTTGGAAACGCGGCTATTGACATTCAGTTACATGATACCTATTTTGTGGTTGCACATTTCCACCTGGTGATGGGGAGTGCATCTTTCTTCGGCCTAATGGCAGGAGTTTATCATTGGTTTCCTAAGATGTTTGGCAGAATGATGGATGAAAAATTGGGATATATTCACTTCTGGCTCACTTTTGTTGGTGTATATCTGGTGTTTTTCCCCATGCACTACATAGGTATAGCTGGTTTCCCGAGAAGATATTATTCTTTTACCAGCTTCGATGCCTTCAATATATTTGCAGATCTCAATACATTCGTTAGTATTGCTGCGATAGCCACTTTCGGAGCGCAGTTGATATTCCTGTTCAATTTCTTTTACAGTATGTACAGAGGACGGCTTGCACCAGCTAATCCATGGAATTCCAATACTTTGGAATGGACGACGCCAAGAAATCCAGGACATGGTAACTGGGAAGGTGAAATACCAACTGTTTATCGTTGGCCATATGATTACAGTAAACCTGGTGCCAGGGAAGACTTTATTCCGCAGCACATTCCTTACTCAGCTACACCTGAGTCTAATTTACCTCATGAAAATGAGAAGATTGAAGAGGAAAAGGAAATAGAAAAGTTACCTGTTGACGATCAACATTAATAGACGTGAATGTTTGAAAGACTCAGTCTGCTAACAGTGTTGGCAATTTACTTTCTTATTCTCGTGGGGGGTGTAGTGAGAAGTACAGGGTCAGGAATGGGCTGCCCCGATTGGCCCAAATGTTTCGGAAGCCTTGTGCCTCCTACACATGAAAGTCAATTGCCAGCTGATTACAAAGAAATATATTCTCTAAAGCGGCAACAGAAGAATGAAAAATTTGCCTCTATGCTGCAATCTTTAGGGATGCATACGGCAGCCCGTGAAATTCTTGAGGACGAAAGCATACTAGAAGAGCAGGACTTTAATGCAACTAAAACCTGGACTGAATACATCAATCGTCTGATCGGTGCAATTATTGGTTTGCTGATATTACTGACTGCCATCTTTTCATGGAAATACGTAAAATCAAAGCCGGCAATAACCATAGTCTCTGTTTTAGCTCTTATAGCAGTGGTTTTTCAAGCCTGGATTGGTTCCATAGTTGTATCAACCAATTTGATGCCCTGGTTAATTTCTGTTCATATGGTAATAGCGCTTATTATCGTCTTAATGTTAATATACGTGCACTATAAGAGCAGACATATCGAAAGTAAGGTTCTTCAATATAAAGGCAGTAATCTCGTAAAGGTGTTATTGCTTATTTGTATGACCTTATTGCTTGTGCAAATAATATTGGGAACACAGGTTAGGGAGGCAGTTGATACTATAGCCAGTAAGATGAACTATGAAAATCGTTCAGAATGGGTGGAAATGTTGGGTATTAATTTTCTGATCCACCGCTCATTTTCTTTATTATTATTGTTTACACATGGTTTGCTCATATACCTGCATTTTCGCTCCGGCGCGCGGGACAGGGGGTACAGATATGTGTTTGTCGCAGTTGGAGTTATTATTCTGCTTGAAATATTTAGCGGCGTTGTGCTTGCATACCTGGCTTTGCCGGCTTTTGTACAGCCGATACACCTGCTGTTTGGGACAGTCTTGTTTGGCTTGTTGTTTTACGCTTATTTAATTACAAATTCATCAAAAGATTTTCCATTATCGAACAAAACACAATATGACCTCAGCGACCTTTAGTCAGACTAGTTTATCCAGCCTTATAATGGGTAGGTTTAAAATATATTTTGAGCTGGTTAAATTCAGGTTAACTTCCCTTGTGGCCTTTTCATCAGGTTTTGGTTATATTTTGGGAGCCAGAGATGCCTTTAGCTGGTCAGTTTTCTTTTGGTTATGTGTAGGTGGTATGCTTGTGTCTGGAGCCGCTATTACACTCAATCAAATCTTTGAAAAAGATTTCGACAGATTGATGAAGCGAACTCAGAACAGACCATTGCCCACAGGCAGAATTTCGACACATGAAGCCTACGTTTTTGCTTTTTTTTCTGCTGCAACAGGATTAGTACTGCTTTTGCTTTACACAAACGCCCTAACCCTGATGCTTTCCGTTGCCTCAGCAGTTTTATACAGTTTTGTATACACTCCGTTAAAGCGGGTTGGTCCCGTTTCAGTTTTTGTCGGCGCAATCCCAGGTGCCCTGCCTCCTTTACTTGGCTGGACTGCTGCAACCGGATATATCGGTCTTGAAGCAATGATAATTTTCAGTATACAATTTATCTGGCAGTTCCCTCATTTTTGGGCCATAGCCTGGGTAGCTGATGAAGATTATAAAAGGGCGGGATTTAAACTGTTGCCATCTGGAGGAAAAAAGGATATGAATACTGCTATCAACATCATGATCTATACATTATTTTTGCTTCCTTTAGGTTTATTGCCTGCTAAATTTGGTGTTACTGGATTAAACTCTGCAATTATTGCATCTATTTGTGGTATTCTGTTTCTTGCTCAAACTTTCAACTTAATGAAAGATCACAGCAGGAAATCTGCTTTGAGAATCATGTATGGTTCTTTTCTTTATCTGCCTATTGTGCAGATCGCCTATTTACTCGACATAAACACTTAATTAAATGGAAAATACCATGCAGCTGGATCAGCCTAAACCTACTTTGTCAATGAACCCTAAAAAGTTCGCTTTATGGTTGTTTATTGTTACAGTAGTTATGGTTTTTGCTGCACTAACCAGCGCTTACATTGTAAAGCAATCTGAGGGAAACTGGCTTGATTTTGAATTGCCATCTGCCTTTTTTATAAGTTCTGTAATCATAGTTTTGAGTAGTATTGCATTACATTGGTCATATTATGCAGCCAGAAAGGATAATTTATTTGGTTTAAAAGCGGGTCTGATTTTGAGTCTTACCCTGGGCTTATTATTTTTGGTGGCGCAATATATATCGTGGGTGCAATTGGTGGAGAGAAATGTATATTTCGTGGGTAATCCTTCCGGTTCTTTTATATATGTATTCACGGGCTTACACGGGGCTCATTTAGTTAGTGGATTGATCTTTATATTTGTAATTATATATAAGGCCTTTCGTCTGAAGATTCATTCCAGGTCTCTGACAAGCTTTGAAATGTGCCTAACCTATTGGCACTTTTTAGGTGCATTATGGTTGTATCTTTATATATTTATGATGATCAATCATTGATTTTGAATTAAGTAATGTAAAATAGATAAATTTAAGCATGGCAAATTTAGCATCTGTTAGTGCCGAAGTTCCAAAAAAATATTTATGGAGCGGTGGCGTTTCACCTTTGAAAGCGAGTTACGGGAAACTCATGATGTGGTTTTTCCTTCTTTCTGATGCTTTTACATTTTCTGGTTTATTGATCACCTATGGTCTTCTCAGGTTTGCACATCCTGCATATGAAGGTAAAGCAGCGGATTTTGTATCCTCCCATGATTATTGGCCAATTCCAGAAAGGGTTTTTGATGCCGTGCCATTTTTGCACGGAGTAAGTCTTCCGTTGGTTTTCGTTGCAGCCATGACTTTTATCTTGATTTTGAGCAGCGTGACCATGGTACTTGCGGTTGAAGCCGGTGAACGTATGGATAGAAAGAATGTGATAAAGTGGTTACTTTGGACCATTGTGGGTGGCTCTACCTTTCTTGCCTGCCAGGCCTGGGAGTGGGCTCACTTTATCCATGGCACAGACCAGGGTATTCTGCTTTCTGATGGTTCCCGTTTTTTTGGTGCTAATCTCGTCATCAATGAATATGGCCCTCCGCTGTTCGCGAGTTTATTCTTTTTTATCACTGGTTTTCACGGTTTTCATGTTCTAAGCGGTGTTTTTTTATTGTTTATAGCATTTTATCAGGCGACAACGGGTGTATATGAACGCAGAGGCCACTATGAAATGGTAGAAAAAATCGGTTTGTACTGGCACTTTGTTGACCTGGTCTGGGTCTTTGTATTTACATTCTTTTACCTTATTTGATAATCAAACACAATAACAACTATGGCACTGGAAGAAAAAAGCAATGTAATCGCACAACCGGCAGATAATGCCAAGATAAAAAAACTTTGGACAATAGCAGGATATTTATTCGTGCTCACAGTCATTGAATTCATCTTTGCTTATGTGTTGCCGAGAGGAGTTCTGTTATACACTATTTTTGTTACGCTAACCCTGGTTAAAGCTTTTTACATTGTTGGTGAATTTATGCACCTTAAGTACGAAGTTAAGGTCCTCATTTGGTCTATTGTAATACCAAGCATATTTGTCGTTTGGTTAGTTATTGCCTTGATTTATGAGGGTGGCGCAATATTCAATGTCAGATAAATTTTAAAATTTAAAATATTCTACTTTTATTTCAATTAAAGCAGATCATTGTAAACGATGGTCTGCTTTTGTGCATTTTACTATGAAGAAATTTGTTTTTCTATTATTCATTTTAGCCATACCTGCCCTGGTGTTTGTCTTTTTAAGGATTTTCGGTGATAATACTTTCGAAGTAAACCGGTTTTATCAGGAAGGAGTGTTCGAAATGACGGAATGTGAAAATGCACTGATCCCTTATACAGTAGATTTCCAAATCATAAATGCATTTCCACAGGGCGAAAAAAAAATTGTTACGGCATTTTATACAGCCCCTTGCCGGCCAGGCGATCTGAAAAGTAAATTATACCATCTGGGGCGTATTTATGAATCACTGGATGGAAAAATACACGTACTAATTTTAACGCATGATTGTGAAATACCTGCCAACATTTGGGATGATATTTCTGTTAATAAGAATGATTTTCAGATTGTAGATATTTCAGACAAAAGTATGTCGGAATTAAATTGTCTGTTTATGCTAAATGAAGGAAAGTTAATACAGGAAGGTTTGTCAAAACAGGATCCTTTTCATTTGATGGTATTGACGGATGCAGAGGGCATAATCAGAGGTTATTACGACGGTTTGAGCACCAAAGATACTGACAGACTTTTACTGGAATCAAGGATTTTGTTAAAATAAGAAATGAATACAATTCAATCAAAAAATTATTTTCCGCTTATCATTAGTATTTTGTCAATAGCTATACCGATTGTGGTAGCATTGCTTTTATTTATGCCTTCCAAAATTGACAATGCAGGTGCATGGGTATATTTTCTGCCTCATTTTAATGGGATTATTAATACCTCTACGTCAATTTTATTGATAGCAGGCTTTTGGTTTATCAGTAAAGGAAATATAACCTATCACAAAAATGCTATGATTTCAGCATTTGTGTTAGGATCTCTCTTTCTCGTCTCTTATGTTATTTATCACGCATCTACCGATTCCACTCCATTTGGTGGTGAAGGTTGGATTAGAACTGTGTATTTTTTTATTTTAATCAGTCATATAATACTTGCGGCTGTTGTAGTTCCGTTTGTATTGTTTGCTTTCTATTATGCATTGTCAAATAAAATTGACAAGCATAAAAAAGTAGTAAAATTTACTTTACCGATCTGGCTTTATGTGTCGGTAACCGGTGTAATAGTATACTTGATGATTAGACCATATTATTCATTCTAAGGAAATTGATATGAAAAGTACCTCGTTTGTCATATTCTTTATAATCATATTTTTGACATTATGGTTGTTATCAGCTCTGGGAAGCGCAGAGGCACAGTGCGCAATGTGCAGGGCGACAGTTGAAAATAATGTGAGTAATGGAGACATCGGCATTGCAGCCAAGTTAAACACAGGCATTTTGTATTTATTTGCCATGCCTTATCTCGCCATTATTGTCATAGCTATTATGTGGTATAAAAGTAGCAATGAGAATCTCCGAAAGATTCAGATGGCCGAACTGAGAAGAAAAAGAATACAACAGATTTGACCTGCCACCGCTGATGTATGTTATTGCCCTTTAAAAATCCATTTAGATCTTTTGTCCTTTTGAGGTTTTAAAATACTCATTAGCTGCTTATTTTGCAGAGAATAAAATTCTGCAATATTGAATATATTAGTCACTAAGGATCTATCTAAAAATTACGGAGACTTTCTAGCCCTTGATAGTGTTAGTCTCAGCATTCCTGAACAGAGTATTTTTGGCTTATTAGGGCCAAACGGAGCCGGTAAAACCACGCTTATACGAATCATAAATCAAATTATTTTTGCCGATAGGGGGGAAGTGTTGTTCAAAGGAGAAAAGTTATCCCAAAAGCATATATCCGGAATTGGGTATCTTCCTGAAGAACGGGGACTTTATAAAAAGATGAAGGTTGGGGAACAGCTAATGTACCTGGGTCAGCTTAAAGGTCTATCCCGAAAGGAAACAAATGAAAGGATACGATATTGGTTCAAAAGGTTTGATATGACTGGCTGGTGGGAGAAGAAGGTTGAAGATTTATCAAAAGGTATGCAGCAGAAAGTTCAGTTTATTACAACTGTATTGCATGACCCAAAGCTGATAATTCTTGACGAACCCTTTTCGGGATTTGATCCGATTAATGCCAACCTGATTCGTGATGAAATATTTGAATTGCGTAGAAATGGCGCCTCAGTTATTTTCAGTACCCACCGTATGGAAACTGTCGAAGAACTTTGTGATCATATTGCATTAATAAATAAATCAAAGAAAATCTTGGACGGGCCGAAACACGAGATCAAAGACGCACATAAATCGCATTCTTTTATTATAGAATATAAAGGTGAACTGGAAGGAACGAGTGATTTTTTTGAGGTTTTACATGAAGCTCCGGGGGCTTTTCAGGGGATAACTAAAATGGAAGTAAAAACTTCACCGCAGGTCAGGTCTACTGATTTATTGAAATTTTTTATAGATAGGGTAGAAATCATTTCTTTCCAGGAGAGAATTCCATCGATGAGTGAAATTTTTATCAGGAAAGTACAGGGGGAGACGAATCATGAGTAAAACCGGATTGATAATTCAACGTGAATATCTTACGAGGGTCAGAAAGAAATCATTTATAATAATGAGTATTTTGGGCCCAGTATTGTTTGCCATGCTAATGGTTGTACCCATATGGCTTATGACCCGTGACGGTGGTGAATCCAGAACCATCGCCGTAGTAGATGAAAATGCATATTTTGCCGGAAAACTAAAAAACACCGGATCTATAGTCTTCGATTTCAGGGAAAACGATATTGCACTGGCAAGGCAACAGCTAGAGGAGCGGATGTTTTACGGGGTTTTACATTTACCACTGATGGATTTTAACAAGCCTGAGGGTATCAGGCTTTATGCCGACAGAAACCCATCTATGGATGTTATGATGGGCATAGAGAGATCTCTGGGCAAGGTGATAGAAGATTTTCGCATTGAAGAGGCTGGCATTGACCGGGAAATACTTAAAAAGCTCAATGCCAATATTTCAGTTCAGACCATCAATATTTCAAAGGGAGAAGAGAAGGAAAGTAGTACTGGCGTAGCAACAGCTGTCGGATATGTAGCTTCTCTGTTAATATATTTCTTTATTCTCTTTTATGGAGTTCAGATAATGCGTGGTGTAATAGAAGAGAAGTCAAACCGAATTGTAGAAGTCATTATTTCATCGGTACGTCCTTTTCAACTTATGCTTGGGAAAATCATTGGTATTGGGGCCGTAGGACTGACACAGTTTTTGATATGGGCCGTTTTCACGGTTATTATTTACTCAGGTGCCATTGCGATACTTGGAATAAATAATCTTGACACTGATCAAATTCAACAAATGGGCCAGATGACTTCCACCACTTCGGCGGGCGAGACAGAACAAATGGTTCAGGAAGTTTTTAAAGCCATAGGTACCATCAATATCCCTTTGATTTTATTCAGTTTTTTATTTTACTTTCTCGGCGCATACCTCCTATACGGCTCTTTGTTCGCTGCCATCGGATCTGCTGCGGATACCGATTCAGATGCCCAGCAATTTCAGTTGCCCGTAACAATCCCTCTTATAATTTCCATAGTGGTTTTAGGTGCAGTATTAAAAGACCCTGATGGCAGTCTGGCTTTTTGGATGTCTATAATTCCACTTTTCAGCCCAGTTGTTATGATGATGCGAATTCCCTTTGGTGTGCCGGTATGGCAATTGATGTTGTCTATGGGATTACTTGTTGGCGGATTTATTTTTACCACCTGGATGGCCGGCCGAATATACCGCATAGGAGTTTTAATGCATGGCGCTAAAGTGAATTATAAAATACTTGCCAAATGGCTGTTTATGAAAAATTAATATCTTTTATTTCAGTGCTTTGGCCGGATTACCGGCCACTACGGCTTGTCGGATGACGTTTTTAACTACTACAGCACCGGCGCCAAGGATTGACCAGCTTCCAATTTCAATGGATGGTTTTACCACAGCGCCTGCTCCTATTAAAACGCCTTCATCAATCTTAACACCACCACATATCACAGATCCGGGCCCTACGTGGGTATAATCCCCGATTATACAATCGTGGTCGATCATGGCTCCGGTATTTATGATGACATGCCGGCCTATTACAGCTCCTGCCTGTACTATGGCTCCTTGTAATACAACAGTACCTTCTCCAATATAGGCAAAAGGAGAAATAATAGCTGAGCTGTGCGACAAGGAGCCTGGCCGGTGTTCAATTTTTTCACTGATCTTTTTTCTTGTTCTGTTATCGCCAATTGCAATGATAATTTTATCATATTGATGCATAATACCGCTGTAGTGATTATGAACTTCTATGCCCATTAGCTGTGTTTTTTCAGGATCATCGTCAAAAATAAGTGGGATGTTTTCTCCCACAGAGAGAAGACAATCCAGTAAAACCCTGGCGTGACCACCTGCACCATATAAAATCATATCAACAAAGGTTTTTGCTTGTTAAAACGAAAACAATTTAAATTAGGCAAATTTCTTTTAAACAATTTGCACATTAGCAGTTAAAATTTAGTTTTAGAGCTTCATTTGTTTTTTATAAAGAAATTATGGTAATTTAAAGTGTTGGTTTTTCAGCTTTATTTTTTGAATACATGAACACCAAAATAGCTCTTTTGCCTGGTCTCCTGATTGATATACCGCTTTGCTTAATGCAAAAGGATAGTCTGCTGTTAAGTGTTAACCTTCAAACGGTTCATTTAAAAGCATGAATAAAAGGTTATTCCCTTCCATTGGGCTTTTATCTGCATCTATTGTTGCTTTTCAATTGGTCATAATGCAAATGTTATCCTATGCACAATGGGATCATTTTGCGTATATGGTTATTTCTATTGCCTTACTTGGTTTTGGGGCCAGTGGAACCTTTATCGCCATTTACAGAAACTGGTTATTGAAAAGAACTCGTTATTTGCTGCCGGTGTTGATGCTTTTAACATCGCTGAGTATGAGCACTGTGATTTTTTTCATAAGGCATTTTTTTGGAAATTTTGAGAGTTATCTGCTATTTCTGGATATAAGTCATGCCCGGGTACTGGTGTTGAGTTATTTGGCTTTTTTTATGCCATTCTTTTTTGGCGCCCTAGCTATTGGTTTGGTGTATGTAAAATATGTAAGAAATATTGGATTACTTTATTTCAGTGATTTGATCGGTTCTGGTATCGGAGGATTAATATGCCTTTATTTGTTTCATATTTTTCTACCTCAATATCTGCCGGGACTTATAGCCTTTTTGCCATTACTGGGGGCGCTGCTCATTGTTGAAAAAACTGATATTTTATGGCTGCCAGTTACTGTACTTTTATATGCAGTTATACCTGCGGTGATGGTATTCCATCCGGCATCTCTTCAAATGTCACAGTATAAAAGTCTTTCGAAAGTGTTAAATCTGCCCGGTGCAGCTATAGTGGAAACCAAGCCAAGTGTCTATGGAATTATTCAATTGGTGGAAGCACCGGCGCTTCGTTTTGCGCCGGGTTTAAGCCTTTCTTATACAAGTGAAATACCTGTATCAGGGGCTATTTTTTGCAATGGAGAATGGTTTGGTCCCGTGTACCGGTTTCAAAGAGAAGACTCTGCATTTTTTATGCAAAGTACTACACAGCAATTGCCTTACGTGATGCATAAAGTTGAACGTGTACTTATCAACGATGGAGCTACCGGAATCGGTGCAGCCCACGCTGTGAGCAATGGAGCAAAGGTTGTCAATGTCGTTGAGCCCAATTCAGCGGCTCTTAATATATTCATGAAGCAGAAATTTGATCAAAATGAGCATATTTACACTTTCCCTGAAGTCAATCTTATACCGAAACATTCCAGAAGTTATCTTATATCAGACAATAGTGGATATGACCTTATAGTATTGCCGCCAATTAATGCTTTTGGCGGAGATGCAGGTATAAAGGCTACCAACGAACAATATCTTTTTACCTTACAGGCACTCGATGATATCTGGGACAGGCTCAATTCAAATGGTATGATTAGTGTGACTGTGTGGCAGGATTACCCATTTAGAAGCAGTCTTAAAATGCTTGCACTGTTAGTGGAAACTTTAAAAGGAAAAGGAATTGATACGCCTGATAAACATATAGCTTCTATAAGAGGTTGGGGTACCATTACTTATGTATTAAAGAAGTCAGCAATTTCCTTTGATGAATTAAGAAGGATCAGGAGATTTTGTTCTGAAATGTATTTTGACCCTTTGATATTACCGGATATTCAAAAAGATGACCTTCAGCAGTATAACCAGGTAGAAGATGAGAGGTTCTTTGAATATGTGCGTAGTATTATGGCACAGGATCGTGAAAAATTCTACAGATCTTATCCATTCAATATAGCTCCACCTACTGATAATCAACCATTTTTTGGCCAATTTCTCAAATGGGGCAGAATCAAATCCATGATATCAAATTATGGATGGTCAGGGCTGCCTTACCTTGAACTTGGTTACCTGATCGTAGTATTTACTTTTATACAGATTTTCATTATTGCCATAGCACTTATTTTGCTTCCCCTGGTTAAAATAGGATGGAAAGGTAAGGGTAAATCTTTCACCTTGGTTTATTTCAGTTGCCTCGGGCTTGGATTTATGTTTTTTGAAATCGTTCTCATTCAGGTTTTTTCTCTTTTTTTTGGAAATACCATATACGCAGCAGCGATGGTAATAAGCGGTATGTTAATTTTCTCGGGACTGGGGAGTCTTTTTTCTACAAACCTGGGCTGGCAGGCCAAAACCATTTCCATAGTCAATTTTCTTGTAATGCTTTTAATTATTACCTATAGTATTGTTTTGATTTCATTGATTCGTTATTTCATTGACCAACCCATTTTTTTAAAATTACTCATCTCATTTATTTTAGTTGCACCTGTATCTTTTATTATGGGAATGCCATTTCCTATGGGATTGCGCCGTTTACAAATAGTTAATAGCCGGTTATTGCCATGGGCGTGGGGAATAAATGGTTGCCTTTCTGTCATCAGTACAGTGTTGGCAACCATAATCGCCATTGAGCGGGGTTTTATATGGGTTATGTTGTTGGCGGCCCTGTCTTATGCAATCGCTTCCCTGATTGGTAACAAACCCAATTTTTCCAGGGTTAAAAGCTGGAGACAATATAGGACAGCTCTAAAATAATCAACTTTTTTCAGTAATAATATCATCAGCTTTAAGTACGACAATCCTGAATGCTTCAACTACCAGAATAATGGCCAGGATTAAAAGCAGGAATGAAGTTATGCCAATAGCGTCAAAACCACTTTGGTATACAAGTTGAGCCAATGCCCAAAGGGTCATGGCAAGCATAAATACCATAGGTAAGGCAATAAATGTAGTCTTTTTGCCAGTTTTCTTTTGCCAGACAAATACCACCAGCAAGGCAAGTCCTGCGAGCAGCTGATTGGTTGAACCAAAAACCGGCCAAACTGCCCGCCATGCAGGAATAGGATTCCCCTGACTATCATAAAGGGTCACAAAAGTAAACAGCAATGGTGGAATTAAAGTAACAGCGGTTGATAAATACCTTGAGGCCTTACCCTTTAACTCAAAGAATTCTTCAAATATATACCTGGCAAGTCGTGTTGAAGTATCTAAAGTGGTCAATAAAAATGTAGATACCGCCAAAATCCCAAATGACATACCTACTTCAAATGGTATACCAAGAATGGATAAAAATTTGCCCATACCCGAACCAAAAACAATCAAGGGTGGTTTTGAGATCAACTCATCGCCCCTAAGCAACATGGCCAGGGTAAATAAAGAAATAACAGCCACCAGGCCTTCTATAAGCATGGCGCCATAGCCAATCTTTCGGGCATCACTTTCTTTATTCAATTGCTTTGAAGTAGTGCCTGAAGCCACAATGGAATGAAAACCAGAGCATGCTCCACAGGCAATCGTGATAAAAAGTATTGGAAACAATGTGCCCTTATCGATATCTGACCATGTGGTAAATGCCGGATACTGAAGATCAAAGCCCCCAAACAATATTCCTATAAAAGCCCCCAATATTGAACCATAAAGTAAAAATGAAGATAGAAAATCCCTGGGCTGCAATAAAACCCAAACAGGAGAGATCGCGGCAAAAAAGGCATAAATGATTAAAAGTGTATTCCAATACCTGCCTGGATGGTCCATGAAAAATGCAGGTAAAATATTTTGACCGATGGGAGCAACATGACCCAGCCACACGCTGGCAAAAACCAAGGGTACAAAAACCAGTGATGAATAAAGCAAAGGAATTTTTAACCGGTACAAGGCCAGTCCAAACAATATCGCAAGAAAAATAAATGATAATGAAGAGGTAGCTACCTCTGGATGCTCTATAAAAGTAGATGAAGTTAGATCTACAAACACTATGAGTATATAGATCATGGTAAGCCATATAAATACCAGGAAAAGCTTGTAGGCCAATGGGGTCATAAAACTATGCGCTATTTCTGCAATAGATCTTGCTTTATGCCGAATAGAGGCCATAAGCGAGGAATAATCATGAACACCTCCTACAAATATAGAACCAATAACTATCCATAAAAGGGCAGGAACCCAACCGAAAGCAGCTGCAGCAATAATCGGCCCCACTATTGGCCCTGCTCCGGCAATTGAGGAGAAGTGGTGCCCGAGCAAAACGGCAGTTTTGGCCGGAACCCGATCTACACCATCATAGTCGGTATGACTAGGTGTAGGCCTGCTGTCATCGGCTTCAAAATGCCTTTCTAAAAATCTGCCATAAAAGCGGTAGGCAAGTACAAATAACAGAATAGTAAGAATGAAAATTCCGGTAACCATGGTTAATAGCTTAAATTCTCTCAAATATTACAAAATCCCCTGAGAATTCAATAACCAGAACAATTGAAAAAGGATTAATCTTTCCATATTCATTTAATTGACTGAAGATTAACCCGTTATAAATGATAACTGATTCAGGAATAAGCCCCTGTTATGGCATCTTTGTGTATTTTTTTTACCAGACCTTGCAATACATTCCCGGGCCCTGACTCATAAAACTCAACAGCACCATCTGCCACCATGTTTTGAACCGATTGTGTCCACTTAACCGGTGCCGTTAATTGTACATTTAAATTGTTTTTTATGATTTCTATATCAGTTGCTGGCTCAGCAGTCGCATTTTGGTAAACCGGGCAAATAGGAGTATTAAAAGTCGTTGCCATAATAGCCGCTTCAAGCTCTGCCCTTGCAGGTTCCATTAATGGAGAATGAAACGCGCCACCAACTTGTAGTGGCAATGCCCTCTTGGCCCCGGCCTCTTTCAACCGCTCACAGGCAATTTCTATTCCTTTTATAGAACCTGAAATAACCAACTGACCCGGACAATTATAATTGGCGGGGACTACGATTTCTTCAATTTCACTACAGATTTTTTGTACAGTTTCGTCATCAAGCCCCAGAATAGCAGCCATGGTGGAAGGCTGCATTTCACAAGCTTTTTGCATAGCCTGAGCCCGGGCAGAAACCAGTTTTAAGCCGTCCTCAAATGACAATGCTTTATTTGCTACCAAAGCGCTGAATTCACCAAGAGAGTGACCGGCAACCATATCGGGTGCAAAATCTTCGCGAATAATGGCATTGATTACAGAATGCAAAAAAATTGCTGGCTGTGTTACCCTTGTTTCTTTTAATTCATCGGCAGTGCCATCGAACATTGTATCCGTTATACGAAATCCTAAAATTTCATTGGCTTTTTCAAAATACTCCTTAGCTTGAGAAGAAGAATTATACAACTCTTTTCCCATACCAGGAAACTGGGCACCCTGTCCCGGAAAAACATATGCTTTCATGCAACAAAAAGTTTTAATTTTAAAATGCTTAATTTTTGATGACAAAAATATATCTAAAAACCACCCTATAAAAATTATTCACCCAATGCATTTAATGGAGGAGTTTTTTATGTGTACATACCAAAGATAAGCTTTAGGCTATAGGGGTGAAATGCTTATTATGACACTTATTATTACTCAATCAATAAAATGAGTGGCTTATAGTAGTGATGCATAATTACCAGATAATTGCTGTAATCTAAAGTCATGTGTATATGATTTGTAAATATTAGGTAATCAGCTGAAAAATATTGGTTTGGCTTTGTGGAGCATTGATTTTTATGTGCGCATTTCTTTAAAACAAAATTTTATATAAGAAAAAAACAACTTAATAGCACAATTAATTATCAAAAAATTTATATATTTGAGAATTAAATTAAAACTAAACTCTTTAAAGATTATTTTATGAATGTAAAATTGGCTAGAACTGGTAAAGAAAAAGTGGCTATCATTGGTGCAGGCATGTCAGGCCTGAGTTGTGCCCATCTCATGCACAAAGAAAGCATGGATTTTCAACTTTTTGAGGCAGCTCCTCACATTGGGGGGTTAGCCCGAAGTTTCCCATGGCATGGTATTGATTGCGATCTGGCTCCACACCGATTGTTCTCTAAGGATCAGGAGGTTTTAAAGGAACTTCTTGAACTTACCCCTATGATAGCTCAAAAGCGGCAGAGTAAAATCTTCATTAAAGGAAAGGTTATAAAAGACCCTGTAAATCCTTTTGAGCTCGTGCTTAAATTTAATCCCATCATTACATCTAAGCTAGTATTCGGATATATATTTAAAAAGAAAAGGCCGGAAACCAGTTTTGAAAACCTCGCATTAAACGCTTTTGGCAGAGGACTATATGATTTTTTCTTCAGACCATATACCGTAAAATTGCTTGGGGCAACCCCTGAAGAAATCTCTATGGAATGGGGACGTCAGAAAATCAGGGTGTCGGGCTTAAGCGATGTTTTTAAGCGAAATTCAAAAATATTTTTCAGGGGTTTTTATTACCCTAAAAGAGGTGGTTATGGTGCGATCGTAAACGCTTTGCATGCCCCTGTACAGGACAGAACGCATCTCAATGCCAGAGTAATTGGACTTGTTAAGGAAGAAGGAAAAATAACCGGTGTGCGCTATGTCCAAAATGGTGAAGAAAAAGTGTATGAGTGCGACAGGGTAATATCGACCATTCCAACTACCATTTTGGGCAAAATGCTAGGTTATGATTTGAAATTCAGATTTCAACCAGTTAAGTTGGTATTTATGATGGTCAATAAAGATAGAGTTGCACCCTATCATTGGATTTATTTCGGTGATGAAAAAGTGGTGATTAACCGGCTTGCTGAATTTAAAAATTTCAGTGACGAAGGCGCAGCCAAAGATAAAACGGTTTTATGTGCTGAAGTAACCACTCATACCGAAGATCCGGTAAGTGATGTATTGAAGGCTGTATATGATTATAAGCTTTTCAAACCCGAAGAATTGGGTGATGTGCTCTTATTGGAGGAAAAATTTGGCTATCCTGTATACCTCAAAGACTTTGAAAAAGAAAAGGAGAAAGTACAGAATATGCTCAAAAAGTATGAAAATTTACATCTGGTAGGAAGAAATGCTGAATTCAGGCATATAGACGTAGATGAAGACTATGAATCTGCTCGCAACCTGGTTAAGCAATTAAAAGACGATTTAAAGGAGAAAATTATTCCCATAAGTGACGCAAATGATGGGAAGTCATCTACTAATGAAGGAAAAAGTGCTGCAGCACAATAAAATAAATATCTTGACGATGGAGTTTGTTACCTGACAAACTCCTTTCTTTTTAATACAATTCAAGTATATCGATTGCCGGAAAAATTCCCAGCCTTAAAGGCAATCCGATTTCTCCCAGACCGGAACTCACAAAAAAGCTTTTTCCATCCTTTTTATACAAACCCTGATCAAAATCTCCCTCACAGGGAATTACCTGGCTGTATAACAGGGGAACCCTTATCTGACCGCCATGGGTATGACCTGCAATACTTACATCTGCTATATTGTTGCGGTATTTTAAAAAAGTATCCGGGTTATGAGTAAAAACCAACAAATGATCATCTTCTTTAAACATATCAATCAAGCTTGTATCATCCTCACCTTTCCAGTTATCACCCAAACCCAGAAGGTATATGCCCTTATTTTGTAATTGGGTATATTGGTTGTGAAGAACCTGTACCCCCTTCGAATCCAGTATCGCAGTTAGTTTTTCATGAACATCCCACCCCGGCAAACCATAATCATGGTTACCCAGGACAGCATAAACTGGAAATCTGATTTTTCTTAAAGGGTCAAAAAGATTATCAAGGCTATTTTCCGGGGCAAAATAGGTGAAGTCACCTGGTATTAATACCGCATCAATATTATCTTGTTTGTTTACGAGCTCTACTACTTTTTCAAGAAACTTTTTGTCTTTAAAAACACCGATGTGCATATCTGAAAAAACAATGATTTTTGCACTAAAGCCAGCTTCGATCTTCGTATGCTGAATTTTTATGGTATTTCTTTCAACAAACCGACTATAGATAAAAACAGATGTAAGAAAGAATAAAGCAATATTCAATAATGAAGACAGGCCAAAGGGGCATACAATTTTATAATTTCTGATAGTGAAAAAGATTAACAGAATCAGAAAAGGAAAAGCAAGGTATGAAACGTAATGAAATGATATAAGCAGCCATTCTAAATACATATCCCCGTGTTTTACTTTTTTTTGTAACCAATGAGAACAGTAACAAATTTAGACAATTCTTTAGCCATCAATAGATAAGTGTAAGAAATTAGTAGATTTTAACAATTTTTTTGCGCGAATCCAATGCAGGAGTTATTTGTGAAAATGAAACAACAGAGAATTAATTATTTTGGCTTCATTCTAAAAATCTGTCTTTCCATCCTGCCCCGGGGATGGAACAACTATCTCTTTTTCCAAACCATTGATATCGCCTTGTGGCAATAAAGCGATATGCCAGGTCTCTTAAGAATTTAGGGACAATGATAAACATATAAAGTAAATTCCATGGAAACCTGAGTTTACCTGCAATTTTAAAAGCAGCGGTACTTTCAATATAAATATTCCCGTTTTCAAGTAGAATCAGGCTGTCTGGCAGATCTTCTTTTTCAAATTTTGCAGGTAATTCAGTCTGCGCAGTTATCCCCTGAAGAGGGGCAAAGCTGAAATAATTGCCTGAGTCTCTTTGAATGATAAACAGAACCGCCCCATTGCATAGATGGCAATATCCATCGAAAAATACAATGGCCTTTTTATCCACCATACAACCTCATTCCCTAAGTACCTGTATCCATCCCTTGAACTCCCTGCTTTGTTTTGAAGGGTCAAGTACTTTAAACTTTACCTTGGCGATGTAGTAATAAACGCCAGAAGATAATAATCTGCCATCATTAGTCTTGCCATCCCAGTTGATGAAAATAGTTCTTTCCCTTGAACCCTCATTATTAAACACTTCCTTACCCCAGCGATTGTAGACCCTGAACTCAACAGATTGCACAAATCTGGGGCAACGATTTACATTATTTAAAGGGTCAATTTCGTCGTAAGCCCTGAAAGTGTCATTAAGTCCATCGTTATTGGGTGTAATCACGTTGGGCAGCTCATAGTATGGGCAATTATCATTACATAAAACATCAGAGAAAGAGCTTTCATTGCCCGATCTGTCGATGGCAGTCACCCGGTAACATCCGGCAAATGAAGGAATATTTTCATGCAGGAAATATGTATCAGTAACATTGGCGATCAGGTTAAAATCATCTTCATCTCCTGTTGGTGAAAAATAGATGTTATAACTACGCACATCAAGGTCACAATCACCACTGAAATCAGCCTCCCAGAACAGTTCATTATAAAAATCATTAAAGTCACAATTTTCAGTAAGAAGAACGCTCTCACAATCTGGCAACAAAGTTAATTGTCGTGGAGCACAAGGAGGAATGCTGTCTTTAGGCTGGGCACAGGCAAGTTGAGAGTCGTTAAGCAGTGGCTCCAATACCAATGGATTGCCATAAGTTCCACTGGTAGTTACGTAATAACAATATTCGATTTCATCATTTAATCTTTCCTGTCCGGTTGCCTGTCCGTTGTCAACGTAAGTCAATCCGGCAGAGGTGACATTAACACTGTCGATTAGCACCAGCTGGGCAGCCGGAAAGCCTGGTACCTGATTCCTGTAAATATAATGTATGGGGAATCTCTGAGAAATATTAGACCAGGGCACCACAGCGCGCCAGTCAAGACCCATTGCTCCGGTAATAGGTGACAGTTCCAGTCTTACAGTAGAGGCAGATAAGGTAGTATGAAGTGGTTCCAGATTCCCATCGTAGGCAATAACACGATAGTTAAATACTTCGTTGCGGGTGTTCAGGCCTGTATCTGTGAAAGTAGTATCTGAAATTCTTCCACCGCTAATTAATTGGGGATTTCCACCACTGAATCCATTTGCGCGATACAGCTCATAGGTGTAAGGAGGTGGAAAAACGCTTTCATCAATCTCAAAAGGGGAAGTCCAGCGAACAAAAACCTGTCCATTGCTTTCACCGGTAACGGTAACACTTACATTGGTCATTAAACCTCCAAAACGTCCTTCTTCGTCTTCAATATCGACACAGACCTCCTGTGAGACGTAACTTTCACCGCCATTCGGATTTTCAAACACCGCAACGAGGCGATAACAATATTTAGCACCAAAGTCGAGTCCCTGACCAAAGTTGTCATCTAGATAGGCACTTTGCCCGATAGGAACAACGTCAATGAGTTCATATCCTCCGTTGGCAGGTATGCCCAATTCACAATTTGCAGGCACATATTGAAAGCTGTCGACTCTTCTCCAAATTTGCATTCTTGTTGCATTTTGGCAACTGTATCTGTCCCAGTTTAATTGTATACTTGTGTTTGGGGCTTGTTCAGCTATAAGATTTTCAGGTGGGGGGCCTACAACCCTGATTTGCCAGGTTGCATAATCGGCAAGTCTTGGCCCGGATCCTCTCGGTGGATCGTCAGTGGCTTTAAAATTCACCCTGTAAGGTGTCACATTAACATGCTGGCAGACCGTTTGCCATATAAAATCAAGTCGGGCAGGTGATGGTTGTACCACCGCCGGACGAGGTCTGAAGGTAGCCGGACTGATGGGGATTTCAAAAACCCCTCCAAAAGGCTCAATGATAACATCATGACCATCGGGATCACTGGCAGTAATAATTTGTTCCAGTAATGAGCCTGCGGTTACGCAGGTATCAGGGGGTATGGTAAGTTCTGGCCTTTGGTTGTCACAATCCACTACAATTACCTGCATGTCCCGGGTTACGTATCCCAGCAAAAACCATTCACCTTCAACTTTTCGCCACTCTTCAATGATAAAGGCAAGATTATATTCACCCTCACCCCCGGGGGCATCCCAAATAAGGTCTCCGGTTATAGGATCGATGCTGTAGATGGCAGGCCCGCTTCCATTTTCTCTAAGGGTTCCATATGCTGCTATGTCATAAACATTGGGAAAACGATAGTTTACCACAGGTACGTCGCGGTTCTGTTTACTTACAGTTAACTTGTAGGCAAGGCTGTCGCCATCTGCGTCAAATGCTCCGGGATTGTGAAAGAAAGCAACCCCAACACAACCCCTGTCGATTGGAGGATTTAATAGAATTGGCGTGCTGTTGCAGCCCAGGAAAGGGTCTATGGTGAGAATTGTTTCAACATAAAATGGCGTATTTATAGAGTTATCCATATTAACAATACCGCCATTCCGGTTAAATTCCCTGAATCGAATGGTGTATACGCCGGGACCCGGAAAAGTGTGTTCAACAATAAACACATTTACAGCGATCTGGTCGCCTAAATCCTGAAAAAAATCATAATCACCCGTGCTGAAAGTTTTGGGCTCTGAGCCATCTCCCATGGTCAGTTCCCCACCACCAAAAAGTACCGGAGAGCCTGTAAAGGTATAGCCATAAATGGTAATCCGGTAGGTAAATGTCTGGCAGGATATAACTTCTGCTGTAATTTCCCCGGCCCTGATGTGCGTTGCCTTAACCTGGTCGGGTATGATTAAAACTGCTAAAATTGTGATTAACAGCCATTTTAGTACTATTTTTACATCCATAGCAGATAAGCCTCTTTACTATTCAATCAATTCAAAGGCAATATTATTATAAATCAAACAAAAAAAAATTACAAGCGGTTACCCAAACGTCTAATTTATTTGATCTTGTGTCTTTTTAACGGACAATTTAGAACCTTTGTAAATTAGAGAACCACAAACAATAGCTTTGGTTGGAAAGCTTTCTGAAATTAAATTTGCACACATTTTAAAAATAGATTTATTAAACATAAAAATTTATGAGTTGGGTTAAAAAAACACTTTCTAGTACCATCGGCAGAAAGTTGCTAGTGTCATTGACAGGCATCTTTCTCATTATTTTTTTGGTGGTTCATCTCATTGGAAACCTTCAATTATTCAAAGATGACGGTGGTTATGCATTTAATGCTTATGCGAAATTCATGACTACCAACACCTTGATAGTATTGGCTTCCTATGTGCTATATCTCACCATCATTGCACATGTGGTCATCTCAGCGGCACTTACCCTTTTCAACCGAAAGGCCAGAGGTGGTGAGAACTATATGGTAACCAAATCTTCCAGCAATAGTCCATGGACTTCGAGAAATATGGGAGTTTTAGGGACAATAGTGCTGATATTTATTGTAATTCATCTTTCAAACTTCTGGTATCACATGAAATTTGGAGAAACGCCTATGGTAAAATATGAGAAAACAATGAGCGGGGATATAGCGATTGCCCAAAATTTTGCAGTCGAGAGCTTTTCCAAAGATCTTTTGAAACAAGACATGGTATATAAAGACCTGTATAAGATGGTTGCCGAAGCTTTCAAACAGGAGTGGCTGGTGATTCTATATATATTGGCCATGGCAGGTCTTGCGTTTCACCTGGCCCATGGTTTTCAAAGTGCTTTTCAAACCCTGGGTATAAATCACAAAAAATATACACCATTTATTGAAAAACTTGGCCTGGCTTTCTCGGTTATTGTACCTGCTTTATTCGCATCGATGCCGATCATTTTTTATTTTAAAGGTTAAATTGCAATTGCCGGATAATTCTTACAGTAATCGCAAAACATATTTTATAAACAGTTTATTATTACAATGTTGTAAGCATATTTCCGGTAAAAAATTAAAATTCAATACAATATGAAAATAGATGCTAAAATACCTTCCGGTTCCATTGCTGAGAAGTGGTCAAAACATAAATTCAATCTAAAGCTGGTGAATCCGGCCAATAAAAGAAAATACGATATCATAGTGGTTGGCACCGGTTTGGCAGGAGCTTCTGCTGCAGCTTCCCTTGGTGAGTTGGGCTATAATGTAAAAGCGTTCTGCTACCAGGATAGTCCCCGGAGAGCCCATAGTATTGCCGCACAAGGGGGTATAAACGCCGCTAAAAACTATATGAACGACGGTGATAGTGTTTACAGACTTTTTTACGATACCGTAAAGGGCGGTGATTACCGTGCGCGCGAGGCCAATGTTTACAGGTTGGCAGAAGTGAGCAACAATATCATTGACCAATGTGTTGCCCAGGGTGTACCATTTGCCAGGGAATACGGAGGATTACTTTCAAATCGCTCATTTGGTGGCGCGCAGGTTTCCAGAACCTTTTATGCCCGTGGTCAGACAGGACAACAGCTACTTTTAGGTGCATATTCTGCTTTGAGTAGAATGATTGCTGCAGGAAAAGTTAAAATGTATCCTCGTACAGAAATGCTTGATGTGGTATTGGTAGATGGAAAAGCCAGAGGTATCATTACCCGTAATATGGTAACAGGTGCCATCGAAAGCCACAGTGCCCACGCTGTAGTACTTGCAACGGGTGGATATGGCAACGTTTTCTTCCTTTCAACTAATGCTATGGGTTGTAATGCCTCAGCGGCATGGAGAGCTCACCGAAAAGGCGCTCTTTTTAGCAATCCATGTTTTACACAGATACACCCTACTTGCATACCAGTTCATGGTGATCAGCAATCTAAACTTACACTTATGTCGGAATCGTTGAGAAATGATGGACGTGTATGGGTACCCAGAACTACTGAATTAGCTGAAAAAGTCAGAAAGGGCGTATTAAAAGCTAATGATCTGCCTGAAGAAGACAGAGATTATTATCTCGAAAGAATATATCCGTCTTTTGGAAACCTGGTACCGAGAGATGTTGCTTCAAGAAATGCAAAATACGTATGTGACGAAGGTCGTGGTGTAGGCGAAACGGGCCTTGCCGTTTACCTCGACTTCAGAGACGCCATAAAGCGAGACGGTGTTAATACCATCAAAGCTAAATACGGTAACCTTTTCCAAATGTATGAAAAAATCACTGACGATGATCCATACAAGGTACCGATGATGATCTATCCGGCTGTACATTATACCATGGGAGGTCTTTGGGTAGATTATAATCTGATGACTACGATTCCTGGTCTGTATGCCGCCGGTGAATGTAATTTTTCAGATCATGGCGCCAACCGACTGGGAGCCAGTGCGCTTATGCAGGGATTGGCAGATGGATATTTTGTGATTCCATACACAATCGGTGATTATTTGGCGGGAATAGGGCAGGCTAAAGTGGATACCAGCCATAATGCATTTAAGGAAGCTGAAGCTGAGGTAAAAAAACGCATTGATACCTTATTAAATGTAAAAGGTACCAAAACCGTTGATCAGTACCACAAAGAACTGGGTAAACTTATGTGGGACTATTGTGGTATGGCCAGAAATGCAGAAGGTCTGAAATTTGCAAAAGCAGAAATTCAAAAACTTCGCCAGGAATACTGGCAAAATGTGAAACTTCTCGGTACTAACGAAGAAATGAACATGACACTTGAAAAAGCCCTTAGGGTTGCTGACTTCATGGAACTCGGTGAGCTAATGGTTGATGATGCCTTAATGAGAGAGGAGTCCTGTGGTGGGCATTTTCGTGAGGAACATCAAACCGAAGAAGGTGAAGCTAAACGCGATGACGAAAACTTTGCTTTTGTAGCCGCCTGGGAATATAAAGGTGAAAATAAACCCGCAGAACTTCACAAAGAAGAACTTGTTTTTGAAAATGTAAAACTGACTCAAAGAAGCTATAAATAATGGAAAAAGGAAGAACATATACCCTTAAAATCTGGCGTCAGAATAATTCGTCAAGCAAAGGGGCATTTAAAACCTATACAATAGAGAATATCTCACCAGGCAGTTCATTTCTTGAGATGCTGGACATCCTGAACAATGAACTGGAAGCTAAAGGTGAAGACCCTGTACACTTCGACCACGATTGCAGGGAAGGTATTTGTGGTATGTGTAGTCTGTTTGTAAACGGCCGCCCACACGGGCCTGAAGAGGAAATCACAGCCTGTCAGTTGCATATGCGGTCGTTTAAAGATGGTGAAACAATAGTTATCGAGCCATGGAGGGCCAAGGCATTTCCGGTAATAAAGGACCTCGTTGTTGACAGAAGCGCTTTTGATCGCATCATTCAGGCAGGGGGATTTATATCCGTAAATACCGGGCCATTACCTGATGCCAATGAAATCCCTATTCCCAAGCAAAATGCAGACCTGGCTATGGATGCCGCTGCTTGTATTGGTTGTGGTGCATGCGTTGCAGCTTGCAAAAACGCATCTGCTATGTTGTTTGTATCTGCCAAAGTATCACAATTGGCTTTGCTCCCACAGGGAAATGCAGAAAGAAAGCGCCGCGCTTTGGCCATGGTCGACCAAATGGATCAGGAAGGTTTTGGTGCCTGTTCAAATACAGGAGCCTGTGCAGCAGAATGTCCTAAAGGTATAGACCTTACCAATATCGCCAGACTTAACAGAGAGTATCTAACGGCTTCTTTTGCAGGAGCAGAGTAGGAAATTTGTCAATAATATTGAAAGTTTGACACACAAGCGATTCTGTAAAGAATCGCTTGTTGTATTTTACAAGTGATTGAAAATAGCACATTTTCAATCAGAAAAAACCTGGGTTTTATTAGTATGGTTAAACTCTTTTACTGTTTGCTGAAAAAAAATATTGACGACACAGGCTTCAATTAGTCAACATAGATGATTTTTAAGTATATATCATGTTGCGGTATTATGAATTTTGTAAGGCAAGTACAATATCGGGCTTTGAAAGGTGTTAAAGAGTTAAGGTTATCAAAATAATTATGATGCGAATAATACAAGGAAAAATCAACCGGCATATTTTGCCGGCTACAATATTCTTTTCTATACTGTTTCTCTTTTCGGCATGTCTGAAAGATCTGGATCTTCGGCCAGGAGAAATGGATTTAATAGAGTTGCTTGCAGCACCTGATACATTGCAAATCGGGTCACAAAGGATTACGATGAGAACTCAAATGTGGAGGGATTTTAGAACGTCTACAGAGTCCCCTGAAGATGGTGGATTCCTCAATGCTATTTTCTGGATATATTCTATCGATTCTACTGCTCTGCCTGGAGGGTTTTCTGCAGATGCTGCATGGATAGTCCTTGGTGAACAGGTTTGGGATACTTATTTGACGGGAGAAGCGCCTCCGGTTGAGGAACAACTAAGCTTTCAGTTATTTGAGGTTGCCAGAAATGGACCGAAATGGGGGCCAGGTGATTTGCTGACTACAGTCGTTAGACTCAGAGACAGGCAAGGCAGAAGACATCTCCTGAGGGCTTCCAACCAAACAGTAGAAAGACTTGAAGATGATTTTGAATAGCTTTCTGCTTTAGCATTTTTTTCACATTCCGGCCTTTGAGCCACAGACTTTCTAATGAAATTAAGGTGAATTAGATTTTTATCTCTTTAGTGAAACTGAAAAACATTCATATGAGATTTAAATATTATGCCTTGGCGGAAAAGTAATCGTTGATTGTATTATTCTGAGAATGGCCGTAGATTGATATACAACTAAAATTATGAGAAATGAAAAAAGTACCCGGAGCCGGAATCGAACCGGCACGGCCTTGCGGCCATTGGTTTTTGAGACCAACGCGTCTACCAGTTCCGCCATCCGGGCCTACTGTACATTGGGCTTGCAAAGCTATAAAATGACACCCATATTGCAAATAATACACTTCGAATATTTTTCAGACTTCAGACTTTTTATAGAAATAGTTTAATATGATGAGACGTCATCTGTTTTATGTCTTATTCAATCTGCAATAAGTGTGCAAAAAAAATAATATAATAACAGTATTAATTTTATATGAAGTGTCCTTTAATTTTTTTACACATTTTTTAATGTCATAAGTTTGGGTTAAGAAAGAATTTAATTAGCTGTAAATCAATATGTAAAAACGTGTATTTGTAAAAATTGCAAACAGGGTTTGTAAGGAGCGGGTTTGGAAGGGCAAATAAAAAACATTATTTTTGTACCAAAGATAATTTCATTTTTCAACATATGCCCTCAATAGAATCAAGCAATCACCAAACCATACTAATAAAATATGGTGGCAATGCCATGACCCAGCCCGAAATGACCCAACACATTATGCATGAGGTTTCCCTTCTTAAAAAGGCTGGTCATTCGATTGTGATGGTACATGGTGGAGGTCCTTTTATTGCCAGATTGCTTGATTTGGCAAAGATATCTTCCGAATTCATTGGTGGTCACAGAAAGACCACAGTGGAGAGTATCAGGTATATAGAAATGGCACTCAAAGGAGAAGTCAACGGTGAGCTGGTGCGGTTATCCAATGCTTTGGGAATGAAAGCGGTAGGACTGTCTGGGAAAGACGGAAACTGGGTAGGCGTAAAGAAAAGGGAATTCTTTGAGGGGAACAATTCTTTTGACCTTGGACTGGTCGGGGATATAGTCAGTTTAGACACGAGCTATATTAATTTACTTTTACAGAACGATTATTTGCCTGTTGTCGCTTCCCTGGCTATGGGTGCCGATGGAAACAATTACAATGTTAACGCAGATGCTTTTGCAGGTCAATTGGCTGGCAGCCTCAAAGTAGATGCCTATATTGTACTTACCGATGTAGATGGATTAATGCAATCAATGGATGACCCGGATTCAATTATACCTCATATAACATGTGATCAAATTGCCGGGTTAAAAGGCAGCGTAATAAAGGGTGGAATGATTCCCAAGATAGATTCTTGTCAGACAGCCCTGAATATGGGTGCAAAACGCGCTTTGATACTCAATGGCATTAAACCTTTAGATTTTCAAAATTATCTGCTTAGTCCAGAACGGCACCCTTGTACCATAATAACCAGGTGAAAACCCAAATTACATTATGCATAGCAGAAAAAAAGTGGCCATAGCCGGTGCCACAGGATATACCGGCTCTGAATTGGTTAGAATTTTACATCAGCACCCTGGTATAGAGTTAATAGCAATTACATCTGAGAGTCATGCCGGAAAAAAATTTAGTGAGATACACCCGCAATTTCTGGGAATTGTTGACCACAGGCTGATTAAATTGGATGATTTAGACATTAATAATACAGATTTGATATTTCTTGCACTTCCTCATGGTGTTTCAATGGAATACGTTAAAGTGCTAAAGGGAAAAAATAGAAATTTAAAAATCATTGACCTTTCAGGTGATTTCAGGCTGGGAAGCCCTGAATTATACCGTCAATGGTATAAAAAGGATCATATTTTCCCTCAGGCCATTCCAGATGCCGTCTTTGGCTTGCCTGAATTGTATCGCGAAGCTATTGCCAATGCCACTTTGGTTGCCAATCCGGGATGCTATCCAACAAGTGCAATTCTGGCCCTGGCGCCTCTTTTGGGTGCAGAACTGATAGATCAGGGTATGCTTTTAATTGATGCTAAATCTGGGGTTTCCGGAGCAGGTGTGAAACCCGGTGATACAACCCATTTTGCCAATGTGCACGATAACTTTAAAGCTTATGGTCTTTGTTTTCACCGTCATACCATAGAGATAGAAGAACAAATTGGTCGGTTTTCTGAACAATCTGTTAAAGTTCAATTCACGCCCCACCTGCTACCGGTTGATCGGGGCATATTATCAACCATTTACTTCAGGCCCAGAAAAGGTGTTGAAGAATCAGATTTGGTAAATGCCCTGCATATAGCCTATGATGCTTCTGAATTTGTGCACATTGTATCAGTGCCACCATCTATAAAAAATGTTCGAGGTTCTAACTTCTGCCATATTTATGCAACCATTGATCGGCGAACAGGCAATGGTATTTTGATTTCGGTGATTGATAATCTTGTAAAGGGAGCCTCGGGCCAGGCAGTGCAAAATATGAATCTGATGCTGAATTTCGATGAAGGTACAGGATTGAAACAATTACCACTTAAACCATAAATTATGTTGATTAAAAATATTACCGGTGTTAAAGGGATTAAATGCTGGGGATTGCATTCGGGAGTAAAATCGATGCGCCGTGACCTGGCAATGATTTATTCTGAAGTACCAGCAGCAGCTGCGGCAACTTTTACACAGAATGATGTGATTGCTGAGCCTTTAAAAATTTCCAGGGAACATATAAAAGATGGTAAAATACAGGCCATTGTAATCAATTCGGGAAATGCCAATGCATGTACAGGCGCACAGGGCTACCAGGGTGCCAGAGCAATGGCCGATACAGCAGCCGGAGCTTTGGAAATCGAGCCTGAACTAATTCTGGTGGCTTCTACAGGCCTGATCGGAGAGCCTTTTCCCACACAATTGGTAACTGACGGGATTTTAGAAATGGTGCCCAAACTCACTTCAGATTCAAGGGCAGGTTCTTTTGCGGCCAATGCGATTCTCACCACCGATACATTTGCAAAGGAAGGATTTCTTGAATTCGAACTCGGAGGTGAAAAAGTAAATATGGGAGGAATCGCCAAAGGGTCTGGTATGATTCATCCCAATATGGCAACCATGCTGGCTTTTGTGGTTTCTGATGCACATATTGATGCAAAAACATTACAAAAGGCAGTGAGCAAAGCGGTTGACCGTTCTTTTAATATGATTACCGTGGATGGAGATACGTCTACCAATGATATGGTAGCTGTACTGTCGAATGGACTTGCGGGAAATCCGGTCATAGATAGTGAAAATCATCCCGACTACCCGATTTTCTACGATAAACTCGAAGAAATGCTCATACATTTGGCCAAATTGATCGTTTCTGATGGCGAGGGTGCATCTAAATTTATAGAATATCAGGTGCTGGGCGCACAAAGTGAAGAACGAGCCAGGAAGCTTGTACGCAGTATATCTGATTCATCCCTTGTAAAAGCTGCTATGTTTGGCAGAGACCCAAACTGGGGTAGAATTGTGTGCGCTGCGGGAAATGCGGCCATAGGATTTGATTATGAAAAAGCAGATCTGTTTTTGGGGAATGAAAAAAACCAGGTGCAGGTACTTGAAAAAGGGA
Source organism: Cyclobacteriaceae bacterium (assembly GCA_020832305.1). Taxonomy (GTDB): domain Bacteria; phylum Bacteroidota; class Bacteroidia; order Cytophagales; family Cyclobacteriaceae; genus JAFIEV01. The sequence continues at coordinate 286,762 of JAFIEV010000042.1, read as the reverse complement.
AACCTTCGGAAATCGACAGAAATTATCTAAAAAGACTTTTACGCGATTCGCATATTTTAATGCAATTGCACTTAAATGAAGGCGAGGCTATGGCAACAGGCTGGGGGGCTGATCTCACAACTGATTACGTTATGTTTAATTCAGTGTATACCACCTGAAATAATAAACTTAATGAGCCACGGAGGTGTTAATCTGTATATATTGAGAAAAATCGTTTTATGAATAAACTTATTGTTGTTACAGGGGGCACCAAAGGGATAGGCAAAGCCATAATAGATAAATTTGCAGCAGAAGGATTTGATGTTTTTACCACTTCGAGGAATCAAAATGACCTGGAAGTGCTAAAAACCGAAATTGAGGCAAAGTTTCAGGGGGTCTCCCTGCATTTTCATCAGGCCGACTTGTCTGTCAGAGATCAGATATCACAATGTGCAGAAGCCATTCATGCCTTAACCCGCCCTGTAGATGTTTTAGTTAACAATGCTGGTTTATTTGTGCCGGGTGCCGTTATGGATGAAAAAGAAGGGAACCTTGAATTTATGATTCAAACCAACCTGTACAGTGCTTATCATTTAACACGTGCCATTTTACCGGATATGATCGATCGCAAGGCCGGCCATATTTTTAATATGTGTTCTACTGCCAGCATCATACCCTATGTAAACGGCGGGTCTTATTGCATATCTAAATTTGCCCTTTTGGGTATGAGTAAAGTCTTAAGGGAAGAACTTAAACCTCATCAAATAAGGGTTACAGCCATTTTGCCGGGCGCCACATTAACGGCAAGTTGGGAAGGTGCAGACATTCCTGCTGAACGATTTATGAAAGCAGAAGACGTAGCTGAGGCCACATGGGCTGCATACAAACTTTCTGATCACTCCGTAATAGAGGAAATGCTCATCAGGCCGCAACTGGGTGACCTTTGATTATTTGGAAATAATATCCAGCCCACTTATGCCGCTTTTACCACCCATTTGAATGAAAGATGATCCATAAATAGTATGGGTAGCCTTGATAAAATCTTCCTCGCTGGCATCAAAAATATTTTCAACGTATTGTTGAGGGTTTCTGTCGATATAAGGAAACCAGGTACTTTGAATTTGTATCATAATTTTGTGGCCTTCCTTAAAAGTGTGTAATACATCCTGGATTGGCAAAACAATACGTGTTTTTTGACCTGCCACAAATGGTTCTGGTTTTCGGTAACTGTTTCTGAACCGGCCCCTGATTACTTCGCTGCGTACCAGTTGCTGATATTCACCCATAGTGATGTGTGAAGGCGTATCAGGGAATGAAGGGTGATCGGGAGGGTATACATCAATAATCTTCACGATCCAATCTGCATCGCCGGCGGTGGTTGAAACATCTAAATACGCCACGATTTCTCCAGCTACGGTTTTTGACATACTCAATGGCTCTGTCTGAAAGCTGAGCACATCAGGACGTTTGTAGGCGTGTCGCTGGTCACTGGTCATAAATTTGCGATGAAGGGAAATTTTTTTGATATCTTCTGTGGAAGGTACTGGTTTCAGAGGATCACTTACATAGCTGAAGGTATTTACATCGGCGTTTTTTGGCTCTTTGAAACTAAGTTTTTCATGACGATCTGGATATAGAGTAATTACCTCAGCCTCCTCAGGTGGCCATTCATTAAACCTGAACCATTTTTTCAGACCGGTATCAAACATATACGCTTCAGGGAGCTCTGGCAAAGGTTTTTCCTTTAAAAAATGGCTGAAAAAAGGAAATTCAATTTCCTTTTGGTAAAAATCTGCTATACTATCACCGTAATAAATGTTTCCAACGTATTGAGGAATGCTTTTACGGGCCCAGTCACCATGCCCCCAGGGACCCATTACAATTTGATTAAAATGATTTCGTTGTTGGTTCTCTATGGATTTATAAATATTTAAAGGCCCGAAAAGGTCTTCTGCATCAAACCAACCACCTACGGTAAGTATTGCATGTTGAATATTGTTGAGGTGGGGCAACACAGACCTTTCCTGCCAGAATTCGTCATAATTGGGATGCCCGATAATCTGCTGCCAGAAAAAATTATCTTTGTAGTATTTTTGGGAATTTTTGAGAGGCCCAAGATTCATGTGAAATTGGTATCCATCCGGAGTTCCAGGCTTTACAAATTCATACCAGGGTTCATTGACGGGTTCATTTTTTTGGGTACCAAAAAGTGGGGTAATCATCCAATAGCTTTGCAAGTAGGCGCCGTGATGGTGAAAGTCATCAAAATAAAAGTCAGCAATAGGTGCTTGCGGTGAACTTGCGACAAGTGCAGGGTGTGCATCTATGGCAGCAGCAATGGTGTAAAAGCCGGGATAAGAGATTCCCCATTGGCCTACCTTGCCATTGTGATTTTCAACATTTGCTAACAGCCATTCAATGGTGTCAAAAGTATCAGAACTTTCGTCGATTTGCCGGGGATTATTTTTGTCAGGCACATGAGGCCTCATATTATCAAATGCGCCTTCCGACATCCAACGGCCTCTTACGTCCTGGTATACAAAGATAAATTTATCTTTCAAAAAATAGCCAGAGGGCCCAAGAGATTTGGGCATTTGATCTTCGCCATACGGCTTAACGCCATAACAGGTACGCATAAGCATTATAGGGTAGTTTTCAGTTTTGTCTTTTGGCGTAAAAATACTGGTATGTAATTTTATGCCATCCCGCATAGCTATAGATACTTCTTTTTTTTGATAATGAATTTTAACATACAAAGAATCGGCAAGTTCTTTTTCTGAGGAGGTATGTTGTTCCCGGCAGCCGAAAGTTAGTAGAATGATAATTGCTATTAGAAAAGAATATCGCTGCATCATTTACTTATAAATACAAAGAGTTTAGCAAATCTATCTATTTTTCTAATTTTACCGTACATATTAGATAGAAGATTTATTAGCATGGAACCTATACATATTAAAGCAACGGAGGAATCTCCTGAAGTGGTCCTAAATGCTGAAAAAGGCATTTTCATTATATCAGGAAAGTCATATATGGAAGACGTTCAGGCTTTTTTTGATGATGTGTTGGTATGGCTGAAGTCTTATGCGAAACAACCTCTTACTAAAACTGAATTTGTCTTTGAGCTGGAATATCTCAATACAGCTTCTTCCAAGATTGTTCTTGATATTTTTGAAATTTTGCAGGAAATAAAGAATGAAGGCAACGATGTGAATGTTATATGGAACTATTATGAAGAGGACGAAGACATGAAAGATCTGGGAGAAGAGCTTGATGATATGTTTGAATTGGAAGTAACTATTAAAGAAATTTATTATGACCAACCAGGGAATTTTTTTCCGCTGGAATAAAAAAGGCTGTATCTTTTCGTAAGATACAGCCATTGAGTTCTTTAATCAGGTTATGTTGTATTTATTCGACGGGGTATAGCCTTACTACAAGACCTGGAGATTCTGTAGCAACATATATATAGCCATCCGGCCCCTGCTGAACCGCGCGAACCCGACCTATACCTTCCAGTAATTTTTCTTCATGAAGCACTTTTTCATTTACTTCATCGATTTCACACCGGGCGACATATTGAAAGCTCAATGAACCAACCAACAGATTGTTTTTCCAATTGGGATACTTGTCACTGGTTACAAAAGCCATTCCACAGGGAGCGATGGAAGGATCCCAATAGTGTAAAGGCTGCTCCATGCCTTCTTTTTCAGTGTATTCCGATATGATTTCACCATTGTAATTTATGCCATAAGTGATTTCAGGCCATCCATAGTTTAAACCAGGCCTAATGATGTTGATTTCATCACCGCCTTTGGGGCCATGCTCATGGGTCCAAATTTCACGGGTTACGGGGTGTATATCCATTCCCTGCGGATTTCTGTTTCCATATGTGTAAATGGATGGCATAGCATCGGGGTTGTTTACAAAAGGATTATCTTCAGGAACCCTGCCGTCGTCATAGAGACGGTGAACTTTACCACTATGGTTGGCAAGATCCTGTGCATTTTGCATACGACCTCTTTCCCCAACGCTGAAAAACATATATCCATCATCATCAAATCGAATCCTGCAACCAAAGTGCACCCTGCCATCCGGATAAGGTGTAGCCTGAAATAATACTTCCTGATCTACCAATTGAAAGCCATCCAGCCGTGCGCGCATAATGGCAGTATTGCCTCCGTCTTCCATGGGAGCAGAATAAGCCAGATAGATCCATCCATTTTCTACATATTTGGGATGCAATTGCAGTTCCAACAGACCTCCCTGTCCTTTTACATAAATTTCCGGCAGACCCTTTATGGTAGATTCAAGCATCATTCCATTGCGAACAATGCGTATTTCCCCGTCCCTTTCAGCAATTAACATATCGCCATTGGGCATAAATGCAAGTGACCAAGGGTTTTTTAATCCGGTTACAAGAGTATCAACCATAAAGGATTGCTTTTCGGTTTGCATCCTATTACTAAGGTTAGCAGGTTTTTTAAAGTAATGTTCACTCAAATCTGGTACTTCGGGTTTCTCAGCACAGGCATAAAAAAAGAAAAACATCAGAAGGTAAAGTGGTAAATTAATAATTTTCATAGCGTTAAAGAATGATTAGACATTTGATAATTAACTTCCTGACAATGGAAAAGGTATAATTGGTAAAAATACATAAAAGATTTCTGGAAATTAAAAATAATCTCACCGCATGAAAAAAGTGCAATTAAAAATAGAATAGATAATAATTATTTTATCGCTGATTGTGAGTTTTTTGTTGATAAACCTATTTATAAATAATTCAAAATTTTATCACTCTACAGGCATTGAAATTAGTATAAAATATTGAGATATTTAATAATATATTGAATTAATAAATGAAAATATCCTATTTTTAATAGATATATATTGAAAATATTATATATTTATGAAGATAAATTAAATTATTTCATGCCTAAAACACATATTATTGTTTATTCTTTGTCTCAAAAGCGCTTGAGGAATAGCTATATATTTGTAGTAAAAATTCAATAGAACTACTATTAATAATATAGATGTGTTGTTACATTAAATTATAACATTTATTATATTATTGACAATTCTTAGAAATTATTTATTCATTTCAATCTTTAGTTGATTATGCTATGCTAAAATCATTACATAGCACATTCTTATTAATGTTTTGTGCAAAAGGAATTATCAGAGATAGTGGTAACGGCTTTTGGGCTTACTCAGGAGAAAAAACAAATTGCATTTGCGGCACAGGAAGTTGATGCTTCAGAAATTATGGCATCACGAGAGCAAAATGTGGTTGATGCTCTTAATGCCAAGGTAGCTGGTGTATAGGTGACCCGGCAGGGTGGGTCTGCCGGTGCTGCTTCGAGTATTGTAATACGGGGGATTCAATCCATTTCTGGTCAGAATCAGCCGCTTTTCGTTGTTGATGGTGTTCCCATTAATAATTCCTTTAATGCGACGATTAGTACTTCCGGAGGGGTAGATTATGCCAACCGAGCCATCGATATCAACCCAATCGATATCGAAAACATAACGGTGCTTAAAGGGCCATCTGCAACATCTTTGTATGGATTTCAGGGTGCAACAGGTGTGGTACTGATAACTGCCAAAAAAGGCGCCAGGCAAAAAGGGTTTTCAGTAGATGTGTCCTCGAATTTTTCAACCGACCGCATCATGAATTATTTTCCACAGCAGCTGAAATATAGTCAGGGAGACAATGGGATATTCAACGTAGGTATCACTTTCAATCATTATGGGGCACCCATATCTACCTTGCGTTATGATATAAACACGCCCAGCCCTAAAGATCCCAGGGGCACCATTGTTGATAAGAACCATCCTAACGCAGGTCCCAGAGTGCCAGTATATGATATTCAAAGATTGTTTTTTCAGAATGGATTTACCACTGATTCACATGTTGCCATTTCTTCCAGTACTGATAATGCCAATTTTTATCTCTCGGTAGGTAATATGTTCCAGCAGGGGATTATTCCCAATAATACATTCAACCGTACCTCAGTAAAGCTTTCGGCATATACCCGTCTGAGTGAAAAGTTTAAAATCGGCGGATCTATTATTTATGCCAATAGTACGAGTACAAAATTCGGTAGGGGAGATAACTTCTCTGATGCCATTCAGGATTTATACCGCACGCCACCTTCTTTTGATAACTCGGCGGGTTTTGTGTATCCAAATGGGCAGCAGCGGAACTTCAGGGGTGCTGTGGATGGGAGCAGGCCTTTTAGTCCTGATAACCCTTTCTGGACAGTCAATAATAATCCTTTTGAAGATGATGTGAACAGGTATCTGGGATCTTTGCAGACGGAGTATAGCCCTTCGTCATGGCTTTCGGTAACCCATCGTCTGGGATTTGATTTTACCAATGAAGAACGAACCCAGCGATGGGCGCCTTCATCATCCGGTGCTGCTGCCATTGCCGCCAGTGGTGCCTTGGGTGGGCGAATAAATGAAAATTCAATTACATACCGTATTTTAAATTCAGATTTTATTGTCACCGCCAAAAAAGACTTCAGCGATGATTTTACCGCCAGTCTGCTGGTCGGCCACAATATGTTTTCTTCTTCCTCAAACAATTACTTTTTAGATGGTTTAAACTTTGCTATTCCCGGTCTGTTTAATATTGCCAATACCCAGGAAAATCCTGTCTTTCTGAAAAACGATTTTAGAAGAATGACTCAGGCAGTTTTTTCAAGAGCTAATTTTGGCTATTTAAATGCCATTTTTCTAGAGCTTTCAGTAAGAAATGAATGGGCCTCTACATTGCCGGCCAATAATCGTTCTTTCACATATGGCAGTGCAGGAACAGCAGTTGTTCTTCAATTGGAGTTGATTACGGATAGTGGTTTTGCAGCCAGGAGAAATATTACCTTGAATGTAGCGCCCTGAAAAGTGAACTATGCAATAATTGGGGACTAAAGTTTTACCAATGAATTTCTGGATTTAACTATTAAAATGGTAAGAGGCTGTCAAGAAATGACAGCCTCTTTTTGCATAGTAGTAATTGGTTGTTAGATTGATTTATCTCAAACTGAGATTGAGTTCTACAATTTTGGCTTCAACTCTTCTTCCCTCTTCCTTGGATGCACTTTCATCTTTTGTGGCGCCATATCCTTTAGCAATGATTCTTCTACGCACTACGCCACGGGTATTGATGTAATTGAGTACAGCAATAGCCCTTTCATTCGAGAGTTTTTTATTGAAATCTGCATCTCCTTCCTGCGAAGCAAAACCTGAAATTTCAATACCCAAACCCTGATTATTTCTAAGTGCTTCAAGTAATACATTCAATTCTGAAAGGTATTTTTTATCAAGTTCGCTTTTTCCGGCATCAAAGTAGATTTTCACGGTCTTGTTGAGAAGTTTTTTATCATATTCTGCTGCTATTATTTCTTTGGCTTTTATCTTCTGTTCACGAGCTTCTTTGGTAACAAACATAGTTGGCAATGAAAAGATTGTTTGTCCGTCGACTACTTTTTGCTCAAATTTACTTTCATCACTTTCATCGAAATAGTAGATTCTTTTGGCGGCCTGTAATTTGTCATTTTTACCTTCATCGAATTCAACGGCATCAAGTGGGTCTAACCTTGCCAACAATTCTACCAAATAATCAATACCTTGCTGGTCTCCTGCCTCAATAAGGCTACTCATAAGTTCATAGGCATCGATGGAATCAGATCTTATTAACTGGGCTTCAAAGTCCTTCCGGTTTTCTTTTACCTGTTCTTTCTGAGTATTGTAGAATGCATTTTTTACTTCGACTTCCTGTCCGACTACTACATCGAATTGTCTAATAGTTTTCAGAAAAATTTTCTGATATAATTGATAAAAAAACGTCTGATTAGGAACATCAATATTCAAGGTATAGGGAAGAAAACCATCTGATTCTATAATCATATCATAGTTTTTGTTCGGGGGCAGTATGACCAGGTAATCTCCTGTTTCCGGATTTGGATTGTACACATAATCGATTTTTTCCTTGGTCTTATTGTCGATCATATAAATCTTTGTTTTCAGGGGTTTGTGAGTTTCGGCGTCCAGAATTCTTCCCTTAATCATTGTCAAAGGAATGGTCTCATAATCCTCGGGCATTTCAAGTTTATAAATATCTTGTCCTCCCATGCTCCCTTTGCGATCTGAGGAGAAATATCCCCTGGATCCATCGGCAATGAGTGTAAAGTAATTATCATTTGATGTAGTATTGATAGGATAGCCCATATTGACACTTGGTCCCCAGCCATTAGGTTGCAAATCAGCTTTTAATATATCGTTTCCACCGATTGATTTTTCGGGATTATTTGATGTAAAAAACAGTATTTGCTGATTGGGATGTATAAAAGGTGCATCTTCATTATATTTTGAGTTGATATTAGGCCCGAGATTTACGGCCTTTCCCCAGCTTCCATCTGCTTGTTTTTCGGCTTTATAAATATCAAGTCCTCCGTACCCACCGGGTCTGTCTGAGGCGAAATACAAAGTTTTACCATCTGGCGTAAGGCTGGCTGTTGTTTCATTGAAGCGGGTATTTATATTTTCTCCCATTGTTACAGGCCGGCTCCAGCCTGTTCCTTCTTTTCTCATGATGAATAGGTCACCATTGCCAGGACCGGTTTGCAGATAGATAATCATTTCCTGGCCATCTGCAGATAAGCCGGCAGTTCCCAGATTAGTTTCCACTTTTATATCTACTTTCTGTGGGACTGACCATGCGCCCAATTGGTTTTGACTAATAAAAATTTCTTCAATCATTTTTTCACCGGTGCGTGTACGACCTGTATTAGGCCGCAATCCTGTAAAAGCCATAATACTTTCATCAGCGCTCACTACCGGATTGTATTCAGTATATTCAGTATTTACATTGGGTTCAAGTTGCTTAATACTTACGTTCCGCTCAGAACGCATAATTTCTAAGGCATTCTGAGCCTGTAAAATTTTAAGTTTTACTTCAGTTTTTTGTCTGGCATCCCGAACATTATTATGATATTTTTCATATGCAGCTATTGAATTTTTTATCTGCTCGTCCTGAAAGTAGAGATCGCCCAGGTCGAGATAAAAATTAGGGGGGAGAGGACTTATACCCATTTGCTCAGCCTTTTCATAATGAGCTATGCCTTTGATGCGCTCATTGATGTGGTCGAGCGAAGCATAGCTTTTTCCCAGTTTGTAATGCACTTCGGCATTGGCAGATCCCGATTGAACCACTGTCTCAAACTCAGGGATAGCCTCTTTGAAGTTTCTTACGGAAAACAGTTTATTGGCATTTTGAAGTGCCTTTGCGCCCGGATTGTTCTGACCAATCAACTCATTAGCAGAAAAAATTACTGCAACTACGCAAATAAAACTAAATGCAAACCTCCTTCTCATTCCTCTATTATTTTAAGCATTCTGAAGGCCTGACCTATTTTGGCAGACCTTTTAGATAATTTTGAACAATGAACGAAAGCGCTGAATATGCGCTTCGCATTGGTTACAAAATTACAGGGCCTGCTGCAGGAAGCTATTCGATTTTAGTGCAAAACATTACAGGTAAAATGAAATTTGATTCATTGCATTTTTTTTTGACTATTTTAGCAAAAAAGTTTGATTAACTGAAAGTAAACAAAGAATACAGCTTCCTATGTATTTAATATTCGATACAGAAACCACCGGATTGCCAAAAAATTATAATGCACCGCATACCGATGTGGATAACTGGCCACGCATGGTTCAAATAGCATGGCAATTGCACGACAGCAAGGGTAAGCTATTGGCAGCGCACAATTATATTATTCAGCCAGAAGGCTATACCATTCCCTATAATGCTGAAAAGGTACATGGCATTTCTACTGAAAGGGCTTTAAAAGAAGGTATTCCTTTAAGTGAAGTGCTGGAAAAGTTTTCACGCAATTTAGAAAATACAGAACTTTTAATAGGGCATAATATCAATTTTGACCTTAACATTACAGGGGCAGAATATGTAAGATGTAGCATGGAAAGCCGTCTGTGGTCCATTGAAGTACTTGATACTATGGTGGCATCGACTGATTTTTGTGCTTTGCCCGGAGGAAAAGGCGGCAAATACAAATGGCCTTCTCTTACCGATCTGCATAAAAAACTTTTCAAAGAAACTTTTGACGATGCCCATGATGCTTCATACGATGTGGCTGCAACAGCCCGCTGTTTTTTTGGACTACTTACACACAAGGTTGTTGCACCTCTTGATAAAACGGATCCTGAAACTATAAAGTACGAATCTCCTGACCTGGAGTCGGCCAATTTTGCCCACAAGAAAAAATACACCGATACAATTTTTACTGGCAATGGAAAGGCTGCCGATATTCAATCGCCTTTTATCCATTTGCATGTACATAGCCAGTTTTCTATTCTTCAGGCTACACCCAACATCAAGAATCTCTGTGCCCGGGCAAAAGACTACAATATGCCTGCGGTGGCCCTGACCGACCTTGGGAATATGATGGGCGCTTTTAAATTCAATCGTGAGGGGGCTTCAAGCGGAATTAAAACCATTCTGGGTGGGGAGTTTTTTCTTTCAGAAGATAGAACCACCTTAAGGTTTACCAAAGACAATCCCGATAAAAGATATAATCAGGTATTGCTGGCCAAAAATAAAACAGGCTATCAAAATTTGTCTAAACTTACTTCGCTGGGGTATAGTGAAGGTTTGTATGGTATTTATCCTCGTATAGATAAGGAATTGGTAGCAAGCCATGCTGCAGGCGTTATGGCCCTTACGGGTAATTTGTATTCTGAAATCCCTAACCTTATCTTAAATGTAGGAGAGCACCAGGCGGAGGAGGCCTTTCAGTGGTGGCTGGAATTGTTTAAAGACGATTTCTATGTTGAGCTTAATGATCATGGTCTGGAAGAGGAAAAGAGGGTAAATCAGGTATTACTTCAGTTTGCCCAACGTTATGGTGTGAAGGTTGTAGCCAGCAACGATGTATATTATCTCGACAAATCCGATGCAGAGTCACATGACATTCTCTTATGCATCAAAGAGGGAGAGCTCAAATCAACACCTGTAGGCAGAGGAAGGGGATTCAGGTATGGTTTCCCAAACCACGAATTCTATTTTAAAAGCCAGGAGGAGATGAAGGCATTGTTTTCGGGACTGCCTGAGGCCATTCATAATATTTCAGAAATTCTTGAGAAAATCGATGACTTTGAATTGAAGCGTGAAGTTCTTCTTCCCCGGTACAATATTCCGTCTGGTTTCGAAACAGAAGACGATTATTTGCGGCACATAACCTATGAAGGGGCTAAAAAGCGTTACAGTGATTTAACCCCTGCCATAGTGGAGCGCCTCGATTTTGAACTTGAAACGATTAAGAAAACCGGTTATCCCGGATATTTTCTTATTGTGCAGGATTTCACAAATCAGGCGCGTAAAATGAATGTTTCGGTAGGGCCCGGCAGAGGTTCTGCGGCGGGTTCTGCCGTTGCTTACTGTATTGGTATTACCAACGTCGACCCAATTGAGTATGACCTGCTTTTTGAGCGATTTTTGAATCCCGACAGGGTCTCTCTTCCTGATATTGATATAGATTTTGACGATGACGGCCGGGGTAAAATCATAGACTGGGTGGTTAATAAATACGGTAAAGAGCAGGTTGCCCAAATAATCACCTACGGTACCATGGCAGCCAAATCCTCTATACGAGACTGTGCGCGGGTAATGGAACTACCTCTGCCAGAAGCCAACGCAATGGCGAAACTGGTGCCGGAAAGGCCGGGAGTGAGCCTTGAAAAGGCGATGAAAGAGGTGAAAGAACTGGAAGATATACGCAAACAGGATGATCTTAAAGGGCAAGTACTCAGGCAGGCCATCAAGCTTGAAGGCTCAATGCGCAATACTGGTGTTCACGCTTGTGGGGTAATCATTACGCCTGACCGTCTGACCAATTTTGTGCCGATGGCTACCTCCAAAGATTCTGATTTGCTCGTAACCCAGTTTGATAACAGCGTTGTTGAAAATGCCGGATTGTTAAAGATGGACTTCCTGGGCCTGAAAACCCTTTCAGTAATAAAAACAGCCATTGAATACATAGAAAAAAGACATGGAATTAAAATTGATCCCGATACCATTCCACTTGATGACACTAAAACCTATGAACTCTATCAGCGAGGGGATACCAATGGTACATTTCAGTTTGAGTCGGCCGGTATGCAAAAGCACCTCCGCTCATTAAAGCCTGATAAATTTGCAGACCTTATAGCCATGAATGCCTTGTTCAGGCCGGGTCCTATGGAATATATACCCAATTTTATAGCCCGGAAGCACGGCAGAGAGCCCATCACATATGACCTGCCCGAAATGGAAGAATACCTTGCCGAGACCTATGGTATAACAGTTTACCAGGAGCAGGTAATGCTCTTGTCGCAGAAACTGGCCAATTTTTCAAAAGGTGATGCAGATTTATTGCGAAAGGCCATGGGTAAAAAAATATTTGCCTTGCTTGAAAAACTTAAACCTAAGTTTCTGGAAGGATGTAAATCCAATGGTCATGATGTAGAAAAGGCTGAGAAAATATGGAAAGACTGGGAAGCTTTTGCAGCCTATGCCTTTAATAAATCACACTCTACCTGTTATTCGGTGGTGGCTTTTCATACGGCTTATCTCAAAGCACATTATCCTGCCGAGTATATGGCTTCGGTACTCACCCACAACCTCAGCAACATTACTAAGGTGACTTTTTTTCTTGAAGAATGCCGGCATCTGGGCTTGAAAGTGCTCGGACCCAGTGTAAACCATTCAGGTGTTGCCTTTGAAGTCGATGGAGATGGGCAGATACGGTTTGGACTTGGTGCTATAAAAGGTACCGGAGAAGCTGCTGTACAAGCCATCATAGAAGAACGCAACCAAAACGGGCCTTTCGACAATCTCTTTGATTTTGCCAATCGGGTAAATTTAAGAGCCGTTAACAAAAAGACCTTCGAAGTTCTTGCCATGTCAGGCGCATTTGATGATTTTGGAGATTGTCACAGAAGACAGTACTTATTTACCCCTGATGGTGACCAAAACCTTATTGAAAAAGCCATTAAATATGGTAATAAAATGCAAAATGAAGCTGCCAATCAGCAACAATCCCTGTTTGGCGCTACCAGCAATGTTTCTATTCCCCAGCCAAAAGCTCCCGAAATAGAGCCTTATGCTGAAACTGAAAAATTACAACTTGAGAAAGAAGTAGTAGGTTTTTTTATTTCTGGGCACCCCCTCGATCAGTTTAAATTTGAAATGGAAAACCTTTGCCGAAATAAGCTTTCAGAGTTAAAAAATGTCGATCAATATTTAAACCAGGAGATGACTTTTGGCGGCATTGTAACTGAAGTTGCCCACAAAGTGAGCAGAAATGGCAAACCTTTTGGTATTCTCAGTCTTGAAGATTATGATGACCAACACACCTTTTATCTTTTTTCCGATGATTATTTTAAATATAAAGAATTTATGGAGACCGGCTGGTTTCTATATGTTAAAGGACAGGTTGCAGAAAAACCCTGGGGAGATAAAAAACCCGAATTTAAAATTCAATGGATTCAACATCTTAGCGAGCTTCGGGAAAAATTAACCAAAAGAGTAATCCTTACGCTAAAGCCGGAAGATATCAGTGATGTGTTAATCGACAAGTTGGAGCAGGCAGCCGCCGATAATCCAGGCAAATGCCACCTAAGACTGAATCTTTTGGCAGGGGAGGAGAAAATAAGTCTTGAGTTGTTTTCCAAAAAATTTACGATTCACCCGGGTGATGAATTTATCAAAGCAATTTCTTACCTGCCTGAAGTGGAATGCAATATAGAGGTATAGTGGGTGACAAAGTGTCAGTTGAAAAAGACACAACTGGAAGTATAATACACACAATCCAGTCAAAAAAAGATAAAACAATTTTGACTTTAGTTTTGTACTATATTTGATAATGAGATTAATTCTTACAATAAAACAATAGAAAGCAATGGCAAAAACAATTGAAATTACAGATACTAACTTCGATGAAATTATATCAGGAGATAAACCTGTGCTTGTAGATTTTTGGGCAGAATGGTGTGGCCCTTGTAAAATGATCGGACCGATAGTGGAAGAAATTGCCGGAGAATATGAAGGTAAAGCTGTTATTGGCAAAGTAAATGTCGATGAAAATCCTCAGATTTCAATCAAGTTTGGCATCAGAAGCATACCTACCCTTTTGGTTTTTAAAAATAAAGAAGTAGTTGACCGCCATGTTGGATATGCGCAAAAAAATATTCTAACTGAAAAAATAGATGCTCAGATAGGATAAATTAATATTATTGGAAAAGGCAATAAGGGTTGTTGAATTTCAACAACCTTTTTTTTACTCCGGTTATTCAAAAGGCTTTTCTTCATCACTGATAGTCAAGAGTAGTTGTTTTACTTCATCAGCTTTATGGTGTTCATCGAGTTTTTCATATGATATGATAAGATTTCGCAATACTCTTTTTACAATATCGAGGTGAGAACAGGGTTCATAAAAAATTTCCATAGGATTTACATGCAATTGTGCAATGTAGTTATCGATGTCTGCTCTTGAGAAAATCAAGCCTTTGTTAAATGCATTGATATAAAATTGCATTTGTGGGGTTTTGTAGGTGAGAATAAACAGATTGGGAAGATTAACCCCATACACTGGCATATTGAGTTTTTGAGCTACGAGCATATAGATAACACACAACGAAATTGGATTCCCTTTTTTGCTTTCCATAACAATATTGATCATGGAATTTGAAGGTGCATGAAAGTTTTTAGTATTTGAACTAAACTTTAGCTTACTAAACAAAACACCGTTTAGAACTTTTACCTGATCATAAGGATGCAGGTTGGGTTTGTATTCAAGCCATGCATCGTAAAAAAGCTGTTCGAGGTCTTTTCGCAACTGTGAAAGGTCGAGATCGGGGTATTGAAAGGTAGCTACCAACCACATGCCTTCCAGCAGATCTTCTCCCTGTCTGTTTTTCCAGTCTGACAGTCTCGATTTAAGCTGGTCAAATTGGAGCTGGTGTATGAGTTCTTCAATTTTTTTCTGCACATGCGGATTAAAACTATTTTCCCACTCATGTTCCAGAAAAGGGATCATTTCATTGCCCAGTGATATGATTTTTTGCTCAATCTGATTTACGATATTGTAATCTTCATCGTCTAGCAATGAAACCAATGCTTTCAACTCTCTTTCGTTGATTTCTTTATTTTTGTTCTCTTTTGAATCCAAAATATTTTCTACCCCAAGTTTCAGTTACGAATATATAACCTCTGAGGAAAACAAATTGTGATAAAAATCATTCTTTTTTATTTTTAGTGTCTTTATCACGACGGCCAAAAAGCGAGAAGTGCACATATCTTTTGGGTCTTTCCCTGAGATCGATTAAAAGCAAATCGAGATCACGGGCAGCATTATTGAGATGTAAATACAACGAGTCATCCTGCAATAATTTACCTGCACTACCTTCCCCGTCATTAATGCCACCTATTGTTTCATTGAGATTACCGAGCAATTTACGGGTTTCATCAAGTGAAGCATGAATTATCTCAAGATTTAGTGTGTCTGCTACCTGTCCTGCTTTTTCTACAAGCGGTTTAAGGCCTTCCAGGATCTCATTTAGATTATTTGAAGTTTTGTTGATATTGTTGAGCATTATTTTTACCGATTGCTGATTATCGGCTACTAATGTTTTCACTGAGGCCATTGTTTCAACAAAATCCCCGATAGCCGGGTTGATTTCTTCACTTTTACGACTGAAGTCATTCAACAATAAGTTAAGATTTTGTATTGTCACACCCAATTCTTCAGCAACAGGAGCACCTTTTTCTTTGAGAAACTCTGTAATACCTGCTTCAGTATAGGAGGATAATGTATCTCCTTTTTGCAAAAGCCGGCTAAAATCATAATCCACCTCCAGCTCTATAGCCTTACTGCCCAGAAAATCGGTATTGATGAGGTGGGCAATGGTATTTTTCCCCATTTTTACGCTCCGTTCTACATCAATTTGAACCAAAATAGCATTTTGTCTGTCTTGCATCAAATCGATATTGCTCACCCTGCCAACATTGAGGCCATTGATGATTACTGAATTGGATATACCAAGTCCTCCGGTATTTTCATAAATAGCATAATAGGTATTGGTTTTTGACAGGAAATCTATTCCTTTCAGGTAGTTGAATCCGAAGTATAATATAGCTATTGATACTACAGATAACAGACCAACTTTAAATTCTTTGGATACTCGCACGGTTGTTTTTTTAGTTAATGGCTTCTATTTCATTTTTATAATCCCTGAATGCCCTGAAAATTCCTGAGGCAATATAGGTCTGTCCCATTGGGTCATTCAGATATTTTTCTTCAATGGGGTTACTGAGAAATCCCACTTCTACCAAAACACTGGGCATTGAGGTTCTGTATAAAACCCAGAATCCCGCCTGTTTTACACCGCGACTATGCCTGCCTACCCTCTCCTTAAACTGAACTTCTATTTTATCGGCGAGGTTCAGACTATTTTCGATATACGCATTTTGATAAAGTGAGAAAAGGATATGTGATTCTGGTGATTTAGGGTCAAAACCTTCATATCTCTCCTCATAATTCTCTTCCAGTAATATAACTGAGTTTTCCCTTTTGGCTACTTCAAGATTTGCAGCAGAGGTATGTAATCCCATAACAAAAGTTTCTGTGCCATGAATTCTGTTTTTAGTTGCAATAGGCGTATTGGCAGGCAGTGAATTACAGTGAATCGATATAAACACATCAGCTCCTTTTCGGTTTGCCATTAGTGCGCGGTCTTCCAAGGGGACAAATTTATCGGTATCACGTGTATATATGACTTCGACATCTTTGAGGTACTTTTTTATTATATCACCTAATTCGAGTGCTATTTTTAAAGCAATGTCTTTTTCTTTTGAAAAAGCACCTACAGTTCCACTATCTTTGCCGCCATGTCCCGGATCTATAACGACAGTTTTTACTTTGTATTCCTTTTTTTCGGTTGGAGTAAAGGATCCAAATGTAAATGCAATGGCTAGTGCTGTAATCACAGCAATATTCTTTGCAACTGTTCCGTTTTTAGTACCCATAGGAAAAATTTTACGTAAAATTGAAAATTTTTATTTAAAACTTAAAAAACGATTGCGCCTTTTCGTGAGATATTTAGTTTTCTTATGCGTTTTTTTCTCCGGACTGTTGGTGATTAATACAGCACAGGCGCAGTTGATTTCCCTGCAAAACGATACCATTCCATTCGCGCCGGAAATTCCCCTGATCATTGCAGATTCCATTCCGGAATTTGATGCTGACCGGTATTTTGCAGATTCACTTGACCTGCCAAATGACGCAATAATAACCGGAAATGATACTCTTGCGCGAAAAGACACGATAAAAACCGCCAAAAAAGGCGATATTGAAACTACCATCAAGTATACTGCCAAAGATTCAATAAAACTCGATATGCCTAAAAGAATTGTTGAGCTTTACGGAGAAGCCAAAATAGTCTACGGTAATATTGAGCTTGATGCCGCCGAAATACAGATTAATTATGCCACCAAAATAATAAAAGCTAATGGTATACCAGATTCATTGGGTGTAATGCAAGGCAAGCCTGTTTTTAAAGAAGGGCAGGAGACATATTATACAGATGAGATGATGTACAACTTCGATACGAAAAAAGCTATTATCAAAGGTGTGGTTACAGAGCAGGGTGATGCCAACATGCGTGGCTCCAGGGTATTTAAAAATCAGTTTGATGAATTGTATGTTGCCGATGCCATTTACAGTACTTGTAATATGGCAGAACCACATTTTCATATAAGTGCCGGGAAAATAAAGTTGATCCCCAATAATAAAGTTGTAGCTGGACCAGCCCGAATGTATGTTATGGGCATGCCTACTCCGGCAATTGTACCCTTTGGTATATTTCCTATGCCGCGGAAAAAGGCCAGTGGCGTGCTTTTTCCGACATATGGAGAAGAAAGAAGAAGAGGCTTTTTTCTCAGAAACGGAGGATATTACTTTGCCGTCAATGACTATGTTGATTTTCAGGTTACCACAGAAGTCTACTCAAAGGGAAGCTGGGGGATAAATGGGGCGTCAAGCTACAAAAAGCGATATGCCTACAATGGCCGTTTTAATGTGCGTTTCAATAGTCAGCGAGCCGAATCTGAAATAGATAGTATTGTTACACGTGACTTCTGGGTCAATTGGTCTCACACGCCCGAGTCAAAAGGCACCAGTCGTTTTTCAGCCTCAGTTAATGCAGGTACCAGCAGCTTTAACCAAAATAACCCCATGATGAACCTGGCAAATACACTTAACCAGGAATTTTCATCAAACGTTACATTTTCCAAAACTTTTCAGGGTACGCCATTTAATATGTCTGCCAATGCAAGGATGCAGCAGAATGTCAGCACGGGGGTGGTCAATGCCACCCTGCCTGATCTGGCGCTGAATATGAATAGAATATATCCTCTGAAAAAAAGAAATGCATCTGCCAAAACATGGTATGAAAATATTAACTTTTCATGGAATATGAATTCCTCAAACCGGCTTACCAATAACCGGATAAATGCCCCTGGGAACCTGCCTCTACTCAATTACAGTGCCGAAACAGACACCATTGTACCCTTCACACTTGCCAATACCCGACTGATTTTTGACAGGGCGCAAAATGGAGTGAGGCATCGAATACCGGTAAACACTTCTACAAAAGTTTTAAAACATTTTACACTAAGCCCGGCCTTTAATTATGATGAAATATGGTACTTCCGCGAATTGAACTACCGATGGGTAGAAGAAGAAAGGGGGCTAAGGGTCGACACTGTATCCAGGTTCTCAAGGTTGTACAGTTATAACAGCAGCATTTCCTTAAATACCAACCTGTATGGAACCATGTATTTTAAGAAAGGCAGGGTTGAGGCAGTGCGCCATGTGATTCGTCCTTCTGTATCTATGAGTTACAGCCCTGATTTTTCAGCTGAAAGGTTTGGATTTTTTCAAGATGTTCAGGTTGATACCCTTGGTAATTTCAGACGATTTTCAAAGTATCAGGGTTTTATATACGGCACACCTACGCAAGGTCAGAGTGGCACCATTGGCTTCAGCATGGCCAATAATATTGAAGCCAAGGTGAAAAGCAAGAGTGATACGGCCCAGAGGAAGTCTGAAAAGGTGTCAATAATCGATAACCTGTCATTTAGTACGGGATATAATCTGTTAGCCGATTCTTTTAACCTGGCACCGGCCAATATAGCCTTTCGAACCCGGCTGTTTAATAAAAAGATCGATTTTAACTTTAATACAACACTTGATCCTTACATCTGGCAGCTCGACAGTGTATTTACCAACAACCGGGGTGATCAACAATTTGCACAGAGGCGCCGTTCTATATATGCATGGAATGCAGGTAGAGGTATAGGGCAATTTACCAGGGCAAATATCAATATGAGTATGAGTCTCAACCCGAAAGCCCGTGAAAAGGAGCAGGAAGCAGACCGTCAAATGGACGAAAATATAGGACTTACTCCGGAGGAAGAGGCCATGCGGCAATTTATACGAAGCAATCCTGAGCTATACGTCGATTTCAGTATACCCTGGAACCTTCGCCTAAACTATAATGTGGCTTATACAAAAAATGGTTTCCAGCCTGGCGAGATTTCCACACATTCCATGATGTTCAATGGTGACCTGAGCCTTACTGAGAAATGGAAAATCACTTTCAATTCTGGTTACGACATCGTTAGGAAAACCTTTACCCAAACCAGCTTTAGTATCAACCGCGATCTGCACTGCTGGCAAATGGCTTTCAACTGGGTGCCTTTTGGCCGATTCCAGTCTTATAATCTATCGATCAATGCAAAATCATCCCTTTTACAAGACCTTAGAATCAACCGTCAGAGAAGCTGGTGGGACAATTAATCGTGTAAAACTATATGGTTGGTGTACACCCATGGCAACCACTGCTTTCTGTACTTCAATAGCGCCACCAATCGATAATTGCCTTTTTGTCCGCCTGTTTTATACTCATATTCATACACATTTTCTGTGCTCTCTATAAGAATGCCATCTTTCAGCAATTCAAATTTAACCGGATAAGGACTTACGGCCTTTAACCGGTCTGCCGAATCGACCATAACCGAATCGCCGATTATACCGCTTACCTGATCTTTGGCATCCAGGCTGACAAACTGAAAGCCATCTGCCGGAGCCAGGGCCTGGAAAACAACCAGTAATTTTCCGTCAACTATGCTTTCTTTTATGCTTATACTACTGAGGGTATCGGCAAAAACGTGATTCATAACATAATTAAAAGAACCGGCATATGAATCTATTTCCCATTTATAGGCCCAACCTGCTTCATCGGGTTCACCCAGTAAAATCCGGTCCAGCCAGTTTTTCTCCCGAATCACAATGGTTTTTGCGCCAGAGCCCACCCATTCAACTTTTCCTTCTTCTGTATACCTTGCCCTTAAACTTTGGTTATTATGCGCATCGGCTGCTCCAAAACCCGTCACTTTTCTCCTTTGGTTTATGTCTTCCCAGTTGGCTAAAATGGCCGTTTGCTCATTGAATATTTCGCGGAATGCCCAATCCCGGTTTTTGGTGCCATTGACAAGTCTGTTGATCAGCAGGGGAAAGAGTCTTCTTTCTTCAAGCCAATCGGTATGTATATTGTAAATTTCCATTGCCTGATAATCGGGGTTATCCCAATCGTGGGGTTTTTCTGTATGTAAATAACCCACAAAACCACCAGCATTTACCACTTCAGCAATGATTTCACTTTCAGGCCTGTTCCAGTCTATCACCATAGGTTGAAGGGGATTTACCAAAAGTCCTGAGCTGGTTTCAGAACCCGGTTCAAAAATGACTCCGTCAAATACACCATGCAGACTTCTGGGAAAGGTGTCGAGTTTATTTCTGATATGATCTGAAAAAAATAAAAAATCGAGATCGGTTTCTTTGGCCGCTGATAAAATTTCATTCAATTGCCCCCTACTATCGTGTGACCAATAGCTGTGCATATGCATAACACCTTTAAATTCTTCCAGGTCAATCAACCGGGGTGGCTGCTTGTACTCCGATAATAATTTTTGCTTTTCTTTATCCAACTGCGGATAAACAACCCACCTTTTCCACCAGTAAGGGCCGGTAATGACAACAAAAAGCAAAAAAATAAGTCCTGTAAAAGCCAGGAAAAAATATTTTATAAATTTTTTCATTGAGTTATAATCTTTGTGAATTCTGTGAGCCTTTTGACCTGGGATTTTAAAAAAACTCTGACAGTTTTTGACTGCCAGAGTTTTTTTTTAAAATTTATCGATTACTCTTACCATAGAGTGGACCGTAGTTTTGGCAGGCTCTGTAGTCAGAACCTTCTGGGTCCATGCCGTGGAGGCTCCATGCACTGGGTCTGTATATTTGGTCTTCTGCCACATTGTGCATATTAACCGGTATTCTCAACATACTGCAAAGAGCCATCAGTTCACGACCGAAGTGACCGTAACTAAAAGCGCCGTGATTGGCACCCCAGTTAGACATAACTGAGTATACATCTCTGAAAGGGCCATTACCTGTAGTTCTGGGAACAAACCAGGTGGTGGGCCAGGTCGGATCGGTACGGTTATCAAGCGTTTTGTGCACGTCTTCCGGGAGTTCGATGGTCCAGCCTTCGGCGATCTGCATAACCGGCCCTATACCTTTGAGTATGTTTACCCTCGATAAGGTTACAGGCATACCCCCCCGCGTTTTGAAATTTGATGAAAATCCTCCACCTCTGAAATATTCATAGTTGGCTGGTGGCCATTGTGTTGCCTGCAGACATTTTTCTGCTTCTTCCTCTGTAATTTCCCAGTAGGGTTTCATTACCGGCTTTCCATCATCTGAAGATTGTTGACCGGTTCCATCGAGGCTGGATGATCCCGAATTGATTAGGTGTATAAAACCATCTTTAGCAATGCCATCAAGGTCGTAGCCGGAAACTCTTTTTACGGCATCAGGGCTCCAGAAAGTACGTACATCAGAAAAAACCTGTGCCTGACCCGTGAGAAGATGACCAAAAAGCATGTTAATCCCATTGAGGCTGTCGTTTTCTGTCGCCATCATAAAGGCCTGTCTGATGCCGTTCCAGTCGAAAGAAGAATTGAGAATGGCTTCAGTAAAATCTCCGTTGGGAAGAAAATCGGTCCACTGCCTTTGTCCCTGGAATCCTGCGGCTATGGCATTATGACCAAGGGCTTCTTCTCCAAATCCCATTTCTGCAAGTTTGGGATTTCCAATCATCAGGTCCCTCATTATCAGGGTCATTTTTACCACCGATTCCCACTCCATTTCCAACACTTCCATATCACGTCGGTTGGCAGGTTTGTTTCGGTCATCCCCCTGCAAACAATTTTTCCTTGTCCATTGTAATGCCTTGCGGTATTCTTCCTGATCAAAAATATTTTTATTAATTCTGCGGGTAATTTCAGACATATCAACATATTCACAACGCATACCCAGATAATCTTCAAACAGACTGGCATCTACTACCGAACCAGCTATCCCCATAGAAACGGAGCCAATTGATAAATAGGATTTGCCTTTCATAGTAGCAACAGTCAATCCGGCTTTGGCAAAAGTAAGGAGCTTTTCTTTTACATCATTGGGAATTTCAGGGTCTCCTGAATCTTGTACATCACGACCATAAATACTGAATGCCGGTAAACCTTTCTGGTTATGACCTGCCAATGCAGCTGCCAGATAAACCGCTCCCGGTCGTTCGGTGCCGTTAAAACCCCAGATGGCTTTGGGGCGGGTAGGATGCATATCAATGGTTTCGCTGCCATAACACCAGCATGGGGTGACCGTAATGGTAAGGCCAACGCCTTCTTTTTCAAATTTCTCATCACACAGCGCTGTTTCGGGCACCCTTCCAATGGTGCCATCGGCCAATACGCATTCTACCGTACTGCCATCGGCATGTCTGAGGTTTTGGGTTAAAAAATCAGCAACTCTTTGGGCCATTTGCATGGTTTGGTCTTCGAGTGATTCACGAATGCCACCTAAACGTGCATCAATAACCGGTCGAATACCTATTTTAGGAAGCGCCCCTCTCAGACGGTTTCCATGGATTTTTACTTTACTGTTCATCTTGAATTTATGGTCAATTTATCTTTCAAAAATTCTTAATTAATATTTTAGTGTCCATTCTTGGTTTCCTGTTTTCAACTCCACCGTGATGATCTATGTAAAGTACAATCATGGTGGTTCTATCTGGAAATCAAAACAATATCATCAAGTGTGGAAGCGCCACTATGTTTTTTTATAATCCGGGTTTAAAAATATCTTTAAGCACAACACCCGACATCCAGAAACCATCAGGTTATCAGCATTTTAATCCGATATTGAAAACTTCCCTTGAAAACCATTTCATGCCAAAATCAATGATTAGGTCAATGCCAAAACATGCTGCATTTTATGATTAACAGCGAAAAATCCATGACACTTTTATTTATTTATAGTACAATAAAAACGCGTAAAAGACCTCTCTAAAGCGTCAAATGCGCAATAAATATAAATGAATAAGCCGAAAATCTCAATATGAGAGTAAAATAAATCGATTTAGCAGATAATTAAATCTTGCGATTATTCGCAGGTACGGTGTTGTAATTTACTGATTTCCTGCGTAAATGATGTCTTCTGGGTCGATTGACTCATTCTCAGACAGCAGGGCGGCTCGTTCAATAGTCGATTTAAGTTCACGAACGTTTCCTGGCCAGGTATATCCAAGTAAACTATTTATACTTGATTTAGAAATTGTTTTTTGGGACATGTTGTTTTCCCTGCAAAATTCCGAAAGAAAATGCCTGGCGAGTAAAATGACATCATTATCCCTTTCACGCAGCGGGCTGAGATGTATGAGAAAACCCTGCAGGCGGTAGAAAAGATCTTCCCTGAATTTTCCTTCTTTTACCCTTTCAAAAAGGTTCTTATTGGTTGCAGCAATGATGCGGATATTGAGTTTGATTTCTTTGTTGCTGCCCAGTCTTGTAATTTTACTGTCCTGTAGTACCCTTAAAAGTTTGGTTTGAAGGTCGGGGGCCATCTCGCCAATCTCATCTAAAAAGAGCGTGCCTTTATCGGCCTCTTCAAATTTCCCGATTCTTCTTGATCCAGCTCCTGTAAAGGCTCCTTTTTCATGCCCAAATAATTCACTTTCTATCAAGTCTGCAGGAATTGCAGCGACATTTACCGCTACAAAAGCATTGCGACGCCTGTTGGAATTGTAATGCAAGGCTTTAGCTACCAATTCCTTTCCTGTACCGCTTTCGCCGGTAACCAGGGTAATGATATCAGTTTTTTCAACCTTCTGAATTAAACGAAGCAGGTTGAGCGTGGCTTTACTCTCACCAATAATTCTGCTGTATTTGTTCCGGTCTACAATCTGGCTCTTTAACTCCAGGAGCTCTTTTTTCAGGCCAATCTGTTTTGCAAGGTTTTTAAGTGCATTCTGAAGTTCTGGAATTACATTTTCATTTTTTATAATATAATTGTTTGCCCCATTATTATATGCCTCCACAACTACTTCTACTCTATCCTGACCCGAAAGCAGAACAGCAGCTATATCAGGGTCGTAGGCTTTGATATGTTTAAGAACATCAACACCACTTATTCCCGGCAGGTTGTAGTCAATAATGCAAATATCAGGTCGTTCAGAAAGCTTTTCCAGAAACTCTTCTCCCGAATAAAATACTTCAACATCAAAAAGGTCATTACTTTCAATAGTTGACCGAATGATTTGGCTGTACATCTCATCGTCGTCGATCAGAAAAATTCGGGTGATATATTTTCTTTCCATTTAAAAAATCAGTTAACAGGAAGCGAGTTGAGGGCCGTGATTACCTTAGCACTCAGATGACGAATGTCACCAATCAAAATTTTAAATTTGTCGGAATCAAAATTACCATTGTTACAATCATTTTCAATTTCTGCCAACATATTTTTAATCTTAATAGCACCAACAATGGCATAGGTAGATCTCATTTTATGGCACAAATTTTTTAGCTCTTGCCAATCTCCGACTTTTCTCAACTCTTCCAACATTTCCAGTCTGGCAGGTGTTTGGCTCATAAAAAGCTGGATTATTGTCTCTATTGTCTTAATATTATTGCCTGCAATGGTGTACAAATTATCAAAATTAACCAGATTTTCTTCTGCTTCCTTTGTTTGACTTACTCCGGTAGCAACATCTTTCATGCCTTCTATTTTCTTTCTGTACACTAAAACCAAATCGGCAGATTTAGAAACAAAATCACTCACATTAAAAGGTTTTGTAATATAATCGCTCATCCCGGCATCAAGGCATTCCTGGACTTCATCATTGTAGTGATGGGCAGTTACTCCAATTACCGGTATGCTTTTTTTGGGCTCTTCAAAATCAGTTCGTATGCGTTTT
The DNA here is from genome assembly GCA_020832305.1 of Cyclobacteriaceae bacterium. Classification (GTDB taxonomy): domain Bacteria; phylum Bacteroidota; class Bacteroidia; order Cytophagales; family Cyclobacteriaceae; genus JAFIEV01. The sequence continues at coordinate 261,349 of JAFIEV010000042.1, read as the reverse complement.
GTAGCCTCCAACCCATCCATTACAGGCATTCTGAGATCCATTAAAATAAGATCATATTGACTGCTTTGAAGATGTCCGAGAGCCTGTTTGCCATCAGATACCACATCAATTGCCCAGTTTAGGTCCTCAAATATAAATTTGACCAGCTCCTGATTGATAGGATCATCTTCGGCCATAAGCACCTTAAAATCAGTAATATTTACAACAGAATTGCTCATAAAAGACTAAACTTTGGGGATTTTTACGCCCAAAAATCATATTAAATATAAAAATATTTAATTTTTAGTTACCAAAGAATTAAAAACGAGGAAAACTATAGAGTTTGTAATATATCGATCAATTTTGCGCTAATTCAAAATGACGATAATTTACAGCTCGTCTTGCCTATAATTTGAATGATGTGTTCTCCTTTTGGATTGTATGGAAATTTCCTTTGCTTATGAATCATATACCTGAGCAATTACCAATGTAAATCTTTTATTTCTCATATAATTTATTTAAATTTAAACCGTATGTTTTTGCCATCTGCAGTTATGATTCTTTTGTCAGCCACCCGATAACATGTATCAACTTTTTAATGTAATTTTTATGGATACTGCAATACTTTTAAAAAATTTTAACGAAGCCAGCGAAAAAGTGCAAGGCTTAAATTACCGTCCTTCAAATGAGGATCTTTTAATGTTATATGCATTGTACAAACAGGTAACAGAAGGAGATGTAAGTGGCGTAAGACCTGGTGGTTTTGATTTCAAAGGAGCTGCTAAATACGATGCATGGAAATCAATTAAGGGCATGGAAAAAGAAGAAGCCATGCATGAATACATAAAACTGGCAGAGCAATTGCTCGCCGCTCAAAAAGCCTGATATGGAATTATATTTTGCCCCGGAAATAAATGAACAAACACCTGTATTGCCGGAGGAAGAAGCCCGTCATGCCATAAAAGTGCTCAGAAAAGCATTAGGAGACCGCATACATATTACCGACGGAAAGGGCCATATATACAGTGCTGAAATTGCCGATGTCAATATCAGAAACTGTCGCCTCGACATCATAGGCAGCCATTTTGAAAGTCCTGATCTATTTTATACGCACATTGCCATTGCCCCAACCAAAAACATCGACCGGATTTCATGGTTCGTCGAAAAATCGGTTGAGCTTGGCATTCATGAAATTTCCTTTATCGGTTGCAGAAATTCTGAAAGAACCCAGGTCAAAGCCGATAGAATCATGGCAAAGGTAATCAGCGCCGTTAAACAGTCGGTAAAACCCTGGCTGCCAAAGGTAAATGAGATGGTGTCGTTTAATGATTTTTTACAAAGAGCAGGTGAATACCAGGATTTTCAGAAATTCATTTGTCATTTACGCGAAACGGCCATCCATCTTCAACATCAGGCGCTTCCAAATCGAAAATATTTGGTAATGGTAGGGCCTGAAGGAGATTTTTGCGACAGAGAACTTGACCTTGCAGAAACCCATGGTTTTCTAAGTGCTACCTTAGGAAAATCCAGACTACGCACAGAAACGGCTGGAATTGCGGCCTGCCATATTTTACAATTAGCTAATCAGTTATAGGTTTTTTAAGTGCCTGGTTATCCCAATTACTGCTTGCATCATAATAAAGCATGCCATTTTGAATAATTAATGGAGATGCAATGTTGTTGTGGTATAACTGGCCTGTGCCTAATCCCTGTGGCAAAGTGATTTCATAATTTGCCGTGAACTGGGCAATGGCATTAAGACCAATATTTGATTCTAGCGCTGAGGTTATCCACCATTCTGATCCGGCATTTTCAGCCAGTTGTATCCATTCTGCTGAAGATTTTAGTCCGCCCATCAGGCCGGGTTTTAAAATGATATACCTGGGCTGTATGGTATTGATAAGTTCTTTCTTTTTTGATAAGGGATAAATTCCAATCAGCTCTTCGTCCAGTGCGATGTCTATAGGGGAATTTTCACATAATTCAGCCATTTCCTGCCACTGACCTGCCCTTATGGGTTGCTCAATGGAATGTATGTCGTATGCAGAAAATCTTTTTAAAATCTCCAGTGCATCTTTTGCAGAAAATGCACCATTGGCATCGAGGCGCAGTGTGACCTCCTCTGCATTAAACTTTTCACGGAGTTTTTTAAGTAGAGAAAATTCAGTTTCCAGTTCAATAGCACCAACTTTTATTTTAATACATCGGAAACCTTCCTCAATTTTTTTCTGTATTTGTTGCTCCATAAAATCGATAGTGCCCATCCAAACCAATCCGTTGATAGGAATGGAAACTTCACTACGTGAAAAAGCATTGTTGTAAATAAGCATTTGTCCGCCACTTTTTAAATCAAGCAAGGCGGTTTCTAAACCGAAGATAACAGAAGGCGCAGTTGGATTGATCAGGGTGCCATTTCGCAACTGCACTTCCATTTGTTCCAATGTCAATTCAGAAATATCAAGAGCCAGTTGGCTAAGATCGACACCCAGATCGCGGTCATCGGGGCTAAGGCCGGGTATGGGTCCACATTCTCCGAGTCCGGCAATGGCATCACCTCTATTCAAGCGCAGAACAATAATCCAACTGGTTTTTTCAAGTAAGATGCCTCTGGAAGTACCTGCCGGAAATCGAAAATTTAATGTATAAGGTATAAATGAAAGATGCATAAACGAGAATTTATTTTGAATCCGTAATTTCGTGCTCGTATAAGTTTTGTAAAAATATTAAAACCCTTTATGGATATTGCATCAGTACGAAAAATCAGTGACTTTAGCTACACACTTCCCGATGAAAAGATAGCCCGTAAACCTGTAGAACCCAGAGACAGCAGTCTTTTGTTGTTGTATAATGAAGGTTCTGCAAGCCATACAGTATTCAGGAATTTGCCAGATCAGTTGCCTTTTGGTTCGAGTCTTGTATTCAATAACACTAAAGTAATACCTGCTCGAATGTACTTTCAACGATTAAGCGGCGCTGTCATTGAAGTTTTTTTGCTTAAGCCACTGGCGCCTTTTAAACCAACAGAAAGGGCTATGGGTGCTGAAGAGATGTGTATATGGCAGTGTCTGATAGGCAATAAAAAGAAATGGAAGGCGGGAGAAAGTGTTTATCTCGAATTGGAAAATATAAAAATAGAAGCCAAATGGAGTGATCGTGACCGCGATCATATAGAATTCAATTTCCCGCCGGGATTTACTTTTGCAGAGCTTGTGGATAAGGCAGGTCATATGCCCATACCTCCCTATTTTAACAGGGCTTCCATTGCTGAAGACCGGGAATGGTATCAGACGGTGTACTCTCGGGTAGAAGGAGCAGTTGCTGCCCCCACTGCCGGATTGCATTTTACGAATTCTGTACTCGATGATTTAAAAAAGCAAGGCTTTCAGCGCATCGACCTCACCCTGCACGTAAGCGCAGGAACTTTTCAACCTGTAAAGTCAGAGGACTATACCATGCATCCTATGCACAATGAAGAACTTATATTCAGCAGAGAATCTATTGAGGCCCTTTCTCAAATCAAAGGACCTGTAATTCCGGTGGGTACTACCTCCATGCGAAGCCTGGAAAGCCTGTATTGGTTTGGTGTAGAAAGAATAATGAACCCCAATGCCATCTTCGATATTGAACAAGACAGACCATACCGCCAAACCAGAAAAATGCCTGAAGCTAAGGATGTGTTTGCATTCCTGGCAAATGAAATGCAAGAACAAAAAGTTGAATTTCTACATGGCCAAACCAGAATTTTTATATATCCGGGATATGAATTTAAAGTCTGCGATGCCATAATTACCAATTTCCATCAGCCAAATTCAACCCTGCTTCTTCTTATAGCAGCATTTATAGGCAGTGACTGGAAAAAGGTTTACCAATATGCATTGGATAATTCATTTAGATTTTTAAGCTATGGCGATTCATCATTGCTGTTCAGAAATCGCGCATTATGATCGGAAATGAACAGTGTTGCGGGTAAAAGATAAGTGGTAAGTGGCAAAAATACAATGTGTTACATCTCATGGTATGTTGTTTGTGATAAAGAACAGAGATGGATTCAGGGTATGTAAGGTTCGGGATTTGGGCCTGATTTACTATCTTGCATAAGAAATCTTTTATTGTTGGATTATAAATATTGAAAAAATGTCAAAGAGCAGATTGGTGAAATCAAAAGATAAAATCATTGCCGGTGTATGTGGCGGTATTGCTGAATGGTTGGGTTGGGATCCAACTTTGGTTAGAATTCTATATATCATATTATCTATTCTCAGCGCCGCATTCCCAGGTTTTATAGTCTATATTATTTTGTGGATTATAATGCCTGCTAAGGAGGCCGCTACCTGAACTACCGAAAAAATGCACTGGCAGGTTCTTGCATTACCCAAAAAACAACTATAAATTAAGTTCTTCATTTTAATGTGTCCAAATGAGAGAACTCACAAAAGCTGAAGAAGAAGTAATGCAGACAAGCAACATTTATTATAAAGCCTTAAAAATCAGCGATGTTTCTGTTTGTCAAGCTGCGATTTTAGCTTTCTTAATGCTGGTTTTCAGTGTGTCCTGTCAAAAACGGGAAGATGTTCAACAACCTTTAATTTTTTCTGATTTTCCCGGAGGCAATATAAAAATCGATTCTATAAGGACTGATACAGTGTACTGGCAGCCCGATTTAAGGGATAATACATCGCAGGACTGGTTTTATTGGTACTTTGCTGTTGAAAGTAAGGTGCCTGTCAGGCTTACATTTATAAGTACAAAAAGAAATGTAATGACCAATGCCGGTCCGGCCATAAGTTATGATCAGGGCAAACACTGGCAATGGCTGGCGAAGGATTTTGATGCTTCCAAAAATATTTTTTCAGTTGATTTACCAGGTGATGGCAAGCAGATACGACTAAGTCTGGCCATGCCATATCTCGAAAGCAACCTCCATCAATTTTTAAGTAAAAAAGCCTTGCATAAGAAGCTTCGTACAGATACACTTTGTATAACAGATGGTGGTCGGGTTGTCGAGCGTATCACCCTGGGGCCAGATACAAGTGAAGTATTGCATAAATTACTTTTTACTGCAAGGCATCATTCCTGCGAAATGATGGCCAATTATGTAATGGAAGGGATGATAGAACACCTGGCAGACGAGGTGGAAATGCTTGGCCTTGAATGTGTTTTTATTCCTTTTGTCGATAAAGATGGGGTAGAGGATGGCGATCAGGGCAAATACAGAATACCCCGCGATCACAATAGGGATTATGAAGGAACCAGTTTGTATGCCAGTACAGCTGCCATTAGGGATTGGGTACCCAATTGGTCTGAGGGAAAGCTTCGTTTTGCGATTGATCTTCATTGTCCATGGGTTAAAAATGAAAATAATGAGCACATATACTTTGTGGGCAAGGCAACTGGAAGACATGCTGAGAAGGAAAGGGAATTTGCCAGGTTACTCGAGAAAAACCGGGCAGGAGAGTTAGATTATTTCTACGAGCCCGGTGGGTATCTTCCATTTGGTGAAGGGTGGAATGTTGCAGGTAATTATGCTCAGGGTAAAAGTTTTACAAGTTGGATAAGCGAAACTGAAGATATGGAGTTTAGCATGGCGCTGGAATTTCCATATGCTTTAAACAGGGATCAAATAATAACAGCAGGCAATGCCCGCAGTTTCGGAAAAGACCTGGCTCGTGCCATTATTGAATGGATACAAAATTTTGCCAATGCTACCCAAACAGATCTGAGCTCAGATACCGGTCTCCCCGGTCACAGTTAATAAAAACTATGGTGCCTTCTTTGAGTTCTTTGGCGAGTTTGAGTGCAGCACTCAGCGCGCCTCCACTGCTCATTCCTGAGAGAAGGCCTTCTTCCCGGGCCAGTCTGCGCGTCATATTTATTGCCTCATTCTGTGTTACATCTATGATCCTGTCGACCCGTGCGGGCTCATAAATTTTGGGCAGGTATTCAGGAGACCAACGTCGGATGCCTGGTATACTGGCTCCATCGGCGGGTTGTACGCCAACAATCTGAATTTCCTGATTTTGTTCCTTCAGGTATCTGGAAACGCCCATGATAGTACCTGTGGTCCCCATAGATGAAACGAAATGAGTGAGACTGCCTTTGGTATCGCGCCATACTTCCGGGCCGGTGGTATGGTAATGGGCCAGGTAATTGTCGGGGTTCGAAAATTGATTCAGTATAAAATAACCATCTTCACTGGCCATTTTTTCTGCTAGTTCTCTTGAGTATTCAATGGTTTTTTCGGCGGGCGTAAGGATAACCCTGGCACCAAAGGCTTCCATGGAAAGGATTCTTTCACGTGTAGAGTTTTCGGGCATCACCAATGTCATTTCAACACCTAAAACTCTGGCAATCATGGCCAACGCAATACCGGTATTTCCACTTGTTGCTTCGATGATGCGATCGCCCTTGCTTACATCACCTCTTTCGAGTGCACCTTTGATCATGCCGTATGCTGCACGGTCTTTTACACTGCCACCCGGATTATTGCCTTCCAGTTTGGCGTAGATTTTTACTGATGGGTTTTCCGGTATTTTTTCAAGTAAAACAAGGGGGGTGTTACCTATAAGTTCGACAAGCTTCATTCTTCGTGTTCTTTAAAAATGATCAGGTCAGTTTCGCCGGTCTGACTGTTCATCATATTGGCCTGATAATATATTTTTGAGTAGTCGGGAACACTGCGCGTTAACCATACATTACCCCCGATAACACTATAATTACCTATATGTGTTTTGCCTCCGAGTATGGTTGCACCGGCATAAATTACTACATGGTCTCCAATGCTGGGATGCCTTTTGATAGCTGCATCTTCTTTATTTACACTTAAGGCACCCAATGTGACCCCCTGATATATTTTTACATAATTGCCAATATTAGTTGTTTCACCAATCACTACACCCGTTCCATGATCAATACAAAAATGATGACCAATGGCAGCAGCCGGATGAATGTCAATGCCTGTGCGGCTATGTGCATTCTCTGTAAGGATGCGCGGTATAAGTTGAATATCTAGCTTATATAGGGCATGAGCAATTCTATATGAGGCTATGGCATAAAAACCCGGATAGGTTCTGATTACTTCGGTTTTAGATTTTGCAGCCGGATCTCCCTCAAACATGGCTTCAATATCTTCCTTTAGTTTTTCATAAATATTGGGAAGGATTCTGAAAAATTCTTCGGCGGCAATGTCAGTATTCATTATACCTTTAAGAGGGTTTCTTGCCAGAATTTCTTTTAATCGGGCCTTGAGCAGATGAAAGTGATGGTTAAACTGCTCCTGATCATTAAATTGTTGCTTGGTAAAATCGGGAAATAAAGTGCCCAGGATGTCGTCAAAAAAAGACACAACAACCTTTGGAGAAGGACAGCCTGGGCAATCCTGATGTGTTTTAAATAACTTGTTTAAAAATTCCTGCTCCATGCATGTATAATCAATTCCGGCAATATTGGTTTAGTTTTACAGCCAATATTTACCGTAAATGTCTTATTGCCTTCCTTTAAAAATTGTATCTCAGACCCAGTCCGAGCTGACCGGCAGCGAAAAAGGGTCTTTCTAGAATCTCAAGATAGAGATTAAGGTCCAGAAAAACTGAGATGGGCGCCTCACTAAAAGTATATTCCATCCCTAAAACCCCGTCTGCACCTACTCCAAAAGCTGTTCCTCTTTTAACCTCAGGCCTCCAGAACCCACTATTACCTGGGCCGGTTGGCACAAAGGTACTGTAATAATAGTCAAAAGTACTAATTCTCAACTGTCCGCCGAAACCGTAATACCATTGAAGCCCGGGGGCATCAGGAAAATCCTGGTGAAACAAATAACGTACTTGAAAGGAAAGTGCATTGTAGTTTCTGATTCTGTCGAAGCGGGTATCGCCAGGCAGGTTTTTGTTACTAAACCTATCGCGGTAATAATTGTCACCATACCACCAGCCGGCCGGCCGGCCAAGTATATATTCCCAGGCCCTTCCCTGCCTGAGGTATTTTTTTGCAGTAAAGCCTGTAGGATCGCCAAGACGAATACCTACTCCCCAGGTATTGGGTCGTGGGCCAGCGATGGCCATGCTTTGATTAAATTCCCGCAAGAGTTCACTGTTGCTACTGGTGTTGCTCTTACTTTGTTTAAGGTCGAGATCCATTGCCAGCCATTCAGAAGCATCTGGCTGAATGTCAGGTAGTTGAATGTCATACAATAATGGTTGTGCATGCAGCTGGCCAAAAGTAATGATACATAAAAAGGCCCAAACCAATCGTGGTACACTCATAAATTTTGTTTCAATGTTTTTATACATAAAATCAATATTTTAATAAAAAAAATGGGTTGATGTATATTTTTTCTATTGCCCAAAGCAAGGCTTTATAATTTGAACTTGGCAATTTTCAAGCCATACATGTTAATTAATTCTTATTTGATTATTATACAACGATTTTCTTGCCATTTACTGACTAAAATGCCTGCTTATTATTGATCTATGTACATAATGACAGAAGTCAGCATCATGGCAATTTGCCATATTGTAGCCGCCCATCCACAAAAGTGGCTAAGATTTCTACATTTATAATTTCTTCAGGTTCGATGGAAAACAAATCATGACTCAGAATTACAAAATCAGCTAATTTTCCATTTTCAATACTGCCCTTTATGTCTTCTTCAAATGAGGCGTAGGCAGCATCGATGGTATACATTTTAAGCGCTTCCTCCAGACTGATTTTTTCTTCCGGAATCCATCCTTCTAGATGCAGTCCATCCAATGTTCTGCGGGTTACTGCGCCATAAATGCCTTCCAGTGGAGTGGGTGGCGCAACAAACCAGTCACTACCTCCTGCCAGTTTGGCTCCCGTGTCCAGTAATGAACGAAATGCATAAGTATATCTGGTTCTTTCTTTTCCGATTAGCTTTTCTGCCCATCTGCCATCGTCCATGAGATGATAGGGTTGTACACTGGCAATGATACCCAGCTTGCCAAAGCGTGGAATATCGGCAGCATCGAGGTGTTGGGCATGCTCAATCCGGCTTCTCCGATCTCTCGGACCATTTTGAATTATGACCCTTTCATACAAATTGAGCACTTCATGGTTTGCCCTGTCGCCGATGGCATGAACGATGAGCTGCAGGTTGGCTGAGTCGGCCGCAAGCGCCAGCTCAAACATTTCCTGCAGGTCCATTACGTTGAGCCCATATTCTGTAGAGTTATTGCTGTAAGGGTCTTTAAACCAGGCTGTTTGTGAACCCAGAGACCCATCGGCAAATGCCTTGAGGGCTCCATACCTCAGCCATTCATCTCCCCGCCCCTGATCTTTGATTCTCTTTGCAAGGGTTTTCCATTCAGTTAGTGGTATGGCACCGTAAATGCGTGTTTTCAAAATGCCTTCATTTTTCATTTCATTAAGAAAATCGAGATCGGCACTTACATGATGAACAGAGCTTACTCCGTGCGAAGCCACATAATCCATGGCTGCCAGCAGGGCTTGTTTCAATTGGTCTTTGGAAGGCTCAGGGATAAATGGGTATATGAGCCCCATGGCATTATCCCGGAAAATCCCAGAGAGACGACCAGTGGCATCTCTTCCCATACTGCCGCCCTCTACTTCTGCTATATCTTTTTGTATGCCGGCAAGCTCCATTGCTTTACTGTTGGCCAGGGCCATGTGACCATCGAGGCGGCTGATGAAAATAGGGTTATCATAACTGACACTATCAATCCATTCGCGATCTGGCAATTCCCCGCCCCAGTTTTCGTGATCCCAGTCACCACCCGTTATCCACGTACCTGCTGCTACTTTGCCTGCATAATCCTGTATGCGCAAAATGAATTCTTCAGGTGTACGCGCATCACGTAATTGCACAGAAGACAATCTTTGCCCTCCTTCTACAAAATGCAAATGAGCATCGATAAAACCAGGAACAATGAAGTGTCCTTTGGCGTCAATTTCCCGAATATTTTTGGGCAAATTAAAATCTTCAAGGCTTCCGGCCATGCGAATGCGATTGCCATCAATCCACAAGGCCTCCGCATAAGGCTGGTCAGGATTCCCGGTCCAGATTTTTGCATTTTTTATGACAAACATATTTTCACCGGATTGAGATTTGCAATGGAATAATACCAGGAGTAAAAAAAAGATACCCTTGTGCCAAAAGCTTTTCATATTTGCAAAGTATTTAAATTACTGTTGCAAAAATAGTGATGAAATTTTGATATCATTACAAAATACTAATTTCCTGGTACAAATTCCTGCTCAATGACAAAAACTTGCGGGTTGTTTTGATCGATGGTGAATTTTACGGCATGCATATCGCGGTCGCCAAATACCTGTACCGCCGTATAATTTACTACCACTTTTTTATCCTCTGTTCGCATGGGTTTGTCTACCATGAATTTATGGTGGTCACCATAAATCACCAGTACCGGCTTGCCAAATGCAAGGGTCTTTTCCTGCAATACACGGGTTATATCGCTGAAACCATTGTTTTCAGCCTGAAAATATCTCAGGGCCGCGTGCAGGAAAATTACTACTCCAAGAGGCTTTTTATTCTCTGCTTCTTGAAATATGCGCTCTAACCAATAGAGATTAGCTGTATTTCTTTCCTGGTATTCAGCGAGCTTTGCCTCGTGGTTGGGAAACAAATTATTATTCGATCCGACTATGTGTAAGGTGCCAAAAACAACTCCACCGTATTGCCATAGAGCGTTTTCGGCAAATTTTTCATATCCACTTTCCCGCGACTGGCTTTGCGCCGGCATCTGCCCGGCATTTGTCATGGGAACGCCTTCAGAAAAAAAAATTTCTCTGATTTTATCAAGTCTTTCCATGGGGTCGTATTCCCCACATAAGGGCCTGTCGCAATCTGTCCATTCATTATCACCGGGCGTGTAAAAGAAAGGATGCTTGAATTGTATAAAACGTTGATAGATTTCTTGATAATAATCGTCGCTGCAGAGTGAACTGCCCGATTTTATATCTCCAACATGCACAGTAAATCCCGGAGATTGAGCATTAAGGTGCTCAATCATGTTATCAAGCCGGTCAAAGTCTTCAGGATTGTGGTAAGGCACATCGCCAATGGCATAGAAAACAAGCGGCTCTTCCTTTGGTGAACAGGAAATTAATCCCGCGAAGATGGCAGTGAAAAAATAGTATGCAATAAGGGGTTTCCTTTGAAAAAATAATAACATTACTTAATTGATTTATTGAGAATTGATGGAATATGTTTTTCTTTGAAGAGGCAAATTACAATATTACCATATCAATCTCGTAATTATAATCTGATTATTTGGGCCATGTTGCAATTTCTCGATACCTTTTTTATTTTTTTTCACACAGCGCTCATCCTGTTTAATCTCTTTGGCTGGATTTGGAAAAAAACGCGTAAAGCCAATTTTCTTTTATTGATGATTACCTTGTTTTCCTGGACGATATTGGGAATCTGGTACGGAATGGGTTATTGCCCATGCACTGACTGGCACTGGCAGGTTAGAAGAGAATTAGGTCACTATGATATGCCTGCATCTTATGTAAAGTTTTTGCTGGATTATTTTACCGGACAGGATATTAACCCTGCCTTGATCGATGCTGGCACGGTATTGGGATTGGTGCTGGCCTTGGTTGCATCTACCTATACCAATTTTAAAAAGTATTTTATGAATAAATTTAAAAGTCAAAATAAGTAGGGCCTGCAGAATTATTATTACTTCTTATAATGTAAATTCAGGATATTAAAATTAAGAAAATCGACAGGCCAGGTGATTTTCAGCGCTTCCTAAGTAAAGTCATTCCGATATTAACTATGTTCAGAATAAGCATTTTATATGGTTTTTGGGTTATATTACAAATATATAATATAAAAACATTATAAGTATAAAATATAAGTATTTATCATTATATTTGGCGAATGAAAATGGTTTCTGTGATTACCGGTGATTTAGTACAGGGTCGGGCTCATGATCGTCCTTCATTGTTGACCTTGATGAAGCAGGCCTTATCGCTGACAGAAGCCCGGTATAATGGCTCGAAGTTTGAAATTTTCAGGGGCGATGGTTTTCAGGGTCGCATACAGAATCCTGGTGAATCGTTGGAAATGGCTATGTACCTGCGCAGTTTACTTTTGGCGGGTGCTGGCAGCTTGAAGACTGATGCCCGCATTTCCATTGGGATTGGCTATGTAGAGCATCCGGCTGAAAGCCTGGGTGAGTCTGATGGTGAAGCTTTTCGCCTTTCAGGAGGAGGTCTGGATGGCATGAAGGGAGAAGAAAGATTGAGAATTAGTAGTCCCTGGTCATCATTTGATGAAGAATTCTATTTACATTGCAGGGTGATTGAACATCTTACCATAGGATGGTCAAAGGAACAGGCAGAAGCAGTGCGTGGTATGATTGATAAAAGAACGCAGACCAGTTTGTCAAAAGAGTTGGGGATTTCACAATCAGCTGTGCACGGAAGAATTAAATCATCAGCCTGGCCTATATTGAAATTGATTATCGAAAGATATATGAAGGAAATCGCAAAGTTTATTCATATTACCTGACCAAAATATTATGCAAGTACTCACCGACCCCGTAATATTTTTCAAGCTGTTGGCGGCCTTTCTTGTTTCTGAATATATATTACTCCCCAAATCCTGGAGAAAGGATTGGGAAAAAAAGGAGCATGCCTCACCATATCTTTATTTGCATGCCTTTATCAGTGGTGTGGTTTCATACATGTTTTTGTGGAACTGGTCATACTATCCGGTAATTCTCATAGTGGCCATAACACAGATTATGGTTCATCTTTTGGAGTTGGGCATTAAAGGCAGGCTCTGGTCATTTGTAGTGGGCACGTTTATACATGTGGTGGTTCTTTTGTTGTTATGGTTGGTAATCACCCGGCAGAATGGATATATTATCACAGCTTTATACGACCTTTTCCACTGGCCACAACTATGGCTGATAGTTTCAGGATACATATGGGTATTGATGCCCACCGGTAAGGTCATTGCTTTTGCAACAGTCAAATGGCAGGAAATTAATGACAATGGTTTAACAGGTGCTGGTACCCTTATTGGATATGTCGAAAGGGTCATAATAGTCACATTTGTACTTCTCGATCAGTACCATGCCATTGGCTTTCTGATTACTGCCAAATCAGTTTTTCGCTATTCTGATATCAAAAAAGAACAAAACCGCAAAAAGGCAGAATATATTCTCACCGGCACCTTGCTTAGCTATGCTTTTGCCATAATCACTGCTGTAATAATTAAAATGCTTCTTTAACTCCGGATTGAGCAGGATTAACTATTGTGCACGTGTGGTAATATGGCAGATAATCATTAGATTGCGTAAACATTTCAACAGAGGTTAGATAATTAATGCCACTTAAGAGATCTCACCGGATGTATTTTCATGGCTATGGAAAAAGCAGAACCAGATATAGGCAAATGGATACAAAAAGTAGCTGAAGAAGACTGTGAAAGATCTTTCAGGGCACTTTATGACCATTTCTTTCCGAGAATGTATGAATTGGCCAACTTTTATCTGAAAAACCACCCTTCGGCAGGAGAGGTCGTTGGTGATGTGTTTTATAAATGCTGGAAACAAAGGCAGTCACTTGGTGATATTCGCGATCTGCAAAGTTATTTATTGGTAAGTATTAAACAGCAAAGCCTGAATTACCTTAGGGCTGATCGTCGCAATCCATTGTATATCAGCGATGTGGAATGTGAGTCTCGCTTAGAGTTAAATACCCCGGAAAATGAACTTTTAAACCACGAGCTTCTGGATTATTTACAAAAAGCAATTGATGCATTGCCAGAAAAATGCAGACTGGTTTTCAAATTTGTGAAGGAAGATAAACTCAAATACAAGGAAACCGCTCATCTGCTAGGCATTTCTGAGAAGACTGTAGAAATGCAAATGGGAATTGCCTTAAAAAGAATTAAGGAGTCTCTCGAGGCCTATTATGAGGGCGGAAAAGTCTCAGGAAGCATGTCTAAAACCAGATTTTTAGAAATGGCTTATCCCATAGCTCTCATGATGCTAAGCTGAAAGTTTAACCCGCCGACATTAAAAGCTACCTGCTTTTTAACGAATGATCATGCCAGTGATAGATGCTATCTGATAAATGTCGAGCCGTGCGAATTAAATGCTGATAAGGCTGATCGGTGATATCCACCATACCAACGACCTGATTTTCTCCATCGGTTGACCTGCCTGTTATGGCTTGATCTACAAACTGATACCAGTGACTTCCCAATGCATAAGGGAAGGAAGCCCATGTTTTTACATAATTGTAGTAATAGCTTTCACGTTCATCAGCGGTAAAGGCCTGCCAATGCGGAGGATGCTGTCGCTCACTCAGGAGTGCTACATGGTGCTCACCTATGAGTATAGGTCTGCCTGTTGCCTTATACCAGGCGTCCATTTCTTCCTGAATTGGAGCATAGGCATATACATTTACCGTGATCACATCGCTGTACCGGCCGGCAACTTCCAATATATGCAAGGGCTTTAGACGCCGGGTAAAACGGCAACTCATGTATAAATGGTTGGGGTCGTGTTTTTGAAGGTTGTTTTTAATGGTCTTGAAGTATTTTTCGGCGAACAACGTTTCAAAAGCCTTTAAATCGTCTGCTAATGCTTTATTTTTAGCAAATTGGGCAAATCTGGCATTTCTGATGTCATCCCAACTGTTTAAACCTTCGAACTCCCATTGTTTTGATACAGCTTGTGGAGAAGGGTACAACCTTTTCAGCATGGCCTCGAAGGCGAATCTTGTGGCACAATCGTCCGGGAAAAAATCGGGAAAATCTGCAGCGCCCCATCCGGCTTCATTGTCGACAAAATATCCTATCAGGTAAGGATTGTCTTTAAAGATTGCAGCAGCCGATAATACACTGTCGGTCTTTCTTTCCCATTCAGGATCGAAGACATCGGAAAGTCCGTGGGCATGAGAAAGTCCTTCGAATCGGGTCCTGAAACTGTAGGTAAAGGGTACATCAGACTGAATAACCAGCGAATCTTCCGACCAGTTACCTATACTGTTTAAACCCCAGTTTTTAAGCCTCTGTAAGGTGGTTTTTCTCCAAGCCTCTAATTTTCCATATTTTCTGAGCAGGTTAACATGATAAAAGCTCATTGCCTTTTCATCGACCCATACTTCGGCAAAATCACCATCTTTGGCAGGAAGCCATTCAAAAATTTCCTCTCTGCCTTTTACCAGGGTAACATCTGCAAGTCTTTCTCGTGGCCTCACTCCGGTTACACCCAATGACCAGAACAAGTTTCCCTGTGGTGTAACAAACCACCATTTCTCATTGTGTTCTTCTATTCTGAAGAATCCTGTTGCCTGAAGTTGAGGGCCGTTGGCCCAGCCGCCAAAAGTATCCTGCCATATAGTTGCCACCTTACTGAGCTGCTTTTCTTCCTCTGCTTTATGTAGATTTAATTCAAGGGAATCAATTACTTTACCAGTCCAGTTACCTGTGATCCTCTGACCGAAGCGGTCACTCACCGGACCGCGAAAATTTTTTGCAGCTCTTTCCATGGCGATGGCATGGATTCTGACTTTTACAGACGACTTATTTCCAAATTCCAGGGTAAAATTGTTGGGCTGATATAATGGAAGGTTGATGGCTGCCAGTGCCAGGTCATAAAGTGACAATTCAATCCATTCTTTTTTTCCCTTCTCTAACGTATGTTGGGCAGTCAAAATATTTCGCATACCTTTTACTTTTATAAAAAGCTGAAGGTCTTCCTCAGAAAGATTTTCTACATGAAACCACAAATGGCTGTAATCCCGCCAGTCGGCTTTAAAACCCAGCGCTTCAGGTACCATTGATATACCAGCCCCATGAGCATAAGTTTCTGCCGTAATTTTTTGATTTTCAAATGTGCAGTGAAGGTCCTTCCACTCCACTGATTTTTGCTGCATACGCCGCAGACCTCCTCCATCCATTCCCTGAATACCGGCACCACGTACTGAGGCAGTGTCAATAATCACAGAAAGATCACCATAAACCCGATTGTCATGTGTTTGACAGGCAGCCAGCAAAAGACATAATCCTATTGCCGGACCCGCAATAGCGGCCAGTTGTTTTTTCATAATAAAAAGTGTAAAAAATGCGTAAACAATATCTCAATTCCACTCAAATGTACTAAGAAAGGAATCAAAATGTCAAGTGAAAAGGAAGGAGGGTTACAGGGAATTTAAAAAATCAGGCATAAAAAGAAACCGGCGCCACTTCGATGCCGGTTTATTGAATTATTATTACTTTCATTTACAGCGCTCTGTAATATAGCTTTCGTGCTTCAATGCGCATGCCTTTATTATGGCTTTGCAAAGCAAATTTACCTTCTTTGTATTCATCGTCAGTATATTCCATAACCAGTTGTTCATTGATCCAGATTTTTATATCATCCCCAACTGCTTTTATGCGCATGCTGAACCACTCACCGTCTTTAGTAATCATTTTGCTTGCCTCTCCGGTGGGTTTTCCAGGTTTCCAGAGCCAGCCGGTGAAAGCCTTCTGGTGATGGCATATTTGGGCTTCGTATCCTCTCGGAAAACCTTCGGGATTATCGGCAGGGGGATTGGCCCTGAAATATAAACCACTGTTGGCGCCTCCACCTTCATCGACAACGCGAAATTCACCCTTAACTTCCAGGTCGCCTACTACCGGGTCGGCATACAAATGTCCTTTACCTTCTCGCCCGACTAAAACGCCCTTTTCCACAAACCATTCAGCATCACCGCGAGCGGTCCATCCTTTGAGATTTTTTCCATTAAAAAGTGATTTCCATTTAGGTTCAGGCTTATGCGCACCTATAAAAATCATTAAAGCCAAAAGGCTGGCGATAAGTGTAATTCTTTTCATTTTTTGTCAGTTAAATAATTTATAAGTACAATTCATAATTCAATTCAAATCACAGGTTCTTCACCACTGCTGCTTTTGCCTTTATCTCCGGTGGCATTTTTTATTATTCCCATATCCTGCTTTAATCGCTGACCAAATAATGCCATATCAGAGCTGTGAATGATCAGGTTTGCACCTTCTTTTATCCACCGAATCTGTCTTTCTGGTTCAAGTGAAAAATGAATGCCTACCGCCAGGTTTTTGTTTCTTGCCGTATAAATGATCTTTTTTACAGCGGCTTCAAAATCAGGATGATCGTACTTTTCTGGTATACCCAGGCTAATTGAAAGATCATGAGGGCCTATAAAGACAGCATCGAGTCCGTGTACTGATAAGATATCCTCGAGTTTTTCCAGCGCCGGAACGCTTTCAATATTTACGATACACAGATTATTGGCATTGAGGTTTTGCAGATAAGTGGCTAATTCAGGGTTTAGTGTATAAGTTCCGGAGAGCACCTGGTTGAGAATTTCTCCCTTCAGGGGACGGTATTTTGTAGCGCCTACCAGCAACCTTGCTTGTTCAGCACTTTCTATATAAGGCGCTACCACACCTACAGCGCCGGCATCTATCATTTGACAAGCCATAAATGGATCTGCAGACCTGATGCGAACAATCGGACTAATGCCTGCCATGGTATAGATCCGGCACATGGCTGAAACACTCTCCCGGTCAAGTACGATATGTTCTGTATCAATGAATACAAAATCAAGTCCGGCACTTTTAACAATCAAAGGCCAGTTTGGTGCATTGGTAGTAATACAGGTACCATATACATTTTGACCTGATTCCAGTTTATTTTTCAGAGAAGAATTTGACATTTGCATATTCATTAAGCTTATCTTTACTGAAACCTGGATTTATTTTTGATCTTTCTTTTTAGGCATAAGCCATATTTCTGAAACCTGGGCTCCGCGTTCCCCTTCACCGCATGTCCATACGAATGTCACTTCTCCTGATTGGGTGGTTTGTCTGGGCAATTCAAATTCAAAGGTTGGCTGATGACCGGTTTGTATGAAATCGTGTATCATGGTTCCATCGTCGGTGAACAATTTCATCCTGGATCTGAAACGACCGGCATAGGTCACTTTTACAACATAATCTGTACCGGGGTCGAGTTGATCATATCTTATTTTAAGCGGTTGCTCATAAAGAGTATTGATCTGGTTCATCCATGCCTGGGGTGTGGCACGTCCTTCGAATCCGATTGCCTGAACTACATGCACCCATTCTTTTCCAATTAGTCCTGCGCCAAAACTCACACGCGGTGAGGCCAGACTTCCAGGATCTTCTGGCCAGCTGTAATCTGAGAGCACTCTTTTCCAACTTGCCGGAGTTCCAAAATTATCGTAAAATCCTCCCGGTCCCGGATCGGTTCTACGAAGTATCTCATGTATTTTTTGTAATTTCTCGGTGTCGCCAGACAATTCAGCGGCTGCTTTAAGCTGGTCAATAAGCCAGGCAGCATCGTTGAGCGGGATGTCCATATTATCGATAAAATTCCCTCTTCCCGGAGCTGCACCATGTGGATCTACCGTAAGCTGAGCGCCTGTACTTTCGTAAAGATCCTGGGCCAGTTCATGACATCTCTTTTTTAAAGCGCCGGCGACAGGTGCTGTCCAGGCTTTTTCCAGGGTGCTTATTGCATCAATAATTGTTTGGGAAACATCTGCAGCGGATGCATTTTCAAGCATTTCCCTGGTTTTTGCCTCGAGACCGGTTTCATAGGTCAGTTTTCTTTGTACATAGGCATCATAATATGCCCTGATTAAACCCATTTGAAATCTGAAGTTTTTCATGGTTTCAGCGTCAGCCGATTTCTCTAATGTCTGCCATTGCAAAAGGGTGCGTTCAATATTGTCATTGATTAAGGCAGGACCGTCCATATTTTTTTCAAGTGCAACCATACCCTGGGCGACTCCCTCGGTATATTCTGGT
This sequence comes from Cyclobacteriaceae bacterium, assembly GCA_020832305.1. GTDB lineage: Bacteria > Bacteroidota > Bacteroidia > Cytophagales > Cyclobacteriaceae > JAFIEV01. Next base: position 242,550 of record JAFIEV010000042.1, on the reverse strand, counting down.
CCGATAAACAGGCGGGCATAATCGCGCAGGGTCTCCATCACATCGGCATCAGGGTTCCAATCGAGATCGTTCCAGATAAATTTATTGACATCGTCGTTAGTGCCTTCTGAATAGCTGAGGCTGCCATTGGCAAATGCAGCGAAACGGTTATGAATGATTTTCTGGTCGCGGGGTCTTGGATTAATGCATTCCCTTCCGAGCGTCATGGCAAAGGCGAGATCCCATTCAGGAATTGGATATTGACAGCTCAGGCTATGGGTAATATCGGGGTACCTGCGTATGGGCAGATCGTGCCTTACTTTCTTTCTGAGTTCTTCGATGGGAATTTTCACCCAGGGGCCAAAAACAACGCCGCCCAGCCAACTGTAGCCATGGTTTACATGTTCGAAGAAGACATCGAACCATTCTTGTGTGGGTTTAAATACCTGTGGTGAAACCCATAATTTGGCTTGCGGATGGTATTGATGAAGAATCTCAGCCACCTGACCCATCCAGCGAAAGAGCACATCGGGTTCAAGATCGCCAGGGTCACCTCCGGGGATAAATAATGCATCTAACCTTGAAACCGAGGCAAATACTTCATGTCGCTCCTGCATTTCAACAGCGATGGAATCGGGGTGATCGTAGTCTTTTCCCATATTAGGATACCACATCCAAACATCCACATCATAAAAATCACAAATGCGTGATTGATGACCAATCATTTCCATGGCAGTCCATTTCATATGCCAGCTGCTAAAGGCATCATCTGTGCGTGGAGGTACAATTTCTACACTATTGGTGCCGAATAAGGCCATATCCCTAATGTACTGATCAAACATTTCAGGCGTAAAGGCATCGTAGGCATTGGTCTTAGGCCGGTAACCCAATTGATGCCCCCGTATTTGATAAACTGGTTGGGTTGCCATTTGAATATCTTCCGGGAAACGTATTTGATTTCTTTTCATTTCCATTTTTCGCAACAGACGACCGGTTCCATATAAAATGCCTCTGCCATCATAACCTGCAATAACTATTGTATTTTGTTCTTTAATATGCAAAATCTTAAAACCTTCAGGCCCTGTCGCTGGCAATGCTGCCAGTGCTTCCCCATATTGGTTTTGAAGCGTACGTTCCAATCCCATAATTACAATGGGCTGTATGGATTTGCGGGGCAATCTTTTAAGACGTTGGACCTGTATGCCGGTGCGCTTAAAAACTTCTTCCTGAAATACCTGCATGGCATTGTTTGCCATTTTTTCTTTTGCATCCGGTGAAAAAACCGCCAGACTTTGATATTTTTCAGACAAGGTGCCGGCAAAAAGCTGACCAGCTACACCAGACAGACATAGGACAGCAAAATATACAATAAGGTAGTTAAGGGAAATTTTCATAGTTGGTAAGTCTTTTTAATAAAATATACTACAAACATTACAGGCAGGGCTACTTTATCAATTGAATACAGAATTACTACATAGATAAACGTACTTCAATACTCAATAGAACCCTTTTATAGAAGGTTTTCTATCCGCCAAGACCTTTAGTAAAATGTATATTTAAATCCTGGTGAGATTTTATTAACCAAAAACCGGATATTATTTCTGGCAAAATGATTAGCCGTTTAATAATTGGCCTGCGGAGCACTAATAACTTCAAGGTAACGTCCCATCCAGTAAGGCAGAAGCCAAACGTCTCCGGCGCTGATTATATGGTCTCCCATACCACCCCGATCCAGTTGAAAAATATTCCCGTTATGTCGGTGAAGTGGTATTTCACCAAGGGGAAGCAGGTGCCAGGTAGATTGCTTTCTGAAATTATCAGGTAGAATTTCGATGTCATGGCGATGTGAATTTTGCACATTCCAGTTTCTCAGATCAAGGGGATATTGCTGAAGAAACTCAATAGATTCGGCAAGGTCAAACTCACGGGCGCCGGTCATTGCGTAGATAAAGTTCCAGAGTGCATTTTTTTCGGGGCGTTCAATGATCCAGTGATCATGAATTGCGTCAAAATATTGTTCCTTTAATTCCGGAGTAAATGCATAAGGATAGAGGCCCCAATAGCCCAAAAAGTACATCTGGTCATCTGAATGATTCCATTCTTTAGAAAGAACCTGACTCAAATCATCATCCAAAGCCCGGCCAATTTCATTAATTGGCCTTGTTAGGTTTTCAAGATAACCATACTCATTCATTAGTTCGTATGCTTTATCCTTGTATTTGGATTTCCCGGTAAAATGATAGGCTGTTTGCAGAAAGCCAATGAAGTTAGATGAATAAAGCCTCCTGTCACCGACATTTGTAGGGAAGGCGTTCACATAATCAGGGTTCCATTTCCCCCAAAGCGTTGGCTCTCCGTCTATGTCGATAATATAAAGATCATTGTCGACAATATAACTCATCATATTGTCAAGTAATTCTAATGCCCGTTTTTTCCATTCTTCATCATCGGCCAGCTCAAGTATCATGGTAAGGGCAAACATTTGTCCTACCGCCTGGTCACTACTGGCAGTTGAGCGAAAAGCCCAGTTTGAATGGTCGACACCGGGTGCCCAGATAACGGCCGGACTGCCCGTAGCCAATTCCCTTTCCTTCCATCCTTCTGTTTTTGTGTTAATTGTCATATGGTCGCGTTCAATACTTCTGGCAAATAACCCCTCAATTCCGGTTATCGTGTGCAGCCTTTCCATTGCTTCAAAAGATTCATAGGCATTTATTTTTGCTTCCTGCGAACCAGTTACCTTGTACCTGAAAAGCTGACTTGCCAGATACATGGCTGTCCACAAATTATCACTGGGCTGTGCCCCCATCTGTGCCGTTGAATAGCCATTAGGCAAGCGACTTACCGAACAATTGAATCCATACCTTATATTTTTTTCCCTGACTTGTTTCTCAAAAAACATTGCTTTTTCCTCCAATGTCATTTCTTCGAAAAATATCTGTCCCAGGCCTTTGTTAGTCAGAACCAAAATACTGTTTTCAGGCCCTTGGGTAATTGCAATTACCTCATTGCCCGGCAACCATCTTTCGCCGGCATAATAACTGAACTGCCCATTTTCATTTAGTTTAAACGCACCCCTGGCAGAACCAAACCACAGATCGCCATTAATCTCATTTATACAATTGATTTCAGGCCAGGGAACTTTAGATATTAATTCATTTTCAGGATATATAACATATCCTTTTGCTGTTCCAATGACAATCTTTTCACCCTCACCAAGGGGATGAGCTGAGTTTATGTTTGAGCCCTCGTACAGTGTATTAATTGACCCTGATGAAGTTAGTTCAGCAACCTGAGCTTGCGTGGTTATTATAAATCGGTTTTTAGCGGCATGGTATTTTATCTCATTAATCCCGTTTAGTGAACCTTCCCAAAGCTTTTCTCCGGCCTGGTTTAAATAGACCATTTGTGATCCGTTCGATACAAGAAAATGGAAATCTTGCCCTGCAGCAACCATACGTGCATCCGGCATCTGGTGATCTACTTGAATTTTTCCAGCCCATGCATTGCTAAAAACATGTTTGTCGTCGAGGTAGATGGTGTGATTTTTATAGGTAATAATATCTGCTATCTTCTTTGTTAATAATGGTGTATATGAAAGATCTCTGATCAGCCCTCCTGAAAAGAAAAGGTTTCCGTTATCGGGAACAAGGACCCCTTTCTCAGAAAGTATGCGTATATGATTATTTCTGTCAGATGAAATGGCCTTGAGTTGTTTGTCCGGCTGTTCTTTCGAGAGATAGAATTTAATACTGTAATCCTGAATAAAAGGCTTGTCAACGTAAACAGGTTGCCCGAGATTATTAAAGTCACCTTTAATTGATGGTGGTTGCGAAGAACAAGCGGTCAAAACAGCCGAAATGAGGAAGAATACAATACTTCGAGTAGCTGATGGTTTTTTCATATCTGACATTGGGGAGTTTTTTTTACAAAATATACTGTAAATATTGTGGACAGGGCTATTTAACATAGTATTCGGAGTGTTGAATCAGACAAGGCGCAGTAATCATGGTGCGCTGAAAATCACCTGACTTGTTGATTTTATCTAAGACTAGAATCTTAAATTCTCATTATTGATGTATACTATTTCTGCATACCCTTCTATGAATTAAAAATTGACGCCAAAAAGAATGTGCACTTAGTTTAGCTGTCCAGCCAGTGCTTTGGCTTATATGCTTATATTATATAAGGCAGCACTTAAGATATTGACATTGTTAATGTAATGTCAACGCATTAAGAATATCGAAAAAATCTGTCGGTAATCACATTATTTACCATTGGTCTCCAGCGTTGATTTTATGAATATACATCAACATCTGAGATCAATAAATGTCGTCTACTTTACGAAATGATTTGAAGACCCATGACATATAACACAAAGCCTGGTTGCCTGGGATTGTGAATCCATTTGAGGTAAATTGACCGCAAACGTTTGTAAATCAGTTTTTAAAGGATATATTTTCATGGTTTATAAGTACTCCGTTAGCGCTGATCACTTATTTGAAATGAATTCAAATAATTACTTTTAGCCAAACATGACCTATGTCATCTTTTAAACAAATGAGCTTACTTACCTTTGATTATGGGATGTAGAGAAAGTACATCCATGAATATTTTTTTTTTAAACCTGAAGACAATAGGGTAAAAAACATGGAAAATAATAAAAAGTTTATCACAATTGATGGCAATGAGGCAGCGGCCTATGTTGCCTATCGGGTAAATGAGGTTTGCGCCATTTATCCGATTACTCCTTCATCCAATATGGGGGAATGGGCAGATGAATGGGCCTCGATGGGAATTAAAAATATCTGGGGCAATGTGCCTTCGGTTGTTGAAATGCAAAGTGAAGGTGGAGCAGCAGGCGCGGTACACGGCTCGCTACAGGCTGGAGCACTTACCACAACTTTTACAGCCTCCCAGGGATTATTATTGAAAATCCCAAACATGTACAAGATTGCAGGGGAACTTACATCCACAGTATTTAATATAACAGCCCGATCACTGGCTACCCATGCACTCTCAATATTTGGTGATCATTCCGATATAATGTCAGCCCGGGGTACGGGTTTTGCTTTTCTGGCATCATCGTCAGTTCAGGAGGTAATGGACAGTGTATTAATAGCGCAGGCTTCGACCTTAGAGTCGAGGGTACCCTTCCTGCATTTTTTTGATGGCTTCAGGACCTCACACGAGGTGTCAAAGATTGAGGTAATTCCTGATGAAATAATGCGGGAAATGATCAGTGATGAGCTGGTGCGGGCCCATCGTCGTCGTTCACTAAGTCCCGATCGACCGTTTATCAGGGGTACGGCACAAAATCCGGATGTTTTTTTCCAGAACCGGGAGGCGAATAATTCATTTTACGCAATGTGCCCTGATGTGGTACAGAGGCAGATGGATAAGTTTGCCAAACTTACCGGCAGACAATATCATATATATGAGTATTATGGAGCACCTGATGCCACTCGTATTGTTGTGGCCATGGCTTCTTCTACCGAAACCATAAAAGAAACTGTAGATTATCTCAACGCCCAGGGTGAAAAAGTTGGTTTACTTAAAGTACGGCTGTACCGTCCCTTTGATGTTAAGCGACTGATGGAAGCCATTCCTGCCAGTGTTAAGTATATCTCAGTGCTCGATCGCACTAAAGAACCCGGTGCCAATGGCGAGCCATTATATCTCGACATGGTGCAGGCTCTGCACGAGGGCATTGAAGAGGGGTATGGTGAACTCAAGCGCATGCCATCTATTACCGCAGGTCGCTATGGCTTATCTTCTAAAGAGTTTACCCCAAGCATGGTTAAGGCTGTATATGAAAATATGCTGGCTGAAAAGCCCAAAAAGCACTTTACAATTGGTATTCGTGATGATGTGAGCTTTTTAAGCCTCGATTTTGATCCTGACTTCGATATAGAATCAGAAAATGTGGTTCGGGCTATGTTCTTTGGCCTTGGTGCAGACGGCACAGTTGGAGCCAATAAAAACTCCATTAAAATTATTGGCGAGAACACCGAAAATTTTGCCCAGGGTTATTTTGTTTATGACTCTAAAAAATCTGGATCCATTACAGTTTCCCACCTTCGCTTCGGACCAAAACCCATAAATTCTCCCTACCTTATCAAAAAGGCCAATTTTATAGCATGCCATCAGACGGTTTTCCTGGAAAACCTGAATATGTTACAGAATATGGTAGAAGGCGGTACGTTTCTCGTCAATTCGCCATTTAGTCCACAGGAATTGTGGGACTATTTCCCAATGGAAACCCAGGAATTGCTTATAAGCAAAAAAGCAAAAGTTTATACCATTGATGCGCAAACGGTAGCTGAGAAAAGTGGTATGGGACGCCGTATAAATACGGTAATGCAGACTTGTTTCTTTGCTATTTCCGGTGTTCTGCCAAGAGAAGAAGCTATTGAAGCCATAAAAAATACCATTCGTTACACCTATGGCAGAAAAGGAGAGGTTATCGTTCAGATGAACCTAAATGCGGTTGACAGCACCCTTGAAAATTTGTATGAGGTGCCCGTACCCACAGAAGTAAGCAGCAAGTATCAATTGAAAAAACCTGTTCCTGAAGGCTGCCCCGACTTTGTACAAAAAGTACTGGGAGAAATTATTGCCGGTAGAGGTGACGATTTACCGGTAAGCGCCTTTCCCGCCGACGGTACCTACCCCATAGGAACTGCTCAATATGAAAAGCGAAATATTGCTTTACAAATACCAGTTTGGGATGAGGAAACCTGTATTCAATGCGGTAAATGTGCATTGGTATGTCCACATGCTACCATACGAATAAAAGCATACGACAAATCACTCACAGAAAATGCACCTGAAACATTTAAATACTCAGAGCCCAGGAATAAGGAATGGATAGAAGCCAATCTTGCCTATACCATTCAGGTAGCGCCTGAAGATTGTACTGGTTGTGAAGTCTGTGTGGAGGTATGTCCTGCAAAAAGCAAGACCGACAAGAGCAGGAAAGCACTTTACATGATGCCACAGTTGCCATTGAGAAATCAGGAAGCTAAAAATTGGGAATATTTCCTGAGCATACCAGAATTAGACCGCAAAACCCTGCCGTTAAACTCTATTCGTACCCAGCAGTTGCAGCAGCCTCTCTTTGAGTTTTCTGGTGCATGTTCGGGTTGTGGCGAGACTCCTTATATAAAAATGATGACCCAATTGTTTGGCGATCGGGCCATCATTGCCAACGCCACAGGATGTTCATCAATTTATGGTGGTAACCTGCCAACTACCCCTTACACGACCAATTCTGATGGCAGGGGACCTGCATGGGCAAACTCCCTCTTCGAAGATAATGCTGAGTTTGGTCTCGGTTTCAGACTTGCTATTGATAAACAGCAGGAAATTGCCAAGGGACTTGTTAAAAAACTGGCTTCCCACATTGGCGATACATTGGCGACTGAAATTCTTGAAGCCCAAATGACCGACGAAGCAGAGATTTATCTGCAACGCGAAAGAGTAGTAGAGCTGAAAAGTAAATTGAAGGACGTAGACTCTGAAGAAGCCAGACATTTACTTGAAGTAGCTGATTATCTGGTGAAAAAGAGCGTATGGATTGTCGGTGGCGACGGTTGGGCATATGACATAGGTTATGGAGGACTCGACCATGTATTGGCTTCGGGTAAAAATGTAAACATTCTTATTCTGGATACTGAGGTATATTCCAATACCGGCGGACAGACTTCAAAAGCTACACCCATTGGTGCGATAGCCAAATTCTCTGCCAGTGGTAAACCCATTAAGAAGAAAGACCTGGGTATGATTGCTATGGCTTATGAATCGGTTTATGTGGCCAGTGTGGCATTCGGTGCTAAAGACGAGCAAACCCTGAAAGCTTTTCTGGAGGCTGAAGCCTATGACGGACCTTCAGTTATCATCGCATATTCGCACTGCATTGCACATGGTATAGATATGACTCAGCCTTTGAAGAATCAAAAGGCCTTGGTTGACAGTGGCCAATGGATATTGTATCGCTATAATCCAGACCTGGCACTCGAAGGAAAGAATCCGCTTACATTGGATTCCAGACCCAGAAAAGTGCGGATTTCAGAATATATGGAAATGGAAAACCGGTTTAAAATACTGATGAAGAGCAAGCCTGACCTGGCTAAAGAATACGTTAAACGAGCTCAGCAAGATGCGGATGACCGTTTCAAGCACTTCCAGTATTTGGCTGCAAGGTCAGGAGAACCGATTGCTCCTGAAGAGTAAATACCGGCAGATTGCCCTTTCTCTGATGAGAGAGGGCACTGCTTTATTTTTTTGTATTACAATTATTTTAACATAAATATTATTTGATCAGATATGGATTTAAGTACCCAATACCTCGGACTAACACTTCGCTCTCCGCTGGTAGCTTCGGCTTCCCCACTCTCAGAAGATATAGATAACATAAAAAGGATGGAAGATGCCGGAATAGGCGCAGTTGTTATGTATTCACTCTTTGAAGAGCAAATCAGGCTCGAACAGGAAGAGTATAATTATCATGTAACCCTTGGTACTGATGCTTTTGTAGAAGCTCAGTCGTATTTCCCTGATGTCCACGACTATAAACTCGGGCCTGAGTTATATCTTGAGCACATCCAAAAGGCAAAGAAATCTGTAAATGTTCCGATTATAGCCAGCCTTAATGGCAGTACGCTCGGCGGATGGACATCCTATGCAAAGGAATTTGAAAAAGCCGGAGCAGATGCCATTGAATTGAATATTTATTATATTCCTACCGATCCCAATATCTCAGGACAACAGGTTGAGGATAGCTATGTCGAAATTCTGAAAGCTGTAAAATCTTCGGTTAAAATACCAGTTGCTCTAAAGATCAGTCCGTTTTTTTCAAATATGTCTCATATGGCTCGACGATTCGATGAAGCTGGTGCCGATGCATTGGTGTTGTTCAATCGGTTTTACCAGCCCGACATTGATCTTGAAAATTATGAAGTAACCCCCAATATTATACTGAGCCAGTCTAATGCTATGCGTTTACCATTGCGCTGGATTGCGATACTCAAGGACAAAATCAAGGCCGATCTCGCGGCAACCAGTGGTATACACACCGGTACTGATGTTGTAAAAATGTTGCTGGTGGGTGCGAAAGCTACCATGCTTTGCTCGAGTTTACTCAAGCATGGTATACGACATATTCGCAATATCGAGGATCATATTCTGGAATGGATGCGTGAAAAAGAATATGAATCGGTTACCCAGATACAAGGTAGTATGAGTCAGGCCAAAACTGTCGATCCAAGTAGTTTTGAAAGAGCTCAGTATATGAAAGCCATTACAAAATATAAGTTATAATAAGAATTGAAAAAAGGCAGCTTGCTCTAACCGCTCTGCGGTGGAAAGGCTGCCTTTCTTTCCTAAAATATTTTCTTATGCCCAAATTCATTCGTACAGTTGAAGATGCCACCATTCGCTTTGCCGGTGATTCCGGCGATGGGATGCAACTTGTTGGCACGCAATTCAGTGAAACCGCCGCCAGTACTGGTATAGATGTAAATACCTTCCCTGATTATCCTTCAGAAATCAGGGCTCCGGAAGGCACATTGTACGGAGTTAGTGCTTTTCAGGTGCACGTTGGGTCAAAAAAAGTGAATACACATGGGGATGTTGTTGATGTGCTCGTAGCAATGAATGCGTCATCCTTAAAAGTCAACATTCCCAGACTGGCCGATAAATGCATTATTATCGCTGATATGAGTGGTTTCGACACCCGCAACCTGAAATTGGCAGGTTATGAAGACAACCCTTTGAAAAGCCAGGATTTGTCAAACTTCAAAGTAGTTGCGGTTGACATAGAGCAAGAAGTAAAAAAATTATTAAAGGGAAGTAATATTGCGCCAAAGGTCATAAAAAAGACCCGCAACTTTTTTGCGCTGGGCCTGACTTTGTGGCTTTTTGATCGTAGTCAGGAGCATGCACTGCGCTGGTTATCAAGGCGCTTTGCCAACGAAGCAGATATACTGGAAGCCAATACACGGGCCTTACAGGCAGGTTATGATTATGCACAGAATTCTTCCTTACTTGATTTTCAGTATAAAATCGAGCATATCGGTCTTGAAAAGGGTACGTACCGCAACATTAGTGGCAATGAAGCCGTTGCGCTTGCATTGGTAGCAGCATCTCAAAAATCAAGATTACCCCTGTTTCTAGGTTCATATCCGATAACACCGGCCACTGATATTTTACAATACATATCAGCCCTGAAACGGTACGGAATTAAACATTTACAGGCTGAAGATGAGATTGCCGGCATATGCAGCGCCATCGGTGCAGCATACGGTGGTAACCTGGCTTTTACCACGACCTCCGGACCCGGACTTTCATTAAAAATTGAAGCCATTGGCCTGGCCGTAATGACCGAACTTCCTTTGGTCATCATCAATGTGCAAAGGGCAGGCCCCAGTACCGGCTTGCCCACCAAGCCCGAGCAATCTGATTTACTTCAGGCAATGTATGGCAGACATGGTGAAGCCCCTCTTCCGGTAATTGCCGCCAGAAGTGCAGCTGACTGTTTTGACTCTGCTTACGAAGGAGCCAGGCTGGCATTGAAATACATGACACCTGTTATCGTACTGACAGATGGTTACATTGCTCAGGGATCCGAACCGTGGAAAGTTCCGCTCATTGCCGAACTACCTGATATTACTGTTAAATTTCACGATGATCCGGCTACATTCCAGCCTTATAAACGAGATCCTGAAACACTGGCCAGAATGTGGGCCATCCCGGGCATGCAAGGTATGGAACACCGTATAGGCGGACTGGAAAAGCAGGATATTAAAGGAAATGTAAGTCATGACCCACTGAACCATCAGAAAATGACTGAGCTGCGAAAAGCAAAAATTGATGGTATAGCCAGCGATATTCCAGATGCCAAAATTTTAGGGCCCGATCAGGGCAAATTGCTGGTATTGGGCTGGGGAAGTACATATGGCGCCATACGCAATGCAGCAGATATTATGCAGAATGAAGGTCATCAGATATCGCATGTACATTTGAGACACCTGCATCCGTTTCCTGAAAACCTGGGCACATTGATGGATCGCTTCGAAGAGGTGCTTGTACCTGAAATGAACCTGGGACAATTGCAGATAATTTTACAATCCCGGTACCTCAGGAAAGTAGAAGGACTTCACAAAGTACAGGGCAATCCCTTTACAGCAAGTGAAATTGTCGAAAAAATATCATCAATGCTTCACTAAACAGACCTTATCATGAAAACATTGCTCGATGAAATTCTTCAGACAACCCAATCGGTGCCTGCCTATGAAGCGAAGGACTTCAAACCTGATGTTGATGTGCGCTGGTGTGCGGGCTGTGGAGCATTTTCGGTGCTTTCACCGGTACAGCGTTTTTTGCCCAATCTCAATTTGCCTAAAGAAAAAATTGTATTTATATCGGGAATTGGCTGTTCCGGCAGATTTTCTTATTATGTAGATACCTACGGCTTTCACAGTATTCATGGCAGACCTATTGCCATCGCAACCGGGCTCAAAATTGCGAGGCCGGATTTATCGGTATGGATCGCTACAGGTGATGGTGATTGTATGAGTATAGGAGGAAATCATATGATCCATGCGGCACGTCGAAATACCGATCTCAATATAATGCTTTTTAACAATGAAGTATACAGCCTGACCAAAGGACAGGCATCGCCTACTTCCCATCCCGGGCAAATAACAAAATCTTCCCCTCTGGGATCACTGGAAGATGCATTCAATCCGGCTTCTCTTGCTTTAGGTTCCGGAGCACCTTTTGTGGCCAGGGGAATTGACAAAGACCGGCAAATGATGCAGGATCTCTTTGAAAAGGCAGCCAAACACAAAGGATTTGCCTTTATGGAAATCTATACCAACTGTGTAATTTTCAACGATGGTGCTTTTGAGGAATATACACGTAAAGGAATTCGCGAAGACCATACACTAATGCTGGAGCATGGAAAACCCATGCTGTTTGGCAAGGAAATGGATAAAGGAGTACGCCTTGATGGATATACACCGGTAGTGGTTAACCTGAGGGATGGAGAATATTCAGAAAATGATGTGCTGGTGCACAATGAAAAAGACTCTACACTGGCATTTATTCTGGCCAATATGACCTACCATGAGAGCCTGCCCAGGCCAATTGGCGTTTTTCTCGATTTGGAACGACCTTCTTATGAAAGTAGAGTTGAAGCCCAGATCAATGCTGAAATTGAAAAATATGGTGAACCTGATTTCGATGGTCTTTTGAAAGGTAAATCCTTCTGGACTGTGTAAATTTGGAAATGGATGTAGAGAAAACAGCAAATTCAAACGGGAAGAAAGATGTTTTCCGGATAATAAAAGCAATTACCTCGGTAAAATCTAACCAGCGATCGAAAGAGGATTTGCTTAGGGAACTCTCAGAGGCCTTGGTCTCAGGTCTGGAGACTGAAGAAAAGTGTGGAGCCATAATCCGATGGAGTGATAAGATGGCCCAAAGCCGCTTTTATGATACCGCGTTTAAGGCTGTCCTTTCCTTTCCATTTCAAACATCAGATGGAGAAACCGGTGTGGCAGAATATGCCCTTGCCCTGGATTGCACAGTTGATGAAGTCTCAGAAATTTCTCTTCAGCGTGATGTTCTGTCTGCACTGCTAAGCGCTAAACTTGATGCCTGGTTAAACATAAGACTACAGGCTGAATTGAAAGAGCGGAAAAAGGAATTGAGGGGCATACAGCAGAGTGTTGATATCTTACGACAGATAACAGATATTGAAGATTCACTAAGACAGATTTGCAGGCAATTGCCTGAAGCTTTTCAATATCCTGAACATTGTAGCGCAAGGATACAATACAACCACCACATCTGGCTTTCAGAAAATTTCTCACAATCACCCCAGGTGCTCAAACAGGTTTTCGAGACCGGCGATGGCAAAAAGGGCCTTATTGAAGTCTTTTATGACAAAACATTTCCTGAGCCATTTCTCCCCGAAGAAAAGGAATTGCTTGAAACCCTGGCGGGTCTTATTTCAGGATCGGCCATTAAGCAGACCTTTCGCAGACTGCTTAGGGAAAACCGGGAAAGAGTTAAAGAGCTCAGGGCATTAAACGCCACTAGAAAAATTATTGCCGAAAGTCTGCCCGTGGATGATACCCTGCAAAGAATTTGTCAGATACTTCCTGCCTCCTGGCAATTTCCACGACGTACTTCAGTGCGTATTCAGTTTGAAAGCAGGCAATATATGAGTAAACCTTATATAGAAGGTGCCTGGAAAATGGAAGAAAGTTTCACTACCATCGATAATAACAAAGGCACGGTAGAGGTGTTTTATACAGCCCACCATTCAGATGAAGCGAAAAATCCCTTTCTCAATGAAGAGTATCAGTTGCTGGCTAATATAGCTGGTATGCTCAGTTCTTACCTCAACAATTACAAAGGCAGGGAAATCTATAGAAAATCAGTATTCCAGCAAGATAGCAGTTCGGGAAGGTCTGCCGTTTTCAGAGAGGCCCTGGTTAAAGGAAAACAACCCCTGCAGAAATTTTTTCATCAGAAATCAGCTGATAAATACATATATCTTGAAATGATGCGCTACAAAGTCAAGGACATACTTTTTGTAGCCACCCTCTACGATGCATTTATGCTCGAAACAGAGGATAGTTTTTTTGAGCGTTTTATGGGTGAAATTTATGCTTATAGTCTATTCAGCTTACCCAGGATTACCGGAGTAACGACTTCAGAAGAGGCCGAGGAAATGCTTAAAGCAGCGCATTTTGATATGGTGATTCTCATGGTAGGCATCGATCAGGAAACCCCCATTGCGCTTAGTAAAAAGATAAAGGAAATCCGACCTACCTTGCCGGTCTTTTTATTGCTTAACCCCCATGCCAATGCACAGTATTTTCAAAAATTGTTGCCTTCGATACCCAGCATAGATAAACTTTTTATTTGGTACGGCGATGCCCAGATTTTCTTTGCTATTGTAAAATCCACCGAAGATTATGCCAACGTATCAAGCGACACGCAAAAGGGTTTGGTGAGGGTTATTTTGCTGGTGGAAGATTCTCCGCAATATTATTCGAAATACCTGCCGATGCTTTATGGTATTGTATTTGGTCAGGTACAAAAACTTCTTCCCGAAGCAGAAAAAAGTGAGCTGGATAAAATCAGCAAAATGCGGTCAAGGCCAAAAATTCTGCATGCCAGAAATTATGAAGATGCTGCCTGGTTTTTAAATGCCTACAAAGACTATTTGCTATGCGTGATATCTGATATGGAATTCGATCGCAAAGGAAAACTAGATAAAAGGGCAGGGGTGAAGTTTATCCGGTATGTAAAATCCCATGTGCACAATGTGCCCATTATTTTACAATCAGCAGAAACAGCCTATGAAAAAATTGCAAGGGAACTCGGCGTAACTTTTTTCAATAAAAATTCTGAAACGCTACTCCGCGATCTCAGGAAGTTTCTTAACCAGTACCTGGGTTTTGGTGATTTTATTTTCAGGGATAAAAAAGGTAATCCCATTGCCAGGGCCTCAACATTTAATGAATTGGTAGAGCAACTCGAAAAAGTTCCCGAAGAATCGTATTACCTGCATGCCCTCGAAAACCAGTATTCAATCTGGCTTATGGCTCGGGGCGAAATCAAATTGGCCAAAACACTCAATCCTGTGAAGGTTAATGATTTTAAAAGTATAGAAGAATCGAGACAATTTTTTATTACTAGCCTTAGAAACTACGATGATGAACGTAAAAAGGGCAAAATACTTTCTTTTGATGAAAGGGCAATGCTCGATGAACGCAATATTGTAAGCCTGGCAGGGGGATCCATAGGAGGGAAAGGCAGGGGGCTTGTTTTCATCAATGCTTTAATCCACAATTTTGATTTTGAAATTTTTGCCAATCAAATCAACATCCGCACTCCCGTAACCCTTATTATCGGTACCGATGCATTTGAGAGCTTTATTCGTCGGAATAAGCTAAATGAAGTAGCCATTCATGCTGACATCAGCTACCGTGAATTGCGGGAAATTTTTTCCAGAAGTCGTTTGCCCGATAGCTTGCTTAAAAAATTGCGATTGCTGGCCTCGAAATTAAGCCGTCCGATTGCCGTGCGTTCGAGCAGCCTTTCTGAAGATTCCCAGACCCAGCCACTTGCAGGTGTCTTCGATACTTTTGTGATTCCAGATACCGATGATAAAAATTTACTGGCTTCCAGATTGGCTCAGGCCATAAAACTGGTATATGCATCACTGTATTCCGAAAGTGCAAAACGGTACTTCAGGGCTATTCACAGAAAGGTAGAAGAAGAACGTATGGCAATCGTAATTCAGGAGCTGGTGGGCAACCGCTATGGCAATTATTACTACCCCCACATAAGTGGAGTTGCTCAATCATACAATTACTATCCTGTGGGGCATATGAAGCCAGAAGAAGGGTTTTCTATGGCAGCGGTAGGTCTGGGTTCTTATGTGGTAGAAGGGTGGCAGTCGTACCGCTTTTCACCCAAATACCCCGATACGAGTTTATATGCAGCCAGAGATTTGTTGAAAGCAAGTCAGACCCGATTTTTTGCCCTCGATTACAGCAAAACCAGATTTGATTTTCTTAAAGATGGTGAACACGCGGCCCTAAGCTCTCTTGATATTTCTGAAGCTGAGAAACATGGCAACCTCAAACATTGTGCTTCGGTATACAATGCAGATAACGAAACCCTTGAGCCGGGGATTTATGTGCCTGGTCCCCGTGTTATTGATTTTGCCAACATACTGAAATACAATTATATTCCCCTGGCTGAGGTTATTGACTTTCTGCTTGAAACCATCAAAGATTCCCTGGGTACACCTGTCGAGCTGGAATATGCCGTTGATATTGACAAAACCCTCAATGGACTGCCATCCTTTTATTTGCTTCAGGTAAAACCCCTTGTGGGCCAGCAGCTCAATTTCGATGCAGATTTTAGCGATATTGATAAGGAAAAAATGTTGCTGTATACCACCTCGAGTCTGGGAAACGGATCTATTGACAATTTATATGATGTGATATATGTAAAGAATGATGCCTTTGACAAACTGAAAACCCTTGAACTGGCAGAAGAAATAGAAGAATTTAATGAAAGGATGGCGCAGGAAGGCAGGAATTATATTCTTATTGGCCCGGGAAGGTGGGGTACCCGCGACATATTTCTCGGGATACCTGTAAACTGGTCCCAGATTTCTAATGCTAAAGTGATAGTCGAGACCAGCCTTGAAAATTTTCCTTTAGATGCTTCCCTGGGCTCTCACTTTTTTCACAACATTACTTCGATGCATATTGGATATTTCTCCGTGAGTGATACCCAGCCCCATGATTTTATCCGTTGGAAGTGGCTGGAGCAACAAGCTGCGATTTATGAAGGTAAATATTTCAGACAAATACAATTGCCTAATCCATTGAAAGTCTTAATGAATGGGCGTAAGAAAATGGCGGCTATTTTGATTTCTTAGAAAAATCATATTGCACTAATTTTTTTTATCAACAGAATTGCAGTAGAATTGCATACCTCGATTTTTATTGCCGGAAGCTCTCGAATGTGTTTTTTTAATTTTATCTAAAAATTTTAATCATGAGCAGTAGTGTTGATCATTTATTAAAGGAATTTATGGCAAAAATTGTTGCCAAAAACCCGGGTGAATCCGAATTTCATCAAGCCGTACATGAAGTGGTCGAATCCATTTTACCCTATATAGAAGAACATCCAAAGTACAAAAAAGAAAGAATACTCGAGCGTATCACCGAACCCGAACGCATCATCATTTTCAGGGTGCCCTGGCTCAATGATAAAGGTGAAGCTCAGGTCAACCGGGGCTTCAGAATAGAAATGAACAGTGCCATCGGACCTTATAAAGGCGGCTTGCGGTTTCATCCTACCGTAAATCTGGGCATTTTGAAATTTCTGGCATTTGAGCAGGTATTTAAAAACAGCCTTACTACCCTGCCTATGGGTGGAGGAAAAGGAGGTGCTGATTTTGACCCTAAAGGGAAGTCAGACAATGAGATCATGAAATTTTGCCAGAGTTTTATGACCGAACTGCAAAGGCATATCGGACAGGATACAGATGTGCCTGCAGGTGATATCGGCGTTGGTGGCAGAGAAATAGGATTTATGTTCGGGCAGTACAAGCGCATACGCAATGAGTTTACCGGAGTGCTTACCGGTAAAGGCATAGGCTGGGGTGGGAGCCTCATCCGGCCAGAGGCAACAGGCTACGGCACGGTTTACTTTGCTGAAGAAATGATGAAAACCCGCGATGAAAGCTTTGAAGGTAAAACAGTAGTAATTTCTGGTTCCGGTAACGTGGCACAATTTGCCGTTGAAAAATCGCTTGCTCTGGGCGCTAAGCCTGTTACCCTTTCAGATTCATCAGGCTATATTTATGACCCTGATGGCATTGATGAGGAAAAGCTGCAGTTTGTAATGGATTTAAAAAACAACCGCAGGGGCCGGATCAAAGTATACGCCGAGAAATATGGAGTTAAATATGTTGAGGATGCACGTCCGTGGGGTGAAAAGTGCGACATAGCCCTTCCATGTGCTACCCAAAATGAATTGGATGCCGATGATGCCAGGCAACTTGTAGAAAACGGTTGTTTTGTAGTGGCCGAAGGAGCCAACATGCCATCTACTGCCGAGGCGGTTGAGATTTTTCTTGAAAAGGGCATTCTTTACGGGCCGGGAAAAGCAGCCAACGCCGGTGGTGTGGCCGTTTCAGGCCTCGAAATGACTCAAAACTCCATGAGACTTCCCTGGAGCCGGGAAGAAGTGGATCAGCGGTTAAAGGAAATTATGGTCAATATTCACAAGACCTGTGAGAAATATGGTGAGGAGGATAATGGTTTCATCAATTATGTGAAAGGCGCCAATATCGGGGGTTTTATCAAAGTAGCTGATGCTATGATCGCTCAGGGCTTAGTTTGATCACTCAGATACCGAAAATGCCATATGATTGCCTGGTTCTTTAATAATATTCATTGCAGGCGGATTTAGTGAATTTCTGATATGTGCATCAGGCTATGGCTTTGCCTTCCTGAAAAAGACTTAATGCGGTAGTTAAAAGGACGAAATGCAATAACCCGGTCTCAACCGGGTTTAGCTTTTTTTACAAGTTCCAAAGATCTTTCCCATAAAGAATTTTAAGTTTAACCCGATGATTCAGGAAATGACTGATAATTTTAGTTTTGATTCCACATGGCGCTATAGTATACAGCTCGGCGCATCGTATAATTACCTGTTAAACGGAAAGCGATATATTGAATTTGGGGCCTTGTACAGTTACTCGCCTGTTTCTTTGCCCGAATTGCATCTGGGCAGAAGAGTAAACCATGAAAGTTTTAATGCCAAATATCAAATTGACAGGCTCGACTTTGTTCAATTGTATTTAGGCTATAGCCTGAATAAAATCAGGTAACCCACCTTTGGCTAATTATATAAGTATATTTTGTTTCTTATTTCCGGGAAATCTATTGATTCAAACAATCAAAGAATTCAGGGCCGGTTAATTTGGTGAGTTTGGTATAGCCAACACTTCCCCGGTAAAATCTCACGCCGGAATCTCCTTCAACACTCAAATTCTGTCTCCTTTCTATTGCCTGCATTACAGTCTTATTAACTTCATATTAATTAAATTCTAATCTAAAATTAATCTAAAATTGTATAAAACCAATAAAAACCAGTGCTGACGCTTTCATATAATCAATTCGCTGAAAAATTAAAATATGATTAAACATATTTTAATGTAATTCTAATGTTTATATTATAACAATACAATTTTGTTTACAGTTTGTTTATATGGGTATCATTTACAGAAAAAATCAAATTAGAATGCAATTAGAATTGTATAAATTAATTTTTAATGTGATTTTCGTTTTGTATCTTCATGGCATAAGGATTGTATTTTCCAAACTTTAATTTTTTAATCGATGAAACTATCAGGTTCTTTTCTTCTTTTGACAATTGTAATATTCTTATATGTTGCGGCATGTGAGTACAATCCTGAGCGCTCGATTGTAGGTGACTGGAAGGCAATTTCCCATGAATATGTAAAAGCAGATGCGGGAGCTGCCCTTTCACATCTTGAGTCTCATAATGCTGAACTCCCTGTTGCTGATACCTGGCGATTTAAGGAAAATAATACTTTGTATTTTATATATAATCATAAAATTATTGATTCGGCTGAGTGGAAACTTAAAGGCAGAGGTCATTTGGTAAGTATAGTTTACCATGGTAGAGAGCCGGAAAAGTATCAGATACGCCAGTTGTCAAAGGAAGATTTGGTCATTTATTATAATCTTAAAAAGGATGTAAGAGCTATTGCAAAAATAGAATTTCAAAGGCAGCATTGAGTGATTTCGGGGTAAAACAGAGAGAATTAAGATATAGGCCATGGTACGAAGAGAGGGAAGTAAGAGAGATCACCGCAGCAATTTACAAATTGCCGCAGTAACTGCCATTGCAGCGGGTATGGTAAATGTAGCCAGCATAATGGCCTTTTTTACCTTTTCTTCTAATGTAACAGGTCATATGGCTATTTTTAGTGAGGAAATCATCCGCGGTAACCTTCACCAATCCATTGTTATGTTTATCTGGCTGTTTTCCTTCCTGGCCGGTGCTTTTACAGCACATTTCCTCATTACCAAGTTAAAGAAAGAGGGTAATTTTTATGCCAACAGCTCAACTATCTTTGTAGAGATATTAATCTTACTGGCAGTAGCCATTTATGGAAGATTGTTTTATTTGGAATCGCTGATTGAAACGGAAGTTCTGGTTGGTTTGCTGCTTTTTGCAATGGGATACCAAAACAGTCTTACTGCCACCATTACCAACAGTGTGGTAAAAACCACCCACCTTACCGGATTATTCACTGATCTAGGCATGTCTTTATCAATGTGGTCAGATAAAATCAACCGCAGCAATCCTGTGTTGAGGCAAAAACTTCAATTACAATTTACCATTGCAGGCACTTACTTCCTCGGGGGTTTGTTCGGGGGGTATATATACGCTGTTGCTGGTTTTACGGTATTCTTTTTCGTAGCGCTGCTCATGTTTATGCCGGTTGTCTATGATGTATTTGTACTTATCCAATTCAAACTGCGACATGGTGGTTTGATGGCTTACATATTACAATTATCCAGGAAAAGGAAACTGGCTGAAAACAGACAGGCTCAATAAATTAAAAAATGAAAATTTAGAGACAATGAAAAATATACTGATTCCTACTGATTTTAATCTTAAGTCACTCAACTCGCTGAAATATGCAATAGAGCTTTACAAAGACACCACCATCAAATTTGTGTTACTGCACATGATGAAGGTGCCATCCAGTATACCTGAGTTGCTCACAATGCCGCGAGATTATGATATAGTTGAAAAAATTGATCCTGAATTTGAAAAGGCACTTAAGCGATTCAGGAGAGAATACATAGTGGAAATAGATTCCATTGAAATTATGCATGCCTATGGCAGCATTGTGCAGCAAGTGAATGCTCACATTGAAATGATGGATATAGATGTAGTATTGTTCCCTGAATCTGTAATGAAGGAACATACCCCTTATGAGGAGTATCTTCAGCTGTTTGATGAATGCTCTGCTCCTGTATTATTTGTTCCTGAAAATTATTCAAATAAATCACCTGCCCATATCGCCTATCTGGCAGATATCAACGACAAGAATACACTGGACCATACCGCCCTGATGAGTGAAATTGCCTCAGACAACAATGCACATTTTATTTTGTGCTTTATCATAAAAGATGAGAAGGATATTGGCAAGCTCACGGCTAATTTCCTTTCACTGATCCGGTATTTTAGTGCACAGGATATGGGTTATACTCTTCAGTTTATCCCTGAAAAGCATTTCAAAAAGGGTGTAAATGAATTTATTCGCACCTATAATATTGATATGATGCTTTTGGGAACGCGCAAGAAATTTGCCATTTTTACCACGGCAATGCAACGTAGGGTGAAGGCCATTACAGAGGCCCGGGTACCTTTTATTGCGCTGTCCCGTTAATCATTTGTTGTAATTAATTCACAACCAAACCTTTGTGCCTTCAGTACAATTTGTGCAGATGTCAATTTTTTTGCGCGAAATAAAAAGCTTGTCTCTGAAATCCACATACTTTTCTCCATGCCATATCTGTGGCATCGTATGAGAATTCAGATTTCCAAGTACCTGAGTGGCATCTTTATCGAAGCAACAAGGAACTACGCTGCCGTCCCGGGTTATTACACAGCCATGCCACATTTTCCAGCAATGGTTCAGGAGTTTGTTTTTGATGGCATAAACACCACTGTCAGTCAGGGAGTAGCGCGAAAGTAAGGGGTCTGAAGGCAACCATTCCGAACCTTCTGTAAAATCGTAAATTTGGGCCGTTTTAAAAGCGAGGGCATCAGCACCATAGCTTTTTTTAAGATTTCTGGCATCATCCATCTGATGTTCATTGTGTCGGAATACCACAAATTGCAATATTGTATAGGGTTTGCGAGACCTGTATTTTTCTTTGGCTTTTTGTAAATTGCGCAAACCTTCTTTAACCTTTTCCAGATTTCCTTCTACCCGGTATTTTTCATAAACATCCTGCGTGGTGCCATCGAGAGAAATAATTAGTCTGTTTAGGCCGGATAGCACGGTTTTTTCAGCATTTTTTTCACTGAGAAAATGGGCATTGGTACTGGTAGCTGTATAAATATTGCGGGCGCTGGCATAGGCGATCATGTCAGTAAACTGTGGATGAATATAGGGTTCTCCCTGAAAATACAACATTAAATAACTGAGATGCTGTTGATTTTCATCTATGATTTTTTGATATAATTCCATGGAAAGGCTGCCGGTAGGACGACTGAAGCTGCGCAGACCACTCGGACATTGCGGACAACGAAGGTTGCAGGCGGTCGTTGGTTCTATTGACATTGAAGCTGGCATACCGGCAATTCGTGGTTTGCCCAGAATACGGGAACGGTAATAGCTGAATAAAAGTAAAAATATATTGTAAACTTTATGAAAATTCAGCGTTTTAATAAAAGAAAGTATATCCTGCATTTTTGAAAGCATGTTCAAAGAAAGGAAAAAGAATTGAAATCACACATTTTTTATATTTGTGCCCAAAGGCACAATTTAAATTTTTATTTATGATGCGTATTACTTGTATAATTATTGTCACCTTAATGATTTTACCATGGTTTTCCTGTACGACTACCCCCGAGTCAGTGCCTTTAGCCTTCATATCTTCTGTTGACCCCCATTCATATTCCCGGCCTGATGAAGTTTCTGTTTATCATATAGATTTATTTCTCTCGGTTGATTTTGAAAAAAAGTCATTGTATGGGTTGGCCCGTATTCATTATAATATCCATAAACCCGGAGCTGCCCTGATTCTTGATATAGGAAAAGGCCTTGAAATAGAGGCCATTAAAGATGATAGTGCCCTGGAGGCTGTTTATCGCTTCGGTGAAGAAGATGATATTTTGGGACGGTCTCTGGAAATTGAGATTGAAGAGCATTCTGGTTTTGTAGAAGTGCACTATCATACTAACCAGGATGCAGCGGCCTTGCAGTGGCTTGCCCCTGAGCAGACGCATGGCAAAAATATGCCCTTTTTGTTTACCCAGTCTCAAGCCATTTTAGCCCGTACCTGGATACCGCTGCAGGATAGTCCTTCTGTACGCTTTACCTATGATGCCCGCATTGTGGTGCCAGGCGGAATGCTCGCATTAATGAGCGCCCAAAATCCTGTACAAAAAAATGAATCCGGAGAGTATTTTTTCCAAATGAAGCAATCTATTCCATCTTATTTAATGGCACTTGCCGTGGGTGATCTGACCTTTAAAGAGTTGGGTGAGAGTACCGGAGTATATGCTGAGCCAGGGATGCTCGAAAAAGCCGTCTATGAATTCGCTGAAACCGAAAAAATGCTTCAAGTAGCATCTGGTTTATATGGAGATTATGCATGGGATCGCTATGACATTTTGTTATTGCCTCCTTCTTTTCCATTTGGTGGTATGGAAAACCCCAGGCTGACCTTTGTAACCCCCACCATTTTGGCGGGCGACCGTTCACTGACATCACTGGTGGCTCATGAGCTGGCACATGCCTGGTCAGGTAACCTGGTTACCAATGCCACCTGGAATGACTTTTGGCTTAATGAAGGATTTACGGTTTATTTTGAATATCGCATTATCGAAGCTTTATATGGCTATGATTATGCAGAAATGCTCGCTTCTATTAGTATGCAGGATCTTTTAGATGAGATTGAAATCCTAACATCATCGGGGCAATTGGAGAAAAGCAGTCTGAAAGGACAATGGGATGGCCTTGATCCCGATGAAGGCGTGAGCCCTATTGCCTATGATAAAGGATACTTTTTTCTGCTAAGACTGGAAGCACTGGCGGGAAGAGAGGCTTTTGATGGTTTCCTGAAAAAATATTTTGCAGATCATGCCTTCTTATCTATCGATACAGAATATTTTATCGAATATGCACGGCGCAATCTCTCCATTGAATGGTCAGACGATTTTATCGACAATTGGGTGTATGGCCAAGGGTTGCCAGATGATATTCCGGTGGTTTCTTCAAATAGATTTAACGCCGTTGATCGTGAGCTGAAAAACTGGCTTACCGGCAAAAAACCAAATGAATTAGAAACTGAAAATTGGACAAGTCACGAATGGCAACATTTTCTCAGGCAAATGCCAGATAGCATAGATGCTAAAGATATGAGGCAACTTGATGAGGTTTACGCATTTAGTGAATCTGAAAATGCTGAAGTATTCTTTCTTTGGGCCATGCAAGCTGTTAAAGCCAATTACAAAATTGCATTCGGGCCTATTGAAACCTTTTTAATGCAAACAGGAAGACGCAAATTTGTCTTGCCATTGTTCAGGGAAATGAAAAAGCATCAGCATACCGCAGGTCTGGCTGAAATACTCTATCATAAGGCAAGGCCAAATTATCATTATGTAACAGCTAATGCCGTTGATGCACTTTTTGTCATAGGTTCTTAAATCAGTAATACAGGCGATTTTCAGTGCACCCAAAATGGTTTGCCCGGCTGGTATTGTATCGGTCTTTATACCAGTTTATCATCTCATGCACCTGATCCTGGCGGTGTAGCCTGTCCCTGCCATGTAATATCTTTTTCATATTGCAGCCTGTTCTGAGAGTGGTAATCTTCAGTAGTTGTGTTGCTTTCGTCATGTACGGTTTATGAGGATTTTCCGATTAATGATACCTATCCCTGCTTCACCTTTACTTTGAAGTGCTGACACTTGGCTTAATTGTTTTCTTCAGTAGCCTATAGTAAAGTTATATGATTTAGTTAAAATGTTATAATAGATTTGCGTTTCACCGAACGTCAAATCGATTTAATTGGTTTAAGTTATATACATATAATATAGTTAAATGCAGAAAAGTATAAAAAATAGGTTTTAAATTGATCCAAGATCATTAAAATAAATAGATATATTTCGAAAATAGGTTTTTAAAACGTGCATAATATCTCTAAATGTATAAAGGCGGTGGTGCGATTCGCAGGGAAAGTCTTACAAGGGCAGTCTCTTATTATCATTATTTTAATAAATATCCTTTAATGATATGATTAAGTTAAATAAAATGCATTTAAACGGTGTAAAAAGCTAATATATGTAATAATTAATGAAATATTTTGAATTGTAGATTGCTTTTGTACATTTGCAAAGTAATGCATTTTGAGGCAATCCAGTAATATCAGGATACCTATAATACTAGTGTTATAAAGATAATAAAATAAATATATTATTAAAACAAATGCTATGAATATGACCTCTACACACATGATTGACTTAGAATCTGCTGCTGAGATGGCGCCTGCACAGGATGCCTTGACGGTTGGTGTTGATACATTAGCTATGATTGCTGAGAATGCACTAACTGTAAACAATGTTTGGATGATGGTGGCTACGGCCCTGGTTTTTATTATGCACCTGGGTTTTGCAGGTGTGGAAGCTGGTTTTACCCAATCAAAAAACACAGTAAATATTTTATTTAAAAATACCCTGACCCCCGTTATTGGCATTCTGAGTTATGCCTTTATAGGTTTTGGTCTCATGTATCCTGGTTTTGATGAGCCTGGTTGGTTTGGTTATAGTGGGATTGGACTTATGTTCCCGGAAGGTGGTAATTCTGTTGATTATGCAGAAGGTGGGTATACATATTGGACAGACTTTTTGTTCCAGGCTATGTTTGCTGCTACTGCAGCCACTATCGTATCTGGTGCAGTAGCCGAACGAATTAAACTTAATGCATATTTAATATTTACCCTCTTGTTTGTAGGGGTAGTTTATCCTATTATCGGTAGCTGGAAATGGGGTGGTGGTGTATTGGATGATTGGGGTTTTTATGATTTTGCAGGTTCTACTCTCGTGCATTCTGTTGGCGGATGGGGTGCGCTTGCAGGTATAATGATTCTCGGACCCAGAATAGGTAAATATGTTGATGGCAAAGTAATTGATAAACCGGGATCATCTGTTCCCCTTGCTACGATCGGAGTATTTCTTCTCTGGCTGGGATGGTTTGGATTTAACGGAGGAAGTGTATTGTCGGCAAACCCTGGAGAAGTTTCACTGGTATTGGTGAATACCTCGCTGGGTGCCAGCGGTGGTGCTATCGGTGGTTTTATTATGGCTTATTTTCTGTTTAAAAGAATGGACCTGGGTATGGTGCTCAACGGAATCCTTGCGGGTTTGGTCGGCGTCACTGCAGGAACTGATGTAATTATACCTACTGAAGCCGTAGTCATTGGATTAATTGCCGGATTCCTGGTTGTGTTATCGGCCCATTTCCTTGATAAACTTCGACTTGATGACTGCGTGGGAGCTGTTTCAGTTCACCTTACCTGTGGGATCTGGGGTACCCTGGCTGTAGGAATCTTCAGTGCAGAACATTCATTTATAACACAACTGGCAGGTGTTGCTATTATAGGTGTAGCGGCATTCACTTCAGCCTCCTTAATATTCCTGGCAATGAAAAAGACCATTGGTATAAGAGTAAGTGAACAACATGAAATGGATGGTCTCGATAGCCATGAACACGGCATCAGAGGATATACCATAATACTTGAATAAATAATATTTTCTCCGCCTGGCAGTTGAAGCCAGTCGGTATAAAAAAACTGATTTGAGATTTATAATCAGTATATCTGCTCTAAACCTTTATTTTTTAAAAAAGGCTGTCTCATGAGACAGCCTTTTTAATTGCAGAGAATCAAGAATATATGATTAATTTGCTCCGGCTTTTAAGGCATATTAGTAAAGTGTATTAAATACAATTTGTTTTGTTTCGCATTGTTTTTATTTTTGATTTGAATTGGGCATTCAAGCCAACCATTAGAATCAACATAATTTACAATGCCATGAAAAGCCTATCATCCCTCGATCGCCGTAATTTTATAAAAAAAAGCAGTGCAGCCGTTTTACTGGCAGGATTGTCGCCTTCAATTATCTCTTGTGAAAAGAAGCAAGCAACCACATCTATGAATGTCATACCGAGGTGGAGAGGATTTAATTTACTCGATTTATTTTCACCCAATCCACAGCATAACCGCCAGCCCAGTGAAGAAGCTTATTTTCAATGGATGAGTGATTGGGGTTTTGATTTTGTGAGATTACCCATGGCCTACCCTCATTACATTGAATTTGACCGAAGCAGACATATTCTGCCAGAGGAAGTATACAATATTGATGAAAAGCAAGTTGAAAAAGTTGACAATCTGGTAAACCTGGCACACAAGTATGGGATGCATGTTAGCCTTAATTTGCACCGTGCGCCTGGATATTGTATAAATGCAGGCTTTCATGAGCCTTATAATTTGTGGAAAGATCAGGAAGCGCTAGATGCTTTTTGTTATCACTGGGAGTATTGGGCTAAGCGCTATAAAAATATCCCAAGTGAGAAAATCAGTTTCGATCTGGTAAATGAACCTGCATGGCGCGATGATATGAATGACCAGCATTCAACGAGCGGGCCGGTTCCCGGAGATGTGTATCGACGGGTGGCAAAGGCAGCTTTTGAAACCATACGCAGTGTCAACCCTAGACATCTGGTAATTGCAGATGGCAACCGGGTTGGCAATGATGTAATACCTGAAATTACCGACCTCGAAATAGCCCAAAGTTGCCGGGGTTATTATCCGGGTAAGATATCTCATTACAGGGCACCCTGGGCATTTAAGGATATCGAAAGCTTGCCAGAGCCCAAATGGCCCGGTCAGGTTGGCGATGAATACTTCAGTCGTGAGATGCTGGAAACTTTTTATGAACCCTGGATAGATCTTGTGAAGAGTGGTATTGGCGTTCATTGCGGAGAGTGTGGGTGTTATACTGAAACACCGCATGAAGTATTTCTGGCATGGTTTGGTGATGTACTTAATATACTCGGTATGCATGGCATTGGTTTTGCCCTTTGGGAATTCGCCGGAAGCTTTGGCATTTTAAACTCCAACCGCAAAGACGTAGATTATGAAGATTGGTATGGTTATAAATTAGATAGAAAACTATTAGATCTGCTTATAAAGTCGTAGTTTTATTTTTTGTATTTATTAATTATTTTAATCAGGCATTGAGAAATTCTTTAATATGGCTTCTCGCCAGACCCATTTTTTGCCGTTGATGTAAAACATTTTGCCATTGTTTTACAGTTTACACTATTTGCATTTAAGTGCTGGTAAGAATATCTTACTAAAAAAAACGCATTGTATAATTAAAACTTACCTTACATGAAGAAGTCTGTTATAGTTTTACTCATTTTGCTGTATTTGCCATTTACCGGCTCTGCCCAGCAGAAAATTGAGTTTGAGGAATTTACCCTCAAAAATGGTCTGCATGTGGTCTTACATCAGGACAATAGCCTGCCACTGATTGCAATTAATATTATGTATCACGTGGGCTCCAAAAATGAAAACCCCCAACGCACCGGATTTGCCCATTTTTTTGAACATCTTATGTTTGAAGGAACTAAACATATTCCACGGGGGGAATTTGATAAATATGTGGAAAGGGCAGGAGGTACCCTGAATGCAGGTACAAGTTTCGACTACACCACTTATTATCTATTGCTTCCATCGAACCAACTGGAGTTGGGTTTATGGCTTGAATCAGAACGTTTACTTCATCCGGTAATTGACTCTACTGGCATTGCGACACAAAAAAGTGTTGTAATCGAGGAAAAAAAGCAGACAATTGACAACAGACCTTATGGACGTATACTATATGAAACGCTGAAGAGGGCTTACACGCAACATCCTTACCGATGGGTTATCATTGGGGATGAAAACCATATTCGTGAAGCCGAAGACCGTGAGTTTGAGGAATTCCACAAGATGTTTTACGTGCCTCAAAATGCAGTTTTGGTAATTGCCGGTGATATTCAGAAAACTGATGCCCGAAATTTGGTGGAAAAATATTTCGCAGACATCCCCGCTGGAGCAAAAGAAATTTATCGGCCAGAAGCATCAGAACCCGCCAAAACTTCAGAAGTAAGAGATATAGTTTATGATAATGTGCAATTACCCGCCATCATACAGGCATATCATATTCCCTCTCAAGGGGATGATGACTATTATGCAGTGGAAATGCTCGGTAACTTACTGTCTCAGGGACAAAGCAGCAGAATGTATAAAAGCATGGTAGACGAACAGCAACTAGCCATTTCGGTTTCGGCGATTCCACTAGGACTGGAGCATCCTGGATTGTTTATTAATCTTGCCATACCAAATATGGGAATAGAGCCCGAAGCACTTGAAGAAGCGCTCGATAAGGAAATTGAAAAAGTACGAAAAGAGCTGATTTCAGAAAATGAACTGCAGAAAATAAAAAACCAGTTTGAAAACCGCATTGTGAACCGAAATACAACCATTGCTTCACGTGCATTGAGCCTTGCCAACTACCATACCTTTTTTCGTGACGCCAATCTTATCAACACAGAGATTGAAAAATATATGGCCGTAACCCGGGAAGATATACAGAGGGTGGCTCAAAAATATTTCAATAAAGAAAATAGAGTGGTATTGTATTATATGCCTGAAAGCGAAAATAATTGATTTCACCTCCCGAAAAAATTTCTGAATTATGAAAAATCTGTTTATAATTATACTTTCCTGTCTGGTTTTTGCGACAAATACCCAAGCGCAAACAGATCGCAGCAAAGCCCCGGAGCCAGGTCCTGCACCAACCATTCAGATGGGATCCTATCAAACTTTTACCACAAAAAACGGCATAAAGGTAATTGTAGTAGAGAATAGAAAAGTACCTGTCGTGTCTTTTCAAATCAGCCTTGATAAAGACCCTGTACTTGAAGGTGATAAGACCGGCTATATTGAACTTGCCGGTGACCTGATGAGGTCTGGAACTTTAAGCCGCAGTAAAGCACAAATCGATGAAGAAATAGACTTTATCGGCGCGTCCCTTAGTACCTTTTCATCTGGTGTATTTGGATCTGCTCTCAAAAAACATCAGAATAAGCTGTTGGAAATCATGACCGATGTACTTATGAACCCAACATTTCCAGAGGAAGAACTGGAGAAAAGCCGTACCCAACAAATTTCGAGTCTCGCTAACGTCCCAAGTAACGCCAACGCGATTGCCTCCAATGTTTCTCAGAAACTTCGCTATGGGGATGGCCATCCCTACAGTGAAATAACTACCGAAGAAACTCTGAAGAATATACAAAGAGAAGACCTTGTAAATTATTATAATACCTATTTCAAACCCAATATTGCATATCTGATCATCGTAGGGGATATCAATACCAGGGAAGCAAAAAAATTGGTTAAAAGGTATTTTGGCAAATGGCAGAAGGGAGAAGTACCTAGACATATTTACCCTAAGCCTGAACAGCCTGAAAGTAACCGGGTAGCGCTGGCCGAGCGCAAAGGGGCAGTTCAATCTGTCGTTACTGTTACCTATCCTGTAGATTTACAACCAGGAGC
The DNA here is from genome assembly GCA_020832305.1 of Cyclobacteriaceae bacterium. Lineage (GTDB taxonomy): Bacteria > Bacteroidota > Bacteroidia > Cytophagales > Cyclobacteriaceae > JAFIEV01. The sequence goes on along the minus strand of JAFIEV010000042.1, from coordinate 212,584 downwards.
ACCTGACGCCATCAAGGCCAGTGTCATGAATAGTATTTTGGGTGGTGGAATTTTCTCGGGAAGACTCATCCAGAATCTTCGTGAAGATAAAGGCTGGACTTATGGAGCCGGGTCAAATCTTAGTACCGACCGCCTGGTGGGTAGCTGGAGGGCCAGAACTGAGGTGCGCAATAGTGTGACTGATAGTACGGTTACAGAAATTCTGAAAGAAATGCAAATGCTCAGGGAAAGTCCGGTAAATACTGAAGACCTGGAACTGACCAAGAGCTTTATGAATGGTAGTTTTGCACGTTCGCTGGAAAGCCCGAGGGTTATTGCCAGCTATGCCTATAATGTTGAAAGATATAAACTGCCAAAGGATTACTATACTACCTATCTTGAAAAGTTAAGTGCCGTATCTGTGCAGGATGTACAGGAAATGGCAAACAAATACCTCAAACCTGAGAATGCATATATCGTAGTCGCCGGCAATAAAGATGAAGTAATGCCAACCCTGGCAAAATTCAGCAAAACCGGCGATGTAGAATTATATGACGCCTTCGGCCGTGTTATTGAACAAAGTGATCTTCCTACTGGTCTTACGGTGACCGATGTACTTGAAAAGTATTTTAAAGCACTTGGAGGAAAGGACAAAGCCAGCGGGGTAGAAGATGTTAAAATTGATCTTACCGCTTCTATTCAGGGGCAAAACCTCCGAATAACTCTGATGAATAAAGCGCCTAATATGTCGTATAATGAAGTAAGCATGAACGGCAATCCTGTTATGGTGCAGTATTTTGATGGCGAAAAAGGAGGCATTTCTCAAATGGGCAGTAAAATGCCGGTTAGTGACGAAATGGCAAAAGATATGGCTTTTCAGGCGGCTGTATTTCCCGAACTTGCTTTTTCTGATTATGGAATTGATCCGAAATTGACAGGAGTTGAGCAAATTGGGTCTAAAAAGGCATACGCCATTGAATATCAACTGCCCTCAGGTAGTAAATCTATTGCTTACTATGATGTGGAAAGCGGTTTAAAACTACGCTCTGTAACTTTTGTCAACACCCCACAGGGACCGGTTGAACAAAGTATGGATTTTGAAAATTATAAGGAAGTTGATGGAATTAAATTTCCCTACACCATTGTACAGCCGATGGGACCTATGAAGTTACAAGCTGAAGTTCAAAATATCAGCATCAATAGTGGCCTTGATAAAGCATCTTTTAGTATGCCATAATTAGTTGCATCTAAAATTCATAAAAAACCTTTTGCCGTTAATCGTCGAAAGGTTTTTTTATGCATCAAATGCCTCTTTTACTTTCTCCAGTATATTAATACCAGGTTCCGGATTGGTAACACCTTCACCTAATTTATACCAGATACCTTCACCAGGATCTATAAAACGACCCTGCCTGGAAGGCATTTCACCTTTTAAGGACTTCTCGGCATCATAGTCGAGAGCATAAATATTTCTTAACATTCTTAGTGCAACATCCCAGGAAAGCACTTTTGGGTACTTACGCTTGCCACCTACCTCTTCTGTAAGCGTTGATTTCCGTTCGGCAAAAGTCATTTCAAATACTTTAAGAATTTGCAAATCTTCATTTTTAAACAAATAGCTGATTTTAAGAGGCATTTCCTTTTTACCAAGCTCAAAAATAGCTTGAACCACCTCCTGGAGTAGAAATTCCCATGACCTTAAATCATCAGGATGTTTTACTTCTTCATTACCATCTGCATAATTCAGTGAAATTTCCAGTTGCGGCTCATGCTCTGAATTTTTCTTTTTCTTCCTGTAATTTGATTTTTCGATTTTATCGAGCAATACACTTTTCCAAATGCCAGGCAAATTTCCTTTCCATGTAAAATCGTCATTATGGCTAAAACCTTCTTCGAGAATTTCTTCTTCTTCGAGTTCTTCCCTGCCATAATAATGATGATTATAATTGGTTTTTACTTCATCAGGATCAAACCTTAGATGCAAGGTATATCTGTAGCAAAATGGAGGGGGTAATTGAGTGGTATCGTACCTGAAGATTACACTCGATATTAAAATTTGAGGGTCCATGGATTAAAAATATTGCATTTCGATGCTAATTTCTTGCTTTGAATGCATCAATTCAAGTTTTGCCTCTGAAAATCTGGGTGCACGCATTTTTTTTGGCGGATTATTACTTAGACCGTAGCCTTCTGTAGGTAGCCCTATTAAATTTTTGTCCATAATGCCGTTACCATTTTCGTCATGCAATAATGCAATGGCATATTGACCAATGGGTAAACCAGTAACCCAAAAAGTTTTTTCTCCATTGGGGAGTATAATTACATCAGTGAAAAAAGCCGATTGATGATTTTCGGGAAAGCCAGCCTCACTGTTAAATATTGATAGCCAGATTTTTCCTTTGTCGCTTCTGAGTCCTTTTACAGTAATTTTCATGCTTAGCATTTCTTCACCTGTGGTGTTGGCACGGGCACTTAATTGCGCTTTCAATACATCTGCTTTAAAGGCAATGAATAATAAAATTGCGGATGTGATAAAGATTTTTTTAACCATTTTACTGCCGTTTCTTTCCTTTGAATTTTTCCGTTTTGGGTATAGGCAAAGCTTTCACAAATGCATATTTTCTTAGGCATTTCGGCCTTTTTTAAAAAACTACTACTTTCACTAAGCATTTTATGAAGCATATCCTGATCCGGACTTCCCTCGATAAAAATACATACCATTTCACCCCATCTGAAATCTTCTAACTTTTCTATCAGCAAATTGTTTTTAAACCTTTCATTTCGGTGCTGCTCGATTATCGATTCTACCTGCTCTGGTATTATCTTAATACCTCCACTATTGATAATATTGTCTTTTCTTCCAAGCCAGGTAAACCTCCCTTTTCCATGGATCTCCACCAAGTCATTGGTATAGAGCCATTTTTGTCCTGTGACATCAGCCCTGATCATAAGACAACCATTTTCATCTTTTTGAATGTCAACGCCACTCAGACAGTGAAAGCATTCATCTGCATCTGTATCGCTGATTTTCTGCAATGCAATATGCGAAACGGTTTCTGTCATTCCGAAAGTCTGATAAACTGGCATTGTAATATTGCAAAGTTTCTCTTTTAAGTATGAACTAACCTTTCCCCCACCGAGAATTATGGCTTTTACTTTTAATTCATCAAGTGGAGAGTCTTCGCGATGTTGCAGATATTCGACCATCTGCAGGGGAACCATTGCGGCAAAATGCATGGGGTTTTTCAAACTTTTATCACACAGAGGGTTTGATTGAGGCGCTATACACTGAAGCGTAAGCCCGCCTGCAAGCGCCCTTACGATCATCATTTTTCCGGCGATATACGATGGGTCAAGACAAAGTAGTGCACGGTCCCCTTTTTGTAGTTGCAGTGCTTCAAGTGTGCGCATTGCACTGGTCTCCATATGTTTACGATAAATATGGATATTTTTGGGAGCTCCGGTAGACCCCGAGCTTTTCTGCAAAAATACTTCAGTACCACTGATCCATTCTCTGGCAAAGCACAGCGTTCTGCGGGCAACATCAGAGATATCGAGGGCGGCAATATCAATTTCTGGTATTTTTCCTGCCTCAATGACCAGTCCATCTATTTCGAAAGCAGCCATATTATTTCAGGTAATTCGGGTCATCATTTCTTTATACAATGTAAAGGTTTTCTGGTTTGTATCACCCTTGGAAAAAACTTCCAAAATAGCCGGTTTACTGAAATCCTTTAAGAATCCTGGAAGGCATTTTTCTAATTCTTCTGTATTATGAGCCGTCAGATACTGCAACCCCATTTCCTCAGCGCAGCTATGTGCAGTGAGCCCGTGTGGTGTTTCAAAATATTTGAGATAATCTGCCTGCCTGTTGGGTCCTTCAATCAGGCGAAAGATACCCCCACCTCCATTATTCATGATTACTATTTTAAGGTTTTGTGGCAAATGGGGGTGCCATAAACCATTGCGGTCATAAAAGAAGGCCAGATCTCCGGTGATTAAAAGAGTTTTTCGTTTTGAGGCCAGGGCTGAACCTACAGCGGTACTATTACAACCATCTATTCCACTGGTACCCCTGTTTGAGAAAACCCTGGTATTTGTCTGATTAACAGCCCAGATGTTGGCATAGCGAACCGGCATACTGTTGGCAAGATGCAAGTCAATATCGGCAGGAATATTTTCTAATATCCTGCGGGTAGCTGTCATTTCACCGAATTCAGCTTCAATTGACCAGTTTTGCAGTGCTCTTGAAGCTTCCCCTTCTAATTTGAGCCAGTTTTCTAAATAAGTTTTATCGGCATTTAAATCTTTTTCTGCCAGCATTTTGCTGAAAAATACTAAAGGTGAGCACCGGAATATGCGCCTTAAAGACTGAAAGGTATCTGGAACATAGCCGTCTTCCTGTATATGCCAATGCCCTATGGAACTGGCAGATCGTAAAAAGAGTTTAAAATTCTTACTAATCAATGACTTGCCAAAACTAATTACCAGGTCTGGCTGCAATATCGATGCATTGTTTTTGCAATACAGATCATGGTGCCGTATCAATCCTTGCATTGTATGGAGGTTGGATAGCACATCTCCTGAAATCGGTATGTTGTGTTGTGCTGACAATTTTTCAAGTACCTCTGTCAAATCTGGGTCAGTCATTCCCTGACCAGCAACAATTAGTATTTTTTTAAATTGCCGGAGCTCTTGTACATGGTTATCCCATTCCGCATTTGTAAGATGCCTGGAAAAAAAATCTTCATCTATAATTTTTAAATTCTTACCGGCAGTGAAAGTCTCTCCAGGCTCAGGGTAAAAAGGTTCCCGGATGGGAATATTGATATGAACCGGGCCTTTATCTCTGACACAGGCCAGGTTAATGGCCTCACTGATGATCCTGTGACTGTGCCATAGGGTATCTTTGTGACCATCGGGGAGAGGAAAGTCGTAATAGCCTTTAATGTGATTTAAAAATAATTGCCGCTGACGTATGGTTTGACCATCCTGTTGATCAACCCACTCCGGAGGGCGGTCTGCTGTAAATACTAGTAAAGGCAATTGTTGATAATAAGCCTCTGTAATAGCAGGGTAGAAATTGATCCCGGCAGTGCCAGATGTACAAATCAGGGCGGTAGGCTTGCCATCTGCATAACTCATACCCAGGGCAATATAGGCTGCTGCCCTTTCATCGGGGACAACATATTTTTCAATTCCCAAATGTTGAGCAAAAGCCAGTGTAATATGTGCACTCCTTGAACCCGGTGAAATAACCACCCGGCGTAAACCTTTGCGAAAGCAAATTTCAGGAATATCTGCAATAGATTGTATGATCATATAAATGAAACCCCTATCTGAATTTTTCGTTTTGCTTTTATGTTTTCAAAACTACGCAAAAACTACTAAATCCTACGCCTGATGAATTATTAGCTATATAGCTTTTCTGTCGGTTGATGCAGGGGAATTGTATGTCTGAATACCACTATGCGAGGTTGCTAAATGTAGAATAATTATTTTGTAATAAAATGCAATTATATGGTTAAATTAATTTTGCGCTGGATTTTAAGCTTGGTATTCGTTGCCATTTTACTATTTATCGGTGTATTTTTTTTGGCCTATCATCAGCAGGAAAAGATTAAACGGGTATTCATTGAGCAGCTTAATCAAGGATTTTCAGGTCACCTTACCCTTGCGGAAAGCAGGATCCACCTTTTTAAGAATTTTCCCTATGTATCACTGGATCTCCGGCAGGTTGCCTTTTATGAGTCAAAACAACAAATTGAAAATCCAATTTATCGCATAAATGATGTATATATCGGATTTGATATATTAGAACTCTTGCGCGGCAATTATGCAGTGAAAAAGATATTAATTGAAGGGGGACATATACACCTGGAGATTGATGAAGAAAAAAATTACAATATCATGATTGCCAAGGGGATTCAAAATGTGCAAAGTGATACTTCAATGCAAAAGTCAGGAGAGGCACTTCAATTTGAATTGAAACAAATTGTTATTAAAGATTTTGAAGTCAGAAAAACAGACAAGTTAAGTTTGCAGGAAACACGTCTCCATTTTGAAAAGCTGAAAAGCAGTATTCAAAAAAGCAAAAAATACCTGAATGTGGCCCTTGATACACAATTTACCTTTGACCTTTTACAGTCAGGAGAAAAAACGTTTCTCTATGATAAGAATGTTATCATCAATTCAAATTTTGTATTTGACAAAGAGAATGAAAAACTTGAATTATTAAAAGCATCACTGAGTTTGCAGCAAGCTATTTTTTCGGCATCAGGCTATATCATTTTTAATGAAGAATTATATGCAAATCTCAGATTTAACGGTCAAAAACCCGATTTTAATTTGATATTCAGTCTGCTTCCAAATGAAGTGGCAGAACGGCTAAGAGACTACCAGCATAGCGGCAGGGTATTTTTCGAGGCTACGGTTGAAGGATCACTGGCTTCGGGTAATACCCCTGCCATAGAGGCAAACTTTGGATGTGAGGATGCATTTTTTCAAAACAATGCGTCTAAAGAGAAGATTAATGATATGCAATTTAAGGCTTATTATACCAATGGAGAAAACCACTCCCTGGAAAGTAGTTTGTTGCGGATTGATAATTTTTATGCAAAACCTGCTGAAGGGATATTCAGTGCCAATTTATTGCTCAAGGACTTTACCGACCCATATATAAACGTCAATTTACATTCTGAGCTTGATCTCAGGTTTGTTTCATCTTTTTTCAACCTGGGGCCTGAAAACATGATGACCGGCAAGGTTTCATTACAAATGAATTTTAATGAGCTCGTCGATTTGAATATGCCTCAGAATCAATGGTCTCGTTTGAAAGAAGGTGTCGACAGCCATCTTGTTATAAGGGATTTACAGCTGAAGATTCCCGGTGTGGATATTCCATTTCAAAAATTGAACCTCGATGCCGAAATGCAGTCGGGTAAAGTAAGCCTAACTAACTTATCCTTTGTCAAAGGAAAAACCCATATGAAATTGCAAGGTGGTATTAATAACCTGCCGGCGATATTTCACAAGCCTGATCATAAAATTGAAGTAGCAATAGCTTTTGAATCACCTAAAATCTATTTTGATGACTTTAAAAAATATCAGATGGCAGATAGTTTAAAATCCGGTGATGTGGTGGAAAATGCCAGGGGTTCATTTTTCTTTTATACCAGCGTTAATGAAATAAAACAGCGCTATCGATTACCAAAAGGTGTTTTTTCCATAGAATCGCTTTCGGGAGACTTTTCAGGTTATGGCCATAGCCTGAAAAATTTCAAAGCACGCATACAGGTAGGTCATGATACACTTACAATTGAACCCGCACAGTTTTTGTGGGACCGTTCTGATATCAGCCTGAAGGGCTTTGTTGCAAATTACCCATTGTGGTTTGAGGATAAAAAGCAAGGTAGTACACTTGTCCAGACCCTTATTACTTCAGATAACCTGTATGTTGAAGATGTTTTGACAGTTAAAGGAAAGAAACAGCTTCCAAAAGATTACGCAACCGAAGCCCTCCGCAACTTTAAGGGAAGAGCACAATTGCGGTTACAATATGCCGATGGTTTAAACAGGGCAGAACTAACATTGCAGGAGCTCAGGGGAGGACTTTCCAATCATCCTTTTTCAATGGAAAATTTACGTGGCAATCTGAACTGGCAGCATGGAAGCTGGGAAATAGAGCAGTTTCAGTGCAATTTGGGCAGGACCCAATTTGAGGCTCATGGTTTTTGGTCTTTACAGCCTGAAGATGCTAATGTGACAAGCCCCCGCTATCTGGACATCAGGGCTACATATTTGGATTTCGATCAACTGGCCAGTTATCGTCCCACAGAAGAGAAAAAGCACAGTGAAGCCTTTAACATCTTTGAAATCCCATTTAAAAAATCTTCTTTCAATCTGGCGCTGGATACTTTTTACTATCATGGCAATGAATTTAAAAATTTTGTTACAAGAATCAGAACAGAAACCGATCAGCAGTTATTTATAGATACATTGCATATTCAGTTTGACAGGGGTACCCTGGGTATGAATGGTCATCTCAACGGATCTAAAAAAGATAGTATTTATTTTAGAAGTGAAATCAATGTAAATGAGCTTGATCTGGAGGCCTTGATGTTTAAAATAGATCAAAACGGTAAGGATATTGTAATAAAAGACAATCTGCAAGGCAAGATAAGTGGCCGTATTTCTATGGCGATGGAAGTACACCCTGATCTCACACCCAAAATTGACAAAGGGGAAGTAAGTATGGATATAATGATAAAAGAAGGGGTTTTGGTGGATTTTGCACCGGTAATGGCGCTATCCGATTTGTTTAAAGACAGAAACCTGCGAAGGGTACGTTTCGATACGCTGCAAAACCAACTAAATCTGAGCAATGGAATACTGCACATCCCTGCTATGACCATAAATTCTTCTCTGGGATTTATTGAGATATCCGGTCGCCAATCATTGGATTTGGATATGAATTACATGATAAGAATTCCACTGCAACTTGTAAGTCAGGTGGGTTTTAGAACACTTTTTGGAGGCAGAAACCGTTCTGAAGTTGATCCTGATCAGGAAGACGCTATCCAATTCAGAGATCAAAACCGAAGAGTGAGGTTTATCAACCTGACCGTGAGTGGCAGGCCTGACCAATACAGGGTAAACATGGGTAGGGGTAGGGATTGATAAGTCAAAGGTATGCACTTACTCATGTATCTTTTACAGGCTTTTTTTGTTGCAAGGTTACATAAAAGCAAATTAATTTTGGATTACAGGTTTACAGGTGAAAAAATGAGGTGTTTTGTTTTATGATTGTATTAAAGAAGGGAATCAAAATAGTAGCTGTTACCATCGGGGCTTTGGTTATTTTGCTTGTTTCAACATTGGCAATTTTACATCATCAGCAAGACCGGTTGGTGCAAAAGTTGGTAAGTCACCTAAACAGTGGTTTTAGCGGTCAGCTTAAGATAGAAAACAGCAGGATTAGTCCCTTTAAAAGCTTTCCGTATATTTCTATAGATCTTCAAAATGTTCGGTTTTATGAAAGTAAGGAAGATTTAGGACAGCCTATTTATGCAGCTGAAGATATTTATGTTGGATTCAGTATACTCGAAATTCTCAGAGGAAATTATGAAATCCGAAGCATTCGCATCAGTAATGGAGAGCTGAATCTGGTTCAAAATGCAGAGGGTGAACTCAATATTTTACTGGCTAAAGGATTTGCAGATGCAGCAGAGAAAGCATCAGAAGCTGAAAATGATGATTTTAGTCTGAGTTTACGGCAGGTAGTAGTAGAGCAATTCAGGATTCAAAAACTGGATGAAAGCAGCGGACAGACCATAAAGGCCAATATTGGCAAGGTAAAAACCGGTTTTAGCATTACAAAGGGACATATTTTCACAGACTTTTTTGCCGAATTTGTACTGGATGTAATAGAAAAAGATGACAGTTCTATTTTCAGGGACAAGCATTTTATCTTAGATGGTTTATTGGATTTCGACAATGCCACAGGGATACTTAAGATTGAAAAAGGAAAGATAGGTTTGGAAGATGCCCTGTTCAGTGCGACTGGCAGCGTGAATTTTAATGACGATTTTGATACAAACATTCGGTTAAGAGGCGATAAGCCCGACTTTAATTTACTTATAGCTTTTTTCCCCAATGAGGTAGCTGAAAATATTCGTCGCTACAGAAACCGGGGAAACATCTTTTTTGAAGGAACTATTCAGGGGAAGGCAGCAGTTGGCCATACACCCCAGATTGAATTCAGATTTGGTTGTGAAAATGCATTTTTCCTAAACCCTGATGTGGATAAGCGTATAGATGCGCTGGCATTTAAGGGCTATTATACCAACGGAGAAGGACGGTCATTGGCAAGCAGTGAATTTCACCTGCTCGATTTTATGGCAGTTCCTGAAGAGGGTGTTTTTAGGGGTAACTTCATTGTAAAAAATTTCGAAGATCCCTACATTTCCATGAATCTGCATTCAGAACTCGATCTTGAATTTCTCGGTGCTTTTTTTGGCTTTGAAGGACTGAAGCAATTGAGGGGCAGGGTAATACTCGATATGGATTTTAATGAACTTATCGACCTTACGATTCCTGAAAATCAGCTTGTAAAACTTAAAGAAGGCGTTGATAGTGAGTTGATTATTGAAAATTTAAGTTTTGAAATTCCCGGTCACCCACATGCCATTCGAAATATGAATGCCCGTGCCCAGATGCAAAACGGAGAAGTCCGCCTCGATTCCATAAAGTTCAGGTTTGGCGCTTCTGATTTTCATGCATCAGGTTACCTGAGCGATTTGCCAGCGATCTTTCATAAGCACAATCAGAAGATTAAAGCAGGTATGCGTATCAAATCTGATCTTTGTGTGATACAAGAGTTGCTGGCTTTCGATCAGGATCTCGCCACTAAAAGCCAGGAAGTTTTAAAAGATACTCATTTGCAGTTTGATTTTGAAACCAGTGTTCAGGATCTGCTGGAGGCTGTCCATCTGCCTAAAGGCAATTTTTATCTCCGCGACCTGGATATAAAGTTTAAAAACTATCCTCATGCTTTGCACGATTTCAGGGCCGATATACACATTTGCGATACCGCTCTCGTGGTTAGGGATTTCTATGGAGAAATAGATGAATCAGATTTTCACTTCTCCGGCTTGCTTAAAAATTATGCCTTGTGGTTTGATGATGTGAAGAATGGAAAGACTAAATTCGAATTTGACCTGGATTCAAGGCAACTTATACTTCATGACTTACTTACGTATGAAGGTGAAAACTATCTGCCAGAAGACTATCGCAACGAAGAAATCAGAGAACTTAAATTGCATGGCGAGATTGATCTGAATTATGAAAATTCCTTTAAATCCTTTGACTTAAAGCTTGATCGCTTTAAAGGACGATTGAAAATTCACCCTTTGAAGTTCGAAGATTTTATGGCACGGGTTCATTTCGAGGATTCTCTCCTTGACATCGAACATTTTAGTGGAAAAATGGGAAACAGCGATTTTGCCTTACAGATGAAATATTATACCGGGGCTGAAAGGGATAAAAAGAAAGCCATGAACCAGATGCATTTCAGTTCTGCCTGGTTAGATCTCGACCAGTTAATGAATTACAATCCCAATGAAGATACGGTACATGAAGAAGCCTTTAATATATTTGAAGTGCCCTTCACCGATATGAAAGTTTCTGCGAACATCGATCATATGCGGTATCATCAAATTGTTCTTGACAGCTTTAAAACACAGCTCAGAATTACAGAAGACCACTTTCTGCATATAGACACCATGCAATTGTTAATTTCTGACGGACGTATGGGGATGAAAGGATACTTTAATGGATCAGACCCTGAGAAAATTTACTTTAAAAGCGATATTCATGCCAGGGATGTTTCCCTCGATCAACTGATGTTTAAGCTGGATAATTTCGGGCAGGATTTTATGCTGAGCGACAATATGCAAGGTAAAGTGAGCGGTACCATATCCAGTATGATTCTGGTACATCCCGATTTTACCCCTATCATTCATGAAGGAGAAGCGCAAATGGACCTGACCATACGAAATGGTGAACTAATCAATTTTGCCCCCATTATGGCCATGTCATCTTTTTTTCAGGACAGAAACCTCAGGCGTGTGCGTTTTGATACCTTAAGCAATAAACTTACCTTGAAAAACGGGGTACTGAATATCCCTAACATGAATATCAATTCTTCGCTGGGCTATATGGAGATTTCCGGACAGCAGTCGCTCGATTTGAATATGGAGTATTTTGTTAGGATACCCTTGCAAATGGTAACACAGGTGGGTTTTCGCACCTTGTTTAGCGGAAAAAACCGCGATGAAGTCGATCCTGAACAGGAAGATGCCATTGAAACCAGGGACAGGGACCGCAGGGTGCGATTCTTAAACCTAAGAATCAGCGGCAATCCTGACGACTATAAAATTTCGCTTGGCCGCGATAGAAGGCAGGCCGTTGTTTTGTAATGAAATTATGGCATACATGACTGGAAAATGATGTAAACGGCTTTGATTCAATTGACTTACAAGACAATTCAACCCTGAGTTTTTATTTGCATTGTATCAAAGCTTTAAACAGTTAAATAAGGGGTAACATCCCGACGTCGAAGTGGCTTATTGCGACATGAATATTAATAGCCCGAGTTATGTTATGAGCATCAGTTTGAAAATCGTTAAGAGTAAAACACGTAAAAAAGATTGTTGATTTTAAAATTCTATATTATGGTGTAAATGCTTGCCATTGTTTTTTAAGCTCAAGATCAGAAATGTTTAAGCATGAGACCGGGTTTGATTGTAATGCCTTGAATCGGTGTAATCCAAAAGCGGTGTATGGTTTATTTAACAGGTTTTAAAGGACAAGGAAAGCAAAACATCTGGATCCTGGAGAGATCAACCGGCAATGACGACGCAGTGGCGTTTGTAAGTTTGTACACCCTGGTAGTGTTTGTATTAATAGTAAATAATTCAATGAGTTCAAAAACTACCTGACTGCGCGATTTATAACCAGAAATAGAGGGCATTTAATATGCAGTTTTGTTTAGCTGCCATACTGCCCTGAAATTCTTTTAAATCGCAGATAAAGAAGGACAGCAGCTGTAGTAAGACCGATAAATAAGCCTATCCATATACCATGTGCACCTAAGTTAAAAGTAAAGCCCAGAAGGTATGCCACGGGTAACCCCATAAACCAATAGGCAATCATGGTAATGATGGTGGGGATTTTCACATCGGCCATCCCACGTAATACCCCCAGTCCAACCACCTGAATTCCATCGGATATTTGAAATACCGCGGCAATAATCAGCAGAGAAGCGGCCAGTTGCTGTACATTGAGATCATCTATGTACAATACCGGGAACCAGTGGCGAAGTAAAATAAACAACAAGGCTGTACAACCCATAAAAAGAATACCCATTGTAAAACTGGTCATTGCGGCTTCACGCATGGTATTGTAATCTTTTTTACCCAATTGATTCCCTACCCTGATGGTAGATGCCGCTGAGATGCCACTGGCCATCATGTAGGTCACTGAGGCCAGGTTGATCGCGATTTGATGAGCAGCCAGTTGCACTGTTCCCAGCCAACCGGCCATAATGGCAGCCAGACTAAAGGCAGAAACTTCAAAAATGTATTGTATGCCAATAGGTATGCCCAGGCTACTTAAGCGAATGGTCATGTTTCTGCTTAAATTTTTATCGGAAAGTCGCCTTGCGTAATGTTTGTAGGGAGCTTTATAATACATTAGTACGACCATGCTCAATGCCATCATAATACGGCTGATCAACGTCGCCAGTGCAGCACCTTCTAATCCGAGTGCAGGGAAACCCCAATTGCCAAAGATTAAAAGATAGTTCAGCAAGATATTTAACAGGTTCATACCTACGGCCACCATCATAGCATCCCGCGTACGTGACAATCCTTCAGCGAATTGTCGCAATGCCTGAAAAACCATAAAGGGTATCAAAGAAGCACCTACAATACGGGTATAAGGTATGGCCAATTGTTCTACTTCTGTGGGTTGGTTAAAAACTCCCAGAAAAAATGTACAGATATACAATAGTATAAACAGCAGCAGACCGCTAATAATACACATCCACAATCCGTTTTTAAGCAATTGAATGATTTTACCGGGTCGTCCCTGCCCGTCTGCCTTAGCCGTAAGTGGGGTTATGGCTGCAGATATGCCAATGCCAAAAACCATAAACACTACAAAAATACTGTTGCCAAAAGATACTGCACCCAGTGGTTCTCTTCCGAGTTGGCCCACCATCATACTATCGGCAACCCCTACCATTACATGACCCAATTGGGACAACATTACAGGATAAGCCAGTAAAAAATTTGGCTTGAAATGTTTCTTGAAATTTGAGGTCAAGTTTTAATGCCTTTTAGTGGTACTGCTTTAGCTTTTGTTTTTCTCCTTATCCAGCGGTCTTTAGCGCCCGGAGACGCATGAGTAATGGAGGGTGAGAATAGTGGAAAAATACATAGGCAGCATGTGGTGTCAAATTACTGAGGTTATTCACAGAAAGTTTTTTAAGTGCTGCCTGCAATGCCTTGCCATTAAAAGTTTCACTGGCAAATGCATCAGCTTCAAACTCATTTTTTCTGCTTATTACGTTCATAAACATTCCTATAAACATTGATATAGGTGAAAATAAAATAGCAAAAGCAATCATGTTTAAGTGAATGGCAGTCTGCATACCTCCGAGGGCGAGAGATAATTCAGGGCTGAATATCATTCTCGACATAATGTATAAAATGGCGCCGGTTTGAATGATAGATAAAAGTATACCACTGATAATGTGCTTTTTCTTATAATGACCGACTTCATGGGCAAGTACGGCAAGCAATTCTTCGGTGTTATGTTTTTCTACAAGGGTATCATATAATACAATTTTTTTCTTTTTCCCTATTCCCGAAAAGAAAGCATTGCTTTTACTGGACCGTTTTGAGCCATCCATTACATATATATTTTCCAGCGGAAAGCCAACCTTTTGGCTATATTCTTCTATGGCAGTTTTAAGTTGTCCATCATCCAGTGGGGTAAGTTTGTTGAATAAAGGCAACAGCAGACTGGTATAGAACATATTCATAAACAAAGAAAAACCCGTTATCACCAGCCAGAAAATCCACCAAAAGGCAGGTCCAAAATAAGCTATAAGTTGTAGCAGAACATACAACAGGAGCCCTCCGACGAGGGCGCCTATCAGGTACATTTTAAACTTATCTGTAAAGAAAGTCTTAATATCTGTCTTGTTAAAACCAAATTTCTCCTCAATAACAAACGTGTCATATAATTGAAAAGGAATGTTAAGTACATCTGAAGCCAGCATTATGATACCGAAAAAGAGCAGGGAAATTATTATTTCTGAACCGTAGAATTCACGCAATACCCCATCCAGCCAGCCAAAAAAACCTAAGGCTATCAGGCTAAATGTAAGCAAAAAGCTTACGGCAGAGCTTAAAAAGCCAAACTTCATGTTGGCCTGCGAATACTCAACCGACTTAAGATATTTACTTTCATCATAAATATCTTCCACTTCGCCGGGAAGTTCTTTTTTCAGATTCTTAAAGTTAAGCCAGGCTATGGTTTTCTCAATGGCAAAACTAATGGCAAGGATAAAGAGCAGGATAATTAGTATAGTTTCTGAATTCATAGGGTCTCTGAACAATAACACGCAAAATTATTAAACTTTTTATGCAATACCTTGAAAAAAGAATGAATTAAGTACATCCTTCCAATTCAGTGCAAAACGCTTGGTTTCAAATGCATAAACCTGAAAATACTATATTTCATGCAGATGCTGTCTATCTGGAATTTTAATTTAAGGCAATATTTCAGTGAATTTGCGGTTATAAAATTACTTTTTTATCTTGTTGATAGATAAAATATTATAAAAGACATCGAGTTCCGGCAGAAGAAAGCGCCGGAAAAGGCCATAGAATAATTAATAATGATTGTTCTGTATTATTGAGTTTGTATAAAGCGACACCGATACAGATAAATTGTGATAGTAAAAAACTAAATAATAATCTAGATGAAGAGAAGAGACTTTGTAAAAGCCGGAATGGCAACGGCCGGTCTTTTGGCCGGTCCTTTTCCTTACCATTTACTGGCATCAGATACTGTGAAAAATGCCCACGACCTGATAAGTTTGGGGAATACGGGCATAGAGGTAAGCCGTTTGGCCATGGGCACAGGAACCCATGGTGTCAACCGGCGGTCAAACCAGACCCAAAAACTTGGCATTAGAGGTGTTGCCGATTTGCTGCATGCAGCATATGACCAGGGACTTAACTTTTGGGACTCGGCCGATCAATACGGCACACATCCTCACCTAAACGAGGCATTGAATCATATTCCCCGCGAAAAGGTGGTAATCCTTACCAAAACCCATGCCACTACCGAAAAAGAAATGAAGGCAGACCTCGACCGCTTCAGAAAAGAACTCAATACCGATTATCTTGACATCGTTTTGCTTCATTTTATGACCGATGGTAAGTGGGATCAAAAAAAGGCAGCAGCTATGGACGTTTTGTCTAAGGCGAGGGAGGATGGTATTATTAGAGCGCATGGCGTATCATGTCATACACTCGAAGCATTGGAAACGGCTGCCAATTCCGAATGGGTACAGGTTGATATGGCCAGAATCAATCCTGCCGGAGCCCGAATGGATGCCGATGTGCCCACTGTTGTTAAAGTATTAAAAAAAATGAAGCAGCGCGGCAAAGGAATTATAGGAATGAAAATACTGGGAGCAGGCTCCCTTAGAAACCGGGTAGATGAATGCCTGCAATATGCTTTGGCGCAAGATTTTGTTGATTGTTTTACAATAGGTTCAGAAAATCAACAGGAAATGATGGACCTGGTGCAAAGGATTCCAAAGGCAAGTACAAGGGGTTGATGTTTGGCTAACAAAATTATTTTTTTGAGCTTTGATTTTATGTCGATTAATTTTTTTATCGATTTTTATTCAGGGATTCCTTATTTCAGCATGCAGAAATGCAGACGATAAGGTTCCTGCTAAAAATAATATACAAAGCGATGCATTTGCAACCGCCGTTATTAACCTTGTGCACATAAGGGATGAAACCTCGGGGATCAGTTGGTACCGATATCCGGGGTATCCGGCAAATGTAAATAAAAATGGGTTTTACCTGTATTTTGGCAGGTCAGATAGCGGTGTTTTATATTCCAGACTCAGGATACAGTACGTGTTAGGGGATGATGCAGATATGCAACGACTGGTAATCAGTGCCTCAGGGCATGAATTCACCATACAGTTTGATCGACGTAAAGTACAAAGCGGTGTGTTGGGAAGTATTCATTATCAATGGTACGATGTCAACCCCGATATGGAAATTGTTAAAATCCTCAGTGTAATTGCAGAATCATCAAGTGTGTACATCCGTATCGAAGGCAATAGATATAACCTCAAACGTCAGATAACAGACAAAGAAATTGAAGCCCTTAAAAATATGCTGATTATAGGTGCTCAAATAGGATTTTTTTGACAATCATTTATAGCTTTTTCATTTAGTATTTGACTTTTATTTGATATAATCACCCACTATTTACAAACCTGCTAATTCCGGACTGTTTTGTATATATTCAATTAAGAGAATTGTAAAATGCATTCATAACATTATTTACAAATCCTACGTAAATCATATTAAAGAGAGATTAGAATTTAGCAGGTTGTTTCCCTGATCAAAAAGTTAGATTCTTTCTGTTTTGAAGAAAATTATTAAAGGAGAATGATCAACAACGAATAAATTAATATAGCTATGAAACCTATTCAAAACATACTCGTACCTGTGGACTTTACAGAAAGTTCTTTGGCTGTGCTGAGGCATGCTATACAAGTAGCAAAGCCTTTTGATGCACGGGTGATAGTTTTCCACGCGTATTCAAGGCCTGTGATACATAGAAATTTTGAAAGACGATTTGATTTTTCTATTGTTAGTTCCCTTGAGAAGTTTAAATTCTGGAAACTAGAGCGAAAAATTAATGCAAAATTCAAGCATCTACTTAGTTTAGTTCCAGAATTAAATGAAGTGAGGCATGATTTTATAAAAGGCTTGGGCACCATTGTAAGTCAGGTTGTAAAAACTGCAGAAAGTTTGCATGCCGATATGATTCTTATGGGAACTGGTGGCGCAAAAGGTTTTGATGAATTCTGGGGAAGTAAAGCTGCAAAGATAAGTATGCGGACTAAAATACCTGTTTTGATTATGCCAAAAAGGTCTGTACTCGCTAAATCGGGAAAAATTGCTTTTGCTTATGATTTCAACAAAATAAAAAACCTGCAGGAGCTCGACATAATTAAATTATTTTCTTTAGTATATGATTCAGAAGTACATATTCTCAATATCAGCGAAAGAGAAAATGTGCCAACAGGAAAGCATCAATTGGAAATTGAAAAGCTAAAGGAATTTTTTAAAGACCATAAATACAGTGTACATATAAAAGTACACAAAGATGTGGAAGATGGAATTATTGAATATATTAATCAAAACAATATTTCAATGTTGGTGGTACTTCACAGATCGAGAAGTTTTTTCCAAAACCTGTTTCACGACAGCATGTCTGAAAAACTGGCACAACATGCTTCTATACCAGTACTGGCGCTGGAAGCATAATTTTCCGGACGAGCTTTTTAGGATGATTTATCTGCAGTCTTTCCAATACCTAAGGTGAAAGACTGCTTTTTTTAAGTTTTTTTTATGAATTATTCCATCTTACATAGATTTTTTTTATTATGCAACGAATTCAGAGTTGTAGGCTAAATCTGTAATGCAGTTGATAAGAATATTTTTTATTGTACTTTTAAGTAATAGTTTTTGCAATAGTACAGATATGCATTATGAACCTATTTCTATGGGTTCAATATGTTAAATTTTTCAACAGGTATTTTTTAAAAAACGTACATATGGCAACAAATCTTGATCAGCTCACTGAAAAAATTTATCAGGAGGGCATAGACAAAGCGCGAAAGGAAGCAGATGAAATCATTGAAAAAGCCCGAAAGGAAGCAGACGAAATTATCAGTAAGTCAAAGGAAAAAGCTGATGCAATTATAAAGGAGGCTGGTGCTGAGGCTGAAACTATGCAGAAGAATACACTGGCAGATGTTAAATTAGCAGCCGATCAATCCATCAGCGCGCTGAAGCAGCAAATCAGAAAACTTATCAGTAAAAAAATTCTAGAAGATCCGTTGAAGGATCTTTTTTCAGATCAATCTTTTCTCAAAGATTTGATTTTGAATATTGTTGGTTCATGGAAGCCGGATTCTGAAGTGTTACTTACGCTTCCTGAGAGCATGCAGCAAAAGTTTGATAAAGCGATGGAGAGTAGTATTAAAAAAGAAACCAAGGGCTTACAGGTACAATTTGACAAGCGATTGAGCGCCGGATTCAGGGTGGCAGAGAAAGATCAGGACTATACCATTACTTTTACTGATGAAGATTTTGCCGAATTTTTCAGACCCTATCTCAGGAGCAAAACGGAGGATATTCTTTTTAAAGACAGCAAAGCATCATGAGCAGATATTTTTATCTGGTAGCATCTCTTCCAGATCTGGATCCTGATAAACCAGCGAGAAAGATTGACTTTGAAGAGTTGTACGATCACATATTAAGAAATCTGGAGCCACCGGATCGCATGCAGCTCACATTTCTCATGCAGGGAAATGATATTGAAAATTTTATTAAAACCCTGGCAGAAAAACGAGGCGAGCCTTCTTATTATTTGGGCTTTTCTGCACCTTCAACCGTATCTCAGGAATTGCTGGATCATTATCAGCGCAACCAGGATGCCTTACCTGCCTGCATAAGAGAACTGATCGAGGAACATGCAGACTGGCTTGATGATCGCAGTCTTGCCGAAGTTGAAAACTGGCTTTGGAATGAATGGTACGAAGAGGCCATAAAAAGTAAGGATGTTTTTATTTCAAAGTTTTTTTCATTCGACAGGGATTTACGGAATCTTTTGCTGGCATATAATGGAAGGCAGTTTGGTATACCTGCCAAACAGTATATGATCGGTGATGCACCCATTAACCGGATGTTGCAAAGGAGTCAGGCCACCGATTTTGGATTGAGTAATGAATATCCTTTTATCGAAAGTATGCAGCAGGCTTTCAGCGATGAAGATCCTGTTAAGCTTGAAAAAACCATAGATAAAATAAAGTGGCAATATATAGATGCCTTAAACGCATTTTCTTTTTTCGATACAGATATTGTACTTGGCTATTTTCTCAAATTGCAAATGGTAAAAAGATGGACGGTTTCCGGTGAATCGGAAAGTCCTGAACAACGCCTCAGAACATTGTCTGAAAAAGTAATGGAAGACTTTAAACTTCCCGAAATTTTTAATTGATGTTTAAATGATACAACATAATGACAAAGGGTAAAGTAACCTCAATAATTGCCAATTTGATTACCGTAGAAGTGGATGGAACGGTAGGTCAAAATGAAATATGCTACATATTGCACAACCAGGTAAGATTAATGTCTGAAGTGATTAAGATTATAGGTAAAACCGCTTATATCCAGGTATTTGAATCGACCCGTGGCATTAAAATCGGAAGTGATGTAGAATTTACCGGCCAAATGCTGGAACTGACACTTGGACCCGGTTTACTTTCAAGAAACTACGATGGCCTGCAAAATGACCTTGATAAGCTTACGGGAAATTTCCTTAAAAGAGGAGAATATGCTTATCCTCTCGATGAAAAAAAGAAATACGATTTTAAACCATTAGTCAGTGAAGGTGATATGTTACAGGCCGCTGATTGGCTGGGTGAAGTAAAAGAAAATTGGATCGACCACAAAATTATGGTCCCCTTCAAGTACGAGGGCAAAGGAAAAGTTAAATCTATAGCGGCTGAAGGCAGTTACACCATCAATGAAACCGTGGCAGTGCTGGAAGATGAAAATGGACAGACCACGGAAGTCACAATGGTACAAAAATGGCCGGTAAAAGTTGCGGTAACACAATACAGAAATAAACCAAGGCCGGGCATTCTTCTTCAGACGGGTGTTCGTGCCATTGATACTTTCAATCCGATGACCGAAGGAGGCACTGGCTTTATTCCCGGTCCATTTGGTGCGGGTAAAACTGTACTTCAGCATGCCATTGCCAAGAATGCAGATGCCGACCTGATTATTGTGACTGCTTGCGGAGAGCGAGCCAATGAAGTTGTGGAAATTTTCACAGAATTTCCCGAATTGGAGGACCCCCGTACAGGCAGAAAATTGCAGGAAAGGACGACCATTGTATGTAATACATCTAATATGCCGGTTGCCGCCAGGGAAGCTTCGGTATATGTTGGTATGACACTGGCAGAATATTACAGGGCCATGGGACTTAAGGTATTGCTCCTGGCCGATAGTACTTCGCGATGGGCGCAAGCACTTCGTGAGATGTCTAACCGACTTGAAGAACTCCCCGGCCCGGATGCCTTCCCTATGGACCTCTCCGCTATCATAGCCAACTTTTATGCCCGTGCCGGATATGTAGTACTCAACAATGGATCTTCGGGTTCGGTGACCTTTATTGGTACAGTATCTCCGGCTGGAGGGAACCTCAAGGAGCCGGTGACCGAATCTACCCGAAAAGTGGCTCGTTGTTTTTATGCGCTGGCCCAAAAACGTGCCGATGCCAAGCGTTACCCGGCCATAGAACCCATCGATAGCTATTCAAAATATCTCGAATATCCTGAGTTTGATCGTTTTGCCGAAGACAATATTTGCAAAGGCTGGGTGGCGATGGTTCAAAAATCAAAAGACTTTGTGCGACGTGGTGCAGAGGCCTACGACCAGATTAATATATTAGGTGATGATGCTGTACCAATAGATTATCATGTGCAATACTGGAAAAGTGAAGTGATTGATTTTATTATCCTGCAACAAGATGCTTTTGACGATATAGATCAAAATTCACCCATAAAGAGGCAGCGGTATATGCTGGAAAAAGTGCTTTTCATCTGTGATAGTGAATTTGATTTTCAGGATTTTGAAGAAGTAAGTTCTTTCTTTAAGAAAGCCATTAACCTTCTCAAACAAATGAACTATTCACGATTTGAGTCAGATGAGTTTGTCAATTACGAAAAAGAACTGGATGCATTTTTAACAGAAAAGAAAATTTAACATGGTGAAGACTAAAGCATTTCAAAAGATATATACCAAATTAAGCCAGATTACAAAAGCAACCTGTACCCTGGAGGCATCAGGAATAGGTTATGAAGAAATGGCCCTGGTAGATGGTCGCCCAGCACAGGTAGTAAAAATCTTCAAAAATATGGTTACCCTTCAGATCTTCCCCGGAACCGAAGGAATTTCGACCAATGCAGAGGTAATTTTTCTGGGTCGACCACCCGTAATTAAGGTGAGTGAAAGTCTGGCGGGACGATTTTTCAGTGCCTATGGCGATCCAATTGATGGAGGGCCAGAAATAGACGGTGAAGAAAGGGAAATTGGCGGGCCTTCGCTCAACCCGGTAAGAAGAAAACAGCCCTCAGAGCTTATTGCTACAGGGATTGCAGGTATCGACCTGAATAATACCCTGGTTACCGGCCAGAAAATTCCGTTCTTTGCCGACCCGGATCAACCGTACAACCAGGTGCTTGCCGAAGTGGCACTCAGGGCTGATGCCGATAAAATCATTCTTGGGGGCATGGGGCTTTCCAATGATGACTTTCTCTTTTTTAAAGATAAATTTACCAATGCCGGAGCCCTTGATAAGATTATTTCTTTTATTAATACTACTGAAAACCCACCGGTAGAGCGACTTTTGGTGCCCGATATGGCCCTTACTGCTGCTGAGTTTTTTGCTGCTGAGAAAAATGAAAAGGTTCTCGTACTTCTCACCGATATGACGCTCTACGCCGATGCCCTGGCCATAGTTTCTAATAAAATGGATCAGATCCCATCAAAAGACTCCATGCCGGGTTCGCTCTACAGTGATTTGGCCAAGGTGTACGAAAAAGCAGCCCAGTTTCCTGAGGGAGGATCCATTACCATTATTGCGGTGACTACCCTCAATGAAGGTGATATTACTCATGCTATTCCAGATAATACGGGTTATATTACAGAAGGTCAGTTATTCCTGAGAAGAGATACTGATGTGGGTAAGGTTATTGTTGACCCCTTCCGCAGCCTCTCCCGACTGAAACAGCTGGTGATTGGTAAAAAAACGCGTGAAGACCATCCGCAAGTTATGAATGCCGGAGTACGTCTCTTTGCTGATGCTATGAACAGCCGCACAAAAAAAGAGAATGGGTTTGACCTCACCGAATATGACGAAAGATGTCTGGCCTTTGCTTTAGATTATTCAAGGGAAATTCTTGCAATAGATGTAAACGTGAGTGTTGACGAAATGCTCGATACAGGCTGGAAACTCTTTGCAAGACATTTTAAAAGACATGAAGTAGGTATTCGAGACGACCTCATGAATAAATACTGGAAAGGTGAATAAGGCCTGAGTCTTTATGGAAATAATCGACAGAAATTATGGCATTAAAGCTTCAATATAATAAAACATTTGTTCAGCAGCTCAAAAAGCAATTGGCTGTGCGGGAAAAAGCCTTACCTACCCTTAAAAGTAAGGAAACAGCCTTGCGCCTTGAGGTAAAAAAAGCTTCTGATAAAGTACTTCAACTAAAAGAAGAATTTGACGAATTGCTGAAAAAGGTTGGAAATGCAGACGTTCTCTGGCATGAATTCCCTCCTATTCTAAAGTTGGTAAAAACGGAAGTATTGCGCAAAAACATCGCCGGTGTAAAAATACCCATTCTTGAAGAGGTGAGCTTTGAAACAGCTGATATAAGCTACTTCCATCGTCCGGCCTGGGTTTTCTGGGGTGCTGATCAGCTTAAAATGCTTGTTAAGCGGATGATAGAGATCAAAATTGTTGAAAAGCAGTTTGAAATTCTCAATCAGGCACGTAAAAAAACAACACAAAAGGTGAATCTGTATGAAAAAGTACAGATACCAATGTTTAAAGAAGGCCTGATTAGAATTAAAAGGTATCTGGAAGATGAAGAAAACCTTTCAAAATCTGCACAGAAAATTGTTAAAGCAAGAACTACAGGGGAGGTTGCCGTATGAAAGAGAAAATGAAAAAGCTTACCTTGCTTCTTTTTCACCAGGAAAAAGATCAGGTACTCTCAAAATTACAGGAACTGGGTGTAGTGCACCTTGAAGCTGAGATTCCTGAGGGTCATCAAGACATAGACGCACTTCTCGAAAAGCAAAGTGATATTCAAAAAGCCCTTGAGGTGTTAAAGTCTGCCTCAGCTGTGTCTTCAATATCAGCTCAGAGCGATAAAGATGCAGAAGCTTTGCTAAAGCGTGTGCTTGATCTTAATGAACAGACGGAGCAGCTCGAACACAAACTGGAGGTCTTGAGAAAGGAAGAAGAATCCCTTGCTGTTTGGGGTGAATTTTCTTGGGAGAAAATACAGCGACTTGAGAAAATAGGCATACAAACAAGTTTTTATACATCCGGTAAACGGGAATTTGAAAATTTTGATTTTGGTGATCAGGTTGCAACAATGATCAGCCAGACCAAGACGCAGGTATATTTTGTGGTTTTTAGCCGCAATGGAGCTGGAGACTTGCCATTTGAATTGATTTTATTACCTGAAACTTCGCTTTCAAGTATTATTGATAAAAGAAGGGAGTATCTTAGGGAACTGGAATCGCTGCAAAACGAAATCAAAGCTGTGGCAGTTCATAGGTCATTGTTGAAAAAGCATCTGCTCTTAACAAATGATCAACTTGAGAGAATGGTGGCAGACACTAGCCTCCAGGCTATCGCTGAAGGTAAAATCCTCAAAATCAATGGATGGTTTCCCTCTTCCATTGAAAATCGGGTAACTGGGTTTTTGAATGAGGAAAAAATTGCTTACGATGTGAATCTCCCTGAAAAGGATGACAAAATACCGGTTATTTTAAAAAACAAAAAGTATCCTAAAGTATTTGAATCCATTACAAAGATTTTCCAGCTGCCTGATTACTATGAATTTGACCTGACCCCTATGATAGCGGTTTTTTATCCCTTGTTTTTTGCCTATTGTCTGGGCGATTCAGGATATGGTCTCATCTTTGTCGTTGTAGCGGGTATAGGCTATTTTACCTATATGCGTGAAATGAGAAATATTGCCTTGTTGGGCGTAATTCTTGGAATCGTTACCATGTTAATGGGTATTGTAAACTCAGGGGTGATTTTTGGAATGAAAATCCTGGAACTGAAAGAATTGACATTCTTTTCATTTCTTTCTGATTTTGTGTTTCTTACCGATGATGAGACGATTTTCAATCCATTTAATGTTGCTCTTATGATAGGTTTAGTGCAGATCTTCACGGGCGTAATCATTTTTACCTGGAAACGCTGGGTTTATGATGGTTTTATTTACAGTTTGTATGGATTTGGAAAGTTCTTTTTGATGTTTGGTACTATCGTTATTTTTCTTGGTGCCATGCAGGAGGTAGCTTTCTTTGTGCCCTTTACCAGCGCTGGTGGTGCCATGATGATTTTAGGTGTATTGATGGTACTCGCTTTTCACGATCCTGATCAACCATTTCTCAGTCGGGTTGGAGGCGGTGTACTGCCATTGTACTTTATCCTAACAGGTCTTATGGGCGATTCTCTTTCTTATATTCGCCTCTTTGCACTTGGAGTGGCATCTTCCATCCTGGGGCTGGTTGTTAACCAGATAGGTATGCAAATGATGGAGGGTGCTGGGATAATCGGTATTGTTGGTGCAGTGCTGTTCCTGATTGCAGGGCATGGTCTAAACCTGGCACTTGCTTCATTGGGCGCTTTTGTGCATCCTCTAAGATTGACTTTTGTTGAATTTTACAATAATGCAGGTTTTAAAGGAGGAGGTATCCCCTACAAGCCTTTCAGAAAAGAAGCTTTAATTGATAACTAGAAAAATTTTTTGAACAGAAACTTATAACTAACGAACATTATGGAAAGTGTAGAAAATCTCCCCCTGATACTGGCTTTTATTGGTGTAGGTCTTATCATTGGCCTGCCTGGCATTGGAAGTGCTATAGGTACGGCTTTAGGTGGTATGACCACAGTAGGTGCCCTTCGTAAAAACAAAGACGCATTTGGTTCCTACCTGGTTTTAGCGGCCTTACCCGGAACCCAGGGTTTATATGGTTTCGGTGGATTTTATATCTTACAGGGTTACCTAAGTACCAACATTACCTTACTTCAAGGTGCGGGTATCCTTGGTGCCGGTATAGCCCTTGGTCTGGCGGGTTTATTGTCTGGTATGTACCAGGGCAGGGTTTGTGCCAGTGGCATTGATGCCATCGGTTCTGGTAATAAAGTGTTTGCCCAAACGCTGATTATGGCTGTATTCCCTGAGTTATATGCCATTGTGGCCTTTGCCGGAGTATTCCTTATTGCCGGTCTTATAGCCTAAGTGTAATTTATTTAGATAATACGGGCAGCATCTGTGAAAGGTGCTGCTCTTTTTGATTAGAGTTTGGTTAAAGCCCGGTAAAGCCCAAATTTTGTAAAATGAGTCACATTTTCGACATGTGCTTCGTTCAGGACTCGGACGCCAGCTCCAACGCAGAGAGCAAAAACCAATTGGATCATTCATGAGGAGTGAAGTTTTTTTGGCAGACCATTTACATCCAGAGCCTCGTATGAAGCAAAATGAAACTGATGTTAAGGGAATTGTCTTCTCAGGTATAAGTCTGTAATTCAATTGATTATATTTAACTCATTTCTTTTGGTTAGGAAATAGTTTAATAATAATCCAATATTATTATAATTAATTGCGTACCTTTGTGACACACCTGCCAAACTTATTACTATCCGTTTATTAACCTAATGCTCAAATTTAGCATAAGGACTCAATTAAATTATTAAGGCATAACATGCAGAAAATTCATTTTGCTAATAATAAGAGGGATTTTACTAGTACCCTCCACAGTAGAGTAAATCAGTATTTTAAAACCAATGGTATTGATCGAAGGGCTAATGCTCAAATGAGATACAAAACGGTTTTTATGTTTTTACTTTATTTTATTCCATTTGCCTTTATACTAAGTGGAATTACCCACAATCTTTTAGTATTGTGGCTGCTTACAGTCGTTATGGGTTTAGGTGTTGCAGGTATTGGTTTATCGGTAATGCACGATGCAAATCATGGATCATATAGCCGGCACGATTGGGTGAATCGCTGGCTGGGTTATTCATTAAATCTTGTAGGTGGAAGTGCCATGAACTGGAAAATTCAACACAATGTAAAGCACCATACCTATACCAACATTCATGAAGAGGATGAAGATATTAGTCCGCGAGGTGTGCTTAGGATGGCACCGGGATCAGACCTCAAATTCATGCACCGATATCAACATTGGTACGCCTGGTTTTTTTATGGTTTAATGACCATTGTGTGGGTACTGATAAAGGATTACTCTAGATTGTACAATTATCAAAAAGAGGGCCATTTACAAAGACAAAAAACCACCGCCGTAAAGGAGTGGTCGATATTAATTTTAACCAAGGTTTTTTATTTGGGATATTTATTTCTCCTGCCTCTTTGGCTTTTACCTGTCACCTGGGTCCAGGTTGTGGTAGGTTTTCTGACTATGCACTATGTAGCAGGATTTATACTGGCAATTATTTTCCAGCCTGCTCATGTTATTGCAGGCACAAGCTATCCGGAGCCTGATGATGAAGGAAATATTGAAAATGACTGGACCATTCATCAGATGGAAACGACTACCAATTTTGCAAATAACAGTAAATGGTTTACCTGGTATGTAGGGGGACTCAATTATCAGATAGAACACCATTTATTCCCTAATATTTGCCATGTACACTATCCCGCCATTGCTGGAATTGTAAAACAAACAGCAGAAGAGTTTGGAGTACGCTATCAGGCTGAACCCAATTTTTTCAGCGCCTTAAAAAAGCATACACAAATGCTTAAAATCCTGGGGCAAGGTAAAGAGTTGCCTCAATCTAAATATGAGCTCGCAGTTCCTGAGTCCTAATCTGTAGTGCCTATACTGTGATGTGGGACTTGGGCGATAACTTTCCCGGAAACGAAGTCCATAGGAAGAGAAAGCTCAAAGCCAAAAGGATGAATAAGTCACTACAAGCTATGAACTATGAATTGTGCACGATTAAACGATTCTATAAAAAAGATAAAGGTTTCCCTCTTTGCGTTTTTTTGACATCCGGTTTTTATATTCTTAATTTTCGCTCGGCCTGACTCCCAGAGACAATAACCAAAGACCAGTAAAAGTAAAAAATCCATTGACAATGAGCAATTCAAAACCAAACTTGTAGCCATTCAGCCACTGTTCTGAATTCAAATTGAGCAGGTAAGACATAATAATGGAAATTGTACAAACCAGGGGTACCCATTTGTCGCGTAAAGGTTTTTTAGTGAATAAACCATAGCTAAATAGTCCCAGTAAGGGCCCGTAGGTATAACCTGCAATTTTAAACAAGGAATTGATCACACTTTCATCATTCAAAGCCTTGAAAATCATAATAACCACCAGTACCAGAAAAGAAAACCCAATGTGAACCACTATGCGGGTTCGCTTTCGCAAAGCTTCTTCCTTACGTTCGAATTGAAGGAAATCCACACAAAATGAAGTAGTAAGCGCTGTGAGGGCTGAATCGGCGCTGGAATACGCAGCGGCAATAATACCAAGGATAAAGAATACTCCAGCTAAAGTACTGAAATGATCAATAGCAAGCATAGGATATAAATCGTCGGTACGGCTGGGCACTGCAATATCATGATGACCGGCATACATAAACAACAAAGCACCCAGCGCCAGAAACATAAGATTTATCAAAAGAAGGGAGAGGCTAAACCACAGCATATTTTTTTGAGCTTCCGGTAAACTACGGCACGTAAGGTTTTTTTGCATCATATCCTGGTCGAGACCGGTCATAACGATCACGATAAATGCACCAGAAAAAAACTGCTTGAAAAAGTTTTGACCGCTGCGCCAATCCCATTCAAAAATTCTGCCATATCCACTTTCTGAAATCGCTGCCGGCAAAGACATCAAGCTTATATCCAATTCCTTCTGAATAATTAAAATACTAATGGCCACCGCCAGGAGCATGAAAAGCGTTTGAAGGGTATCGGTATACACAATGGTTTTAATTCCTCCTCTGAAAGTATAAATCCAAATCAGAAAAATGGTTATAAAAACAGTCAGGCCAAAAGGCAGTCCCCAGTTTTGAAGCAATCCAAAATGCAAAACGCTGGCGACCAGAAAAACCCTGAATGCAGTTCCAATGGTTCGACTCAGTAAAAAGAAGAAAGCACCGGTTTTGTAAGACCAAAAGCCAAACCTGCTTTCAAGATATCCATAAATTGAGACCAGCTGCATGCGGTAATACAAAGGAAGCAGCACCTTGGCTACCACAAAATAACCCAATAAATAACCGATGACCACCTGGTAATAAGTAAACTGACTAGCACCAACTTCTCCAGGCACCGAAATAAAAGTTACCCCTGATAGTGAGGCGCCAATCATTCCGAATGCCACAAGATACCAGGGAGACTGACGATTGGCTGTAAAAAATGTATTAGTGTTTGAACCTTTTGAAGTAAAGCGGGAAATCAACAACAGCACTATAAAATACCCTGATAATAAGGTCAATACAAGATAAGGGCTCATGTTTTTATGATTCAAAGACTCCAAAAATGAAGATTTTTTTCTTATATTTGCAACAAATTTGTCATTAACCATTTCAATTAACAAAAATTTATCATTTTGTATGATTTATTCATCCTATCTTGAAAAAACGATCACCGAGGTAGAAGTCTTAGTAGATGAGGATGAAGACCTCGAAAAAAGCCTGGTTGTTTACAATGATGATTTTAATACTTTTGATCATGTTATTAAAACTTTGATCAAAGTATGTAATCACAGCCCGGAACAGGCAGAGCAATGTACCTGGCTTATTCATTTTAAAGGTAAGTGTGCTGTAAAAAAAGGGCCTGAAGATGTGCTCAAGCCCATGAAAACAGGTATACTAAATGCAGGCATTGATGCCAAAATCCAATAATAATACCTCCTCACCGTGGGTATTGCTTTTTATGCCGGAATAATGCATTTTTGGCTGTAAAGCAATAAATGTTTGGAAAAGTATCTCATAGTTGTAAACCCTGCAGCAGGAAGACATACTTACCTGCCAAAACTAAACATGCTCAGGGATGTCTTAGAACGGAGACAACTTGATTATGAGATTGTATTTACGCACCTTGAAGATGTTGATAATAAACTGGGGGCATTATTGTGTCAATCCGATACCTTCAGGCGCATTTTTATTTTGGGAGGTGACGGAACACTTAATTATGTAATTAATGCACTGCCGCATTTTAATTATGAACTCGCCATAGTCAGCAATGGCACAGGTAATGATACAGTAAAATCGATTCATGGATGTCTTGACTTTAAAAGGCAGCTTGAAATTGGTCTGGATGGTCAGGTAGCGAAATTCGATCTGGGAATATGCAATGGTCGTCGTTTTATCAATGGGGTTGGTTTTTCATTCGATGGTATGGTAGTAAAGAAAATGCAAAGACGCAGAAAGAAAATCAATGGTCATTTGGCCTATTATTCTACGGTACTAGCATTGCTGTTTTCCTACAAAGAACCTTTTTTTGAAATTCAACTGGATGATCAATTACTGGCTGAGAACATTTTTTCTGTAAGTGTTGCAAAAGGGACCACATTTGGCGGAGGGTTTGTTATGAATCCTAATGCCAGGGGTAATGATGGACTCCTTGATATTGCCTTGATAAGAAAAATCAGTATTCTCAGAAGGTTGTTGCACCTGTCTAAATTGAATGACGGTTCGCATGGTGGTTTACCTGAAGTATCATTTTTAAAATCTTCCCATGTTGAGATAAGAAGTGACATCGGTTTGTACGGTCACATCGATGGTGAAATGTTGTGTGGTAAAACGTTTAGTATAGCGGTTGAAAAAGAAAAACTATCCTTTATGGTGCCCTAAAGCTTTGATCACTGCTTTTTTCCGGAAGCGCAAATACATGTAGGATGCGCAGGTGATTATTATTATAGAAACAAACTGTCCATTGGATAGCCATTCTCCTATTACAAAACCCCGGTCCAGATCGCCCCTGAAAATTTCGTTGACAGACCGGCCTGCGGCATATAGTATCAGATAAATCAGAAAAAGTTGACCATCAAATTGTTTACTGCGTTTGAAGTAAAGTAGTATAAATAATACAAACAATATCAGACTTGCCTCATATAATTGGGTTGGATGCAATGGTGTATGAAGCGGGCGTGCCAGACTTTGCACATTGCCAAAAACAACCGCTGTTTTCGATTCTGTGGGGGTACCATAACAACAGCCAGCAAAGAAACAACCCATTCTGCCCATACCATGAACGATACAGGTTGTCACTGCCATAATATCAAGCATGCCTCTGACCGGTAGTTTTTTTATTTTGAAAAACCATATCATTACAGGTATGCCTGTGAGTAAAGATCCGTAAAAGACAAAGCCTGAACCAAAGTTCTTGAAAAGCTGGCCCGGATCACTCAGATAGCGTGAAGGGTTTTCAAAAAAAATAAAAAACTTGCCTCCAAGTACCGCGGCAACAATAAGGATTACCACCAGCATTTGTGTGTCTTCATAGGGCAACTTGTATTGCAGTCTGGCCTGCCGGGCTGTGTATAAATACCCAAATAGGGCGCCTAATGCAATGAATGTACCATATGCATAGATGCTAATGGTATCCGGAAATATACCTTGCAAAAAGCCTGGTGTTTTAAATTCGTATAAGACAGGATGCATAACCTTATTTCTGAGCTGTTAATTCAGGTCAAAATCCTGAAGTACTACTGGTTTGATGTTATCCGTCCAGATTTTATAACCTGCTTCATTAAGGTGTAATCGATCTTCCAGAAACAGGTCTTCCCTTACCTTCCCATTTTCATCACGCATCGGCGTCACTACATCGATGAAATGGAGGTTTTGCTGAGAATTTGCAAATTTTTCTATCAAACGATTTGCTTCTTCCATGGTTTCCCAGCGATGCTGTCGGGAAGGGGACAGCTTAATGGCAATAAAATACCATTTTATTTCAGGAAGCTTTTCATTGACATAGAAATACAATTCTTTGAAATCCTCTAAAGTCTGATTAGCTGAAAAATCGGGGTTGTTGAGGTCATTTTCTCCGGCGTATAATACAATAGCATCTGGCTTTACAGGAATAATTATTCTATCGGCGTAATAGTGTACTTCCTTAAGGGTTGAGCCCCCAAAACCATGATTTACGGCACTTAATGGCCGCATATCTTCTTTTAGGGTAGTCCAAAATTTAATACTTGAACTGCCGGTAAATAATATTCTTGGTCTTTTCGGAATTATGGAACGAATTTGTTTTTGAATCCAGTTTACCTCATCCTCAAAACGGGGGACATTTACCAGTGTATCGGGACTGTGTTGGGCATATATGCTTATATGCCCCAGAAAAAGTAAAAGAAAAATAATTTTTCGCATAAGGTATCGGATGGTTGCAAGCAAAAGCGCCACAAAAATAGTTTGTGACGCTTTAAATTAGTTCAATTTTTTGAATTTATTACGAAAACTCCGGGGAAGTGTAGCATGACCTTCCGCTAACGCATCGCGCTGGTTCTACATAACGCGCATCAGGACCTATGGGCCCCTGGCTTTTGACACACCAGCAAATGGTATTGGCCGTATCGAGGTGCAACCAGGGATTACCGCCGCCTTCAAGTGTGCCAAATGGATTTTTCGCCCTTAAATAAGCGCAGACATTTTGGTCTGCATGATTTTCTTCTTTCATAATTTATACACTTTCAAGCAGCGCTCTTTTTACAATAGTCTTAAACAAATCAACCTTGTAGCCATTCTTTGCCAGGGGTGTGGCATTTTCCATGGCTTTCTGGCCAGCTTCGGCAGCTGTGGTGGCATTGATGTCTTTTCCTGTAATAAATTCTTCTGCTGCTTTAGATCGCACAGGAACCGGGGAGGCAGCCCCCATGGCTATTGCTGCTTTTCTGACACGCTTTCCACTGAGTTCAACCACAACAGCCACATCGGCCAGTGCCCAGTCAAAAGATGCTCTTTCGCCCTGCTTGATATACCAGCTCTTTACATTTTTACCTTGCGCCGGAATATTTACAGCGGTAATAATTTCACCCCGGCGGAGAACGCTTTCTCTCCGGATATCAGTAAATGGGTTAACAAAGAAATCATCGATGGATACATCTTTCTTTTGCCCACCACGTGAAGTGATTTCCACTGTAGCGCCATAGGCCAGAAGAGCGGTAGCAACAGATGATGCATGCACACTACAGCAAGTACCATTATTCATAATTGCGTGCATCTGATTTTCACCATTTTGTGCAAAACAGGTTGTACCTCCTTTTCTAAAGCAAGGATGATCAATGGACCGGAAATACCAGCAGCGCGTTCTTTGGGCAATATTGCCGCCCAGGGTAGAAACATTTCTCAATTGGGGAGTTGCTGCCTTGGATACGGCCTGGTGCAGGGCCAGATACTGCAATTTAATATCACCATTATTTTCAATATCAGCAAGGGTAGTATTCGCCCCGATGCGCAAACCAGCAGTTCGGTCAAAGGCGATGCCTTCAAGTCCCGGGATGCTCTTGATATTTATAATTTCGGCGGGCTCAATAATTCCTTCTTTGATAAAATCAAGAAGTTCTATTCCACCTGATTTTATAATAGCGCTATCTGCAGAGCCCCGGTTAATGGCATCTGAAACAGTAGCATTGGTGCGTTCCAGGGCTTCTTCGATATTTTGGGCATTGAACCATTTAAATTTGTTCATAATTAATAAATTTTAGGCTCTTTTTAAAGCGTCAAGTATTTTTGCCGGTGTAACAGGCAGTTCAAAAATTCGCACACCAATTGCATTATAAATAGCATTGGTTACTGCCACAGCAGTGGCAATATTGGCAGGCTCACCTATTCCATAAGCATCAGTAGATGACTTTGCAGGATATTCCTCAAGAATAATGGTGCGGATATCCGGGATTTCAAAAGCATAGGGGATTTTATACTGATCAAAATTCACATTGATCATCTGGCCTGTCTGATCATCGATCACCCGGCTTTCGTACAGGGCATAGGAAATACCATGTATGATACCACCATTGATCTGGCTTTCAATCTGTGCTATGTTGAGCGGGCGGCCACAGCTATGGGCAGCTACAATGCGATCAACTTTTACAAAGCCGGTTTCAGTATCTACAGTTACTTCCGCAAATTGCACAGAACCCAGGTCATCTCTCGACATGCCTCCATAATCATCACTGCGACTGGCTTCTGCTGTTAACTGCTCTGTCCGCATTTGTTTCAGGGCATCTGCAAAAGAGATATTTTTAGAGGGCTCACCTGTCACGTATATTTTGCCGTCAGCAGTCATAAGTTTATCCGGCGTGGTGTCGAGTTTGGATGCAATTTGCCGGAAAAGTTTAAGTTTTGCCTGATAAGCTGCATTACGGGCAGCAGGGGTTATAGAACCGGCTGTAACACTTCCTCCAGAAGGAGGGCCATCCGGAAAAAGGGTATCCCCGATCCTCACTGTTATATCTTCAGTTTTTAAGCCCAGTTCTTCAGCTACCACCTGTGCCAGGATGGTTTTAGTGCCAGTACCCAGATCTTGAACCCCGGAGCGTACTTCGACGGCTCCATCTCTGAATAACCTCACTTCTGCAGTAGAATCTAAATGTGTAAACCTGGGCCAGCTCGATTGTGCCAGGCCCATTCCTTTTTTAACAGGACCAGGGTCTGAACCGGCTTTTTTTCTTTTTGACCAACCAAAAAGTTCAGCGCCCTTTTGGCGCTCTACTTTTCGAACCTCACTTTTATCTATAATATCCCTGTATTTCAAAGGGTCTATGTTGAGGGATTCTGCAATTTCATCTATCAGCGATTCAAGGCCAAACGCACCTTGTACCGCGCCTGGGGCTCTCCAGGCGGCACCTGGGGAAAAGTGTGTGAAAATGTCGTATTGTTCAGTGGCGAAATTGGGGCATTCGTACATATTTTGGGCTATACTTCCTACGCCGGCTCCCAGGCCAACACCAGCCGTTCCATATGACCGCTGTTGTATGGCTGAAAGTTTACCATCCTTTTTTGCCCCTATTTTAAGTTGATGCACCGAGTTAGGTCTGAAGCCTGCGGTTAACTGTTCTTCTTTGCGATCGAGCATTAAACGCACGGGTCGGCCCGATTTTCTGGATAAATGACCGGCCATTACGCCGAAATTTCCAGCGCCATACTTAGCGCCGAACCCACCTCCC
This sequence comes from Cyclobacteriaceae bacterium, assembly GCA_020832305.1. Classification (GTDB taxonomy): domain Bacteria; phylum Bacteroidota; class Bacteroidia; order Cytophagales; family Cyclobacteriaceae; genus JAFIEV01. The sequence goes on along the minus strand of JAFIEV010000042.1, from coordinate 177,746 downwards.
ATATACTCAGTAATTACCCGCACCTGACTTTTTCTAAATCCGAAAAGCTGAGCAAATTCGTCGCGCACCCCTTTCGTAGATTGTGTTGATGCATAGATTAGCATACCATCGGGTTTCCAGTCCACAACCACACCATGTGTTTCCAGGGGGTTGTGCATATGCACCTGCGTAACATAAGTGCGCTCAATAACAATATCAGACTCGGCAAAACCTTTTTGTGTATCGCCACGAGGCTGACCCCGGGAAGGGCCACGAACATTTCCACTGAGACTCAGCCCTTTTTCAATTTCCTCGCCTCCATCAGAGGCTTCTTTTTCAACAGGAGCTTCAAAAACAAGTGGTGCACCTTCCATTCTTGCTTTTTCAAGATCCACGACAAAAGGAAGCACTTCATAGTCTATCTTTACAAGCTTTAAGGCTTCGATAGCGGTATTATCATTAAGGGCGGCCACCCCTACAATGGGCTGTCCGATGTATTTTACTTCCGGATAGTTATCGGCGCTTTCATCTTTGGAACCAGCCATGGAGATGTCCTTTCCGAGTATGTGCACTGCCAAAACTCCGGGGTGTCTTTCAACCTGGCGGGTGTCGATGTTTCGGATGCGGGCATGGGGGTATGGTGATCTCAACATTTTCCCATACAGCATCCCGGGCAATTGAATATCAGAAGTGTATTTGGCCTGTCCGGTAACTTTGGCACGGGCATCTACTCTCTTTACACTTTTCCCTACTTCCTTAAGCTCAGCATTAACCGGCCAGGCCGGGGGCTCATCGGCAGGGACTTCACGTTCTATTTGGGTAAGATTATGCCCTGGAATTCCAAAGGGCATGATCAATGTCTTCTTGTCCATTTCTAAGATGTTTTAAAGATGTATAAAATGGATGATTATGATTTTTTCATTTTTTGAACGGCTGCCAAAGCTGCATCAAACACCTTAGGGTGTGTACCGCAGCGACAAGCATTGCCGCGTATGGCGTGTTTAATGTCATCGAGATTGGCATTGGGTTTATTTTCCAACAGATGAGCAGTTGTCATGACCATGCCTGGTGTGCAAAATCCGCACATGGTGGCATCGTGATCAATGAAAGCTTCCTGTACCGGATGAAGTTTGTCTTCCTGAGCCAGCCCTTCTATGGTCACCACTTCTGCATCTGTGGCATCCATAGCGAGTGTCATACATGAATTGACTGGTTTGCCATTCAGCCATACAGTGCAGGCACAACAGGAACCTCTGTCGCATACTACTTTGGTGCCGGTAAGATTAAGCTTATCCCTTAGCGCATCGGCCAGGGTGATTCTTGGTTCTACCGCGATTTTTCGCTGAATTCCATTAACCTTTAATTGGATGGTTACGGCATCAGGACCGAGGGTTTTGTCAACGGCTGCCGCTTCAGCACCCAAAATGCCGCCCTGCAGGATTACAGTACCTGCGGTGGTAAGACCTGCGCCTTTGAGAAACCCTCTGCGGCTCAATCCTTTTTTGGGTAATTCTTGTCTGGGTTTTTGATGATCGTCTTGCATGAGTATATGTTCGTTATTACAAACAAATAAATCTTTTACTGGGATGAACAGGATTTATAAGAATAATATCCTGTAATGCAATTTAAAAAATTATACCAATAATCTCAACCGACTAGTGGAGAAGTGTCATTAATACAGAATGAATCTTAATAGTTATTTTGCAAAATATTATGAGTTGAATAAAGGATTGGATTATTACATGGAATTGAATAATTGTTAAGCTTCTTCGACCATTGGAAGGAACGAATTCTGTCACTATTGTATAATTTACAAAAGATCTGGCAGTAACTTACATCAATTATACACTGAATGCACAGATGGTATTGTAAGCAAGCATTAAAAATTAAACCAATGAATAATAGGCCACAAATTGCTTATCGGTTTTTCCTGAGATGCAATTATAAAAAAAAGAGGCCACTGAATACAGGGCCTCTCTAAAGGATAAAATAAACGAGATTTTTTACTTAATGGCAATGCGCTGAACATGTACTCCGCGAACCGTACTCAGTCGGACCAGATAAATGCCTTGCCTCAGGAGACTTAAACCGGCTACTTTGCTCTCAGTAAATCCTATTCGGTTAGCCTGAAGATTTGCCGTGTGCATTACTTGACCATCCAATGAAATTATTTCCATTAATATGTGGCTTTCTGGTTCTTCAAATTCTACGAGTAAGTTTAATTCTCCATTTTCAACGGGATTTGGCCATAGTTTAACCAGTATTTTTCCTCTGGCATCTGGCTGTACATTCACCATTACCAAAGGGGAATATTCAAAAGCGCCGTCGTAATCATATTGTTTCAAACGATAGTAATTAACGCCGATAAACGGATTATCATGAATAAAATGGTAATCAATCCTGTCTTTGGAGTTGCCATTGCCAGGTACCCAGCCTAAAGTTTCAAAGGCAGTTCCATTTTGTGAATGTTCAATTTCAAAACCATCGTTGTTGATTTCGGTAGCTGTCGCCCAGTTTAAAATTACTTTAGAATCTCTATATCTGGCAGAGAATGATATCAACTCTACAGGAAGAGGATTAACATCTGCGTTTGGTGAGCCCAGTGTTAAGTAGTTAGTGCTAAATGGTACCTGGTCACTTATGGTAGATGCAATAAAGTTATGGCTTGGTGTTGAAGAAACCGGGCTCCAGTGCGAGCTGGCTTGTACCCATCGCATAATGACCAATTGTTCCCAAGCCAGCTCATTATCCCCGACATTAGAAGATTCGTCCCAACGAAGTGTAATGTTGGCGTTGCAAGATGGGCCATCGATGATCCAATATTCATTCAGGCTTATATTAGCTGTTGGGTTTAGTGCAAGAAAAGCGGGGTCTAAGCTTGGACCCAAACCGGGTGCTGTGGTTGGATTGGCACTTCGGTAGGTTATCGTCCAGGTCTGGCTGGCACAACTTGGATTAATATGAACTGGCCCAAATCTGCTGCCATTTCCAACGGGCACCATATAGGCGCTGCCAGTTCCCAGATTTAATACCTGTACAGGTCCGTTGATAAAGCGGTTTGCTCCGCTACCATTAATGCTTACGGCTCCATTAAGTCTGAAATTAGATGAATTATCAGAGCCTGTTGTATTGATCCTGCCAGCAGTGATAGTAAGGGCTTGTTCCACAGTAAAACCGTTGCTCCCTGTTGCTAAACTGATGGTTACACCAGCGCTGTTGTTTACGGTTAACGAACGGAATGTCATGGCTTGCCCCTGGATATTTTGCGCTGAATTGCCATTCATAACAAGATTGGTGTTTGTTGAATTTACAGTTGAGCCTGCTTCACGACGGAGATTACCACCTATGCTAAGGTTTATACCAGTACTTTCCTGGAAAGTTGAGCCTGTTTCGAATGTAAGATTTCTGGCTACCTGAATATTGGCAGATCCCGTCCTGATTGTACCCGTTAACAAGAGGTCACGACCGACATTGATGTTGCTATTGTGTACCGAATTATCAAGCTCTGTACCAGTTTGCACAACCAGGTCTCTATTGGTATTAAGTACTCCGGAAGGAAGAATTTTTGTACCACCACCGGAAACGATTAAGGTTCCAACATTCAAGGCCCGGGGGTCGAGGGTATAAGATATATTCCCGGTAAATTCAATGATACTTTCAGGATTTTGAAAGAATGGTGACAAGTCTCCCGCTGGCAGAAGCGCTCTTTCTGAACCTCCCACCGTGATTTTGCCACTGTATCCATCACGGATGCTCGCAATGCCCAGGGAATTACCACGGGTATCGCCAATGATCAGCTCGCCACCTTCGAATATGGTCTGATAGGGTTTTCGGAAAGCGAATAAATTTGAGGGGGTATCAGCACCCAGGGCGCTAATCAATGAATTTTCTGATACGAACACGATTTGTCCTGAAGGCCCACCTGTGGGTATATTTGTACCAAAAGCGCCAAAGCTTAATCCGCCATCATCACTTCGCTGCCAGTTCATTAATTCATCCCATGTGCCGGTGACTGCTGCATATCGAAATACAGCAATTTGGTCTGGGATATCTTCATCAAGACCGGCTGTATAGTGTGATCCGGCAAGATTTGAAGTGCTGCCATCGGTACCAAGGTTATTGTTATTGAAGGAGAATAAAATGGTATTTAAGGATTCATCCACATCATCCACAGGGAATTTTGACCATGAAGTGCCCTGTAACCTGGCGGGTATGTAATTAACTTCGTTTGACGCGTTATCTACCAGTAATTGCGGGTAGGTAAAAACTAACGATCCTTCAGCAGTAATTGCGGGATTGTTATCATATACTTTCCAGTAATAATCTAACACACGTGCTGATAATGAATTGTCGATTGCATTTTCAGTACTGGGATGTGCTTCATTTACGGGTACGAGCGTAACGGCTTTCTGTCCTGATAAACTGGTAAAGGCAATTTCCATAGGTGTATAAATATCATCGCCCCCTCTGATTACGCCCACAGGGAAGGTAAAAGAACCCGTAAAAGCATTCGGAAAGAATTTCTTTACACCTTTGTCGGAAGTAACTACATTGGTGCGAATCATTTTGGACGCGCTGAAAGGCCCGTCGAGATTTATAATTTCAGCATTTTCTCCAAGCTCCAAAAGGTTATCTCCAATTTTTAAGTTTCCGGCCCTGAGTTCAATACTTTGATCGAAAGCCAGGTTGGTTAAAGACGTCGCGCCTTCCGAAGCATTGTTTAATTCAAGCCTTCCGAAGACACCACTACCGCTGATCTGATGTGGTATACCTGCTCCTGTTAAAATTATTTTGCCAGTATTGGCTGTATATTTTCCATTATTGATAAGATGCCTGTTAATGGTGGCATTCCAATTACCCAGTTCAAATTCACCTTTAAGTATTGACAGGTCGTTTTGAACTAAAAAATCCTGGTCTGTTGACAAGACAGCATTAACATCTACAATAACGTTAAAGAAATTGTTCTCACCTGTTCCGGAAATATTTTGGGTATTTCCTTCGAAAATAAAAGTATTGCCACTGGCTTCGTAGATTCCGTTATTGGTATAGCTTTCTCCTCTCATTCTAATACGTTTGCCATCTGCATTCAGATTTGCATTGTCGCCAATACTGAGATTCCCTCTTATGCCAAGGTTTTCAGATAGCAGAACGGATGTTGAAGCTGGTCCCTCAATAATAACATTATTGAGGATGCGGGCGCCATCATTATCGAGTACATCAACGCGAATGACCTGCGAAGCAATGGCATTGTCCCCCAGTACTAAAGTGCCAGTACCATTGGTGTTTATGGATTGGGGTCTGAGATACAATGCGGCCCGTGTTGGGGCTCCGCCATTGGCACGTGCGATTTGTAGTGTTCCACCGCTATGGCTAAATTCAGATCCAGGATTATCCAGTATTTCTAAAACTGCTTTATTGCTAAGAGGAGCGGCATTTTTTCCGATTATAACTGCAGAATTATCTGATTGGCGGTATTTAAGCGCTCCAAGATTGTTGGCTGTTTGTCCGCGTATTTGTGAGCCGATTGTCACTATGGCATCGTCCTGAATTTCCAGAATGGCATTGCCTGAAGATCCGTATTCGATGAAGTTGTTTCCATTGTTGTCTGTATCGTCCATATCCAGCACACCCGTGCCTGAAATCCTTAACAATCCATCTAAAAGAATACCGGTATTATTGCCCCTGAGGCGTACCGTACCCTGTCGTATTTCAAGGCCACCTGAGCCTGAGGAAGCAGCCGGATTGGAGAGGTTGGGGATATGGAAATTGCCTCTCGCTTCATCACTCAAGCTTATGTCGAAAGCCGCATTATCCAGCACCAACAAACCATTGAGTATTTCTAGAGGCTGAGTTCCTATAGTTGTAGGGAGTTGGAAAGTGCCGGCATTTGAAAAAGTGAAGGAAAAATCCTTATTTGCTTTATTCATCACTACCTTGTAAAAGGAAGTAGCTCCACCAGAAATTTTGGTGTAACTTGCATTTTCAGAACCTGTTAGTTCAAGTGTAGCATTGTTATTGGCACCGCCTCCGTTATACAATTGCAAAACTCCGGTATTATGAGTGATATCCCCCGCCACTTTTAGTATGTGTCTAAGTGTATTAGGGTTTGTATTTAGTACCGTTATGTCAAAAGCGCCATCAGACGGGTTTCCCATACGAATATCTCCCTCCACATGCAGGGTCCAGTTACCGGATTGCCCAAATCTTACCCTGCCAGTCGTATTATCGCGATTCTGAAGATTTCTTTTCACCACAACATTATGGTCAACTATTGCAATGGCTGTTTGCCCTATTGCCCAAGACTGATTTATCGTAATGGGTTGGAAAACCCGAATACTTCTGTTGCCGCCGCTTGATTCAAAATCTAGTCTGGGAAATGCCGTTAGGTTGGCGGGCAGGTTAATTATAGTGTTATTGCTTCCTTCATGTCTGAAGTTCATTCTTGCATTTTCGTTTAAAACGAACTCTCCAAGATCAGCAAACACCTGTGATGTAGAGGAATTGTTCATGGTTAAATATAGTTCACCAGGCCCTGAAATCCTTCCAGCACTAATAGTTCTGTCTGCGGGTGTAGTCAATCTGGGTCTCCAGGGTTGATTGGCTAACTCAGCCACATCGCGAAAGATAATTTCAGCCACATTTACATCTACATTGATGTTGTACCAATGCCTGCCTCCCGAGCCTGCTGTATTATTTCCAAATAAAATGGCAATATCTCCGGCTTTGGGAAAGTTTCCGGCCGGAGCACCCGTATGACTTACAGTAGACCATGAATTAGTATTATTCCAATTCATATTGTCACCGGTTCTCCTGCTGAAATAGACCGTAGGCGCCCCAACAAAATACCCTTCAGCACCGGCAGTATAAATGGATTTTACCAAGGGAAATCCATCGCCTGGAAATCCCGTCCAGTTGTAGACTGCCGGATCATTATTGGTGACCATCCTGCTGTTTCCTATGGTCGTTATCGAATTATTAAAAACGAGTACATTTCTGGGGTTGCTGCCCAGAAGCTGTCCATTTACACCCGTATCACCGCCTGTTTTAATGTTGGAAGCATTTTGAGCACTTCTGGTAAAAGGCACCTCGCTTAATATGCTTCCCGGTACGTAGTTAACCTCATTGCCACCATTCACGCCATCGTCTGTTTGGGAATCCTGGTAACCAAATACATGAGATACGGTAGGCGTCAAATTGGTGAATCCTTCAAAGCCTACCCTCCAGTGTACCTGAAGCAAATGACCGGAGGTTTCAGTGTTATTGACCAGAGAAGAAATTCCTTTAACTATTTTCACATTAACGTATCCTTCATCGGTAAATGCTTCAGGGTCGTCATGAAAAAAGACAACGCCCATATTCAAGGATGAATTAGACGGACTTAGGTCAGGCCCTATTGGAAACCAAAGCAATCTCGCTTGATTGTAGGCGTTGTTATTGCTCCAGTATTCTGGATAGTTGGTGTTTACCGGCCTTGGCCATTTAAGAGATAAACCACCATCGGAGGAGTTGCCGGATGACAAAAAGATATTGTTATTGTCAAATACAGGTTGTGTTCCAGCAGCTCTGTTTACCTGAGCAGCATTATTAGCAAAATTGATATCCAATATATCTATTTTCAGGTTATGGGTGCGCAGATTGACTTTGCCATGCCTGAATTCCATCCTTTTAATGTACACATTGGAATTTAAATACAGGGTATCTCCGCCTGGTATTCCATTTAAATTTAATCGCACGTTGCCTATGGAAGCATTGGATGTGGCAGATAAATTGATCACACCAGCACCACTCCTAAAGCGAACGCTGGCATTTTTAGGTGAAAGACCCTCTTCGTAATTAAATAAGTTTCCATTCAGAAAAATTTCATCTACATAAAGGCGCAAGCTATAAGATATATTGAATGTCCCGGTAAGAGGGGCTGGTTGGGTGAAGGTTAGATTTCGGTTATCTGTTTGGTTAAAATCACCATTCTCAAGTCTGAATTGGTTGGTGACTTTAATGAGATTGGTCCTCCAATCCCGGATGTTTTTACCACCGGACGCAAGTTTGCTATTATCTGTATTGGGACCAATACCGGGTGATTTGGCTTGTAATGAAAGCGATCCCGAAGGCTTGTTTACGATAAGGTTATAAAAGGGATGTTCCCAATCCAGGAAAGGATCAACAGAACCACCCTCAGGATCTGAGTAACCTACAAAATCTTTATTGAAGGTAGTGATATCTCCCACATAGATGTGTGCATTATTTGAGCCGGTAAAGGATATCGTAGAACTACCTTCATTGTTGGCATTGCCGCTCCATAGGTCTAAAACAGTGTTGTCCTCAATGCGCAGATTTCTTCCGATACTTATATTCTGGCAATTTCCACTGCCACAGGCATCCAGATAGGTGCTGTACACATTTCCTGTGGTAGTACGGGTGAGACCACCTTCCAGTATCAGGTCATTTAGTATTACCAATGGGCGCGCTGCGAAATCAGTGCCATTTACATCATTAATCGGTTCCAGAAAAAACCTTCTGTTATCATTGTTATTGGTGGTATTATTGGCCAAAACCAAATTGTAAAAAGGAGCCGTAGAAGAGATTCTTGATCGGTTATTGTTATAGTTGTTCAAAACCAGACGTACAGTTCCACCGCTTACATTTACATTGCTGGGTGCTGAACCTACCAGAAAAATACCGCTGGTACTGGCATTGGTAACCTCCAGGGTTCCGCCTGACATAGTGAAAGAATTTTGCGGAAGGGCTACTGTAAAAAGGGGGTGCCCACTGCCCACATCACCAAAAAGATTGTTGGCCGTGTCATTACCTCTTACAGTCATTTTACCACCTGTCATTACAAAGGCAGAACTACCCCCACTGCCACCATCTTCACTTCTGAATACCGATGTATCTACAAAACCACCTTCTACAATTACCCTAGAAGGAGCAGAAGCACGGTAAATAAAACCGGCGCTGTTGCGATTACTTAAAATACCCTGGCTAACTTGTACAGTGCCAATAATTGATAAGGCCGTTGCTGAACCACGGTGGTCATAATTTATGCCTTCTATGGCCGTATTTGGCAGACGATTTTGGGGAGTCCCACCATAAGCTGAAGGCAGAACATTAGCGATATTGACAAAATCTCTTACCGGATAATTTGGCCCTGAATTTTGTGCATCAATGGTGGTGTAAACTTCTGCGTTAGGGCTGTTGACCCATAGTCGGGCTGTTGCGGGTACATAATAATCAGAATTGACGTTGCCAGCTCCACCCGTGTTGGTAAGAGAGAGTAGAATGGTTCTTCCGGCCACCTCAAGGGTGCCATTTAATAAACACAAGGCCTTCATTGACATTACGTTGCCACTTGCATTGGCAGTGTAGTTCCCCATTGGGCCCATATTGGCATTGCCTGTTGTGACACCACCCAGGCGATTTGGACCGTATAGGTTAAAAAATTGTGGTTGCGAGGCATTAAGCCTGAGAATATGTGTTTCGTTTATTCCTTTATTGACTATCAGCTGATAAAAATCCGTAGTTCCGTTTAGGGTAACAACGGTATTGGCAGTCCCCCTGAATGCCACTGTTGCCGCCCCGGGCGCTACAGATGCTGCATCGCTTTGGGCATATAAATCTGCCTGACCGGCGAATGCGCCATAGTTGGGTTTGTCCTGATTGGTAAACCGCACATTGCCATTGTTGGTAAAGTTTCCAAAGATCCCCACCCGGTGGTACAGGTTGTAGTATTCAATGGTAGGGGGGAGATTGGTTTGACCGTTATTGTAGCTTAGGTTATCATTTAACGCGATCCGGTAGGGTTGGCTTCCACCAATATTATTAGCAAGGGTATTACCCTGACCTACCCTTATGCGTCCCTGGCTTTCTATGGTTACATTACCAGAAATGGTGAGATCAAGCCTTATGGTGCTTACATCGTCGTTTATTCTGAAAGTCCCCCTTTGGATTGTCAGATTTCCATTTATTGTTATATTTCTTAACTGAGTAAAAATATTTGTCTCTGCATTGAGATTGATTCTCAGATTATGAAATGTACCCGTAGTAGCACTGCCTGTCAGACTGCTTCCTGCGCCTGTTATTTCAAAGGTGCCATTGTTTTGAAAATCAGTGGCAAGTGTAAATAATGGAAAATTATCGGCATTTTGAGTTCTTATAATTCCTTGTCCGCGTATCTCACCAAAACTATGATTACTTGTAATTACCAGATCGAGTACTGCGCCTGCTTCAATTTCAAGAAAGGCATTTTGAAAGTTGTTGCCGTCCATTACAACGGTGCGACCGTTTAGAATAACCACCCGGCTCACCGGATTATCAGAAGGCTTTCCATTTCCTCCGGGATTAACATAATCAGTTCCACTGGGATCCAGCGTCCAGGTAGCGGGATCATTCCAGTTGCCACCGCCTGTATATGAATACCAGGTTACTGCTCCGGTTCCGGTTATCGGACTGTTTGTATTGTTGGTAGTACCTGGCGTATAATAACCATCCTGAAGATCAGCGTCAGATACATCAAAACTAATTCTGTCGGAGCCTGTTAAAAATGCCCCGGTTGAGATTATACTGTAATCACCGGTAGTGCCGGATCGGTATAGTAACACGTAATTGCTCAAGTCACCGGGGAACTGTCCGCCACTTACCCCTTCCTGCATACTGAACGCCAGTCGAGTGGTTGAAGGATTACCTGTTTTTTTAATATACCAATCTCTTTCCCAGCGATGCGTTACCGTGCCGCTGAGATTAGCTGTACTGGTTCCTTTTCCGCCGCCTGCATGTCCGGCCATCACAAATTCTCCACTCATAAAATCTGCTGCACCTGATAAATACAATCCTGCAGAACCAGCTATATCGTGAAAACCATCTACACCGCCGGCAGCGCCCGTGAGCCGGCCGATTCCCGCCAGGTCTCTCAGATAGGTTGCCGCCGCACCGGTATAGAGGTCGGTGGCAGAAGGAGAAATAATTAGTCCATATTTTTTACTGAGATAAGTAGAAACTATGAGTACTTGCGCATCATTCAGGGTATTTTGAAAAGCGATAAACTCCGCGAGGTCTATTTGACCAAAATTAGATCCATTGGGTCTGTGGCCCAGATGGGCATCCGTAAATGAGCTCAATTGCGCTCCGGAACCACCATTCCCCAGATGACCTCCGTTTTGAAACATACTTCTGTTGCCACTGTTGAGCCGAAAAGCAAAAACGCCAAAATTTTCAGTACCAGCTGTTAAAGCCGGAGAAATAGTGGCGTTAAAATCATTCCCCCAATGGTGATTGCGTATTTCGGTATTACTGTTGAAAAATGGATGAAGGTTTTGATTGGCGGAACCGGTACTTCCTCCCATTAAAACCCCACCACCTGCGAGACCATTGGCCCTTCTGCCCGTTACCATGAAGATGGTGTAAGGTGTATTGGTGAGCAGCTCGCCATTAATGGGAAGGCGGTCGTCTGTACCATCGAAACGCAGATAATTAAACGTTGAGAAAGAATTAATCTGTGGCCGCCAGGCAGGTATGGGTTGACTGATGTTGTTTTCATTTCCGGAAACATCGTTCCATTGCGAAAGGTTTCCTGCGGTATTAACCATACTGCCGGGAAGGTACCACATTACATTTCTGGGTTGTCCCGAAGTGCCTGTTTCGTTCCCCACGCCACCCGGACCACTTTGTGCGTAAACGTTCGGAGAATGACATAGGTGAAGTGCGAATAATGCCAGTATTAGTAACAATTTTGTTTTGCATTGAACGCGAAAATACAAAGTATGCATACTCAAGTCATACAACCTGAGGCATACCAAAGGTAATAAATTCTTCATATGGTAATAAATAATTTATATATCCCTGACTATGTTGGGCATAGGCAGAAACCTGACACTTTTGATGGGCAAAAATATCAAATTAAAAGTAGGAAAAGTAATATTTAGCATTGGTAAAATTAAATTAATGGTACATCGGTTTAAAAAATGGAATAATGAATAATATCATAATAAGTTAATAAAAATTAAAGAATATGATAAATGTAAAATTCAAAAATGCAAATATTTTGATGCTGCTTAAAGCACTGTAAAAATACTTTTGTGACTTTTCATGCAGAAACATTACATGCAGTAGTGCTTTATTTAGATGTATAATTTCAGTTTGGGAGGGTGATTTATACAAAACCCGGCTTGTCATTTATAAAGAACAACTCGACCACAAGACAAAAAAAGATATTGAAGCAAAAATCAGGCACTTTGTAATTATCTTAAAATAGTTCTTAACTTTTTAATATTTGTAAACTGATTTTTTTTAGATTGGAGATGAATCTCAAAATGTTAATTTTTTTTAAATTATAATGTCTTTAAATGTAAAAATTGGCTTGTTTGGTATTGGACTCGATGCCTACTGGCCCCAATTCGAAGGACTCAGGGACAGGCTACAATCTTATCTTGCTGAAGTGGAGTCTACCCTCAATCAATTTGGGGATACGGTTGTTAACCTTGGCCTTATCGATACGGTAGATAAGGCTTTTGATGCCGGTCATAGGTTCCGTCAGGAAAATGTCGATATCATTTTTTTGCATGTAACCACCTATGCGCTTTCCTCTACTGTTTTGCCAGTGGCGCAAAGGGCTAAAGTCCCGGTAATTATTTTAAACCTCAGCCCTGAGGCAAGTATAGATTATACATCATTTCATAAACTGTCTGACCGTACTAAAATGACCGGTGAATGGCTGGCACATTGTGCACCTTGCCCTGTCCCTGAAATAGCCAATGTCTTCAGACGCACTGGTATTCAATTTCATCAGGTAACCGGCATGTTGCGCGAAGACCAATATGTACTCGATGAGATCTCTGCATGGGTTGAAGCCGCCAGGGTAGCATTTATCATGTCGCAAAACCGCATGGCCTGTATGGGCAATTACTATTCTGGTATGCTGGATATTTATACAGACCTCACCACCCAGCTGGCGCATTTTGGCGGACATTTCCAAATGGTTGAAGTTGATGAACTAACCGCTTTGCGTCGTGAAACAGGGGATGCTGAAATCAAACTAAGGATTGATCTGTTTCATGAAGTTTTTGATATTCAGCCTGGGTGTTCTGATGAAGAATTGAGAAAAGCTGCTAAAACATCCCTGGCGCTAGACGTTTTGGTTGAAAAATATCAGCTGGGATCTATGGCTTATTATTATAAAGGCAGTGGCAATCCTGAAAATGAAGAGACCATAAGCTCAATTATCCTGGGCAATTCGTTACTGACTGCACGGCATATTCCTGTGGCCGGAGAATATGAAATAAAAAATGCACAGGCCATGAAAATACTCGATGCCTTTGGCGTAGGTGGCTCCTTTACAGAATATTATGCCATGGATTACAAGGCCGATGTGGTATTAATGGGGCATGATGGTCCGGGTCATATTGCCATTGCAGAAGGTAAAACCAAAGTAAGGCCGCTGGAGGTATACCATGGAAAGGTAGGCAAGGGCTTATCTGTGGAAATGTCGGTGAAACACGGTCCGGTAACCCTTTTGTCGGTGATTGAGAAAACAGGGGGAGGCTTATGTTTGCTTACAGCCGAAGGAGAATCAGTACCAGGCCCAATTCTGGAGATAGGGAATACCAACAGTCGTTACAAATTTCCGATGGGTGCCAGGGCTTTTGTAAATGCATGGAACAGTCAGGGCCCTGCCCACCACTGTGCTGTGGGGATAGGTCACATAGTGCACAAAATCGAAAAACTCGGGCATTTATTGCAGATGGAAGTAGTGAAAATTCAATGATGCTTGCAGTTGTTTTATACCAAAGCAGATTTTTTTTACAGGCCTGTTTATGCCATATTTAATTTGGAAAGATGAATGTAATTTTTGGAATTTTTTACCACCTGATCGGCAGTACTGCCTCGGCAAGTTTTTATGTGCCCTTGACCAAAGTTAAAAAATGGGCATGGGAAACCTACTGGCTTGTAAATGGTATTTCTTCTTGGATTATAATGCCATTTGTTTTCGGATGGCTCACCACCCCCAATTTTTGGAAGGTTATCACTGAAAGTGAGCTGGAAACCTTATCATGGACTTACTTTTTTGGGTTTTTATGGGGGATTGGAGGGCTCACATTTGGCCTGGCCATGCGGTATCTGGGCTTATCGCTGGGTTATGCGCTGATACTGGGTTTATCAGCAGCCGTGGGTACGTTAATTCCCCCGTTATACGAAGGTAAACTTTGGTCTACTTTAATGGAACCCGGTGGTATGTGGATACTGGCCGGTATCATTACCGGATTGACCGGTATACTTATTTGTGGATTTGCCGGGGTGCTCAAGGAACGCCTGAAAAATCAGATTACAAGCGCAGCAAAATCAGGCATTGCAGAATATGATTTGAAAAAAGGATTGACCGTAGCATTGATTTCTGGTATATTAAGTGCATGTATGGCCTTCGGTCTGGCATCAGGTAAGCCCATAGCGGATATTGCATTGAAATATGGCACCAATGATGTGTGGCAAAATAATTCCATTCTGTTTGTGATTTTATTAGGCGGCTTTACTTCAAACGTTATAGCTTGTGTTTATCTGCTTATAAAGAATAAACGTGGTTCTGACTTCTTTTCCGGGGGAGCTAAGCTGTTATTGAAAAATTACAGTTATTCACTTCTGGCAGGTTCGATATGGTACCTTCAGTTTTTCTTTTATGGAATGGGAACTACCTTCATGGGCAAGTATGAATTTGTTTCATGGACTTTTCATATGTCATTTATTATTTTGCTGAGCAATATCTGGGGGATATATTTAAAAGAATGGAAAGGGTCATCTGAGAAGGCGAAGTTTACTTTAATCCTGGGTATTATCCTGATTATGCTTTCTGTGGCTTTTATTGGTTTGGGCTCGACCTTTAGCTAATGAATTTTTGTTATATTTTCCAGGCTGACTTATTTTATAAACGTGCAGTGCAAATAAACCTGGTGCTATGAAAAAAGGTATCTTTCTCCTGTTTTACATGTGTTTTTTTGCTTTTTCACAGCTGATTGCCCAAAAAGCTAAGCAGGATGTTGGTCAATTTCATCTTGAGATACAAAGTCATGCAGATAACAGGTCGATGTCATTGTCTTATCTTTCTAAAGATTGGCCGGATTTGGAAGCCTGGCGTTTGATGGGACGGGCCAAAATGAATGATTTATTGAATTATGCCCCGATACCGGTGCCATTGAATGCAGTAGTGCTAGATACCATCAAAAAAGAGGGTTATACGCGTTACATCGTAGAATATTCTATAACGGAACATCGGAGGGGAGGGGCTTTTCTGCTTGTCCCCGACGGATTGACAGAACCTGCCCCTGCTGTCATTGCGCTACATGACCACGGAGGTTTTTATTTTTTTGGAAAAGAGAAAATCGTTGAAACGGAAAATCCGCCTGAAGATTTGCGGCAATTTATAGACCGATCCTATGGAGGAAGAACTTATGCCGATGAACTGGCACGAAGAGGTTTTGTGGTTCTATGCCCCGATGCATTTTACTTCGGGTCACAACGCATTGACATCAGCAAGGTTTCGGAAAATTTTACGAGAATTTATCCTGAACTTCAATCTTCTGATGAAAAATTGAGGATTGCCGAATTTAATAGGTTCGCCAACGCTCATGAAAATATTATGGCGCGGTACATATTTGGTTCGGGTGCAACCTGGCCTGGTATACTTTTTCATGGTGACAGAATCGCCGTTGATTACTTGTTAAGCTTGCCTCAGGTAGATCCAAAAAGGATAGGCTGCACAGGCCTTTCCATCGGGGGATTCAGAAGCGCCCATCTTTTTGCTATGGATTCCAGAATTTCAGTATGTGTGGATGCAGGTTGGATGACATCCTACCCAGAACAGATAGATAATCACTTCAGGAACCATACCTGGATGATTTACATTCCGGGGCAATTGGATTGGCTTGATTTGCCGGATGTAACATCACTGAGTGCACCAAAGCCGCTAATGGTTATAAACTGCATACAGGATAATTTGTATACCATGGCAGGGATGCAATCTGCAGTTGATAAGCTGGATACAATTTATAAAAAGTTAAATGCTTCAGATCGCTTTCAGGTAAAATGGTACGACGTTCCTCACTCTTTTAATGTGGAAATGCAGGATGATGCAATGGATTGGCTGGAGCACTGGTTAAAATAAAAAATGGCTTTGATTATTTGAAATAAAAGGGGCAATGTTTAATTCCCACTGCCCACAAAATAGGTCTATGCCCTCTCTCAAAAACCTATTGATTTGAAATTGTCTGCTGTTTACTTCCTTTACTTTTGACAAACAACTCACCCCATCATTGCTCACCCTATTACCACTCAACCTATCAATATATCACTCTTCACACGATCACTCTTCACTGATCACTGATCACTCTTCACTCAGTCATCCCCATAAAAATTCTTTATTCATTTTCACGATATTGGCTACCGATACAGATTGCGGGCAAACAACTTCACAGGCACGGGTGAATGTACAGGCGCCAAAACCTTCCGCATCCATCTGTTCAACCATCGCACGGGCCCTTGCTTTTGCCTCGAGTTTTCCCTGGGGCAGCATGGCGAGATGTGCTATTTTGGCTCCGGTAAACAATGCCGCAGATGCATTTTTGCAGGTCGCCACACATGCGCCGCAACCTATACAAGCTGCGGCATCGAAGGCTTCTTCGGCAGTATCATGCCCTATGAGTATGCTATTGGCTTCGGGAGCCTGTCCGGTATTGACACCTATGTACCCACCTGCGCCAATGATGCGATCAAAAGCCGTGCGATCAATGCATAAGTCTTTTTTGACAGGAAAAGATTTAGCCCTGAAAGGCTCTATATAAAGTTCATCGTCATTATTAAAACTTCTCAGGTGGGTTTGACAGGTTGTGGCGCTTTTCTCCGGACTCTGGATATGGCCATTAATGACAAAACCACACTGCCCGCAAATGCCCTCCCGGCAATCTGATTCAAAGGCTACCGGGTCTTCTCCTTTTCGTATTAATATTTCATTCAGGTGATCCAGCATTTCCGGAACCGACATGTTGGGGTCGAGTCCTTCAAGTGGATAAGTTTTAAAATTTCCCTTACTACCGGCGTTTTTTTGCCTCCAAATATGCAATGTGAGTTTCATTATTTATAGCTTCTTTCACTAACGGTAACATAATTAAAATCAAGGTGCTCCTTGTGGAGGATAAATTCACCTTTTTCGGTACTTTCCCAAACCGATACATATCCAAAATCATTATCATTTCTGAGCGCCTCGCCTTCTTTGGTTTGAAACTCCTCCCTAAAATGGGCTCCGCATGATTCTTCTCTTTGCAATGCATCTTCTACAATCAGGGGTGCCAATTGCAGATAATCTTCGACCCGTGCAGCCTTTTCAAGTTCAAAATTAATACTATGGGCTTCACCTGCCACCAAAAGCCTTTGATGAAATTCCTGTTGTAAATTTTTCAATTCCTCTCTTGCCATTTGAAGGGCATGGGCATTTCTAAGCAGACCACATTTACTATATAATATACGGCCAAGTTCTTTGTGAAAAGTTTCCGGTGTTTTATCCCCCTGAATGCTTAACAGTTTTTGCAAGCGTTCTTTAACCCTGATGGTATCTTTGTCAAATTGTTCTTTGAGGCCTTTTTCATCAGTTTTTGAAAGTCCATTACCCGCAAGGTAATCCATTATGGTATAGTGAGAGATAAAGTATCCGTCAACGCATGCCTGCAAAAGTGAATTTGCACCCAGTCGGTTGGCACCATGATCAGCAAAATTGGCCTCACCAAGTACAAATAATCCTTTCAAATTGCTCATCAGACCATAATCTACCCATAGTCCGCCCATGGAAAAATGTGCGGCCGGAGATATCAGCATAGGCTCCTGATAGGCATTGATTCCGGTGATTTTTTCATACATATTAAACAAATTGCCATAGCGCTTTTCAATAACCTGTTTGCCTTCGCGGTCAATTGATTCCTTAAAATCGAGGTATACGGCATTTTTTAGAGGCCCGGCTCCGTGCCCTGCATTAATTTGTTCAATGGCAGCCCTTGATGAAATGTCGCGGGGCGCCAGATTTCCGAATGAAGGATATTTTCTTTCCAGGTAATAATCTCGATCATTCTCCGGTATATCATTGGGTTTTCGATCGTCTCCTGCCTTTTTTGGTACCCAAATGCGTCCATCGTTTCGGAGGGACTCAGACATCAGTGTGAGCTTCGACTGATAATCACCCATTTGTGGCAGTGAAGTTGGGTGAAATTGTGTCCAGCTCGGTGCTGCGAAATAAGCCCCTTTTTTATGAGCCCGCCAGATAGCAGAAGCATTGCAATTCATGGCGAGGGTGCTCAAATAGTAAATTTTGCCATAGCCTCCGGTTGCCAGCACTACGGCATCAGCGCTGTGGCTTTTTATTTCTCCTGTGTCGAGATTTCGGCTGATAATCCCACGTGCTTTATTGTCATATACTACGAGGTCCATCATTTCATGTCGGGTATGAAGTACAACCGAGCCAATTTTTTGTTGTCGCATCAATGATTGATAGGCCCCTTGCAAAAGCTGCTGACCCGTCTGACCTCTGGCATAAAAGGTTCGGCTTACCTGTACACCGCCAAAGGAACGGTTACTCAAATAACCACTGTATTCACGCGCAAATGGTACCCCCTGTGCGACAGCCTGGTCTATCAGTGCCATGGAGCATTCTGCCATGCGGTATATATTGGCTTCTCTTGAGCGAAAATCACCTCCTTTTACCGTATCGTAAAACATCCTCCAGATGCTGTCTCCATCATTTTTGTAATTTTTTGCAGCATTTATACCACCTTGTGCAGCAACCGAATGAGCCCTTCGTGCTGAATCGTGGAATGTAAAGACCTCAACATGAAAACCCAGTTCAGATAGGCTGGCAGCACAGGAGGCGCCTGCCAGGCCTGTACCAACCACTATGACTTTGTGTTTTCGCCTGTTGGCAGGATTTATCAATAGACATGTTGCTTTAAACTGGGTCCATTTTAATTCAAGGGGTCCTTCAGGTATTCGGGCATCAAGCATTATGAGATTTAAATTTAATATATGCCCAATATAACGTACGGAACTGTCTTTATCAAAAACTATGTGCCCAGATTACAAATATACGCACAATGCAGATGCATCGTAATCTCTTTTTTTCATTACTAATAAAAATTCAATGAAATGAGTATTGGCCCATAATCATGAAATCGGGTATAATTATTAGAAAAGATTTATTGATTAGGACGCAGATTATTTTCTTTACGTTTCTAATCAATTTCGTTGCGATTATGGAAGAGCGACAAATTGAGGACATTTAGATCAAACTAAGGTATTCAGGGAATAAATATATGGGGATATCCAAAAAATTTCAGGGAGTAGTCGTTCCTGCAGTTTGTCCTTTACATTCGGATAAATCAATCGATGTGTCATCGGTACAGCGAATTATGTCTGTTTTTTCAGACTTCGATATTTCGCCATTGTTACTTGGTACAACGGGGGAGTCAACTTCGCTCAGTGAGAAGGAATCGCTGATGCTTATATCGGCTGCTTCGGGGGTGAAAAGGGAAAATCAATTTATTTATACAGGTCTTTCGGGCAATTGTGAGGAAGATTTGATCTTAAGGGCAAAAAAATATGCCGAAGCCGGAGCCGATGTTTTGGTAGCCACCCTTCCTTTTTATTATCCGCTTAGTGACGATGAAATGTATGGATTCTTTGATCGTTTGGCCTCGAGTCTTTCCCTGCCTTTAATGATATACAATATTAAGGCGACAACGGGAATGTCGATACCTGTTGACATTATTAAAAAGCTAATGAATCATGAAAATATTGCCGGTTTAAAGGATTCTGAAAGAGATGAGGACAGGTTGCAAACCTGTATCAACCTTTCGAAAACAAAGAAAGGATTCAGCTATTTTTGTGGTTGGGGTGCGATGGGAGGTCAAAGTCTTCAATGGGGTGCAGATGGCATAGTGCCCAGCACAGGTAACCTGGTTCCTGAAATGTATGCAGCTTTGTATAAAGCGTCTCTGACGGGTGATTTTGCCCTGATGAATCAATGGCAATCATTTACAGATGAAGTCGCAGTTTTTTATCAAAAAAGCCGTAGTCTCGGCCAATCGCTGGCGGCTTTAAAATGCCTTATGCATTCCAGGGGTTTTTGCGATATATGGATGAAAAATCCTCTGAAGGAAGTGCCTGTGTCTGAGCGTCAAGGGTTGGTTGATTCCTTCAATAAATGGTTTGAAAATTTTAAATTCCAGTAATGAATCATTTACATTGGATTGACTATGTAATTATCGCAGGGACGGTATTCCTTACTGTTTACATGGGGGTTTATTTTTCGAAGCGGCAGGGTAGTTCTGATAAATATTTTTCCGGGGGTAACAGTATACCGGCATGGGCCATCGGCATTTCGATTTTTGCAACCTTGATTAGCAGCGTTACTTTTCTGGCCTATCCCAGTGCAGCCTATAAATCAAACTGGCTGCTTTTGGTGCAGGGTCTTATGGTTCCAATTGTACTCCTTGGCCTCATATGGCTTATAGTGCCCTTATTTAGAAAAGTCATACGACTGAGTACATATGAATATTTTGAAAAGCGCTTTGGATTTCTTGCCCGTATTTACGGTTCAGTGGCATTTATCTTAACCCATTTTTCGAAAATGGGCACCGTTTTATACCTCGTTTGCCTCGCATTGAGTAGTATGATGGGTCTAGATATTTTTGTGTTAATATTTGTGTTGGGCTCAGTGATTATTATCCTTACACTGCTTGGAGGCATTGAAGCAGTAATCTGGATGGATGTTATTCAAGGATTTCTGCTTATTGGAGGTGGTTTATTCTGTTTATTTATATTACTTTTTACGCCTGAAGGAGGGCCGGTACGTGTAATAGGAGAAGCATTTGATCTTGGTAAAATAGGTTTTGGGCCATATGATTGGGATTTTACACAAGCTACCTTTGTGGTGCTTGTTATCAATGGCATTTTTTACAGTTTGCAGAAATATGGAACCGACCAAACCATAGTTCAACGTTATATTACTGCGCGAAGCAACCGGGAGGCCAGAAAGGCCGCCTACATTGGTGTCTTAATGAGTGTTCCGGTTTGGACCTTGTTTATGTTAATCGGATCAGCGCTTTTCGTTTTTTACAGAATCACTGATTTTCAGTTGCCTGATCATATCAATGCCGATGCGGCTTTTCCCTATTTCATTATGACGCGTCTGCCGGTGGGTGTGACAGGGCTTGTGGTAGCTGCTATCGCAGCAGCGGCCATTTCCAGTCTTGATTCTGATATGAACTGTCTGGCTGCGGTGGGTGTAGAAGACTATTATCAGAGAATGAGACCAGATTGCTCTGATGCTGACAGACTCAGGGTTGGACGCATCCTGGTGGTATTGTCTGGGCTGGCTTCTATGTTTGTTGCCGGTTTGTATGCAGTTTGGAAGGGAGAAGGCGTATTGGGTGTGGTTTTTGAACTTTATGCTATTTTTTCAGCCGGGATTGTGGGTATCTTTCTGCTGGGACTATTCAGTCGAAGGGCCAGTAAGACTGGGCTCTATACGGGTCTGGTGGTCTGCATGATATTCACAGCCTATGCAGTACTTTCTACTACTTATATAGGTTCCGGGGCTGATAAAAGGCTTATAATTGACTTTGGTGCTTTTAATTTTCCGCATCACAAATATATGTTGGGTGTGTATAGTCACATTATAGTATTTGTGGTAGGTTATTTGGTAAGTATGATATTTCCGGCTAAGCATACCGACCCAAGTCTGACGATTTACGGATATCTTAATCAAAAGGGCATATAATTTTTAAAGATGAAAGAAATTACACTTCACCAACCCGCGAAATTGGTCTTTGGAAATGGATGTAGCAGCCAATTGCCAGAATTTTTATCTGTATTCAAAAAGGTGGCATTTGTAGTGGCTGGTCCACTGGTAAGCCTTGCCCGGGATTATTATTCAATTTGCAAACCTATGGGTATTGAAATGGAGATCTTTGAATACGAGCACGGTGAGCCAACATTTGCCTTATATGAACAATTCTTTAAAACTGTAAAAGATTTCGGTCCTGACTGTGTGGTTGGATGTGGCGGGGGAAGTGTACTCGACCTGGCAAAGATTCTGGCGGCTATGATTGGCAACCCACAAAGTATTGGCGATGTAACTGGCATAAATCTGCTAAAGCAACGTTCGGTGAAATTGGTCTGCATGCCAACCACTTCAGGAACAGGCAGTGAAGTTTCGCCAAATGCTATTTTGCTCGATGAAGTAAGTTTGGAAAAAAGAGGTATTATAAGCCCTTTTTTAGTTCCCGATGCTTCCTTTGTCGATCCTGAGCTTACTGTAAAGCTACCCCCTAAAATTACCGCAGAAACGGGCATTGATGCGCTTAGTCATTGTATGGAAGCCTTTACCAATAAATTCAGTCATCCACTCATAGACCATTATGCCATTAAAGGTGTTGAGCTGATAGCAGAGCACATTGTTGCGGCCTATCAGGATGGCACAAATGTCAAAGCCCGTGGTGCATTGTCTATGGGAAGTTTATTGGGTGGGATATGCCTGGGACCGGTAAATACAGCAGCTGTACACGCATTGAGTTATCCTCTTGGAGGGAAGTATCATATTCCACATGGATTGGCCAATGCAGTTTTACTTGCTGAAGTTTACCAATACAATATGTCAGCAGATATGGCCAAACATGCGCGGTTGGCCTTAGCCTTAGGAGCAAAGCAGGGAAAGGATGTGAAGGAAACTGCCCTGCATGGTTTAGATCAGTTGAGGAATATATGCCGGGCATGCGGCATTCCAGAAAGTTTAGGGGCACTGGGAATTGTGGAAAATGACATCCCTGAAATGGCAGCATTGGCAATGAAAGTTACCCGATTACTTAAAAACAATCCTCGTCCTCTGAATTATGAAGACGCTGTACAAATTTATAAGAATTTAATGTGATATGTATAAACCAATTATTGGCATCAGTATGGGAGATCCGGCAAGCATCGGGCCGGAAATTATCGTAAAGACCCTTAATGATACAGAGATTTATCAAAAGTGCAGGCCCCTTGTATGTGGAGATGCTTTTTGTCTTCAGGCTGCTATCGATGTGCTGAATAGTCCTTTGAAAATTAATAGAGTCACGGAACCTGATCAGGCAGAATTTTCTCATGGAATAATCGATGTATTTGACCTTGAAAATGTCAATCAAGAGTATCTGCAAATGGGGCGTGTTTCGGCTATGGCAGGCAATGCTTCCTTCGAATATGTGGCAAAAGTAATAGAACTTGCATTGGCCCGTAAAATTGATGCCACCGTTACTGCGCCCATCAATAAAGAGTCAATAAATCTGGCAGGCCATCATTATGCAGGGCATACAGAAATCTATGCAGATCTCACACAAACCAAAAGATATGCTATGCTGCTGGTGGAAAAGAACCTTCGGGTAATCCATGCTACCACACATGTATCTTTAAGACAAGCTTGTGATCTCATAAAAAAAGAGCGGGTATTGGAAGTCATTCAGCTGCTCAATGAGGCCTGTATAGGCTTTGGCATAGAAAATCCCAGGATTGGTGTCGCAGGCCTGAATCCGCATGCGGGTGATGGTGGCTTATTCGGAGATGAAGATGAACTTGAAATAAAGCCGGCTATTCAAATGGCGGTTGAACAGGGAATTTTAGCGGAAGGTCCGGTTCCACCCGATACACTTTTTGCCAAAGCAGTACAGGAATATTACGATGGTTGTGTCGCTATGTACCACGATCAGGGACATATACCTTTTAAGATGATCGGATTTAAATGGAATAATGAAACCAAGACAATGGATAGTGTGAAAGGAGTTAATATAACCCTTGGTTTACCTATAATCAGAGTTTCAGTAGATCATGGTACCGCTTTTGAAATTGCCGGAAAAGGGGTTGCCTCAGAAGATGCTATGTCGCTGGCTATAGATTATGCTACAAAAATGGCGCAAAACCGAATAAGAAAATGATAGTTATTGCAGACGATCTTACTGGTGCCGCCGAAATAGCAGGCATCTGCCTGAGATTTGGTCTGAGAATTCATTTTACATTCGACGTTCCATCTCAAGCTCTTCCTTTTGATGCGGAAATATGTATAGTGTCGACCGATACCCGATCAATGCCGCTCGAAAATGCAGTAGAATATACACGCAATTTGTGTGGCAAACTTAAATTATATGGTTTTGGAGCAATTTATAAGAAAACCGATTCAGTATTGAGAGGGCATGTATTTGCCGAGTTAAAAACTATGCAGCAAGAACTGGGATATAGCTCGGTTTTGTGTATTCCAGTGAATCCTCCCAACGGTCGCATTATAAAAGATGAAATATTTTATATTGAAAAAAGGCCCCTACACGAGACTTCCTTTTCACAAGACCCTGATTTTCCTGCAAGGTCATCCCGTGTAAAAGAATTACTTAAATCAGATGATGAAAGCATTTACACGGGGGATTTTGAAACTATCCGGGTGTCTGATGGCTTTATGTTACCCGATATCTCGGGTGATGATAATTTGCCGACTTTTTTGTCATTCCTTTCAAACCCGAAGATTTTACCAGCCGGAGGCGGATACTTTTTTAATGCCTGGCTGCTGCATAAAGGATATAAGGTAATTGACCCTTTGCCAAAAAAGCCTGTTAATAATGGAAAATGGCTTATGGTCTGTGGTAGTACCCATCTCGACAGTAAAATTTTTATTAAAAAAATGAGAAATGAAGGGGTTCAAGTAATTGAAATGAATGAAGTGTTTTCAGAATTAACCCATACAGAAAACCACGATGAGAATTTCTGGATGCAAAGGGCACTGAAAGCTCTTGATATTGACCAAAAACTTATACTCACAGTAACATCAGATACGGCTCTAAGCAAAGACTCCCCCGAATACCTTAAAGCGAGACTTGCACAGAGAGTAAAAACCTTATTAGATAATACAAAAGTAGAACATCTGTACATTGAGGGTGGCGCAACAGCCCAGGCGGCGGCAAAAATACTTGGCATTAATGAAATGATACCTGTAAGTGAATGGCAGCAAGGTGTAGTTCAAATGAAGACGAGACTTGAATCCCCCGTCTACTTTACCCTGAAACCCGGCAGCTACAAATGGCCTGAATCGCTTTTTTAAGCTGGTATTGAAAAACCACAATCCTGCAATAAACAGGATCTGCTGAAAAAGTATACATCTTTAATGTAAATTCAGGATAATAAAGTACAATAAATCAACAAGACAGGTGATTGTAATCGCACCTTAAGTAAATACATGGACTGATCTGTGTAAGCATTGACACACTTCATTTCCTTTATGTGATTGCAAAACAAAAACAAATTGAAAGCTGTTATTATTTATATAAAGTTTTTATTTTTCAGCCATAATTTTCAAATGACGACCAAAAATTACACTTATAAGGTAAATCCTTGTATTGATTCGCAATAAATGCAAAACTTTTATTTATTGGCATTTAATTCGAAAAATGGAAATAACAATGTTTAAATTGAGAAGCGACAATAATTTTAGAGTGAGTCAAAACGATGGTTACCTTGGCTTAGTTATCGCAGCCAGAAAGTTTTTTTATTGCTTAATTAAATCTGTGATTAGTTTACTATTGGTATTCTTTGTCCTGTCTTCTTGTACCTCCCTTAGAAGAGACATAGACATGCAAAAAGGTTATCAGCGTTTGTTCAAAATGGAGATTGGTGGAGTCAGGCAATCTTTACTGGTCAGGGGTCAAAACACCAAAAACCCATTTCTTCTCATATTGCACGGGGGGCCGGGATACCCTTTTTATCCAGACATTTCTGAAGAGTATCCTTATTTGCAACTGGAGCATTTATTCAATGTTGTATACTGGGAACAACGAGGAACCGGCAAATCTTTCAGCTCCCGTATTTCTCGTAAATCTATGAATACCGCACGCTTTGTAAAGGACATAAAAGAGGTTGTCGATTTTATATCTGACAATTTCCATCAAGACAAGATTTATCTGTGGGGACATAGCTGGGGTAGTAACATAGGTGTAAAATATGCCTCTCTTTATCCGGAGACCCTTTATGCATATTTTGGTACAGGCCAGTCGGTAAATCCGTTAAGAAATGAGAAAAATGCTTACGAAGTCATGCTTCGTAATGCAAAGATGTACGATGATAAAAAGATGCTCAAGGATCTTCTGGAAATCGATACCACAGATTACCAGGTACGCGATGCCTTAAAAGTACGGGATTGGATGTATAAGTATGGGGGTATTGAATACAAAATCAGGTTTAAACAGGCATATGGAGGAAAGAGTGAACTCAACAGAATTGTGAAAACACCTGAGTATTCATTTTTCGATATTTTTAATATTGCGAAGAAACCATATTTTTCCGGTCAGCATCTTTGGAAGGATATGCAGAAAATTGATCTTGAGACTCAGGTACCAGAAGTAAACCTTCCTGTATACTTCCTCCTGGGCAGGCATGACCTTATTGTGTCTTCAGAAATTGCCGCTGAATATTTTCAGATATTAGAGGCGCCGGAGGGAAAAACCCTTGTTTGGTTTGAGGAATCTGCCCATCGTCCTTTTGCTGAAGAACCGCAGAAATTTTTATCGGTTGTTGGACAAATTATTAAAGATACACATCCGTATTTCGATGATTATTATGATAATCTCACCCTGGTTGATGTGAGTTTTGACTTTGAATTTGATTAGCGGGTAAAAGCCGAATCAGACATTTTTCATTTTAACAACTTTTACGCGTTTAGAGTCTCGGTTTTTTTTCGGGTCATAAGGTCTTCTTCTTTTTTTTGGTTGATGTACCTTAATGGTGCCCGTTTTGGATCCACAAGAACCCACAATGCCGGCAATAAAAAGAATAATTGTCAGAAAGCTTCTTCTGTGCATAAATGATTTCAAATGTGGCTTTTTAACCTAACTTTTCCATTTCTTCTTTAAGCACATTGCACAAATGTTGTACCATAAGCGAACCGTTTTCGATGAGATCCTCAATCAGGCCTTCTTTATTTTGATCAACGGCTGTTTCTTCGATATTTCCCAACAATTCCACAAGAGCGGGAGCACCAATAAATTTAGCAGATGGTTTCATTTTATGGGCTAATTCTTCGGTTTTTGACCAATCTTCACTTTTGTAAAGATCATATAATAATTGAAAATCACCTGGTGTGTTTTGAATAAATTTAGTCAGCATAGATTTGATGAACTCATTGTCGTTGTCACAAATTCTGGCCATATGTTCAAAATCCACGCCAGGTCTCAATATTTTGTTGTCTGAGACATATTGGTGTTCACTTGAGAGAAGAACCTCACCTGATTTTTGCCTGCTGTTGAGGATTAGCCTTGAAACTAAATCAAGCAAAACTTCAGTTTCGAAAGGTTTTACAACAACTTCATCGATACTTTCAAGGTCGACGACGGTCCAGTTTCTTTTTTCTTTAGTGGCTGTAAATAATATTATTGGCACATCTGATTTTGGTGGCGTGAAATTTTTTCTAATAAATCTGGCGGTTTCAATTCCATTAAGTTTAGGCATTTTGTAATCAAGCATCAGGGCATCAAAGGATTGATTTTGAAAATAGTCTAATACATCACTACCGTTATTAACGGTTTCAGCTTCGAATCCTGCCTTTTCCAATACAATTTTCGTATAAAATGCATTCATCTCATTGTCGTCAGCTATGAGAATTCGCCATTTATGAAAACTGAAATTTTTCATGTAATCTTATGAAGTGCTCAAAAATATTATGCAATGTACAAAAAAAAGTAACTATTCAGAAGAACACAATGTTTTTTAATTAGCTGGTTTTACCTGTTTACAACTGGTGAATCATCATTAATGAGATCTGATGAATTTTAATCCTTTTTTTCAACGGGCTTATTATATTTGAGCCGAATCAGAAACTATGAGCAAAGCCAAAGATTTGAGTATTTTAGTGCCGGCCCGTTTCGTTTTTATCATGTGGCTGACTTTTGTGGTGGATGGATATTTTACTTTTTCATTAAAAAGTCTGGGGATTATTCCGAGATCCCTTCACGGCTTACCAGGGATCTTTTTTTCTCCTTTCCTGCACGGAGATATCGGACATTTAATTTCCAATACCATTCCGGTTTTGTTTTTAGGATGGACTTTGTTTTATTTTTACCACCGCATTGCTAAAAGGGTATTTTATATGTGCTTTTTTGGTACCAACATACTGGTATGGTTATTTGGCCGTCTCAGCATTCACATCGGTGCAAGTGGTCTTATATATGGCCTGGCTTCCTTTTTAATTTTTTACGGGATATTCCGAAAAGATATAATATCACTTATAATTTCGATAATAGTGGTTTTATTGTATGGGGGTATGATGTACGGCGTATTGCCTTTGGAATATGGTGTTTCCTGGGAATCGCACCTTTCCGGCGCGCTTATCGGCCTGTTACTGGCAATGTCTTTGAGTAAAGTTAGAGCAAGTTAACAGCATATTTATGCCTTTGGTAAAATCAACTTATAACCGGCACTGGCTTCTTTTCAATTCACATCTTGAGACCATAGTGCCTTCTGTTTTTCGCAGCGTCGATCATATCATGTATCGTAGGGAGCGTATATCTACAATTGATAATGATTTTCTGGACCTCGACTGGGTGCAAAATGACCATTCTCGACTTGTAGTGGTTTCGCATGGTCTTGAAGGCAGTTCAGACAGGGATTATGTAAAGGGAATGGTCAGGATTTTTTCAGAAAATGAATGGGATGTGCTGGCATGGAATTGCAGAAGTTGCAGCGGTGAAATTAATCAGAGTTACAAATTGTATCATCATGGAGCTACTGAAGATCTTCATGATGTGCTAAGCTATGTGATTAAAAGATACCCTGATTATAGTGAAATCGTATTGGTCGGGTTTAGTATGGGAGGGAGCCTGAGCCTTAAATATATTGGCGAAAGGGGTGCCAAAATTTGTCCTATGATCAAAGGGGTGATTGCTTTTTCCACCCCATGCAACCTGGAATCCAGTGCCAGGAGACTTTCTGAAAAGGGGAATGGATTTTACAGAAAGCGATTTTTAAAAAAATTGAAAGGAAAAATCTTGCTTAAAGCCGCACAGTTTCCCGATATGTTTGATCTGACAGATATTGATGCGATTGAACATTTCGTCGATTTTGATTCTCGTTTTACCGCACCTATCTATGGATTTGCCTCAGCATCTGATTTTTACAGACATGCCAGCGCCGAAAATTATTTGCACAATGTTAAAATCCCTGTTTTGATTGTAAATGCACTGAATGACCCCATGTTGCCAGAGGCTTGCTTTCCGGTAGATATTGCCAGAAAAAACCCAATGGTTTTTCTTGAAATGCCGCTGCAAGGTGGTCATGTAGGCTTTTATCATCCCGGGAAAAAATACACCTGGGCAGAAGTAAGAGCGCTGGATTTTACACGCACATTTTTAGGTATGTATTAATCATTTCCCGTTTACCGATTCAAAAGGATCGTGTGGTCTGTGCAAGCTTTATTTTTTTTACTTAGATTTGTCGTTGCTTTTAACGCTGCTTACATACTGGTAGATTATTAAGTTTACCCGATTTTGCAGCTAAGCTTAATATTGCAGACTCCTGAAAAGAAACCAGAAACTAATTACAATCGGAAATCTGATGAATAACAGCAACTTTAGGCAGAGAATCCTACCTCACATAATATCTGTACTGGTATTTTTTACCATCACCATCATTTATTTTCATCCCATCGTTTTTGAAGGAAAAGTCATAAGGCAAAATGATATATTCCAGGGAATTGGCGGCGGTCAGGAATTGGTTGAATTCAGGGATAAGACCGGAGAAGAAGGACTATGGACCAATGGTATGTTTAGCGGTATGCCTGCTTACCTGGTCAATCTGTACTGGAGTGGCGGCGCCATAATCGAAAAGTTGCAGTCGGTACTTTCACTTTTTTTAGATCAACCACTGCGGGAGACCTTTCTAGCCTTAATTTCATTTTATGTATTATTGCTTGTTTTTAAAGTACGGCCCTATCTTGCCCTGGCTGGCGCCATAGCTTATGCATTCAGTACATTTTTTCTCATAAGCATAGAAGCGGGACATATCTGGAAGGTTCGGGCTATGGCCTATATGCCGGCAGTGCTTGCCGGTGTTCACCTGTGCTTTCGGCGTAAATATATACCCGGTTTTTTGCTTACTGCTTTTGCACTGGCCCTGGAAATTAATTCCAATCATCTGCAAATCACCTATTATCTGTTTCTCATAATACTGGTGTATGGCCTGGTGAATGCATTTTTCCTGCTTAAAGATGGTAAGCCCAAAGAGCTTATCTACACCTCGGCAGTACTGCTGCTTGCTGCTGTACTTGCAATGGGTACATCGGCCGGCAAATTGTGGTCCACAGCAGAATATGGCAAGTATTCCATAAGAGGGCAGTCTGAATTAAGCACAAACCAGGAGGGAAGTTCAGGCGGACTTGACAGGGATTATGCTTTTCGCTGGAGCTCGGGAATTATGGAAACCTTTACCTATATGGTTCCCAACCTGTATGGTGGAGCAAGCGGGCAGGTCAATAAAAAAAATACCGAAACATCAAAAGCACTGAGAACCAATGGAATTGCACAAGCCCAGGCCCGGCAATTTGAAAGAGGGGCACTGGGTTATTGGGGAGACCAGCCTTTTACCAGCGGACCCATATACCTGGGAGCAAGCATTTGCTTTCTGTTTGTACTGGCCCTGTTTTTTGTTGAAAAGAAAGTCTTGCTCTGGCTGTTACCCATAACCGTTCTGAGTGTAATGCTTTCCTGGGGTAGTAACTTTGAGGCATTTAACTATTTTATGTTTGATTATTTTCCCGGGTATAACAAGTTCAGATCAGTAACCATGACAGTTGCAATTGCCACGCTTACCTTTCCGCTGGCTTCAGTTCTCGCACTGGAAAATCTGATCTCCAGACCATTTCAACCATTGGTCAGAAAAAAGTTTTTATATGCAAGCGGCATTTCTGCAGGTATTGTTCTGATCATTTTTCTTTTTCCCTATGCGCCTGGATTAAATGATCCGCAAATACCCGAATGGCTTAATACTGCAGTAAAAAAAGACCGAACCAGTATTGTGCGTTCTGATGCCCTGCGTAGTTTGTTCTTTATCGTATCTATCGCAATGGTATGGTACCTGCAACGATCAGAAAAAATTAAACTCAATGCGGCAATTATAGCCACCGCTTTGCTTATAACTCTCGACCTTGCCCTTCTGGGCACACGTTACCTCAATGCAGACAGCTATATGAAGGGCGGCAAAAGCGAAATGTTTAGAAAATCCGCAGCTGATGAAAAAATTCTGCAGGATGAAGATAAAAGCTTCCGGGTATTTAGTCTGCAAAATCCTTTTAATGAGGCCCGCACCTCTTACTTTCATAAATCCATTGGAGGGTATCACGGGGCTAAAATGCGACGGTATCAGGATATAATTGAACGATACCTCGAGGCAGAGCGGATTGAAATAATACAGCAACAAGGCAAACTTGTTGATGGTCTCACACCTTTACTAAATATGCTGAATGCAAGATATTTTGTTGCCGGTGACGAAGCAGAATCAGTTATCAGAAATCCATATGCCATGGGAAATGCATGGTTTGTAGACAATGTTAAAGCTGTGAACAATCCGGATGAAGAAATTGATGCACTGAGCAAAACCGATCTCGACCAAACTGCAATTGTTGATGTGAGTAAATTTAACCCAGATCAAAACCGGCTTTCCGGCAAAGGCTCGATTACACTGGAAAGCTATCAACCCAATTATATCAAATACAGCAGCCAAAATCAGGAAAAGGGGCTGGCTGTTTTTTCAGAAATATACTATCCCGAAGGATGGTCGGTAATTATTAATGGAAAGCCGGGTGAAATCATCAGGGCAAATTACTTGCTAAGGGCGGTAGAGCTCCCCGCAGGCGCCAACAGCATCGAGTTTCAATTTGCACCGGCATCTTATGCCATTGGAAATACAATCATGATGATTTCTTCCATATTACTGCTTTTGCTGACAATAGCGGCAATTGTGTATTTTTTAAAGTATAAAAATGCCTGATGTTTTGCCGAAGAAAAAGGTATTGATCATAAGCTACTACTGGCCACCAGCCGGCGGTGTTTCTGTACTCCGCAGCCTGAAATTTGTTAAATACCTTCCGGATCACCATTGGACCCCCATCGTCTATGCACCGCAAAATCCACATTATGATGTAATTGACAAGGATAATATTCATCAGATACCACCTGGTACACTGGTCCTCAAACAACCAATCAATGAACCATTCAGGCTTTTCAAATGGTTGAGTGGAAGAAAAAAGGCCGATGCTGCTAATCCTGTTTATCTGAGTCATAAAAAGAAAAATATAATTGATCTTTTTTCAATCTGGATAAGGGGCAATTTTTTTATTCCTGATGCCCGCTGTCTATGGATAAAGCCATCGGTAAAATTCCTCCTGAAATTTTTAAAGGACAATCCGGTTGATGTCATACTTAGCGATGGCCCGCCACATACCAATACGGTTATTGCCATGAGACTTGCACAAAAGACCGGAATTCCCTGGCTGGCCGATTTTCAGGATCCCTGGACACAGGTCGACTATTATAAAATGTTGTCAATTGGCAAATGGGCAGATGCCAGGCACAGAAAACTGGAACAGAAATGTTTTCAAACTGCCCGAAAAATCACCATCGCCAGCCCAACCTGGAAAACCGACCTGGAACAAATCGGCGCTAAAAATGTGGACGTCTTGTATTATGGTTATGACGAGGAAGATTTTAAAGACCTGAGGCCTGAGCAAAACCCGGTTTTTACCATATTACACAGCGGAGTATTGGGTGAAGACCGACTGCCCGTAAAGTTGTTACAGGCATTGGCGCAGCTTAAACAGGAATTGCCAGATTTTGCCGGCAATTTTAAATTGGTTTTTCAGGGGCAATGTCATTATGCCTTAAAGGAATTAATCGGGCATTACCAATTAAGTGCAGAAACGACTTTCGAAGGTTTTGTGCCGCGTAAGACAGCCATACACCGTATGATGTCTGCCAATTTGCTCTTGCTCCTGCTCAACCAGGCCGATAATGCCAAGGGGCGTATACCTGGTAAGTTTTATGAATATCTCCGCACAGGCAATGAAATACTCAGCCTCGGTCCGGCAGAAAGTGATGTCGCTAATATGCTCCAGGAACTAAAGGCCGGAAAGTGTTTGGAATATAATGACTTGCAAGGCATGCAGTTTTTTCTTAAAAATATTTTTACACAACAAAAGGAAATAGAGAAACGAGCATTTGTACCCGGGCCAGATTTGGCAAAATACAGTGTAAAGCACCAGGTGGCCAATCTGTCAATATGGTTAAATGAGATTACTTCAGGTATTAAAGAAAAATGAAAAAAGTACTGTGCTTTCTGGACAATGACAGTGGGAGAGATGTTGAAATGCTGCTTCCACTTATTTACTTTATGGAAAAATTTTTATACTGTCGTGTGGAGTTTAACTTTATATGGGATGTTTATGCAGTATTTCGAAAAAAACCAGACCTGGTCCTACTGCCAAATACGGTAGGCTCCCGTCTTTATTTTCAGATAAGTCAATATGCCGCAAGACAAAATATACCTGTCTTTGCCTTGATATCCGAAGGAAATATGCGCACAGATGGTAGCTTCGATTACTGGGGCTACAACCACGATAAAAAGTTTTATCAGGAATTTGTCTGTTTCTGGTCGGCCCGTACACGTGATTTCCTGCGCAGTGAATTGCCAGGTATCAATGAAAAACTCGTTCTTACCGGTGCCACGGGTTTCGATCGATATAATATTTATCAGTTTGAGAAAAGAGCTGATTTTCTTAAAAGAAAAGGCCTCCAGCAGTATAAAAAAGTAATTGGTTATGCGGGTTGGGCTTTTGGTAAATTGAGCAATCCACAGGGGCGTGAAGAACTCCTCTCGTTTTTTAAAGGTGATGCTTCCTGGTTGCAATGGACAGAAAGGCAAATGCTCGCGGTGGAAAACATGCTGAGGCAAGCCATGGAGCAGTACCCCGAAATTTTGTTTGTACTAAAGCGGCATCCCAATGAAGCTAATCCGTCTATAGTGGCTGAAGGTCGAAATGAGATGAACCCTTTGATTTCTTACCCCAATGTATTATATGTTAAAGAAGAAGAAAACCTGCACGATCTTATAAGCATATCAGATATCTGGATGGGGTTTGAAACTACTACAACCATGGAGGCCTGGTTGATGAAAAACCAAATGCCTACGCTTTTGCTCAACCCCGACCCTGATTTTAACCGAGACCAATTGTTTAAAGGATCTGTTGTCTTTCAAACAACTGAGCAATTAATTAATGCCATAGAAGAATTTTATGACAAAGGCACAGTTGCTGCCTTTGATGAAAAGGAAAAATTAAGGGCAAGGCAGCAACTAATCACCGATACCATCGGTTGGGGAGATGGATTTAATCACATCAGAACGGCATATTTTGTTGAAAAAACTTTGGAACAATTGCCTGGCGGAAGTGCTTCAAAACCCCGCTTTTCTTTAAAATATGCCTGGATGTATGTATTAATGGAATTGGGTAAGTATTTTTACATTAGAATTGTATTTATTCGCCTGCCCAAGTTTAAAAAAACTATATGGATTTTCGAGAAATTCCGGCTCAGAAACATCCCGGTATTGCAGGCGCGATATACACAATTTATGGAAGATTTTTACAGTAAGCATAGGATAGCCGATAAATACCGAAAGGGCTCTTTATATGCCGAATTAAGCATTGATAAAAATGATAGACCTAAGCAATAAATCTATTCTTATAACAGGAGGAACAGGGTCTTTTGGTAAAAAATTTACCGAAAAGGTATTGGCTGCTTTTCCCGACATTCGTCGATTGGTCATCTATTCCCGTGATGAACTCAAGCAATATGAGATGTCTGAACAGTTCCCTAAATCTAAATTCGATGGCATACGGTACTTCATTGGTGATGTAAGGGATGAAGCCCGGCTTAAGAGAGCTTGCGAAGGTATTGATATAATTGTACATGCTGCGGCCCTAAAGCAGGTGCCGGCTGCAGAATATAACCCCATGGAATGTATAAAAACCAATATCATGGGGGCGGAGAATGTCATCAATGCAGCGCTTGATTCAGGTGTGCAGCATGTGGTAGCACTTTCAACCGACAAAGCCGCGGCACCCATCAACTTATATGGCGCTACCAAGCTTTGTTCCGATAAACTGTTTGTTGCCGCCAATAACATGAAAGGAAAGCGAAACATTCGGTTCTCCGTTGTAAGATATGGTAATGTAATAGGCTCAAGGGGATCGGTGATTCCCTACTTTCTGCAAAAGAGAAAAGAAGGAGTATTACCCATCACGCATAAAGGGATGACGAGATTTAATATTTCACTCGACGAAGGTGTTGAAATGGTGTTTCATGCCCTTGAATATGCCTGGGGTGGAGAAATTTTTGTACCAAAAATTCCTTCCTATCGCATCACTGACCTTGCGGAGGCGATAGATCCCAATTGTCGTGTAGAGGAAGTGGGCATCAGGCCAGGTGAAAAACTGCACGAAGAAATGATTACCACCACCGATGCGTTTAATACCCTGGAAATTGATAAGTATTACGTGATATTGCCATCAGTGCCGGTTTGGGATGTAGAATCTTTTCAGAAAACATTTTCAGCTCAGTATGTGGAGCCGGGTTTCAGTTACAACTCCGGAGATAATGGGCACTTTCTCTCCGTTGTGGAAATTCGTGAGCAAATTAAGAAGCATGTAGATCCGGATTTTAGCATTTAATTTAACAATTATGGCAATTCCTTATGGCAGACAGTGGATAAGTGACGAAGACATTGAAGCAGTTGTAAGCGTTTTAAAGTCAGATTTTCTGACCCAGGGACCGGAGATACCCCGTTTAGAGCAGTCATTTGCTAACTACACATCAAGTCATCATGCAGTGGCGGTTTCAAACGGAACGGCAGCTTTGCATTTGTGTTGTATGGCGCTGGATCTTAAGGCCGGTGACAGTGTGATAACTACGCCCATTACTTTTGCCGCCACTGCAAATTGTGCAAGATATGTGGGGGCAGAGGTGATTTTTGCCGATATTGATCCTGAAACCTGGCTGTTGGATATTCAAAAAGTTGAAGATATTTTAAAGAATAATCGGAAAAACCGTATTAAAGGTATTATTCCGGTAGATTTTGCTGGTAGAGCTGTAAACATGGAGGAATTCAGGGAAATCGCTAACAGATACGATCTTTGGTTACTTGAAGATGCATGCCATGCCCCCGGAGGTTATTTTACTGATTCCAATGGTTTGCAGCATAATTGTGGCAGCGGAACCTTTGCCGACCTGGCTATATTTTCATTCCACCCTGTGAAACATATTGCAGCCGGAGAAGGTGGGATGGTTACATCGAGGAACAAGAAACTGTATGAGAGGATGCTGCATCTGCGTACCCATGGTATAAGCAAAGATCAGAATTGCTTTCAAAATCCGGTTGAAATTGCCCTTGGTGTATTTGAAGAAAGTTCTTTGAATGAGGAAATTTCTGACAGGCTGGTTACTTCGTCTAATTCGATGGGTAAAAATTATCCTGGTTGGTACATGGAAATGCAGGAGCTGGGATATAACTACAGACTTACCGACTTTCAGGCGGCACTGGCATCCAGTCAGCTTAAACGGGCCGCGGATAACCTGCAGAAAAGAAGAGAAATTGCTGCTCGATATTACAGAGCCTTTGAAGGCATGGAGTTTATCTGCAGACAAGCAGGGGTTGTCGATGGTCATGCTTATCATTTATACATCATTGAAGTAACAGACCGAATTGGCTTATATAATTACCTTCGCAGTAAAAATATATTTGCTCAGGTTCACTATATTCCGGTTCATTTAATGCCCTATTACCGACAGTTTGGCTGGCAAGCCGGTGATTTCCCTAATGCTGAAAAGTATTACAGTCATTGTTTAAGCCTTCCTATGTATCCAACCCTGAGCGTTTCTGAGCAGGATTATGTAATTGAGTCTGTACTGTCTTATTATACAAGATAATATGAATACATCCGCTATTTGCATCATACCTGCCCGGGGAGGGAGCAAGCGCATTCCCGGTAAAAACATAAGGGATTTTAAAGGAAAACCGATAAT
This sequence comes from Cyclobacteriaceae bacterium, assembly GCA_020832305.1. Taxonomy (GTDB): domain Bacteria; phylum Bacteroidota; class Bacteroidia; order Cytophagales; family Cyclobacteriaceae; genus JAFIEV01. The sequence goes on along the minus strand of JAFIEV010000042.1, from coordinate 140,622 downwards.
AGAATATTCCATACAGACTGCTTTGCGTTCAGGCCTGTTTGATGAGGTAATGGTCTCTACAGATGATGAAGAAATTGCCGGGATTGCCTTAAAAGCTGGCGCTCAGGTTCCTTTTATGCGCAGTGCTGAAAACTCCGACGACTTTGCAACAACCGTAGAGGTTCTCATAGAGGTTATTGGAAAATATGAAGCATCTGGCAGTGATTTTAAGTATGGTTGTTGTATTTACCCTGCAGCGCCACTCATAAAAACAGAAAGACTGAAAGAAGGTTTAGGGCTGCTGGCTGACAAAAACTGTGATAGTGTATTTCCCGTAGTGGCGTACAGTTATCCAATTTGGAGGGGATTACAATTTGATGCCTCAGACATGGTAAAAATGATTTGGCCGGAAAACCTTAATAAAAGATCCCAGGATATGGAATTGGCCTACCACGATGCGGGTCAATGGTACTGGTTTGATGTATCCCGGCTGTTATTAAACCAACGACTGTTTACCGATTACAGCGCAGGGCTTGTATTGGATGAATACGAGGTTCAGGATATAGATAATTACAGTGACTGGCAACTCGCAGAATGGAAATATGAGTTATTACAAAATACTCGGTAAGGAAAATTATAATCTGGGTGATTATGCCCTGGTCCCCATACGGATGGAAGATCGCTATGATATCATGCGGTGGAGGAATGAGCAGGTTTATCATCTCAGACAAGAGGGTCTTCTAACCGAAGTACAGCAGGATAAGTATTTTTACGAAGTAGTCAGTGCATTATACCAGCAGGAACAACCACCTCAACTGCTATTTTCTTTTCTCGAAAAAGGTTTATGTATTGGCTATGGGGGTATGGTTCATATAAACTGGAAAGACCGCAACGCTGAATTATCATTTTTAATGAACACCCGCCTCGAAGCCGGTAATTTTGAAAAATACTGGTCAACCTATCTAAAGCTGATCGAACAGGTGGCCTTTGACAAACTTTCCTTTCATAAGATATATACATACGCTTTTGACCTCAGGCCGCATTTGTATCTGGTTTTGGAAAAATCTGGCTTCATTAGGGAGGCTACTTTGAAACAGCATTGCTTTTTTGAAGGTAAATTTGCGGACGTAGTGATACATGCAAGATTTGCCCCCGTTTTGAGAAAAGCCACCGCTGAAGATGAAGCCATCACCTACAGCTGGGCATCCGATCCGGGAATACGGCAGCATTCCTTTCAGCAAAAGCCCATCAAACCTGATGAGCACAGCCGCTGGTTTCGTGAAAAGATCATCGATCAGCAAAGTTTGTATTACCTGATGGAGCGTGGCATTGAAATTATTGGCTCGGTACGTTTTGATATAAGTAAAGATGGAGAAGCCATTTTAAGCTACCTGATCGATCCCGCGCATCAGGGAAAAGGGGAGGGCAGACGAATCTTGAAATTGGGTAGAGAATGTTTAAAAATGGAGAGACCGGGGGTACATCGAATCTGTGCCCATGTAATGAATGTCAATAAAGCTTCAGTGCGTATTTTCGAAAACGAAGGGTATTCAAAAGTTAAGGATGACGGCTACAGATCGTTATACATATTAAAATTATAGAATGGAAATAGCAGGATTTACTATAGATAAAGACTCACCTGTTTTTATCATTGCTGAACTTTCGGCCAATCACAATGGCAGCCTTGAAACCGCCTTGCAAAGTATAAAGGCAATTAAAAGGGCAGGTGCTGATTGTGTAAAATTGCAAACCTATACGGCAGATACCCTTACACTCAATAGTGAAAAAGACGATTTTATTATCAAAGGCACCCTTTGGGATGGGAGAAAGTTGTATGACCTGTACAAAGAAGCTTATACTCCCTGGGATTGGCATACAGCACTTTTTGAAGCAGCAGAGAATGAAGGGTTGATATGTTTTTCTTCCCCTTTTGATTTTTCAGCGGTAGATTTTCTCGAAAGTCTCCATGTACCGGCTTATAAAATAGCTTCTTTTGAAATAACTGATATTCCACTTATTGAATATGTCGCTTCCAAGGGAAAACCAGTAATCATTTCGACAGGGATTGCATCAGAAGAAGATATTGAACTCGCCCTGGATGCCTGCCGTCGGATGGGAAACGATCAGATAGTCTTACTGAAATGTACCTCGAGCTATCCAGCTCCCATTGAGGAGGCCAACATGGTGATGATAAAAAATATGGCAGAGAGATACGGGGTCATTACCGGACTCTCAGATCATACCATGGGAAGTACCGTACCGCTGGTAGCTACCTGTTTTGGGGCAAAAATTATTGAAAAACATTTTATCATTGATCGGTCTGTCGGTGGGCCGGATGCCTCTTTTTCCATGACAGAAGCTGAATTTTCCGAAATGGTCAAAGCCATAAGGGAAGCAGAAAAAGCAATAGGCAAGATAGACTACATTCCTACTGAAAAAATGAAAAAGGGAAGAGATTTCAGCAGGTCTTTGTATATCGCAAAAGATGTAGCCAAAGGAGAACTATTTACCAAAGAGAATCTGCGATCTGTGCGACCCGGCTTTGGTTTGCATCCCAGGTATTATTACCAGATACTAGGAAAAAAGGCGCTGATAGATCTGCCCGCAGGTACTGCATTAAACTGGGATTACATTGATGGATAAGTTTTTATTTGGATCTTTGCCAGGTTGTTATTTTTTATTTTATGATTATAAAAGTAAACTAATTCCAATATTTTGGGACGAATAAAATCCCAGACTTTGTGGTCTTCAGCATATACTTACGCTGGGGCCATACTCGGTTTTGTCATAACGGCAATACTTTTTCCCCGTTTTTTAACGGGCAGTGAAATTGGTGTGCTGAGCTTACTGGTTTCTTATTCCATGATTTTTGCGCAACTCGGTACCCTGGGTTTTACCAGCGCTACCGTAAGGTATTTTCCTTATTTCAGATCAGAAAAGCACCACAACGGGTTTTTAAGCATGCTGCTTATAACCGGTGTTACAGGTGCCATACTGGTAACTGTACTGTTTTTTATCCTACTTCCATATCTGAGGTCTTCCAATTTGGAAAACTCTCCTTTATTCGCCCATTTTTTGCTGTTGATCGTGCCCTTAGCGGTATTTCAACTTTTCTTTTTTCTTTTTGATGTCTATTGCAGCGCATTATTTGACAGTACCATTGGTACTTTGCTCAAGGAATTTGTTCAAAGGGTTTTTATCTTGATATCCCTGTTGATGTACCTTTTAGGAGCCGTTCAATTTGAAGGTTTTACCTTTTTATATGTTGCATCGATCTGCGCGGTAACCATTATTCTGATAATGTATCTTACAGTGAGGGGGCAGTTTGTTTTGAAACCACCAGATTTGAGCTACAGCCGGCCTTATCTGAAGGGCATGGCAGGGGTGAGTTTTTTTGGCTTGCTCAATGGGTTCAGTAACTTTGCCTCCCTGCGCATAGATGCCATAATGGTAAATGAATTTTTCGATACCAGCGCGGTAGGCATTTATACAACTACTTTTTACTTTGGGATACTCGTGGCTTTGCCCTCAAGGGCTCTGTATAAAATTGCTTCTCCAATGATCGCTGAGGCCCTGAAAACATCTGATTTCAGGGCTTTAAGGGATATTTATACCAAAAGCTGTATGACCCAATTTATTACGGCCTGTTTTTTATTTATGGGGTTATGGATTAACATCGATAATATATTTTTGCTTTTGCCTGATGAATTCAAAGCTGGAAAATATGTGATTCTATATATTGGATTAGCTAATGTCATAAAAATGGGTAGTGGTGTGAGTGAAGGTTTGATTGCTTACTCCAAATGGTACAAAGTCATTACATGGTTTATGCTGGCCTTTTTAGGCGCCACCGTATTGAGTAATCTCGCCCTTATTCCATTAATGGGGATCGATGGCGCGGCATTAGCTTCGCTGATCGCAGTTTCAATGTACAGCCTGCTGCGATTTTGGTTTGTCAGAATTAAATTTCACTTGCAACCCTATTCCCTGAAATATCTTTGGGTGGTTTTTGCATTGATATTGTCGCTGGGTATTTGCTCAGTTATGCCAACATTGCCAAATATGCCTTTTGATCTTGCGATAAGAAGTGCCCTGGGAGCTGGTGTATTTGTTCCTGTCATTTACTTTTCAAAGGCCTCGCAGGAAATCAACGATATGATCTTGAACTTCACAACCCGGATATTCAGAAAAAATCAATAAAACAGTTCCTGCGTCAAAATAAAAGAAGCCATCAGAATAAGAAAATAACCAAAGCCCTTTCTCAATATCAGAGGTGAGATAAATTTACCGAGATATATTCCAAGTAGCATGCCTGTAACGGCAAAACCAGTGAAACTCAGCAAAAATGTCCATTCTATAGGTTGCTGATTTACATCCCCGGCAAAACCTATTAGTGAATTGGCAGCTATAATAAGCAGACTGGTGCCTACAGCAAGTTGAATTGGCAATCTTGCCATTAATACAAGGGCAGGAACGATTAAAAAACCACCACCTGCACCAACTATGCCTGTAACCATACCCACAATGGTACCTTGAATCATAATCATGGTATATTTTTTTGCATCGCTTGGTTCCTCAGTATTATCGGCTTGTCTTGGGGGACGAATCATAGACACGGCAGAAAAGAGCATAATAAATGAAAAAAAGACCATGATAAACGTAGACTTACTCAGTGTAAATGCACCTAAAACAATCAGTTCATCAGGGAGTATCGGAATAAGGTATTGACGCGTAACAAAAAGCATAAATGCAGCGGGCACTACTAGCCAGAAAAGTCTTTTGAGGCGTTTATCTTCTGAAACTGACTTTATAATGAAAAAGTACATGGTTCCTCCAATTGCAATTAATAAGGCAAAAAAGAAAATGATATCAGAGGTTATGTCATGACGACCAAGAGAGAAAATATTTTCAGGAATGTTTGGAATCATGTAATGTCGCGACATATATACACCCAGAAAAGAAGGTACAGCAAAAATTATGGCAGTCTTATAGCTCAGTAATTTTCTTCTCATGAAATTGAAACTGCCTACTGAAGCTGTAATACCAACCACAAATAATGAATATCCTGTGGCCACTACCGGCGACATTTGAAATATGTAAACGAATATCGGAACCGTAACAATAGAACCGCCGCCGCCAAGCATACCCATTATCGCGCCAGATACTATGGCTAAAACATAACCGAGAATTTCCATTAACAACTAATTATCGTAATCAGGCCCGCAAATTAGTAAACAGGTGGCACCTGATAAAATCATTTATAATAAAGAAAGCCTCTCTGTCGGCAAGCTTCAAAAACAACAATGGCAACAGAGGTCGATACATTGAGGGAATCATGTTGCCCCTGCATCGGTATGATGATGCGCGAATCAGCGGCTTTTATCCACTCAGGACTCAACCCATGGGCTTCTGTTCCAAAAGTAAGCGCAACCCCATTATGGTAGTCGATCAAATCATAGCGCGTACTGGCTTTCAATTCTGCTGCAATAATATGTATTCCATTTTCTTTAAAATACTCTATAGCCTGATCACTGGAACAAACGGCCACTGGAACAGAAAACAGACATCCGATACCAGATCTGATTACATTGGGATTATAAACATCGGTAGCCGGATCGCAGATCACCACTGCATCAACCCTTGCAGCGTCGGCAGTGCGCAATACAGCTCCCAGATTGCCGGGTTTCTCCACTGCCTCCAGAACTATGACCAACGGCGCTTTAGAAAGATTTAAGTCGGTGATCTCGTGGGACTTGCTGTACAAAACAGCTACAATACCATCCCGGTTTTCCCGGTAGGCAATTTTTGAAAATGCTTCTTTACTTGTATTGTAAATCCATACATCATGGGGCAGTTTTAGCGCTTCAAGGGTTTTTTCACCTCCTGCTTCCGCACACACAAATAAATGCGAAATGCGGTAGTCATTGTTAAGTGCCAATTGTAATTCACGCAATCCTTCTACTATAAAAAGGCCGGATTTCTTTCTTTCAGAAGACTTTTCCTGAAGTTTTACAGCGGCTTTGATTTTGTCATTTTTGGGGCTCGTGATCTTTTCCTGCACTACATTTGAAATTTATACCGCAAAGAACAAAATTTTACGGCATACTTATACCATATTTGAAGGGTAAAATCCTAAGATCTGCATGATACAAATTCGGGAACCCCAACATTGGCAGGATTATGAACTTATTGACTCGGGAAATTTTCAAAAACTCGAGAGATTTGGTCAATACATTTTATCAAGACCTGAGCCTCAGGCAGTATGGGATCCTGCATTGCCATTGAGCGAATGGAACAAAGCCGATGCTGTTTTTATCAAGGAAAAAAGTAAATCTGGAGAATCAGGCGACAGGGGTAAGTGGCAACTAAAACCAGGAATGCCAGACCGTTGGTTTGTCAATTATCAGTATAAAGGCATGAAAATATCCTTCAGATTGGCATTAACCGGCTTTAAACATGTAGGTTTATTTCCGGAACAAGCCGAAAATTGGAATTTTTTATACGACCATCTTAAGGCTGTAACCAATATGCACCAGCCAAAAGTATTAAATTTATTTGCTTACACGGGAGGGGCTTCCCTTGCTGCATGCGCCGCCGGAGCAGATGTAACACATGTAGATTCGGTAAAGCCGGTTTTAAACTGGGCAAATGAAAATATGCAGTCGAGTGGCCTGCAAAACATCAGGTGGGTGCTGGAAGACGCTATGAAATTTGTGAAGAGGGAAGTGAAAAGGGGCAGGATATACCAGGGAATTATACTTGACCCTCCGGCATACGGCAGGGGACCAACAGGTGAGAAATGGGTGCTCGAAGAGGGAATTAATGAACTGATGCAGCATTGCGCCAGTCTTTTGGAGTCAAAAAATGCTTTTTTTATTTTAAATCTTTATAGTATGGGCCTTTCTGCCCTGGTGGCAGAAGGTCTGACCCGCAGCTTGTTTAAACCTCATATTTCTCCAGAATACGGAGAGCTTTACAAAGCAGATCATTCAGGAAGAAAACTTCCTCTTGGGGTATTTTGCCGGTTTAGTTCCGGTACATAAGCACAATCTTACAAAAATGGCATTAATTGTATGCAGTTACATGCAATACCCTTTATGTAGCTGAATTAGCAGGTGATTATTTTACTACGGATTAAATCAATTACTCATATTGAGTATATAAATCTCTATGGTTCGGTTATAACATTAGTCATATAGAGTTTAAACTTAAATGTTGTTATAATTAAAAAAATTCGATAAAGATCATTTGCAAAATATACTTTAATTGATATTTTTATTTTCTGGTTTATGCTTGAATTATTTAAAACATGGTATATAGGTGTTTAAAAGTTGGTTGTAAATTAATATATATTAATAGATAGAGAGCTAATTTAAAGATATGAAAGCTCATCAGGCTTTCTGTTAAGTGCACTACCTATTAAATATTAATAGTTTACTTTATTCCGGGTTTTTTATAAATGAATATTGTATCGCAAAGTTTAAATTTTTTATGAAATATTTAATTGTTAAATTATTACCGCATGTTTATGATAATAAATTTTTTCCTTGAAATATGTGTTACTGAAAGGATAACAGAATGATATATCGCTTATTGGAGGGATTGAATTATAAATCAATAGTTTTTGTAAATGGCTAATATACAATGTCTGAAGTAGTAGGGAGTTTTGAGCGAAATTATTTGGAGGCTGAATTTTATGAGCAATTGAGAAATGGTCTTGATGCCTTTAGGTTTTTGCTTGACACAGCTTTGGATGGTATGTGGTATTGGGATTTAGAGCGTCCTGAAAATGAATGGATGAGCCCCCGCTTTTGGACCTGCCTGGGTTATGACCCGCGAAAAATGCCCCATAAATCTTCTGCATGGCAGAATATAATTTTTAAGGAAGACCTTCATATGGTTCAGTCAAATTTTGAAAAGCATTTGATGGATCCTAATCATCCCTATGATCAGATGGTAAGATATCGGCATAAAACCGGCAAAACCATTTGGATGCAATGTAAAGGGGTTGCCATCAGAAATAAAGAGGGTAAGGCAGTTAGAATGTTGGGTATACATATCAACAGAACGGATCAAAAAATTAAAGAAGAGCTCTCCAAAGCGAATCTATTATTGAATGAATCACAGAGATTAAGTAAAACAGGTGCATGGGAAATGGATGTGGAGACTGGAAAGATATTTTGGTCTGACGAAGTTTATTCAATTCATGAAGTTGATAAAGGTTGTGATATATATAAATTAGATGGTATATCTTTTTATCATCGCGATTATCAGCCACTTATTGCTCAAGCCGTTGAAGATGCAATTGAAAAGCAAATCTCTTACGACCTGAAATGCCAATTCATCACTGCCAAAGGTCGACATTTATGGGTTAGGGCTACAGGATATCCGGTATTGTCAGAAGGAAAGACGATACGCTTGTTTGGAATGTTCAGCGATATCACAAGAGATGAAGAGGATAAATGGGAAATTGAAAGAAAGCAAAAGTTTTCCAGGCAATTGATTGATAATATGTACGACGGCTTCGCGATCATTAAAAAAGACGGAACACATGATTATGCAAACAGGGGATTTTTAAAAATGACTGGTTTTTCGGAAAAGGAAATCCTTGGCCATAGTCCGCCTTTTATATACTGGCCTATGGAAGAAGTGGACAAGATTACAGAGGCGTTTGAACAAACACTAAAAAATAATTTTGGAATTTTTGAACTTGTATTTTGCCGTAAGGATGGTGAACGTTTTCCAGTAAGGGTGTCATCTAATGTGTTGAGAGATCCTGAAGGCAATATTTTGTACTATTATGCCAATATCACGGATATAAGTGAACTCAACGCAGCAATCCGAAAACTGACCGAAAGTGAAATGCGCTATCAACTCGCTTTAGATGGCACCGGAGCAGGGCTGTGGGACTGGGATATGGTTAATGACATAGTTTATTTTAGCCCTTTGTGGAAAAGTATGCTGGGTTACAAGGAAGAAGAAGTTGAAAATACTTTTAATGGTTGGAAAAATCTTTGGCATCCTGATGATAAGGAGCGAATCGAAAGGGCAGTTCAGGATTATCTTGATGGGAATACCCCTGAATATCTTATTGAACACCGACTAAAACACAAAGACGGATCCTGGCGATGGATCCTTACCAAAGGCGATATTATTAAGAATGATGTTGGAAAACCATTGCGATGGGTGGGTACTAATATTGATCTCACCGAAAAAATCGAAATGGAAGTTCAATTGAAAAAAACCAACGAAAAGCTTAAAGCTTCTCTTGACTTCAAGACGCTAATTTCTGAAACGATCCCAGCCATTTTTGCAGTTAAAGACAATAAATTCAGAATTATTGATGCCAACAACAGATTTCTGCAATTGTATCCTGAAAATATGCGGGATAAAGTGATCGGATATACCACCTTTGAAAGATTTAGTGAAAAAGACAGGGAATTTTTAATTAAAGCTGATCAAAAAGCTTTCGATGTAGGTTTTTCAGAGATGGAAGAGACCATTACATTTCCCACTGGAGAAATGAAGACCTTATTTACAAGAAAAGTTCGGTTTACAAGTGAACAGAATGAGCCGTTTATTTTATTGGTAGCTGCTGATCTTACAGAGTTAAAGCGACTCAAGGAACTTCAGAAAGAAAAGGATGACCTGACCAAAAAGATATTGGAGCAAAACAACAGACTAAAGAATTTCGCGCATATTGTCAGTCACAACCTTCGATCACATTCCAAGGGAATTGGGGCATTACTGGGGTTGTATCAAAAAGAAAACCCTGCTGTATTTGAAAATCAGATAATGCAACTTTTTTTTAAAGCATCTGACAATCTGGAACAAACCATTCAGGATTTAACACAGGTTGTAAAGGCCCAGTTAGACGATGAGGTTGTGCAATCGATAAATATTTATGCGTCTTTGGAGAAAGCCATTAACCTTGTCTTACCGATGGCGAGAGAAGAAGGTTTCATGATTATCAATAAAGTTGACCCTGCAATTAATGTACTCGGCATTAACTCATACATAGATAGTATATTTCTTAATTTCCTGACAAATGCCATTAAATATTGTGACTCGTCTAAAGAAATGAGTTTTGTGGAAATTACCACACATAAATATGATCAATTTGTGAGAATTGATTTTAAGGACAATGGTTTGGGGATTGATTTAAATAAATACGGAGATAAATTATTTGGCATGTATCAGACTTTTCATCGTGGAAAAGACTCAAGGGGTATAGGTTTATATATAACAAAAAATCAGATAGAAACAATGCAGGGAGAAATAAAAGTTGACAGCCATATAAGGGAAGGGACAATATTCCAGACTTTTCTTCGCATTTCTGATTGAAATAACTTCAGGTTGACTATTGAAAAGTCACTGAGGGGTATTTTGTAATTGTATTTTTTACTATAAAGGATTATCAATTATTGAGGAATTGACTGTCTTAGAAGAGTGTAAGCCAGTCAAAATTAATCATACCTGAGACTGGTTATAGGATCCTGACTTGCTGCACGCCTTGCAGGGGTAATGCCAAAAATAAGGCCAACAGTTGCCGCCACACCAAAGCTTACCAAAATGCTGCTTATGGTAATCACCGTAGGGATATCGGCAAACCACGAAACCATGTAGGCCATACTCACGCCTAGTATAACACCAATTATGCCGCCGGAAACACTGATCAATACGGCTTCAAAAAGAAATTGAAAAACAATATCTTCTTTTTTAGCACCAATAGACAAGCGTAATCCAATTTCACGAATGCGTTCCAGTACTGAAGCTAACATAATATTCATAATACCGATGCCGCCTACCAAAAGTGAAATTCCGGCGATGGCTCCCAATACAAAATTAAATATGCTTTTTGTTCTTTGTTGTTGTTTAAGTAGCAACTCTGGTATTGTCACATGGAAATCGACTACATTGTTGTGCCGGCGTTTGAGCATGCGGGAAATCACATCTGCGGCGGGATTGAGATCTTCAGTTTCAGAAACCCTCACAGTAAGCCGGTCAATCTGATGGTAATTTTTTCTTTCATCTACAGTACTTCCGTCATCTTTTAAGGCAGCCGTGGTTATTAGCGCCCGGTTACGGTATCGCATAAGCACCGTTTTAATGGGTGTGTAGATATCCATATTAAAATCCCGTATGCCCAGATTGGCAATGTTCGATTCACTAATAATGCGCTCATCGAGCACCCCGATTATGGTGAGCCAGTGCGGTCCGCATTTAATACTTTTGCCAATAGGATTCTCACTGCTGAAAAATCTTTTTTGAATACCTTTTCCAATAATGCAAACCGACTTGCCATTATTTAGGTGTTCAGAAGTAAACATTGAGCCTTCACTCAAGGTAAAATTAGCAAGTTCGAAATAAGATGGTTCAACGCCAACAAGTTTAGTAGATCTTCGGATGCCTCCTTTGACAAGATTGGTTTCAATTACAATTTCAGGACTTACTTCCTCTACCTCTTCCAGTAAATATTTGATGCTTTCTACATCGAGGAGGTTGAGACCCGGTGAATACTTACCTTCGTTACCCGATTGATCGCTAAAGTCAAGTTCTTCTTCTTTTTGTTCGATTACCGGTGTAACGATTATATTGTTCACACCAACCAACCTGATTTGTTCTAAGATTTCTTTTTCGGCCCCTTTACCAATGGCCAGCATGGCAATGACAGCACTTACGCCAAAAATGATGCCCAGTGCTGTAAGTGCCGAGCGCATTTTATTGGCTAAAACAGCATCGAGTGCAATTTCAAGATTCGCCAGAATTTTTTCTTTCATTCAAAAAAAGTTTTACACTTACAATCGATTTTGACCGCGAAATCTTGACCTTATGCGTTCAGAAAAGGATAATTGTGGTTCTTCTTCCTCAATTTCTTCGTGTAACCTTACAATTTTGGCCTTATCGGCATCCTTAGGCACCGAAAGAAATATTACATCCCCTTCCTGCAATCCATTTTTTACCACCGCTTCATTGCTGTTAACCGCACCCATTTCTATTTCCTTTCTTATCACCTGCAATCCTTTGTTAAGATAAACAAATGTGAGGGTGTCGCCGAGGCTGTGAATGGCATCAAGGGGGGCATATAATACATCGGGAATGAGTTCAGCAAGGATATTATTACTTGTTGTCATGGCCGGCCTTAGGGTGGTATCAGATTGACCGATCTCAATTTCCACCTCAAAAACCTTTGCATCTGAGTTGGGTTTTTGTTCTCCAACATTGGCAACCCTCACCACCTTGCCATTGAGTCGCTTTTCTGGGAAAGCATCCAGACCAATTTTAACGCTTTGGTTCGGTTGAATCTGACGAATATCCACTTCATTTACATAGGTTCTTGAGATCATTTTGGTGAGATCCGGAAGTGTTGCCACAGCAGGATAATAGGTACTGAGTTCATAATCCTTGCCAATACGTCGGCCAGACCGATCCCTGCGGTATATGACCATGCCAGGTTCGGGGGCATGAATAATAAATTCTTTTTCAAGTTCAATAAAAAAACTAAGCCTTTCCTGTTCTTCATTGAGTTTCTTGGTGCGATTTCGCATGTTGGTATTGCACTTTTGCTTGACAAGTCTGTAATTCATGCGGGACTGTTCAAGATTTCGAAGGGCTTCATCCAGTTCCATTTTAAGCATTTCCACTAAAGCCGGAGGCTCAAATTCAGATTGTTTAAGCTCAAGCTCTTTTTTGCGAACGGCATAGGTTTTATTGGTAACTTCGTCTCTTGCTTTAGTAAGTTCCAGTGCTGTGTCAAGTTGCACTTGTGTATATGCCGCCAGCTCTTCTTCTACCGTAATAAGTTGCTGATTAATTCTTTCTTTAATCTCAGAGTTGTCAAATGTCGCTACATAATCACCTTTATCCACGACCGTACCTTCGTTGAGAATATCTTCAATGGTAACTCTCCATATTCTGGCATCCCGCAATTTTCTCGGGCCCATTATATCAACCGAGTTTTTCGCTTCAAGTTCTCCGGTGGTTATGATTTCAATCTGAAAATCACCGCGTTTAATAGTACTCATGATGGCGTTTTCACCACTTCCAACCACATTATTAAAGACAAGCATGTAGCTGAGCGTAAGTGCAACAATAATTACGGAGACGGAAATAATTTTTTTACTCTTCCGCATTTCACGGAATTTCTCAAATGACTTTTTCAACATGAACAGTTTTGTTAATTACCCCAAAGCTGCCCTGGGCAGCAAAAAAATATCCCTTGTGTTTACAACGTTTATTTGAGTTGATATTGTGTTTGTAAATACCTGCTTTTCAAATAAACATATGATAAAGATAATAAAAACAAGATAAAGAATGCAAATATGGCCTGAAAGACTACTGATTTTTGAAGAACTAAGATCAATAAAGAATTAATTAATAATTGTACTATGGCATAAATAGCACTGACTTTTAAATGACCTGCCTTACCTTGAATTACCAATACCTGGAATAAATGAAACCTGTGAGCTTTGAAAATGTTTTCTCCAAGCCTCAGGCGGTGCAGGATGGTTAAAACACTGTCTACACCATAAACAGCAAGCAGTAAAACAAAAACCAGGTTACCTGTGGCATATGTCAGTTGCAAGATAAATGCAATTAAAATAAAAGCCAGGGAAATGCTTCCTACATCACCGGCAAAACATACTGCATTTTTACGGAAATTAAAATAATTGAAGATCAACAGTGCAATTATGAGCAAAACAAAAAACTCATTTTGGGCCAATGGAAGGTAATAATTGTTTAAATACAATATAGTAATTATGCCTGTCAAACTGTATACGCCAGTAATTCCGTTAATACCATCCATAAAATTATAGGCATTCATAGCTCCGACGGCAATTATAATAATAATTACATTAGCCCAAATTGGAAAGGCTGAAGTCTCAAGACTAATCAACAACAGAGACATAGCGGTGAAGTGGGCAATAATTCGAATCCGGTTGGGCAGATCTTTTACATCATCTATAAAGCTGACAAAAGCAATGATGAAAAAGCCGGCTAAAGTAATAGCAGGTAATGTATCGAAAAATAAGGCATGTAAGCCGACAGCTATAACAAAAACAATTCCACCACCTCTTATGGTGTGCCTGGTATGTGCGCTTCTGTGATTTGGACGGTCAATGATATTGAACCGGTTTGCCAGTTTAAAATATATCCTCGAGGCCGAAAACATGGCCAAACCACAAAGACCCAGAATTAAATAATTCATAAAAATGATTCTAAGGTACTTTTTAAACCCGTTTTCAGGTCCAAAGGTAGTGGGTTAGATAAAGCCAGCAAAAGTTTTTTGTTACTAAGTGTTAGGCTTTCTGTAAGTTTATTAAGGCGGTTCTGATTAAAGGGTAGGTTTAAAGAGCTGCCAATGCTGGCACCTGCTTCAATGATGCTCTTAGGGACATTCCAAATGCGGCCTTTTTGCCCCAATACATCTGCCATTGCATCAACTATTTCACGTGTCGAAATGGTGCCACTGTCCGCAACATGGTATATGCCTCTATCTATGGGTTTACGCAGGATATTCTCAATGCTGTAACACAAATTTTCTACTGACAGCAACGATCGCTGATTATCATATATGCCTAATGGATAAGGCAATCCCATTTTAACAAAGCGGTAAAGCAGGTTAAGATTTCCTTTATTTCCCGGTCCATGCACCATACAAGGACGCAGTATATAGTACATTGTATCACCGGAGTTTTCGATGATATATTTTTCTGCCATATATTTTGACCTGCCATAGGCACTTACAGGTTCAGGTTTAACTGTTTCATCCAGATCAAGTGCACCCTGATCTGAAACAGCTTTAACAGAACTCATGAAAACAAAGCATCCGTTTTGGTTTTGCAATAATTTCCATGCATCAAATAAGTCGCAGCTACTTTGTGTATTTACCTGAAAATAGTCGCTTTCTTTAAATCTTTTGCTCAGATCGTGGGCAATTCCGGCCAGATGTATGATCGATTCAATTTGATTTTTTCTCAGACTTTCTGCACTGCAGTCGGTAAGTATGCCATGTAAACAGTCTCCATAAGCGCTTTGTAAATATTTCGGATTTCTGGAATGGCCGTATATCCTGTATCCTCTTTCTGTTAAATAGGGAATTAAGTTACTGCCTATAAAACCTGTAGCGCCTGTAATAAGTACATTTTCCATAATAGCTTAACGCAAGCGTCCCCTCAATTCAAATATCTTTCTGAAGTATTTACCATATACCATTAATCGATTGGTATAAAGGCCATTTTCTTTGCATGCCCGAATGATTTCTTCATTTAATATGTAATTACTTTTCAAATTCCGGGTACTGGCACCACCTGTGCGCATAGTAACCATTTGCATTGGGATATAAGAATATTTGATTTTTTCCACAGCCAGAAATCGTATGAGTAGTTCATAATCTGCGGCAATGGCATAATCTGTTTTATAAAGTCCAAATATATCATAACAGGTCTTTTTGCAGTAAAAAGAAGGGTGGGGGGGCATAAATCCACGTACAAATTTTCCCGGATGCCAATTGGCTGCACTATATTTTCTGACAATCTTTTCAGGCATATCAGGTCTAATGAATGCCACATCGGCAATGGTTGCCATAGTCGAAGTAGGATTTATTTCTTGCGCAATTCTGCTAAGCACCTCGGGATGGGTGTAAAAATCATCTGCATTCAGCATACCAATTACCTCACCGGTGGCCATTTGAATACCCTTGTTCATGGCATCGTATATGCCCCTGTCAGGCTCGCTCACCCAACGTATTTTACTGCCATGTTTTTGTAATATTTCAATACTGCCATCTTTTGATCCACCATCAATCACTATATGCTCGATATCGGTATAATTCTGTTCCTGAACCGATTGCAAGGTGTGTTCCAGGGTTTTTGCAGATTGGTATGCAACGGTAATTACACTTATTTTCATTTAAGTGGATTCAATAATTCTTTTTCTGATTTTTTGGGCAGGATTTCCATTATAAATTCCATAGCGCTCCAAGTTACTGCTGGCTACTGAACAAACACCAAGCACACTGTGGCTTTCACATCGAACACCCGGACATACAACAGCCCGCGCGCCAATCCATACACCTTCTTCCAATACTATTTCACCAACCATTAGATCAAAACTGCTTTTTTTATAATTATGGTTTCCCGTTAACAGCATAGCGCCCTGCGACAGACAAACGTTATCATAGATATCTACCCTTGCAAGGTTGTCAATCCAGACCCCTTCGCCTATCCACACATGATCACCGATTCGCAACAACCATGGGTATTTAATATTAACTCCTGGTTTAATGTTAACCCCTTTTCCAATTTTAGCACCAAACCATTTCAATATAAAGATCTTCAGTGAACTTAACGGCAACCAGTAACTTTGTAAAAAAATCAGATTTACATAATGCCAGATTATGCGCTTTGTCCATCCCGCACCGGGTAAGTACCATCGGTTATCATATGATGCCAGATTGGTTTTCATACTTTCTGTAGAGATTACATTTCACTTAATTGATCACATCGCAAATCTAATAAAAACACAGGCAAGCTAATCATAAATTGCTTTCATGATTTTGAAAATGAATTGCCGTGCAGGGTTATATTATTCCAGATTCATGTAAAACCAAACACCTGTAATGAGGTTTTGCTGCTTTTTCACAAACAGACGGAGTCATATTAAAAAGTAAAAAAATGCAAAATAACTTGACTTTCAGGGAAATAATTCAATAATTTGCAATACATTAACAACCATGCAATTAAACTACAACTGAAGCTCTATGCGTACAAAATTACTGGATTACCCGATTGAAAAAACCATGCCTGCCAGGCTTTTAACTGGCATCATTTTTTTAACTTTTGCCATACTTTGTTTGGTTTTCAGACCTCTGAAAAACGAAATTAACTGGTGGGTTGATTGGCTCTTTTTTTTAATTTTTTCACTGGGCGGGTTTTTTAAATTAGTACTGGTATTAAAGTTTTGGCTTTTGAAGTATGCTTTTATCAGAAACAATGAATTTGAGGATAATTATATTAAAATCGGCAATTCATGGTTGTTTGGCCCATCATACTTACATCTTGATAACTTCTCGAGAGTTCATGTAAGTGAGAATACCATACGGTTATTTTATGGGTCAGGCAAGTATCTCGATTTAGACAAGAAAAATATTGGTAGTGTTATCAAGCAAAAACTGGAGAAGTCAGCAAATGGAAGGGTTTCCGGCAAATCAATACAAGCATATGAACGGTCTGCTTAACATCATTTATGATTGTATTGTCTGTATCATGATTTTTTTTAATGATATTATTTTTTAAATGTTTTCATATCTGCGCAAAACATTTTTTTTATTCCTGTTTACTTTACTACTGTATTATTGCACCAATGATAATCAGCTGAAACATTTAAATGATTATAAAAGTCTGAATTTCTCAGAGGTTCTACCTGTTTCAATGAGAGTGAAATTAAACAAGCATCAAAAAGTTGCTTTGAGCGAGAACCGTCTGATGATTGCTTTTCGAAGAAAAGAGCAGTATGTATATCTGCCTGTTCAGGCATTGGGTAAAGCAGATGACCCCTATCAATATTTACTGGTAGATGTATTTCCTGTCGATTTTTTTGAAGAAAACGCTACATGGCACATATGCGAAACACCGGAAATTTTTAAGGTAGTGGCAAAAATGGATAGTGATAGCGGTCAAATTGTAATTTCTGAGGAAGATGACATTGTATTGCACTATAATTATCTCCAGATTTTTGAAAAGGATGTTTATCGCTCTGAATTAGAAAAGGAACAGTTAAAGGACTTGCCAGGTTTGGAATCTGTACGGCTTAAAAATCAACGTTATGCCGTACCCCGAAGCAATTATATTCATCCGCTTTTTGATTTAGCGGGAAACTTGTTAACACGAGACTGGCCCCATGATCATCCACATCACAGGGGTATCTATTGGGCATGGCCAGAGGTGATGTATGGTAATGAAATGGCAGATTTACATGCACTGCAGGATATTTATGCCAGACCAAATGGGAACTTTCATTTTGAGTCAGGCTTACTTTTTGCCGAATTAATTGCAGAAAACCTTTGGTATTGGAAAGATGAGAAACCACTGGTCAAAGAGAACGCCTGCATAAGAATTCATAAAAAACGCAATAATTACCGCATCATTGATCTTGAATTGACTTTCACCCCGTTGCTTGATAGCATTAGTATTGCTACTAGGAATCAAAACAGTTATGGAGGGCTCAATATACGTTTGTCTGAACCACAGGCTCAATGCATACATTATTTTATGGGGGAAGAGCAAGATCTACCATTGAGGGCATGGTCTGTGCTTCATGGTTTTTTTGGAGGGCAGACCGATGAAAGTTCAGGCTTGATTATATTACAATCACGAAAAAACCCTGATTACCCGGGTGCCTGGGTTTTGTACCCCGAATTATCATGGGTACAGCCTACCTTTCCTGCAAATGACAGCCGTTACATATTGCTATTGCATCAACCACTGAAATTGTATTACCGGATTATAATTTACCAGGGTGAAAAGCCTGATGTTGAATTTCTCAATGTCGCATGGGATGTATATAACTTACAGTAAAAACGACATTAACCTGTCAATTTCATAGCCTTAATTATTGCCCTTTTAGTAGTTTAAATTAAATAATGACAACTTAGGCCCGATGAAATCTTCATTCACTTTCAGGCAGTATTCCCGAAGGAATTTTGTAAAAACTGCCTCAGCATCTTTTTCTGCTCCATTTATTTTCTCCTTTGCTCATGCAAAGAAGCGCAAAGTTTCTCCTTCAGATAAAATTCATCTTGGACTTATTGGATGCGGGTCACTTGGTAAATCAAATTTAAAGGAATGTGTAACGCATCCTAATGTAGTGGTTACTGCGGCTTGTGATGTTTGGCAACAAAGGTTACAGGAAGTAGTAAATCTTCATAAAGATACCTGTACTGCATATACAGACTTCAGGGATATGCTACAGCACGACGGACTGGATGCGGTAATCATTGCTACACCGCCTCACTGGCATGCGCTTATTGCAATTGAAGCGGCTAAGGCAGGCATTCATTTTTATCTGGAAAAACCCATGACACTGCATCTTGCCGAAAGTCTTGCTGTAAGAAATGCTGTGAGAAAGCATAAACTTATTTGCCAGATAGGAACACAGATACACGCCGGCGAGCACTATCGTCGAATGGTTGAATTTGTAAGATCCGGAAACCTGGGCCCCATAGGTGCTATACGCACCTTTTGCGTAATGAATGAAGCCCCAAAGGGCATCGGAAAAGGTTACAATACAGATAAAATACCTGAAGGTCTCAACTGGGATATGTGGTTGGGGCCGGGCCCTAAACATCCTTTTAATCCTCATCTTGCAAAAGATGCTTTTCACCACAGTTTCTGGATGGATTACAGTGGTGGTTGGACGCCTGGAATGGCCCCGCACATCATTGATTTGCCAATTTGGGCCTTAGACCTTGGTTATCCACTGGAAACAAGTGCTTCGGGAGGTCGCTACATCATAGATGATGATGGAGATGCCTATGATCATCACGATGTAGTATGGAAATATCCAAACCTTACCATGACCTGGGCGCATAACACTACCAATAGCTATGGTTTTGATGTATTAAAAAGCAATGAAAGTAAAAGACGACACGGCGTTTATTTCCACGGAAACAATGGAACATTGGTCACCAACTATTCAGATCACCAAATATTTCCTGAGGGTGATCGCATGTTAAATATGCATGAAGTCCCGAAATCAATTCCTCCTTCCCCCGGTCACCGCCTGGAGTGGATTGATGCGATAAAAAACGGATCACAGCCCCTTTGCAATCCTGAATATCATGTGAAAATCGATGTGGCTATTGCACTGAGTATTTTATCGATGAGGTTAGGAAGAACCATAAAATTTGACCCAGTAAAAGAGAAGATTATTGGAGACAAAGAAGCTGCCAGAATTGCAATACCAACATACCGGTCACCATGGAAATTCCCAACTGAATATCTTTAATGATTTCTGTAACCAAACCGGCACGATTACAGTAAAAACAAATAACCGGGGGATTGCCCTTGTGGGGATTTAGAGTATAAATAGTTATAACAATTTAAATGATTGCAAATCATTTGTATTAAATCTATTTATTTTATATTTGTTGATTCCAGACTATAGCATATTTATTGTTATTAAGACCTGCCGTTAGACCCACACTTATCTACGACCGCTTATAGACACTAAATAAAAAAATCGGGCATCATTCTTTATTTATTTAATTACCTATATCTATTTACAAATGAACATTTTCGTTGCAAAACTCAATTACAAGACCGATGCAGATGGTCTTAGGGCTGCTTTTGAACCTTTTGGTGAAGTTTCTTCGTCAAAAGTTATTATGGACCACGAAACTGGAAGGTCAAAAGGTTTTGGTTTTGTTGAAATGCCCGATGACAATGAGGCATACGAGGCTATTAACAGTCTAAATGAATCACAACTTGAAGGAAGCACCATCGTTGTTAAAAAAGCCAGGCCAAAAGGAGCTGAAGGTGGAGGGAACCAAGGTGATCGCTATGGTTCTAAACCCAAAAGTTTTAACAAGCGGTACTAACATTAAACCTATTAAACTAAAAAGCCTGTGAAGTTTATCACAGGCTTTTTAGTTTCCACAAAACTAAAATTATAAATCTTTAATTAATCTAGTCTTCTTACTTTAATACTTCTAAAATGCACTTCATCACCATGATCCTGTAACAAAAGTCTTCCTGATTGCCATGCACCAAAGTTTTCCCAAACATTATATTTGCTCCTGGCAACCAATGCATAAAATGCCTGTGTGCCTCTTTCAAACTCTAGTACTTTGCGATAATTTAGCCAATGCTCTACTTTGGCACCTTTAAATTCGGTCTTTTCATAATTATTTCCTTTAGGCCATTCGTCGATACGAGTATCTTTCACGACCAGCCGGGCATGATTCCATTCACCAGGCTTATTTACCGGCTTGTTGGTATGAGCTGGAATAAGGTCGTATAATGAAGCCATTGTCCGATTGCCTCCTGTGCCTTGTTTTCCATCAGGATGTATTTCATCATCAAGTAGCTGATATTCCAGTCCAATGGCAGAAGCCTTTGACCCATAGGCTTCAGTAATATAATATTTAATACCACTGTTAGCACCTTCGGTAAGTTTAAAATCGAGCTTTAGTTCAAAAGTACTGAATTCTTCAAGTGTAACGATATCGCCGCCATGCGCCGATTCGGCCCCACCTGATTTTTCTACAATCAATATACCATCTTCTACTTTCCAGCCCTTTTCAGGGAAAGCATCTTTACCTGCCCCCCTCCAGCCAGCAGTAGATTTGCCATCGAAGAGCAATTTAAATCCCTGGGCTTCTTCCTGAGGCGACAGATAATTCGGGATGGTGTTTACAACGTAAATATCGGTCCAGGGACTATGCTTTAGGTTTTGGGTTTTAATTTTGATATTTTTCCATTTAACCTGTTTTCCTACCTGTTCTTCTCTGCCAATACTGTGAACTTGAAAGGCAATAAAACCTTCCATCGTCATATCGTCGACCAGATCGGCACAAGGAACGCCATTGATCCACGTTCTTATGGAATTGCCTATGCATTCAATACGATATTGGTTCCATTCTCCGGCTTTAAAAACGGGCCTTGCTTCTGGATTCAGATCAAGTGGATAAAGCCAGCCTCTTCTTGCTTCATCATAAATACCGCCACTCCATCCTCTTTCAGAAGGATCGATTTCTACCTGATATCCATGTACGCGACCATCCCGGTAATCAGGTAAACTATTACTTCTGATTTGAATGCCGGAATTTAATCCTTCGTCTACCATAACATCTACCTCAAGAATAAAATCTGTGTATCTCTCTTTAGTAGCTAAAAATGTATTTGGCGTATTGAGTTGTGAAGTGCCCACCATTACACCCTCTTCGATGGCGTAGTCTGCATTGCCATTTAGCTTTTCAAAATTGTCAAAATCCTTGCCGTTAAAAAGCAAAGTCCAGCCTTCTTCACTGGTTTGTGATGCATCCTGGCCACAGGAGTTTAGTAAAAAGGCCAAAGATAAAAACAGGCATGTGGCGTGTAAAAAAGTATGTATGCCTTTGCGGTTTACCATAATTGCTGACATGTATTTTAAGGGTTAATTAAACAATATTCATCTCGATACAGTAAAATTACACAGACTTTATATAAAAACTAATTTTTTGACAAAAAACGTTTGCAGAAATTAAATTTTCATAAAACAACGTTATGGTTTACATGATTATGAATAATTAACAAAAAAAAGCCGGTCATCTTCTATGCCGGCTTTGAGTAATTGCAAAATTTTAATGGATAAATGTTTCAGGGCAGGGTAACGATAAAATAAAATTCAAACAGCGCGCCATCATTTTGAGAAAGTTGTACAGGTATTTTGTACATAGCTATATCCGCAGAAGATTGATTATTTCTGACGGAAAGCAAAAAACCAGGCCGTGTAACCGGATTGAAACCAACACCATTGAGGAAAGTTTCAGCCTCTGTTTCGAGATTTACATCAAATAACAGAAAGTCATAGCTTTGATTTGTAACAGGAATTACATCATCCTGCTCCCATGGAATTTCGTATGGGAATTGAAATTCCGAACTTTTGCCAATGTTTTCAAGAATTGGAGAAATGTAAAATTCGCCTGGTACAAGATTCTGAGCGTTGCTAGGCAAAAACAATAGGGCAAGGTTTGGATTGTTTCCATTCGGATTTAAATCGGGAAACCTGAGAATGTCAATGCCTATTAAAAAGCGTTGGCCAACTTCTATGGGAATTACTGCTATACTTTCCTGCCCGTCCTCTGTTAAAGACCTCAGGGTAACATCATAGGTGCCGGGGGCATTATAGGTGTGTGAGGGAGAGATTTCAGTTGAAAATTCCCCATCCCCGAAATCCCACTCAAAAGTTGAGGCATTTACACTTTTGTTTCTGAATTTAACCGGGTGCCATGCCTCAATAACGGTATTAGCCACATCAAAATCTGCTATGGATGCAGGTAGTGGATCATCATCTTTACAGGCAGCCAAAATCACTGCAAAACTCATGGCAATGAATACATGGCGAAGTTTTAGTAGTTTTTTCACATAGTTAATGTTAAAGCGGTAAAAAGATTACATTTTTAAGAACGTCAAAGGAGGGTCTTAAAAAGATACTCCTTTGACTTTCAATATTTTAAAACCAACCAGCACCGTAATTATAGAATGGCCATGGAATGGCAATCATCATTAAAACAAAACCAGCCAGATAATATACAAAAATTCTTCTGAATTTTTTATCATCTTCAACTACTTTTTTAGCTTTCACATAACCTATAGTGATTAATGCGATAGCAATTAACATAACGGTGATATGTTCTACCAGAAAAAACCTTGTGATGGGAGATTTCATAGACTCGGCGGCAAATATTACTTTAGGGCTAATTACATATAAAATTAATCCCAGTAATAGTTGTATATGAGTGAAAACCATGGCAAACAATGCAAGTTTGCGATCTTTTTCACGATGTTCCTTGCCGCCCAACCAGCGCGTGAGGGCATTAAATATAGCCGCAATAAGTAAGGCAATCAAAATCCATCTTAAACCTGAATGTGAATGCAACAACATTTTATACATAAACTGCTCTTTTTGGGGTCCTTTTTAAGACCTGGTAAATACTAATTCTGTTTTGTTTGATAAGTTTTCATCGTAAATATATCCTAAACCATCGAATGCACGGAGCTCTTCGGGATTTTCTATTCTATTTTTTATAATAAATGCTGCCATGGCCCCTCTGGCTTTTTTTGCCCAGAAGCTGATGATTTTATAATCATTTCCTTTTTTATCCTTAAACACGGGTTTGATGATTTCACCCTGTAACAGATTGATATCAATGGCCGAAAAATACTCAATAGATGCGAGATTGACCACTATTTGGGTTCCTGCTTTTTCCATGCTTTCATTGATATGTCGAGTGATTGTACCTTTCCAAAAGCTGTAGAGGTCTTGGTTCTTGCTGGTTTTTAACTTTATACCCATCTCAAGCCGATACGGCATAATAAGGTCCAATGGCCTGAGTACGCCATATAAACCGGAAAATATGCGAAGGTGATTTTGGGCATATTCGAGATCATCGTGGCTGAATGTTGTTGCCTCCAGTCCATCGTATACATCTCCATTGAAAGCAAATATGGCAGGTTGCGTGTTTTCTTCATCATGCGGATATTGCCATGCCTGAAAACGCTCAGCATTAAGTAATGCAAGTTTATCGCTGATATTCATTAGTTGTACTAATTCATCAGGATCTTTCTTTTTTAATTTTTCTGCCAGTTTTTTGCTGTATTCCGGAAAGACCGGCTCACTTGTCTTTGGGAAAGAACATTCCTTTTCAAAATCGAGGCTTTTTGCCGGAGATAAAACAGTAATCATATTCAGTTAAAAAATTTAATAGAAAAACCAACCTGAGCGCAAAATTGTTGGCGAAATTTTTGAAAGGCATGATTTTATTTAAAAAGGCTGCATCAGTATTGACGCAGCCTTTCTTATCTTTTGGGGTTTATCTTGCTTATACCGGGTCTTATATGGTATAATAATTCATTTGATCAGCGCATCTAAAATAAAAAAATAATTACACAAATCATTAACAGCAGGGTAATAAATGAGTCTTCTGCTTCAAAATCCGGCAAAAATAATTCAATCAAACGGCCTTAAACGTATCATTTCAGAAATAAATTATAAATAATTTACGAAATCGATTTCTGAAATATAAAATCATTGCAAGGATTGTATTTTTTGGGTTTTTACAAAGTTTCCCTGATAACCCTTCGCCTTTCGCAGTCTTTGTAGTCTCTTAAGGTATTATTTCCAATGTATTCAATGATGGCCTGAGCTGTGGTAATTCCCAGGCTGTAACCGGCATCTTCGCGGTTAAAATTAAATGAACTGGCAATGTAACTTCCCATTCCGACCTGATATTTTCTTGAATCTACAAGTTCTGAACCATGCTCATCAAAAATTTTAATTTCTTTCAAGCGGTTGGATGCATCCAGATATACCTCCATGGCACCACCACTTATATGTAGTTCAGGATTGCGATCTCTACGAAGGCTGTTGCCTATAAGCTGGCGCATTTCTGCATAGCTCAATTCCATGGAAATGAGTTCATTGCCAAATGGATCCATTGCGTAAATGTCTGCTATGCTGATTTCCTCAGAAAGACGGTCGATGCGGATACCACCCTGGTTTTGAAAGGCAAAATCGAAGGAACCATTGGAGCGTAAAGCATCGGTAAATAAACACGCCAATTCACTTTTTTTTCTCAATGGACTGGGTAATTTACCAATAACCCTTTGCAATGCAGGGTTTTTGCTGTATTCGGAGACCAACATTTTAATATCGGGGTCTTCAAATTCATAGGAGTCCAGTGAAATCATTTCAGCTTTGCGATCTTCAAGTTTATTTCCTTTGAAAATGAGGGTAACTTTGCCAATATTTTTCAATTTATCGCCAGCCTGGGTTATCAAAACATCATTATAGGTTTTAGGTTCTTTAATGAGCGTATGGCAGTGCCCTCCGATGATTACATCGATCCAATCTTGTTTATAGGCGAGTAAAGTATCACTGAAAAAGCTATGGTGGGTTAATGCAATAACTGCATGAGACTCATTTTTAAGATGTTTATATTTTTCAATTGCTTTAGAAGGGTGTTCAAAGCTTATCCCTTTGACCTTGTCAGGATGGGTTGATGGGATGCCATTGCGACTCACTTGCAACAAGGCGAGAAAGGTCAATTTAATTCCGTCTGCATGCACAATTTTGTAGGGTTCAGGTTGCGGAAGAAGGGTTTTGCCTACATCTATGTTCCCCAGAATAAAAGGAAATTCAGCCTGTTCCATCCTGTTCTTCAGCACTTTAATTCCATAATCAAACTCATGATTGCCTATAACCGACATATCATACTTCACTCGGTTCATTAAGTCAATTTTCGGATATCCCGGAGGATCGTAATTGTCTATCAGGGGATTGCCAGAAAATATATCACCGGTGCTTACGAGAAAAACAAATGGGTTTTGCGATCTTTCTTCATTTACAAGGGCAGCAAGTTTGGCAAAATTGTCAATCTGGGCATGGGAGTCATTGGTATGAAATATTATTATCCGCGTTTCTTTGCCTTCAAATTCATTGCAGGCAATACAAATAAAGAATACAAAAACCCAAAGAAATAATTTAATTTGATTTCGGTTCATTTGGCCTTGGTTTTGTTAAAAGACATATGCCATCTGATAGGGCGCCATCAGGCAACATTTCAAATCCCTCAGAATTGACAACCATGCTGGATTTGAAACCAAATCTTCGACCCGTAATTGTTTTATAGGATTGTATGGCATCTTTAAGTCGGGCACCCTCAAATAAGGTGAGTTCTGTATCGTTGATCTTTACTCGCATAGCTTCGCAATTATAGCTTAAAATTTTTTACATCGACGAATTGCCCATTGTTTTTTTACCATTTGTGTCTTTTTTCTTGCGCTGATAAAAATATTAATAATAACAGGTTTGGGATTTTGTCTGACTACGATTAATTTTTGGAGAATTAGAGGTTTACGCTTATGAATAGATGGATTATAAGATGTTTTTTGTGTATTTGTTTTGAGACATTGATCTTTCAGTTAAATGCCCAAAACTTTGAACACCCCACTGTAGGTGCACAGGTTTTTATTGAACCAGGTCAACAACCTGAAGAAATTCAAAACTGGTTTAAAATACTGCAGGCACATGGGATGAAGGTATGTCGAATACGAATGTTTGAAAGCTATATGCGCAATGAGAAGGGTGAATGGGATTTTGCACTTTTTGATTATGCTTTCAAGGCTGCGGAGGAGCACGGAATCAAGGTATACGCCACGCTATTTCCCGCAACTCCTTTTACAGATATAGGTGGTTTTAAATTTCCGGGCGACAAAGCACATTTGCAATCGGTAAGTGAATATATTGCCGCGGTTACCCGTCATTTTTCCAAATATACAACACTGTATGCCTGGGTATTGATCAATGAAATCGGCTCAGGAAAAATACCTTCTACTCCTTTGAGCCAGGAACTCTTCAATAGCTGGAAAGTAAAAAATCCTCAAATGACTAATAATGCAAATGGCTATCCTATTATGCCTTTCGAAGATGAAAAATTTTTAATTGAACATAATACATGGTACTTGCAATGGTTGGCCGATGAAGTTAAAAAGCATGACCCTCAAAGACATTTACATGTAAATAACCATGCCATTTTTGATTTGGCGGGTGAGTATGATTTCTCTGCCTGGCAAAGTATTTTAAACAGCCTTGGGGGATCAGCCCATGCCAGCTGGCACTTTGGCTATTTCAACAGAAGAGAGTATGCCCATGCCATGCTGGCCAATAGTGAAATAATTCGTTCCGGTGCCGGAAAGCTGCCCTGGATTATGACGGAATTACAAGGCGGTAATAATACCTTTAGCGGATTTCATCCTATGTGCCCTGAGCCCGAAGAAATCATACAATGGCTTTGGTCTGTGTTTATTACTGGTGGAAAATCGGCCATATTCTGGACACTGAATCCAAGAGCCTCCGGAATTGAGGCAGGGGAGTGGGCTTTACTCGACTTCAGGGATCAGCCCTCTGATCGGATGAAAGCAGCTGCTCAGGTTTCTTCTTCTTTGCAAAAACATAATGAGATCTGGAAGGAAGTCAAACCATTATCTTCAGGTATTCATATTCTTTACACGAGGGAATCCTTATGGATTGAAAGAAAGAGCCAAATTGGAGCGCCTGGCTTTCCTGGCCGTGCACCTGGTAGTGTAATGCAATCTGCACTTGGCTATTTTGAAACCATTAGTTCCATGGGTATGCAATGCAGTATTTCCTGTATGGATGAGTTTGATTTCTCGGCTGAGGATTACAGTGGTCAGGCCATCATTCTGGCTCATCAGATAGGAATTCCTTCGAGACATTATCAAAGTCTATCACAATTTGTTGAAAAAGGTGGCATTTTATTGGCTGATGGCCTTACCGGATTTTATGATGAGCATATGCACAATGCTATGAAAACCGAAAAGCCAATGCAGAAAGTTTTCGGTGCTGAAATAAAGGAATTTAAGTTTGAGAATGAGCCGTTTGCCATTCAGTTCTCAAATTTAAC
Organism: Cyclobacteriaceae bacterium; assembly: GCA_020832305.1. Lineage (GTDB taxonomy): Bacteria > Bacteroidota > Bacteroidia > Cytophagales > Cyclobacteriaceae > JAFIEV01. The sequence goes on along the minus strand of JAFIEV010000042.1, from coordinate 112,457 downwards.
ACAGCCTGTTCCTGTGCTGGGTTGGAAAGGATTATTATCATTGACACATGCAGCGTCATTGGCGCAAGAGCATGATCAGGTGCTGGCAACAAAAAGCCGATATGGTCGTGGATCAGCGCTTTGGGTACCCACTTTAATGGGTCTGGCGGCCCGAACTGAAGGGAAAGAAGCACTGTCTGAATGGTTGTATCAGGAGTTGAACAATTGCATAGAGACCAACCCCGTCAGATTTGCCCATTATATCCCTGAAGTGCTGATGACCACAGCAAAAACAGAAAAGGGTTTTTTAAGTATGGTTATCAATAAAAGGATTACTAATGCAGAGGTGCCAATATTGTACAATGGTTTAAAGGGCAAGATAATCTTCAGTAACAAAGAGGCTTCTTTCGATGATACACATCGATTGTTAAGGATACATCCAGAAGAAACAGTAGTTATATCCTGGGAGGAAAAATAGGGAAAAATTGTCCTGTAGTATTGCTTTAATGCTTTTTTTTGTTACCTTAAACTTTCCATTTAAACCCAACGACCTATGAATGAAGATTTGCAACGCATCCGCAATTTGCTTAATGAAAACAGAATGGCCTTGCTGAGCCTGCCTAATGTGGTAGCAACGGGCATTGGCTACAAAATTTCAGAGGGCATCACCACCGAGGAATTATCCATCATTTGCTCAGTGGAGGTAAAAAAGCCCAAAAATCGTTTAAGGGATGAAGATTTGGTGCCTTCCCGCATTCAGGGTATTCCTACCGATGTTGTACCTACCGGAGCCATTTCGGCTTTTCAAAACCCCAGACAGCGCTTAAGGCCTGCACCAGGCGGCTCTAGTCTTGGTCATTTTGCCATTACTGCAGGTACTTTAGGTTGCCTGGTCAGGAGAAATAATCAGATTTACATACTTTCGAATAACCACGTGATTGCCAACAGCAATGATGCCTCCGTAGGTGACGCCATTCTTCAGCCGGGTCCTGCGGATGGCGGGAGATCCCCGGCCGACCGTATTGCCAGTCTTGAAGATTTTATTCCTGTTATATTTGAAGGAAGTAATCCGGGAGATCCGGGAGATCCGGGAGATCCGAATCCCCCCGGTTGTGCCGTTTCGAATTTAATCGCATCCATTTTAAACTCGGCAGCATCACTTTCTGGCAGTGGCGTTAGATTGAAACCCTTTCGCATTCAGAATTTTGAAAATAAAGTTGATTGTGCTATCGCCAAGCCAATAAATGATGCAGATGTATTACCAGAAATCCTTCAGATTGGAAATATTCAGGGTCTGGCAGAAGGCACCCTTGGTATGGCTATTAAGAAAAGCGGACGTACCACAGGTTTTACGACAGGGATCATACAACAGATTGATGTTTCGGTTAGGGTCAATTTTGGAGCCAATCGCATCGCTTTGTTTACAGATCAACTATTGGCAGGAGGCATGAGCCAGGGCGGCGACAGTGGCTCGGTGGTATTGAATGACAATAATCAGATGGTTGGTTTACTGTTTGCCGGCAGTACCAATACGACAATATGCAACCGTATACAAAATGTATTCGACTCATTGAATCTTGAATTGTATTAGTTATTTATAAAATCAGACATTCCGGTGTGCTGTATATACGCCGGATGTTTTTTTATTTATTCTTTATAGAAAAAACTGTTGGCTATTTTGTAAGGTTGCTCAAACAGGGCATAGACTTCAATTGTGTGTTTGCCGGAGCTAAGTTCAGCAAGGTCCAGATATGAAATAATGCCCTTTCTTTTTTCTTTTTGGTGAAAGTAAAACATCCAGTCAATGTTATCGATAATTTCCCCATCAATCCTTATTTCATAAAATGTTTTCAAGCAATCCAGTTTTAACTGAGGAATCTTATCTTTTTCTGTAGTCAATGATTTTTGTTCAAAATCGCAGAGCTCTTTGATTCGGTTTTCAAAGACAGATTGATGTTTAAGAATGACCTCCAGATAACGGCCTTTGATAACAGGTTGAGGAAGTTCCATGACATAAGAGGACCAAATGTCATTGCGGTCTTTAAAGTAGCCACTGAATAGACTTAATCCGGCAATCCGCTCATAAAAATAAATTCTGCTCAGCGGACTTTCATCCATTGCTTTTTGTAATCCAATCTGGCCGACTACAGTGGCAATGGCAAATAAAATAAAGAAAGCGATAAGATAAGCTTTTTTGATATTGGCGGCAAACAGATAGTAGATGGTTTTATACGTTGAGGAAAGGGTTATCCATCCAATGAGCCGGTAAATCGGGTAGTACAGGCGACTGATAATTTTATTTCGTCGAAACAGGCCAATAAAAGCAAAATCAAGCATGATTATAAATATTATTGTCAGTAAGATCATGTCGATAAAAGGATCCAGTAAGCTAAATATCGAAAATGAAAAGAAGTAAACCATTATGCGTTCGATGGCGATAAAAAATGCAAAAAATACAATGGTTCCTAGAATGGTTCCTATAATAAGCATCATGAGAAAAAAGCAGGAGGCAAAAATAGAGCTGCAAATTTTTTCAAGCCTGATGATCTGGTCTTCTAATGGGGGAAGGTTTTTCGTTTTCTCCTTAAAAGCGGGCTGAAAATTTAAATTTTCAGGTTTGATGCCTCCAGGAAAAGTATAGCTCAAGCCAATGAGTCCCACCCATACACTTCGCAAAAAAAGGTGGATTATCAGTCCAAAAATAAGGATATAGACGGCCTGTTGTAGTGCCAGAAATGCACCATTCATATTGCCTTGAAGCAACTCAGCCCGCATGTATACTGATAAATTATTGATTTTATCAGGCAGTTGAAAAAGGCCGATTAATACAAAGCCTGATAACAGAATTTCAGGTTCCCAACTGTTTTTTTGAACCTTTTTAAGCCATCGAGGAATCTTTTTGGAATTGTTTTTTTGTTTTTTCATTAGCATCGGTAATTAGTCTAATGCTTTTACACAACATTTGGCCAGGTGGCTTTATGAAAATTTTCTTAACTTACATAATAGTTGTAGAATGTAATAATTATGGACCTGGAAAAAATTAAGGAATTGAAAAATAAGGTGGAAAAGGAATATATCGGACACCCCGACGTGCTTTCTATTGGCATTGGACTTTCATCTGCCGGAAAAGCGGCCGTAATTGTTGCCGTGCGTAACGGACGGAAAGGGCAGTTTTTCTCTCTGGTCCAGGATCCGGATATTGAACTTAGAGAGGCCGATTTTTATGAAACGATGTAAAAAAAAGCTGCCACTGTAAACAGGGCAGCTTTAAAATACTGTTAATTATTTTTTAGCCTAAATAAGGTTTCAAAGCATTACTTCTTGAGCTATGTCTGAGCCTTCTGGTAGCCTTTTCTTTAATCTGTCTCACTCTTTCGCGAGTAAGATTATATTTCTCTCCGATTTCTTCGAGACTCAAAGGCGTTTGACCGTTGAGGCCATAGTAATATGAAATCACATCAGATTCTCGTTGGGTAAGGGTTGACAAGGCCCTTTGCACTTCTCTTTTTAATGAATCTGCCATTAAGGGAGAATCCGGTGATTCTTCAGTTTCATCAATCAATACATCTAAGAGGCCATTTTCTTCACCATTGGCAAAAGGAGCATCCATAGAAACATGCCTTCCTGAAATACGAAGATTTGCATTAATCTCATCTTCACTGATTTCCAGTACTTCCGCGAGTTCTTCAGCTGAAGGCTCTCTTTGGTATTTTTGTTCCAGGTCAGAAAAAGTACGGGAAATTTTATTTAGTGAACCCACACGGTTGAGTGGCAGTCTAACAATACGCGATTGCTCTGCAAGTGCCTGCATAATTGATTGACGGATCCACCATACTGCATAGGATATGAATTTAAAACCACGGGTTTCGTCAAATCTCTTAGCCGCTTTAATGAGCCCGAGATTACCTTCGTTAATTAAATCACCCAGGGTAAGACCGTGGCTTTGGTATTGTTTAGCCACAGAAACCACAAACCTCAAATTGGCTTTAGTAAGCTTTTCAAGCGCTGCCTGATCGCCATCCCTGATCCTTTGGGCAAGCTCTACTTCTTCTTCAGCCGTTATCAAATCTACTTTTCCGATTTCCTGCAAATACTTGTCAAGAGACTGACTTTCACGATTTGTGATTTGTTTGCTGATCTTTAATTGTCTCATTTACTCAGTTTTATTGTCTATTAAGAAATGTTTTAGTTCATCATTATGTCTCAAACCGATCACCTGAAATTGCTTTAAGGTCGATCTGCTTGATTGTATTATCAATTGAAAAGAAAGGTTTTTTAAAATTCCCACAAATTTACGACTATCATTGGTAAAAAGCTAATAAAAAAGCATGTAAATTAATTTTACACAAGCGTTAAACATTAAATTTTGCGAAAATTTTATTTCGCAATTAAATATTTGGTGATCATTTAAAATGTCGATCAAAATTTATATGGTTTTTTTTATAAGGCTCATACACTAGACCAAACGTTTGCAAATTGCATTGCGTATAATATTATTTATATTTTTACGTAAACATCACAATTATATTTAAACCCGATTATTTGACATAAGGTTTCGTCATTATGAAAAAAGTTGATAAAGAAATCATAAACCGGGTAATTGAAATGGCCTGGGAAGACCGAACGCCCTTTGAAGCAATAAAATTGCAATTTGGATTGTGCGAAAAAGATGTTATTGGCATCATGAGATGCAATATGAAGCCATCTTCTTTCAAAATGTGGCGTAAAAGGGTGCAAAATCGTGAAACCAAGCATTTGAAAAAAAGAATTTTTGTCGGTGGGATATTTAAAAGTACGGCGCAAAAGTCGATTTCTCTTAATAAAATCTCAAAAAGGAGATAATTTCGACTAAATAATTATGCAACTTTGAATATTATTTTCAAGAAGTTTATGTTTACATATGATAGAAACATGTTTTTTATTTGACTATGGCAGGTTTAATTGAGCATTATGAGGTTGGTTTTGTGTGGGTGTTTTAAATTTTAATGAGATAATGTTTTTTCAACCCAACATATATTCAATTGTTCTGCTTTTTGCAGGGCTCATTATTTTACTCCTAACTTTTATTTTGCTGTCTCACAGGCATAAAGCAGCCTCGAGTTTTGCCTGGGTATTGTTCTGCATATCCATTTGGGCAATTTTTTATGCACTTGAGCTTTCTAGTTTACAATACCATCAGGTCATGCTTTGGATACGTCTTGAGTATATTGGTATAAGTTTTCTTCCTGCCGCCTGGATCTTCTTTTCACTGCATTTTACCAATAGTGAGAAGTCTGTTGGCAACCTTCAGCAAATTGCAATTTTTGCTTTTCCGGCCATAACCCTCTTGATGGTTCTTACCAATACCTGGCATCATTTGCATTATCAAAGCACTTTCCTTGATGAATCAGGCCCATTTCCTTTATTAGCTATAGAGCCAGGTCCCTGGTACCACGTGCATACTGTATATTTTTATTTTTTATTGGCATTGGGTATCATACTCATCACCCGACGCTGGAATCACATTGATATTTTTTACCGTAAGCAAAGATTTATCATTTTTGTTGCCGCTTTGTTCCCCTGGTTTGCCAATGTTTTATATTTATCGGGAATCCGGCCTTACCAACATCTCGACCTTACGCCATTTGCATTTATCATGACCGGACTTTTTATTTTTTTTGGTCTGTTTCGCTTTAGTCTTTTTGATGTCATTCCTTTGGCCAGAGAGAAAATATTGGATAGTATGCGCGAAGGATTGCTGGTTCTGGATCTCAAAACCCGGGTCATAGATAAAAATACCGCAATGAACAAATTCCTCTCACCCGGGACAGAGAAAATCATTGGTCGTAAACTGGCCGATTTGTTTCCCAAATATCCAGATTTGTTAAGTATGCCAGGAATGGCTGAAGAATGTGCTGTAGAAATCGAAATGTTTGATAATCGGGCTCTCCATGTTGAAGTGAGCTATGCACCCGTAAAGGACGATAAAAATAAGACCTATGGTTCATTATTGATTTTTTGGGACATCAGTGAGAAGAAAAAAGTTAAAGAAAAACTAGAGATACAAGCTAAAGAGCTTAAACTGCTTAATGGTTTTAAGGATAAGATGTTTTCTGTGATAGCCCACGACCTGAAGAGCCCTCTTACCAATCTCCTGGCACTTTTGGAGTACGTAGACCAGGGAATGGTAGATGAGAAGGAATTTAAAGATTATATAGCTATGATTTCAAACCGGTTGGGCACTACCTCTACAATGCTCAACGATCTACTCGAATGGTCACGTAGTCAGTTTTATGGAGATAAAGGAAAAACTGAGGATATCTGGATCAAGCCATTTCTGGAAAACAGTATGGAACTGTATCAAAAAATGGCTTCAGAAAAAGGCATACATCTGGAATGTCGCTGTGATGAAGAACATAAAGGACTGGCAGAGGTTTCTATGCTAAATTTTGTTTTACGAAATCTTATAACCAATTCCATCAAATTTTGTATGGAGGGAGACAGTATTATTGTCGCTTCTGAAAAGGTTGGAAACGAATTGGTTATCAGTATAAAGGATACAGGCACAGGCATGCTGCCGGAAGTGCATGAAAAAATTTTCAGTATGGAAATTGTAAGTGTTCCTGGCACAAGAAATGAAAAAGGTACCGGCCTGGGATTAAAACTTACCAAAGAGTTTGTTGAAAAAAATGGTGGTCGAATCTGGGCTGAAAGTGAATATGAAAAAGGAAGTATTTTTTATTTTACCTTACCTTTGCCCACCGAAACGAATAACTGACCATTGAAATCACTTTTTAACAGTTCTTTGCCCATTACAGATATTGTACCGGCCATTCGTAAGTATCTGAGTGATCACAATACCCTTATTGTAAATGCGCCCCCTGGGGCAGGGAAGAGCACAGCACTACCCTTGTTGTTACTTGACGAGCCCTGGCTGAAGGGCAAAAAGATACTCATGCTCGAGCCCCGGCGATTGGCGGCACGTGCCATCGCTTCTTATATGGCAGAACAACTTGGAGAGCCGACAGGCCACCGCGTAGGATATCGTATTCGTTTTGAACGAATGGTATCAGAACATACGCGTATAGAGATACTTACCGAAGGGGTGCTCACACGGATAATGCAAAATGATAATGTACTGGAAGAGGTAGGCATGGTTATTTTTGACGAATTTCATGAAAGAAGCATTCATGCCGACTTAGGCCTGGCCTTATGCAGGGAAATACAACAATGGCTTCGGCCTGATTTGCGCATTATGGTAATGTCTGCCACACTGGATAGCGAACATATGCAAAGCCAGTTGCATTGTCCTGTTGCTACAAGTGAAGGTCGAATATATCCTGTTGAGATTAGGTATACCGGAGATTATGATATATGGTCAATACCAGAAATGGTGGCAGGTGTAGTACTAAAGGCCCTCAGCGAAACTTCTGGAGATATTCTGGTATTTTTGCCGGGAAAAGGAGAGATTAAGAAATGTGAGGAAATTTTAAAGCAAAAGGCTGATTCTGAACTACGCATTTTCAGCCTCTATGGGGAATTGTCTTCCGGCAGGCAAACGCAGGCCATATTGCCAGACCGCCAGGGTAGAAGAAAAATAGTATTGGCTACGTCTATAGCAGAAACGAGCTTAACCATTGAAGGTGTAAAGGTTGTCGTAGATTGTGGCTATTCGCGCATCAACCGATTTGATCCACGCAGTGGTTTGTCAAAGCTTGAAACAGTGCGTTCTTCCCTTGATATTGCCGATCAACGGGCAGGCCGGGCGGGTCGACTGTCTCCGGGCATTTGTTACCGCATGTGGAACAAAGCAACTCAACATAGGCTGGAGCCACACAGAAACCCCGAGATCCTGGAAACCGATCTAAGTGGGTTGGCAATGGAGCTTATGCGCTGGGGGGTATATGATGCTTCCAAATTGTTCTGGTTAAACCCTCCACCACCTGGTACTTACGCGCAAGCGCTTGATCTTTTAAAACAGCTGGAAGCCACAGATAATGGTAAACTTACCAAACACGGCGAGGACATTCACTGGCTCCCGTGTCATCCGCGCATTGCACATATGTTGCTTAAAGCCAAAGAACATCATAGCCTGCCCCTGGCGGCTGATCTTGCTGCCATACTTGAAGAACGCGACCCTTTGGCCAATGAAGCGGGCATTGATATCAATATAAGAATAGAAACCCTGAGACGGTATCGAAGGGAATCTATGAAGCATAAAAAATGGACCAAAATAGAAAAAGTATCACGTTCATACCGAAAGCTTTTTGAAGTGGAGGAAGATAATGCCGGATTTGATCCCTATGAAACAGGCATACTGCTGGCATATGCCTATCCCGAACGCATTGCCTGCGCCAGACCGGGTAATAATGCGCAATTCCAGCTTTCAAATGGTAAAATTGCTTCAGCTCATCATAGTGATGATCTGGCACACGAAGCCTGGTTGTCGGTAGCCCATGTCGATGCACGCGAAGGAATGGGGAAAATTTTCATGGCGGCCCCACTCAATCCCAAAGACCTGGCGCCTATGGTAAAACAGGAGGATGTGATTTCATGGGATAGTCGCAAAGGATTGCTCAATGCAAGTCGGGAATTAAAACTGGGCAGCATCATTTTGCAAAGAAAACCACTCCCCGAGCCAGATGAAAAAATGAAAATACAGGCCATTTGCAATGCCATAAGGCAGGAAGGCGAAAGTCTGCTCAATTTTGATAATGAGGTAAAACAATGGCAAAATCGTGTTCTGAGTCTTAGAAAGTGGAGAAATAGCGAAAACTGGCCTGATGTGCATACTTCAACCCTCATCTTGCACAATGAAGACTGGTTATTGCCATATCTCAAAGATGTGCAAAAAGCAGAAGACCTTCGAAAAATCAAACTTACAGAAGTACTTTCAGGTATGTTGAGCTGGGAACAACAACAGAAACTAGAACAATTAGCACCGGTTAAAATTAAAGTTCCCAGCGGATCGATGATTGCCCTTACGTATCGCGAAGATGCTTCACCTCCAATTCTTGCTGTGCGTTTACAGGAAGTTTTTGGCTTGCCTGAAACCCCTGCTATTAATGAAGGAAAAACTCAGGTAGTCATGCACCTCTTATCACCTGGCTATAAACCGGTGCAGGTAACCAGCGATTTGCGCAACTTCTGGAACCATACTTATTTTGAAGTAAAAAAAGAGCTCAAAGGCAGGTATCCCAAACACATCTGGCCCGATGATCCCTGGAATACGCCCCCCACCTCCAGGGCCAGGCCAAGAAAATAAGTTTTATGCACTTTCAATATCAGACAGGTTAGATATAAGAGAAACTGTTAAAACTCAAAGGTTAAACCAAAGTTCCAAAGGGTAACCGGGCTGGGTTCTATGCTGTTAAGAATAGGAGTATTGATTTGCGTTATTAACAATAATGGCAATTTATACATACCCAGGGCGGCTGTACTGAACATAAAAAATCCATGTTGTTCATAATCGAGTCCGAGATAAAAAAATTGAGGCTGCAGGTTGATAAATAGCTTTTCGCTCATCCTGATTTTATTAATATTAAGCGTTGCCGAGGTAAATATTACGCGGTCAGCCGATCCATCTTCAAAATTAAATCCATACCAAACCCTGGAATTGATGTATAGATTTTTTTTAAATCGATATTCGGGCGTAAGTTCAAGCCATAAAAATCGTTCACCAACCGCCGCTTGCTGTAAGACCCCGTTGTGAATAATATCAGGGTGCTTGAATCCAACGCCCCAGACTACACCAGTCCCCAGGGTAAATTTTTCAGTTTTCACAGACTCATATACAAAACAGTTATTGAAAAACCAGGGAAAGCCTTCAATGCCAAAGCCAAACTGTGGGCGGTAAATAAACCTGCCTTTTCGCAAATGCAAGAAGGAAGATACGCCCGGCCGGCGAAGCGCAAATGCCGGGATAATGGCAATGCCATTGGTGCCCAAGGTAAAGTTTCCGGAGAATTTAAAGTCTTCAGCGAGTTTTTTTGCGCCTTCATCAGGGTTATCAGGTATATCCTGTGTACGCGCCGTCAATGAAAACAACATTAGAAATATCCACAATATACCCATTAACTTCCTTTCTGTGGCCGAAGGAAATATCCATTCTTTAGATGCTTTCATGTGAAGAATTAAATCCGCTTTATCTCCTTAATTATTTTTGAATATTTGCGATCCTGATGCTATTCCGCAATTTCTAAAATGATTCGTACTTTTCAAATCAGAGACAGGAAAGAAAATTTCATGGAAATTAAAACAAATAAGCAGATTATCAGTTTCTTAATTACTTCTTTCTTATTCCGTAAAAAATTTCAATTTAACAATTTAAACCCGCAAATTATGAGATCATATCAACTTTCATTGTCAAGACTGTCAATGTTCACAGTAGCACTGGTAAGTATGTTTGTGTTTTCGTCGTGTATTGACGAACAGGATGACCTTTCAGGGCATGCATCGAATGCCGCATCTGAGAAAGCTAATCCAAACTGGGGAGATACGCAGCGAAATTTTGTCGCTACTATATCCTCATCTGAAGTTATTAATAACCTGTCAGACTCCAAAGCCAGGGGCAATGCCACCTTCCGTTTGAGCAAAGATGGAACACAGATTCATTATAAGCTTATTGTAGCCAATATTCAAAATGTTACCATGGCACATATACATGTAGCGCCGGTAGGCATCAATGGTCCTGTTGCCGTTTGGTTGTATCCATCAGGCCCTCCGGCACAATTGATACCAGGCCGAAGCAATGGAATTCTGGCCGAAGGTATTATCACTGAGTCAAATATAGCTGGCCCGTTTGCAGCTGCTGAGGACAAAATGGAAGCACTACTTGGTGCCATGCGCGCAGGCAATACCTATGTAAATGTACACACTTCACAAGTGCCTTCCGGTGAAATCCGGGGTCAGATAGAATAAAATAGCAAAGGAACAGAAAGAAGCATCAGGCCGGTTATCAATAGATAGCCGGTTTTTTTATGATAAATATTTCAATAAAACAGTTAAATTGTGTTGAAATTTTAATTGACAGATCGAAAAATATTAAAATATTGTATTTTTTTAAAATAATTTAAAAACCATTACAGGGTATTTCTTTTGGCCGGTGTCTATAGGAATGAAAAGGCACTGACATGAGTAATATTGAAATATATAAAATCATCGCAAAGTCGCTGGCAGGCGAGGCTAAGCCGGAGGAGCAGCAGCAACTTTCAGAGTGGGAAAATGCCAAACCTGAGCACCGGCAGTTGATCAAAAGATTTGAAGCCATATGGAAGGAAACGCACTGGAAGGATCAATATAACCATCAGGATACGATATTCAAAACCATTCAGAGGAGAATAGATAAGAAATATGATCAGGATTTTTACCAGGATCGATATTGGAGTTGGCATAAAACCTCTGATTTAATCAGAAGTGGCCTTGCCGCATCTATCGCACTTGTTATGGCCGTATCTCTGGTGTTTTTTCCCTATCAGCAAAAAAGCAAAGTAGAACAGGAGGCACCTTCCTATGTGTTGAAGGAAAACCTCACACGTCAAAAATCGAGAATTCCCTTACCCGATGGTTCAGTAGCCTGGTTAAATGCAGAAAGTTCAATCCGTTACCTTGAGGGTTTTCAGTCTGATGTCCGTCGTATTGAGCTCGATGGTGAAGCTTTTTTTGAAGTGGCAGAAAACCCGCGTAAGCCTTTTGAGGTAGTAAGCGGAGACATTCTTACTACGGCCCTGGGCACATCCTTTAATGTGAGAAACTTTAAAAATCAGGATAAAACTTCAGTTTTTCTGAATTCAGGGGTTGTTCGGATCCAAAACCTTAACCGAACAGCCAAAGCAGAAGTCCTGGATCCCGGACAAGGCATTACCTATGATCGCAAGCAGGGTACCATAGATAAATTTTTGGATATGGAGCGCAATGCCATAGCCTGGAAAGACGGTATACTCAGGTTTGATGGATCAGACCTGATGGCAGTCATCGATGAATTGTCTATTTGGTATGGCGTTGAAATTGAAATCAGAGGAAGACCAGGGCCGGGTTGGAGATACACCGGAGAATTTAAAAATGAATATTTATCTAACGTTTTAAACAGTATGGCTTATGCGAAAAATTTTAATTATGTAATTGATAGTCAAAAAGTTGTGATCACTTTTTGATAAAAAAAGAGCCGGCGATTTTGGATGAGCCGCCGACTCGTTAAAGATCATGAAATGGCTTTTGGTATCAGTGGGGACTGTAGCACCGCGAGCCATACAAGTACATGTTTTATACTCTAACGTAACAAATTTATGAAAAACAGTTTTTTACGACAAATTGCAATGATGTCAAAGTATGCAATTTATGGAATTTTTTTACAAGGGCTTCTGACGGGGATGCTATTAGCGTCTAATCTCGAAGCTCAGGAAGTGAAATCCGTCAAGGACGTATCGATTATCCTTGATGTCGAGGAGACAAGGCTCAAAGAAGTTTTTGAAACCATCGAAAAGAATACAGATTATAAATTTTCCTATTTTCAGGATGCAGCCCGCATGCTGAATAAGAAAGTGAGTTTACATGCAAATCCTGCATCGGTAAATGAAGTTTTGCTTGAAATTGCAGCCCAATGTGATTTATCCTTCAGACAGATAAATAATACCATAAGTGTAAAAATTGCCGATAGAAGACGAACTGAGAAGGAGGTGGAAGTCGTCTTACAAACTACCTCCATTACCGGTAAAGTTAGCGCTTCCGACAGTCCGGATGGATTGCCAGGGGTTAACGTTGTTGTGAAAGGAACCACCCTGGGTTCAGTAACGGATATCAATGGTAATTACATCATCGATGTACCCGGCCCTGAAACGATTCTCGTTTTCAGTTCAGTAGGTTATCTTACAGAAGAAATTAGAGTGGGTAACCGCACTTCCATCAATGTGGAGTTGGCCATGGATGTAACTTCCCTGGAAGAAATAGTGGTAATCGGTTATGGAACGGTTAAAAAATCAGACCTTACCGGTTCTGTGGTTTCTATTCGTGATGAAGACCTTACGGCCATACCTGTTACCAATGCACTGGAAGTAATGCAAGGTAAAGTACCGGGTTTGGATCTAACCAAATCCAGTGGTCAGGCAGGAGCAGGGCTTAATTTTACCATTCGTGGCAATCGTTCGCTGAATGCAGGAAACCAGCCACTGATTCTGGTGGATGGTATAATCTATGGATCAACGATGGATGTAAACCCCAATGATATAGCCTCTATTGAAGTATTGAAAGATGCGGCCTCCACGGCTATTTATGGTACTTTGGGAGCCAACGGTGTAATTTTAATTACGACCAAAAAAGGGGCTGAAGGAAAAGCCAAAATCTCACTAAACAGCTATTATGGAGTGCAAACCCTCGGCGGTTACGCCCATATTATGGACGGCCCGGAGTGGGTGGATTTGCGACGTGAAGCACGCAGAACCGTAGGTGAATGGAACAGCCCTGCAGATGATGCTAATATATTTAACCCTACTCAATTGGAAAATTTCCGCAATGGAATATACACCGACTGGGCGCAGCAACTTTTGAGCACGGGCAGTCAGCAAAACCATCAAATAGGTATTTCCGGAGGCGCAAACCGTGTATCTTACTACTTTTCACTGGAGTATTTCAATGAAAAGGGCTTAATGCGCAATGATGAACTCGATCGCTACAGTGGAAGATTTACAGTAGATTATAAACTTACTGACAACATTAAATTGTCGACCAATTTGATGTATACCATACGCGACCACGATCGCAGAAGAGACCCCTTAAACCAGGCCAATAAAATGAGCCCGCTGGGACCCGCCTTTGATGAAGAAGGTAATGTACTTACCTTCCCGGTTGGTGATGCATCTACTTTGAATCCGTTGAATGATGAAATACCCGGCAATTTTGTAGATAATGAAATGAATAGAAGGTTTTTTGGCAATATAAGTCTGGATTGGACCATATTACAGGGCCTTACCTTTACCTCCCGACTTGGTGTTGATAATACTACATCAAGAAGGGGACTTTTTGCTGCAACAAACACAATAGAAGTAGGCCCACAGGGTCAAAGTCTTGCGCGGATTAATCATAGTATGTTTTCAAGGACAACCTGGGAAAACTTTATGAATTATACCAAAAGCCTTGACAAGCATGATTTTCAGGTGCTTGTTGGTTCCAGTATCTGGGCGACCAATAGGGAAGATAGTTTTCTTGAAGGCAGAGACGTTCTTTCTCCTACTATGTTATTTCACAATATGGGAGCTACTCAGGATGGGTTCCGTTTAGGTAGTGAATTGATTCAGACATCAATTGCATCTGTTTTTACCCGATTCAATTATAAGTTTAACAACAAGTATTTGTTTACAGGGGTATTGCGTGCAGATGGTTCCTCGGTTTTGGCACCAGGTAATAAATGGGGATTCTTCCCATCAGCCGCTGTATCATGGATAGCTAAGGAAGAAGATTTTCTCCGTGGTGTAGATGCCTTGACAGAACTGAAATTCAGGTTGAGCTATGGGGTATCAGGTAATAGTGCTGTATCACCTTATCAGACACTCGGCGGGCTTTCAAAAAGTACATACGCTTTTGATCGCGGTGCAGCCGAAATGGGTGCTTTTGGATTTTATCCATCTCTGATTGCGGCCTCTGATCTCAGTTGGGAAACCACCGGTACCACCAACTTTGGGATTGATTTCGGATTAATGAACAATAGAATAACGGGTGCCATCGATATCTATCAACAAGATACACGTGATCTGCTAATGCAAAGAGCATTGCCAACCACCTCTGGATTTGCATCATCATGGGACAATGTAGGCAGAACCAGAAACCGGGGTATTGAGGTATTGGTATCAACCATAAATACCGATCGTCCGCAGGGGCTGCGCTGGACTACAGATTTTACCTTTGGCGCCAACAGGGAAGAAATTGTTGAATTGGTAACCGGCGATCGCGATCTGGCCAACAATTGGTTTGTGGGCCATCCCATAGTATCTTACTATGATTATGAAAAAATAGGAATCTGGCAATTGGGCGAAGAAAGCCTGGCGGCAGAAAATCAGCAACTGGTAGGTGAAATCAGGGTGAGGGATCAGGATGGAAATGGCGTTATTACACCGGAAGACCGAACCATTCTCGGTAGTAATGTGCCCAGATTTAACCTGGGAGTCAACAACAGACTGAGCTATAAAAACTGGGATCTTACCTTCTTCCTTTTTGCAAGGGTTGGTCAAACCATCATCAGTGAAGCCGCAGGATCCTTTAAAATCGACGGTTTGGAAAACGGACCAATGGTCGATTACTGGACACCCGAAAACCCAACCAATGCTTATCCAAGGCCCAACGCCGGCACCAGCCGTGCAAGTACCCGGTACTATTCTACTTTGCAATATGTAGATGGTTCATTCCTGAAAGTTCGGGATATTACCCTGGGATACAATATTCCAACAGCCGTTACCGATCGCATGTCGCTTAACCGCGTCAGAATTTACACCACAGCAAAGAATTATTTTGTGTGGAGCCACATGGGCCCATATGACCCTGAAAGAGGCGGAAACCTCAGTTTTCCCATGACAAGGCAATTTGTATTTGGTGTCAACATCGATCTGTAATTTCCATTAAATCCTAAATGAAAATACAATGAAAAAATTATCATATATCCTCCTGTTATTCAGCCTTCTGATCAGCGTAAGCGCATGTGAAGATTTTCTGAGTGAAGACAATAAAACCGGATTGACAGCCGATGGCTATTACGCTACCCTCGAGGGGATTGAGGCGCTGGTTAATTCATGCTACACACCCATGCGATTTTGGTATGGTAAGGAAAATGGTATTGCACTTACTGAGACAGGTACCGATATCTTTACCCGTGGTAATGGTATGGAAAACCCGCCGGTTGCACTATACAATTCTGACTTGTCAGGCGCCAATAATCCCATCAATTTTTATTGGACCAGGCTGTATTCGGCTTTAAATACCACTAATGCAGCTGTACGAAGGATTCCTGATTCTCCTTTATCTACTTCTATGAAGAACGTAAGGCTGGCTGAAACGCGATTTCTCAGAGCCTTTTATTTATGGCATATCGTAGAAACCTGGGGAGGTGTACACTTTTCTCTCGAAGAAGTAAGTACCGTACAGACTACGGCCAACCGTACTCCGGTAGAACGTTTTTATCAGCAGATATTTGAAGATCTGCAGTTTGCGATAGACAATTTGCCGACAACTTCCAGCGATTATGGCAGGGTTATTAAACCCTCAGCTGAAGCCTTTGCAGCAAGAATGCACCTCACACGTAAAAATTATGCCGAGGCTTCAAGACTTGCGAAAAATGTAATCAATAATTACAATTATTCACTGGTTCCAAAATATGCCGATCTGTGGAATATCAACAACATCAGAAATCCTGAAATAGTATGGCTGGTAAATTTTACAGCTGATCTTATCCTGAACCGCGAATTGGAAGGTCCCGAAAATACAAACATTCTGCTCAGAGATGGAGGCAATAACAGCCACCTGTTTTTCCTCATGACCTATGATCAGCTTCCGGGCATGCTCAGGGATATTCGCTATGGAAGGCCTTTTGCCCGCTTTATGCCAACAGCCTTTCTGCTCGACTTGTATGATGAAAACATCGACAGCAGATACCATGCTACATTTGAGACCGTATGGTACAGTAACAGGCCAGGTACTTTTAATCTGCCCCTTACTGATGGTACCACTAAGTCTGTTACCTTTGCTCAAGGCGATACTGCCATATATGCATCAAAATATTTTATCCCCAATAATGTAAAAGACGCATCTCCCTACACAGTTATTGACCGAAGTCGTACTTATGGACCAAATAACGAGCCCAGGGTAAGAGACCGCTATCTTTCACTCAAAAAATTCCTCGATCCTGCCAGAAATACCGTTGGGCAACAACAGGGTAGAAGGGATGCCTTTGTGATCCGTTTGGCTGAAATGTACCTGACTGTGGCTGAAGCAGAAATGTATCAAAACAATACACAGGAAGCCGTAAATTATTTCAATGCGGTTAGGCGCAGGGCTGCAAATCCAGGCTTCGAAACCCAGATGGAAATCACTGCCAATCAATTGGATATTGATATGATTCTTGATGAAAGGGCCAGAGAATTTGCCGGGGAACAAATCCGTTGGTTTGATTTGAAAAGGACCGATAAACTTGTGAGTCGCGTACGGGCACACAATCCGGATGCCGCTCCCAATATTCAGCCTTTCCATATGCTGAGACCCATACCTCAGGCGCAGCTTGATGCGGTAACCAATAAAAATGAATTTACACAAAACGACGGTTATTTGTAAGCCTCTCAATGAATGTCGCTGTATCATCAGATGCAGCGACATTTAAAATCTGTCAACAATGAAAAAAAATATAATAAGCCTGGTATTTTTTCTGGCTGGCTTTTTTCTGTTGCTTTCATGCAATGCACCATCCGGCAACAATTCAAACTCAGGGGAACCTGAGATCTTGTATTCAAAATGGATGGCCGATTCTGAAATTCGCAGAAATCCTGAAGGATGGACCCTCGATTTCAATCCAAAACCCAAATGGGAGTATACTCATGGTCTGGTTATGCTTTCAATGCTCAAACTCTATCAGTCCTCCGGTGAGCAGCGATTTTTGGACTATGTGCTTAATTTTGCCCGTTTCATGATCAATGAAGAAGGCGAAATACTTACCTATAAACAATCCGATTACAACATCGACAGGGTAAATGGTGGTAAATTTCTTATCGAATTGTATAAAATTACCGGTGATCAGCGGTATAAACTGGCCCTTGAGCAATTGAGAGATCAGATGCGTGAGCACCCCAGAACCTCTGAAGGCGGTTTTTGGCATAAAAAAGTGTACCCGCATCAAATGTGGCTCGATGGTTTATATATGGGCTCTCCGTTTCTGGCACAATACGCTTCGGAGTTTGATGAACCCACCCTCTTTGATGATGTAATTAATCAATTTTATCTCATAGACAAGCATGCCTATGGCAGTGAAAGTGGCTTGTACCATCATGCATGGGATGAAAGCCGGGAGCAAAGATGGGCTGATCCGCTTAGCGGCCTTTCCAAAAATTTCTGGGGAAGAAGCATAGGATGGTTTAGTATGGCGGTGGTCGATGCCCTCGATTTTATTCCAAAAAATCATAAAGACAGAGATTTGCTCATTTCCATTGCCAGTAAAATTGCAGATGGCGTAATGCGCTATCAACATGAAACGGGCGTTTGGTATCAGGTTATCGACCAGGGCGACAGAGAAGGCAACTACCTGGAGGCATCGGTTTCAGCAATGTTGACATATTTTCTTTTGAAAGGCTATAGCATGGGCTATCTCACAGAAAATCACCATGAGGCAGGACTTAAAGCTTATAGGGGTATACTCGAAGAATTTATTCGCGAGGACGATGACGGTGGCATTAGCCTCACCAGGGTTTGCGGCGTAGCAGGGTTGGGTGGAAATCCATACCGCGATGGCTCCTATGAATATTATATCAATGAAATCATCCGCGACAACGATCCTAAAGGTGTAGGGCCCTTTATACTGGCCTCATTATGGTATGAGAAGATTGCCGATAAGGCAAAATAGCAGTTTTGATTTTTAATCCGGTGCATCACATAGTGCAAACCTGATAATTCTTGCCTATAACAGAATTAACTAAATATGGTATGTATTAGCCGGGTTGCATTTTTCAGAATTCTAAGGAGGTAAAAGCAGGTCTTTTTAAAATTTTCCTTTTCAGACTAAACTAAACACATTATGACATTTCTCAATAGAAGAATTGCGGTATTTTTTATTTTGGCTTTATCCTACAATCAGGCGCTGTGGGCTCAGCCGCTATCAAGTGTATGGCTTTCGGATTTATCTGACGGCACTTATCGCAATCCGATCATTCATGCCGATTATTCAGATCCGGATATCTGCCGGGTAGGGGATGATTTTTATATGACGGCATCATCTTTTAATGCCATTCCCGGTTTGCCAATTCTGCATAGTACAGACCTGGTAAACTGGCGACTGATCGCTTATGCACTGCATACCCAAATCCCGGAGGAGCATTTTTCAAAACCGCAGCATGGCAATGGCGTCTGGGCACCGGCCTTGCGATACCATAATAATGAATTTTACATCTATTGGGGTGATCCCGACTTTGGCATATATATGGTAAAATCCTCAACACCTGAAGGTCCATGGGAAAAACCCATATTGGTGGAGGGTGGTAAAGGGCTTATTGATCCTTGTCCGCTTTGGGATGACGATGGAAATGCTTATATCGTTCACGCCTATGCAGGAAGCCGGGCAGGGATAAAAAGCATTTTAGTCGTAAAACCTATGAATTTTGAAGGTACCCGGATAACGGGAGCGGGCAAACTGGTCTTTGACGGGCACGATGCGCATCCTACTGTAGAGGGAAGTAAGTTTTACAAACGGAATGGTTATTACTACATTTTTGCACCCGCAGGAGGCGTAACACATGGCTGGCAGCTGGCCATGCGTGCCAGGCATCCCTACGGACCTTATGAAGAGCGCATAGTATTGGCACGCGGAAATACCGAAATCAACGGCCCGCACCAGGGAGGTTGGGTAGAACTCGACAATGGTGAAAACTGGTTCGTGCATTTTCAGGATAAGGGCCCATATGGCCGCATAGTGCATTTACAGCCCATGATTTGGAAAAATGACTGGCCGGTGATTGGTGAAGACCTCAAAAATGCGGGAACAGGCCAACCGGTTCCTCGTCATAAAAAACCAGGTGTCAATAAGGTCAGCCCGATTATGACGCCGCCAGATTCAGATGATTTTGAAGCTCACCAATTGGGATTGCAATGGCAATGGCATGGCAATCCCAAAGCCACCTGGGCATTCATTCATCCCGGCAAAAAGCAGCTTAGATTGTTTACAGAGCAACGGCCTGCCGGGTCAGAAAACCTCTGGGCTGTTCCTAACCTTCTCTTACAGAAATTCCCTGCAGAAACTTTCAGGGTAGATACACGTCTACAGTTTACACCCAATGAGCGGCTGACCGGAGAAAGGGTAGGCCTGATTGTCATGGGGCTTGATTATGCCTACCTCGCCATCGTAAAAAAAGAAGACGGCTTATACCTGTCATATAATATTTGTAATGATGCTGAAAACCAGGGAAAAGAGAAAGAAATATTCCTGACCAGACTCAAGGATTTTTCCTTGCATCTCAGGGTAGAAGTCGGCAAAGAAGGCATTTGTAAATTCAGTTATTCAGAAAATGGAAAACGATATATACAACTTGATGAACCCTTTTCATCAAAACCAGGAAAATGGATTGGCGCCAAGGTAGGACTGTTTGCTTTACGCGAAAACACAAGCAATGATGCGGGTTTCGCAGATGTAGACTGGTTTAGGTTCTCACCTGTAAAGTGAAGTATTTTAAGTATAAAAAACGATATTAAATGTAACTATGAAAGCATTTCGATATACAACTTTCTCTGGCATGCATCTGATTTTATTGGGTGCCATTGTTTTGGGTGCCTGTACAAAAAAAGTTATAGACGACCCATGGAACGGGGTAGAAGACATATTGCAAAAAATTCAAGCGCCTGTGTTTCCCGATAAAGACTTTCTTATTACCGATTTTGGTGCTGTTGAAGGGGGAGAAGTACTCAGTACCACTGCCATTGCCGCAGCCATTGATGCCTGTCATGATGCGGGTGGTGGCAGGGTGCTTGTGCCGCCGGGAAAATTTCTTACCGGACCGGTTCACCTGAAGAGCAATGTTAATTTGCACATAAGTGAAGGCGCCGAATTGCTGTTTAGCCAGAATCCCGACGACTATTTGCCGCTTGTCTTTACCCGCTTTGAAGGGGTGGAGCTTATGAACTATTCACCAATGGTCTATGCCTTCGAGCAGGAAAACATAGCCATCACCGGCAAGGGGATACTAAACGGTCAGGCCGATCCCTTGCATTGGTGGCCCTGGAAAGGTAAATGGAGCAAAAATGCGTTGCTCGGTATACATTGGGATGAAAGTATGCCGTCTCAGTCTGAAGCCATATCCGCTCACCGGCAACTGGCAGCCGATAATGTGCCTGTCGAAGATAGGATATTCGGTGAAGGGCATTACCTCCGACCTAACTTTGTGCAACCTTATCGCTGCCGAAATGTGCTGATCAGCGGGGTCACCATTATCCATTCGCCTATGTGGGTGATTCACCCTACTTTATGCGAAAATGTAACCATACGGAGTGTACGTGTGATCAGCCACGGCCCAAACAACGATGGCTGCAATCCAGAATCCTGCAAAAATGTACTTATTGAGGGCTGTTTTTTTGATACCGGTGATGATTGTATAGCCATTAAATCAGGACGGGATCACGATGGCCGTCGTCTGTCGGTACCAAGTGAAAATATAATAATCAGAGGTTGTGAAATGAAAGACGGACATGGTGGTGTGGTAATGGGTAGTGAAATCAGTGGAGACGTACGAAATGTATTTGCAGAAGATTGTGATATGAACAGCCCGCGACTTGACAGGGCGCTCAGGGTTAAGTCCAACTCAAATCGTGGAGGAAACATTGAAAATATTTATTTACGAAATATCCGCATCGGGCAAGTCAAAGAAGCGGCTATTCACTTCGATTTATTTTACGACAACGAAAGAGGTGATAACCATTGTAACATTCGCAATGTAGTGGTAGAGAATATGACGAGTGAAAAATCGGATTATGCCGTATTTATCAAAGGAGATGAAGATCGTCCGGTAGAAAACATCCGTATACTCAACAGCACCTTCAATCAGGTAAAGCATGATAATTTTCTACAGGGCGTAGAGGGGTTTCATATGGAAAACGTGATCATTAACATAGCCGAAGATTAGTTCCAGGTATAAAAATATCAATTCTGATTCGTTGTGTTATCCGGGATTTCAGGCTTGGTCAACTTTTGGCTTTGAACTTCCGGATCTTTTTGATGAATAACTCAAACATTTAACTTATATTTTTTTGCATAGGGGCTGATTATCAGAAAGATAATACACCCTTAGGTGCGTTTTTACTAAGCGCGTGAGCAAAGTAAGGGCAATAAAGTTTTGCCAGGAGTTGTTAAAATGTGCGTTTATAAAACTCAGGCCAACCCTATTAATTTAAAGGGGATGAGTACAATAAAAATAACCGCCTTAATAAGGGCTGCAAAGGTCAGGCCTAAAATGCCAAAAGGAAGCAATATAAGCCACACCAGAGGAAAAAGGAAAAACATGCCCAATGCCACTGGCCAGCAGAAAAACATCAAAAAGATGCACAGGAATATCAATAATAGCGTTTTCATCTGATTAGGTTTTTTCATTCTACAATCAAAATATTTGCCATTTTTTTAACGTGCCAGATTAACAGCATGTTAAGTAAATTTTAATGGATGGAACGCCCGGTATCGAACAATTGTGTGTCCAATCTTGACACAGAAACCGCATGATATTTAAAGGCACTCGTCATCCTTAATAAGCTTGTAAAGGCTTTGGTATTTTTTGTGCTTTTGATTTTATTGCCGCGTAATGATACACATTAAATAAAGCAGCTTACCTTAGAGGCTGTTTTGTAAAGCCGCAATCATACCTTTATATATGTACACCTTAAATCAATATCTGGAGCTTATAGATCAGCAAATCGGTGGGTCTTTTTGGTTTGTTTTACTTTTGTTGGGAACCGGTTTGTTTTTTACCTTATATATGGGGTTCCCTCAGATCCGATACTTTAAACATGCCTTAAAAATTGTTCGGGGTAAGTATGATAGAGATACAGATGAAGGTGATACTACCCATTTTCAGGCACTGGCCACTGCGCTTTCTGGCACGGTTGGTACCGGAAATATTGCGGGCGTGGCTTTGGCAATACATCTGGGTGGTCCGGCTGCCCTGTTTTGGATGATAGTAACTGCTTTTCTCGGGATGACCACCAAGTTTGTTGAAGTTACCCTCTCTCATAAGTACCGCGAAAAAACAACTGATGGCACCATGGCTGGAGGTCCGATGTACTATATGAAGAAGGCAAATTTCCAGTTATTTGGCATAAAGCTCAATCTGAAATGGATGGCAATAGTTTTCGCAGTTGCTACGGTAATTTCATCTTTTGGCACAGGATCCATGCCACAGATCAATACCATTGCCAGCAGTATGTTTTCTACCTTCGGATTGAATAAGGTGCTGGTGGGAGCTGTGCTTTCGGTGCTGTTGGCGCTGGTCATCATAGGGGGAATACGTCGCATTGCCAAAGTAACTGAAAAATTGGTACCGGCTATGGCCATCATCTATTTTATCGGTGCTATTTTAGTTTTGAGTTATAATTATGATCAGGTTATTCCTTCGATCGTTTCTGTGTTTGCCGATGTCTTTAGTGGTACCGCAGCAGCCGGTGGATTTTTGGGCGCCGGGTTTATTTTTGCCTTCAACAGAGGTGTTAACCGAGGTCTGTTCAGCAATGAAGCGGGTCAGGGATCTGCTCCCATTGCCCACGCATCGGCAAAAGCACATGAACCGGTTTCAGAAGGAATGGTCGCCATTTTAGAACCTTTCATCGATACCATTGTCATTTGTTTTCTTACAGGTGTTGTCTTGTTGTCTTCTGGTGTTTGGAATGAAAAGCATGAGAATGTATTTCAATTGGCCGATCTGGAGGTCTTGGAGGGGAATTACAGTGAAACCCGCGAACAGGATGTAAAAAAATTGTATGCCCACCTCAGCAGTCAGAAGAAACTACCCTTATTCACAGGGGGTATTGAGGTTAATAATGGTATTTTACTATTGGGTGACTATACCCTGCTTCATGCCCGCTCTGTAGCTGAGGAAGTGAGGGTTTTTACAGGCATCGAACCTTATAGTGGTACCATAAACGTTCGCAAGGGAAGGCTCGATGACCAGGGGGGGACCCTTAAGATGGAAGGGCTGTCACTTTTGCATAGCGCCCCCCTAACTGCCGTAGCTTTTACCAAAAGCATCGTAGGCGATTTTGGAAAATATATTATTTCTTTAGGACTGCTTCTTTTTGCTTTTAGTACATCTATATCCTGGTCTTACTATGGCGACCGTGCCATGATTTTCCTGTTTGGAAGCAAATCGGTTATCTGGTATCGCTTTGCCTATGTGGCAGGCTTTTTTATCGCTGCATTTACAGATACTACCATTATCTGGACTTTCTCCGGTATAGCCATAGCCTTAATGACCCTGCCCAACCTGATAGGAATTTTGCTGCTTCGAAAAGAGTTAAAGGAAACCGTTGCACAGTACTGGGTCGATTTTAAGAATGAATGGAAAGATGAAAATCCTTAACATACCTGATTTTCCCGACTGGATTTTATAAATGTGTTGGCAGCAATTAGGGGAGACAAGTGGACAGAGACATTTTATATTGACAAAACAAGATATGAGAGCTAATCAACTTATCGGTACAATTATTATTGCATGCACTTTGCCCAATTATGTTTTATGTCAGGATGCAAATAAAACAGACAACTATTCCAAATCAGAAATGGCTAAAGTAAGGAAACAAGTAATTCGACACTTCAACAATATCGATATCAATTAGAAAGGTATGTCCGCTGACGATTATTCACGGTTGACAATTTCATTTCCGCAGACAGCAGGACTTGTAGAAAATAGAAAACTAAATCAAAAAGAACGACTGACGAATACAGACGAAGCCCAACCACCGCTAACACAATTCATCATGCAACTTGAATTTATACCGCTCAGAGGTCCAGAAATTGAGCCCTACAAAAAAAGGCTCGCAAGTTTGCGCATAGAGGTTTTCAGGGAGTATCCCTATTTATACGACGGATCCCTGGACTATGAACAGGATTACCTTAAAACCTATTTTCAGGCAGAGGATTCTTTTGCTGTTTTGGTGCGTGATGTGGAACTTGGCAGGTATGTAGCTGCGACCACCTCCATAAGGGCTTCCGAAGAAGTGGAGGCTTTTAAAAAACCCTTTCAGCGATTTGGCTTTGATCCCCATGAAGTTTTCTATTTTGCTGAGTCGGTCGTTTTAACCCCGTACCGAAACCTGGGGATTGGCAAAGAATTTTTTAAACATCGTGAAGCATTTGCGCGACGCATAGGCGGCATTCGTCATCTTGCATTTTGCGCTGTAGTGAGGCCCGACACCCATCAGTTTAAGCCCCCGGGTTACAGGGATCTAAGTGAATACTGGTCAAAACAGGGTTTCTTTAAAGCGGAAGGACTAATCACCCAATTTGCATGGAAAGATGTTTTACAAGATGCTGAAACGACTAAAACCATGCAGTTTTATATGAAAAAGCTAACTTAGGTGAACCTTAATTATTTTACTCATTTTCAGTGAATTTGCTTTTTCAGCTTCATTTTTTTCCTTGAAATGCAGATGAAAAGGAAAAAATTCGTGAAATTTCCATTTCAATATACGCTTAAATTAAAATGAAAATGAATGATTGGTTTCGCAAGGCGACAGCCCTGGGGTACTTGTTGCTATGCTTTGCCCTGCAAGGGCGTGCTAAAGTATTGAATGAAAATTTACCACTTCATCCACGTGTGCTGGTAAAGGCTGATGAAGTACCAGCCCTGAGGGAGAAAATGAAAGTGGCGCCCTTTAACAATAAGCTGGAAGATTTAAAGGCTTCCTGCAATGAAAGACAACATCTGTTACAGGAAAGGGATAAACTGTATGATATTGTAGAGCTCGCTGCTGATCTGGCAGGTTTGTATTTGCTTACCGGAGATGCTGCCTGGGCAGAAAAAAGCTATCAGGCTGTTGACATTGTTCTTAATGATACGGTATATTTCAGAAACCCTGTCTCCAGGGGTCTGACACGGGCAGCTTTGCTGATGCGTACGGCCATAGCCTATGATTTTTGTTATACAGCCTGGAATGAGCAACAGCGACATAAATTAAATGAGGCTTTATATGATGTGATGGTGGCAACCAATTCCAATATGGGTACAGAAGCCAATTACAGCATCGCCAGCAATTGGATGGGGGTGCGCTTTGGCGCCGTAATTGTAGCCAATCTGGCGATCGATCACAAAAGCCAAAAATTGCTTAAGCCCTTTCTGTGGGATGCCACCAACCGACTTGAAGAGCATATAGAGCAGAATTTTTTCAGCAACGGATGGAACGCTGAAAGTCTGGGCTATTTCGCCTATGGCTACAGCTTTAGCGGCCTGGCCCTGGTTGCCCTGAAAAACCATTTGGCAAGCTTTTCATTATTTAATTTTGCGCCAAAACTACGCAATTCAATACATGGCCTGGCTACTTCCTACACCTCTTCCAGCGAAAATACCAAGGCCGATTTATCTGATGATAATCTAGGTGGAAAACCAATGCATGTTCTCAGCCTGGCATTTGACTTATTCCCCGAAGCCCAACACCCATATATAAAGTGGGTATCTGATTACCTGATGAAAGACGACCTGGGTGTTAACAATTTATTATACTGGCTTATTTTTACCCCCAAAGACATCGTAGCCATCAATCCGGTAAAGCCTGGATGGCTCAATTACCATGATCCGGAGCAGGGTATTGCCATTTTTCGCAATCGCTTTCAGGATCAAAATGATATAGTTGCCACCTATTCAGCCACTGCGCGGAGGGTGAGGGGACACAGCGGGCATGATACGAATGCATTTCGTCTGATCGGTCTCGATGCAGCCTGGATTATCGGCGCTGGCAGAACGGGTGAAGTGGCAGGTCAGAGCCACTTATTTCCCGAAGGAGACCCTGCCGGCATGAAAGGTGAAAAGAAATCTGTGGGCATTTTACGCGATTTTCATTTTAACAATGACGATAGTGGTTCGGGCTGGGCAATGGGAGAAGGCAGCTCGGTCGGCACCAAAAATCATCATCGCTACCTGCGGGTTGATTACAGCCGTCCTGATATTGCAGAGGCCGTTATAGTATTAAAAGACCGTTCTGAAAATGGTCACCGAATGCGGTTTGCGGTGCCGGAATATCACGATGTGCAAATTCATGAAAATGGATTTACCCTAACAGCGCCCAATGGTGCCAGCCTAAATCTGACCTTTGATGTGCCTCAGGTAAAGATTCAAAAAGATAAAGTCCGATATGGTGGCAGCACTTCCCAGCATAATCCCGGTATTCAATATTATGGAGAAAAATACGAATATGCTCATGTAATCGACTGTTTTACGGGAAAAGATTTTACCGCCCTCATTACCTTGCAACAAAAAAATAAAAAACATCCTAACTTTAAGGTTTTAAAGAACAACAGGATAAGGGTAGGGGATTTGATGTATACCCTGCCCCAGGAACGCTGAGGCATGAAAAGGTTGGATCATTTGTTTTTTCTGTTACTTATACTTCTGGTAGTTGCCTGCAGCTATGATAAGGGTTTGCGGCTGGAGACCCTGGAAAAATGGGGTTTATTTGTTGATCCTATTATTGGTACCGATGCCCATGGCCATACTTTTCCAGGAGCAGTCAGGCCTTTTGGCATGGTGCAGCTAAGCCCTGATAATCCGGTGAGTGGCTGGGATTGGTCATCGGGGTACCATTACAGCTCCAATATTATTGCCGGATTCAGCCATACACACCTCAGTGGTACGGGCGTCGGCGATATGCTCGATATTTCTTTTTTGCCCCTGGCTGGGACTTTTGAGCCTGAAAGCTTCAGGGAACCTTCTCAATACTATGTCAACTTCAGTCATGACGATGAAAAGGCTGAACCTGGCTATTACGCAGTAAAGCTTAGCTCTGGTATTAAAGCTTCTTTTACTGTAACCGACCGATGCGGATACCATATGTATGAATACCCCCAGGATGAGGCAGTACAGCTTATGCTTGATCTGGCTTTTCATCAAAACAGAGATAAGCCACTTGCGACCTGGATACGGCAGATTACGGCCAACCGCATTGAAGGATACCGGTATTCTACAGGTTGGGCAGAAAATCAGTGGGTATACTTTTCTGCGGAATTTTCAAGCCGTATCAATAACTTTTATCTTATCGATGGAAATAACCAGGTTTATTCAGATCGGCGGGAGTTGACCGTTGAAGGTACAGAAGGAACCGGAGCCAAGGCCATTATAGATTTTGGCTCCTTAAACGAACCCTTGTTTGTAAAGGTGGGTATTTCATCTGTAGATACTCAGGGCGCCAGAAACAACCTTGATAAGGAAATCGGAAGCCGCTCCTTTATTTCCGTTCGGGAAGAAGCCTCAGATGCATGGGAACAGGTTTTGTCTAAAGTTAAGGTTAAATCACAGGATACTGCTTTACTCAGAACTTTTTATACAGCCATATATCATGCCTGTATATCGCCTTCATTGCTGAGTGATGCAGACGGCAGATACCGTGGAGCTGACCAAAAAATTCACACAGCCAAAGGATATAATCAGTACTCTACTTTTTCACTATGGGATACATTCAGGGCGGCACATCCATTGTTTACCATCATTCAACAGCAAAGGGTGCCAGATTTTGTACAATCGTTGCTATCACATTACCGCCAAACAGGTTTGTTACCCGTTTGGCCATTGTGGGCCAATGAGACAAATACCATGATCGGCTATCACGCCGTACCAGTATTGCTGGATGCCTATATTAAAAATCTCACCGGAGATGCCGACCCGAAAGAAATTTTTGATGCCATGAAAAATAGCGCTTCTCAGGAAATCAGAAATTCGCCTTTGTACAGGAAATATGGCTATATACCCTATGATAAGGCAAAAAATTCGGTTTCTACCACCCTTGAGTACGCATACGATGACTGGTGTATTGCGCAAATGGCATTGCTGTTAGGCAAAGAAGGTGAGCACCAGTATTACATGCAAAGGGCAATGGCTTATAAAAATTTACTGCATCCCGATAATAAATTAATGCAACCCAAAGACAGCAAAGGAAATTGGAAAGAACCTTTTGACCCTTTTGATGCATCGTATGAAAATGATTATACTGAAGGCAATGCCTGGCAATATACCTGGTACGTCCCTCATGATGTGGAGGGTCTTATGGAAGAAATGGGCGGTAGTGAAGTATTTGTTAAAATGCTTGACAGTCTGTTTATCCTTCCCCAGGATGTGGGTGTGGATGCCGCACTCGATGTAAGTGGTTTTATCGGCCAATATATACACGGCAATGAGCCCAGCCACCATATTGCCTATCTATACAACTATGCCGGAGAGCGATGGAAGGCGCAAAAAACGGTAAACCGCATTATGCTTGAGATGTACAATGACAGCCCTGCGGGCCTCAGTGGTAATGAAGATTGTGGACAGATGTCGGCCTGGTTTGTTTTTTCAGCCCTGGGAATGTATCCGGTAAACCCTGCCGGTGGAGGCTATGACCTGGGTAAACCTTTTTTTCCATATATTGAAATAGACTTACCAAAAGGAAATAAATTTATCATACACGCGCAGAACCTGTCTGAAGAAAACATTTACGTTCAGAATATTTTGTTAAATGGTAAGGCCTATGGAAATCCTTACATTCTGCACGATCAATTACTCAATGGGGGGATGATTGAATATTACATGGGATCTGAACTGGTTACCCAGTAAACATCTTTCAGACCGGGGTGTTGTGCCAGGCCATGATCTCAGTATCACCCTTTATACCATCGCGATTAAGTACGCGATACTGGTAGCCCCGTGCTTCAAGCCATTCGGTGCAATTTTTAAATAAAGCATCAGAATGCGTTGCCAGGAGCAATTTGGGTTTGTACTTTTCAATGGTTTGTACACAACCTTTTAATACATCTTCTTCTCCGCCTTCCACATCGATTTTTATAAAATCAGGTGCCGGTAATTCTTTACGGGCAACCATGTCATCTATGCAAACAACACTAACCGTGATATCTCCATATGGGTCAAGTTTACCTGTGGCAGTGCCTTGATTTGTATCAAAAGAAGCCTTGGTTTCTTCCTTTCCAACAGCAGCCTGATAAAGAGTAACATTGTCGATTGTATTGATTTTAATATGTCTTCTGAAAAACCGGGCATTCATAGGACGAGGTTCAAAGGCAATTACTTTACCTTTATCAGACATTACTTCAGATGCCATCGATGAGAAATAGCCAATATGACCACCAATGTCAAAAAATACATCATTTTTGTTGATCATTTGCAAGAAGGCCTTGGTCTTATAGGGTTCAAATCTGCCATTCAGGAATTTTAGACCAGAAACAATGGACCATTTTTTTCCTTTTAGCGGACCCTTTTTCACCTTCCACATCATAAATCCGAACCGGTCTTTAAAAAGGTGTTTTATACGCTTACGGGTAAAATGCATGGAGTAAAAGTATGCTTTTTTTACAACAAAGTTATTGGTATAGAGTGAATTATTTACCTTCATGCATGCACTCACCAACCCCCGGAAGATAAAAACAATCCGAAAACACTTGTGGGTTGAGTAAATCTCTGAAATGGCATTGCGATGTAGGGTTCCAGAATAGCCAGTCCAAAGAGATTGATTCTCAGGGAAAAACCTGTACTCACAGCAGGTGATCTCAACTGAGGAGCGGGTGTCCAGCGCAATCGTACAGTTTCAAGATCATACCAGGCCATCCCGGCATCTGCAAACCAGACCAGGTCAGAAAAGATCATATTAGACTTTAACTGTGCCAGGCGTTTTGGACCGGTAAAGGGCAAGCGGGCCTCGGTGTTGAATACAAATATTAACTTTTTCATATCCGTATCCTTTAAAATGAAAAAAACCTCAATGAACGATATATGCCAGTAATTAATACGAAAATTGCCGCAGTGGGTTATAAGCATAACGCCTGCGGCAATAGTCGAATTGTTCAAAATATATTAAATCATTCTATATTCCTTTACTTTAGGAATATGGAATGACCAGGTTTAGAAACCGCCGGCTGAAATAAACAGTCCGAATACCCCCGTGGGTCTGGTAAATCTTTGAAAAGGCACCGCAAAATAGGGCTCCAAAATAGCAAAAGCCAGCAAGTTTAACCGCAATGCAACTCCGGTGCTGACCACAGGTGATCGCCTGCCGGCTTGGGGGCCCCAGCGCAAGTCAATGGTGTCGAAATCATTCCAGGCCATACCGGCATCAGCAAACAAAACCAGGTCTGAAAACAAAATCCTTGAAGGCAGTACAGCCAATCGTGGCGGTCCTGAAAATGGAAGTCGTAATTCGGTGTTCCATACCGCCATATGTGTACCTGCCAATTGCCCCGGAGTTATACATTCAGGGCTAAAGCAAGGTCTGTTAATAAATGAGTTGATATTGTAACCCCTGACAAAGAAATCATTACCCACAATCAAGGGGTTCAAAGCATCAGCATCTCTTCCATACCTCCCATAATAAAAGGCTCTGTAACTCAGACTGAAAGGCCTTAGATGATGATATTTTCTGTAGTCAGCCAGGATGCCCGTTAGGTTGGCAGCTCCAAAGTTCTGCTCAATCTGAAATCGGTATCGCTGACCGCGTAAAGGTGATAAGAGCCCGAAAAATGTGCGGTCATTCACAAGAGCCAGGCTTAGCTGTCCGGCGTAGAGATCATCGGGTGCGGCTATTCTGCCACTACTTTGTTCCACCAGATTTCCGTTGACGAAGAAATTATTGTTTATGGTTCTGTTGAAGGAAAACCTTGAAACGTTTATGTTTCCTTCAAGGCGCAAATGCTTTGAAAACGGAAGATGTGAAAATAAAGCCAGCTGCTGCTGAAAAGTGCGTTGTACTACCGTGGCAGCATTAAGTGCAAGCACCGAAGTTGTGTCATTGATATTTATTCTTTCTATGCTCCTTACACCAAAAGAGGTAACAAAGGGCATGTGGCTCAATGATACGCCCCAATGTAAAGGCCTTTTTCGGTTGAGATAGGCTGCATATCCCGCAAAATCTGCAATCGTTCCACTTATCTGCGCCCCGGTTATGATCTGATGGTCGTTGAGCATGTCGGTAAACATCAGGTTGATGCCTCCACTCATTGCGGAGCCCAGATGGTTGGTGCCCAATCCCATAGATGAGGCACTTATATTGGTTAACCTGAAGCGGGGCTGATAATCGAGGCTGTCGAATCCCCTCTGCATTATTCTTTCAGAAATGGGCTGAAGCCGCACCCGCCTTTCTCTAATTTCGGGCGTAAACTGCCTTAAAGGAGGCAACCTGGCTGCACGTTGGTCAATAAAATGGGGATCCACCAGACGAGCGTGCCAGTCTAGTTCCATCTCATCGTTGGTATATATTTTATATCGCTTTCTGTCAAAGACCGAAAATACTACTTCTCCGGTTTGCCAGGCAACGCTGAGTGCTGGTGAAAACTTTGTAATGCCACTGATTCCGGTAAAAAATCGCGTTATTTGCCAGGTTTTGCCACTTACCATACTATAGCGATAAAGGTTTCTGAATCCGTCTGCCTCTGAAAGGAAATACAACTGATGCCCGTCGGGAGAGAATTTGGGATTCATATTGTCTGTACCTGGAAACAGGTCCAGCACTTCAATCCGGCGTGTAAAGATGTCCATAAAGCAGATGCGGAAAGTGCCAAATTCAAAATTGTCAAAATCTGTATCATCTCCGCGATTTGAAGCGAAGGCAATGGTTCTGCCATCGGGTGACCAGGATGGTTGTATATCTGAAAAGGGACCTCTGGTAAGTTGCTCAGTGCGGTTTCTCCGATAGTCGTACAACATAAGATTGCCGTATTCACCATCGCTGGTTATGGCTGAGAAAACCATAAAACGACCATCGGGAGACCAGTCTATGCTGTTGAAGGTCTCTAAACCGGGCACATCAATTTCTCGTTCGACCCTGCCGGTTTTAGTATTAACGACTAAGAGTATGCTTCGTCCCTTACTGAAAACGGGAAAAGCAAATAATCGGTTATCTGGTGAAAAGGCGCCGACGGCATCGATGAAATTAAAATCGTCGATATGCGACTGATGTACGCCGGAAGATATTTTACGGATTATTTCACCGGTTTTGGCATTGGCAAGGTACAACTCTATGGAAAGCAGGTCTTTCTCAGAGGCAAAAACCATGTACTCACCATTGTGACTGACGACCGGTGCAAAAGTCATGCCTTCAGTGGCTTCTCTTTCAAAGAGAAATTTGCCAAAAGGGGCTGTTGTATTTTCAAGCAGGGGTGTATAATCTTCCCGCAGTTTATTGTGCCAAATATTAGAGATTTGTTCGGCATTAAAACCTGTAAGGCTTTCCAGGGCTTTTTCATAGCCATGGATGGATGCAAGTATAAATAGATCTCTGATTTTATCCTCACCCCACATGCCGGCAAAGAAAGCCCAGAAGGCATGGCCGAAACGATAGGGGAAATATCGCATGTTTATGGTCATATCCCTAAGGCTTGGGATGTCGTCATGCATTACCGCATCGCGCATCCACATGGCGGTGTGGGCATCTTCCTTGCCGATCGACAAGTATTCTGCCATTCCTTCAACAAACCAGAGTGGCATATTTCTCATATTGGCCAGGTTGGTGCCTTCGTCGGTTCTCAGCAGATGAAACTGAAAGGCATGCACAATTTCATGGCCTAGTACATGACTGGTTTGTGCATTGGTTTCCAGCATGGGCATGACAATGCGGTTTTTAATGCCTTCTGCAAACCCTGCTGTACCGACGCCGATAAGGGCATCAATAACACCGGTCTGCTGAAAATCGGCGTGATGCTTGTAAAATATCAATGGATTGGGGGTGTCGAAAGTATCCCTGAGGACTTCACTGAGATGATCATACCATTTTTCGCTTAGTTTTACGATGCTGTTGGCAACAGAGTCATTATCGAAATAATGGTGTAATTTGAAGTGAGGTGATTCCAGTACCCTGAAATCGAATTTCCTGTACTTGGGTTTATTGAATCCAAAGTATTGCGCCCTGGCTTCCAGCGCTGCCAGACAGGTGATTAAGGTAACAGCCGTGAATTTCTGTATATTTTTTATGAAAACGGATTTCATGGTTGTCATTTTGCCGGGTTAGTTATAGTGAATGATGGTTGGTAAATCCGAAACACCGGATCGTTGAGACGTAGTTCTTCCATCCGGTTTTCGGTGAAAATGAATATATGTATGATTTTTTTATGTATCGACCTGCCGGCCAGCTATATGCTGGATTACATCTGCGGTATGCGCCCGGTTTTAAACAGGGTCGAAAATTTTAAGGACGTTCGCCACCCAGAATAAAGGGTGTTTTGCCATCAGTGATGATCATTTTGGCATTGGGCGAAGCTGAAAGTTCGCGCAGGGCTTCAATGCCACGCCATTCGATTACATTGCGGTTGAGTCCTTCGGCTATAACTTTCTGTGCGTCGCGGACGGCTTCCGCCTCTATCATTTTACGCTCTGCTTCGCGTCTTTCCCGCTGCAATACAAATTCCATCATCTGTGCCTGCTGATCGGCGCGTAGTTTGTCTTCTATGGCCCTTGACAGATCGGCCGGCAACCTTATGCTCTTCAGTAAGACGGCTTCTATGGTAAATCCACGGTGCCCCATCAGTTCCATCATGCGGTTTGCGATTCTTGCTTCAATATTGGCCCTTTCGCCAGAGTGCATATCCTTGGCCAGGAACTGTGCACATACATCCGCAGCAGCAGACCTGAAGACATTCAGAATGAAATCTGTTTCATAGTTTTCTCCAATATTTTCCACGATGTAGGGCACTTTGTCTACGGTAAGGTTGTACAAAATGGAAACCTCAGATTGTATGGTAAGACCTTCCTGACTGGGCAGGTTCAGTATCAACTCAAGGTTAACGGTGCGATAAGGTAATTTGATGATACGGGTGATGACGGGGTTGTAAAAATACATGCCCGGTTCGAGGGTTTTTTGCGATAGAACCCCTGCCTTTCTTTTAACGCCCACTTCGCCCTGACGTACTACCGCAGGCATACAGGAGGAAAGCGCAAACGTAGCCATTGCTACAAAAACGAGTTTTTTCATAGCTCTTAGAAGTTAAGTATTGAATTAGAATTTTTGCGTAATATTTCGAATGAATTTACGGGAGACCTTAAAAATGGTTATAAATTTTTTTATTTTAGGATAAAAAATTTTGTTTTTGATGATTTTTTCGCTAAATATCGAGATTTTTTGAATCAGTTAATCAGCTTCATTTAAAATAAGAGGCTATCCGAAAGTTGGGTCGGGAACAACTTTCGGATAGCTTACAGGACAATGTTTGGACTACGTCAGTTTCGTGTTTTGCCTGAAATTGTTTTTACTTTTCTCTTTAAGGATTAACTCGGGTCTGCTGAAAAAGTATGCATCTAAAATGTAAATTCAGGACGTTGAAATTAATCAAAAAGCCAAGTGATTTTCATCGCGTCCTAATCACAGCCAATAACGAAATATCACCTGTCTACCTATATTTTTGCCAATCAAAACTGCAGTACAAATATTTGCTCGGTCGATGTCTGGGTTACAGGATTGATAACATCGCGGTTAAAAGCCAGGGTTTTGCCATTGTGTGACCAAACAAGGCCTGAAGGCGCTCCTGCGACCGGATCTGTCAGGCGATTATGTCTTTTTTCAAAGGCTTCGTCACCCAGCCGGCAAAGTACAATGCTGTTGTCCCATACATATACCAGCCGATCACCATCTGGATGCCAACGCACACTGCCCCCTACATCGCTGGTATGCCAGGTGAGTTGCTGAGGCTTTCCTCCCAGCGGAGAGATCAGAAACACCTGCAAAATGCCATTCTCGTCATAGGCCAGGTAAGCAATGAGGCTGCCATCTGCATTGGAGCGGGTAATGCCCTTGCAGCCCGGGTATTTCATTTCCGCAGTATAGGTGAGTCTTCTTTGAACAGCTCCTGCCGGAGGTGCCGGCATCGTTAATTCTGTGCCTTCCAGTGGCCCAAGTTCACCTTCCTCATGGATATCTGCGGGAATGTCCACCACAAACAGTTCCTGTACTCCTTTTCCTGCCTGGTTGCGTACTGTGCCCAGAAATGACCTGGCGATTTGCTTTTTTCCTTCGGAATTTGTATATCCTTGATGGCCAATCCAGCTGTCAGCAGCAGCATGGGAAATTTCATCTGAGCCCGGTGTGGGTTCAGGCACCACATGAACCACCAGAACACTGAACCATTCACCCGGATTGTTTTCACCACTTTCATCAGTTGGAACCTCGACCGAAACACCCTTTTTTGATACCCCAATGGTTCTCAGGTTTTTCTTTTGACCGCTTTGCCGTTCCAGGGCTTCCATAATGGCATCATTATAGGTATACCCAACCCACTGACCGTCATAGCTAAATTCATGACGGTGGGTACCGCCCCGCAAAGCTCCGGGGGTAAAGGGAGGCAGTATATCCCGGGCATCCATATAAACAGGAATGCCCGGTCGTTCATCATTTACAATAATGCCTGTCCTGCGCCATTGTGCATAAGGGTATTCTTCTCTCGCATTCATAAGGCCTCTTATGAATACCACCATTTTATGGTTGTGGCTGTAACTCACAGCCCCGGCGCCAGGTCCCCATGGCTGATTCTTTGCCAATTCATACAGCACAACCTTTTTGCCACTCTCCAGGTGAACCTTTTCGATCTTTGAAGAAACTGCAATGCCGCCCTCGGGGGTACGTGTATCATAAACCAGCCAGGCATCATCTGGTGAAAAATTGTCGTTGTTGTCGAGATCATGATTGTAATCCAGATCAAAAGTGATTTGCTTTTCCATCATATAAGGTGTGGTACAGTGAACAAGTGTAAAAACAGTTAAGTATAAAAGCGCAATGCGCCAGGTAAGAAATGGGTAGACATTTTTCATAATTTCAAATCAGGGTTAATGTTAAATCGAAGCAAATTGCCAAATAGGCCGCCTGTATTACAACACTTCAAAAGCATAGATTTCTGTATTATCCATAGCAAAACGCAGCTTAATTTTTTTGCCTTTGAGGCTGTCGAACCTGGCATTTTGCCATTGTACTTCACCGGCTATATCATCACCTTTCAATGGTTTACAATCTTCTGCAGAAAAGCCAGGAATTACGCTGCCTTTTTCATCGAGAATTTCAACAGAGAGGCCGCCACTACCTGCGGCGAAATAATTTACCTGAAGTTTATCACCATCGGTGATGAGTGTTTTGGTGGTAACTTTCCCTTCTGGTCCATCGCTTTTCAATGCAAAAAAACCATCAAGTCGCAATTTAAAACGATACCATTCCCTTTCTCCTCTGCCGTGTTTTCCTCCTAATTCCATATACTGCCACAATTCATCGCCTTGCCGGTGCAGGCCCTGACAAGAAAGGACCTCCTTATACTCTCCTTTTACAACATAATATGGCCGAGGCAGAATGTCCCAGTCGTTGCCATCCCGGCTTCGGGCCAGGGCCACATCACGATGATCAGATTGAGCATGGTAAATCCATGGGAATGCCAGGTAGGTATCCGGCGCATATGGGTATTTGATCACCCGGGTACGATAAGCCTGTGGGTATTCTGGCGCTCCTTCTGAAAGTAAAAACTGCGGTTCACCCTCTCCCGTAACTGCCGGATATATACCATATTCGAAATAAGGCGCTGCCATTTTTTTAAAGGGCCACACGCGGTATGGATCATCAGTTTCAAAACGAACGGCATGCCTTTTTCCCGGATTTAAGGCTTCGGGATTCACAAAGCTTACATCCCTTCTGAGATAAATTACGTACTTGCCTTGCTGGTCGTCATAAAAGGTTTCAGCACTGCCTCCAGATAATAATGGCAGAAGCGCCGTTTCATTTCTTTGCCAATGCACAGCATCTCGGGATGTGTACAAAAACACGCCTCTTCCATAAACCCTGGAGGTATATTTAAAGCGAGTTCCATTTTCAAGGGCTTCCGGACTGTTGTCGATAAACAAATCACCACCCATAGGGTATTTGACTATTTCAACCTGACGGCCTTTAAAATGCAGGCCATCATGTGTTTCATACAGAAAAACAGTGCCCAGAGAGGATGCCGAGGCAATGCCCAGTTTTCGATCCCCATCCTGTACAAAGGAAATTCTCCATTCCCCATCAACCTTTTCGATATCTGTTTTTTCAGCATCCTCAAGGTTCAATTGCATTGCCACAATAGTTGCATTGTGCATTTGACCAGCTTCCAGTATTTTATCATCGATGAATACATGTTTACGCTTTCCAAACAGCAAGGGATTGTTAATTGGGTCATAATTAGCAAGCGCTTTCTCAGACAATAATAATGGTGGTCCGGTTGGGGTTGGTTTGCGGAAGGCAAAGGCAGAATGGTTTCTGGAATAGCTTTGGGGTGTGAAGTTTTTCCCGGCAAATCTCAGTGTGTCAGAGATTCGAAGTTCATCTAATGCACCCCGGAAAGGCTGATCCGCTTTTCTGTCCTGTAAAAGCGCCACATTAAAGCGGAGGGATTTTCTTTCTTCCACTGAGAGGTCAGGCCAGCCCCAGTCATGCACAAAAAAAGTTCCCCATGGCATGAATTCAGGCAATACAGTGGTCGCAAGGGCCAAAGCTTTAGCTTTAGATGTTTCCCGGCCATCGATATACAAGCTGCCCTTTCCGGCATGATCCATCTCAATGGCCATATGTACAAATTGATCAGGATGGTAAAATTCATCAGGCAATAAAAACAAATACTTATGACCTTTGTAATGGTTTCTGACTTCAAGGGTTTTACCAGCTTCTTTTATTCTTAAAGAAAGTCCATCCCTGTAGCCCAAGCCGATGTCGGCAATATATACTTCCCTTTCAGGCCGCTGGTCGGGTTTTAACCAACACTCGAAAGTGATATCCTTTTCAGCAAGCGTGCGAAGCAAGCCTTCAGGCATATACGTAGGACCCCACATACCGGTGGGCACACCATCGGGCTTTCGTGGCTGCAGCGCACTTTGACCGGGGTAGTTGGCAAACATTACATTAAAGTTTTCAGAGGAAATGAGGGCATTGCCAAACTTTCCTTCTGTTAACTTACCGGAAATTAAAAACAAATCCGATAATTCATAAGGGCTGGCATCTGTTATCACTGCATTTGGATAAGGGTCTTCATCGAAAAGCCAGAGAATTACGGTGTGTTTATCCCTGATAAAAGAAGTTGAACTGTCTTCAGTGTTTTGATTGCCGGAGCAGGCGAATATGCCGGCAACTAAGCATAACAGCCATATTCGTTTTGTGCCGGCCGCAATCCCTGCTGATGAAATCTTTGCCTTTAGGAGGTGGCTATAATATTTCAAAAGCATAGATTTCTGTATTATTCATAGCAAAACGCAGCTTAATTTTTTTGCCTTTGAGGCTGTCGAACCTGGCATTTCTCCATTGTACTTCCCCGGCTATATCATCACCTTTCAATGGTTTACAATCTTCTTCAGAAAAGCCAGGAATTACACTACCTTTTTCATCGAGAATTTCAACAGAAAGGCTGCCACCACCCGCGGCGATATAATTTACCTGAAGTTTATCGCCATCGGTGATGAGTGTTTTGGTGGTAACTTTCCCTCCTGGTCCATCACTTTTAAGTGCAAAAAAACCATCAAGCCGGATCCTGACCCGATACCATTCGCGTTCTCCACGGCCGTGGGCGCCGCCAAATTCAAGATACTGCCACAATTCATCCCCATGACGATGCAATCCCTGACAGGAAATCACCTCCCTTGCCTTACCCTTATCCACGAAGTACGGATCTGTGATGATGTGCCAGTCATTGCCATCACGACTGTGGGCGATGGCCACATTGCGATCGTCTGAATTACTTTGGTAAATCCATGGGAATGACAGGTAGGTATCAGGGGCAAAAGGATATTTAATTACCCTTGTGCGATAAACCTGTTCATATCCCGGAGCACCGTGTGGCAAAATAAATTGTGTATCGCCTTCACCGGTTACAACCGGGAAGGGGGAATATTCAAAATAAGGCTCAGCCATTTTTTTAAAAGGCCATACGCGATAAGGATCGCGGGTTTCGAATCGTACAGATACTCGTTTTCCCGGATTGATGGCTTCGGGGTTATCAAAACTTGCATCCCTTTTCAGATAGGTAACATAATGCCCTTGCTGATCATCGTAAAAAGACTCAGCGCTTCCCCCTGAGAGCAATGGTAAAACAGATGTTTCATTTCTTTGCCAATGCAAGGCATCTGGCGATGTATACATATAAATTCCCCGCGCTGAAACATATGCCGTCATCTTGAAGCGTGTACCATTTTCAAGCGCTTCAGGACTATTGTCAATGAATAAGTCACCTCCCATTGGGTAATTGACCATATTTACCGGTTTACCTTCAAAATGAATTCCATCCTGAGTTTCATAATAGTATACCAGACCCAGTGAAGAATTGTAGTTGGCGGTGGCAATGCCCATTTTTCGTTCTCCATCCTGCGCAAAGGTAATCCGCCACTCGCCGTTTACCTTTTCTATATTGGTTTTTTCAGCTTTTTCAATACTTACAGGTTTGATCACGACCCCGGCATTTTGAATGCTGCCTGCTTCCAGTATTTTATCATCGACAAATAAATGTTTTCTTTTGCCAAATAAAAGGGGATTCTCTATCGGATCATAATTGTGCAATACTTCGGTTGAAAGCAGCAAAGGCGGACCCGTGGGTGTCGGTTTTTTCCAGGCAAATGCTGAATGATTTCTTGAATAGGTGCCGGGCACAAACCCTTCCTTTCCAAAGCGAATAAGGTCAGAGATCCTCAATTCATCCAAAGCGCCTGAAAGTTTTTGTTTTGCTTTACGATCTTGCAGCAGGGCCACATTGAACCTTTTCATTTTTCTTTGCTCCACACTTAATTCCGGCCACCCGCGTCCATCTTCAAAATTTTCTCTGGGACTTTCAATGGGAGGGATTGAAACTTTTTCGGTTTCTGAACTAATGGCCGGGGAAGTCTGCTTCCCATTAAAAAACAACCACCCTTTTCCTTTATCATTGGTGCTGATGGCCAGATGCACGAAACCGGCTGTATTGTACAAGGCATCCGGTAAATCAAATTCGGTTTTCAAGGCCCTGTAGGGATTGCTAACCGTAAGTTTTTTGCCCCGATCGGATATAAAAATAGAGAAACCGGGTTCAAAACCCCTGCCCATATCCACGATGCAAGCAGTTTCCTGTGGTACCTTTGCTACATCCAGCCAAAACTCGATGGTTAATTCTGAATTTGCCAACGCCTGGAGGAGATTTTCCGGAGTGTAGGTCGGACCCCACAATCCTGTAGGCTCACCATCAGGCTGTCTTGGCTTAAGTGATCCTTGTCCGGGATATGCCGCATACATTACATTAAGACCATCTGTTGAAACCAACGCATTGCCATATTTGCCTTTAGTCAATTGAGCTGATGTCAGCCAAAGATCGGCGATTTCATATACACTGGCATCGGTAATGGTAGCGTTTGGATAGGCCTCTTCATCAAAAAGCCACAATAATACCGTATTTTTATCTTTTACAAATCCTTCGGTTTGTGCTGCTTGTTTGGTGGAATCTTTATCGCCCTGGGAACAACCCGCCAACATCATTATTGGTATAAGGCACCACACATGTATTAAGTATCTCATTTTAACTCAATCTGGATAATTATTGTAATATACATCTATTACCATCTTTAAAAGCCTAAAGGCTATTCACAGACATGTAAAGATCATTAGAAAGAATTCCTTTGCAGAAAAATCTTTCGCCATAAACCAGTTAGTTGTTTTTTGGTGATATAAGGATAAATAAGGAATAGCACAGTTTGCAAATGTTTGAGGAAATTGATATTTTGCTTTGAATAAACCCAAAAATTTTTAGAATTGATGCGTAATCTCGGCCTGTTAATTTTGCTTTTTTTATGTATTCAGTGCAATCAAAAGGAGCAGAAGCCATTCAATGTGCTTTTTATTGCCGTTGACGATCTTCGTCCGGAGTTGAATGCTTATGGAAAAACACGTATTCAATCGCCACATATTGATCGGTTGGCACGGGAAGGCACCACTTTTACCCGTGCATATTGCAATGTGCCCGTTTGCGGGGCATCAAGGGCGAGCATCCTCACCGGACTTAGACCTACCCGTGAACGCTTTTTAGGATACGACACCTGGGTCGATAAAGATGCTCCCGGTATAATTACCCTTCCCATGCATTTCAAAAACCATGGTTATTACACCATAAGTAACGGCAAGGTAGCCCATCATCAAGGTGATTGTGAAGGCGTATGGGATGAAGAGTGGCGTCCCCGACCCCAGGGCACTTCATGGCGTGATTACCTCCTGCCTGAAAATCTTGCATTGGATGACTCCATAAAAAGAGGGCCTTCATGGGAAATCGCTGATGTGCCGGATTCGGCCTATTTTGATGGGAAAATTGCAGTTAAAACCATCCGTGATCTGCAAAAACTGAAAGAGAAGGACCAGCCTTTTTTTCTGGCCGTGGGATTTTTTAAACCTCATCTTCCTTTTAATGCGCCTAAAAAATATTGGGATTTATACGATCCAGCTGATATTGGGCTGGCGGATAATCCATTTAAACCTGAAAACGCGCCGGATGCTGCCATGCACAATTTCGGCGAATTGAGAAACTACCATGGAATTCCTCCGACAGGCCCTTTGCCCGATACGCTGGCCAACCGTTTGCGACATGGGTACCATGCCTGTGTAAGCTATACCGATGCACAAATAGGTCATTTGCTCAATGCGCTCGATGAACTCGGACTCCGGCAAAATACTATAGTTATTCTTTGGGGAGATCATGGTTTTAACCTGGGTGAACATGGATTATGGTGCAAACATTGCAATTTTAACACCAGCCTCAATGCACCCCTGATTATTTCTGCACCCGGCTATGCGGGCGGACAAAAAACCTTTACCGTCACAGAATTTATTGATATATATCCCACACTCAGTGAGCTCAGCGGTTTGGAACTGCCGGAACATCTGGACGGATTAAGCCTTGTCAGTGTGTTGAAAGACCCGGAACATCTGCATAAAAACTATGCTGTAAGCAAGTATGGAAATGGGGTAACACTTATTCAGGATCAGTTTTTTTATACTGAATGGCGTACGCGCAATGATAGTATCTATGCAAGAATGTTGTACGATCATCAAACTGACCCGGATGAAAACATCAATATTTCAGAGCGGCCTGAAACTGCTCAACGGGTAAAAGAAATGAGTACGGCATTGCTTGAAAAGAGGGGGGTGGATTTTTAAAAAGACCTTGTCCTAACCATTTGATGCCTGCCTAAACCTAAGATCAGTATTCACAGGCCAATAGTCAGCGTGATTGTTTTGATAGCAAATTATAATCTGATGAAATACACAAAACAGGCATATTTGACCGGAAAAAAGGAAGCCGAACCTGAATACGTCCGGCTAAAAGCAGGGCCATTGCAAATGCTTTATCAAAAAGGTCTTATCAGATACGTGTGCAATGGAGATGCTGAAATTATTCGAATGATATATTCAGCTGTTCGCGATGCAAACTGGAATACTGTAGAACCGCAGATTATTGAGGAAAAGCTGGATAAGGGTGATGATTTTTTTAACCTTGAGCTAACGTGCAGATACAAATTTGGTGAGATCGATTTCAGGGCGACCTATATCTATAACGGGCGACCTGATGGCACCCTGCAATTGCTGATGGAGGGCGAAGCTCACAGCGATTTCAGGAAAAACCGGATAGGGTTTTGTGTACTTCATCCCATCGAAAATTGTGCTGGAAAATCCTG
This sequence comes from Cyclobacteriaceae bacterium, assembly GCA_020832305.1. Classification (GTDB taxonomy): domain Bacteria; phylum Bacteroidota; class Bacteroidia; order Cytophagales; family Cyclobacteriaceae; genus JAFIEV01. Next base: position 68,931 of record JAFIEV010000042.1, on the reverse strand, counting down.
CCAGATTCTTCACACCCATCGAGAAAACTCTACTATGGTTTTTCCTGAAAAAATAAGTCCGCACCAACCCTGCTTCGACATCGCAGGTATGCGCTGGCAGCCTTCGGATAAGATTGTTGCTGAATTGCATTTTGAAGGGGAAGTATTTGAAATGGAAGACCAAAGAAACTGGACGGATGCCTCTTACAAAACCTATTGTACACCCCTTGATAATCCTTTTCCTGTACTTGTGAGGAAAGGAGAAAAAATACGCCAGAAAATTATTTTGTCAGCCGAAGGTCTCCAAAGGAATATGGTGCAAAATCAGGAGCCAGAATTATTAACCATAGACCCGTCCACCAGTATGCCATTACCTGAGCTTGGCATTTGTCTGAGCCAAATCCCTGAGGAAAAAGAGTTGGAGAAGTTCAGTGAAATACCCTTCCGTCATTTTCGCATAGACCTTCGGTTTGACGAAACCTGGGAACAAAAGCTGGCATTTCAGCTACGATGCCTTCAAAAGCTAAATTCTCATGCGGCCATTGCCATTCATTTTGATCAAAAGCAGGCCTTGGATCAATGTGAGATACTCATATCCCAGTTAAAAGCCTACAGTCCCAAAATAAAATACCTGATTATTCTTGAAAAAAGCAGTAAGGCAACACCCAATGAACTGTTGGAATTGCTTATTACCCCTTTGCGCAAATACTTCAGACATGCTCAAATCGGCGCCGGTACCGATGCTTTTTTTGCTGAGCTGAACCGTAATCGTATTGACCCAAAAGATCTTGATTTTATTTCCTGGTCTATAAACCCGCAGGTTCACCATTTTGACGACATGAGCTTGGTGGAAACCCTCGAAGCACAAAGTTATACCGTTGAAACCGCCAAATCGTTTGCCAATGCTGCCAAAATTCATATTTCACCACTAAGCCTGAAAATGCGCTTTAATCCCAACGCTACTACGGAATCAGGTTCCGACCCTGATGATGGACTTCCTGCCTCAGTCGATCCAAGGCAAAGTTCACTTTTTAACGCGGGCTGGACCCTGGGCAGCATCAAATATCTGGCTATGGCTGGGGTTGCTTCAGCGACCTATTTTGAGGCAACAGGTTACAAGGGAATTATGATGGGAGATACTCCGCCAAAGGAAGGTTTCTATGCAGGGAGGCATGATTTATTTCCGGTCTTTTTATTATTTAAATATCTTTTAAACCTTAAAAATCCGGAAGTACTGCTCACACAAAGCTCCAAACCTCTGGATTTTGAAGCCCTGGCCATAAGGCATGCAGATGGGATATCCTGCTTTATCACCAACTTTACTTCCAAAACCCAGCGTATCATTCTACGGGATGCACATAGTGGAGCGCGTTTGTATAGGTTGAATATAGATACTGTGGCTGATTTCATGCACGGGCATATGGAGCCCGCTCCTGAAATTGTACAGTGGCGCAAAGAAAGCCGGCTTGAACTTTTACCTTATGAGTTAATGAGATTGGATTTGCCTGATAATGATGAACTCAGATTGTGAGTGAGCGTATACCAGATCATCCTTTGCCAGGATTTATTGCCGGGTTTTCTGCTTGCAAAAAAGCTTTTGTGTGTTGCCTTGCCTCATAGATAAACCGAAAGAAGTCTCCCTCAAATGCAGCGTAGTCTTCTGCCAGGTGTTCTGTGGCATGGTCGATGTTGGTGTGAAAGCTGAACCGTGATGCAATACCCCGCAGTGAGCGATTAAGACCCTCGGTATGTGCATAATTGACAAGCCAATTGTTTTTTTTCATGTAATAATAGGTGAGTTTTGATCCTTCTGGCATAATATGCTGGTAATCATTAAGGATGATATACATAGCATCGGCAAAATCCGGCAGTGCTTGCTCATGCAGCTGTTCCCAATGAATGGCCAGCAGGTGATCGTAAAACATATCAGTAAGCACACCGGCAAAATGCCGGTATTTGCTAAAGAGCCTTCTTCGGCTTGCTGTAAATGCAGGATGCTTGTCGGTGTAGTGGTCAATTTCGCGATGAAACAGGATGCCTTTGGATACCCCATCGGGATATTCCTGAAATTTTTTACCTTTCACAAAATCGGCAATAAAATTGCCAGCTATGACATCAGGGTCTGGAGGAGACAAATAGAAATGGCCGAGAAAATTCATTGCTGCAATTTAATAAATTTATTTGTATTGATGATTTATGAGGTTGATCTGTTACATTGAATTGGAAGTTCACCAGGTAATGACAGCTCGAATCCTGAGGGGTTTGATGGGAAATTTAGCACAAAGCTCAAAGGTGATGACAGTGAGACAGCCCCTGGCAAGTTAGCTTGTAGCAAGTTAGTTCGCAGCTCATAGTTCGCAGCACTCTCAGACATGGTTAGGTGATGTATATTGCTTGTAGTTGGTTGTAGACTTAATTTGTACTTCTGAATACTATGTTATGGGATTTGGATGCCTTTTTCAAGCATAACGGTTTTTACAAGCAGACTTTTTCCTAATCAGTCCGAAGCCTTTATAAAACTTTAGAGTATCTCATAAAAGGTTTTTTTATTAGTTTCGCTTTATTAATATTTCGCTCTATGACCTATCCAGAACCGGACGCAAATCCTGAAAATGATGTTTTTGGAAAAGCATTGTACGATTATTTCCATGGTGTTTTTGAGGCTCCGCTCTTGTTGTACAATGATTACGGCGATCCGGAAGAAGTTCCCCCTGAAGCCTTTTTCGGTGATGTGGAAGATTTCAGCACTACAGAAGTATATGCTCTATCCCTCTGCAAGGGCAGGGTTTTGGATATCGGAGCTGCCGGAGGCAGGCATACAGCTTTTTTACAGAAAAATGGATTAAATACCTATGCTCTTGATATAAGCCCTTATTGCTGCCGGATAATGAAGGAAACGGGACTCCAAAATATTGTTCAGCAAAATATTATGTATTATGCTGATCAAAAATTTGACACCTTGCTAATGCTTATGAATGGGATAGGTATTGCTGGCGATCCTGATGGCTTACTCGCTCTGCTGAGGCACCTGAAATCTATTGTTAATCCGGGGGCACAGGTCTTGTTTGACAGCAGTGACATTTCTTATTTATACGAAAGCCTGGATAATAAACTTCGCCATCAGGACGGTGTAATCCGCTATCGCTATAGTTACCATTTAATGCACAGCCAATGGTTTGATTGGTTGTACGCTCCGGAATCCTTGCTGAAAAAAGTATGCAAAGCAGCTGGCTGGAAAATGCAGGTGATATGCCGGGATGATCAGGATCAATTCCTCGTGCGCTTAGTCGAATAATATCTTAAAGCTCACGTGTTTCTTTTGGAAAAAGCATTTTTTCTCACCAAATTTCACAGGTATTTATGATCTTTAAACCATACATAATAAATTAATTATGAGCTTATTGAGCCCGGAGAGCCGCAAAATGAGCGGTGTCATTTTCATAACTGTGCCCAGTATAATTTATGGCGGTTATTTTTTACTTGGTGTAATCAGTGGCCAACATGATTATCTCAATCTTACAGATTTTCAAAAAGCTATGTTCAGGGCAGGTCATGCACACGCAGGTGTTTTGGTGATTTTATCATTGTTAGTACTATTATATGTAGATGAAACAGAGCTTTCGTCACAGTGGAAATGGGTGATAAGGATTGCTTTTCCGCTTTCTGCCATTCTTGTTAGTATGGGTTTTTTTGCGGCAGCTACGGGGAATGATCTGCATAAACCTAATGCATTTATTTTTATCCTTTATGCCGGTATGATCATTTTAGCATTTGCATTGGTTTTATTGGGGATCGGACTGTTGCGAAAATCTTCCACCAGGTAATTTTTTTGCAAGCCTCACAGTTTTTTCTTAAAAAAATTTTCAAGCCTTACAACCTTTATACAAAGATCGTTGTCTATATAATAAACAACCCAAAAAACAGCGATCTATGAGAACAATCGTTTTACTTTTAATTTCAGGTTTTCTGTTTATTTTATCGATGCAGGTAAATGTTGTCTCTGGCCAGCCAATCCGGCTGAGTGTGGCGGATGAAAGCAAAATCGACTTCTCAGTTTCACCTAATCCTGCCACCGAAAGAATTAGTATTTCAAGCCGAAATACTTATAACTTGCCCTTGCAAATACGCTTTTTTACGGTAACTGGTAATCTGATCAAGCAGATTGAATTGGAAAATTATCAAAAAGAAGAAGACATCAATATAGAAGTGAGTGAATTAACCCGTGGCTTATATTTCGTGGAATTTAGAAGCGGACCGCACTCTTTGATCAAAAAAGTTGTTTTACGATAATACAAATCTAATTGAGTATATTGCACAAGCGATATTTGTAGAGCTTGTATGACGTTAGAAGAGGAAATTCCATTGGCAAAGGTATATTTAAGAGAGGAGGGCAACCAGAAATACCTGAGTACCTTCAGCAACCTAAACCTGAATCTTTTTTACGGAAGAAAACAGTTTAAGTACGAAAATCTTCACCTAAAGAAACTCGAAACAGACCACAGAAAATTACTTTTACCGCTGATATTCGGAGGTATATCTGTTCCTTTTGTAATCTCAGCTATTTTTTTATCCGTTGGCGGACCTTATATCACCATTCCATTACTCTTTATTGGCATTTATTTGTTTTACCACGGCTGGCAGGGATCGGGAGTATTAATCATTTATGAGAATAACCGTCATGATGTGTTTTTTTTGCCCTTTATCAGTGAAAACATTAAGGCTTATATAGCCTACGTTAATCATTATATCCAGCAGCCTAATTCAGCCTATTATCTATATTTTCCACCAGATGTATTGAATAAGCCAGGGTGTATGGGATATACAAAAACGCAATTTGACAGTATGGCAGCCAATGGCTCGGTTTATTATGAGATAGACCCGAGGGAACTTGGAGCCCAGATCGATTATGTCTGGCATCCAGAAACAAAATCCTTGCGTCCGGTTATTAAAGGCATTGCCAATGCAGAATCCATCAAAAAACAGGTGGCCCGGCAGAGTGGTTAAACAATCAAAGTCCAAGGTAAGTAGGCCAAATCATTTTGGTTTAATAACTTTGGCAAATATTAGTGCGGTTTTTACTTGCATTTAAATACATGGAAAATGGCTTTGAATCTGATCAGACCCGTAAAAAAAGTAGATACCAAAAAGCGATTTGAACCCATTCATGCCGGTTCGCAGGAGTGGCCTGTAGTTCAGCTGGCACGAAACAGAAAGCAGTTTGTTCAACAGGTTACTAATGAAGCGGTAGATCGTTTGATTTTGTTGCGATCTGGTATCGGTCAATTGGTTGATGAAATTGAAAAAACAAGGTATCATGAAAAGCTGAGGATCAAAACCAATCCATGGAAGGTTGACCCTGAAGATGAACTGATATTCTGGGGGAAGGTAAAATCACGGCTTCTGGAGATCGATAAAAAAGATGGAGCCGAAGCTGAAGAGCTTGCCAAATTGCTCTTAAAGGATATTGTTAACCGTTATGCAGAAGAAATTACCGGTAATTTTAAACAAACCAGTTACAAACTGGCCCGCAATATTGTAACCTTCGGTTTTGCCAGATTGTTAAACGCTGCCAAAATCAAAAAATTCGGCTCATTTTTTAGAAATGAATATACCTTACAGGATAAAATACAAATTACAGGTGAGGTAGAGCATCTCCGTGCCCTGGCCCGCATAGGCACTATTGTAATGGTACCAACCCATTTTAGTAACCTCGATTCTATTACACTGGGATATATTATTAACGAGCTGGGCCTTCCTCCTTTTATTTACGGAGCCGGCCTTAATCTTTTTAATGTTGAAATTTTCGCCTATTTCATGAACAGCCTCGGAGCCTACAAGGTAGACCGAAGAAAAAAGAACCTGATTTATCTCGAAACCCTGAGAACCTATTCGAGCCTTGCCATCCGGAAAGGAAATCACAGTTTATTCTTTCCTGGGGGTACCCGGTCGCGGGCCGGCAATATCGAAACAAGACTTAAACTGGGGTTGCTGGGTACTGCCATTGAAGCTCAGCGTATAAATTATGAAAATAACACAGAAGGCAGGGCAAGTAAAATATTTGTAGTTCCGGTGGTTATCAATTACAATTTTGTACTTGAGGCTCCGAGTTTAATTAACGACTACCTTGAACTGAAGGGGCAGGAAAGATATTATGTGGAAAATGACGATTTTACTTCTTCAGGAAAAATCCTGAAGTTCCTTATTAAGTTTTTTACCCAGGGTTCCAACATATCGGTATCTATTGGCAAAGGCATGGATTTGTTTGGCAATTATGTAGACCAGGAGGGGAAAAGCATTGATAAATTTGGCAACTATGTAAATACCCGCGAGTATTTCAGTTACCGTGGTAAAATTAATCGGGATACACAGCGGGAAGAAGAATATACACGCATGCTTTCAATCCGTATTGTTGATGAATACTTGCGAATCAACCAGGTTTTTGCCAGTCATCTGGTGCCCTTTGTTGCTTTTGAAATGTTAAAGAAAAAGTATCCCGACGAAGACCTTTACGGTCTGTTAAGGATTCCCCTGGATGAAGTCGAAATCCCATATGAAATCTACAGGGAAACTTTCGGACGACTGCGTGACAAGATTTTTGATATGTACAACAGGGGACAGATCGACATTGCACCCCATCTCACGGGAGATCTCGACCAGGTGATAGGGCATGGTATTTACAATGTGGGATTATACCATGCAAGACGGCCGGTCATCAAAAGTAAAAATGGCAATATTACTTCACAAGACCTCACCACCTTGTATTATTACAGAAACCGAATGGATGGATATGACCTCGAAAAATACATATGATAAACCGGTTGGCGTTGTCGGTGCAGGGAGTTTTGGTACAGTTGTCGCCAATCTGCTGGCCCGAAATACACAGGTAGTCCTTTATGCCAGGAAACCTGAAATAATAGAGCAAATTGCCAGAACCCGTATCAGCCAGGGACAGAAATTGCACGATAGGGTAGATATTACCAACGACCTTCACTATTTGTCATCTGTTTGTGATGTTATCTTTCCAATAGTACCATCTGCATCCTTTCGCAAAATGATCCGGGATTTGTCGCCATGGCTCAAGCCCCACCATTTTCTGATTCACGGCACCAAGGGACTTATAGTAAGTGAAGATAAGTGGAACGAAGGCAAACCCGATAAAAGCCTTATGCCAGAAGACGTATTTACCATGAGCAGGGTTATACGAAAAGAAACCCTGGTCGTAAGGGTTGGTTGTCTTGCCGGGCCTAACTTATCCAAAGAGCTTGCCGATGGTCAACCGGCCGCAACCGTGGTCGCCAGTCGTTTTGACGAAGTGATCAGAGAAGGCCAGCGCTTACTCAGGAATGAACTTTTTCAGGTTTATGGCAGTAAGGATATGACCGGTATTGAGCTGGCAGGCGTTTTGAAGAACATAATTGCAGTAGCTGCCGGTATTTTAGTTGGATTGGGATTTGGCGAAAATGCCCATGGATTGCTGGTGAGCCGCGGCCTGGTTGAAATGGTCTATCTCGGGCGCTTGCTGGGTGGTGAAACCAGTGCATTTCTCGGACTGGCAGGTGTAGGCGATCTGGTAGCTACCTGCTCGACCAATCTCAGCCGTAATTTCAGCCTTGGCTACCGTCTGGCTAAAGGAGAAAAACTGCCGGATATACTCGCCAGTGTTGATGAAGTTGCTGAAGGCGTTAATACCATTATCATCATGAAAACCCTTGCAGAAAATATGGGAATGCGTGCGCCTATTACAGAATCATTGTACCGCGTTATGCATGAGGAAATGACACCTGAAGAAGCCCTGCGATTGCTGATGAAATCGCCCTTTAGAATTGATTTTGATATTTTTTGATGAATTTTGCTTATGGCGTGCACAAAAAAATGACATCCTTGGGCCAGACAGGAAAGACTAAATACAATTCTTTTTAATTGAATACCGGCACCACCAATAAAACTCAACGGGATATGCCAGATTGCCAAAAAAACGCCTATGATTATGCTTGATTTCAATGCAGTAAATTTTTGCTGCAACTCAGGCAGTGCATAAGCCCGCCAACCAAATTCTTTCTGCAAAGGACCGCCTAGAAAAAAGATATAAACAAATTGACCACCAAGGTACATGATGTCATAATTGCTATTTTCTGTTTTATGGTTTCCGACAATAAATAATGCCAGGGCTGTAAACAACGGCATTAAAAAAAGAGCTATCACATACAATACCGGATGTGTGTTTAAAGTAAAGCCTTTTTTCAACCAATCTATGATTCCCTGTGCCCCTCCTGTTTTGAATACCATGTAAAAGGCTGCGACAAAAGGTCCCCATGGAGCCATAAAGGTTCTGATTTCCCAGAGGATTTCAGGAATCCAAAAAGTCCATGACCATACAATGGTAATGGCGAAAAATTGATAAAGATTGCCTGTTCATTTTGCCATGGCAATAGTTTGAAAAATACCATTTTAAGGTATTATACGTACAGACTATCAGCGTGTTGGATTTGGTCAGTTGAGAAAAAAACAGTGATAGCTGCTGCTGGAAATTGGGCAAGATTCGGTTGCCGGCCAATCGAAGTATCAATTTACTTGATCATCCTTTTTTGTAAGTTTACGGAAGTGTTTATTTTTTATTTAGTTCTATAATTTTCAACAGCAGTTCCGGTTCGTCGGTAGTGATAAAGTCTACATTCATGTCCAATAACCATTTCATGTCTTCTTCCTTATTTACCGTCCAGGCATTTACGGTAAGCCCCAGTTCCTGGGCTTCTGTGATCCATTCAGGTTTTTCTTTGAGTACCCTTATGTGGTAGTCGAGTCCGAAAAATCCATCTTCTTTTAACTCAGTCGGGGCTTTATCACTCATTAGATAAGCAACATTGGCATCAGGATCGAGTTCAATAATGCGTTTTCCAGCCTCATAATCGAAAGTGATATAATCAATCCACTTTTGTGCACCCAATTGGCGCACCAGCTCAACAGATTTTTTAGCAGCTTTCAAGCCTCTTTCCTGGCTTACCTTCGAGGGTTTAAGTTCAAAAATCAAACGTGTTTGATGTTGCTCCATGCCTCGCCGGATGTAAGCTTCTGCGGTTGGTATATTTTCTCCGTTGGGAAGTTTTTTCTCCAATAATTCCTGATACGTGGAGCTTTCTATAGGAATGCCCAAAAAGTCGGGGTCATGGTTCACGACCAGGATATCATCGGCGGTAAGCCAGACATCAAATTCTGAGCCTTCACAACCCAGCTCAATGGCCTGCTCCAATGATGCTATAGAATTTTGGGGTAATGCATTGAGTTTCCATGCTCCTCTGTGGGCAATAACCCCGTTTTTTATAAACTCATTTTCTTCTTTTTTATTGGTCATGCAACCGGAGATTATAAGGAGTAAGCAAATAGCGATCAATTGAAATTTTATCATGCCAATGAATTTTGCTTCGAAGATATGGATTTCAGTATATCTCGTCAAGAAAAACATTTGGGAGTGTGTAATTAGGGGAATGAATAGCATTACGCATTTAATAATGATGCCAGGTATTCCAAGATATTTTAAGCATCATAAATAGGATCTGCTGAAAAAGTATGCATCTATGTCATGAATTCTGGATAATATATAAATCAATAAGTTAGCGATATTCAGTGTGCTCTTATTGTATTAATATATTGATTATCAAGTATATATAGGTGTTTCATGGGGACGCGAACCACGGCATCAGAAAATAACCCATTATGAACTACTTTATAATCTAAACCTTGCACTAAGTTAACGACTATGGTGGAGGCGCGAACCACGGCAGTCAAGTATATGAATGTGGTTCATGGAGACGCGAATAACGGCGGAAGAGCAGGTAATAAATTGTATTTCACCCTTTCAAATGATGTGAAGTTTTCTACGATACAACAAGCTTCGTGCGAAAATTGTATTAAAGGTTTTCGGTTATCATTTCTGATCAGAATATTTCCACCAGAATATGGTCGCCAGGTAGCCCACAATACCTGTAATGATCAGCAGTAAGAAGCTCATATTATTAAGCTGCATCCGCAGATCCTCTCCGCCGCTTCCACTGTAAATGCCTGGAACAGACCATGGGAAATAGTTGCCTATTCCCATAGCCCCTATTATTTGCGCTAATACAAGTAAAACGGCCACAATACCAAGGGGTGTTAGATAGCCCTTTCCCCAAAGGGCAAAAAAGGCAACGGGTGTGTTTAATAAAACAATCAGTAAGGTGGTAATAAAATATATTTCAAGATGGTGTAAAAATATCTGATGACTCCAGCCATCCAATTGAAGTAAAAGACCAAATAACAAGCCAAGGAGTAAGTTAGATATTACCAGGGCAAAACACCAGAAAGTGTAATAGATAAATTTGGCGTTGAGTATTTTGGTCCTTGAGATGGGCAAAGCCAATAAATCTTTAGCCGTGCCCTCGGAGTATTCACGGCCGAACAACCAGCTTGCCACAAAACCAAAAATTAAAATACCACCAATTCCTACGGCCTGGGATAAAACGCCGAGAAAAGAATTCCAATTGGCCTCAAAGGAAAACATCACGGCTTTTGATTTAAATGCCCCGGAAAGGCCTTTGGTTCCGCCATCTTTGATTAAAATCATAAAAACGGCCCCGAAAACCGGAGCAAGTGCGAATGCCGCAAAGCTTACCCATTTTATAGTGGAGTGCCTGTTTTTTAAGAATTCTGCCGATATAGCTCTTAATTGATGCTTCATTTTATTCTCTGATTATGCGTAAAAAATAATGCTCAAGGTCTTCTTTAAAGACAAATAGTTGTGTGGGCGGGGTTTGATGCTGTACCAGTATTGTTGCAATTTCTTCTGGCTTATTGATGGCATCATGACTGATCAATTCCAGCATTTCATGGTGGATTGAGGCTTCAAAACCTTTTTCAAGAAGAATTTTTTGAGCTGTCTCGTTGTCGTGGGTTGAAATACATAATTTTTTAATGATTTGAGAATCAAGTTCTGATGATTTGATTTCTTTTATTAGCGCGCCATTGTGAATAATGCCTATCCGCGATGTGATTTTGGCAATCTCAGATAAGATGTGACTTGATAAGAAAATGGTTGTATTGTGTTTTTCCGCAAGTTCCTTCAGTAATTCTCTTACTTCAACAATTCCGGCGGGGTCCAATCCATTAATGGGTTCGTCAAGTATCAGCAATTTGGGTTTATGAATCAAGGCTTTGGCAAGGCCCAACCTTTGTTTATTGCCAAGTGAGAGGTTTTTTTCTTTCCTGTTTTTGTATGGCTGTAGCTTTAATCGCTCTAATATTTCGGGTATGACAGATTTTTCAACCAGTCCCCTGAGTTTACATATGACCTGAAGGTTTTCTCTAACCGACAAGTTGGGATAGGCGTATGGTGTTTCAATTAAATATCCTACGTCATTCCAGTATGTATTACCTGGCCCTTTATGATTTTGAAACAATTCACACAGGCCACTGTCGGGTTTTGTTAAGCCCAGCAGCAATCTGATCATGGTTGTTTTTCCTGCCCCGTTCAGACCCAAAAAGCCATAGATTTCACCTTGTTTAACGTTCATAGAGACATTATCAATGGCTAAAATATCTCCGTATCGTTTGCTAAGGTTTGTGGTTTGGATGATGTTCATTATAAATATTGTTAATAATATTTTTTGCTGTATTTTGCTCTAATTGAGGGATTTAAAGAATCCTATTCAGTATAAATAAGTGTGCCTGCATTCATTCCTTTTATTTCGGAACAAGCCATATATTATTGTTTTATTTTAGCGTTGAATTTTATTTCATTAACTATTTAACCATTTTTTAAAATCTGAGGCACGATCTATACTTACAATTGTTTCAAATTCACTTGTTGGTTTTGGTGTAAGATCCAGCTTAATTCGGCTTCTTGAATAGGCAATCATGTTGCTTATGGAAGACATATTTACCAAAAATTTGCGATTGATTCGGAAAAAACAAGAAGGATCCACAAGGGTTTCAAGCTTTTCCAGGGTATAATCTATGAGATAATTGTTGCCCTGGAATGTGCGTAGATAACATCCTTTTTCAAACACATAAAAATAGGCCACATCAGTGATTTCAATTTTTTTTATTTTTTCTCCGATCTGGATCAGTATTCTCTTTTTGTATTCTGGGGTGCGCCCTTGAATTTGAGCCATCAAAGTTTCAAAATCAATATTGAACGCTGTTTTTAGCTTTTGTAATTTTATGAGGCTTTCTTCCAGTTCATTTTTGCGGATGGGTTTGAGTAGATAAGCAATACTGTTTAATTGGAATGCTTTTATGGCATATAGATCATAAGCTGTAGTGAAAATTACCGGAGTCGAAACAGCTACTTGTTCAAATATACTAAAGCTTAATCCATCGGACAGTTGTATGTCGAGAAAAATTACATCTGCCTGATTCTCTAATAGCCATTGTACTGATTTTTTTATAGAATCTAGTTTTGCTACAATTTTTATATTTGGATTAATTTCTGAAAGCAATAATTCGAGCCTGTCAGCGGCAAGGCTTTCATCTTCAATAATCAATGCTTTCATTATTCTCAATGTTTAAGAGTGGTAGTTTTACAACATAATTATCATTGTGTATTTGAAAGGAAGGGGTATTATCGGATATTAAAGTATAGCGTTTGATCAAATTTTTTTGTCCCAATCCCATTGATTTTACCATAGAAATTTTTGTTTGGACGTTATTGCTAAGGATTAGCCAATTGCCTTCGTTAATAATATTTATACACAATGGGGAGCTATCGTTGACTACATTATGCTTAATGGCATTTTCAAGAACTACCTGTAAAGAGAGAGGAGGTATAAATAAATTGAGCAGATTAGAATCAAGATTGATGTTTAGAATCAGGTTTTCTCCATAGCGCAATTGTTGTAAAAAAAAGTAAGATCTCACAAAACTTAATTCCTGACCCAATGTAACTACCGTTTTTTCTATAGTTTCAAGCACATACCTGTATATCTGTGAGAATTCATCGATAAAAAGTTGTGCTTTTGCAAGGTCTTTGGTTATCAGACTCGATAATACATTCAAACTATTGAATAGAAAATGGGGGTTAATCTGTTGCTTTAGTATTTCAAATTGTGATTGTATATTTTCCTTCTGAACTTTTAAAAGGAGTGTATTGGTTTCTGTTAGTTGTTGAGTTCGTTCACTAACTGCTTTTTCCAGGCTATTATTTATTCGTTCCAGTTCTTCCTTTGCTTCCAGTAGTTTAAGTTCATGCTTTTTTCTTTCAGAGATGTCAATAATTATGCCTCTGCGCCCAACGACCTTATTATTGCGAATTATCGGTGAACCATAGATCAATACGGGGCAAAGTGTACCGTCAGGCTTTTTTACGGTATACTCATTGGGACTGGCATTTACAGACTGCTGTGTTTTTTTAATATTCTCGGCAACCCGGGGGATGTCCTCATCGATAAAAAAATCGAGCGCCGATGATTTTTCTGTATTTTTCTCCGGGTCAGGAAGTCCAAAGAAATCCTGGCCTGATTTATTGTTAAACAGAATTTTACCCTGAAGGTCCAGTTCAAAAACAGGCTGTGGTAAAAAATTCATTAGCTCTTTATAGTTCCTTTCACTTTCTTTAGCAGCTATTTCGGCCAACTTCCTCCGGCTGATGTCAACAATAATGCCATCCAGATACTCTATATTTCCATTGTCATTGTAAATACCCTTTCCATTCTCGTTTACCCAAATACAATCGCCATTTTTATGAATTATCCTATATTCAATTTCATAAGACATTTTTGACACAAAGGATTCCTGAATTTTCTTTTTAACTTCCTCTTTATCTTCCGAGTGAATTATTGAATTAAAAGACATTTTAGAATTATCTGTAAATTCAAAGGCATGATATCCTGAGATATCATAAATTTTTTCACTAATGTATTGCATCGTGTATTGCTCGTCGAAATAGCACCGATAAGCTGCCCCTGAAAGGTTGGTTAAAATACTATTGAGTTGATTCGTCTTTTCATTTAATTCTTTGGCAATAATTTTTCGTTTTTCAATTTCCTGCCCCAACTCAGAATTTAATTGTCTTTCTTTTTCAATAAGTTTATGTGCATATTTATTTTTTTCTTCTTCAATTTGAATTTGTGCTTTATATCTGGCCTTGTTTGCTGCCTCTGCAATAAGCTTTTGAGTTAATATTTCTTTGGCTTGGTAGGATTCAGCACTGTCAATAAAATAGATGCGTGCTTCTAAAAAAGCCATAACAAAAATTGCCAGCACGACCATATAATATACATTTGATAGCAATGTGTGAAAATCACTTTCCAAGCCAAAAATCCAAATGGCTGGAAAAAGGATGCATGGTGAAACAAGGATACCAAAAATAGCTGCAACAGAAAACTGAATAAAGAATCTTTTGTATGGAGATCCCTTCCAGGACAAGGTCTGGTTAAGATTAATAATTAAATGTATTGATGGATAAGCCAATATGGCAGCAGCGATAAATGTGAGGATGATGCCGCGTATAAATCTTAATCCAATCTGCATCGTTTCAGCAAACACATCTACTTTGAATATGTACATATGTGAGATAATAATTATCTGGAGCCCGACAGATAATAAAATCAGTGGTGTAATCAGTCGGATGATTGGAAAAGAACTAATTATTTTTCTGCGATTCATGATAAGTAGTTAAAAAATAAATGGTTATTGAAATATCAAGCCAAGACCTACCTATAAAATGATAAAGGGGGCAGCAGATTTTTCATTCTTTTTACTCATGCAAACTTCAATAAAAGTAGTAAAGGGATTCCGAAAATGAAAGGATTTATAGCTGTGGATTCATGCCTTTGTACATGCTGCAAGGTCATGCATGCTTATGGCCCATTTAATACATCGCCACCTCACTTTTTATCAGATTATCGCGGTCTTCTGAGCTTCCCAATACATCTTTTTGGATAATATTCCTGAAAAGCTCGATCTCTTCGAAAAGGGGACTATGAGCCGAATTTTCAAAAGTATAGAATTTTTTCAGGGGAGCCTTCATATGCTTATAGAACTTTCTCGATAAATCAATATTTACAGTTAAATCGTATTTTCCGGAAATGAAATATACAGGCACATCAATCTCGGTATATCTGATTGAGAAATCTGTCTTCAGGGTTTCCTCACCAATAATAGTTTTGGGCAAAAACAGCAGTTTTGATTTCCAGATATTGATTTTTTCTATGAAAGTATACGCCCTGCAAGCCCAAACAGGAACAAATATATCTTTAAATACAGATTTTATTACGCGCATAGTTCCGACCCCTAAGTCATGCATAGTTTTGTCACGTATTACTGAATGATAAAAAGTAAAAATATCTGATTCGGTATCCAGATTGTGGAATTTCTTCAGTTTCCTGATGGCACGATGATTGGCCAATTCGGTATAGTGATTTAAAATAAAATCATATGCGATTTTTTCTGACTCCAGCTGATTGGTCATCTGCGCCATGGCTATGTAAGCATGGTAAAGCTCAGGCGCCCTTGAAACGGCAGGTAACGCAATTGCGGTTCCACCGGAATGTGCAAGGATGTAAATCTTTTCTTTTCCGAACCGCTTTCGCAAATAATTACTAACTTCAATGGCATCACAGGTCAGTTGGTCGAGGGTCATACTTTCAATGGTCACTTCGGGAGTGTATGAAAGACCGCCACCCCTCTGTTCCCAATAGCAAACCGTAAAGAAGTCTTCGAGTCCCGGTTTGTATTTTTCAATGAGAAAATAATTTGGAAAGCCCGGCCCCCCATGAATATATAGCAGGACCGGGTTTTCAATATTTTTACTTAAAATAAACATCCCTTGATTAACCTCTCCTATGCGGATAAATATTTTTTCTGAAATACTACCGGAGATAAAGTTTCCTTTTTTGTCACGTAATGTTGCTGGCTGGCCGGGACTAATCAGGATCAGATAAAAAATGGTAATAGAGATCAGCCCCAAAAAACCAATAAATATTAACATTAGCATCTTTCCCCCCTTTCTTACCAGGAATGATTTTTGACTTTTCATGACATTTAACTTAAAACCTTCTGATTATGCCAATTCTCGCAGAAATATATCGGTGGTCCAACTGGAAATTCTCACCTTCAAACCTGGTCTCAGCAGAAAGGGCATTGTATTTAATCCCAGGCGCCAAACTCCAGTTTTTACCCAGGGAGACTTCTATACCCCCAACAACCTGATAACCCACTCCATGACCAGAATCACTGATGATTTCGCCCTGATTGTTTTCAATTTCAATGTGGGAATAAAGCATGCCTGCCCTCAGAAAATATGAAACGGGAGAGTTTCCGATCTGCTTTTTAAATTGTAAGCCCAGAATATAACCAGTTTGTTCAAAATCGATGTCCGATCCTGCAAATGACTCCGTAGCGTTAAAATGATTCCAGCCCCATCCGCCATATACACTGGTAAATGGCATAAATCTGTAAGAAAGAATGGTCTCAAAACCTAAGCCCGTGCTTAAGCTGGCTCCGCTGAGATCACTGGTAACTATGGATACGTCGCCATTGATTTCAATGCCAAATCGTTTTTCGTTTTCTTGTGCAATTGTTGCTATAGTCATCAACAGACCACAGGCTAAACACAACATTACTTTTGTTTTCATTTCATTGTTTTTAAAAGATGATTACTTAAACTCATGAAACAAAGGTATATGCAGGAAAGTGGCCGAAAAAAAAGCACTTCCTGAAGGTGTTTTTCTGTATGCCGAAGGTGTAATTATAGCTGCTGAAGGTGCCTTGTTTTATTTATTATTTCACCTTTCTTTTATAAACAATGGTGCTTCGTGACCTATATCTTTATATGTTTTGTACTGAACATTTACTCCTTTTTTGATGTAAGCACTTTGACAATTTTCCCATCGGGTTGGTAGCATTTCCTGTCCAATTTTGCTGAAGATAAGCTCCCGTTCATCCTTGTCAAAAGCATCAGCATACGGAACAGCATCATTATCATAAACAATGATACGATTAATGTGATTTTTTTAAATTCCGGAATAGATGTATATCTCATAATGTTGCTTTATCATATTCCAGTTCAGTAATTTCCAAAACGCACCAGTTCCAGTCTCCTTCATCCAGTTTCCAGGTAGCACTGCATTTCGATGGTATTTTTATGCCGTTAAATAGGGCATGTTCTTCTGCGGTGATAACCCATTCGTAACGTTTGGCATCAGGATCATTGCCTTTATATCGCCAGGCAGTGAAATTGACCAGCTCACCCTGATTGTTGAAATGAAATACACCTGAACCTGATGTGCCTTTATATGTCATAGTCGCTTTTGCAGTAAGTTCATCCATTTCTTCCCATTGTACATAGGGGCTGAGGGCAAAGGATGGAAACCAAACCATTTCTCCCAAAAAGCGCTGAAGCGTACCCTCATCCATTTTTTCGCCGGTTTCTTTGCCCAGACTGATGAGGTTATTCATCTTCATTTGCATTTCTCCTTTTCCATTTTCAAACTTATCACGGCCTTTGATTTGAATGAATGGTGACATATTGAGTTGTACTGTCCAGATAAATGCAGGTTTTTCGGTTGTAAAGCATTGTTCAGCTACAGCCATATACCAATTTCCCTGTTCAGGCTTTAATTTCATGTTGAATTTTTGGCGTAACCACACCGTATTTGGTTTGGGCTGACCAACTGCGCCTGAATTGAGCAGCCATTTTTGAATGGCTTTCGGAAGATGAATCAGCTCATCCTGTTTCAATTGTTCCTGGTTTGCATTGCTGACTTCCTTTAATATTTTTTCTTTTTCCTTTACAATTTGTTGGTTAAAGACATAGCCGGAAAATGAAATAATTATACCCATCGCTATGATTACATTTGCAATCATGCCAAATTTTGCATCATCCCAGTGTTGGAGTATTAAAATTGTGGAAATAAATACAGCCATGCCGGCCAAAAGCATCCACAAATAATTATTATTTCTCCATAAGAGCAAGGCAGATAGAACAAACATTACGAGGGCCAATAGCCAGAAAATGCCGGATGTTTTGCTAATGGGAGAAGACAGGTTATCGATTTCAGCCCATTGAAATCCTTTTATAAAACCCAGTGCATGAATGGCACCATGAATAACCATCAGAACCTGGAAAAAATACTTCATAGCTATGTTGTTTACAATTAAAAAAACAAAGGTCTCAAATTTTTATGAGACCTTTATTCGGATTCTAATTATTTAGATGGATCAATTTCTCTTTTAAGAATCAGATAACCCACAAAGCCTGAGATTAAGGATCCCAGCAAAACACCCATTTTTGCCTGGTTGATGTACAAGTCTGACTCAAAGGCTAAGGAATTGATAAACAAAGACATTGTAAAGCCAATAGCTGCCAGAAAGGAAACCCCGAGAATCATTTTTATATTTAAACCAGCGGGCATTTTAAACCATTTTAGTTGTAAACCAATATAGCAAAGGCCAAATATTCCAATGATTTTACCTGCAACCAAACCCAGCATAACGCCTAAGGCCACAGGGCTGGTGAGCATGTCAAACCAGTTTTTATCAATAACCACCCCGGCATTGGCAAGTGCGAACACGGGCATAACAAAATAAAGTACCAGGCTGTGCATGCTGTGCTCAAGTCTTTGTAATGGAGACATGGCCTCCATGGATATACGCTGTATTTCGCCTATGATATTTTCTTCATCAGAAGAAAGCAAATACTTATCCTGCTTTGCTTTTTTTGCTAACTTAAATTTCTCTGTTAATGATTCGAGTGAATTCAAATACTTTGCTTTATCGATGGCTTTGGTAGCAGGTATCGTGAAGGCCGCAAGCACAGCGGCAATGGTAGCATGTACACCCGATAGCAATAGTGCCAGCCATACACCTCCTATGCCGATAAAGGCATAAATTAGCGTTTTTCGTACACCCAACTTGTTAAGTAAAAACATGACGCTCAGAAAACTACCACCAATCAGCAAGCTCATAAAGGATATTTCTGAGGTGTAAAACAAAGCAACTACCGATACGGCACCTATGTCATCGATGATGGCTAAGGCCGTAAGGAATACTTTGAGCTGAATGGGCACTTTAGGTCCTATCAAATACAATACACCCAGGGCAAAGGCAATATCTGTGGCCATAGGTATTCCCCATCCATTTATGGATTCTGTACCAGAGCCGTAATTAAATGCCGCATAAATCAAGGCAGGAAATAGCATGCCACCAATGGCAGCTACTATGGGCATTATGACATTTTTTGGATTTGACAATTCGCCGGCCAGAAGTTCCCGTTTCAGCTCCAGACCCACAACAAAAAAGAAAATCGACATCAGTCCGTCATTGATCCAAAGCAGCAGAGGTTTGTATACCTGCAAATGGGCTATGGTAAATCCTATCTCCTGACTTAAAAAGGCTTTTATGATGCTATGGGCAGGTGTATTGGCCAGAACCATGGCCATAAAGGCGCTGAAAAACAGCAACATTGAACTCAGAGAACTTTTTTTCACAAATTGCAGAATTGGATTTAAGCTCCTGAAGTTGAAAATATTCTTCGTCATCTTTAATTTAGATAAAATTGATAGATCTTTATTGTTATATGATATATCATTTAAGCAAATTCCTGCAGGGAACCTATACAATTACGAAGGCTTGTGTAAAAAGTTACTCAGTTGACAATGGACGGGATTTTTGGATCAACGTTGTAGCAGGCAATTGGCGCTGCAGTCTTCAAGGGGTGTTATGGGTATTTTGCCAGGTGTTTAAGGGATAATTATTGTACAGATCGTTCTCATTTTACAACTTCGAAAAAGATATATGCATTTAGTATAAGAAAAAATAAAGCCGGTAACAACTCCCAAAAACTGTCTTTAACCCTTATCCTGACCGCTACGCCTAAAAGCATTAATAAAGCCAGACCTCCTGAGGAGATCAGCAAAATAAAGTTAAACATTAAGCCCACCAGTAAACCTAAAGCTCCAAGGATCTCTAAAATTGCAGTTAGTGGTCCTAATTTTTTCAATCCAAAGCGAATAAACTCGCTTTTCATTTTTGAAGAAGTAAAATAAGCTATGCCATAAGTTAAAAAGGAGAGACTCGAAATAATAATTAAGATGTAAAGTAATTGCATCAGGCAATTAAATTTAGGGATATGGCAGCAATTAAAATGCATAGCACCAAAAGGAACAATGAGGGCATGCGCTTTTGCCAGGGGTTATTCACCTTGAAGTGAAAATATTGAGCACTTATCATAAGAATTGCCATTAAAACTGTCGGAATAAGGACCAGGGAAGGATACCATATACCGGCTACAAGCAAGGTTGCCAAGGCTATTTTAGCAGAACCAACCATTGTACGTGTCAAATCACTTAAGCCATATTGTTTAAATTCTTTCACAATATTATCGTAGCGAAAAACCCATACGATAACAATAGAAACAGCAACAATGATTTGCGCGATTAAAGACAATTTTTCCATATTATTTTTTTCATTTTAATTTGTCATTTTCAACATCTTAAGACTTTTGCAGAGAAAAAATACGCCTTTTCATTGTTTGCAAATGCAAGCTCTCAATAAGTCAGTCCTAATGTATCAATTTATTAGCAAATACTTTCAACTAAACCCATCTTTCTTTTTTGTTTTGATAAACGATCGCATTCCTGTTCAACTTAAAAAATGCCATTTTCAGAAATATCCATATAACGACAATGGGTTTCTGAGCTTTGGTAATGATGGTCGAAACCCTTCCTTTCCTTTTACTTTTTCGATTGTTTGCGAATAGCTGTAATTATGGTTTTCATTAATGCCATTTTTTCACATGTTCAGCGTGTGTGTTTAAGTAAGCGCCTTCCCGGTGAAATGTATCATAGAAGTCAGTATCGATATGATGTGCCTGAACAAAGCCAGGCATCAATATGGTGCTGCGGATGCCTGGAAATTTACCGTATTTTTCGTAGATGTATTGGGCAACTTCAGACATACAATCCACGAAATCCTGGTTGTATGGTTCAACAGACTTTTTAATGCGCTCACTTTCTTTCCAGGGCCCGGGTTGGCTGGGATCATAGGCACCTTTATCACCAAATTTTCTATTTACAAATTCTGTAACTGCTGCGTGCATATCCGCATAATAGGGAGGGCAAAGGGCTTCATAAACACCTTTAAGACCAACAGGGTTTGGCGTGGTCCATCGTTCATCCTCAATAAAATCAAAACCCAGGCCTTTAATGCCATCGGCAGCATGTACTCCCATTACGCTCAAATCGTCCATTCCATTAAAGAAGAGACCACCAAGCCCCATCGCCTGAAGCATAAGTACAATGTTGTGTCCTTTGAAAGCAGCTTCCATGGTTACACTTTCATACACAGTTGCCTGTAATTCGGAAATGGGAAATTGTTTATTCTGATTGAGCAATCCGGAACGTAAAAAAGGCTGGAGATTACCGGCAGGTTCTCCGGTCTCCTGATCTACAAGCATCACACCATGCCGTATCATCAATGCCAGTATGCCCAGACATTCCTCTGCGGCATCACCCACCGGCATAAAAAGGGTAGAACCTGGTTTATTGGCCCACCAAAGATTGGGTGGAAGGATATATGGAGGTTTAGAAGGCAGGTCTAAACGGTTTTTCTGTATGCGCATGGTATTTTCACGGCAAACTGAGACGATGTGCTCCAAACCTTCGTCTGTATCATTAAATTCTTGTATATGCAGGGGCTGTATGTCTCGGGTTTGGGTGCAATAGCAGCCAAAATCGTCTGTATAAAACAACGCAGGTGTTCCCAGCCCGGCGGCTGTAGGTGCTGTCCGGCCAGTATATCTCAGGGTGAATTCAGCGTGGGCATCAGGCGTTTGCGGGCCGAAAGGCACTCCAAAATTCCATCCCGAGACACCTGTGGCTGCTGCAATAAGTAACATTTGTTCTGTTTCAGACAAGGGTAAGGCTTTTTTCCTGGATTTATAGGCCAACGGACCGGATGGAATTTCCATTCCCATGCCAAATCTGCGTGCACGCCTGCCAAAGAGGGCTTTTAAAAATGGAAATTGTTTTAACTCACTAAAGGCTTGTGTTGGTTTCATGACATCTGATTTTTGTTTATATGTACTTTTGGAGATTTTTTTACTGGCAGGCTTTTGGGTAATATCAAAAAATGCAACTTTACTTAAAAAAGGCAATCCGACAAATGCCGAAGTTATTCTTAGAAAATCTTTTCTGGCTATTCCACTTTCTTTTTTAACAACTTTCATTTGCACGATCATTTAGAATTTGAAATGTTGTGATGTAAAATTAGAGGTTCCATTTATGCATTGCTTTGCTTAAAAGTCCAATTTCTTTGCTTATTGGTCTTTCAGTCCTTATTTTTTTTTGTTTTACCAATTCCAGGGGACTTATTCTGAGCCATTTTTTTCACCTTGTGTAACATACATAAAGTAGTTGTGATGTGACCAGATTTCAAATCGGTTTTCTTTCAAAGGGCACTGATATTCAGCCAGAAGCAAATCATTTACCTGAAGTCGTTTTACCGGAGAATGTGTCAATATAAAATCAAAAAAACTTTCCATATTCTGAATGTATATTGATTAACATATTGTAAATATAAGAAATTTACAAAAAAGGTGCAGACCAGGGTTTTTGCAATGTCAACCTGTACATTGCTTTTTTTTCGCCGTATAGTCAGATCAGATTATTGGTATAGGCAAATTTGATCAGGCCAACTAAAGAGCCGGTTTTTGTTTTTCGAAAAATGTTTTTACGATGGGTTTCAACGGTTCTTTCGGAAATAAACAGCTGTTCAGCTATCTCTTTGTTGGAGCATTCCTTCGCAATTAGTTTGAGGATTTCCCGCTCTCTATCAGTGAGAAGTCTTTCTTCATCGGGAAATTGAAGACTTTGAATAATCATTTTATTGATGTCATTACTGAGATAGATCTTTCCCTCTTTTACTGTGGCTATCGCCCGAATCAGTTCATGATGTGAATCTTTTTTGAGTATATATCCTTGTATCCCTTCTTTGAGAATTTCTTTTACCAGGTGGGTTTCATCGTGCATGCTTAAAACAATTATCATCAATTTGGGCCTCAATTTTTTCACCCGGCGAATTAAGGAAAGTCCATCCATGCGAGGCAAATTAAAATCGGTGATCATCAGGTCGATTTCATTTTTTTCAAGAAAATCCAGCGCATCTTCAGCGCTCATAACACATGAAACTGTAATAGTATTTTCTTCAACCTGTCGCTGCAAGATGGCCTGTAAGCCATCCAGTACGATCGCATGGTCATCTACCAAGAGAATCCTCATCATATTATAAAGTTTGAAAATGAAAGTCTATTTTATAGATTCGGTAACATTTATAATCAGATTCTTTTCAATTGAAATTCTGTTGAAATGCCATGGTTCCTGTTTTGTTTTCTGATTTTGACGCAGGGATTTCAAGGATCAAGGTGGTACCCTGTATGCCCTCCATCGAATCTACATCCACAGAACCATTAATCAGTTGCATTCTCGATTGAATGTTTTTCCAGCCGTTGCCATTTACCGTGGAAAGTTTCTGCGGGTTGAAGCCTGATCCATTATCTTCAATCATAATATTGAGATTTTTTTCATGCTTTACAAGTTGTATATCAATCGCAGTGGCGTTGCTGTATTTTAAGATGTTATTGATCCATTCCTGTATTACGCGGTACAGGTTGATTTCCTGCAGTTCAGTGAGTCTGTCGTTAAGCTCATAAGCGCCTACGAAAACTTTGATTTTTTCGGTACTGTTGATTCTGTTGGCAAATTCTTTCACAGCTGCTACAAGGCCATACTGTATCAGTACGGCTGGCATCAAATCAAAAGCAATATTTCTGATTTCTTTATGCATATCTGTGATAATTTCTGCTGATGCATCAAAGATGCTTGCCCTTTGGGCCAGATCATTTGTGTCATTCAAACGGTCTATTTGCATTTTGAGCGATGAAATCAATTGGCCAAACCCGTCGTGGAGATCGCGGGCAAATCGTTTTCTTTCCTTCTCCTGTGAGGTAAGCGCCGCATGCAGGCTGGCTTCTTTCACCTTTATTTCCTGTTCCTGCCGCATTATTTTTTGTTTTCGTTTGCTGCTTCTTTTATTTAACAGCACGATGAGTAAAAGCAATACTGCAACAGTTAATAAAGCAAAGATAATGATGGAATTTCTTTGAATTACAAGCTGTTGTGCATTTATGGAAGCTTCCTGTATTTGAATTTGCTGTTCTTTTTTTTCTGATTCGTACTCAGCAGCCAGTTCTTCAATGCGATTGATCCTGTAAACGTTGAGGAGACTGTCGCTTACCTGATGATATCTTTTAAAAGCTTGCAGGGCAGAGGCAAAATTGCCTTGTTTTTCGAACAGGCCTGAGAGGCTTTCATATCCCTTTTTAAGCATTTCAGCATTTTCACCTTCCAGCGATGCTTCTATACTTTTATTAAAAGCTTTTTCAGCCTCAATATATTTATTTTGCTTCATATAATCGAGCCCCAGATTTACCCATACAATGGCAATATTGCGCTGATTACCCATCTGCCCATATACTTCCAGTGCTTTCTGAAAATATTCCCTGGCATGAGCAAATTCACCGTCATCACTGTACATCCCGCCCAGGTTTTGGTATACATTGCCCAGGTTTTGTATCATGCCCAGATTTTCTTTTAAAGAAAGGGATTTTTCGAAATACAAATAGGCAGAATCTCTTTGTTCGAGTTCATTGTAGGCGGAAGCCATATTATTATAACTGCTGGCGATTTCCAGACTGTCATTGACAGTAACAGAATTTTTCAAATGTTTTTTAAAATATCCCAGGGCACTTTGAAAATCTTTGCGGTTATATGCTACAATGCCCAGTAAATTGAGCGCCCTTCCTGTGCCATTATATTCCTGCATACTTTCAAAATAACGTAGCGACCGCAGGGCAAAGTCGGTGGTTTCATCATATGCAGCAAGGGCTGAGTAGGTCGTTGCCAGGTTAAGCAAAGCTTTAGCCGTTTCCAAAGAGTCATTTATACTTTCAAAAAGTTCCAGGGATTGCCGGTATGCCAAAAGAGAACTGTCATGTTTACTGGTGAAATAGTAGTAAATACCATTGAATTTAGCAGCCATAGCCATTCCTTTTGGATATGCGATTTTTTTAGATAGAATGGCCGCCGAATCGGTATAAGCTTTAAGTAGATTTATATCACTGAGGTTTTTTGTGGCTTTAGCAATATAGTCATCAACTTTTTCAACAGACGATTGGCCTGAAACCATGGTAATGGACATAGTCTGCAAGACCAGGCATATAATTATGAAACGAAACATATGGCATGAAGATTAAAACGAGGCCAAAGTATAAAATTATTTACAAATTTAATATGAATAATTATATTATTGCGGATCTTGAGATATGGATTGCTGTAAGTATTTATTAATGAATTAGATAGGGTGCGCTGAAAATCGCCGGGCTTATTGATTTATTTTATTTTAATATCCTGAATTTAAATTGTAGGTGCCTGCTTTTTCAGCAGACCGTAGAAAGGGATGGTGTTTTCCTGTTTTTTTTCAGGGGAGTGCGAGGGATGAGCCGGGAAAATTTTTAAAAAGGGCAGCCAGGCCAGCCAGATTTCTGACACCTATTTTCCTGAAAATATTTTTTCTGTGTGTCTTAACGGTCAACGGACTTAAATGTAATTTTTCGGCAATTTCAGTAGACTCGTATTCATTCATAATAAGTTGAATGATTTCTATTTCCCTTTTGCTGAGGTTGTAGGTTTTCATAAGCTTTTCATAGCCACCATAACTTTCTTCGGGATATTGATTTTGATCAATCTTCTGAAAAAAACTTTTTCCTTCAATTATATCATTGATCGCATTAAGTAATACTTCTATAGAGGCATCTTTACTGATAAAGCCATTTGCGTTAAGATTTTTACATAATTCCATAGTGGTTTGGCTGTGGTGCATGCTGATAACAAGTTTTTTTATGCCGGGATACAGCCGATGCAGATGATTGAGAAGTTGTAATCCATCCATTACAGGCATATTGAGATCAAGAATTATGAGATGTGGCAATGTAGCCTGCTTAAGAAAATCCAGCACTTCTTTACCATTTTTGCAATAGGCGACGATGGTATATTGACCTTGTTGCTTCAGAAGGTTATCAAGTCCTTTGGCAAAGAGTTCATGGTCATCAGCTATGATAAGGCGTTTCTGCATATTCAGATAATAAAGTTTTTTCAGGAATAATAATAATAATTGTGGTGCCGTGTACCCCGGTATCTATATGCAGTTTCCCTTTGAGAAAGTCCACGCGTTTTTGGAGGTTTTTAAGACCTAAACCCATATTTACATTTCCCAATACTTGTGTTGGCATACCTTTTCCATTGTCAGAAATCATTAAGGTAAGGGATTTATCAAGGTCATCCTGAAATATTTGGATATCCGCTTCCCTGGCTTCTGAATGTTTGATGATGTTGTTTAACAGTTCTTTTATTATTCTGAAGATATTTATTTTTACAACAGATGGAATCAGGGGTAATTCGCCTATATCATAAGAAATTTGAAGCTTTTGCTGGTTGGCGAGAATATTTAACACCTCTGAAATCATCGTTTTAAGATCTTTTTCATCTATATCCTGAGGCATAAGCTCATGAGAAATATACCTGACATCTTTGCAGGCCTGGGTCATGAGCTTTAACAATTCACCAAGAATCTTTTGAACATTATGACCATGAAGCAGCAAATCTTCAAGTTTGAGTTTAATCAAAGCCAGCAGGCCTCCAAGATCGTCGTGAAGGTCTTTGGCTATTCTTTGACGTTCAGATTCCTGTGCCTGAATAATACTTATCGCAATTTTCTTTTCCTGATTGTAAACTTCAGATTGCAGGTGTTCCCGTTCGACTTTAATTTGATAATATCTGTAAACGATACCTATGGTAAATATAAACACATTAAAGATCGAACCAAATATCAATCCATTGGGTTTAAGCGGATGCCAGTTAACAATACCTTGTAAATTCAAAACATAATTTGTAAAACCAAATAAAAGTATTGCATTTGCAGCCATCATGTAATAGCTTAGAAGTTTACGGGTTCTCATCATATACAGTGACACCAAGAACACCAGCATAATATTTAGTAATGCAATATATAGCGCCGAAAAATTAATATATTGATTTAAGCGGTAGTGGTTGCTGATGAAAAACGCACCTATAATAATTGAAGAAAAGAAGTAGCTGATCCAAATAAGGGTTTGCAACTTTCTTAAATGCCTCATTTGGTCTTGATTTATATTGAAAAACCTCAAAATAAACTGCAAAAGCAAAACCGACATTAAAAGGACAAATAGTGGAATCACTATCTCGGAGAATTGGCCGGCATGTGCCCCATAAAGCCACAGATGTAAAAAACCATCTTCTTCGAGTATGAGAATCAGGCAACTCAGAAGATATCCTGTAAAAATTAAATAAATACTTTCTTTCAGGTATAGGCCAAATAACAAACTTGTAATGGCGGCCATTAATAATATACCAGTTACTATGCCATAAATGGCTGTTCTGTATGTCTCATATTCCCAGTAAAAGGTAGCGTGATCGAGAAAAAAGGGAATATAAGTATTTAAGCCTCTGCTGTCAACGTAAAGCAAAAACAAGTATTCTGCCCCGGGATCAAGGTGGATTTCATAAGATACAATCCGGCTTTTTAAGGGGCGCTTGTCTCCACCATACAGGAAACCAGAATATTGTTTTTCCAGTAATTGATTTTGATGGTCAAAAACATATAATATACCCTCGCGAATGGAGGCGCCAACAGGGCTGAAGATCACTTTGTTTTCTTTATCAAGTGAGTTTTTAAGCCTGAAGGCAAACCACCACATTGATTCGGTATATCCTTTGTTAAAAAGTCTTTCGTGACCGAGGGAATGAAAGGCGCCGCTGTTATAAGCATCAATTACTTGGGTATAGTTCATTCCATCTTTATCTTCTATAAATGAGATATAATTTCCCATTAGATAATCCGGAGAATTGTCTATATTCAAAACAGATTCGTATCCATTTTTTCCGGCTATTGACTCTTCCAACACCGTTACAAGTAAAAGTATTGAGATCCAGAAAATCCTATTCCACATGTACCATTGATTTTGGTACTATTATATAAATAATTGTTGATATTTTAATGCTATGGGTTGAATTTTTATTAAAAAAGACCTGGTTTACAGGCCTTTTATATAATTCTGATTAGGGTGCGCTGAAAATCGCCAATGATGTTGATTTATTATATTTTAATATCCTCAATTTACATTATAGAAGCATATTTTTTCACCAGACCCTAATTTTGAATCTTAGTTTCAGGGTTTTTTATGGCTGAACTGTTCAACATGAAATCCCAGTCTTTTATAATCTTCGAACACCTCATTGTATAAAGTTGCATTATGAGGATTGGGGTAATATTCGGCATCAAAACCAGCGCCCATAGCGGCCTGGGCCGCTGGAATATCGCGATAGATGCCGGCAGCCACAGCGGCATACATGGCTGCGCCCAGGGCTGGGGTTTGCTCCGAGGCTGCCACTTTTATGGGCATATTGAGTACATCGGCCATAATTTGCATTACGAGTTTTGATTTTTTGGCAACACCTCCAAGCGCTACTACCTGATCGATTTCAACCCCTTCATCCACGAAGCGGTCGGCAATCATTTTCGAGCCAAAGCAGGTTGCCTCAATCAGAGCTCTGAAAACGGCCGGAGCGCTGCTTCCCAGATTAATACCGGCAATGGCTCCTTTGAGTGACTGATCGGCATCTGGGGTTCTTCTGCCATTCATCCAATCTACCGCCCTTATTCCATCGGCACCAGGCGCTATTTTTTCTGCTTCGTTTGTAAGTCTGGCAATGAGTTCATCGGCAGCCTGGTTATACAAATCATCAGAAATCTTTCCTTCTTTTTGCAATTGCACCAGGGGCCAGAGCATGAATTTTTTAAACCAGGCATAGATGTCACCGAAGGCAGATTGACCGGCTTCCAGGCCCAGCATCCCGGGTACGATAGACCCATCTACCTGGCCACAGATGCCCTTAACCAGCTTTTCATTATTTTTATCCAGCGGGGCTACAATCATATCACAAGTAGAGGTACCCATTACCTTGCTGAGGGTATTGGTCCGCACTTCACCCCCAACGGCTCCGGCATGTGCGTCGAAGGTACCTGCCGTTACAATAACATTTTCAGAAAGACCCAGTCGCTTTGCCCATTCGGGGCTCAATTTACCAGCTACTTCATCTGCAGTGTAGGTCTCGGTATAAAGTCGTTCGCGCAGACCTGCAAGCCCAGGATATAGTTTCACCAGAAATTCTTCTTCTGGCAAGCCTCCCCAGCTTTCGTGCCACATAGCTTTATGACCTGCGGCGCATCGGCTACGTTTCAGACGAATCGGATCTGTATCACCGGTAAGAAGGGCCGGCAACCAGTCGCAATGCTCTACCCAGGAGAAGCCAGCTTTTGCAATGGCAGGGTCTGTTTTTAAGATATGCACTATTTTAGCCCAAAACCATTCGCTCGAATATATGCCTCCTTCGTACATAGTATAATCCACGCCGCCCCAGCTTCTTGCCAGTTCATTAATGGCTTCAGCCTCCTTTACTGCGGTATGGTCTTTCCAGAGTACAAACATGGCATTAGGATTCTCTTCAAATTCTTTCAGCAATGATAAGGGTGTGCCGTTTCTGTCAACTGCAACGGGTGTGGAACCAGTGGTATCAATCGAAATGCCCTTCACTGATTTTGCTACCCCAGGATCGCATTTTTTCAAAGCTTCTGTAATGGTGCTTTCCAAACCTTCGAGGTAATCCCTTGGGTGTTGCCTGAATTGATTTAATCCCGGCTTGCAG
This sequence comes from Cyclobacteriaceae bacterium, assembly GCA_020832305.1. Classification (GTDB taxonomy): domain Bacteria; phylum Bacteroidota; class Bacteroidia; order Cytophagales; family Cyclobacteriaceae; genus JAFIEV01. The sequence continues at coordinate 39,127 of JAFIEV010000042.1, read as the reverse complement.
TACTTGCCGGATTTCCAGCGGGGATAGGCAAAAACGGCATTTGATAATTCTTTACCATTGGATGTATCGACTACGATGGCTCGTACAGAATCTGTTCCGTAGTCTACGCCAATCACATAAGAGCTCATGTAAAAACTGGTTTATGTATAAAAAATGACTTAAAAAAATAAAACTATGCATCTTTTTCTGAATGCACAATATTGATGAATGAATATGCATAAAAAATCAGGCGTCATGCCCAGAGAAATCTGCTTATGACGCCCGAAACTGTTGTTTTGAATGCAATTGAAAAGGGTTATTTAGCTTTACTAAATCCGCGATGGATGATAAAAATAAAAGGAATTACATATATCCAGTGCATGATCAGTGACCCTATGGCCATCATAGGTCCGGCATTCAAACCGGCAACCCCGGCACCCAATAGTGGAAACATAAAGAACCAGACAAGGGCTAGGGTTTGTGCGGTTATAAATATAAAAGGCCTCAGCCAAAAGGGCCCCCGTAATGAAGGCGCTATAGCAGTGTAAAGTATGGCCAGCAAAATACCATTTCCAAAATGGCTAAAAACCCCATAGGCGAGGCCCAGCTCAGTTTTTTCTCCCAACAAAGCCGGAATGTCCCACCATACCCCGTTGGCAATAAAGCCGAAAACATCAAACAATATGGTACCTGTGATTCCGGCAATTATGGCATTTTTCCAATTTATCGATTGCATATTTTTTTGTTTTTTAGCTTTGATTAGAAAGGGTTTCTTCAAGTCGTGGTGCCTCCGGAAAATCCAAAGGTATACCGGTAACATTGTGCAGTAAATTGGTGATGGTTTTTTCTCCAACTGCCACAATCACGTCAATAAGATTTTCCTTCGTATATCCGGCATCGAAAAATGCATCAAGTACATGAGCATTTATTTTACCCTGCTGCGCAATAATGGATTTGCTGAGTCTGGCCAAGGCATCGAATTTTTGATTAAAAGAAGCTTTTCCAGTTTCATTTTCATCCAAACTGATAATCGGGGTGTAGTTAGATCCAAAAAACAATAAGCCATTGCAGGAGACTTCTGCGTCATTGGTATGAATACAATAAAAAGCACGATTAAAACTTAATACGACTATTTAATGAATCAATGGATGAGGATGACTTATGCGGATATTTTGCAAATAGGTAGCGCATAATATTTTATCTGGAGGAAGTATGATGCGGGTATCATCTATCAGGATATTAAAATTCACATTGCCAGTATTTCCATTACAGCCGCTCAGAAAGATACATCCCTTTTTTCTGCAGATGACAGCATGGCAGCTTCAATGATCCGCATCAGGTCAATAGATTGTGCAGGTGGTACAATAAGAGGTTTTCCATGGCGTATGGCTTCGTATATATTGTCGTAATAAGCTCCATAATTACCCGGAATGGTTTCTATCGTTCCCTTAAATGGCAATCCCTGTAAGTTACTGTGAATATAACCATAGGTATTGGGCGCTTCTTTACCCCATTGATCTCCTGAAGGCAGATTTCCTGCTTTGAGCATGTCTTCCTGCGGATCGAGGCCAAATTTCATAAAAGAACCATCTGTTCCATTGAGCATGTAACGCGGGCCAGGCTCACGCACCAGGTAAGATGCCCGGGTGAAGACCTGCAAGTCATCATAATACAAAATCACATCGTAGAAATCATCTATTTTACTGTTATCCCTTTGCTTCCCGATATAGGCCCTGAGACCGAGGGGCATTCCGAAAAGGTCATATACCTGGTCAATCATATGTGAACCCAGGTTGTACAATACTTCGCCACCGGCAAGGGCTTCCTCTTTCCAGGTTCCGGTTGGAATCTGGGGCCGGTACCGGTTAAAATGCGATTCAAATGAGACCAGCCTGCCGAGCATTTTTTCTTCAATTACTTTTTTCACCGTGAGATAATCGCCATCCCATCGACGGTTTTGGAATACAGACAAAACCTTCCCTTTTTTTTCTGCAAGTTCTTTCAGTTCAATGGCATCATCAACTTTGATGGTAAAAGGCTTTTCAACCACTACATGCTTGCCGGCTTCCAGTGCTTGTTTACAATAAGTATAATGGGTGTCATCAGGGGTGTTAATAACAATAAGTTCCAGGCTTGTGTCTTCCAGCATTTCACTAATGCTCCTACAGGTTTCTACATAGGGATACCTTTCTTTACTTCCTTTAGGACTTCTTTCAACAATTTTTCCAATGGCAAAACCACTATGAACATGCAGCAATGGCGCATGAAAAACAACACCCGACATGCCGTATGAGGCTATACCTGTTTTAATTTGCGAATCCATATGAGAATGCTTTATTTTAAAATTTATTTGCTACAAACGTTTTAAAAAATAAAATAAGTAATTTTCCGACTCTGTTCAAAATAATTCACCCACTGAACAGTCTTGCTTAATCGGTAAAACTCAAGTGCAATGAAAAAGATGATGTTGAAGGATAAAATGTTCAAAATTATGAAAAACTATTGGATGATAAGCAGCCTGTTATTGCTGTCGGTTTGGGTACAGGCACAGTCAACAGAAACCATGTACTTATCAGGAACCGATAAAGATAATAGGGTTGACTGGGACTTTTACATAGACAAGGGGATGAAAAGTGGGGAATGGACTAGCATTCCGGTGCCATCCAATTGGGAAACTGAAGGTTTTGGCGTTTATAACTACGGAAGAAACTGGCCTATTCAACAACCGGAATCAGATGAAACCGGTCAATATCGTTATGCATTTGAGGTGCCGGACGTATGGAAAGGAAAGCATATCAATATTGTTTTTGAGGGGTCCATGACTGACACTGAGGTGAAGATCAATGGGAAATTGGCCGGCCCTGTACATCAGGGGTCATTTTACCGGTTTAAATATGATATTACCTCGCTGCTTCGATTTGGAAAAGAAAACATGCTTGAGGTTACAGTAAAAAACTGGTCTTCTAACCCATCCGTCAATAATGCCGAGCGGGAAGCCGATTTCTGGATTTTCGGTGGGATCTTCCGCCCTGTTTTTCTTGAAGCCCTGCCAAAGCAACATATTGAATGGTTTACTGCAAACCCCACTATGGATGGGAGTATTTCGGCACGTGTACACTTATATAATAACCGAAATCTTTCCGAAGTACAAATGCAGGTGACCGACCTGGATGGTAATCCCCTGGGAAAAACTTTTTCTGCGGCGATTGAAAAGTTGGCAGATCAGGTATTTGTAGAAGGCAAGGTGCCCGGTGTGCTTCCCTGGAGTCCGGAATTTCCCAGTCTGTACAAGGTTATTATCAGCGTCAAAGACAAAAAGGAAGTTGTACATCAGGTTGAGGAGCGCATTGGTTTCAGGACGGTGGAACTTCGGCCACAGGATGGGTTTTATGTAAATGGTGTAAAAGTGCGGTTTAAAGGAGTAAACCGTCATTCGGCTTGGCCTACCTCTGGCCGTACTATGTCCAGAGAATTGAGCATTCTGGATGTGCATCTCATGAAAGAAATGAATATGAATGCCGTGCGCATGTCACATTATCCTCCTGATAAACACTTTCTCGAGGTATGCGATTCCCTGGGCTTATTTGTAATGAATGAACTGGCCGGCTGGCAGGGCTATTATGATACACAGGTGGGCCGAAAACTGGTAAAGGAGATGATGATCAGAGACGTAAACCATCCATCTGTTGTAATTTGGTCTAATGGAAATGAAGGGGGGCACAATCATGACCTCTTACTTGAATACCATAAATATGATTTACAGAAAAGGCCGGTGATTCATCCCTGGGAGAATTTTAACCACACCAATACCAATCACTATAAAGATTACGACTGTTGTACGGGCACCTTATTCCATGGCAGAGAGGTGTTTTTCCCTACCGAGCTGCTGCATGGCATATATGATGGAGGGCATGGTGCAGGATTAGAAGATTACTGGAACCTGATGATGCAAAATCCGCTTTCGGCGGGGACCTTTTTGTGGGTTTTTGCCGATGAAGGCGTTGTACGGCACGATGACAACATGCGTATTGATACCCAGGGTCCAAATGCACCGGATGGTATTTTGGGTCCCTACCGTGAAAAAGAAGGAAGCTTTTATGCCATTCGGGAGGTTTGGTCACCCATTTACCTGCCCCAAAAAATTTTATCGCCCTACTTTAATGGTTTGCTGGAGGTAGAGAACCGCTTTCATTATACCAACCTCAGCCAGTGCCGGGCAGAATGGAAACTGATAAATTATGGAGCAAATCCCGAAGAAAATGAAGAAAAAGCATTAAAGGGAGAAGTCGTGATGCCGGATGTTATACCTGGTATGAAGTCAAACTTATATCTTGAATTACCCGCTGATTTCAGGAATTTTGATGGATTATATCTGAGCTTTTATGAACCCCATGGGGAAGAAGTTTACACCTATTCTTGGCCTCTGAAAAAGGCATATGCATTTAACCGGCCATTTATACAATCCAATGCAGGTTCCCTGGCTTCTGTTACTACATCACCCGATTATATACAGCTTAGCGCCAATGGTATAAGTGTGCGTATTGGTTTAAAAAGCGGAATGGTAGAAATGGTGAGAAGTCAGGGAAAGGAAATTTCCCTGTCAGGAGGTCCGGTATTGGCAGCCGGAGGTACAGATTCCCTGATTACGGTAAACAGTTACAATGAAGGTTCAGACCAGATAGTTGAGGTAAAGATGTCGGGCCCTACGAAAAGACTGTTTTACCGGATGAAGCCCAATGGTTTATTTGAAATCGAACATGCCTATCAGGTGCCCAATGGTACCTATGACTATTTGGGCATTAGCTTTAATTATCCTGAAAAAAATGTGACAGGGATGAAATGGCTGGGCAGAGGACCTTATCGGGTATGGAAGAACAGGATGCGTGGTGTTACTTTCGGGCTTTGGGAAAAAGAGTATAATAATACCATTACAGGAGAAACCGAGTGGATCTACCCCGAATTTAAAGGATTTCACGCAGAGACCTACTGGGTTGAACTCCAGAACAGGGAGAAAAATTTCAGGATATTCGTAATGTCAGATGACATATACTTAAAAATGTTTACACCCGATAAACCACAGGGGGCTACCAATGACTTCACAGATGGTGTTTTTCCAGCGGGTGATATATCCTTTTTACATGGTATTAGCCCAATTGGAACCAAATTTAAAAGAGCATCCCAATTAGGACCTCAGGGACAGAAAAACCTGGTGGAAAACCATGGCAGGGTGCCATTTTCTTTGAAAACCCACCTGGTTTTTGATTTTCGATAGTTCCAGGCTGCTGGAACTATTGGTTCGGTGGATGATTTTGCACATAGCTTCCAATATGAACGCCATTGTAGTTTTTTGGAAATTCAAAATACTTCAATAAAGCATAGGTGGTCGATTGGAATGCTATTTCATCCCAGGGGATAGTATCTTCAGCAAAAAGGCAAACTTCTGTGCTCTCATGTGTAGGAAAGCATCTTTCACTGCGCATACGTGCCAGGAAATGCAAATAAATCTGGTTGACATGTGGCAGACTGTATACCGCATGAAGTTTAAGAATGTCAACTTCAGCGCCTGATTCTTCCAGTGTTTCACGAATGGCACCCTCTTCAGCCTTTTCGTTACATTCCAAAAAACCCGCAGGAAGGTTCCATAGTCCTTTTTGCGGGTCTATGGAGCGGCGGCATAAAAGAATTTTATCATCAAAAGTGGCCAGGCACCCAACAATAATCCTGGGATTTTGATAATGAATTGTATTGCAATTTTTGCAAATGATTCTGGGGATGGGATCTGGCCCAAGTGTTTCAAGATTCAGCTTATCGCTGCCACAATTGCTACAATATTTCAATGTTCTCAGACTTTGGAGGGTTCTATAACTTTATCTACAAACTCAAAGGTAGTAAGCACATCGGCTTTACCATCTACAATGGCTACAGTATGTTCAAAGTGTGCCGAGGGTCTGCCATCGAGTGTTACGATGGTCCATCCATCTGACAATTGTTTTACTTTTTTGGTACCCATGTTAATCATAGGTTCTATGGCTATGACCAATCCTTCACGAATCACAGGACCTTTTCCTCTTTTCCCATAATTTGGTACTTCGGGAGGTTCATGCATTTCCCGGCCTAAACCATGCCCCACTAATTCTCTCACAACGCCATAACCATGTTTTTCTGTATGATACTGAATAGCAAAACTTATATCACCAATCCTGTTACCGGTTTTGGCTTTTTCTATACCCAGGGAAAGGCTTTCCCTGGTAATTTTTAACAATTTAAAAACATCTGGTGAAATTACCCCAACCGGAAAAGTAAAGGCCTGATCTCCGTAAAAACCATTCTTGATCACTCCACAATCAACGGAAATAACATCTCCTTCTTCCAGGGGTCGATCTGAGGGGATACCATGTACTACTTGCTCATTAACTGAAGTACAAAGGGTGTTTGGGAAATCGTAGAGTCCTAAAAAACCAGGAATGGCCCCATGATCTCTTATAAAAGATTCTGCCAGTTTATCGAGGTACAAAGGACTGATACCTGGTTTTATCTCAGCTGCCAGCATACCCAGGGTTTGAGAAACCAGCAGTGCACTTTGACGCATCAGTTCTATCTCTTCTCGAGTTTTGTAAACAATCATTATATATAGCTGCCGTTGAATTTTATATTCAGCGGACAAAATTAGTAAAACCCATACTTAATGCCTGAAAAATTGCAAACTAATTCGAAAACATAAATTTTTTTGTAAAAGACATTGTATTTAAAAAGTAATGATAAATGCTTGGCGGTATTTTTTAATATGGAATTAATGGACAAATTGTATAATTTAAACAAAACAGGTAGCAGAACAGACATAAGCACGCTTAAAGAAATAAAAAATGTTTTATTAGAAAACTTTGATTGCTATATTTGTAGCTATTGAGTTCTTTAAATTGTTGAATTTATTTTATGATTAATCATATTTTTCATTTCGAGCCTATGTAGAAAAAGTTTACGCGTTAATTTTTCTTGTTTCAATTTAGATTGATGCTGATGAATGGTCAGAAAATAGGTTCATGGATTGCTCCCATTTTCATAGTTTTTATTTTTGTCACAGGCCTTTCTTCTTGTTTTCAGAAGAAGAAGACCAGGTACTATGAAGATATATATAATGTAAATGTAAACTTGAGTACAGGCGGGGACTCTATTATGCAGCCGGCTCTTTTCAGAAATGAAAAGCCATTGGTGCAAATAGACCTATCAAACGGCCCTGCAGTGCATTGGTCCAATTATGCCAAAATTCAGCTGGATATGGATGTACTGTTTCCTTGCCTTACCTACAACTATTATGGCACCAATCCGAGGCATTGCATTGGTCCCGATAATTGGAATATGGCTTTGATAAGTGGTATTAATGATCAGATTCGCCGCAATAAAAGAGATAATACACGCAGTTGGCTGGTAATCAGTGCAGAAAATGCAAGCAATCCTAAAATCCGGGAAATGCTTTCAGATACTGAAAAGTGCAGTGTTTTTCTGGGCAAACTTCTCTCAAAATTAAACCAAAAGGTTGATTTTATACAAATTTATGAATTTGATGACGGCCATAAGCCCTGGCAGATTAACTGGAAATACCGATGGAGAAAAGACAGGATCTGGGAGCGGATGAATGCTTATAAAGAGGTAATTGAAAAGTCTGATTTTAAGGATGTTCGCATTGTTTTTACCATGGAAGCCGATATTTCGCCCCGTTACTGGATACCATTTCTCAATGATATTCAGGCAAACAAGATGGCGCCCAACGTGGCATTTAATTTCACTAATACCAAAGGTAACGTGCGAAAAATCAATCAGATCAGTTATCGTCAGGACAGGATGAGTTCATCGGATGTCCCCATATTACTTAATTACACCAATGAAGAAGCGAGCCTGGTTGAAGTAGCCCAGATTTTGATAGGCGCTGCCAGGGCAGAGTCTGTGGGAATGGTTCATTGGGAAAAACCCCCTGTAGGTTTCAATGGCCGGCCCGATTCGGTGCATATGGGTTTGTTTAATCTAAATCGCCTCTTATCTTCGACCCTGGAGCTCGATAGAAGCGCTAATCAGGTAATTGAAGACGATTTTACAAGCAATTCTTTTATGATTGGAAAAAATGGAGATGGGGAGTACTTTATGTTGCTGGCTAATCCAAGAAGATCGAAATACCATTTAAAGTTACACTATTTACCCAGGGAAAAGCTGTACCATGTCGATTATATGAGGGGAGATGACGACGGGGACGGATACAGGGTTTTCGAATCCAAGGAAATATGGCATTTTGATGAAGTATTGGACCTCACTGTAGATGTACCACATAATTCTGTATTGGGACTTCGGCTAAATACGGTAAAATTAAACGGCCCATCCTGAAAAAATTGACGTTCATCAAATTTTTTCTGAATATTCTCTGGGTCTGTGTATCTTAGCAAAAATTAAGCGCTTTTAAGTCCAAAAGTAAGCTTACAATTTACTAAACATCAATCAATGCGGGGAATAGGAAGATATTTTTTGTTTCTGAAAAATGTGGTTTCAAAGCGCGAACGTTTTAAGATCTACGTACATATGATCCTTGACGAGTGCGTTTCTATTGGTATAGGTTCCCTGATCATTGTAGCCATCGTTTCAACTTTTATAGGCGCGGTTACCTGTGTGCAAACGGCCTATAATATGATCAGTCCTTTTATTCCAACCTATATCATCAGTCTTATTGTGCGGGACATGACCTTGCTGGAGCTGGCACCTACCATTACCGCCATTGTTTTTGCAGGAAAAGTAGGGTCTAATATTGCCGGTGAGCTGGGTACTATGCGCATAACCGATCAAATTGATGCGCTGGAAGTAATGGGGATTAATTCTGCTTCATTTCTGGCCATGCCTAAAATAGTTGCCAGTTTAATTACGTACCCAATGCTGGTAATAATCGCAGCTTTTTTGTCATTAATGGGTGGCTATCTGGCGGGAACTATGACAGGTGTAATTACAGCTGAAGAGTATATATACGGTATCAGGGCCGACTTCATAGAATACAATGTAACCTTTGCATTGATAAAATCATTTGTTTTTGCATTTCTTGTTGCTTCCATCTCCTGTTTTAAAGGATATTATACTTCCGGGGGCGCATTGGAAGTTGGAAAAGCCAGTACCAGCGCAGTTACTAACAGCTGTATTGCCATACTAACCGCCGATTATTTGCTGGCCCAATTATTATTATAGCTGCTATGATTGAAATACTAAATATCAGGAAAAGCTTTGGTGATAAAACCGTTCTGCATGGCATTGATGGTGTATTCGAACAGGGAAAAACCAATCTCATCATCGGAACCAGCGGTACAGGAAAAAGTGTATTATTGAAATGTATGGTAGGGCTTATTTCACCCGATGAAGGACAGGTGATTTACGACGGTCGTGATTTCACAAATGCTGACAGGGCAACCATTACTTCTATCAGAAGAGAAATTGGCATGCTGTTTCAAGGTGGCGCACTTTTTGACTCAAAAAGTGTACAGCAAAACGTCATTTTTCCTTTGGACATGCTTACCCAAATGCCTTTGGACGAAAAACTCGATAGGGTGAATTCTGCATTGCAAAGAGTAGGATTGGAAAATGCGAATCAAAAGATGCCTTCTGAACTTAGCGGAGGAATGAAGAAGCGGGTTGGTATTGCCCGAGCAATTGTCAATAATTCGAAATATCTCTATTGCGATGAACCCAATTCAGGGCTTGACCCTCAAACTGCTATACTTATAGATGAGCTTATTAATGAAATTACCATTGAATACAATATCACTACCATCGTAGTAACGCATGATATGAATTCGGTAATGGGTATAGGAGATAATATTTTATATCTTTATGAAGGCCGCAAATTGTGGGAAGGAACCAACAAGGAACTGTTTAATGTTGATGTAAAAGAATTCAGGGAGTTTTTATATGCCAACAAACTCATGCAGGCAGTAAAAAATCAAAATATGTAGCGTTGTTACCATGAGGTCTGTTTTTAAAATAGTCACATTGTTATTGTTGGCTGCTTTGGTATCTCTAAGTGATCAATTATTTGCCCAGGAGTTTCGCGATGCCTCAGGCAGAAGGCTTGGTCATGTAGAAAAAGATGGTGCTTTTAGAAATGCACAGGGAAACAGGCAGCTGGTTTTTGAAAAGGATGGAAAGGTAAGGGATGCTAGTGGAAGAATTTTATTTCAAACCGATGCAAGGGGAAGTATCAGGGATGCAGCAGGAAAATTGTTGGGTAATGTTGAAAAAAACGGAACTGTTCGCAATGCCGCAGGGATCAAACTGGGTCATATATCAGAAAGGGGAGAGATCAGGGATGCCTCAGGACGTTTATTAGGCAGTTCTTCACAAGCTCAGGCTATCAATACGGCCATAATTTACTTTTTTCACTGATCAAAAATTTCATCTTCTTTGTCATCACTCTTGAGGGTATGGGTCGATTTTTCATACATTCCCTTAAGGTCGTCGATCACCGATTTTTTCCAAAGACCGATTCCTCTGAAATAAGAAGCCCTTCCAATCATATGTGCCCCTATGGGCGCGGTGAGAAATATAAATAAAATAATGGCGATTACCCGTGATACAACACCCGCTTCATTAAAGTAAACGGCGCTACTGGCCAGTATTAAACCGACTCCCAGGGTTACAGCTTTGGTAGTAACAGATATACGCAGGTACAAATCCGGCATTTTAACAATCCCTACGGCGGCCAGAAAAATCAACAAAGTTCCCAGCGTTGATAAAACAATTATGATAATGTCATTCATTTTTTTCTTTCTTTTCAATGTAATAAGAAAAGGCAATTGTGCCTAAAAAAGCGATCAGTGCCAGTATCATGGCGATATCCAAAAATGTTGGCTGATCATTGATTATGCTGTAAATGGAAATAATACCTATCCCCGTAGTTATGTGTAAATCCAGCGAGACTACCCTGTCTGATATACTTGGCCCTTTTACAAAACGGATGAATAATAATATCACCGATAGTGTGAGAACGGGCAATATAAAATAGTATAAATAATCCTGTAAAGTCATCTTGTTAGGTCTAATATTCTTTTTTCAAAACCATTTTTAATGCCTTCAATGAAAGCATCGCGATCGTGTATATACATGGCATGTACGTATAATACCTTCTTATCTCCTGAAATATCAAGGCTCAATGTGCCAGGAGTAAGGGTAATAAGATTGGCGAGAAGCGTTATTTCAAAATCTGAGGTAACCGTCAGAGGTACTTTGACAATACCTGGCTTCATTTTATTTTTAGGCGTAATAACCTCCCAGGCTACCTGAAGGTTAGCCTTGAATAACTCATATATAAAGAAGAAAATAAATGATATTAATTGCGGCACAATCGAATAATACTTGGTTTTTTGATTATTTCGATCAGATATCCACATAATCAGGAAACTGAGCACAAAACCAAAGACATAATTTATCAAGGCAAAGGCTCCTGTAAGGGCAACCCAGATAAATGTCAAAAGCAAATTCATTAAAAACTTTCCCTTCATTTTTGTGTCATTTAATTACCCAAAACAATATCAATATATTTTGAGGGGTCCGAAAGTTCACTGGCAATTTGCCATGCAATATTATTAATAAACTCTGCCCCGAGGCCTAGAAATAAAGAAATCGCAGCCAAAAAGATCACTGGAAATACCATAGCGGCTTTTTCCTTTGGCAGGTAATCATTAAAACAGAAGAAGTCATCATTGGAAATATGCTCCCTTTTTTTCCAGAAAACCTCTGCCCAGAGTCTGGCAAGTACAAACAGAGTTACAAAACTTGCAAGTAAAATAAAAGTAAACACAACATAATCTTCCTGAACAAAACTTGCTTTAATCAAGGTCAATTTAGGCCAAAAGCCCGAAAGCGGCGGTATTCCAGCCAGTGAGAACAAAGGTATAGCCATCAATAAGCTGAGTTTTGGGTGCGATGCATACAGACCTCCAGCCATTTTCAGATTTTCTGTGCCGCAAATTGCGAAAATGAGTCCTGCAACGAGAAAAATATTGGTTTTAACTACAATATCATGTATCAGGTAATACAGTGCACCACTAAACGATAAAGTTGTTGACATTCCCAGACCTGCAATCATAAATCCGATATGACAAATGATCAGATAGGCAAGCATCCTTCTGATATTGTTCTGTATCAAGGCCCCCAGTCCACCAGTGAGCATGGTGAGAATAGCAATAACCAGAATGAGGTTAGAAAGGAAAGCATCCATTTCAAAAACGAGGGTAAAAATCCTGAGCATAGCATATACCCCAACTTTTGTAAGCAGACCGCCAAAAATTGCAGATACTGCAAATGGCGGGGTATGATATGAGGCAGGCAGCCAGAAATACAGAGGGAAAATCGCCGATTTAATACCGAAGCCCACAAAAAAGAGCATGGCTGTAACATTAACCAGGCCTCTGTTTTGTACTTCAGCTACCCTCAATGATAGGTCAGCCATATTGAGGGAGCCGGTAAGGCCATACAACATGGCTATGGCAGTGAGAAAAATGGAAGATGCCAGCAGATTCATGGTGACATATTTCATAGCGCCTTCTAATTGATCTTTTTCTCCTCCAATGGTAATTAAAACAAAAGAAGCGATAATAATGATCTCAAACCAAACGTACAGGTTAAAAATATCCCCCGTCAGGAAGGCGCCATTCAGGCCCATGATTAAAAAATGCAATACGGGAAAATATCCAAATCTCAGTCTGTTTTTTCCTATGGTAGCAGTAGAAAAAACAGAAACTGCCAGACCAGCCACAGAACTGATCAATACCATGGTTGAGCTGAAGAGATCTGCGACAAAAGTGATCCCAAATGGGGCTTTCCAGCTGCCTGCCTGTGTGCTTATAATTCCCGTCTGGTAAACATTTGCAAAAATATAGGCCGATATGGCCAGCGAGACCAAACTCAACAGAACACTTGTAATCTTTTGCCTTGGGGTGGAGTTCCACATAAAAAGCAGTACCACCGCACTGAAAAGCTGAAATAAAACAGGTAATATTATCAGATTATCCTTCATGATCGTCTCTGTCAGTATTATTCATTTGATCCATATCATCGGTTTTTACCACCTCATAGGCTTTCTTTACGAGAATTATGGCGAAAGCCTGTAAACCGAAACTAATAACAATAGCCGTCAATATCAGTGCCTGAGGAACAGGATCTGCATAAACATCTGATAGTAAAGAGGCATCTGAAGGAATAATCGGAGGTTTTCCCTTGGTGATTCTTCCTAACAAAAAGATAAGTAAATTGGCGCCATTACCCAGAAAAGTGAGCCCTATGATAAGTTTCACCATGCTTCTTCTCAGGATCATGTAAATTCCGGCAGCGTATAAAACGCCAATCATTATGGCCATCAGTAATTCCATATCTTACATCGTTTCTGAAATGGTGAATATGATGGTAAGGGTTACACCAAGAACTACCAGGTAAACACCTATGTCAAACAAAAGGGCAGTGCCTACCATGCCAATAACCGGCAATGGTTCATGCATCCATTGCGCAGTCATGACAGCCTGGTCTAAAAACAAAGGGATAATAGCGCTGAACAGCGCAAAAACCAGACCTACAGGTATTAACAAGCCCGGATGTATTCTGATAATATTTTTGGTATTCTCGAGACTATTGGCAAAAAAGTGCAATACAAAAGCGATAGATGCAATCAACCCCCCTACAAAGCCACCTCCAGGTAAATAATGGCCTCTTAAGAGGATAAAAATTGAAAACATAATCAGCAAAGGGAGCAGATAATCTGAGCCTGTTTTTAATATAATACTTTTCATTATCTATTCTTTCAAGGGGTTTTCATTTACTTTAGACTTCAGCAGACCGAAGACACCCACAGCGGAAATGGCCAGAACGGTTATTTCTATCATGGTATCAATACCTCTGAAATCTACTAAGATGACATTAACTATATTTTTGCCTTTGGCCAGTTTATAGGCATTCTCAGCATAATAGGCACTGGTAATCTTGTCAACCGGTTCATTAAGCACTTCTATTATGGTAATGGTCATAAATAAGCCAAAAGTGATAGAGAGCGCTGCATCCCTGAGTCTGATGCCGGTCTCTGAAAGTACCAGATACTTTGGAAGATGGTACAATACCAGAACAAATAAGATCACAGTGAGGGTGTCTATGGCAAATTGGGTCATGGCCAAATCAGGGGCGCTGAAAAACACGAATAACAGACAAATCGAATAGCCCATTATACCCATACTTGCAACAGCGGCCAACCTTGAATTTGTGAATATGGCAAACAATATGGATGCCAGCATTATACTGAAAATGATGATTTCCTTGGCAGATAATATACTTAGGCGGCTATAATCTATGTATAAATTTACACCACTGATAATTTTATAGGCCATGAGCAAGGTCAGAAAAGAAATGATGGTAAATACATAATATCTCAGATATCCGTTTTGCAAAAGGCTGGTAATAGCCCTGGCGAAAAAGGTCCCTGCTGCCCCCAAACCATTCAATATAAATTTGGGAGAAAATTTTTCAAACCTTTCAACTTTAGCCAGACGTTCTGCCGATGGCCGGATGACCATATATAATGTGACCCCCAGTGCCAGGGTAACCAGACTTAAGAGTAAAACCAGGTTAAATCCATGCCACAATGCCAGATGGGCTGTAGAAGTACTGCCCAGCAGTGAACTATGCACAGCACGGGTAAATCCTTCGATCATTGCCGGGTATAATCCTAAGGCCAGGCCAAGCACAGCTAATAGTAAAGGGGGCAGCCACATCAACACCGGAGCAGCATGGGTGTCTTTGAGTGCATCGGGCATCGGCCCGGTAAATGGTTTTATGCCTGCCAGAAATCCGGCAGCAAGTAATAATATATTGGTTATTAAGGCCACCAGCGTAAATAACCACAAAGTGCTATCCGTACCCAGGGTAGCTTCGTAAATCAAGTCTTTGCCAACAAAACCAATGGTTGGCGGAATTCCGGCATTGGAAATTGCCGCCAGTAACCCGGCAATCGCCAAAGGCATTAATACCTTACGGAGGCCACCGAGTTGATCGAGATTGCGGGTGCCGGCCTCATGGTCAATGGTGCCGGCCACGAGAAATAAAGAAGCTTTATATAGTGCATGCACCAGGATAAACAGCGATGCGGCGAGTAATGATTTTTCAGTACCCATACCAATCAAAAAAACGAGGATTCCCAGTGCCGATACTGTGGAGTAAGCAAGAATTGCCTTAAGGTCTGTCCGGTAAATGGCATGGAAGGCAGCATATAACATGGTTATACCACCAAAGATCATAAGCGTTAATGACCAGGCTGGCTGACCACCCAGCAGTGGACTCATTCTGGCGAGCAAATAGATGCCTGCCTTAACCATTGTTGCCGAATGAAGATATGTTGATACCGGAGTTGGTGCAGTCATTGCACCGGGCAACCAAAAATGAAATGGAAACTGAGCCGATTTGGTGAAGGCAGCAACAAATATTAAAAGTAATACTATGCCGTAGAGCGGGCTCGATTCAATACTTATTCCCGACTGAAGCATTTCTTGTATTGAATACGACTGTGTAATCTGGCCCAGAAGTGCAGCAGCACCTAAAAGAAATAGACCGCCTAATCCGGTAATGACAAGAGCCTGAAGGGCCGATTTTCTCGATTCTGCACTTTCGTTTTTAAAACCAATCAGAAAAAATGAGCTGATGCTGGTTAATTCCCAAAATATAAATAAGGTTACTACATTGTCTGACAAAACCACGCCGAGCATAGAAGCCATAAACATACCCAGATATGCAAAAAATCGGTCGAGATATTCATGATTCTTCATATAGGCAGCAGTATATATAAACACAAGGCTGCCTATGCCCGTAATCAGTAAACTGAACAACAGGGACAGACCATCTAGGTAAAACACGAAATCAATATCCATCGAGGGGACCCAGGTGTAGGAGAACAATAAAGTTTCACCTTGCGCAACCGTAGAGCTGTATTGGAGAAAATACAGAAATAATAATACAGGCACAGATGAAAGCAAAAGTGATAGCTTTCCTTTAAACCATCGGCCGGTAAATGCCATTATGAACGCCAGAATAAAACCTGATAAAACTGCAATTAACATGCATCGAATTTTAATGCCACAAAAACGAATTAAACTAAAAATCTGCTAATAAAGATTCGCTATGATACAAAAAAAATCAAAGCATATAAACATGTGCTTCAAAAAATATAAATTTTAAAAGATTTTCAGCTTCTTCTCAAGGTGATTTCACTGGCAATTCCCACCGCAGAAAACCTTATGTAAAGACAAAGAGGTTTCGTGTTTTCTTTTACAGTACAGTTAGGACCGGGCTCCAGATAATAAATATAGTACTTTTGGTTTCTTTGATACAGTTCCTGCGCATCGGGTTTCCCCAAAATGTCAGTTATTTCAGATGTGGATTTACCCCTCAGCTTAAATTTAACCTTAAGCAGCTCATCCTTCATTAAGATTCGTTCAGAACTGCAACCTTGCCTGTCTTCTATCCACCGGTCAGAGTCAAAATCTACAAGTCTTTTTTTTCTATAACATCCGCTGAGCATGACAGTGGCAGCAAATAAAAATATGGCAAGTATTCTGAGCATTTTCATAAATCAGTATTTCAGTAATGGGCCTACAAATATAAACCTGCCGGAACAATCTCAAGTTTCCCCTGAATAAAAATTTATCAGCGACAGACATAACAAAGTTAAAATGATTTTTATATCCCAGATTTCATAGACATATTTGAGGGGTAAAGATTTGCGGGAAAAAGCTCTGAATATATATGATTAATGTAGTTAATATTCCCTATGGCTGGAGTCATCCCCTGGGAAGTACCTGTTACCCTGAAGGGGTTAATTTTAGCATATTCTCGAAGAATGCTTATGCAGTGGATTTACTATTGTTTGACCGCCCTGAAGATGCCAAACCGGCAAGAGTTATCAGGCTGGATCCAAAATACAACCGTACCTTTTACTACTGGCATATCTTTGTAAATCATATCAAGCCTGGGCAACTCTATGGATACCGCATCTTCGGGCCAGAGGATATTTCAAAAGGCCATTATTACGACAGACATAAGCTCATTCTTGACCCTTACAGCCGTGCCGTTTCTAATAGGTATAATTATGATCGCAAAGCAGCCTCAAAGCCGGGTAATAATTTTGCCACGGCACTAAAATCTGTTGTGGCTGATCCATTTGATTATGACTGGGAAGGAGACCGGCCGATTCAGCGGCCCTATTCAGAGTCAATTATATATGAAATGCATGTAAAAGGATTTACGGCGCACCCCAATTCTGGCGTGGCTAAAGATAGAAGAGGAACCTATTCTGGCCTTATTGCCAAGATACCCTATCTCAAAGAGCTTGGTATTACGGCAGTTGAGCTTATGCCCGTACAGCATTTCGACGAACAAGATGCACGACCACCGCTCCATAATTACTGGGGTTATAGTCCCATTGCATTATTTGCACCCCATACAGGATACAGCAAAGCAGCAGATGATCGTCCGCTCGAAGTGCTAAACGAATTTCGGGATATGGTAAAAGCTTTTCATAAGGCTGGTATAGAAGTAATTCTCGATGTGGTATTCAACCATACAGCAGAAGCTGGTGCCGATGGCCCGGTGATTTCTTTAAAGGGACTTGAAAACAAAGCCTATTATATCATCGATCCCAAAACATTGGCATACAATGACTATACCGGCTGTGGGAATACCTTAAATGCCAATCATTCTATTGTAAGACGAATGATTATGGATTGCCTTCAAAGCTGGGTAACTGAATTTCACGTCGATGGGTTTCGCTTTGACCTCGCTTCGGTTCTTTCGCGGGATGAATACGGGGTGCCCCTTGAAAACCCTCCGGTATTGTGGGAAATAGAATCAAACCCTGTACTTGCCGGCACAAAAATAATTGCAGAGGCCTGGGATGCGGCCGGTTTGTATCAGGTCGGTAGCTTTATTGGTGACCGCTGGGCAGAATGGAATGGAAAATATCGCGATCATGTAAGGCGGTTTGTAAAAGGTGACCGTGGAATGGTATCAAAGATGGCTTCAAAACTCATAGGAAGTCCAGACCTTTTTGTTCAGCCCGATCGTGAACCCAACCGCAGTATTCACTTTGTAACCTGTCACGATGGATTTACCTTGATGGACCTGGTTTCGTATAATCGCAAGCACAATGAAGCCAACCTTGAAGGCCAACGCGATGGCGCCAATGAAAACCACAGCTGGAATTGCGGGGTAGAGGGCAATTCAAAAAGTGCCAATGTGAATCAACTTCGTATGAAGCAGGTAAGAAATTTTATAACCATACTTTTTTTCTCACAGGGCACACCAATGCTGCTGATGGGTGATGAAGCAGGACGCACCCAAAAGGGAAATAACAACGCCTATTGCCAGGATAATGAAGTGAGTTGGTTTGACTGGAGTTTACTTGAGAAAAACAACGATCTTTTGCGTTTTACCAAAGGTGTGATTCGTGCAACCCAGGCTCTTGGGGTTTTACGTGTTGAAAAAATGCTGGCTACCTGCGATCAGGCAGATATGCCTCATATTTGCTGGCATGGAACCAGTGCTTTTAAACCCGACTGGGGAGATAATTCCCATGCGCTGGCCTTTACTCTGGTACACCCTAAAGAAGGGGAAAGGTTGCATGTGATGATGAACTTTTACTGGGAGTCCCTCGAATTTGAGTTACCTCCGCTTAACGATGGCAAAAGATACAGACAATTGGTCAATACAGCCCTGGCTCCGCCTTTAGATTTCACAGAGCCCAGAAGTGCCCTTTTTATTGACCAGCCAGCTATTAAGGTAGCGGAAAGAAGCATTGTTGTTTTATTTGCCGATGGGTCTCAAAAACTCAGGGAAAGTTACAATGATTAAAAACAATCTGTTGTAGACTAAATCTGAAGTTTTTTTCCGGAACACTGGCATGAGCCCCTACAATTATCTTTGTTTTTTGCGCTAAAGTTATGATACATCCTCAATCCAAGGAAGATCAATGCGCAAGTCAGCAAGGTGAAAACAACCAGTTCCTGCATATTATCAGGCTAAAAATTTCTGAATAAAACCAAGAACTTCCTTATGTACTTTGCCATTGGATGCGAGCACATCGGTTTTGTAGAGGTAATCTTCTTGACCGGCAAAATCTGTCACATTACCACCTGCCTGCTTTACAATCAGTGCACCTGCGGCTACATCCCAGGGATTTAATCCTTTTTCATAGAAGCCCTCAGACCTTCCGCAGGCCACGTATGCCAGGTCAGCCGCAGCGCTGCCCAGTCGTCTTAAACCATGTGTATTGCGCATCATATAATCCATCAGCTTGAGGTACTGATCCATGTTTTCAAACGATGTATACGGAAATCCGGTTATAAATAAGCCTTCCGCCGCTTTAGAGCAGTTTGACACTGAGATTTCTTTCCTGTTACAATATGCCTTGCTATTGAAGGAAGCGTAAAAACATTCGTCCTGTGTGATTTCATACACTACACCCAGTAAAGTTTTTTCTTTGTGTTGAAGCGCTATGCTTACAGAGTGTGGAGGAAGGCCGTGCATAAAATTGGTCGTTCCATCAAGTGGATCAATGATCCAAAGGTATTCTTCTCCATTGTGACTCACGGTCCCTTCTTCTGTTAAAAAACCGGCTTCCGGCAGGGTGAATCTCAATGTGTCAACAATCATCTTTTCAGCTTCTGTATCCACATAAGAAACCAGGTTGTTTTTTCCTTTACTTTCTATTTTGGAAGCATCGAAATACTGGGCTTCGTGTTTGATAAAAGCACCCGCTCTTTGAGCTATTTTTATGGTTTCATTTAAAATATGTTCGATATCGATGGTATAGGTCATTTTGTTTTATTTTATGCACTGCAAAGTTACAGCATTCTCTACGCATTTTCATTTTTTCCAGCGAGTACTACTACAATTTCTCCTTTTACACCACTGGTTGTAAAATATGCCAGGGCATCCTGAACTGTACCGTTAAAAGTCTCTTCATACATTTTGGTCAACTCACGAGATACAGAAATCTGTCGGTCATTTCCAAAAACTTCTGCACATTCAGCCAAAAATTTTAAAAGACGATGCGGTGATTCATAAAAAATCATTGTTCGCTTTTCTTCGATAAGAGATTGCAAACGGGTTTTTCTGCCTTTTTTATGGGGCAGAAAACCTTCAAATATGAAGCGATCAGAAGGTAATCCAGATTTCACCAGCGCAGGGACAAAGGCAGTAGCTCCGGGAAGGCATTCTACCTGAAGGCCGTTTTTAAGGGTTTCTCTAATAAGTAAAAACCCGGGATCAGAAATAGATGGCGTTCCGGCATCACTGATCAGGGCAATAATATCGCCAGACTTCATACGATCAATTACTTCTTCTACAATTTTATGTTCATTGTGTACGTGGTAGCTTTTGAGCCTGCCTTCTATCTGATGATGCTTGAGGAGTTGACCGGAGGTACGGGTGTCTTCTGCCAAAATCAGGTCGGCTTCCTTCAATATCCTTATACTTCGAAGGGTAATGTCTTCCAGGTTGCCAATAGGAGTGGGGATAATGTACAAATTTGAAGCTTGCCTGGTCATTGTAATAAGGTGGAGATGGCATCAGCCAGCTTGCGGTCTTTCTCAGTTACCAAATTACCTGCATCGTGGGTGGTAAGTTCTATAACCACGGTATTATAAACATTGCTCCAGTTGGGATGGTGATTCATTTTTTCTGCAATCAGGGCAACTTTAGTCATAAATGAAAAAGCTTCGATAAAATCTTTAAACTGTAAAGTAGTTTTCAAACGATTGTTTTCTTCGATCCACATAATGTTTAAATTTTAGGTTTATGTATTATTATAAGCCCTTATAAATGCTATTTGTTGGGGAAAAGAGCTTTTTTTTCTTTTTGGTTTATTTTCAATGCCCTGATAATGCAGCAGATTAAAATTAGTATTATCACAGGATGAAAGTTTTGTGGCAGGGCAAACCAGCCAAATATGATCAATAAATGAATATACATCAAAATCAACATAACACGTCGTACGAATGGAGCGTATTTTTTAATGATCAGCCCAAAGGCCAAAGGAAAGTACAGCGGAGAGGCCCAGAATATATTAAGATTACCTGCCGTTGTTTTATGATCGGTCAAAAACCAGAGAAAAAAGATCACCCAACCTAATATACCCAGGATACTGAAAAAACACACATCAAAGCCCAGCAGATATCGGTCTTTTTTATACTCCCAATATGTAATAAGTGCTACCACGAAGAATAAAACTGTAAAAACCAGTCCGGGCGTGATGGCAATCTGAAAAATTTGGGGCTGAATTTTGCTCTGAAACAAGGCATTTTTATGCGCCACCAGGGGCATGCGCCGGTCATTTCTGAAGTAATCTGCCTTATCAAAAGCTTGCTCAAGGTAATCGGGTAAAAACATATATTCAGGAGGGGACGCCAATTTATCGGCCGGAATACCAAGGGCCAGATAGATGCCAAATTTCGACCAATGGAGATTTTTAAGATAAGGATTGATGAGCTCGCGAAAAGTCGGGGTTCCCGGCAGGTAGCCATCTTCAAACACAATGGCATCACCCAGCGTATTTTTGAAGACATCCCTGATCCTCGTCGCACAATTGTCGTAAAAAAAATCGTATGCATAGGCACGGTTTTCGGGCTTGTAATTTTCCATTAGAAAATCAAATATAGCTTGCTTGTCACGCAAGGTAAGATTGAGCACCTGTTCGCTCAGTCCACGGTTTTCATATTCATAACCTATGCGAAAATTTTCATATTCCTGAACTGACAGTAAATAAGGCAGCTTTCCGCGGGCAAACTTCATGTAAAAATTGGGAGTATTAAAGTTGAAAGTGCCATAATTAAAAACATAGTCCATGTTTTGCAGATCATCTTTAATCCTGATGGCGCTATGCCCAAAGGTTGAATAAAGCTCTTCGCCTGGCTCAGCAGTGATAATAGAAATAACTGAAACCCTCGAAAGTTCCCTTGCCGGTAAGGAATAAGACAAAGTAAGAAGAGCAAAAGTCCAAAAGAAATACATGATAAATTTGTTGAGCTTTTTTTTAGCCAAAGACAGCGAACCAAAAAAGTATTGAATCATGCTTGATAATATGTCAAAATTAGACATTCTGTTTTTTTTAAGGTTTTTGTGCTTTAATTATATACTGATAGGGAAGGGTATTCTGGTCTGCTTCGATTACGTTAAATCCGGCTTTTTTTAACTCTGTGAGGGCCTTTTCAAATGGAACTTTATCTTCTTCCAGTGGTCCCAGCGGCAAATCTCCGGCCTTGAAATCCACAATCAACAATCGGCCTCCCGTATTGAGGCCGTATTTTATTTTGCCCAGATAATCCACCCGATTGCTTAAATAATGAAATACGTTAACCATTAATACCATATCGACTTCTTTTTCAAAAAGTGCCGGGTCATCTTCAACGGTAAGCCGCGTTTCGATTTTATCAGCAATTTCACCAGAGACTTCAAATTTGCGATCTTCAATATAGTTTAAAAAACCTTCTTCTATATCAATGGCAATAACCCTGCGCGCCATACCGGCGAGCGGAAAGGTAAAGTACCCCGTTCCGGAGCCTATATCTGCAATTACTTTATCACGATAGTCCCCGAGCTTTTCAAGTACAAATCCGGGATTTTGCCATTCTACCCTCTCAGGAGATTCGAATTCTTTAATCAGGTTTTCAAAATTGGGTATAGGTTGACGAACTGGCTTTTCTTCTGCAGTATCTGCCGGTTTTTCTGCAGATTCAATAAAATTCTGTGGTTTTTCAGATTTATTTTTGCTTTCCTGGCTGCAGGCCGTCATAAATATTGAGGAAAAGGCTATACTTCCTGTCCAAAGTATGTTTATGAGATCATTCAAAACCGTTTTTATATGTTTTTCCAATAAAAATCTTTATAATAATCGTACTTTTGTAAAATAAATAACAATGATCGTAAAATGCCTGCAAATGTAATGTTTCAAACCCACAATTGCACAATATGAAAATCAAAGATAATTTGAGTGAGGAAGAATATGTATCGATGAAGAAAAGTTTTTTTCAGATATACCATTATTTTTTAAATCTGAGAGCGCTTGAAAAGGAATATGTGAGTTGTTTGTTAAAGTGGGCTATACAGCTCAATGTTTCAGAGACTGAAGTGGTAGATTTGCTCAGTTCTGAAGACCGGCCTACTGAGGGATTAACAAAGGTTGAGAAATTAAAAAATCTTTACAATCTCGTGCTGATGATTTATCTGGACGACATCGTAGAAGATGCGGAGCTCAAAATTATATCAGAATATGCTGAAGCGCTTGGTTTTAAGCCGCATATTGTAAATGACTTACTCAAAAGTATTGTAACAGCGCCCTTTGATGACCTCAGTTTTGAGGAAGTGAAAAGCCAGATACATGAGTTGCTCGAAATGCCTGGTTGATTGTTATTGAAAATTCTTTGCCTTATTGGCTTTTGGAGATCATATTCTGAAGCTCAAAAAGTTCATCTCTAAGGCGAGCTGCCTCAATAAAGTCGAGTTCTTTGGCTGCTTTTTCCATTTTTTTACGGGTTTGATCAGCCATCTTCTCCAGTTTTTCTTTATTGAGGTACTGTACTACAGGATCGGCAGCAATACTGCTTTCTTCGCTTTCCACGTAATACTTTTTCCCACTTTCTTTGCGCGAGTCGGCAACTTTTGTTTGTCCCAGTATAGATTCCCGGCTTTTTCTTACACTTACCGGAACTATGCCATTTTCTTCATTGTATTGTTGCTGAATGCTTCTGCGCCGGTTAGTTTCATCTATGGCCAATTGCATAGAGTCGGTAATTTTATCTGCATACATTATTACTTTTCCGTTTTCATTTCGGGCGGCTCGTCCAATGGTCTGCACGAGCGATCGCTGATTTCTCAAGAACCCTTCTTTGTCGGCATCTAAAATAGCAACCAGCGACACCTCAGGTAAGTCCAGTCCTTCTCTCAGTAGGTTTACACCTACGAGTACATCGAAAACCCCTAATCGAAGCTCACGCAGGATCTCTACCCTGTCCAGAGTTTTTACTTCTGAGTGAATATACCGGCACTTAATGCCGGCCCGGTCGAGGTATTTGGTGAGTTCTTCTGCCATTCTTTTGGTGAGGGTGGTAACCAAGACACGATCACTCATTTTTACCCGTTCATCTATTTCCTCCATAAGGTCATCGATTTGCCGGGTGCTGGGTCGCACTTCAATGACCGGATCGAGCAGACCTGTCGGACGTATAATTTGTTCAACTACCACACCCTCTGATTTTCTGAGCTCGTAGTCAGCCGGTGTGGCGCTAACAAAAACGACCTGATTGATCATAGACTCAAATTCGTTAAAAGTGAGGGGACGGTTATCCAGTGCCGAAGGTAATCTGAAGCCATAATCTACCAGGTTTACCTTGCGTGAACGGTCGCCACCCCACATAGCGCGTACCTGAGGAATGGTAACATGACTTTCATCTATGATCATCAGATAATCATCGGGAAAATAATCCAGCAGACAGAAAGGCCGCATACCCGGTTTTCGTCGGTCGAAATACCTCGAATAATTTTCAACACCAGAGCAATAGCCCAGCTCTCTGATCATTTCCAGGTCAAATTCTGTTCGTTCTTTGAGTCTTTTTGCCTCAAGATAACGGCCTTCAGATTCAAACAACTCAATCTGGTTTACTAAATCATCCTGTATCTCCCTGATAGATTGTTCAATAACATCCCTACCGGTTACGAATAAGTTGGCCGGAAAAATACTAATAGTCTTTTCCTCAGATACTTTTTGACCGGTTTGGGGGTCGATGATGTGAATCCTTTCTATTTCATCGCCCCAGAAAAAAAATCGCAGGGCAAAATCGGCATAAGCCAAAAATACATCTACTGTATCCCCTTTCACCCTAAAGGTGCCCCTTTTGAAATCAGCTTCAGTTCGGCTATACAGAATATCTACAAGCTTATACAGAAAATGACTCATGGGTATGCGCTCGCCAACGTTTATTCTTACTACGCTTTTTGCAAATTCTTCAGGGTTTCCAATGCCGTAAATGCATGAGACAGAAGCCACCACCACCACATCCCGTCGCCCTGTCATAAGTGCAGAAGTAGCGCTTAACCTAAGTTTTTCAATCTCTTCGTTGATTGATAAGTCTTTTTCTATATATACATTCGATGAAGGAATAAATGCTTCGGGCTGATAATAATCGTAATAGGATATAAAATATTCTACGGCATTTTCAGGGAAAAACTGGCGCAATTCGCCGTAAAGCTGGGCGGCGAGGGTTTTATTATGGCTTAAAACCAAGGTAGGTTTCTGAACACCGGCAATTACATTTGCCATGGTAAAGGTTTTTCCAGAACCTGTAACCCCTAATAAAGTCTGCGCCGGTTCTCCATCCTGTAAGCCCTGCACCAATTGACTGATCGCTTTTGGTTGATCGCCAGTTGGTTGGTATTCACTCGTAATTACAAAATCCATATTCTTTAAACCATTTTATGGGTGTTTGGCTTACAATTTTATGCATTTTTACCTGTAGGTTAACAATAAATTAGTATACTTGCACAAAATACTTTCTATAGTACCTTACAGGCGCTTTAAATATTTTTTTTGAGGTTTCAGGGTATGGCAAATATCATATTGTTACAAGCTTTAGCTGAATTATCATATTCCATTGCTATGGCGGATGGTGAATTGGAGCCAGACGAAAAAGATACATTTTATCGCATTATGGATGAAGAACTTATGGATGATGCATGGTCGGCAAAAAACCGATTTCGCTTGCTGGAAGAGAAAGTTGCCCCATCTATAGAGGAATCTTACAAATTTGCCTTATTTGCCATAAAAACCAATAGGGATTATTTTGATGAAGATCTCAAATTAAAATTTATCAACGTGATTGAAAAAATTGCAGCCTCGGTTGATGGTTTGCGTCAGGAAGAGAAAAGGCTCATAGAACGGTTTAAAATGGATCTTGACAACCTTATGTAGCATTCCAGATTTCCCAGGATTTTTCTGCCTGGAGTACAAGCATTTCATAACCATTTTTTACCAATGCACCTCTTTCTTTTCCGGCATTCATAAAAGCGGTTTCTTCAGGATTATAAACAAGGTCGTATAAAAAGTGCCTTGAACCAAGTTTAAAATAAGGAATAGGTGCTTTGGCTTCTATTTGTGGCCATGTACCAAGTGGTGTGGTGTTTATAATCAGCAGATATTCATCGAGCAATTCAGGCTTTTTAGCCAATGCATCATATGTAACATCCCCTTTATTTTCATCTCTCGAAATTCGGAGATAGGATATGTTCAAATCTTTGAATACTGCTTCAACGGCCATTGCAGCACCTCCCGTTCCCAGCAACAAGGCTTTGCGGTGTATTTCCGGATGATAATGAGCCAGAAGTGAATTCTTAAAACCATAATAATCGCTGTTAAATCCTGTGCGATATCCATCTGAGGATATCTTAACGACATTTACGGCGCCAACTTTCACTGCACTGTCGTCAAGGTGGTCAAGCCATGCTTTAATTTCCTGTTTGTAGGGAATGGTAACGTTAAAACCCAGCAATTTCTTTTCGTCGAAGAGTTGTGCTACATCTGCAATCTTATTCAGTTCATACAGATCATATTGAGCGTCTTCAATTTTCTCCTTTCTGAATTTTTCAGCAAAATACTTGCCTGAGAATGAATGGCTTAGGGGATATCCTATCAGGCCATATTTTCTTTTATCCATGACGTTAAGATTCTTTTTTCATGTATGCGGCATACTTTTCGATACCGATGACAATTAAAATGCCAAGTGCTGCGAAAAACAAGGCCTGAAACAGGAAGGGATCAGCACCTGTTTTTGAAAGATATTCTGTTGGCAATATTTCCTGTTGCATAAATGGAACCTCTTCTCCTTTGCTGTTAAGTCTGTAGCTTAAGGTTTCTTTCCATGGCCAAATTTTTCTGAGTGATCCTAACATAAACCCGGCAAGTAAGGCAATGGTGATATCATAATATTTTTTTAATGCCCAGGATACGATCCTGGCGAAGGATAATAAACCTACCACACAACCAATGAGAAAAATGCCAATGGTAATCAGATCAAATTCTTTAAGGGCATTGATGATGAATTCATACTTACCCAAAATCAGCAAAATGAAACTACCGCTGATGCCGGGCAAGATCATTGCACAAATGGCAATAGCACCGGCAAGGAATACAAAAAAAGTATTATCGGGAAGTGTGGCTGGGGTAGAGGTTGTTATTACCCAGGCAAGTATACAGCCTGCCACAGCCGAAATCAGGACCTTTAACTGCCATTTTTTAATAGTTTTAAAAACTAAAACTGCTGAAATTAACACCAGACCAAAAAAGAATGACCACAATTGAATGGGATGGGTATCGAGTAAATAGTGTATAATTCTTGCAAGACTTAGCACACTGAAAAGTATACCAGATACCAGAATTAATAAAAAGCTGCCGTCTATATGTGACCAGAAAGCCGAAAATTCTCTTTTGCTCAGGTATTTTAACGCCTTACCGTCGATTGATTTTATGGCATTGAGCAATTGTTCATAAATTCCGGTTATAAAGGCTATTGTACCACCAGAAACGCCGGGTACTACATCTGCGGCACCCATAGCCATGCCTTTTAGGAATAAAATAAATTGGGATGTATATTTTTTCATGTAGCTACTTGACCGTATGAAATATTTACCAGGTTGAGGTAAAATGCATCAACCTGGCTGGGACTTGTGTATTTAAGGTGTAGGTTGATCTGCACGGTATGCTTAATCTTCTTTATCTATGTCCTTTCTGTTTAGAAAGTGCATAAAAGTATCACCCCGGAGGCCAATTCTAATTGTTTCCAGAGGAATTACTTCGTTGGGCGCAATATTACCCACATTTACATTGCTGCCTAACAATTTGATAAACCATACCTGTTGTTCTTTCTGAGGTGCTTCCCAGATGATTTTTTCAAAGGGGATTTTCGTGAGAATTTCCTCAACCAGGCCAGATCGTACTTCACCGGTAGATCTGAAAAGACCAACGGTGCCACCCTCCCGGGCTTCTCCGATCACCTTCCACGCGCCGGCATCGAGTTCAGCCTGCATAAGCTTGATCCATTTGTAGGGAGGGATAATTTTATCCACATCCTTTGAACCTACCTCCGAAAGAACGGTTACCTGGCCAGACAGTTTTGAAATATATTCGCACTTGAGGTCATGGTCAAATTCTATAGAGCCATCTGAAACTTCGGCATATTCAAGATCGTATTTATCGAGAACTTTACGGTAATCATCAAACTGACCTCTTACCACAAAACTTTCAAACAATGTACCTCCAAAGTATACAGGGACGCCAAAATCCTTATACACTTTTAATTTCTCTTTCAGCCTCGGCGTTACAAAAGAAGTTCCCCAGCCCAGCTTAACAAGGTCTACATATTCAGCACACATGCTCAAAAAATCTTCGGCTTCCCGTATGCTAAGTCCTTTATCCATGGCCATGGTTAGGCCGGTCTGCCTGGGTTTTGCAGTTCTTTCAGGCAAATCTTTCAAAAAATAATTCATTTACTTTTCTCGATTTCTGTATTGGTCTATGATTTTATACAGCGCCTTTTGGGTTTGTAATTTTGGAAAAAACTCCAGAAGGCTTGTATGGTTATCAAAATTGAGTATTAATCCGTTTTCAAGGAAATTAAAGGCTTCCTTATACCTGCCATCAGCTATAAAATAAGCACATACCCTGTAGTATAAGAGCGATTCTTCTGGCATTTCTTCAAGAGCTCCCATTATTATGTCAATGGCTTTTGGAATTTCTCCCTGTTCGTAGTAAACATTAGACCAGTCGAGTATCAAATCCACATCTTCAGGGTCGAGCATGTTGGCTTCTTCATAGGCATCGAGGCAACTCACCAAATTGCCTATCTGGTATTCTGCCCGGGCTATGGTTTTCCAGTAAACCGGATTTTCCACATTGAGCTTAAGTGCCCGGTTGAGAAAGTGGATGGCCTGATGCCATTTTTCCTGCATGCTCAGGCAATAACCCACACCAAACCAGGCCTCATCGTAAAAATTGTCAAGTTTTACTGATTTTTGATAGTATTTTAGTGCCAGCTCATATTGTTCCATTTTTTCGTAGGCGGCGCCAATGCAACAATATGTTTCAGCGCTGGGTCCTTCCTGCTCTATGGTCTTCTGATAAGCCTCTACTGCCTTTAAATAATTCTGGAGATTCATATAGGTATTGCCCATGTTAAAATAGGCAGAGGCAAAAGATTCATCAATTACTATGGCATAGTCATAGGCATTGATGGCCTCTTCGAATCTCGATAGTTTATTGTATACTATGCCGAGATTGTACCAGGCATATGGCGAGTAGGGATCATTATCGATAAATTTTTTGTAATACGCTATGCTGCTCTCCAATTGCCCGGTAACATCCAGGCAATATGCCAGTTCATATAAGGCACTTTCATGGTTGAGATTAAATTCAATAGCTTTTTTATAATATTCTATTGCCTCTTCATATTTAAAGGCACTCTGGTAGGTTAGCCCTATGTTGTAGTATAAATCATCTTTTTCTTCGATGATTTGCTCTACGTATAGGTAAGTTTCTATAGCCTCCTGGTAGTTACCCATCATCGAATATATTGAAGCCCTTGTCATCAAAATATCTTCATCATTGGGCTGAAATGCGGCAGCCCGGTCGAGGAGTTCCAGACTTTCATCGTACATTTCGAGGTTGGCCAGAATTTGCGCCTTATCTGCCAAAAGATCGGTAGAATAGGGATATTGTTCAAGCGCTGCCGAACATGCAGTTAATGCTTTTTTGTTTTTCCCGGTTTCCAGATAATAATCAATGATTTCTTCAAAATCATCTATGTCATAAAATTGGAGCGCATTATTCTTAAGCTGTTCTTCAAACCGCTTAACCATCGATTTTAATTCATCTTTCCTTCTGAAATTGTCCCCCATAATAATAGTCGTTTGGCACTTTAGGAGTTTCAGATACTTTTATCTGATGTCACCAGATGATGTAAAAGTTTTTCATCTTCCAGCCATATAGCTTCAGGTGAATGTAAATAATTATCCAGCACCTTAAGCTGTTGCATATTGTGACAATCACTCGCTGCAAAACTAATCATTTTTTTTGTAATCAGGTTCTTTGCGAATTTTTTTATAACAGGTTCGTAAAACCCTGCCAATGATAAAAGATTAACCTGCAGCAAGACATTCATATAACTAAGTTCCTCAATCTTATGGGGTTGCATTCTCAGATAGGTATATCTTTCGGGATGAGCCAGCACCGGACGGTAATTGTTTGAATTTAAAAGAAATACAGCTTCTTTCATAAAACCGGGCTCCGATAAAAATGGAGTTTCAAATAATAGAAATCGATCGCCAAATGTTAAGAGTTTTGTGCCATCCTTTATTTTTTTCAGAAAATGTTCATCGAGATAGTACTCAGCTGCCGGAATAAGATGTACATCTATGTCATGATCACGACAGGCTTTTTGCAGAGTTGTTGTGGCTTCCAAAATAGCCAATTCGCTGTTTGGATAATAATCATGCATTATATGTGGAGTAAGAACCAGGGTATGGTAACCTAAAGCTATCATGCCTCTGATCAATTCCAGTGATGTTTCAAGGTCTGGAGCGCCATCGTCTAGCCCAGGCAATAAATGATTGTGTATATCAATCCCTGGTGTTATGAAAGATCCTGTTTTTTTTCGACTGAAAAAATTAAACATTCTTTTTTCTCCTCCTTCTTTTTTTAAACCAGCCTAAGGGTGAACCTTCGTTTTGTTCTTCTTCGTAATACCCATAACCTTTATACACTTTTTTAACGCCTTGGCCTACACTGTTTAGCACCAGGTTCAGGTTTTCAAATTTATGCACCCTTTGCATGCGATGTATTTCTTCAATGAAGGCTACTTTAGAATAGTCTGAACGCGTTACAAATATTTTGAGCCCTGCTTTTTTCATAGCAATTATACCATCTGTAACCAAACCTACCGGTGGTGTATCTATAATAACCGTGTCGAACCGCTTTCTGAGTTCTGCCAGTAATTCAGCAAAACGCGGGCCGTTAATCAATTCAGCCGGGTTTGGGGGGATAGGCCCTGAAGATATATAATACAGGTTTTCAAGTGTGGTGGGCAGCAGACAATCTTCAACCGAATGCTTGCCAATTAATATGGTACTTACGCCAAAATTTTGTTCAGCATTGTAGAAGACCTTTTGCAAACGTGGTTTGCGCATGTCGAGATCAATAAGTACTACCCGGCTGCCCAACATACTTATGACACCACCCATATTTACTGCTACAAATGTTTTCCCTTCACCGCTGATGGTAGAAGTTACTGAAATAATCGGATTATTCTGATAAGCTTCCAGAAAATCCATATTGGTGCGCAGGTTTCTGAAAGATTCGGTAAGGGCAGATTTGGGATTTTTGTCTACAACCAAACGATTGCCGGTTTCTTTAACCTTACTGTAATAGGGAATTACACCCAGTACGGGAATGTCTGTATAATGCTCTAGTTGCTTCTGATCTGTGATTTTATTGTGAAGCAGGTATCTGATTACCAGAAGCAACATTCCTAAAAAAAGTCCGCCAAACAATCCAATAGCATAATATAATGGCTTATTAGGCAAAATGGGACTGCCCGGGCTTGAAGGCATTGATAATATTTTAAAATCAGTTACTGTGCCTGCCTGAGCCAGCTCAAATTCTGCCTTGCTCTTCATCAGCGAAAGATAAAAATCTTCATACAAGCTGTAATACCTGAGGGTTTTGGAATACTCGGTTCTTTTAGAAGGCAAACCGGCAAATTCATTGTCCAAACGCCGCCTTTCCATCGCCAACCTGTCACGTTGCCGGTATAATTCATCCCTGTATACATCGAGAAACTCAAACATTCGCTCTTTTAAAAAATCAATTTCCTTTACTTTTTGGATATAAACCAGGGTGTTTTCTTTAAAGGAGGATAAGAGTTTTGCCTTTTCTTCTGCGAGTTCTGACAAACGCCTTAAATCTGCGGCAGTCTCATTGGGAAATATCGCCAATTGCAATGGGTTTAATCGCAAAGGGCGGTCTGAGTGCATATCATCATATACTTCATTAAAAACCTGTATTTTTCTTTGAATTTCAAAACGCTGGGAATCGAGTTTCTCAAGCCAGACAATGGTTTTAGACAGGTTTTGATTCAGATCGGTTGTACGATTGCCAATGGTAAAATTTTCGAAATAAGTCTCCAGGTCACCCAACTTTTCTTCTGTTTGGGTTAATTGTTCATTGAGGAATTCTATTTTCTGGCTGTTGGCTTTGTTTTTTTCGAGCTGAGTATAATAAATATATAATGTGTCTATGGCAGTAAGTATGTCCCTCGCTTTCATGGGGTTGTAATCTTTGAAAGAAATGGTAATGGTGCGGGCATTAAAATCGAGGGGCTGTACGGTGGTATTGGCAGCGAGTAAACGCACTACTGCAGATAAACTGTGTATCTGAAAAAAGAATTTTTTATTTGAGTAAGATGGATCAAAGTTAGAGGAAGTCTTTAGCAGAAGTTGCCCGTATGCAGTTTGTAAGGTATCTCCGAAAGAGATTTTGTGTTCATGTTCTTTTCCCCCGGCATCAAAACGAATGGTGGCGCTACGCTCATCAATAACCTCAAGATCAATGCGTTTATCCATCAGTTCTGTGCCTTCCAGGTTGTGATAGCAGAGTTCAAATGGCGAGCCTTTATATCGTTCATCAATCAGTACTTTGCCGTATTCATAATAACTTACCTTCATGTCAATGGCTTTGGCTACCTCGGTAAAGAAAAGGTTCGACCGCAAAAACTCAATTTCCCGGGATATATTATTGATGTTTTCATCAAAACTTCTGAAGCCGAGTACACTGGCATCTTTTTTTACATCTAATTGCAAAATGGAGTCAGACTGGTAAATCGGCCTTGTCCATCTGGCTTTGAGATAGGCCAGGGTAGTGGTAATGGCTGCCAGTAAAATAATCCAGTACCAGGTTTTTCTGAGTACATCAAACATTTTGGTGCTGTCGAAGGTGCCGGGATCTCTGCCTCCGCCACCCATCATGCCAGCGAGGTTTCCACCATAGGGATTATTTCTGGATTCTTCGCTCATAAATTGTTCAACACCAGTATAATGGTTATTAAATTAAACAACAAACCGGCTGCCACACTTATGTCCCTTGCTGTTTCAGAAAACATTCTGCGCTGCTGTTCGACATAAATCACATCGCCAGCCTCTACGGTAAGCAGTGATTTCTTCATGCCTTCTATGGTGGACAGATCGATAAGAAAAATCTCAGGATTTTCTGCCGGTCCACGTACGAGCCGTATATTATAACTTCTGGAAGCCTGATCAAGCCCACCGCCAAGGGCAAGGATTTCCATCAGGTTCATATTTTCATTTTCAAGGGTAATTACCTGAGGCGCTGGCCCACCAAGCAACACAACACGCTTGTTAAGATACCGCAAAACCACATAGCTATCTTCGTAATATTCATCATAGGCTTGCTGTAGCTTTCTTTCTGCCTGATCGATCGTGAGTCCATTGAGATCAACGTGTCCTAAAAGGGGAACTTTTACTGAGCCGTCTTCCAATACCAGAAAATCCTGTTCCTGCCGCATCTGCATATTACCCATGCCACCGCCTCCCATTTCCCGCATTAATTGAAAATTGGGATCGATGATCATCTCCCCTGCATTGGTATAGACTCTAAGCCGCAATCTGTCAAAAGGGGCAATGATCAGGTGTTTGTTATGTGATTCCATGGCTGCACTTGCATCTGCAAAAGCGGCAAATTCAGCCGGGCGCAACATTACCTGTTGCCGGTATGGCCTGCAGGCAGACTGAATCAACAAAAAAAACAGCACATAGTATATAGCTTTTCGCACGTTTCACAAATATATTTCTGCGAATTTAGAAAACCCAGGGATTATTACCTGCAAGAAACTCAGATAATAATGGAAGTTGTAAATCTTTTGCCGAAATATTGGCTTCAGCAACCCCCCAGTCTATGGCCAGGTCAGGATCGTTCCATCGGATGCCGCCATCAGATGCTTTATCGTAAAAATTTGTGCACTTGTAAAAGAAGACGCAGTCGCTAAGCGCCAGAAAGCCATGGGCAAAACCAGGTGGAACATACAACATATTGAATTTGTCAGCATCCAAAACCAACTTATAATGTTGGCCAAATGTCGGTGAACCCTGTCGCAGATCTACCACGACGTCTAATGCCTTACCGATGATGGTGCGCACCAATTTGCCCTGGTCAAAAGGCGGGCGTTGAAAATGCAGGCCCCTTAGAACACCTTTGGGTGAAAAGGACTGATTGTCCTGAACAAACCTTGCATCTATTCCTGATTGACTTAATTTCTTCTGATGATAAGACTCAAAAAAATATCCACGATCATCTCTGAGAACTGTTGGTTGTATTTCATACAAACCCTTAAATGGTGTTTCTTTTATTTCCATGAATCCTGATTGATTGGTTTTTGTGAAGAAGTATTAGTGC
This sequence comes from Cyclobacteriaceae bacterium, assembly GCA_020832305.1. Taxonomy (GTDB): domain Bacteria; phylum Bacteroidota; class Bacteroidia; order Cytophagales; family Cyclobacteriaceae; genus JAFIEV01. The sequence goes on along the minus strand of JAFIEV010000042.1, from coordinate 4,590 downwards.
GTTGAAAAATATCATTAATGGCCTGATGGTATCGGGAAATGACAAATCTTTCGTCGAATTGCTCCAGAATAAGTCTGCGACTGTTTTGTCCCATGCTCCTTCGCTCTTGCAGGTCTGTATTCAAAATTCTGACCATACAATTTGCAAGAGATTCTGCATTTTTCACCTCGCAGAGATAACCGTTGAATTCATTTTTCACCACGGCATTACAGCCTGGCACATTGGTTGCGATCAAAGGTTTGCCCATACTGGCAGACTCCAGCAGGGTTCGGGGTGTGCCCTCCCGATAAGATGGCAGTACCACACAATCTGCCGAAGATATGAATGGTCTTACATCAACTTCATTTCCAAGATATTCCACACCTGCATCCCTGATCAGGGTTTGAAATTCCTGTTCACTTATTCCTCTGGAATGCCGCGGATCAAGAGCGCCTAATATCTGAAAGCGTACCGTTAACCCCTTTGATTTAATAAGTGCTGCAGCTGTAATATATTCATGTATCCCTTTGTCTTTGATGAGCCGCGAAATCATAAGGAAAGTAAATTCCCTTCCATTTTCAGCTGTAGGTAATGAAGGTTTAAAATGAGCAGGATTTACTCCAGAGCCAGGCAGTAATCGGGTTTTTTGCTCGTCAACCAACTTTAAATTCAAAAATAAATCTCTGTCATGGTGATTTTGAAAGAATACCACTTTGGGAAACCTGAAGGCAAAACGATATAAAAGCCTTGCTACATGAGAGGAAAATCCATTATTGAGAAAAATGGTTCCCAATCCGCTTACGTTGTTGATAACGGGAATGCCAAGGTACGCCGCTGCCATAGCACCGTAAATATTAGGCTTAATGGTATAGTGCAACACCAAGTCAGGCCTTACTTTTTTGTATATCTTTATAAATTCTACAATGAGTCTGAAATCCCTGACCGGATTAGCGCCCCGGCTGTCCATGGTAAGCGGGACAAAAGTGCATCCAAGCTCTTCGAGTTTTGATGAGTAATCGTCAGAAGGGGCAATAGCAACCACTTCGTAATTTTTGTCTAAAAAACTTTTTATCAAACCCTGTCTGAAATTGTAAATATTCCAGGAGGTATTAATTACAATAGCAACTTTCATTCTTTGTGTTTTCTAAACCCATAGCTCCGGGTGATGCCCACTTCACAGAAATCATCACGGCAAAGGTATATAAAAATAGTATAAAAAAAAATTGATATAAGACAATTAAATTTATTTTTGCTACACAAAAAAATGTAATTTTGGCGAATCGTGAATCAAATTTGGGAAAAATGGTGGCAATTTCCATTTTTGTATCGTAAACCGGAGGATAGGGTATGGCATTGGAAAATTTTATTTCAACAGATAAGGTAATAGAAAAGGCGGTATTGGTAGCATTAACCACGGCAGGTCAGAGTGCTGAGCGTGCCCGGGAATACCTTGATGAGCTTGAATTTCTGGCCAGTACGTTAGGAGTGCAGACGCTCAAAACTTTTACCCAAAAGGTTGATCGACCTGATCCCCGGACTTTTGTAGGTAAGGGAAAGGCAGATGAGATACGCGAATATGTTACGGCTGCACGGGTAGATGTTGTGATTTTTGACGATGACCTCAGTCCCTCACAATTGCGAAACCTGGAAAAACTTTTTAAATGCCGCATTTACGATCGCAGTTTGCTTATTCTGGATATTTTTCTTCAGAGGGCTCAAACGGCACAGGCCAAAACGCAGGTTGAGCTTGCGAGATATCAATATCTTATGCCCCGGCTTACCCGTATGTGGACTCACCTCGAAAGGCAAAGAGGGGGTACAGGTACCCGTGGTGGAGCCGGTGAAAAGGAAATTGAAACCGATAAGCGCGTAATACGGGAGCAGATTACCTTGCTGAAACAAAAGCTTCAAAAGATCGACAAGCAGAGCGCCACCCAGCGCAAGGCGCGGCAGAATATTGTGCGGGTTGCCCTGGTTGGTTATACCAATGTGGGGAAATCGACCCTTATGAACCTGCTCACCAAATCCAATGTGCATGCTGAGAACAAGCTATTTGCCACAGTTGATGCCACAGTACGCAAAGTAGTTTGGGAGAACATTCCTTTTCTATTATCAGATACGGTTGGTTTTATAAGAAAATTACCCCATCATTTGATTGAGTCTTTTAAATCTACCCTGGAGGAGGTAAAGGAATCTGATATCTTATTGCATGTAGTTGACTTATCCCATCCGGCCCATGCAGATCATATGGATGTGGTGCATCAGACACTGGCAGAGCTGGGGGCGGCAGAAAAGCCCGTCGTTTATGTCTTCAATAAAATCGATTTATGGGAAACCATGCAGGCCGACATAGAAGATGAGAATGAAAGGCAAAGCCTTGAGGGATTAAGGGAATCATTATTTTTTGATTCCGATACCCGACCCGATACTGTGTATGTGTCTGCCACCCGATCTATGAACATCGAAGAACTGAGAGAGGTGATTATGAAAAGGGTCAAAGAGCGGCATTACACGATTTTTCCGAATTACTTGAAAAATGAAACATATTGATTTACTTTTGCACTTCAAAATCTAAACATGCGATACGCTAAGGGTATCGTGTGCTTGTAAAAGCCAATTTGGCCTCGTAGTTCAATGGATAGAATAGAAGTTTCCTAAACTTTAGATACAGGTTCGATTCCTGTCGAGGCTACTTTCTTCATATAGTGCAATTTTGATTTTAACCAAATATATTGGTTGCAAATTAAAATTCCAAGCTTCAAACATTTATTCTACGCCTTTACCTGCATATTACACAGTTTTTGAAGCCTTGTCAAATGTAAGTATGTGAAAATTATCCTATTCATTTGCGAAGGAGGATGCGCTGAAAATCGCCAGTCTAGTTGGTTTTATCAATATCCTGAAAAAGCAGACTTTTTCAGCAGAAATGAGGTTCCATCCTACGACAATTGAGAGGTTTTCATTACCTGCTTCATCAGTGTCTGATATTTTTTCTGTAATTCCATTATCTTTCAATGCATGCTTTAGGAGCCTTGCGGTGTTATAAAACAATCAAGCCCAAACGGATTGTATTAAAATGTCACAAGGTTTTATTTTTATTTAGAGGAATGAGGTTTTTCATTGGGATGGATATATGCAGCTTCAAGATCAGCGCTTCTTTCACTTTGAAATCCAGATTCATTATTATTCAAAAGAGAATCTGTTAATTTGTAGCTGCCATAGCCTGTGCCAGCTAATAAGGTGGATATTAGTCCTCTAAATGCCACTTCTCTGCCAAATCGACCCCCCATCCAGGTATTTAATGGTCCTGGTATCTCCAATAAATTAAATCCTGCATTTCTAATTCCTCTGGGAATCCATTGCGTTTGGTTTTGGAAGAAGAGGTGATGCAGCGCTTTTCCATTCGCTCTACCGACACTTTGACTCCAATATTGATTGCTTACACTGGAAAAAGATCTATTGTTCCAGAATAATCTTTCAATACCATATTGTAACCTGGAAGAGCTGCTGTAACCTTTTCTTAATAAAGTCATGGTACTACCAAAGGCTCTCCAATTACCTCCGACAGCTCTTGAAAACATCTGACTTACGCCGCTCATAACCGGTCCTGCTGCTTGTCTTACGATAGGGGCTACAACTGGTAATGCGCCACCAAGTGCAAAATCAGTTGCAATGGTTCCTGCACTTACAGGGTCAATGTAATCGGGAAATAAAGAATTGAAACCTGTTCTGCCAATTGCTCCGGTAGTAGCAGCAGCGGTACCATATAAAATAAAAGTTTGTGATGCGGTCAATGTTGTAGCTGTTCCAGTCGCAAAAATTCCGGTACCACCTGCCGCCAAAACTAATTCACCTCCCACTATGGCCAATCCGCCGATGGCGGCACCCCCAAATACATTTCCGAATATTCTCGCAGTGCCACTCCATCCTTCATATTTATTAGGATTATGATATGCGTCATATGCACTATAACCAGCACCACCTAATGCACCACCTATCACAAATGCGGCTACAATAAAGGGTATTACTTCGCCATTAGGGTCAATGTTATTAATTGGGTCTTGTCCGGAGTATATATAAAGCGAAGCCGAATCAACATAACCTTTAAGGTCAGCAGACAGAAAACTGCCATTTTCCGGATTCATCAATCTTTTTTTGGACAAATAGAGTTTTGATACTGATAATAATCGCTGCCCTCCAAAAACAGGCTGAATGCCGATGTTTGAATTAGGTATGGAAGTCCCGGTATTATCTGTTATACTGGGCTGGCCAAAGGAATTGTACCGGTAATTTTCTAATAAATTTCCATTGTCGTTCAATAAAGCTATGAGATTAAAGCGACTGTCAAACAAGGAATAATGTGTCCCTGATGCAGTATGAAATGCGATGGGGATTCCTGTTACCGGATGCAAGGTAATCTGTCTAACCGCAATTCCATTTTCATTTTCCTGTTCCACAAATCCGCCTAAATAGTGCCTCTTAGAAAACACCCTGCCTGAAAATTCGAATACAACTATACCAATAAATAATTATACTATTTACATATGACGTAAAGCGCATTTCAGTGCATTTTCATTTTGTCATATTGCTTTTGTATCAATATAGTGCAAA
>JAFIEV010000030.1 GCA_020832305.1 Cyclobacteriaceae bacterium | reverse complement strand
GTTGCCAGTCCTCGATGCAAACAAGGACTATAGAAATTTTTACCCACCCCGAGAGTCGGGGTTTCGTAAAAGTCTCAATTTGCAACGAGAGCGGAGCTGCAGGATTATTTCAGTAAATGTATAGCTTCCGTTGCCAGTCCTCGTCGAAGACAAGGACTATAGAAAGCTTTTACTTTGCACCAGCTAAGCGCTGTAGGCGCGGCATCTTTGTAGAAAAAAAGTCATTATCAGGGATGAGCGCCGTAGGTGCGAAACTATGTTTTTATAAATCAAAGCATTAGTTGTCATGTAAAATGTGTCGCCCCTACAGGGCTCAACATACTGCTTATCAGATCTTTCTACAAAGATTTCATCCCTATGGGATTTTCATTTGAATACACAACCTTTTAAAACTTTTCATAAGGAATTTTACCATTAAACAACCATGGATGAGAGCTTTCTGCTTTCAGGTGTTACCAGTCCGTAGGCCATTGTTTTTGCCGGGGGCATTATGCGGTCTTTTTTGTTTTTACTCTGCCCGATGTGAATGGTCATGCGCTCAGGAAAAAAAAACTGCCTGTTCAACCAAGGTGGGAGATGTACTTTTACGCATAACTGTATTTTTTTAAAAGGTTTAATAAATACTGGTAGGGTAATCGATTCTTTATCAGAGGTGAATTGTATATTTGAAACAAGCTATCCTGAAGAGATTTAGTTCAACCATTGGTATATTAAAGCCGAATCGATTTATAAACATGGAGAACTCCAGAAAAACGGGATGAAGGGTCCCATCCACTCGGGAGTGCTGTGTAAAGGTGAGGGTGACCCGAGTATCCTTATTACTAAAATACTTCCTGCACATTGATAAAGAGTAAAAATCTGAAAGAAATCAATACAAATATGGAAATACGTATTCAAAAAACAGAACCCAGGGATTTTCTGACAATAGAAAATATTACTCGCGAAACATTCTGGAATTTGTTTAAACCCGGTTGTGACGAACATTTAGTTTTACATAAACTAAGAAAAAGTAATGGTTATATACCCGGTCTTGATATAGTTGCCATATCGGAAAATAGAATAATTGGACATATGATATCTACCAAAGCAAATGTAACAGACGCTCAAAACAAGGAGAAACAAGTACTATGTGTAGGGCCAATCTCGGTGCTTCCAGCGTTTCAAATGAGTGGGATAGGAGCCAAACTCTTAAATGAATCAATCGCTATTGCTAAAGAATTAGGCTATCCGGGAATGATACTATTTGGTCACCCGGAGTATTATCATCGCTTTGGATTTGTCAATGCGCAGAATTACGGGATAACAACAAAAGAAGGAATGAATTTTGAGCCTTTTATGGCTTTGGAATTATACCCAAATGCTTTGGCTAATGTGAGTGGAAAGTTCTATGAAGATAAAGCATTTGAAACCAATGAAGGAGAACTCCAGGAGTTTGAAAAGCTTTTTCCAAAAAAAGAAAAAGGCAAACCGAAAATTGACATTAATCATTAGAAGCAATATGACACTAAGAGAATTAGGATATAATAAAAAAATTGAAACATTTAGAATTGAACAAAAACTCTTACGAAAATTACCTAAAAATAGAAAAAGAGAAATCTTATTTTGAATCATCGGTTGTTGAAAGACGAAAAAAAGATAAAGATTTTTTGAAAATGGTAAAAGCTTGTAAAAAAGATATTGTTAGAAATAAGTACTAAGCACTTTATTGATAGAGCAAAAGAAATGAAACAGCATTTGGCACATATTGCAATTATAGTTGACGACTATGATAAAGCGATAGAATTTTATACAAAAAAACTACATTTTACCTTAATAGAAGACAGTGTAATTTCAGAAATAAAACGTTGGGTTTTAGTGAGACCAAATGGGGCAAAGGAGTGTTCTTTATTATTAGCCAAAGGCGTAAATGAAGAGCAACAAAGCAGAATTGGAAATCAAACTGGCGGTCGCGTTTTTTTGTTCTTACATACCGACAATTTTAAAAGAGATTATAAAAACCTGATTGAGAACAACATTAAAATAGTTAGAGAACCAAGTTTTGAAAACTATGGTACTGTAGCCGTTTTTGAAGATTTATATGGTAACCTTTGGGATTTAATTGAGCCAGTAAAATCTAAAATGTAGTTTTATTGGACAGAAATTTTAGAATAAACGACGTAATAAAAATTGATTTTAATATTGCCAAACTAATGAATAGATAATGATTAATATTCGGCATATTGTAGTGTCCTAAACTGAATTTAATAAGATGAAACCTAGCATGACGAAAATGTCACACACTGGAATGATTATAACCATGCTAGGTTCCACCCCGAAAGACGGGGCAGGTTCTGACCTTAAAAAAACAATTATAAACAGATGAAAATAACGGCATTGACTTCTTTTTGTGTTGATTTTTTTCCTGAGCAGGATAAAATTTTCGTTGGTGGAAATTCATTAAACTTTGCAACGCAATGTAAACTTTCGGGTATTGACCAGGTCTTTGTAATTGGTGCTGTTGGCAATGATAGCTATGGAAAGCTTATTGAAGCTCATTTTGATAAATTGAAAATAAATCGCAAACATCTATATAGAATAGATGCTTCTACCGCATCGAATAAGATTTTTATTAACGAGGCTGGTGACAGGTATTTTAAAGCTGATAGCTGGAATGGAGGTGCTTTTGACATATTCCGGCTTTCTGAAAAGGACTGGCAGCAAATAAGTGATAGCACCATAGTGGCAATGCCTGCCGGAGACCCAAACTTGAAGGAGCTCTTAAGAAGAAGACACAAAAACCAGTTGGTTGTAATTGACTTTCTTGATTACCTTGGGCTGGACTATATTAGACAATTCATTGAGCATATTGATATAGTTTTTTTGAGTGGCAAAAAGGAAATGCTTGATGATTTACAAAAACTTTCCACTCAAGCAGGAAAAATGATAGTTGCAACATTAGGTGCCAAAGGAAGTATGGCTTTCTTTGACAAGAAAAAATATTATTGCAAAGCTGTTGAAGTTGATGCTATTGTTGATACTACAGGTTGTGGAGACGCATTTCAGGCATCCTTTTGTATAGAATGGATTCTAACAAACGACATTGATCAATCTCTGAAAGCGGGTTCAATAGAAGCAAGTAAAGTTTTAAAATTTTTCGGAGGGGTTGAATAAGCTAACAAATTCCAAAAAAACTTTTAAGATCCACCGCTTGAATTTTTTGGCCTTGTGTTTATTGACAACCAGGCAAATGAGCCTGGAAGCGCATATCTAACACCAGTATTGAAAATAGAAATGATTATTTACCGAAGAATTAACCTATCAGGGATATGCATTGCCTCGAATTGTTGGAATTATTGGGCTAAAATGGGCAGCAGTGTTGGTGGTGGGCATTGCAGCATAGCTTTATGCCGTATATAAGTGTATCTCACTCATTTTGGATGTTTATTGCATTTTTCTACTGGCTATAGCAATGCAGCTATCATATCTAAAAATCAGGCGATTGTTTCCTCTTATTGTTGCACATTGGGCAATGGATTTGATATCGGTAATATATTTAGTGACAAGTGAATGAACTAATACACCTCGCCAGATAACAAAGTGGGCCAGTGAATTAATATAACATGCTCCTCTGCATAAAGTTTTCCACTGGGGCTCATAATAATTTAAAGTTTGGCCACCTAAGGCATTAAAATACGTTAGATAGGTATCTCTCTGGCTGCATTAAAAGCTAATTGCGGGTTTTAGACAGGCTGAGACTGTGTAAAAGGTGAAGAATAAAGCTACATCATCGTTGAACTATTGATTTCAAAAGAAGCAATACCTAAAATAAGGAGGAAAAACATCATGAAAATTCAAAAAATTAATGCGATCGAAATTCTCGATTCCAGGGGAAACCCAACCGTTGAAGTGAACTTACAGCTTGAAGACGGCAGTATTTCTCGTGCAATGGTTCCAAGCGGAGCATCAACTGGAGAAAGAGAAGCTTCTGAATTAAGGGATGGGGACAAAAAACGGTATGGCGGCAAAGGTGTTTTAAAGGCGGTTGAGAATGCCAATACAATTATTAATAAAGCTATTGAAAATAAGTCTTTTAACAGCCAAAGAGAACTTGATTACTTTCTCATTGAATTGGATGGAACTAAGAACAAATCGAAATTAGGAGCCAATGCAATTCTGGGCGTTTCCATGGCATTTGCCAGAGCAAAATCAACAAGTTCGAACATTCCCTTGTATCAATATCTGGGTGGCAGTAATGCACACCTTATGCCTGTTCCCTGTATGAATGTCATAAATGGTGGAAAACATGCCGACAATACAGTGGATTTTCAGGAGTTCATGATTGCACCTCACAATGCCGCGTCTTTTTCAGAATCAATTCGTATGGGAGCTGAAGTATTTCATTCCTTAAAAGCGGTGTTAAAATCTAAAGGCTTTAGTACAGGAGTTGGTGATGAAGGTGGATTTGCTCCTGATTTAAAATCTAATGAACAAGCCGTTGAAATGATTTTAGAAGGGATTATAAAGGCCGGATATACTCCCGGAAAGGACGTTAGCATCTGCCTTGACCCTGCTGCCAGCGAAATGTGGGAAAAAGGGAAATACAAATTCTTCAAAAGTTCACAAGAATTGATTTCAAGCGACGGTATGATAAAACTGTGGGAAAGTTGGGTGAATCAATACCCAATAGTATTGTTAGAAGATGGCCTGGCAGAAAACGACTGGGAAGGCTGGGAAAATCTCACCGATGCAATCGGTAATAAAATTGAAATTGTTGGAGATGACATATTCTGCACAAATAAGTCAATTTTAGCGGAAGGTATCGAAAAAGGCGTGGCAAACTCTATCCTGATTAAATTGAATCAAATAGGAACGGTTTCTGAAACTCTTGAAACCATTGAGCTTGCCTATAAAAATTCTTACAATTGTTTTGTCTCACATAGGAGCGGTGAAACCGTTGATAGTTTTATTGCTGACCTGACTGTAGCAATTAACGCAGGACACCTAAAGACGGGCAGTGGTTGTCGTGGTGAGCGGATTGAAAAGTTCAACCAGCTTATCAGGATAGAAAATGAATTAGGGAATTCAGCCCAATTTGCAGGACTAAAAGCATTTAAAAACGCCAGTTAATTAAAGAAATATTAAATCACCCGGAAATAAAAATCTCCCCGACTGTGAATAAACAACACTTTTGGGGGAATATTAGTAAAACGCACTCAAGCCAGACTAAGAGCCATGTCATAAAAAAGATCTGCAAAGCCTGAGGCTGTTCAAATGAGAGGTCTCATTTTTCATCGGGTTTCCCACTGAATTTGGGTTCATCATACCAGCCAGAATACATTACATAGTTATTGGCAGTACGGTGAAAAACTGCCTGCATTTCTTCGCCAACAGGTTTGATCTTTTTAGCAGGTGTTCCGGCATAGATATATCCGCCTTCAACTACGGTGTTGGCCAATACCACTGCACCGGCTGCAATAATGGCCCCTTTCTGCACATGGGCATGGTCCATTACGATGGCCCCCATTCCTATGAGTACATCGTCTTCAATGGTACATCCGTGAACGATGGCATTATGTGCAATCGAAACATTATTGCCTATATTCACCGGAGCTTTCTGATATGTACAATGGATTATGGCCCCATCTTGTATGTTGGTACGGTTACCGATTTTAATGTAATGCACATCTCCGCGCACTACTGCGTTAAACCAAACACTGCATTCATCACCCATTACCACATCACCAACTACCGTAGCATTCGGTGCAAGCCAACAGTCTTTTCCAAATGTTGGTTCTGTATCCTGTACCTTTAATATAAGAGCCATTTTTTCTTTTTTTTACAAAGGTAGAGCTTGATTTTAATTTACCGATGATAAATGTCATTTTGATAAGTATTTAATTATAGGGCTTTGCAAAGCAGGCATCATTCCTTACATTTGATCATAAAAATTCATTATACCCTGTTGGATTATGCGTATTGCCATGTTTTTTATGCTTTTTTTAATATTTGCATGCTCCAGGGAAAGTCCGGTAGTAGTGGAAATTGAAAGACAGGGAGACCGCTTCGGCCTGCTTAAAGACGGAGAAGAGTTTTTTATAAATGGTTTTTATACCAGCGAAGGACAAATGCCGGAAAAAGTTTGTTATGCCGGAGGCAACACCATAATGGCGCCGGATGCGAAAAAAGGAAGCCGTATTTTAAACTATGCTTATGAAAAGGGCCTGTTTGTAATCTTTCCACTATCTTTTTCAATGGAAGAAGAGGAGCTTAAAAGAATTTCTCAATATGTAAGAAAGCATAAAAATCATCCGGCATTGCTCTGCTGGGCTCTCATTCCTCAGCCTCATCTTAAAAGATCTGATGAATCTTTCAGCCCTGCCTACTGGAAATCTCTTAATGCTACCCTCAGATCGTTGCGAGAGCTGGATCCACATCATCCATTTATTCTGGAACTCGATGAAACAGACTGGAAGAATATGTACGCATCGACCGATGTCATGCCAGAGGCAGACATTCTAGGCATTGGACATGTAAGCGATATGGAAGGCTGTACTGATTTTTTCGAAGGCCTTTCCTGGAAGAAACCATGGGTATTTATGAAATGGTCACCAGGGAATGATCACACAATGGCCTGGGGCCTGCAGGTAGAGCCGGGGAGTTCGGAGAAAGCTGATTTTTTCAGGATGAGTTACAAAAAAATCATCAAAAATGCTTATTTCCCATGTTTGGGAGCCCTTGCACAGTATGAAGATATTCAATGTCGCACCGCATGGCAGAAAATGGGTGATAAGCTCAATGATACGGAGGTTTTACATATTCTTCATTATCTGTGGAAAGGTGAATGGCCTCAAAATATTGCCCCCCGTATACTATCTCTTAAAATCAATGGAAAGCAATTGCACGATCATCCTGTATTTAAGCCGGGATACAGTTCAGAGGCCCATGTTTCTGCCACGGATCCTGATGGTGATGTACTTCAATTTATTTGGGAACTTGTTCAGCTGACAGGCCGCGATGATACGCATTTGATATGGGAGAAAAAAGGTGCAGGAACCGGTAACCTTGTTCATTTTCAATTGCCGGAATCTGGCGGAGCTTTCAAATTGTCAGTATTTGTTTATGATTCTGAAGGCAATTTTGCCTCTGCACATTTGCCTTTTTTTATTGAATCAGACACTCATATGCTTAGCTTGCATTGTGATTGAGTCCATAGAGTTTGGTTGTATTTTTTAACCTCAACCCCCTTGAAAATGATCAGAACCACCATGATTTCAAATCTGGAAAGCAGGGAACAGGCCTGGGACGTACTGATCATCGGTGGTGGTGCCACGGGTCTGGGTACAGCCGTAGACGCGGCTTCCAGGGGTTATGCTACCATACTGCTGGAGCAACATGATTTTGCCAAAGCAACCTCATCGAGAAGCACCAAGCTGATACATGGTGGTGTGAAATACCTGGAACAAGGCCAGTTTAGTCTGGCTTTTGAATCGATGCGTGAGCGATTTAATATGTTGCAAAATGCACCTCATATTGTACAAGATCTTTCCTTTGTGATTCCGGCTTACGACTGGTGGGATAATCCTTACTATAGCCTGGGTCTTAAGTTATATGATATGGTGGCTGGTAAGCTGGGCATGGGTGCTTCCCGTAGCCTTAATTATGAAGAAACCCTGGCTGCCTTGCCAACCCTGCGCCATACTTCCCTGAGATCGGGCGTACGCTTTACCGACGGACAGTTTGACGATGCCCGCATGTCGGTAAGCCTGGCACAAACAGCTCATCGCGAAGGTGCTGTATTGCTTAATTATTGCAAAGTAACTGCATTGTTGAGAAAAGGGGAGTTGATTTCCGGTGTTATGGCTACTGACCAGCTCAGTGGAAAGTCTTACCGCATCAATGCCAGAATTGTAATCAATGCCACCGGCGTTTTTTGTGACGATATCAACCGGATGGATAACGATAAATCAAGGCCCTTGCTTAAGCCAAGTAAAGGGGTTCACCTGATCCTTGACAAAAGCTTTTTGCCTGGAGGTAATGCCCTGCTGATTCCCAAAACCGAAGACGGCAAAATATTTTATGCTGTACCGTGGTACAACCGGGTACTGATCGGCACCACCGATACACAACTAAGTGGCGCTGGGCTAGAGCCAAGGCCCACTCAGGCAGAAATAGAAAACATACTTACACTGGCCGGTAAGTATCTCACTGTTCAACCCAGGATTGAAGATATTAAAAGCCACTACGCCGGTTTGCGTCCCTTGCTTGCCCCAACCCGCGAGGGTAATACAACCAAAGAAATTGCCCGGGGACATACCATTTTTGTTTCGGCTTCCGGGCTTCTCACCATAAGTGGTGGCAGATGGGCCACCTATCGTCAAATGGCCGAAGATGTAGTAGACAGGGCTGCCATGCTGGCCAACCTGCCACAAGTAAAATGCAGAACCTCTTCCTTGAAAATTTATGGGGGAGAAAATGGGGCCCACAAAACAGAAGGGATGTATTGGTATGGTTCAGAATGGCCCAAAATTCAATCACTAATGCAAGCAGAGCCCGAATGGGCTGAGCTTTTAAGTCCGCATTTACCCTACACAAAAGCAGCAGTGTATTGGGCGGTGAAACACGAAATGGCCCAAAGCATTGAAGATGTTTTGGCGAGAAGAACACGCACTTTGTTCCTCGATGCTTCCGAAGCTATTCGCATAGCTCCAGAAGTGGCAAATCTGATGAAACGCCTGCTGGGTAAGGATGATCATTGGGTGCGTACACAGCTGGATGAGTTTACAGGGCTGGCGAGAAATTATACACTGACTTGAGAGCAGATGAAAGTCCGTGATGACTAATTCGTGATGCGGAATGCGTTAATACGTGAAGCGTGATCCGGATCGTGAGCAGTAGTTTGTCAATGGGGAAAGCTCGTAGCTCAGAGCTCGTGGCAAGTAATTGGGTGTTGGGTCGCAGACGAAATCCCAAAAACGCCGTGCATCGGGAGTGAAGCCCGAAGCAGGAGGCTGTTTGTAAAAATGACTATGGTCCTTGTCTGTGACGAGGACTGGAAACTATGGGAACTTCTCCAAATTTTAAACACTGTGGAAAAGTTGAAGTTGAGCAGAAAATGCATGATATTAGTATAATTAACAGATTATCTTTAGTTAGACACCGATACAAACGTCGAACAATTGCGGGTGGGAGTCTTCCAGGTTTTTAGTATGTATTGCGTATTGGTCTTCCCTTACTGCCGTGTCACGTGTCCCCACGTGACAATGTACACTTTATGTTTTATATCGTTGATTATCAATGTATTTGAAGCACACACGGCACGCGTGCGCTAGCTGCGGTAGCCCAACCTACTTTTTTTCTTTATCACGGCCTAAATAGCACCAATAAAAGCCATTTTTAGGAGTGCAATTAGTACCTTCCATACCAGCAGGTGGGCAACCAGTTGCTTTTTCAATATTATCGTTTTCAATATATTTAAGGATGGCTCGCACTTTCTTTTTTGAAGCATCATAATAATATTGTTTACCATCTCGGTAAAGCACAACTTCTCTTCCTCTTAAATCTTTTTCTCTTTTAACTTCTTTGATTTTTGACGCATCAAAACTTGAATTAGTTCCACTTGTTGAATTATTAGCTAATCCTGGCATATCTCCCGCCAATTCGTTTGACACCAAGTACGGATTTGTATGCGATCCTGCGCTCTTATTTGCTTTGACTTGCAGCGAGTCCGTTGGCTTGGGATTGTCTATATTATCATTAGGAGATGCTTCACCTCTTGCTTTGTTGCTTCTGCTTGAGTTGTAATCCTGGGCTTTTACTTGCAGTGTATCCGTTGGATTAGGGTCTTTAATAGCATCATCTTCGAAATCAATAATAATTCCGCTACGGCTTCTAATTCCACGGAATTCATTTGAAGGAGGCAAATTTTCTGAAGTTTTCTTTTTCATATTTGAAGAACTTCCTCTTCCTCCTATTTGTGGGTTTCGTCCTCTAAAAACATCAACATGACCAGTACCACTATAATTTTGATCTCTGCCAAGCCTAATTGCTAAACCAAAATTGACCCCAACTGAATTTAAACTTATTTCCTTATTAGATTCCTTAAAGCTTTTTGCTGACATTATTTGATCCCAAAAGAATTCACCTTCCCTTGGAGAACCATTTGGAATAAGGGTGTTTTGTATTGTTGTTGTGTTTGCCAGTAGATAAGACCCTTCAGCCCATAAACTCCAATTTTTACTGATAGCATAGCTCATTTTTACAGCCGGCTTTACAAAAAAACCACCCTCATCAACCTTTTCTTGCCAAAATACTTCTTTTGTTAAAGGCTCAGTATTTTTGGGTGATATTTCCTGATTTAGAGATATGGCATCTTGATTAAAAAAGAAATAGCCACCTTGTACCGAAGGGCTTAATAACAGTTGTTTATGAATAGGAATATTCATTTGAGGGCCAATACCAAATTGCAATAAACTTTGCCTGCCTTGAGAAGATGTGGAAACTGCTGTTGCATCAATGTATGAAATGGGATTTTCAATAGATCCAAAGTTATTGTTTGCAAAACTATAAGCACCCGATGTTAGCAATCCTAAACTATACTTCTGCTTTTTTAGAATTGGTTTATAAAACCCAAGGTTGATGCCGAAATCTGAATTCGTAAAATCTCGTCCCTCTACGTTTTCTCTAAATGTGTTTATGCCTCCACCTAAGTATAATGTGTTAAGAATGTGGAAAGTATCCCATAGGGAACTAACATCGGTGCCACTTCCGTCTCCCCTGATTGGCTTCACTAGCAGCGAGTCAGTTGGATTAGGATTGTTTATAATGTCATTAGGTGCTGCCTCACCTCTTGCTTTGTTGCTTCGGCTTGAATTGTAATCTTGCGCTTTTATTAGAGGTGTATCCGTTGGATTTGTCTTATCGTTTAAATCATTTTGGCAAAATGAATTTACACTAAAAGAAAAGCTAATAATAAGAGTTAAAATTACTGGATTAAATTTTGCAAATTCCATACTTATACTTTTGAGTTATTTCACCACCTATCGATGTGTTAATTGCATTAATCACTGCAAAAGGATACTTGTCTTTTAGTTGCCTGAGAACTTGAAAAGGATATGAGTCAAATGTGTTAACAATAGGTGTCTTGAAACATCCGGCTGGCACAGAATGTCCATGGAATATTAGTTTAATTGTTCGGTTATCAGGCCATTCTTTTACAAACTCTTTTTTTACTTCACTTATGTAGCCCAAAGTTGTCGTTATGTTGTCATTATAACTCTTATCATTATTGCATGATGCCAAAGAAAATACTAAAACCAATAAAAAAGTCAGTTTCATTTATGTCAATTTATAATTTGGTCGTAATTATTTTGAGGCTTTCCCACAACGTCAGTTCCCGAAGCCAGTTCGCCACAAGCTGTCTGAGGTCTGCTTTCAATACAGCCCGGAAGGCATAAATATAATGCCTTTTAGCCCTTATGCGGCCAGTTTTAAAAAATTTCTATCGGCATACAAAATTTTCGAGATGCCATGGGGGCTTAAAAGGGCTCCATACGGGTCAAATAGCGATTAAAACAATCCTTTTGTTGGAGTTTTCTCCAACAACCACCCCCAAACATAAATGCATAATACCAGCCTGATATGACACACACATCCCTCCACCTCGACCAACATTTCCTTTTGCACAGCGGGTTTCAGACCCTGCTTATCCCATAAAATGTTGTGTATTCAAATAAAAATCCCGTAGGGATGAAATCTTTGTAGAAAAATCTGATAAGCAGTATGTTGAGCCCTGTAGGGGCGATATCTTTTACCTGACAACTGATGCTTTTATTTATAAAAAAATAGTTTCGCACCTACGGCGCTCATCTCTGTAAATGACTATTTTTCTACAAAGATGCCGCGCCTAAAGCGCTTAGATGGTGCAAAGTAAAAACTGTCTATAGTCCTTGTCTTCGACGAGGACTGGCAACGGAAGCTATACATTTACTGAAATAATCATGCATCTACGCTCTCGTTGGAAATTGAGTCTTTGACGAAACCCCGACTCTCGGGGTGGGTAAAAATGTCTATAGTCCTTGTTTGCAACGAGGACTGGCAACAATAGCCATTTATTTACCGGAATAATTGTACATCTACGCCCTCGTTAGAAATTGAGTCTTTGACGAAACCCCGACTCTCGGGGCGGAGGCTTTGCCGGAATCCCGATTTCGGGGCAAGGGCGATATTCTCGTGGGTAATAATGTATCCCGAACGCTATGCTTTTCGGGATTTCGGTTTCACCTCAACTTGTTGGTGGAATAATAGCAACAAGGGTGAGGGATGGTGGGTAACGCTAAAGACCTATAAGGATTTTTGAAACCTTATAGGACGACGTAATTGAAATGGCTTTTTATTTCGCTGTGGCCAAATGTGGTGAATGAATGGTTAATTCTAGGCACGTGCCCCCAGGTGACACTGTACACTTTATTTTTTATGTCGTAGATTTTCAATGTGTTTACAAGAAAGGAAGCACACGCGGCAAGCGTGCGCTAGCTTGGGGAGATTTTTTTAAGGATGCGACGCCCTCCGGGGTCGATTGCATAGCATGGGCATTTGTGCTATAGACATTAGAATCCTTCGGATTCAGAGCTATCTGCTTATACATGAAGGCACTGTCAAAACGCCGATCTTTGTAGAGAAAGGCCAATGGTCCTTGTCTGAGATGAGGACTGGCAACGGCAGCTATACATTTACTGAAATAATTGTACCTCTACGGCGCAAGTACAGCGGTCAAAAATGATATCAAATATTGATTTTAGGTTGACTTCGTCTTTAGTTTTTTTTTAAGTAATGCCACGGCAGCATCACTTCTTCTCAATACCAGATTTTGATGATCGTCGATGAGCCATTCAACCTCCTCGCCAGCGGTAAATTCGATTGCCTGGGCAACAGCGGCTGGAAAATTGACATAGTACTGTTCACTTTTTAATCTTTTAATAAGCTGAACTTTGGTTTTATATCCCATATCTAGTTTATTAACTAGATGAAAATATGAAAAGAAAAGGCCATAAATAAAAATTTCAGCCTTTTTTTATTATCTGTTTATCAAATAACCAATGTCGAATGTTGTTGGAGTTTTCTCCAACAACCACCCCCATACACAAATGCATAATACCAGCCTGAACTGACACACACATCCCTCCACCTCAACCAACATTTATTTTTGCACAGCAGGTTTCAAACCCTGCTTATCACTGTTAAAGGCACAAGTCACACCTGACTTCCGGCAAGGTAGGGAGTTACGCCAGGCAAGGGAATTTCGCTCAACCGGGATGAGCTCGTCGAAGTATCGCCAGGCATTGCAAGCCGCTCAAATTCCCATATATTAGGTGCAGATTTATTTGCTTTTCAAGCTGTTTAAATATTCATCAGGCGTAAGAACAGCGATTTCAGATGTTTTAAAATCTTTACCGTTTCTGGTAATTAAAACATTACAATCAGTTTGCACTGCACAATAGTATTGCAGTGAATCCTCAAAATCATTGAAATTGGATGAAAGTCCTTTGTTGATTATCTTATCTGTCAAGTCCGATGTTCCAGCAATAACTTTAAACTTTCTGATTTTTTCTTTAACCAGCTCCTTATCTTCAAATCTTGAAAGCAAATAATAAACCGTTGGATAAGTAAATGCAGATACGATTAACTGAATATTTCCATTGTCAGCAAGAGTAACAATTTTGGCAATCGAATCATAAAATGGTTCGCGCTCACCTAATAAGTCTACAACAACATTTGTGTCGAGAAACAGTTTGTCGCTCATTTATATTTCTCCGCTAAATAGTCACCGTATACTTGCTTGCAATCAATATTTGAAGGAACTTTCACTCCTGTTCTTAAACTTTTCACAAAGGGAGAAATCTCAATGTCATCTTCTGGCTGAGTTTTATTTCGTTCAATAAGTGTTATAAGATATGCCTCTACTATTCCTGACAAACTCCTTTTATGCGATGCTGCATAGGCTTTTGCCTTGTCAATTACATTTTTGTCAAGCTTCAATGTTAATTTTGTGTCCATAATTCAAAACCATCTATACGTACAAAAATACGATATTAGTCCGTACAATACAAGCTTTTTTTCTTCAAACAGGGCTTAAAATGAGTAGCGTTAGTTGATTGGTTAAGGTTAATTACAGGAATTAGGGACATTTAGACGAGAAAAAAATTTCTTTACAAAAAGAAAATCACATGACAAATGTTTTATCTGGTGGTAGTTGGTCTCCACTTTTTTTAACTATTTTTTTATCACGTTAGGTGTTCAGCTATTTTACTTCCACGGACCGCACTGTTTTTGTCGGTATACAATTTTCAGTTTATTCAGTTAGGAACTAAATTGGCCTAAATGATAGTCTGCGTGCATCCAATGCAGAAAAGCACACTCTTCAGGACTGAGTTTGCCAAAAAACGGATGTGGATAGTCAGAACATTTTTCAGGACCATTTTCATAAAAGGACTTAATCAGCTTAATGGCCTTTGTCCTCTCTTTTTCAAAATCTCGCTCATCGATGATTTTGTACTCTACAATCGTAGGCGCATTCTTCATTGGTGATTTTCCCTTCAGGTATCCGTTGAATATGAAGCGGCCTAATATCCTTCCCATAAACGCTCTTTTTGGGAAAATTAGCCCAAGAGAGGTTTCCATGTTCGCATTAAGGTGAGCCAGCATTTGTGCTACACTCATTTTACCCCATTTCCTTTCTGCATCAGGAGCCAGTTTTTCAAGTCGGCTTATTATTCCTTCTACATCTGATTGGTTGTACAGATTTTTCATGATAATTTTTTAAATGAATACTACAAAGGTGCTATGAGTTGAAAAGAATAAAAATCTACTAGGTTAAGAAATGAAGCGAAACTAGTTTAACATTTTAGCAGTTTGCTTTTAATGCGAGATAAATATTGGGTTGTTATACCCAGATAAGATGCAACAGTGTATTGAGGAACACGCTGTAGAAATTCCGGGTATTTTACAGCAAATTTCTTATAGCGCTCTTCGGCAGTTAGCATAAATCCGTCTGTTATCCTATGCTGGGTTGCAGCAAGACCTCCTTGCATTGTGTTTATGAAAAAGTTGGCGAATTGGGTGCTATGCGTTCTCAGAATATGTTCGTTTTCAGGATTCAATTGTAAAACAATACTGTCTTCTATGGCCTCCACGAACATGGTTGCAGGTGTTTTATGGATGTAGCTATAAAGGTCTGTAATCCACCAGCCATCTGTGGCAAGCAGGATGGTCTGTTCATTTCCTTCTTTATTTATTACATATCCCTTGAATGTGCCCTTAACAACGAAGTTTATGTATTTCTCAACAAAGCCAGGTTGTATGAGGAATTGTCTTTTTCTGACCTTGCGTTCTGCAAAATGAGAAAGAAAAAACTCGGCATCTTTTTCCGTGAAAGCATGCTGTTCCATTAACCGATTTTTTAATGATTGACCTCTCATCTTTTATTGCTTTTCTCTTGCGTTCTCTTATTTCACATAACGGCAGTTCCTGACGCCAGTTCGGGAAAAAACCTCAGGTCTGCTTTCATTACATCCCAGCAGGCATAAATATAAAGCCTTTTAAGTCTTAGTGCGGCCAGTTTTAAAAAACTATTTGGATACTGTTTTTACTAATCTCTTTTTATCTATAAAATAGAATATCAGAAAAAGCAAAATCATTACCATTAAAAGATAAAGAGAATTTATCATTACCTTTCCCATTCCCAGTTCAGTGACATTCAAAAATGGATATGGATAAAAGTCAGAAAAATTTCCAATAATAAGAATAAATAAAAGGTATAAAACAGGGTACAAAATCCAACTATATAATTTTTTTAAATTACCCGACTTGTTATTCGTTGATACTATCCATAAGGCTAAAGTACCAAGAGGGACGAAAGTATGGTAGATTTCGTCTGTAATCATAAGTAGCCCTTCAGGATTCCATAAAGATTTTAAAACAAGGTGATAAATTGTTCCAACCAATAATATAAAAACTGTGAGGGCTGTAAGTGTCTCGGGTCTCAAAAATAGCTTAGTTCGGTTTTGTTGGTTTGGTGATAGTAATTGTACTGTGCAATAAATGGTGACCAGCAAATTTGTTAGAACCGTAAAATAGCTAAATAATTGCACCAATGATTCTATAAATGCTAACCCTGAAGTAGTAATTTTCAAATAAATTCTAATTGCCAGGGTAATCCACCCAATTATTGCAAGTAAATAGAGTAATACTCTTTTCATTTTCATTTTATTTATTAAGTTTTGAACTACTTTGTTTGATTTCTACTCTCTAGTTTTTCTAGTTTTTCTAAATTCACTTTTTTACCATCGTACGGAGTTCTCAGGTCTCTTTGATATGGCACACAACGTTTTGACATAATGGCGGCTTTCAGTCCCGTCTTAGCGAGGAAACTGTCAATACACCATCACGAAAGCTTTCGGATTGATGCGAAATAGACTGCTCAATTAACCAACGTCTGTCCCCTGAGGAACGAAACGGGATCATCTGCCATAGCGCCAAGCATCCATGTAAAAGCAAATAGCAGTAAATTGAAGTAATTGTTAAGAATATGATTACTCAATCCAGGGCTGCCACCCCTAATTTATTCATTGCAATGGATTTGTACAAAAAAAGTTTTATCATGGCCGTGTGATACCGGAGGAAATGGACACGCCTGCATTTAGCAAAAAGTTTTTGCACTGGTTAATATTACATGGGAGCACATCACAGCTCAATACACAATGGCCAGTATCCTAAGGATATACCCTGTCCACGAACAGGAATATCACCAGTTTTCCTTTGTTTATTCAGAAAAACAGGTTAAGTATTTCAAAGGTCTTCATGAACCCGCGCTGTACTTTTTGCTAATGCACAGCCATTAACACTAGCGGGTTTCAAAAGAAATTAATGTTGGATGATTACCTCAAACTTCCAGCTGCTTTACATAGGAATGGCTGTTAGCGGTTCGGCCATCGTGTCGTACGAATGAATTACTCTTCTTCAAAATTATCGCTGTCAATTTTTACATTTACTCCAACCCTATCCAATCAATCAACAATTTGAAATCTTCTTCTTGCTTGTTGGCAATCAAAAAGCTCAATTGCTCGACGCTTTTAAAATTGAAATTTGGGATGTTCAATTTGCGCCCCCGAAATTGAGGGTAAAATTCAATTATTGGTAACTTGATTTCTTCCCACTCTCCTGAAGTTGCAAATCGGTGCACATATGACTCAGACTGCGAAATCTTTCCTTTCAATCGAAATTCATAGTTTTTGCCATCTCCTTTTACGCGCAAAACAATGAACTTCTTTTCTTCCGTTAGTTTTATCGTTTTGTTCAATTGTATCGAGGCAAATCCTCCGTTGTTTGCCAAAGAAACATGTCCCGAAAATTGACCATGACCGCCATCTGTAAGCACCAAAGAACTTTTTGATGTACCGCCCATCACACCATCGTTGACAATACGCCAATCATTGACATTCGTTTGAGTTGAAAATGAATAAATCTCTTTCATATTTACATTAGTGGATAAGCTAAAGGTGAGTAAAACCAGGAGGTATTTCATCAATTTTCTGTATATTTAAAATTAAATTTTTTCTATGAATAGCCAATTTTTCAAGTGTCATATTGTTTCTAATGACTAATATCAATTTTTGGTTTTCCTTTTTCTTTTTTTGGAAAAAGCTTTTCAAACTCCTTGAGTTCTTCTTCATTGATTTCAAATGCTTTATCTTCATAGAACTTCCCACTCACATTGGCCAAAGCATTTGGGCATAATTCCAAAGCCATAAAAGGTTCAAAATTCATTCCTTCTTTTGTTGTTATTCCGTAATGCTGCGCATTAACAAATCCAAAGCGATGGTAATATTCCGGGTGACCAAATAGTATCATTCCCGGAAAGCCTAATTCTTTAGCAATAGCGATTGATTCATTTAAGAGTCTGGTACCTATCCCTCTCATTTGAAACGCTGGAAGCACAGAGATTGGCCCTACACATAGCACTTGTTTCTCCTTGTTTTGAGCGTCTGCTACATTTGCTTTGGTAGATATCATATGTCCAATTATTCTATTTTCCAATATGGCAACTATATCAAGGCTGGGTATATAGCCATTACATTTTCTTAGATTATGTAAAACTAAATGTTCGTCATAACCGGGTTTAAACAAATTCCAGAATGTTTCGCGAGTAATTATTTCTGTTGTCTGAAAATCCCTGGGTTCTGTTTTTTGAATAAGTATTTCCATATATGTGTTGATTTCTTTTAGATTTTTACTCTTTATCAATGTGCAGGAAGTATTTTAGTATTAAGGATAGTCGGGTCGCCCTCACCTACCCACAGCACTCCTGTTTGGCCGAGACCCTTCATCCCGTTTTTCTATAGCTCTCCATGTTTATAAATCACTTCTGTCAAAGGTTGAACCAAATCCCTTCAGGATAACTTGTATCAAATATACGATTCACATCCAATATAAAATCGCTTACCTTACCTGTATTATTATACCTTTTTCAATAATGCAGTTATTCGTAAAAGAACATCACCTGCCATCTTGGAACATGCTGTTTTTTCTGTTCCTGAGCGTATGACCATTCACATTTAGCAGAGTGAGACTGCATAGTGCCCCTGGCAAAAAAAATATACTGCGGACTGGCAAAATACCTGAAAGCAGAAAACCCTCATATATGGTTGTTTAAAGGCAACATTCCTTATGAAAAGTTTTAAAAGGTTGTGTATTCAAATGAAAATCTCGTAGGGATGGAATCTTTGTAGAAAGATCTGATAAGCAATATGTTGAGCCCTGTAGGGGCGACACCTTTTACACGACAACTGATACTTTAATTTATAAAAACATAGTTTCGCACCTACGGCGCTCACCTCTGTAAATGACTTTTTTTCTACAAAGATGCCGCGCCTACAGCGCATAGATGATGCAAAGTAAAAATGTCTATAGTCCTTGTCTTCGACGAGGACTGGCAACAATAGCCATTTATTTACCGGAATAATTGTACATCTACGCCCTCGTTAATAAAACAAGGGCGATATTCTCGTGGGTAAAGATGTATCCCGAACGCTATGCTTTTCGGTATTTCGGTTTCACCAACCACCCCCATATATAAATGCATAATACCACTCCATGATCTGACACACACA
>JAFIEV010000022.1 GCA_020832305.1 Cyclobacteriaceae bacterium | reverse complement strand
GTTCGTCAGGCCGAGACTTTGCCTTGAGGCTTCTTTCAGATTCGCAGTCACCTGCGACACCCTTGCCCTCAGCTAATGATTCCTACTACCAAGCTCATAGTGGACTTTCACCACCAAGTTATTACCCATGCTGGGCACACTAAAAAATTCCCCGCTTCTATACAACGGGGAATTTACAGATTGACTTGGTCAATTTAAATCTAAACTCGCACTTGCTTTTTTTTGATGTACACTACAAAGCCTGAACCAATGTAATTTTATGGGGCGCTCCATTTATTTTATCGTTGTACCCTGCATCGGCAAAAATATCAATGATCCGGCCGTCGCTGCCCTGAACCTGCCACTTTCTAAGTATTTCATATTTGTCGACAAAAAAACGATCGTGGTAGAGTTTTAAATCCTTACGGTTTTCCATAGGTACAACAATGGTAAATGAATTTCCTATAAGGTCTTCTCTTCTGTATCCGTAAAGCTTTTCGTAATTGCTGTTTACAGCTACAAAATTAGCTTCCTTGCTGGTAATACAAATGGCGAGGAAGGTATCTTCAATAATTTTCTGGAACTTTTGAGGCTCCTGTTGCAAGGCATCTTTAATGCGTTTTGTTTCTTTTAAGTCTATCATAATAAGATTCAGGTATGAATTTGTAATCACAATTCAAACCTCCATTTCTTGAGCATGTTTTGTGCCGCTGGCAATACCTAATGTACAGAAATACATCTATTGTGAGATTTGATTTCAGTTAAAGTTATGTACTTGTGGACTTTAATAGTTTAGTGATTAACCAAGGTGACAGAAAACTGGAGTAAGAAAAAATATAATATTTTATAAAATTAATAGTGTTTTACTGAGAGGCTTGAAAAGAAAATTTGCAGTTAAACAACAATAAGGTCACTATTTAACGGAAAGTATTTGCGGATAAAAAGTCATCTATTTCTTTTCGTAAAGGCGCTGAGGGCTGAGCGCCAAGCCTGGTGACGCTCAAGGCTGAAGCAGCGCTGGCAAATCGTATAGCATCTGCAATGTCTTTACCTTCAGTAAGCTGAACTGCGATACATCCACAGAAAATATCACCAGCAGCAGTACTATCGATCGCCTCTACCGCAAATGCGGGAATATGTCCTTTACAGGTTTCATGCCAGACAAAAACGCCTGATTTTCCCAGGGTTATTATAACATTTTTAGGCCCTTTCTTCAGAATGCACTTTGCTATATCTTCATAGCCACAATTTTTATTAAAATTTTTTTCAGCAAGAAATTCTGCTTCCGTTTCGTTGACTATCAGCAGTTCAACTTTTTCAAGACTTTGTAAATCTCTTTTTTTGGCAGGCGCGAAATTCCACAATATGGGTATTTGTAGCGAATGTGCCAATTCTATAATATAGCTGTTGGTATCATTGGGTATTTCGTTTTGCAACAAAACATAAGAAGCATTTTTAAGCAGCTCGATACATTGATCGATTTTTTTCTGATCTAAACGATAATTGGCTCCGGGGGCTACTGAAAGGTAGTTGTCGCCCTCTCCACCAATCATTACCAGCGCATGACCACTGGCAATCCCTTTTTCATGGAAGATATATCGGCAATCAATACCATCCTTAATAAAATTTTCTACCATCATAGGCGTATAGGCATCTTCGCCTACTGCATTGACAAAGGCGACCCTCCCTCCTGCCCTGGCAGCGCCAACTGCAGTATTAGCACCTTTGCCACCAAAAGTCTGGACAAAATTAGCATCTGTGATGGTTTCTCCCTTCCTGGGAAGTCGTTCCATTTTCATAATCATATCAACATTGGAACTACCAATAACAACAATGGTGTTTTTCATGATTTTGTTAAATTATTCTGGCTGCAATGATCAATGCAAGACCTGTGATAAATGTGATAAACATGGCAATTAGCAAAGTATTGGTGCTTTTTGGCGCAGAGGCAAACTCCTTAAATACAAAAACACCCCAAGCAGCGCCTACCATGGTCGCGCCCTGACCCAAGCCGTATGAAATGGCGGGTCCGGCTTTATCAGAAGCCAACAGATTAAACAGGAATCCGGTATTAAATATGATTCCTCCCAACAATCCTATCAGGTGTTGCTTTCTTGTGCCATTGCTGAAATAATCTGCATAAGTAGACCGACTGCCTTCGATAGGCTTATACATAAAAAAGCTGTTCCACAAAAAATTGGAAATAAAAAGACCAATAGAGAATACAAATACAGCGGTGTAGGCAGTGAGTTTTCCCGCCTCAGGGTTAGTAAAATCCAGCGTCATGCCATCGGCCACAAAGCGATAAAAGAATCCCATAATTATGCCGGCCATCACTGACAATACTATGCCCTTTACAGGGGTAGTTCCTCTTGATCTGGATACCCGGGCCGAAGCGATCGCATTGAATATGATGGCAAGTACAACAAGTGATACACCTGTAAACAAAATCCACGGGTTGCCTTCAGGAACCTTAAGATAGTTAACGAAGACGCCTATCACCAGCGCCAGCCCTACACCGATTGGAAAAGCTACCGATAAGCCTGCTACGGCAATAGCTGCCACAATTAATAAATTTGACAGATTAAAAATTACACCTCCCAGGAAGGCAGAGGTCAGCGAATTGAAATCTGCCTGAGCCAGGTCATCAATAAAGCTTCTTCCCGATTCTCCAATACTTCCCATGGTGAATGCATAAATGAGGGAAATCAGGATTAGCCCCAATGAATAATCCCAATAGTACAATGGGAAAGGCCATTTATCTGTGGCTATTTTAGACGTATTGGCCCAGGAGCCCCAGCATAACATGGTGATAAAGCAAAATAAGACGGCCAGGCCATAAGAATCGACTATATACATATACTTCAGGTTAAATTGACATCAAAAAAACTGGCTTTTACTAACCAAAATGAGACATTATTCTTCAGGAATACAATTTTACAAGACCGGTAATCCATCCTGCACTATGCGGAATCCAGTCTTCATCGGTAAATGATAGCGGTGCATCGTATTCTTTTTTAACCGGAATATCGTATTTGAATTGTTCTCCGTTTGAAAAGCCATTGCAAATAACACCTCTTGTTTGAAACCAGGTACCGGCCCATCGCTGTCCGACCTGGCAAATCATACTTGCCGGGAGTGCAATACCCTCAGGCAGATCTGCACTGTATATTACACAACCCATTTTTATATTGTCTGAAGTAATCCCACTATTTAGCCCTGTGATCCATTGCAAATTACCGTATGCGATGTTGCGCAGCTCCTGATCATCCAGAAGTTTGGATAGTTCCATTGCCAGTGCAGCTGTATATCCGTAAATGGCATTGCTGCCATGAAAAGTACCACAAAACCAAATTGGGCCTTCACCTTCAAAGATACCCAGCGGTACGATATAAAATGGATTGGCCTTGCAAGCAGGTTTAAGAAAGCCGTCGGCAAAGTCGCGAAGCATTAACAGCCACCTGCCGGCATCTTCATGATCTGGCCAGGATTTTAGCATATCTATAATTGGGATTAAATAATTGGGATAAAAACCGCCAATATCAACGCCGAACTCAGTTCCTCCCTGTATGTATTTAATTCCGTGTACCCATGAACTTTCGCTATGTGGTAAGCTATCAAATTCCCTGAAATGACCATAGAACCCCATTTGACCGTTTTCCTTTGGTATTTGCCTTAGCATCACCTTGCGTACAAATTCTATACATTTTGCCTTGGAGCTGTCTGATGAATCCAGTCGCCATTTTTCCAGTGCAGCCCAAGCCATCATAACCAGATCACGGGTAGGCCACTCATTTGAAGGAATCCTGGATTCATTTGATATACCCCGCTGGAAAGGCTCGAGCCCCTGTATCCCAATGGGTTGTGCAGTGCTTGTCAGCCATCGGAATGCCTTGAGACCAGATGCTAAATAGATCTCCTTTTTCTCTGCATACATGTCAGGTAAAAGCCGGGCCGCGCGAAATAAAGCAACGCAAGCCTTATTGGCGTCATTAGGGAGTATAAACCGCTCATTGCCATGCAAGTCGTGGGTAAATGCACCTTGGTCATACCCCATTTCACGGGCCTTTTTCTGAGTCATTACGAGATAGTCACAGCCAACAACTATCTGCTTAAACAAACGCTCTTCAAGGCTTTTATCCAATGAAAAAGGACTTGATTCAATAATTTCAGTAAGACTTATAATCATCGCACTTTGGGCAGGACTTTCAACCCACAAGGCCCCGGCATCCTGCCATCCGGCACCAACCTTAGTGAAATGACTTCTCCGCTCTAACATATCCGCTGAAGCCAGATGGATTGTTTGATTCCACAAACAACCCTGTTCTACCAGAACTTCACGATCGGAAATTAATACATTATCTCCTTGTACAATTTCTATGCTCCATGTTCCTCCTTTCGGAATATCTTTAAATTCAATTTGCCACCAATGCTCACCCCAGACTTCCCCCCAATAGTCACAGGTTGTTTCATATACCTGTTTTGCATTGCATGGCCGTAACCGGCAAATAGTACCTGGTTGAAAATAATCTTTTCCTGGCGCCCTGAGAACAAGGCGAACGGGCCATCCCGGTTCATAACCTAATTGAGAGAATAACAAACCCACAGGCCCTTTCTCAGACAAAAGGGCAGGATTAAATATAGGGAAGGTCTCGGCGCAAGGCGCTGGGCTGTCATCTTTTCGGCCACAGGCACTCAGCGCAATTCCGCCCGTAAGGGCTGTAAGCGGGGCCGTTTTAATAAAAGCTCTTCTGCCGGTTTTGTAAATATGAATATTGCGCATAACTAAAGGAAATAGCGGTTGCCAATAGGATATTTTTGGGTATTGCAAAGTAATTCACTGTAAATATGAAACCCCGGATGGCTGGTATAAAACCGTATGGCAATCTTAAGTACCGGACTTCCAGCAAGCACTTTGAGTAGTGCAGCTACTTTATTTTCAGCTTCGATCGACCAAATAAGCTGCTCTGAACCTTTAATTTCAATGCCATAATGCCTACTCAGTGTTTTAAAAAAAGACTCATCGATAAAGGTAAGATCGGTGAAACCTGGAACAGCTTTAGCCGGAAACCAGTTGTTCTCGATCATTACTGGTTCAGCACCTACACTTCTAAGCCTTTCAAAATGAATACAGGGCATTAATAACTGTGCGCCGTCTGGAGATATCGATAAATCCTTTTTCCATTCCTTTTCTGCCGGGTATTGTAAAAAGGCAGTTACAACGTCCTGACCTACAGCCTCACTAAATCCTTTTACATTAAGCAGCCCCAATGATGCTCTTCTCTCCCGCACCATACTGCCTTTTCCATGTTGCCTCTCAATAAATCCTGATTTTTGCAATTCGTCGAGAGCTTTGCGTACCGTAGTGCGTGTGATGGAAAAAGATCTGCATAATTCATTTTCCGAAGGCAAATAATCACCTGGCAAAATCTCGCCTTTTTGGATCTGTCCCAGTAAATAATCGTGTATCTGTCTATATCGGGGAAGCGACATACTTTTTTTCTCTCAAATATATAAATTTAACTTGTACGTACAAGTGTATGCGATAATAATTTTCTATCATTGTGCTTTGCATGGACAGGCCTGCGGATGCGGGCAATACAAAGGGCATGTACAGTTTTTTACAGCTATACTAAAAAATCAAAAGAGACTTATTTCAAAGTGAAAACCGAAAATTCACAAACGCAAAAAAGGGACAATTTTGTTGCCCCTTTTGAAAATTTTATTTGTTATTAATCTGGATATCAAATACTCATGATCCAGTTATAGGGATCTTCTGCTTTCCCTGTTTTGATATCATTAAGTGTGTTGGCTATGCGATTGGAAAATGAACCTTCATGGGATTTCGGGAGCACAAATTCTTCATCATTATGGCTAATCAATTCAATGTGGGCAATGGTAGCGGCAGTACCAGTGCCAAAGGCTTCCACAAGGCGCTTTTCGCGAATAGCAGAAATGACTTCTTTAACACTGAGTTTGCGCTCTTCCACTTTCATCCCCCAGGATCGCGCCAGGGTAAGAATGCTGTCTCTTGTTATGCCCTTAAGTACGCTGTCTCCGGTTGAAGGGGTGATTAAAGTATCATCTATAATGAACATTACATTCATTGTACCTGACTCTTCGATATATTCATGGGTTTTACCATCGGTCCATATAAGTTGGTCATAACCTCTTTGCTGAGCCAGTTTTGCCGGATAGAGTGATGCGGCATAGTTGCCAGCGGCTTTGGCAAAACCTGTACCACCTTCAGCAGCACGCGTGTAATGTGTCTCGATTTTAACCTTCACTGGTTTGGAATAATAAGCGCCAACCGGACAGGTAAAAATAATAAATTTATATTGATCAGAAGGACGTATACCTATATATTCATCTGTTGCAAATATATATGGGCGGATATAAAGGGAAGTTCCCGGTGCGTCAGGCACCCAGTGCCGGTCTGTTTTCAATAGTTCTACCAATCCCCCCATAAAAATTTCTTCAGGCAAAGTAGGAATGCACATTCTTTCTGCCGAGATGTTTAGGCGCTTAAAATTCATTTCTGGCCTGAATACAAGTATATCACCATTATCGGCTCTGTAAGCTTTCAGTCCTTCAAAAATAGATTGCGCATAATGCAAAACCGCTGCGCCGGGAGTAAATTTGAGATATTCGTAGGGTTGAATGGTAAAATTCTGCCACTTACCATCTTTGTAATCTGCGCAGAACATATGGTCTGAATAAACCCTTCCAAAGGCTATGTTTTTAAGATCAACCTCATGAATACGGGAACTCTCCCTGAGGCGTTTGTCGATGTTAATAGTTTCAACCATCAGCATGAAAAATAATGGATTATAAATAAGGGCTGAAAGATAGAAAAAAACGCTGAAGTAATCAATTTTTTCCGCTTCTCCCAAGCCATGGTATATCTGACCTGCCCAGCTCGAGGGTCATTTTTCGCGCTAAAACAAACAGATAATCCGACAGTCGATTTAAATAAACGATAATTTGCTGATCGACGTATTCGTTATCGCTCAGATGTATAATCAGTCGCTCTGCGCGGCGGCATACACAGCGGGCGATATGGCAAAATGCTACTGACTGATGCCCTCCGGGTAAAATAAAACTTTTCATGGCCGGCAGGCTGATTTCCATCTGATCAATGGCGATTTCAAGTTGCTGTATATCCTCTTCTGTTAAATCGAGTTTAAGCGACTTTGCTCTTTCATTCTCAGCCGCCAGTGATGATCCGATTGTAAAAAGTCTTTCCTGAATGCTTTGCAAAGCAGATTGTCTTTCCCGATTTACCTCTTGAGACCTCAGCAATCCAAGATAAGAGTTCAGTTCATCAACTGTACCATAACACTCTATTCTGAGGTGGTATTTTGGAACTCTTGTACCACCCAACAATGATGTTTTACCCAGGTCGCCTGTTTTGGTGTATATTTTCATAGTTTGCTAAAAAGGTATAACTAAAGTGTGTAAGGTTTTTGTTTGGCAAATTCTGAAACTATTTTTTTACTGGCTTACAGGTGTTGACCTTCTGATGTCAGTATTAAGGACATCTGTTTCAACCAGGCCATCCATCAAACGAACGATTCTATGCGCATAATGTGCAATATCGTCTTCGTGTGTCACCATAATAATAGTATTTCCTTTGGAATGCAGCTCATCAAACAAAGCCATGATTTCGTAAGACGTTTTTGAATCGAGGTTACCTGTTGGTTCATCTGCAAGAATGATACTTGGATTATTAACCAGGGCACGTGCTATGGCTACCCTTTGCCGCTGGCCACCGGACAATTCATTGGGTTTGTGAGAGGCCCGGTTGCCTAGTCCTACGCTGTCTAATACTTCCATAGCCCTTTCAGTTCTTTCAGATTTGCTGTATCCTGCATAAATTAAAGGCAAAGCTACATTTTCCAGTGAAGAGGCCCTGGGCAGAAGATTAAAAGTCTGAAAAACAAAGCCTATCTCTTTATTTCTGATTTCAGCCAATTCATTTTCAGTCATATTACTAACATCCTTACTGTTGAGTATATACTGGCCTGAAGTAGGTGTATCGAGACATCCGACAATGTTCATGAGCGTTGATTTACCCGATCCGGAAGGGCCCATAAAGGCAACGTATTCTCCTTTGTTTATGTCGATGGAAATGGATTGGAGTGCATGCACTTTTTCGGAACCCATCTGGTAAATTTTAGAAATTTCGTGGGTTTCAATTATTCTGCTCATATCATTCAGGTATTAATAATCAATGTAAATAAACTTCAATTGTGCCTTATTTCAAAATCAATTATATAAACGGACTGTTGCGATGTCGAGCAGCCAAATATTTATTTGTGCAGATTTATAATACATTATCCATGTTTCTGAAACTGAAAAGCAGTGAAGAAATGTCTGTATTTTTTCCACTAGCAATGCCTGAAACCTCCAGCAGAGTACTTGCCGCAACCTCAATGGGCTCTTCTTCATAAAAATGGTCCCGTATAAAATGCAGGTACTTCAAAACGGCAAATCCAGTAAACCATTGATAAAAGGCTTTGGTGTAACTTTCGGGCCGATTTGTTTTTTCAATAATTCTTTGAATTTGCTGATCTGCATCCAGGTTATTGAGAAATTTTGAGACAGGTTCGGGAAGGGCATCGAGTGCTTCAGAGATTTCGACTGCTGTCATTTGACGCAAGTCGGGTACGAGTGCTAAAAACCGCCTAAGAGGCTCAAAACTTTTCCAGCTGTATGTTTTGAACGGGCCATCCTGCATGAGCTTTTTACTTACAGCTCGT
Organism: Cyclobacteriaceae bacterium; assembly: GCA_020832305.1. Classification (GTDB taxonomy): domain Bacteria; phylum Bacteroidota; class Bacteroidia; order Cytophagales; family Cyclobacteriaceae; genus JAFIEV01. The sequence goes on along the minus strand of JAFIEV010000022.1, from coordinate 86,828 downwards.
CCGGTTCCAAAGGGCACCCTGTGTGAAGGCCTGGGTGAAGGATAAACGGTTGTTTCCCTGATTTCTGTAAAACCTCCCATCGGAATTATTTTGTGCAGAAAATAGAAATCCTCGCCAGCTTTTCGCCGGTTCATGCCACCTGCCTGGGCGTAAGCCTCTGCACGACAGGCCATAGAAGAGCCGATCGTATAATACGCATGTGGAAACCGGCAATATCGAAGCGCATGTACATGGTATCTCAAGTGCAGCTCATAGGCATCGATGGCCGATTGAATCTGACTATTTTCAGCGGGTTGGTGTTTAAAATTGATACTGCATCCAGGACTTTGCGGATTTCTGCGAAAATGGTCTGCTATGGTCTTAAGGTAATTTTTTTCTATAAGACAATCGGCATCGAGGCAAATCAAAATCCCGTTCTTATCATTGCCGCTTGCTGAAATTCTTCTCAGGGCTTCATCCATTCCGATTTTACGTGCAAGGCCAACCCCCGCGTGTTTGGCCGGTAGTTCTTTAACCCATTGGATATGAAACTTCAGCCAATCGGGACAAGGCTCATTGGCAAACTGCCGTGCGGCTTCAAAACTCTCGCGGTTTGCTTCCCGGGTCTTTTCATTACAAACCTCAGATTGATTAATTATTACCATTACTTCCACATCGCTACCCGGATATTCATTTTCACGCAATTCTATGAGGGTTTTTAGCAGATCCGGTTCTTCAAAAGCCGGTATAATTACGCTCAGAGAAAGATTGGTGGCAGGATTTGATTGAATAAGCAATGTTGGCCAGGCGTATCTTTTCAGATAGATATCAATATTTTTATTATACTCTTTAATAAGCATGTCAGGGTGCAAGCCGGTGTTTTTGCCAGGCCTTATCTTTGAGTTCAAACAATATGCGGTCATGAAGCCTGCTTTCTCTTCCCTGCCAGAATTCAAATCTGCTAGGGTAAACGGCAAATCCGCCCCAAAAATCAGGCCTGGGAATATCTCTGCCAATAAATTTAGCAGCCTCAGCAGCAAATGCTACCTTGATATCATTTCTTGAAGAAATTATCTGGCTTTGTGGAGAAATGCGTGCGCCCAACCTGCTTTTATACGGTCTTGATTGAAAATACTGATCCGATACAGCTGTTTCAACAAATTTCACTTCTCCTTCTACATGTACTTGTCGTTCCAGTGCAGGCCAGAAAAATGTGAGGCTGGCAAAAGGATTTGCCTGCAAGTGCTGTCCTTTACGACTGTTGTAATTGGTGTAAAATATAAATTGATCGTTTTCAAGCCCTTTTAGTAAGACGGTGCGTGTTGATGGCCTGCCTTCTGGTGTTGCTGTTCCCACGATCATGGCAGTAGGTTCTTCTACCTTAGCTTCAATTGCTTCCTGAAGCCATTTTTCAAATTGTTTAAAGGGATCAGAAATGACGGTTTTTAAACTTAATTCATTTTTCTTATATTCCTTTCTTATATCGGCAATGTGCAGGTCCATATGCAAAAAGTATCTTAAATTAATGTATAACATACAAAACTATGCTTTTATTCACTTGTTATAAAAAAAGAATGGGTAAGATCTCTAAGCATTTACCACTTATCGCACCAAATGCAACTTGTTGTAATGCGTATATGACGTATATTTGCTAAAGTAATTGAATAATAGAATTATCATGCACGATGAAATGGATGTATTTAGTTTCCGTAACGACAGAGATCCTGAAAAAGGTGACTTGTTGATTTCGGAGCCATATTTGCCAGATGATAATTTCTCGCGCACGGTGATTTTACTGGCAGAACATAATGAGGAAGGTTCTCTGGGCTTTGTGCTCAATAAGCCCTCTGGAGTTAAACTGTCTGAAGTATTACCCGATTTGGAAAATGTTGATGCCCCATTGTTTTATGGTGGTCCGGTGCAAAGAGATACTTTGCATTTTATTCATTGTTGCGAGGATTACCTTACTGATAGTGTGGAAATCGCAAAAGGGATTTTCTGGGGAGGGGATTTTCATGAATTGATACATCGAATAAAAAATAATTTGGTAAGTGAAAGTGATTTTAAATTTTTTATTGGATATTCGGGCTGGGCTGCGGGCCAGCTTAAAAATGAATTAAAAGTTAATTCATGGATTGTGACACGTAATTTCGCGACTCAACAGGTGTTTGATCCCGAGCCTGCTTTGCTCTGGAAAAGCACCTTGGAAAATCTGGGAGGTAAGTATAAATTATTTGCTTCCTTTCCACAGGACCCGCGAATGAACTAACCCAATAAAGGTTAAATTTAAGTATTATGGCTATCGAGGATAAAGACAAGCAAAGGTTGGATTCAGATTTAGAAAAGACTGAATCATCAGCATCTGAAAATGAAGATTCACAGAATACAGCAGAAGAAAACAGTAGTGATACTGAAAAAAATGTTTCTACAGAATCTGAAACACATGAAACCGAAAAAACGGACTCTGACGCAGATCAGGAACTGCAAGCAATAGAAGCTGATGCACCTGAACCAGCTCCCGAAGAAGCGGTTGAAAATACTGAAGCATTATCCGAAGAAAGCACACAGATAACAGAGGAAAATGAAATCCAGGCTGATACTCAACCCACCGGAAGCCAGCCTGTTGCTGACAATGCTGAAGAATCAAAGGAAGCAGGTACAGAAGATAAAGAAACTCAAGAACCGGAAGAGCATGAAGAGGAAACCGTTGAGTTAGACTATACATCCTACAGCAAAAAACAATTGGTACAGGTCCTGGAAGCTTTGCTCAAAGAAGAAGACTACAGTAAACTGGGCCGGATATTGAAAGAAGTAAAGCCGGTTTACGATGAAATGCTTCAGACTGAAAAGGATGCTGCTTTGCGGAAATTTGTAGAGGGAGGTGGTGAGGCCGACGGTTTTGAATTCACCTTTGATGAATTAGATCATCGGTTTACCGCTGCATACAATGAATTACGCGAAAGAAGATCTAAGTTCTACAATAGCCTCGAAGAACAAAAAGAAAGAAACCTGGCAGCCAAGATGGCTATACTGGAAAAATTAAGAGGTATTGTCGACTCAGATGAAACTCAGGCCAGTGTTAAAGAAATTAAAGACATTCAGGAAGAGTGGAAAAATGTTGGCCCGGTACCTCCGCAACAGGTTAAGAACCTTTGGGCCAATTACAATGCGCTCATTGATCGGTACTACGACAAGCGAAGCATATATTTTGAGTTGAAAGAACTCGACCGCAAGAAAAACCTCGAAATCAAAAATGAAATTGTAGATAAGGCTGAACGCCTGAGTCAGCTTGACAACATCAAGGATGCCATAAAAGATCTCAACGATTTGCACGAAGAGTTCAAGCATGTAGGACCAGTCCCTGCCGATGAACAGGAGGCTTTATGGCAGCGCTTTAAGACCGCCTCAGATGCTGTGTATGCCCGTAGAAAAGAATTCTATGACAGCCTGAAGGATGAGTTGAATAAGAATCTCGAAGCCAAACAGGTGCTGGCAGATAAGGTGCAGGAATTTTCAGATTTCAACTCTGATAAAATTACCGATTGGAATGCCAAAACCAAAGCCATTCTGGAATTGCAGAAACAATGGGAGGCTATCGGAGGCCTTCCGCGTGAAGCAGCCAGGGAAGTAAATAAAAAATTCTGGAACGCTTTTAAATCTTTTTTTAACCATAAAGGTCAGTTTTTTAAGAAAATTGAAGAATCGAGACTTGATAATCTCAAACAGAAAGAAGCGCTGGTTGAAAAAGCAGAAGCTGTAAAGGATAGCGAAGATTTTGCAGGTACAGCCGAAGAACTCAAGAACTTACAACGACAATGGAAAGAAATCGGCCCGGTACCCGAACGCTTCAGAAATCAGGTTTATGATAAATTCAAAGCTGCCTGTGACCACTTCTTCAACCGGAAGAGAGAAAGTACCGGCCAGTCAGAGAAAGAATACGAGCAAAATCTCAAAAAGAAAAAAGCCATTTGTGAAGAGATTCAAAAGCTCATTGATTCTGACAGTATCAAATTTGAAGACCTGGAACAATATATAGAAGACTGGTCATCCATTGGATTTGTTCCAAAAAATTCAATGAAAAGCATTCAAAACAAATTAGTGGAGGTCATAGAAGCTGCAATTGAAAAGGCGGGCTTTAGCGAAGAAGAAGAAAACAAACTGAGATTTTCAGCCAAATTCAGTAAAATAAAATTTGGGCCCAATGCCGATAGAATGATTCAAAAGAAAGAGAATTCTCTCAGAAGGCAAATTGCAAAACTGGAAAATGATATCTCACTATGGAAAAACAATATGAGTTTCTTCGCAGAATCTAAAACGGCAGATAAACTCAAAGCTGACGTGAGCAAAAAGATCGAAAGAGCCTCAAAAGAGTTAGAAGAATTGGAAGAACAACTAAGGGCCATTACCAATTTTTAAGGGTAATGGTCTGTATGTTATTCGATTTGATAGGCTAATCAAAACGGCTTCTTTCCAACCCTCATCACACCATTGAGTGTGTATAGAAGATATGGGTTTTTATTGTGAAATTTGTCAATTACAGATTCATTTTTTTCATATGAAACGCCTTAAAATCATCCATTTTTAGAATAATACTTTTTATATCATAAAACCCTTGATGCTGTCTCTGGTTCATTTGCTCAATTACTTATTCCATGATGTTGCCTCTATTTCCAAAGTCCAGATGTTTTAGTGCCAAATATTACTAACTCATAGACAAAATGGTGTAATTTACTGGTTATCAATACTCATAGTTGAAAAATTCCGGCTGATAAAGTTTAAATAAAACCTGCAATTTTCTGGTAGCAGAGAGAATTCCACCTCTTGACATTTTCTTACCCAATCGCTATTCTAATACTTTTCTAAGAAAAATTTAAAGATTATTTAAGAGTTGTATCGCCCTGGTCCATCATAAAATCTTCGATCTTTGCAACTATTTTCATCGAAGGTTAAAAATCATGCATAAAATATCGTTTCTCGCATTCTGTTTGCTATTATTCGCTATAAAAGGGCTGGCACAATCTGACAGTGATGAAAAGAAAGATAGTCTGGCTCAAAAACTCCCCTTTAATATTTCGGAAGAAAAACGGCTCCCTGCTGATGATCTGGAAAATAAAAAAGAGGGCTTTTTTATAACCGGCCTGCCCCAGTTTGAATATGACCCTATTCGTGGAGCTGGCATTGGCGGAACTTTATTTTTACTCCAAAATGGTACGCGTGACGATCCGTTTTTCGAGTATACTCCCTACAGATACAGGATATCGACCGAATTTAAGGTATTCCAAAATGGAAGGGCCCGGGGTGCATTAAATATGGACATACCTTATGTATTTAATACCCGTTGGCGATTGAGGCTTGATGCCGTATATTGGGAGGATCCTAATGCTCAATATTTTGGCATTGGCAGTCACACCCTCAGGCCCCTAAGGTTTGAAGATAAAAACACTGGCATTGCGCGCAATTTCTCCAGAATGAATGACTACCTCGACAATCTGTCTATAGCCAGAGAAAGAGATGGTCAGTTCATAACAGACTTTCACTACAATCAATATTTTCAACGCGAACAATTGTATAATTTTTTGTTTGAAAGGGTATTTCTTGAAGGCAAACTTCGCCTGATGTTTGGCTATGAAATGTTGTTTACAAGTATCAGCGATTATACAGGCGAAGAAGCAGAAGAAGCATTTCTTCGTGATGGCCAATCGGTAAGAGCCATAAATGATACAACCCTGATCTTTAAAGAATCAACCCGGCCTGGTGGCAGCTGGGAAAGGTTTAATCTCAGCGGTTTAACCAACGGAGACTGGGCCTTTACGAGTATGCTGGCCTTTGCCCTTATTTACGATACGAGAGATCTGGAACCCGATCCTTCTAAAGGAGTTTTTTTGCAATACTCTCATGAATACTCAGCCCCTTTTCTGGGCTCACAATTTGACTTTAACAAATTTATGGTGCAGGGTCAGTATTTCAATACCTTTGCCCGATGGCGAAACAATAAGAGTCGCCTCACCCTGGCCGCCATGGGATCTATAGGATATGTCTTGGGAAGAAATGTAAACTTCCTGGAAATGTTTGACCTTTCGAGCCAGGCTGAGGCCGGTGGTATTTTGGTATTGGGAGGCCCCAGATCCTTAAGAGGTTACAGGGAAGTTCGTTTTCTGGCACCAGTGGTAGGTCTGGTAAATCTCGAATTGAGAAGCCGGCTGTATGATTTCAAACTTTCCAAACAACATTTTGGACTTGGCATAACACCTTTTCTGGATATGGGTTCAGTATGGGATACTTTCGGAGAAATGGATTTGAAAAATATAAGAACCACACCAGGTATAGGTGGAAGGATTGCATGGAACCAATCTACCATCCTGAGACTTGATTTTGCACGAAGCCCTGAGGGCAGTCAGTTTTTCTTTGGTTTTGGGCATATTTTTTAACTAAAATGACAGAAGTCATTTGCCAAATCAGTTTGAGGTATTTTATTTGCAGCACGAAATTATGAACTGGTACTCCCGGCAAAGCACAACTAATCAAAATGGTCTGTTTTTCAGAAGATGGACACGTAAATCCTATGCTGTTTTTGCTACCCTGGGAAAGTGGGTTAAAATCTCTGTACTTCAGGCAAGTACTGCAGATCGTTTGGCTGCAAAAAGTTATGCCTTTCTCCAGACGGTGATTTGTATTTTATTCGGAGATGAAAAAGAAGAAGATGACTCCCTGTTCATCCAGTCTGGTTACCAAAGTGTGCTGAATCAATTGATTCCCTACTCTATTACCACAGATCTAATTGAACCAGGTCATTCTTATGATATCGTCAGGTATATTACCCTGAGGAAGAAGCACATGCTCTATAGTAGAACATGTGCTTTTTTTATGCCACTATTTCGGGAAAAACTTCAGAAAAAAACATCACTAAACTTTTTACAGAAACGAGACACAACCTTAACATGGTTGTGCCAATATTATTTCAGGAACTATGAATAGAAAAATAATTTTTACCATTGTGATTTTAGCGATTGTTGCAACATCTGCTGCCAGGGCACAAGGCGACACCACCATCGTAATGCAGGATATTATAATTCATGAAAACCGCATTCAGACACCATTTCGTGAATCTTCCAGAAATATTAGTGTGATTACCGCTGAGGAACTGAGGGCCATGCCGGTTCAATCCCTGCCAGAAGCCTTGAGTTTTGTGCCCGGGGTCGACATCAGGCAAAGAGGACCCCTGGGGGTGCAGGCCGACATTGGGATCAGAGGCGGAACTTTTGAACAAACACTTGTGCTTCTCAATGGCATTAAACTTACCGATCCGCAAACCGGCCATCATATTATGAATGTGCCGGTCAATTTTGATAATATCACCCGTATTGAGGTGCTAAAAGGTCCAGGCGCCAGAATTTTTGGGCAGAATGCCTTTGCCGGAGCCGTAAATATTATTACAGAAATACCTGACGAGCGAAAAATCAGCATCTCGGGTTATGGAGGCAGGTTTAAAACAGGGGGTCTGCGATTGGGTATAGCCCTGCCAACAGAGGGTTTTAAACAATATGTTTCTGCAAGTCATGACCAGTCCGGGGGGTATCGGCACAATACCGACTTTGTAATGAACAATATTTTCTACCATGCTGAAACCGGAATAGGAAAAGGAAAACTTCAGTTTATGGGAGGCTACACCGACAGGGCTTTTGGCGCCAATGGTTTTTATGCCAGCCCTGCCTTTACTGAACAGTATGAAGAAGTGAAAACAGGGCTGCTCAGTTTGATTTATCAGTGGCAATCGGGCAATTGGAAAACCTCTTCTCGTGCCTATTACAGAAATAACCGCGATTATTATCTCTTTAGAAGAGAAAACCCCGGGGTTTATACCAATGATCATACAACCCAGACCATGGCTGTTGAATCTGATGCAGCTTTTACCAATGCTTTGGGAATAACCGGAATAGGTTTTGAATACCGCAGGGAATACATCGATGGCACATGGGTACGGGGTTCGGTAGAAAGCCCTTCTAACCTGGATGGATTCTCAAGGCAAAATGCCGGTTTCTTCCTCGAACACCGGATGAAACTTTTCAACCTGGTAGACATTACACCCGGGGTGTACTTCAATTACAATTCAGATTTTGGCACAGATTACTTTCCTGGCATAGACATTGGCGCTAATATTTTGCCTGATGTAAGGATGTATGCCAATGCAGGTAAATCATACCGGGTACCTACATTTTATGATCAGCACTATCAGAGTCCGGCAGAGCAAGGCAATCCCAATCTTTTGCCGGAGTCTGCCATAAGTTATGAGATGGGATTCAGGTTCCTTCGGGATGGCTGGATGGCCGAAGTCAATTATTTTCAGCGCAATGGTCGAAACTTAATTGACTGGATACAAATGCCTGTAAACGATTCGAGCAATATCTGGCAGGCCATGAATATTCAGAATGTTACAGCAAGAGGTTTGGAATTAAGTCTTGCCTATGGTTTTAGCAGTATATATGGTGAGCAATTTCCGCTGAAAAGCATTCATGTTTCATACAACCATCTCGATCAGATTTTTGTGGATGAAGCGCCGGGCCTTTCGAGGTATACCCTGGAGTTTATCAGGGCGCAATTCATTGCAGGTGCCGAAATTCAGTTATTTAACAAATGCAACCTTAACATTAAGGCACGCATTATTGACAGAATCGAACAAAGTACCTACACGCTGATTGACGCCCGGACAAATTATCAGATAAAACCAAATCTGGGCGTTTATCTCGAAGGCACCAATTTGACCAATGCCTTTTATACAGAGGTAATGACACCCATGCCCGGAAGATGGCTCCGGGCGGGATTCAGAATTGATCTTGGATATTAAAATCGGTTTACTGGTTCTATAGGAAATCTGGTTTGTATACCTGTAAAACGCTGTAGGTTATTTATCTGTTTTGCATAGGGGTACCAATCTCCCAGCTTTAATTTGAGATAACGACTTTCAACATCTTCGCTAAGATTTTGCAGCAATTGCTCGAAAGCAGGCTTCTCAACAGGATAAAGCCTTACCCTGTAATCATCGGCAACTCCGGCTTTTTCAGCAGCTATGGCTATGGCATCATCAAGATTTCCCAATACATCTGCCAACCCGTTGCTCAATGCTTTTTGGCCGGTCCAAACCCTTCCAGATGCTACTTTTAATACATCCTCCGTGGGAAGAGACCTGCCTTCAGACACCTTGCTGATAAACAAGTCATACACGTGATCAACAGATTGCTGGAAAAATTCTTTTTCAGCATCTGTCATTTTTCTGGAAAGATTACCCAAATCAGAAAATTTACCGGTAGCCACGTGGTCAGTGGTAATGCCAAGTTTATTTTTTAACATTTTCTCAGCATTAAACAATACTGAAAACACGCCAATAGATCCAGTTAAGGTATTGGGATTAGCGACAATGCTATCACATGCCATCGCCAGATAATATCCTCCTGAAGCTGCCAGGTCAGACATAGAGGCAATTACTGGTTTTTCCTTAGTAGCCAGTATAATTTCCCGCCAAATAACATCAGAGGCATAGGCACTGCCTCCCGGGGAATTGATGCGCAACACTATGGCTTTGGTGTTTTTATCTTTTCTTGCCTTTCTGATTTCCTGTGCCATGGTTTCCGAACCTATAGTGCCTGGCTGGCTTTTGCCCATCATTATATCGCCTTCCGCCACAATTACCGCAATTCGGTTTCGGGAAATATTTTTCTCACTATATGACTTATTATATCTTCGGTATTTTACTAAGGGCAAATCTTTCTTTTCGTCTATACCTAACTTTTCTCTGAGGAGGGCATCTACTTCATCGCGATAGCCCAACATATCAACCAAACCATATTTTAAAGCATCTTCGGGCCTTCTGACCAACATTTCGTTGGATATTTCTTTGGCTCTTTCGTAATCAAGCCCTCTGCTTGAAGCAACAGCATTGAGTATATAATTGTAAATTCCCTCAATATATTCTGTGGTCTGTTCCCTTGCTTCCTCACTCATCTTATCATTGATAAATGGCTCGATAGCACTTTTATAGTCACCCGTCCTGAATATGTAAGGCTCGAGGTCGAGTTTCTCGAATGTGCCTTTGAGATATAGCATATTTGCACTCAGACCATTAAATTCAACCAGGCCGAAATCAGGATTAGTGATGATGGTGTCGCTTATGGATGCCACATAATAAGCCCCTTCTGAATAAAACTCACTGTAAGAAATAATAAATTTACCAGACTCTTTAAAGTCTGCCAGTGCATTTCGAATATCCTCTGCAACGGCATAGCCGGCACCTACAGCATTTAATTCCAGAAAGATGCCCTTTATTTTATCATCATCTTTAGCTTGGGAAATGGCTTTTTTCAGTTCGTAAAGGCCAATAGGTCGGTTTGATTCTCCGGTAAAAAAATTTACATCGCTAAAAGGATCATTTCGCTCTTTTTCAAGAATGGCCCTGTTTAGGTTGAGGTGAAGTATAGAATTTTCTTTAACCACAACCTTATCTTCAGAGGAAGCAACGATGATTGCGATAAACAGAACACAGAGAAAACAAAAGACAAAAAGGCCTGTAATGGTGGCCAGAAGGTTACGCAAAAATTTCATAACAGTTTATAATAATTTCTTCAATATTATATAAACCAGATTAAAGCAAAAAGGTGTTTTGTATATTTGTCTTTTTTTAAGGGATGAAAGGAATATATCTTATATTAGGAAGTAACCTTGGGGATAAACTTGCTATGTTATCGGCAGCAAAAATACTTATAAGCCATAAAGCAGGCCCGGTGGTTAAGACTTCCCGCATATACAAAACAGCAGCATGGGGTATTGAAGATCAACCGCATTTTTACAATCAGGTATTGGAAATTGAAACGATGCTTAACCCTGAATTTTTGTTGAAAACCATTCTTGATATTGAAAAAGAATTGGGACGGAAACGAATAAAAAAGTGGCAGGAACGCATTATTGATATTGATATTCTGTATTACCATGATATTATACTTAATACAAAGCACCTTACCATTCCACATCCATTTATAAAAAACAGACGATTTGTGTTGGAGCCCATGACAGAAATCGCTCCGACTTTTATACACCCCGTAATTGGACTTAGTCAGGCAGAACTCCTGCAAGCATGTATAGACCCTTTAGTCGTGGAATCATTGCCCATAACGGATTAATTTAGTTACCTATTGCCAATTATGTCTTGCGAAATTCTATCCTTTTTGAAATTTACTTACATATTCAACAAAAAGCTTTGTGCCTGAACCAATTATTTAAGGTCTTGCTTTTCTGGACTTAAAAAATATTTTTTTGTAATAGGGCGAGAGTGTTAGAATATTATTAATCGATTTTTTACTTTTACATAGATTTTCTTACTTCATTATCCATGCGACCTACTCTACTTCTATTTTTTTTATTCTTCAGCTTTTTAAACTCACTTGCTCAGGTAAATGAGAGAGACGACTGGATTTATCTACAGGGCTCTATACGAAGCGCAAAAACCAAAGAAGTGATCCCCTTCAGTCATGTCACTGTAAAAAATCAACCTATCGGTGTAGTTTCAAATGATGAAGGTAATTTTTCGCTGAATCTGGAATACCGGCACATAGTGGATACCCTGGTATTTTCAGCCATGGGATTTAAAAACGTCGAATACAAAATTAGTGATTATGTAAAAAAGAACAACCTAACCATTTATCTTAGCGACAGCTCTTACATGATGACAGACATTATTGTATTGAGCATACCCGCCCGCGAAATTGTATCGAGGGCGCTTAAAAGTTTAGAAAAAAACGCACCAACGCAACCTTACCGGCTTACTGGCTTTTACAGAACTTCTTTCAGGGAAAATTTTGTATACAAGCGACTTTTTGAAGCAGCTGTCGACATTTTTGATGAAGGCTTTCTCATTCCCAACGGCATTTCAACCGAAATCATTAATTCGCGGAAAAGTGATGATTTTCGAAACTACCGTTGGAAAGAAGGCGCAAACTATCTGGCCAGTTTTATTTATGGGGATTTTGTACGAAATCCTGAAGGCAATCTAAGGGAACTTTTCCCGAAATGGGAATTTGTTTTTACCGGCATAACTTTTTTTGAAAATCACGAGGTATTTGAAATTGCAGCAGAATTACCAACAGAAAATCCTTATGAAAAATACATAGCCCGACTTCACATTCGGGTTAAGGATTACGCTATTATGGAAATGAATTACGATTACAAATGGGATCCTTACCGGTTTAAAGGCACAGATGTTGATTCTATTTCTTTCTTACGAACCGGAGTAAAAGTTAAGACCATTTACCGTGAATACCGTAAAAAAATGTACCTGAGCTACCAGGACAGACAAGCAACCTGGATCATCGTAGACAGAAATAAGCCCGGCAAATCCCAACCTGTAAATATGGAAATCCATGATGAACTCATGATTTTTAACATAAGACAAAGGCAAAGGCGCCAACCTGATGAAAAAATTAATGAGTTTGGAGATATTTACCTGGAAGCTGATAATTATAACCGGAGATTCTGGAGAAGGTATAACAAACCTGTCGAAACAGCACTATACCGAGCCATTAAATTCGATCTCGAAAAAGAAGAATCTCTGGATAGACAATTCCGAAGAACCAAAGTTGATAATATATACAGGTAATTCTATACAGATAAAGCAATTGCGATGCAAAGGGAAAAGGGGTATAGCTACCCCATGATCCCAGAGTTCCGCTTTACCTTATTTTTTTGCTTTATACATTTTCATTTTCTTCTGAATCCACCTGTTGTTGTACATTCATTTGCTCTTCAAATTGAACAGGTGCCTTCAAGTAAGTAGGACAGGTTTTTTGAAAACAGGAAAACATTCCCAAACCCACAACCGACAAAGTCAGTATCATAAAAGCTCTCTTCACATTTTTCATAGTATTACATTTATTTTTTTCACCTTACTTACTTAATAGAACTATAATTAGTTGAGATGTAAAATTGCAAGGAATTCTCCTCTTAAACTGTTCGTAAATTCCCGATTTTTTACATTCGTAAAGAAAAAGGCCATTCTCACTAAAACAATTACAGGGTAGCATTTGGTTCTAATGTTGAACAAGCAGCAAACCCTATGCCGGAGTCTTCTGTTGAAAAATCCGGAACAACAAATATTAAGCATGATGAAAGGCTACCGATTCAGTAAGTACATTCCTTCAAAAAATAAGTCAAACAGTACATTTGACAACCTGCTGGAGATTTTTATGCAACTTATAAACATGACCAGTGGCAATGTTTCTGAAGCACTTTCCTGGCTAACCAGCCTCGATAAACAATATAATCTTACCGATGACTCTTACGGTATTGGAAGTTTTATACAGGAACTTAAAGACAAGGGATATTTAAAAGAAGAACCTGGTGAGGGCGGCCGAATATCAATAACTGCCAAATCGGAACAATATATACGAAAGAGTGCCCTTGAAGAAATCTTTGGAAAACTTAAAAAATCGAAGCAGGGGCGGCATCAAACCAAATTAGACGGCCCGGGAGATGAGCCCAATACCGATATCCGGGAATTTCGTTTTGGCGATAGCCCCGATCAAATCGCTATGACCGAATCCATTAAAAATGCTCAGATAAAATACGGTGCAGGAGATTTTATGATTACAGAAAAGGATCTTGAGGTATTTGAAAAAGATTATAAATCACAGACATCCACCGTATTAATGATAGATATCTCTCACTCCATGATATTGTATGGAGAAGATCGCATTACACCAGCCAAAAAAGTAGCTATGGCCCTGGCTGAACTCATTACTACACGATATAAAAATGATACCCTTGATATAATTGTCTTCGGAGATGATGCCTGGCGCATTGAAATAAGAGATTTACCTTATTTGGAAGTCGGGCCATACCATACCAATACCATAGCCGGGCTGGAACTGGCCCTCGACATACTCAGAAGGAAAAAGACCGCCAATAAACAAATTTTTATGATTACCGACGGTAAACCCACTTGTATGAAAGTCGGTCTTAAATATTATAAAAACAGCTTTGGTCTCGATAGTAAAATACTAAAAAAGACTTTCACTATAGCCAGACATTGCCGTAAGCTTAAAATACCCATTACAACATTTATGATCGCTACCGACCCCTACCTCAGAAAATTTGTAAGGGAATTCACCAAGATCAATAATGGAAATGCTTATTACAGCGATCTGCAGGGCCTGGGCAAATTAGTTTTTGAAGATTTTAACCGCAATCGCAGAAAAGAATTTTAAATCACACCTGTTAACAATTAGAATTTCGAATAGATGAGTCAGATAAGTTACGATAAAATACCCGTGCAGTCCCTGAGAAAAATTACCACGTTGGGAGAACTTAAAGCTTCGGGATATAAGCCCAAAAGCATCAAACAGGAAATGCGCGACAACCTGATCAAAAAGCTGCAAAAAAAGCAAAATCCTTTTGATGGCATCTGGGGTTATGACGAAACAGTTATACCAGATATTGAAAGGGCTATACTTTCTATGCACAACATCAATTTGCTGGGGCTAAGGGGGCAGGCAAAAACACGACTGGCGCGTATGATGATCGGCTTGCTTGATGAATATATCCCGGTGATCAGAGATAGTGAACTTAACGACGATCCCATGAATCCTATTTCATGGTATGGAAAAGAGATGATTGACGAACATGGTGACCATACGCCGGTTCAATGGATACCCCGTAATGAAAGATATACCGAAAAATTGGCAACCCCCGATGTTTCGGTTGCCGACTTAATAGGTGATGTCGACCCCATAAAAGCAGCTACCCTTAAGTTGCAATATTCAGATGAAAAGGTAATACATTTTGGTTTGATCCCGAGATCACACAGAGGCATTTTTGTTATCAATGAATTGCCAGATCTTCAGGCGCGCATTCAGGTTGCCCTATTTAACATCCTTCAGGAAGGAGACATTCAAATCAGAGGTTTTAAACTCCGCCTTGAATTAGATATTCATTTTGTTTTTACCGCCAATCCGGAAGATTACACCAACCGCGGGAGTATTGTTACCCCTTTAAAAGATCGAATAGACAGTCAGATCATTACCCATTATCCAAAAACCATAGAAGTAGGAAGAAAAATAACTGAGCAGGAAGCGTTGATTAAACCCGATCAGGAAACGCGGATATATATCAATGAACTCGCCAAAGACCTTATAGAGCAGATCGCATTCGAAGCCCGAACGAATGAATATGTAGATGCCAAGTCAGGTGTATCGGCCAGGCTTACCATCTCGGCATATGAAAATCTTAAAAGTTCGGCTGAACGACGCTCCCTGATCAATAGCGAAAACAAAACCCATGTAAGGGTTGTGGATTTTGCCGGGGTTTTACCAGCCATTACAGGTAAAGTTGAACTGGTATACGAAGGAGAACAGGAAGGCCCGGGTATAGTGGCGCATGACCTGGTGGGTAAAGCCATTCGCAGGCAATTTGTGCAATACTTTCCCGATCCCGAAAAAGTCAGAAAAAAGGAAGACAATCCTTATAAAAAAATAATTGAATGGTTTGGAGAAGGCAACGAAATCGACATAATCCATGATATGCCAAATGCAGCCTATAAAAAACTGTTGAGTACTATACCGGGATTGTCTGTGCTGGTAGAAAAATACCAGCCCAATATAAAAGAAGATGAAAAATACTTTTTTATGGAATTTGCTTTACACGGCCTGGCTGAATACAGCATGTTAAGTAAGAAGCCACTCAGTAAAGGCATGCTTTTTAAAGACCTGCTGAGCAGCATGTTTACCCTGCCGGGAGCTGATGAAGGCATAGATGACGATGAATTCTTAAAATAATTCATTGGCAGTTTATTAAAATACCATTTAACTATTTATATTGGTCAGATAATGTAGTCAGTCTTTTTATATTCAAAATTTTAATATGTTGTATTTGGATTAAGGATTGAACGTTTGGAATGTGATTACTTTATAATATGCTACAAGAGCATAGCGTTTTACAGGTCTCCGGCATAGGAGTTTGCCGGAGTGTTTGAGATCTAAGAGTGATATAACTATGCAGCTTCCAAAATTAAGGGAACTGGTAAGTATGGGAGAAGGCCAGCTTGTTGAGTTCAAGAGAAAAGCCGCATTCCCTGAAAAAATTGTACGGGAAATCATTGCCTTTGCCAACAGTCAGGGAGGCAGCCTTATTGTAGGTGTTGATGATGATGGCAGCATACCCGGCGTAAAACATGTAGACGAAGAAAAGTTTATCCTCGACAAAGCCATTGCCGATTATTGCAGACCCCCCATAAAATTCCGCCACCATATTCTCCGCTTGTCAGAAAAGAGATCTGTACTTGTTTACGAAATTTTTGAAAGCAAAAGAAAACCACATTATCTGCTTCCAAAACCCAATGCCAGATATGGCAGGGCTTACGTACGCATTAATGATAAAAGTGTAAAAGCCAGCAATGAATGGGTATATATATTCAAACTGGCGCATAAAAATAAAGGCTTTACGCTTATGTATGGAGACCATGAAAGAGTGCTGATGCAGTACCTTGGCTCCAATGGATACATTACGCTGAATAAGTATATTGAAATATCTGGCCTTACCCGGCCTGAAGCTTCCCGTGTGATTACATCTATGGTCCTGGGAGGTGTGCTTATTTTGGAAGCCGGCGAAAAAGAAGACCGATATTTTACCAAACCCGTTGAACAATCAAAACCTTATTAAAATAACCTATGGCCAAAAAAACCAAAGATAAAAAAGTATTTGTTCTCGACACTTCCGTGATTTTATATGCGCATGATGCCATAATGAACTTTAAAGAACACGATGTAGCCATACCCATCACGGTATTGGAAGAGCTCGATAATTTTAAAAAAGGCAACGACACAAAAAATTTTGAAGCCAGGGAGTTTATTCGCATAATGGATAAACTTTCTTTGGGCCATAAATTACAGGATTGGATACCCCTTAATGGTCAGGCTAAAGGGAAAATTAAGGTCCTGATGCACACCAACAGCAAAATAGATGCAGAAGAAATCTTTTCCGAACGTAAACCCGATCATCGGATACTCAACTCTGCCATACGTTTGCAGGAAGAATTACCTGATAAAAAAGTGGTATTGGTCACTAAAGATGTCAACCTGAGACTTAAGGCAAAATCTCTCAACCTGCATGCAGAAGATTACGAAACCGGAAAAATCAAAAACGTATCAACCCTCTACAACGGAAAATCTGAATGCAACGATGTCAATCCCGATGCCATCAACCTGCTATATGAACAAGGTCATGTTGATTTCAATCAATTTGGACTGGAAAAACCTGTTGCCAATAATTATTTTATACTTAAAACCCAGCGGAAATCAGGCCTCGCCTATTACAACCCGATAAGTAACCTTATTGACCTGGTGGAGAAGCGTACTGTGTATGGAATAAAACCCAGAAATGCTGAGCAAGCCTTTGCCATACACGCTATTTTAAATCCAGAAATAAAACTGTTATCTATTACCGGTGTCGCCGGTACTGGTAAAACCCTGCTAGCCCTGGCAGGAGCCCTTGAACAACGAAGGGAATTTAAACAAATATACCTGGCCCGGCCAATAGTACCACTTAGCAATAAAGACATTGGATATTTGCCAGGTGATATAAAATCAAAGATTAACCCATATATGGAACCGCTTTGGGATAACCTTAAATTTATCCAGAACCAGTTCGACGAAAGCAGCCGCGAATATAAAAGACTTACCGAAATGGTGGACCTGGAAAAATTGCTCATTACCCCTTTGGCCTATATACGGGGAAGAAGTTTATCCAACATCTGTTTTATAGTAGATGAGGCTCAAAACCTCACACCGCACGAAGTGAAAACCATCATTACAAGGGCCGGAGAAAATACAAAAATAATTTTTACAGGAGATATTTACCAGATCGATACACCCTATCTCGACTCGCAAAGTAATGGCTTGTCTCATCTGATCGACAGGATTCAGGGACATCCATTGTATGCGCATATAAACCTGGAAAAAGGAGAGCGCTCTGAATTGGCCAATCTTGCCAATGAGTTGTTGTAATTGCATGTTGCGCTAGTCAGTTTATTTGTTCCTGACGTAATTAGTGTAAAGCTTTTTTATATATGCAGGTATTGAACAATATTTTTCAGGTTGGGGGAGACATAAACGGCCTGACCTTCGATGAGCCAGGTGCCCTTTGGAACGATGGCAATTCTTATGTTATCCAGACAGATCAGGGTTTGATTATGATTGACTGCGGCTGTGGCGATACCATGGAACAGATTTTTGATAATATGCTCTATTGGGGCCTCGACCCTGAAGACCTGCATTATTGTGTGCTCACTCATCCGCATTTTGATCATGCAGCGGGGGGGCATTTACTCAAAAAAAGAGGTGTTTTATTTGTTAGCATCGCTGAAACTGCTGATGCTGTATCGACCGGTGATGAGCGATGTTGCGGATATTTATATCATAAAAAATTTGTGCCTTTTACCGTAGATCGCATCGTAAAAGATGGAGAAAGATTTGAATTGTGCGGAATTACTTTTACCGCCATGCACCTTCCGGGTCACAGTATGGGTTGCACCGCTTATTTTTTGAACTGGGAAAACCGGAGGCTGGTATTTAGCGGTGATGTAATAGGCACCTTGCTCGCGGGAGATTTTGGTTGGTCGGGCTCTATAGACTTTAACAAACCGGTGTATATAAAATCTCTTCAGAAGTTTGCAAGGGAAGATACTGATATTATGCTCCCTGGGCATGGCATGATCTATTTTTACAAACCTCGCCGCAGGGTCGAAGAAGCCCTTAACTCTGCATTGATGCAATGGCGATAAGCTGGCATTCTTAAATTTATCTGCCCGAAAAACCAGCGGTCGTTTACAGAAACTATTGCAATGGCCAGAAATACATAATCATCGGTATGCCTGCAAGACATATCAAAATAACAATGGGTAAGCCCATTAGGGTGTAGTCTGTAAATTTATAACCACCCGGGCCCATAACCAGGGTATTGGATTGATGGCCAATAGGTGTTAAAAAAGCAGAAGAAGCGCCAACAGCCACCGTCATGAGAAAGGGATCTGCTGCATAATCGAGCGACTGGGATATCCCTAAAACTATCGGAGCCATGAGCACAACTGTAGCAGCGTTGTTGATAATGCTCGAAAGAAGAATGGTGATAATCATAATCATAGTTAAAAGTGCCCAGGGCTGGAGTGTTTCTCCATAGAGTACCACCATCTCAGCAATACTTTTGGCACCTCCCGTATTTTCCATAGCCATGCCAAAAGGGATCATGGCTGCCAGTAAAACGATGACCGGCCAATCAATACTTTTATACATTTCATTTATAGGAAGCACTCCGGCCACAACCATGGCTACAGCAGCTATGCTAAATGAAATGTCAACCGGCAAAATACCTGAAACAACCAGAATAATACTAATGCCAAACAAACTTAAGGCAGTAGGTATTTTGGTTTTGTAGCCCAGCTTCAGTTCTCTTTGTGCCAACGGCAAACAATCCATAGCCTGAATGGTATCGTGCAAAAGATGCTCTCTGCCCTGAAGCAGTAAAACATCACCTGATTTAAAATGAACCCTGTCAATACGGCGCAGAATCTTTCGGTCTTTGCGGGCAATGGCAAGGATATTTATACCATATCGGCTTCTCATCTTCAGAGAAGAGGCCGATTGTCCGATGAGTGATGATTCTGAAGTAACGATCGCTTCGGTAATGGCAATGCGATCAGAACCTTCTGCATCGATTCTGAATTTTTTATTGCTGCCGATTACTAATCCCGTGTCGTCGATAAAAGTTTTCAATTCATCAGCAGCTGTTTCTATAATGAGGATGTCTTTGTTTTGAAGAGTTTCCGAAAATTGAGGCGCGTGTATTCTTTGATTATTTCTGACCAGACCTAAAATCTGAATGTCGGCCTTACTCATTTCTATTAATTCCTGCAAGGTTTTGCCAGTGGCCAAAGAATCTTTTCTGGCATGTATTTCAGCGATATAGTCATCGATATTGAACAAATCTTTACCCGATTTGGGGGATTTTCGTTTCGGCAGCAGACGCCAACCCACCAGGGCAATAAAAATTATTCCCAGTATGCTGAGTGCCAGGCCCACAGGTGCGAAGTCAAACATACTGAAAGGTTCACCACTATGTGATGCCCTAAATGAGGCAATGATGATATTGGGTGGTGTACCAATCAGGGTGATCATACCCCCAAACAGTGAAGCAAATGCTACAGGCATAAGCAGATAGGAAGGAGGATGACCACCTTTGCGTGATAATTGTATGGCAACCGGCATTAAAATTGCCAGTGCACCTACATTATTCATAAAAGCCGAAGCCACGGCTACCAAAGCAGAAAGTGCAAAAATCTGTAAAGTGAGGTTATTGCCGGCTTTTGCTACCCAGCGTCCTATGAGATCAACAATTCCTGAATATTCCAGCGCCTTACCAATGATAAGCACTGCCGCGACCGTAATAACTGCCGGATGGGCAAAACCTGAAAAAGCTTCATCTGGCGCTACAATGCCCGTAACTACCAAAAAGAACAAAGCCATAAGCGCTACCAAATCATGCCTCCATTTACCCCAGGCAAATAAAATCAACACAAAAATTAATGCTGCAAATACCAGATTTTGTTCCATTCATTTAAATATTATACCAGTAGGTTAGCTTAAAAACCAGTGCTCTGTTTTTAGATGTAAAATCACCAGGCAGATAATTTTCGGTATACACCAGAAAGAAATCACTGGCAGGTTTAAAGCGCCATTGAAAACGGGCATTCAGGTTAATATTGTCAACCTGGGCATTGTATTGCATAAATGTAGTGAGAAATATGGTATTGGTAAAAGTAATGTCGAGCCTTGGGCTGACCAGCCAGAATTCTGTGCTTTTGAAAGGCTCAGGCATTTGAATGTCGTTGTAAGAGAAATCGCAACTTATGCTGCCATAAGGCTGAAACCTGTAACCCGCACCACCCGAAACATTGTCCCGCCAGCCGCCAAAATACCCACCATGCCGGGTTTCGAGGTTGTAAATAAAATTATTAACCTGCGTTGATCTGAAATATACACCAAAGGCATTCCATCGATAATCAGAGCCCCTTTCGAGTTTTTCTCCGTCGGTATTGGTAGGGTCAAATGGGTCGAGCAGCATAATGTAATCGTTGCTTACCCAAATTCCCGCTTCACTGCGGTCAAGAAATTCAATAGAATAATTGATATAGCTTTCACTGTCGGTCAATTGCATATCTGGACTGAAAATGGTGTTGGTTACCAGCATAGGGCCATGACTTACAATGGATTTGATTTTGGGGAAAAATCTGTATCCGATGGTGGGGCCTACAGAGAAATAACCTGTACGCGGCACATAACCAACTTCTGCATTATAGTTTTTGCCTACATATTCATGCCGCCATTGCATCTGCAGTTTGCGGTTATTGTATTGAATATGGGCAGCCTGGGTAAAATCCTGGCTTTGCACACCCGGACTGAATGTTTTGTGGAACATGATTTTTCCTGTCCAGATGTTATCGGAACTCAGAAGGTTGTATTCAAGGGCTACATTTCGATTATAGGCCGAAAAGCTACTGTCTGCATCGGGCCTGAAATCAGTGGCATTGCGGTTGACCACCATAGCCGCAATATTGGAACGGGAAAATACCCTTCGCTGTACCGCCGCCACAGAATAATTTTGCGGCCCGGTTAGCGGATCCTGACCAGTTTGCACATTCATGAGTCCAACGCGCCAGTTCCGGTCTACCCTGCCACTTAATCGGGCGCCATAGTGTATGGGTGAATTCAAACCGACTCTTCTGGAAAAAAAAGGACGTATTTCGCGGGTGCCAAAGCTGGCAAAGAGGTCGCTGTTTTCCAGGAAAAACTGTCTCCGCTCCGGAAAAAATAATTCAAACCGGCTCAAATTGGTGATTTGACGATCTACTTCCACCTGGGAGAAATCAGGATTTACTGTAAGATCGAGGTTTAGAGAGGGCGTTATCGATACCTTAACATCTGCACCAAAATCAAACTGGTTGCCGCTTCCCTCAGGCGAACCTTTGGGCCCTATGCTACTCCCTGCAATGTAGGGTATAATTGAAATATTGGTCCCAGGGTCGGGTGGTGGGGCATCCCAGATCAATCTTCCGGTATATGCAAGGGAGGCTGTGGGAAATTGACGTGGAACCGGAGCCCATGCTGATTTTTCATTGAGCTTTAAATCGAGTCGGCTAAAATTTATCCCCCACTCTTTAAGTCCTTTTTTGTAGCGGATGCTTTTATAAGGAATGGCACATTCAAATATCCAGAAACCTTCGTAATACTTCACAGCCGACTCCCATTTATTGTCCCAACCCAGATCCATAAAGCCACCGTCAAACATAAAACCATCCCATTGGGCCCCTGCAGCATTGGCGCCAAAGCTGAATCCGTTATTCTGATCTTCGAATGGATCTATAAAAACCAGAAAATTATCATTTCGGCCAAACATAAAATCCCGGCGCATTGATTCGACAACCATGCCTCCTGGCAGGGAATCAAAACAAACCGCCATCATATATATGGCCCTGTCATCATAAGTTAGCCTCACTTCTGTTCTGGCCCATGCACGGCTGGTATCCATTGGCAAAACCTGATGGAAATTTCCCGCAATCTGGGCAGAAAACCAGTCAGCTTCATCTAATACACCATCTACAATAATCTCTCCCCTGGCTTTTTGTATATAATAAGTATAGCGGGCATTTACCTTTTGAGCATACGCAAATGATGGCAGAATACAAATGATGGCCAGCAGCAAAACGGTATGTCTGTATATAGCATTGATCTGCCAAAAACGGTTTAAAATATCTTTGATGTAAAAAATCACGATCTGCTGATAAAATTGATACTACTATCCCTCTTCTGCATAGAAATAATGTTTCGGGTTGCAAATTTACCAAGCTGAAGGCATATAATCTTATTCGTAATTAGAAAATCGACAGATTATGTACAATAAATAAAGGAAGATGAA
Organism: Cyclobacteriaceae bacterium; assembly: GCA_020832305.1. Classification (GTDB taxonomy): domain Bacteria; phylum Bacteroidota; class Bacteroidia; order Cytophagales; family Cyclobacteriaceae; genus JAFIEV01. The sequence goes on along the minus strand of JAFIEV010000022.1, from coordinate 63,848 downwards.
ACCGACACGACTAAAATAATCATTAGACACACAGTGCAATGATTATTTTAGTCGTCAAAGGTTCCATCTCACCGCTGAAAAGAAAATTAAACAGATGAAAATTATCGGTTTTTTCTACGGCAGTAGGATAATCCTATTTCGATTGTAATCGATACCCATTGCCTCAGGTCTGATCAATTTCACGTTATTGTTAGAATCGGCGACACCAAAAGACTCGAAGTCCACCCTGTATATTAAAAGTCATTAGACATAACTTTTCCAAAGTTTGGAACTTTGGAAAAGTTGCAGACCAGATTCTTGACCTATAACAGTGCCTCGAATGGTATATTCAAAAACTTCAGGCTGAGTTCAGCAAATACAGGGATGATGATTTGCCTTTTGGTTGGTCATGTGCTTTTTGGATTCGACGCTCCTGTCTCAGTACTTTCGTTTAAAAAACCTTTGATCACCTGCTCTTTACATAAGGCCGGATATCGGTAACCATCATTCCGGCACTTTTGGCAGCCTGTATACCGGGGTCACCATCTTCAAATACCTGAATGAAGGAAGGTTCAATGCCAATAAGCTCAGCAGCACGTAAAAAAGTATCTGGCGCTGGTTTGGGATGCGGCACGTCATTTTTTGAAACCAGGATCTCAAAATATTTATCCAAACCCATTTTTCTTACCGCCTCCCAGGAATTGGGGCCGGGACTACCCGTTCCTATGGCCATGGGCAATTTGCCATGATATAATTCCACCACTTCCATAACCGGTGCAACCAGTGATAGTCTGTCGGTCTTGCTGTCGTACAAGACTTCCTTTTTGATGGCCATGTCGTGTGGGTCAAAATCGAGGCCGGTAATTTCTTTTATTTCCGCAAAAATACTGTCGGCCGAAACTCCAGCCCTGTCATAAAAAAATTTTTCAGTAAAATCGTAATTGATGGTCAGGCAAATCTCTTTCCAGGCTTCATAGTGCAGGGGCATGCTGTCGACCAGCGTTCCATCTAAATCAAAAATAAGACCTTTTGCACGGGGATCCACCAATATTTTCATAGCGCATTTCAATTTTTAAAGGCGCAAAATTAGTGCATCCCTATGCGATTATAAAACCTCAATTAGAAATAATATCGGTGTTGCTCCCATTTACCCCGGCGATTAACGCCTTCAATGACTACCCTGCCTCGGATTTTTTCCAGTATATCGTTGAGGGTCTCAGCATCCTTGATTGGAATTTTATTGATATAGGCTACGATAAATCCCTCTTCAAGTCGCAGCTGTCTGATAAATCCGCTGCGAACCTTAACGATGCGTACCCCATGTTCTATGCCATACAGGTCGCGTTCTACTTTCGACACCCGCTCCAGATCGGCGCCCAGCACACGGGAGGTATAAATTTCCCTTTGCAGGATTTCGGTGGTGCCTTCACGGTTGGTAAGCACTACCTTACTGCTGATTGTTTTCTGGTTGCGGCGAAAAACAACATTGATCTGGTCACCAGGCGAATGATAACTGAGGATTTCCTCAAATTCGCTTCGGCTGTTTACATTTTGTCCGTTAATTTTTAAAATGATATCACTTTTCTCAATACCTGCCCTGGAGGCACCGCCACTTTCCTGTACATAACCAACCACCACGCCATCGTAAGAGTTAAGCTTGAGTTTTTCGGCAATGTCTGAATTGATATCGAGTACTTCAGCCCCAAAGAAAGCCTTTTGCACTTCGCCAAAGTTGATGAGGTCGTCAACAACTTTTTTAACGATATCAGAAGGCACGGCAAAACCATAGCCGGCATAAGAGCCTGTTTTTGACAAAATGGCGGTATTGATGCCCACCAGCTCCCCACGCATATTTACCAGCGCTCCTCCACTGTTACCCGGATTTATAGCCGCATCAGTCTGAATAAAGGATTCTATCGGGAACACGCTGCGAAGAATATTCAACTCTCTTCCCTTTGCGCTCACAATACCCGCGGTTACTGTAGATGTAAGGTTAAAAGGATTGCCCACCGCCAGCACCCTTTCACCCACCTGTACTTCCTGTGAAGAGGTAAAACGGATAAAAGGCAGACCCTGAGCCTCTATTTTCAGAACGGCCAGATCACTGGAAGGATCGGTACCCACCACACTGGCTTTAAAGGTCCTTTTTTGAATAACCACTTCTATATCTTCGGCCGATTCGATTACGTGGTTATTGGTAATGATATATCCGTCAGATGAATAAATAACGCCGGATCCGGAGCTGATGGCTTGTGCACCCTGGTTGCCAAAAAACCATTCCATCCATGTGCTTGCCTGCGGTACACGCAACATGGTTTTGAGATAAACTACGCTGGGGGTGCTCACTTTGGAGGCAAAGACAAAATCCATGGCCGTTTCATGGCCTTCCTGCACCTCGTCCTTCTCGTAATTTTCAGTATATCTGAAAGCGCCGTCATAGGGCCTTTCATCGTAATGTGTAAAAAATGGACTTGTGCCATTTTTCTCGGCTTTTTGTCCGTACCATTGATATAATGCAGCGCCGGCTACCCCCGACACAAAAGCTAAAATGATGGTGACTGCATGTTTTAGCATAGCCTCAATTCGTTTTATGGTCAAATTCTGTATTCAGCTATATAACGTAAAAACTGTGCAAGTAGGTTTAGAAAAAAAATAAAGACAAATTGACACAGTGTTTTTTATTACTTTTGCAGTCATATGGGAATCAGATCATTTTTCAGCAAGCCAATTGCATCATTTATAGTGAGCCGGCAAAAAAAATGGATGAGTAAGCCGGTGCAAACCCAGGAAGCGGTTTTCAAAGAGCTCATTTCAAAAGCTTCTAATACCGCTTTTGGAAAGGAACATGGTTTTAGCACCATTCAAAGTCATGCTGATTTTGTGAAAAATGTACCAGTTCGCGATTATGAAGGCATCAGTACATGGATTGAACGCATCATCAACGGCGAGCAGGATGTACTTTGGCCTGGCAAGCCGCTTTATTTTGCAAAAACATCAGGGACTACATCTGGCACCAAATTCATACCCCTTACCCGGGCTTCTATGCCAAACCACATCAATGGAGCCAGGGATGCCCTGCTTAATTATGTGCACGAAACAGGCAATTCAGCCTTTTTTGACGGCCGGTTGATGTTTATTTCAGGGAGCCCTGTAATGTCAAAAAAAGGAGGCATACATTACGGCAGGCTGTCGGGGATTGTCAATCATCATGTACCTTCTATTTTGCGCACCAATCAGATGCCCAGTTATGAAACCAACATCATGGAGGACTTTGAAGCGAAAATTGACCGTATTGTAGAAGAAACCTTACCAGTTAATATGTCGCTGATATCGGGTATTCCGCCATGGGTGCAAATGTATTTTGATAAAATCATTGAAAAAACAGGCCGTAAGGTCGGGGAAGTATTTCCCGGGTTTTCTCTGTTTGTTTATGGCGGTGTTAATTTTGAGCCTTACCGCGCCCGGTTGTATGAATCTATAGGCAGGGAAGTTGATTCGATAGAGCTGTATCCTGCCTCCGAAGGTTTTATCGCCTTCCAGGATAAACAACACGAAGATGGATTGTTGCTTTTGCTCAATGCCGGAATTTTTTATGAGTTTATTCCCGCCGACAGGTATTTCGAAGAAAACCCGCCCAGACTCACCATAGGCGAGGTAGAACTTGGCGTAAATTATGCCATTGTATTGAGTAATAATGCCGGGCTTTGGGCATATTCACTTGGAGATACCGTAAAATTTGTAAGCAAAGATCCCTACCGGCTTATCGTTAGCGGCAGGATAAAGCATTTTATCTCAGCTTTTGGAGAGCATGTGATAGGGGAAGAAGTTGAAAAAGCTATGAAAGCGGCCACACGGGCTTTTCCTGAAACCGAAATTCTGGAATTTACTGTTGCACCACAGGTTAACCCTGGTGATGGACTCCCACGGCATGAATGGTTTGTATCATTTGCCAAAGAACCCTCAGATATGGATGCATTTGCCTCCCTGCTAGATGAGTCATTGCAAAAACTCAATAGCTATTATTTCGATCTGGTAAGTGGCAAAGTACTAAGCCCTCTGCATATTATTTCTCTTCAGGAAGATGCATTTATTCGTTATATGAAATCAAAAGGAAAGTTGGGCGGACAAAATAAAGTACCACGCTTATCAAACGACAGAAGCATAGTTGATGAGTTATTACCATATAAAAAGTAAAAAATTTGTGACAATTTGCCTCTTTGTGGGTTGTATCTTTTGCTAGATTATACATTTTGGAAGAAAATAAGAAAAAAATAGCCATTTTGGGCTCAACGGGCTCAATCGGCAAACAAGCTTTAGAGGTAATAAGAGCACATCCAGACCGTCTGCAGGCTGAAGTACTTACCGCCAATGGCAATGCATCATTGCTCATTGAGCAGGCAATGGCTTTCAGACCCAACGCTGTAGTAATTGCCAGTGAGGACCAGTACGGCGTAGTCAAAGATGCGCTCAGGAATTTCGACATAAAGGTTTTTGCAGGTATTAAGGCCGTGGCAGCTGTTACTGAAATGGATTCGGTTGACTTGGTACTCACAGCCTTGGTAGGTTACGCAGGACTGATGCCAACCCTCAGGGCCATTGAGTACGGAAAACAAATTGCACTGGCAAACAAAGAAACGCTGGTGGTTGCCGGTGAGCTTGTGACACAGAAAGCAAGGGAAAAGGGAGTGAATATTTATCCGGTAGATTCAGAGCATTCGGCCATTTTTCAATGTATGGCCGGAGAATGGCACAACCGGATAGAAAAAATTATACTTACGGCCTCTGGCGGCCCGTTTAGAGGCAAAAAGATAAGCGATTTGCTAAATATTAAACCGCAACAAGCATTGAAACATCCCAACTGGGATATGGGTGCTAAAATTACCATAGACTCTGCTTCGTTAATGAATAAAGGATTGGAAGTGATTGAAGCAAAGTGGTTATTCGGATTACAATCTTCTCAGATAGAGGTGGTTGTTCATCCGCAATCTATTATTCATTCGATGGTGCAATTTGAAGATGGCTCGATAAAAGCACAAATGGGACTGCCAGATATGCGATTACCTATACAGTATGCGTTAATGTATCCGGAGCGACCCCATGTTGGTTTCGAAAGGTTTAACTTTGCACGATACCCTTCGTTGAACTTTGAGCAGCCCGATATGGAAACATTTCGCAATCTGGAATTGGCATATGATAGTATGAACCGCGGCGGCAATATGCCCTGCGTGCTCAACGCGGCAAATGAAGTAGTAGTGGATGCATTTTTGAAAGAAAAAATTGGCTTTTTACAAATGTCTGACGTTATTGAATCTTGTTTGGCAAAAATGCCATACATTGAATCGCCTACGTTGGATGATTACGTACAAACAGACCGGGAAACCCGGAAATTAGCAAGTGAAATAATTAACTAATGGCAAGTTTAGATATAATAGTAATGGTGGCCCAGATGATCTTGGGCCTTTCAATTCTGGTAGGTATTCATGAGTTTGGTCACATGATCGCTGCCAAAATGTTTGGAATGCGCGTAGAACAGTTTTCGATCGGTTTTCCTCCCAGGATTTTTTCATTTCAATACGGCGAAACCCGGTACTCCATTGGTGCTATACCACTGGGAGGTTATGTGAAAATATCAGGTATGATCGATGAGTCGATGGACACCAACCAGATGAAAGAAGAACCGAAAGATTGGGAATTCAGATCAAAACCTGCCTGGCAAAGGCTTATTGTAATGATGGCCGGTATTATTTTAAATGTGATTACCGGAATAATCGTGTTTGTAATGCTTGTTTACAGCCAGGGAGAAATTTACTACACCAAAGACCAGGTAAACAAGCATGGTATTGTAGCCTATGAACTGGGTGAAGAAATTGGCTTTAAAACCGGAGACAAAATTTTAAAAATCAATGGAAAGGACTATGACCGATTCAGTGATGTGCTCAGTGCAGATGTCTTGTTGGAAAGCAATAGTTATTACACCGTAGACCGGAATGGTGAAATGGTTGAAATACAAATACCGGTAGGGTTTATAGAAAGGTTTTCAGACAAACGAAACTTCAGGTTTATAGAGCCTATGCGCCCCTATAAGGTAGGTGATGTTATGATTAACTCCGGGGCTTCTAAAGCCGGCATAAGCAAGGGAGACCGGCTTCTTGAAGTAGAAGGTGAACCAGTGGTGTATTTTCATCAGATTCAGGAAGTGCTCTCCGGATATAAGGGCAAGGAAGTAAATGTTTTACTGCAACGTGGTGAAAGTGATCAAAACCTTCAGGAACTATCTATACCCGTGCAGGTGAGCGAGGAAGGAACCATCGGATTCTTCCCTGAATTTTTACTCGAATATTCAGAAGTCAATTATTCTCTCGCCCAGGCCATTCCACTGGGTACCACCCGGGCCTTTAGTGTCGTATGGCTCAATATGAAAGCCTTTGGAAAAATGTTTAAAGGCGAACTCAATCCGGCTAAATCAGTAAGAGGTCCCCTGGGTATTATGAAAGAATTTGGTACCACCTGGGATTGGACACGCTTCTGGACCTTAACCGGTCTCCTGTCTATGGTACTTGCCTTTATGAATTTTCTGCCTATCCCCGCTTTAGATGGCGGACATGTGGCATTTTTAATGTATGAAATTGTATCGGGAAGAAAACCTTCTGATAAATTTCTCGAAAATGCGCAAAAAGTCGGAATGGTATTACTCCTTGGGCTTATGGCCTTTGTTATTTTTAATGACATCATTCAGGAAATATTCTAAGGATAAAAAACAGCTTTTTCAGTTAACCATAGGGTTATATTGAAATAATTAAAAATTTAATCGCCAAAACCATAAACAGATGATTGGTTTTGGCGTTTTTTTCATAAAGACATTTACCTTTGCAATTGTAAAATATTAATCATAATGGCAACCATACTAATAGGAATAGGTTTTGTAGCACTTTTTTTTGTGCTGATGTCGGTACGCTTGATTTTCCTGAAAGATGGCAAGTTTAAAGGCACTTGTGCATCCCAGAATCCTTTTCTGAACAAGGAAGGAGCAACCTGTGGATACTGTGGCAAAAAAGTAGGTGAAGAGGATTCAGCTTGCGGCAGGGAAGAAGAAGAAAATCCAGTGCACAAAGTATTAAACCGTTGAATTATCCTTCCGGAGCCCTTAAACTCCGGCACAAGAAAGTCGTAATATTATCCATTTTTTAAAGGTAATCTCTATTGGCACTAATTAAATCCATTTCGGGTATCCGCGGCACCATCGGTGGAGCCCAGGGAGAGAGTCTCAGTCCGGTCGATGTTGTAAAATTTACCAGCGCTTTCGGCCAATTGCTCAAAAGCAAGACTGATCTTAAAAAAGTAATCATTGGCAGAGATGCCCGTATTTCCGGTGAGTTGATATCTGGGCTGGTGGCTTACAGCCTCCGCAGTCTGGGGCTTGATGTGGTAGACCTCGGTCTTTCCACAACCCCCACAGTAGAATTGGCAGTAACCCATGAACAGGCGGCCGGTGGGGTTATAATTACCGCCAGTCATAACCCCGGGCAATGGAACGCCTTAAAACTGCTCAACCACCAGGGTGAATTTATTTCTGCTGAAGATGGCGCTGAGGTGCTGAGGCTGGCAGATAGCCGGGATGTAAAATTTGCTGAGCCAAAAAAACTTGGCACCTATAGCAGGATAGATGACTATATTGACCGGCATATTGACATGATCCTGCAATTGCCGCTGGTAGATGTGGAAGCCATCAGAAACCGAAATTTCAGGGTGGTAATAGATTGTGTCAATTCTACAGGTGGCATTGCCGTACCCAAATTGCTGCAGGCCCTGGGGGTTGGCAAAATTGAAGAGCTCTATTGTGAACCAAACGGAATATTTCCTCACAATCCGGAGCCCTTGCCTGAAAATCTAACCCACATTGCCGGAGTTTTGGAAGACGGAAATTTCGATCTGGGCCTCGTCGTTGATCCCGATGTAGACCGACTTGCCATATATAATGAAGATGGATCCCCTTTTGGTGAAGAATATACCCTGGTAGCCGTGGCTGATTATATACTTTTGCACGCACAAGGCAATACCGTATCGAATCTGTCATCAACGCGGGCGCTGCGTGATATAACACAAAAACATGGTGGTGAATATTTTGCTTCAGCAGTAGGTGAAGTTAATGTAGTGGAAAAAATGAAAGCGGTAAATGCCGTTATTGGCGGGGAAGGAAATGGAGGCGTAATTTATCCCGATTTTCACTATGGCAGGGATGCACTGGTCGGTATTGCGCTGTTCCTTAGTCACCTGGCTAATTTTGGAAAATCTGTTTCTTTTTTGAGATCAAAATACCCAAACTACTACCTGTCAAAGAATAAAATTGAGCTCACACCCGATATAGATGTAGACAATATATTGGTGCAAATCAAGGATCGGTATCATAAAATGCCTGTCAATACCGTTGATGGCGTTAAAATTGACTTTGAAAATGAATGGGTTCACCTGCGAAAATCAAATACAGAACCCATCATCCGCATTTATACTGAATCAGATTCCCAGGCAACCGCCGATCACCTTGCCGCAAAAATTATCAGCGATATTAAAGAAATTGTATCCCCCTGATGAAAAATGGACAAAGGGAAAAGGATTTACTTTGATAATGCCGCTACTACGCCCGTACACCCTGAGGTTGCAGAAGCCATGATGCCTTTTCTTTTAAATCAATTTGGCAACCCTTCTTCGATACATGGCCACGGCCGGGAGGTTCGTTCGGCCATAGAAAAAGCCCGGCGAAAGGTTGCCAATAGATTCAATGTCTCTCCTTCTGAAGTATTTTTTACCAGCGGCGCCACAGAAGCTGACAATACCTATTTGCGGGGCGCTGTAAAGTTCCGTGCCATTCGCCATGTAATCTCGTCGCCCATCGAACACCACGCCGTAATTCACACCCTCGAGCACATGGCTGCCGAAGGTGAAATCCAATTGCATCTGTTGCATGTGGATGAATTCGGAAATTTTGATTGGGATGAGCTGGAATCTTTGTTAAAGACTTATCCTGGTGCATTGGTATCCCTTATGCATGGCAATAATGAAATTGGCAATATTGCCGATATAGAAAGAATAGGAGAATTATGTGCAGGCTATGATGCTGTCTTTCATTCCGATACGGTACAAACCGTGCCCTATCTCCCGCTTGATTTACAAAAAATAAAGGTACATTCCATAGTAGGATCAGCTCATAAATTCCACGGCCCCAAGGGCGTCGGCTTTCTGATTGTCAAAAGCGGATTCCACGTACCTCCAATGATGATTGGCGGTGGACAGGAGAGAAATATGCGAGGCGGCACCGAAAATGTAAGTGGTATCATAGGAATGGCCCGGGCGCTGGAACTGGCTATGGAAAATATGGATGATCATGTAGCGCAAATCTCACAACTCAAAAAAGCCATGCAGGAGGGCTTGCAAAGGCTTATGCCTGATATAAAAGCACTGGGTGATCCAAATCATAGTTTGCCTGGTATCCTGAATATTGCCATGCCAGGCATCGACGACAATGATATGTTACTTTTCAACCTCGACATCAATCAAATATCTGTTTCTGGCGGAAGCGCCTGCGCCAGTGGCAGCAGCATAGGTTCACATGTACTGGAGGCCATTAAACTACCAGATGAAATGGGTGCCATCCGGTTTTCTTTCAGTGCCATGAATACCATTGATGAAGTGAATATAGCCATTCAGGTAATAGCTGCATTATACCAGAAATAAGGCAGATTGAGATGCCTGTCGCCTTTTCAACAGTTCAAAAAATGCAGACCTGCCTATTCAAACGAAGTTTTTATAAAAAACACATAAGAATTGGTGTGCCGATACGAAAACTCCGGTTCCTCGGGATAACGATAGGCAATGCTGTATAATACCATTAATTCGTTGGGAATGTCGCTATTGTATTTGTTGATATTGTCCTGAAGTATATAAAAACAGAATTTTTATCAGCTGGAAATAATACAAGTAAAAAAGCTTTTTCGGCTATTTAAAAAGACACAAAATACGAACAAATAGGCACACTGTAACCCTCCCTGGTTAATTCCTGGATTACGTGCACCTCTTCCTTTAGCTCCTTTGATTATTTAATTCTGTTTTTTGCCGATAATCAAATCTTACAAATTTCTCTTTTTCATTTCTTCTACGGCATAATGTGCCGAGCGGGCAGCAAAGGCCATATAGGTCAGCGAAGGATTCTGGGTACTGGTAGAGGTCATACAGGCACCATCTGTTACAAATACGTTTTTGCAGGCGTGCAACTGGTTCCATTTATTGAGCAGGGAGGTTTTGGGATCATTACCCATGCGTACACCACCCATTTCATGTATATCTAGTCCGGGAGCTTGTTTTGAATCGGTTGACCTGATATCTGTAAACCCTGCTGAAGCAAACATCTCTGAGATTTGCTCAATATAGTCTTTCACCATTTTTTCATCATTGTCGTCGTAATCCACTGATATCTTCAATTGCGGAATGCCCCATTCGTCTTTGGCATTTGAATCAAGTTTCACATAGTTGCTTTCCTTGGGTATGGTTTCACCCATCATATGAGAACCCACCCGCCATGGGCCCAGGTCTTTTTTGAGAATTTCATTTTTTAAGGCTTCACCAAAACCACTCAGATCGCGTTGAAGAGCCCTTCCTGCTCCGAAGCCTGCGGCATAGCCCCGCAAAAAGTCTGTCTCCTGCCTGTACAAATTTCGAAATCTTGGAATATAGGCACTGGTAGGCCTTCGGCCATCGGTAGTATGGTTTGGGTAGCCATCATAAGTACCTGACACGCGGGCCCGATAATTATGAAAAGCCACATATTTCCCAAGCAGACCATTATCATTTCCCAGACCATCGGGAAAACGGCTCGATTTGGAGTTAAGCAGTATCAAATTGGTATTGAGGGCGCTGGCATTAACAAAAATCACATTGGCGAAATAATCTATGGCTTCTTTGGTGATGGCATCTATGATACGCACACCCGTAGCTCTACCTTTGTTCTCATCGTATATGACAGATTCTACTACCGAATGCGGACGGAGCGTGAGGTTTCCGGTTTTCAAGGCCCATGGTATTGTCGATGCATTACTACTGAAATACCCGCCAAAAGGGCACCCGCGCTGGCAGAGGTCGCGCTTCATACACAAACCCCTGTTTTGTTGCCTGTGAACATCCTTAACCTCCGTAAGGTGGGCACATCTGGCTATGATCACATGCCTTTGGTTTTGATAGTGTTTGGCTATATGACTTTTGAAATACTTTTCTACACAATTCAATTCATGCGGAGGCAGGAAATCGCCATCTGGCAGCTCTGCCAACCCATCTCTATTGCCGGATATTCCAGCGAATTTTTCGACGTAGGTATACCAGGATGTCAGGTCTTTATAGCGTATGGGCCAGTCAGCAGCAAATCCATCCCTTGCCGGGCCTTCAAAATCCAGATCGCTCCATCGCTGGGTATGTCGTGCCCACATAAGAGATTTCCCTCCTACCTGATAACCTCTGATCCAGTCAAACGGCTTTTCCTGCACATATGGGTGCTCCTTGTCCTTTACAAAAAAATGCATGGCATCTTCTTTGAAAGCATAGCACTTGCTTATAACCGGATTTTCATTGATAATATCGTAAGGCACCTGATTGTGATGTTTAAATTCCCAGGGCAACATATTCGTAGTAGGATAGTCCTTCAGGTGTTGCACATCGCGACCTCGCTCCAGAATAAGCGTTTTCAGTCCGAGTTCTGTAAATTCTTTGGCGGCCCATCCGCCGCTGATACCCGAGCCAATTACTATTGCGTCAAAACTTCTGTCTTTTATGCTGTCAATATTAAGGTTTGCCATTGGGCGAAATTCATTATGGAGTAAAGGGGATGATTAAGATCTATCTGAGAATTCACAAGTTGTATATTGCCTTCAAAAACCAATTATACAGGAACACATCCATGATACCTTCCCGGTACCAGTTCGTAGGGCATGATCTGTGTGAGGTAATATTCAGAACCCATAAATCCCTGCAGTGAATACCGCTTGCACATACCGACAAAGGATTTCATGATTTTTATCTCCCCTTCCTTTTTTTCTTTCAGGTCCTGATTGTTTTGTATGGCAGTCAGCATTTCAGCCTGTGTGGGCTTATCACTTTTTTCAAAGCGCTTTCCAAAATTGCGCTTACAGAAAGCATCGATACTGTACAGTCCGTCTACAAAAACCTTTTGGTCCTGGGGACTCAAACAGTCATCAACCATGATCAGCACAAAATGATGTACATTTAAACGTGCAGCTCCCGGGCTGGAACTGGCAGGCAATATAGCCTCGACTATTTTCATCAGCAATTCTTCATCCTTGGCATTAAGATTCAGTTTTTGCAATGCAATGGATGCCTTCTTTGCCTGCTCGGAACAAGAGGAAAAAAAAGCAACCGCACCACCTAAAAGTGCTGCTTGTTTTATCGCCAGTCGTCTGTTCATACTATTTCCGGAAGAAAATAAGGGAAATTCTTTAACCGGTTTAAAAGTACAAGCAATGTGTATTAAATACAAGTCTCAAGGTTTTTTATGCCCGGTTAAAAAATAAATTTTTACTATTAACTGATGTAAAAAATGATTTCTTTTAAATCCCTAAACTACATTTTCGATGAAACCTGTAAGCTCTAAGTCAAAAACCAGAAGTAAGTCCAAAATAAATAAAAAAAAGCCCGTCGTTTCATATCACAAGAGACCCGAAGAACTTAGCCTTGATCAATGGCAGGCAGCGTTGCGCAGGCAATTTGCTGCAAATAATACCTTTGAGATTCGAAATATAGGCACCCATCCTGTCTACTCAGACTTTTCGGTGCATAATCCGGCAACGCAAAACACCTATAAAGTAGCCATTCGAAGCAATGAAAAACAAATTCAACAGGGACATAATTACAATTTTTGTGAATGCTATGATTTCAAAACCAACGGACTGGGCACTTGTAAACACATAGAAGCAGTTTGGCTCCATTTGTATAAAAAAAGGGGTATCAAAACCCTGCTGAAAGAAACATACAATCCCCCTTACTCATCCCTTTACTTACAATATACCAGCGACGGAAGAAAAGTTCGTTTACGCATTGGCAGTGATGATAAAGCTCAAATGGAAGCTTTGGCAGCGCCTTTCTTTATAGAGGGAACTTTACTTGAATCGGCATTTGATAATATCGATGAATTTTTATCCGTAGCTAAAAAAATCAATCCCGATTTTCGGTGCTATGAAGATGCACTGACTTACATTCTGGAAGTGCGCTCCAGAAATCAGAGAAAAAAATGGCTTGAAAAGCATGCTGAAAAACTGCAAAATGGCATGCTCCGTAGTTTTGTGGAGGCTGATTTACACCCATATCAAAAAGAAGGCGTGCAATTCGGTATTTTATCAGGCAAAAGCCTGATCGCTGATGAAATGGGACTCGGAAAAACCTTGCAGGCCATTACCATTGCAGAGGTTTTGAAAAATGAATTTGGTTTGGAAAGTGTGTTAATCGTATGCCCAACTTCTTTAAAATACCAGTGGAAATCGGAAATTGAAAAATTTACCCAGAGTTCGGCACATGTTATCGAAGGCGGTCACCTGCAAAGAATTCCTCAGTATAGTAACCCTGAGTATTTTTATAAAATTGTGAGTCATCATACCGTAGGCTATGACCTGAAGCAGATTAATCAATCAGAGCCCGGTCTCATTATATTGGATGAAGCGCAACGCATCAAAAACTGGAAGACCAAGATATCTCAGAACATTAAGAAGCTACAATCGGAATACAGCATAGTGCTTACCGGCACGCCTCTTGAAAACAAACTGGAAGAGTTGTATTCCATAGTACAGTTTATTGACCCTTTCAAGCTGGGTGCTTTATACCGTTTTTTGCATGAACACCAGATATACGAGCCAGAAACCGGTAAGGTAATCGGATATAAAAATCTGAATGCCGTTGGGGCTTTATTATCAGATATTTTGATCCGCCGTACCAAAAAGGAGGTGATGAGTCAGCTCCCCGACCGGCAGGATAAGAATCTATTCGTGCCCATGACAAAAGAGCAAAGTTTGGTACATCAGGAGGCCTATGACATCGTTAGCAGATTGGTTTTCAAATGGAGAAGAATGGGCTTTCTCAATGAAAAAGACAGGCAGCGCCTTCTGATCAATCTTAACATGATGCGCATGGTCTGTGACAGTACTTTTATCATTGATCAAAAGACAAGGCACGATACAAAAATCGATGAGTTGATGAGCCTGCTCGATGAGATTTTTTCCATGGAAGGTGAAAAGGTAGTGATTTTTAGTCAGTGGGAAAGAATGACGCGTTTGGTGGCACAGGAACTGGACGCACTTGGGATAAAATATGAAAATCTGCATGGGGGTGTGCCCGCCAAAGACAGAAAGGAATTACTCGACAGCTTTTTGCATGACCCTGAATCGAGGGTCTTTTTATCAACAGATGCGGGAGGCGTAGGCCTTAATCTTCAATCAGCTGCCTGGCTCATCAATCTCGATATACCCTGGAACCCGGCTGTTTTAGAACAAAGAATAGCCAGAATTTACCGGATGGGTCAAAAGAAGAAAGTGAATATCGTTAACCTTGTCGCCACAGGTACCATCGAACACAAGATGCTGGATGTACTGAAATTCAAATCCTCTATGGCCGCCGGTGTACTGGATGATGGTGAAGATGCCATTATGATGAAGGATGATAAATTCAAGGAATTTATGAACCAAATGGCAGAGGTTGTTGATGAAAAGCCTGATCAGCTCGAAGGCCATATTGCTTCTGAGGAAGATATCCGTGATGAAAATAGTGCTGAAGCTGTGGTTCCGGTTACCAATCAATTACAAGAGGGGCATCAACTCAATTTATTTGATGACGACATTGTAGAAACTGAAAAACCCATAACAAAATCCTCAAAATCAGTCGCAGCTGCTCCCTCATCTGATCAATCGGGAATTGACGTTTTACAGCAGTTTGCTGCATTGTTGAAAAACCCGGCCACCATCGATTCCCTGGTTACCAACCTCACAGAAAAAGATGAAAAAAATGGTAAGACCTATATGAAGATCCCGGTGGATAATGAAGATGACATCAAGGGTTTGCTAACCGGTTTGGGTAAGTTACTAAGTAAGCTGAATGTATGAAAACCCGGATTTAGATTCTTAAACCAAAGCCGTAATATTGATGTCTGACCTGATAAAAAAAAGTATCTGATCCAAAGTCATGGTTCTTCGGATCAGATATGAAATATTTGATTACAATCTTTTTAAGCTTTTTTCACTACCCCCAATGGCATAACCACTTTTCCGTAGTATTCATTCATAAGCTGCGCCATCCCGATATATATGGCCAATGATCCACAGAGTATACCTTCAAGTCCTGCGAGTGTATGTATGAATTTACTACCGGTGATGGTGGCAATCGCAAGCAAAGCAAACAGTAGCACAACAGACCCAAACAACCAACGCATGGCAGGTGCCATTTTAAAGGTCGCTGCAAACAGAAAAGCTGAAAAAACGCCCCAAATGCTCAGGTAAAAAGTCATACTAATGGCCGATGGTTTGCCAACCAAACCGACTTCAGGTGCCAGCCAGATAAAAACCAGACTAATCCAGAAAAAGCCATACGATGTAAAGGCTGTCGTACCAAAGGAGTTGTTCTTTTTAAACTCCATGATTCCCACAATAATCTGGGCCAGTCCGCCATAAAAAATCCCCATGGCGACAATCATGGTATCCAGTGGAAATAAATCGGCGTTGTGGATATTCAATAACACCGTTGTGAGACCAAAGCCCGACAATCCCAGGGGAGCAGGATTCGCATAGGTATCCTTGATCTCCAAAACAGAATTTTGTTGCATTTGTAAAAAATTGTTGTTTTTGTTTCTAAAACGCAAAAATATCGCCATAAAAATTGAAAATGCATGACGCAAGTCATGGAATGAAAAAATGTTTAATCGAATCGCTGGTGAATTATTGAAGGTTTCGTTTTGTTAATTCTTCCTTTAAAGCTTCATATTGCTTTGGTTTCTTCAGGAAGGCATAAATTAAAACCAAAGGAATTAGTGTAACTAACCCCCACGTGTTTGCAGTTACACTAAAAATTATTATTCCAACTAAAAACCCAATAAAAAAAGCATCAAATATGGGGGATGGTTTGTTGTTTTTCGCTACTTCCAGCAATTCTTTGTCAGTTAATTGAGATAGCTCTTTTTTATTCATATGGTTATATTTTTTTCTTAATTTTTTTTTCTGTTTTTTAATTGCACTTAACAATTAACATTCAAACCTACGAGCCTGGCAAAGTTTACAGATGCATGTGAAAACAAGCTGGAAGGCAGCCACCAACTCAGCAACATTTAACGCTTAACATGCTAACCTCCAACTCAACCACTAACCGACTAAACAACTCAGCATCTCATGATCCCATCAAGCATCAATACTTAAACTTCAGGGGCATAAGCGTAGGGAAAGTCCATGCAAAATGATGTGTAGGATACACAATGGGCCGGGCAGGCTCTGCAAAAATTCCATAGGGAGTATCCGGATAGAGTCCCTGCAAGGCTTCAAACAAGTTACCGGGCCATGTCGAAGGTGAACCGGAATGCGGGTTTTCATGCCAGACCCAATCCTGCGGATTTTTGGAATGATGCAGCAGATAATCCAGCGCCGTTTTCAGGCTGGTGTCATTTTCCTCAAACAAAAACAAATTTTCTTCTCCAGCCTGAATGGCCACCCAACAGGCTGCTGTAATTGGGGCGAGCGAAAAATAAGTATACCAGATACCGGCATTGCCCCTGCGCGTTTCTTCCGGCATATGTCCATCGGAGGCAATTTTATGAAACAAATCACTTTTAATCAATCTGACATTCTCCCGTACTTCTGATGCATCTCCCAGCAGAGCCGCACTCAGAATGGATCCATACCTGCCCCAGTCGGCCCAGTTATTTTTTCTGATTCTGATTTCATCACAGGCAACCTTATAAACATTTGACACCCAGTTGTGAAATTGAGATTGTTGGATGGCCGTCCATCCTTTATAATCTTTAAGCAGGCTGGCGGCAATGACCATGCCCGGACCGGAGTATGCCATTACCAAAGAACCATCGTAATTGGAATATTTTTGATTGATCCGGGCCCAGGCATTCAAATAATAGATCGCCTTTTCTGCATATTTTTCCTCTCCGCTAAGCCGGTAAGCCATGGCACAGGCATAGGCGCTAAATGAATCATGTTGTAAACTTTTTGAATTCGTACGATGTCTCTCAGCGTCGATATAAAAACCCGGCACGTCAAAATCTTCCAGGGCACGATGCGAAGCCGCCAAGGCCGTGTCAGCATATTGGAGCAATTGGGCATACGCCTCCTGATAGAGGCTTTCCTTATTTTCTAATTTGTGTTTTACAAATTCAATTTGAGCATTGGGGTGCATCCCCTGAAGTTGCTGTGCACTGATTGGCAAAACCCAAAACACAGTGATTAACAGCAGAAAGGCTGGCAAAAAGTTTCTCATATCTCAGTCATAAATTTATTAAAATTGAAAAATACCTAAAAAAAACAGTTAATCCATCTCCGGGATGCGTAAAATGCAATTGTATGCTTAAATTGCAGTTATATAACAAATAAACCTTACTTATGACTGGATTTTTTAATTACAAAATAGGGCAGATCGCTATTTGCCTTTCTTTTGCCCTGTTTTTTGCTTTTCCGCTCATGGCCGATGTGCGTTTACCACATGTACTCGGCTCTAATATGGTCGTACAGAGAGATCAACCCATTCAGGTGTGGGGATGGGCCGACCCCGGGGAGCGCATACAGGTACGCTTTGCAGGGCAACGGGCCTCTGTGCGGGCAGGGGTTGATGGCAAATGGACAGTCAGCCTGAAAGCGCTTCCGGCAGGTGGACCTCACATAATGGAAATCAGGGGCAGAAATACCCTTCTGCTTGACAATATTCTAATGGGCGATGTTTGGGTAGCCTCAGGCCAATCAAATATGCAATGGCGTCTTTCGCTTACAGAAAATGCCGAACAGGCTATTGAAGAAGCTGATCATCCTAAAATCAGGCTTTTTACTGTACCTCGTCGCACCAGTACTGTACCCCTGCATGACACCGCTCCTTCGCAATGGTATATCTGCACCCCTGAAAGTGCCGATGCTTTTTCAGCTGTTGCCTACTACTTTGGGAGAAAACTAAACCAGGAATTGGATGTCCCTATAGGTTTGATCAATACATCATGGGGTGGTACCAATGTTGAAACCTGGATGACCGCAGAAACCCTGACAAAAATTAAAGGTCTGGAAGGGGTTGTTCAGGAATTGAAAGATTATGACCCCAACGATCAGCTTGCCGGACAAAAAGAAAAATTTCGCGATTTGCTGGGTGATGTCCCTGAAATCGATGAAGGCTATCAAAGGGGCATTGCCTACTGGGCTGCGCCGGATTATGATTTTACCAGCTGGAAAATTATGGTTTTACCAGGTCTCTGGGAAGAAAAGGGATTGCCCAACCTAGATGGCATTGTCTGGTTTATGAAAGAATTTGAGTTAAGTCATGAAGAAGCTTCTTCCCCCGCAACACTTAGTCTGGGTCCTATAGACGATTCAGATATTACCTGGGTCAATGGAATAAAAGTGGGAGAAACGACCAACAAATACAGTGAAGCCCGTGAATATCAGGTGCCGGCCTATGTATTAAAAGAAGGTCGTAATGTATTGGTGGTGCGCGTAGAAGATACAGGTGGTGGTGGAGGCATCTATGGGAGTGAGGAACAGCTTTATCTGAAAAGCAGCTCCCGTTATCACACCCTGTCAGGAAACTGGAAATATAAGGTTGGCAAGATAAGTTTTACCAGCACATTGGGGCCTAATCAACTCCCCTCCCTACTATTTAATGCTATGATATACCCTTTGTTGCAGTTGCATATTAAGGGAGCCATCTGGTACCAGGGCGAATCGAACGCAGGCAGGGCCTATCAATACCGCCAATCCTTTCCCATGATGATACAGGATTGGCGTGATCACTGGAAAATCGGTGATTTTCCATTCTTATTTGTGCAACTGGCCAACTTTAAGGCCACCAAGGAAGAACCTGGAGAAAGTGACTGGGCCGAACTACGCGAAGCCCAAAGCATGACCCTGGCTCTACCGAATACGGGTATGGCTGTAATCATAGATATTGGGGAAGCTAATGACATACACCCGAGAAACAAGCTTGATGTTGGACTCCGGCTGGCCCAGTCTGCTCTCAATGTAGCCTATGGATATAAAGATATAGTACATTCAGGACCCGTATTCAAATCGATGAAGGTAGAAGGGAACAGTATACGCATCCGGTTCGATCACGTTGGATCGGGATTGGTTATAAAAGACCGCTATGGTTATCTCAAAGGCTTTTCGGTAGCCGGAAAAGACAAAAAATTTCATTGGGCCAAAGCGAAGATCGAAGGAGATGAAGTGGTGGTGTATAGTGATGAGGTAAAGGAACCTGTGGCCGTGCGCTACGGTTGGGCCGATAACCCCGATGACCTGAACCTGTACAACCATGAAGGATTCCCTGCGTCTCCCTTTCGAAGTGACGACTGGCCGGGAATAACCGCCGGCAAGTCGTACAGATAAAATGACGGTTGGAAGCTCGAGGGTTGAGGCCGTAGGCGAAATACTGATAAGATAGCGTACCGAGAGTTAGTCCTCAAAAAACGCAGTGCATTGGTACTTTATGGCACTGTGATGCGATCTGAAAGGTGGTGGATTATAGCTTTGCCTGTTGTTGGAGTTTTCTCCAACAACTTTTCCCGGACAAGTGCAATACGCTCGTGATTTTTAATGACTATAGTCTTTCTGACTAAGTTCAGGAAAAACCACAGGCTAAGAACCTGTCAGGGTCGTTTTTTACGTGGCGAACTATCTTCTTTAGAAATGGGAATCCTTCAGATTCCGGTATCTGTCTGAGAAAAAACATGTTGGATAAGTTTGATCAACTTATTATAATAAGTACTGTTTGAATAAAAAAAGGTGGAATAGGAAGATCTGACGCCAGCACAAAAAGTAAATTTATGTCATATATGGCGCATTGTTTTGAACGGTGCAGAAAAATGTATTCTGATTTGCATTGATTATGGCGAAATGGTACTATTTTTGCTCAAAATATTGCAAGTAATCTTTTGCCCCACCTAATATTCAATATTATATGAAAGGAACACTTGGGTTCTTTTTGCTTTTAATAAGTTTACAAGTTTCAGCGCAACGTGAAGTTTTTCTGGGACAGGCTTTTCAGCTTTCCGGCAATTTAATTGAAAACGGTTATATCAGCGGATTTGGAAACACAATAGTACCCATAGATACCCTGATAAAGTATTCTATGAAATATATAGGCACACCCTACCGATATGGAGGCCGTACTGAAAAAGGCTTTGATTGTTCAGGCTTTGTCTATTATGTATACAAAAAATTTGGCATAGAGCTGCCCCCGTCAAGCCGTTCGCAGGTAGCAATTGGCGCGCCGGTACCGTTGGACTCAGTAAAACGGGGAGACCTATTGTTTTTTAAGGGAAGAAACCTCAACAGTACGCAAATAGGCCATGTAGCCATTGTTGTAGAAGTATCTCAGGATTCTACCGATGTACAGATGATCCATAGTACCCGCCAGGGCCTCAAACTCGACTGGTTGCGTCAACAGGATTACTATCAGCGAAGATATGTAACCAGCCGTAGGTTATCCCATTTCGAGGCTCAACTGGCTAAAATTGATGACGTTCCGGAGCATTAAATCCTTACTGTACTTGCTCCCTTGCCAGTGCCTGGTGAAATTTCTCAATCAAAATTTCTTTTTGTTTTCTGTCAGTGAGCACAACGACTACAGCTCCCATATCAATGGTTTTGAAATGTAGATGAAGGGTATTTTTGCTTTGACGCCATTTTAACATTTGAAATCCTGTTTCTGGATTAAATTCATAGGCATTGGTCGCTTTAAACCAGGCGGGTAATTGAACTTCAATGTCAATATTTCGCAGTGGTGTCCACAGACATGCACTATCGGTAATATGATATTGGTTATTGGATAAAAACAAAATGGTTTTGTCCGGGGAAATAAGAGGAGCAACATCCAGGTGTTCAGGACTTTTCTGATCACCATGTAAAGGGTCTGCAATCAGGAGATCTTCTTTTAGTGTACTGACTACCCTGCTATATATTTGAAGCGCTTTTTTAGTTTCAGGATACATATTCCCCGCCTCTTCGTGAAAAGCAAACCACAAATTGCCTTTTGCACCCCTTCCCAGGTTATAATAAAATTGTGCTCCCAATTCTTCAGGCGTTGGTACTTTTTTCTTTGACCCTTCATCCCAAAGATGCAAACCCTGGGACCAAACCCAAAAAGGTCTAGGCGCCGATGCGTACTTCAGATCACGGGTATAATAAGCTGACTCCTCAAGTCGGGTGCCTAAAGGATCTGTCAGACTGGTCTCTGATGCAGCTGTTAAAGAATAATGCGCCTGACAAGGAATATCTGCTAGATAAGCATATTCAAAAAATTTCATGTTTCGGCACAAAGTGATGAAGGTTGGCTTATTAACGGAATATTTTTTAGTCATTTCAGAAACAGCCATAATCCTCTGCGGATGATACATACGCTCCCGTTCATCATGTATATGCCATCCGGCTACGGCCTCATGGCTTTCCAATTCGCGCAGCATATCAATATCAGGAAGCATTCCGGTATACGGCATCGCTTTGAAACCAGTAGTTCTATAATCTTTGGTAAAAAAGTCATCCTCACTGGCCAAACCTGTTACAAAGGTATCAAGGTGATGACGCCTGGCATCTGCAAATTGAAGTTTATGTAAACCCCATGTGCCATTGGGGAAAAAATCTCCATACGCATTACGATGACTGTAAATGGAGAAAAATGAGTCTTCAAAGGAAAGGTTACATTGAATAATAGCCAGATCTCCGTGGCTGTAGGCTTTTGTCAAACCAACTTTAGCCACTACATGTCCTCCAGGTTCAATAATTTCTGAACTTACCCATAAGTTTTCAACCCTCTTTCCGGAAAATATAATATCCTGAATATCAACCCGTCTATCGGTATGGTTTTGCAGATGAACCGTAAGTTGTTTAAGATCACTTTCAAAAATGATGGAACTTATATGCACTTGTTCTTTCTGAAAAACTGATTCGTGATAGGTAACATTGCGATTACTTCTGTTAAGTTGTGAAAAGATTACAGGTCTTCCCGGAGAAAAATCTTCTGAAACTCCACAGATCTCAAGTACACTGGTTTCCCCCGGTTGTACAACCGTATTATACCTCCGGTCCCAGGCAATATCTCCAGCCAGTCGGTACTGGCCACTTTCCCTGTCATTCAAATACCATTCACTCAAAGAAACTGCCTGATCAGACACATTGGTGTAATAAATAAAAACAAGACCACCATGGTTTCTCTTTTCCTCCACTTCCAGGTTTGAACGGCCATCTTCCCAGCGCGCCGGACGTAAAACAATATACTCCACCATCAATGGCAATCGAAAAGAAGGATCGGCTATAAGATCATCGGCGAGGATTATGCAAAGCATAAATACCCACAGAGGCATAGGATAAATCCTAAACCCCGGCAAGCGGAGATATTTCATTGGTGTGTGGTTAGGTTTCAGTAATCGTATTCCTTTTGACCAGAACGGAATCAGGGTTTGCTGAAAGCATCCGAATACCAGTACTTTTTGGCATGTCCCCTAATTTATCCTTGGTTTACAGGATCACTTTACCTTGTAAATATAAAAAACATTCTTTTAAAAAAACAGATTATAATTTCTTTGATAATTTTTCCACTAAAAATGCCTTTTACGCAAAAGTTAACTGGAGCAGTTATTTGATTGAAGGTTTTATAAATCAAGTGACATCCCCAGATTAAAAGAAAAGATAAATTTAGTAACAGGTACAATGGGTTTGTCTTCATATGACATTTCAAAGGCATTATTTAGCGAAAAACGATCGGTGATTTTTGTATTAAAATTGATGTTGCTGTTGATTCTATGCCTGAATTGCTCTAAGCCCCTGTCGTATCCCACCTGATAATAATGCACCATATTGAGATCAACATATTCACTTAAGGTGGTGCGGAAGGATATGTAATTAGAAGATTTTAAAAACTGCACCCGCACATTGTTTTCTTCAAGGGGGTGTTCCCACAGTTCATTTTCATAAAACCCACCAATGCCCAGAATCAGATCTGAGGTTTTTGATTGAATAAGCCTGTGTCTCACACTGCCACCAACAATCATCCTTGGGTCGAGACCCCTGAAGTTATCATAGGAATATTGAACAAATACTTCATAATTAAATTTTTCATCACGCAAAAAATTCACCCTGCCATGTAAAAAACCAAAATTTAAAAAAGGAGAATCGTTGATCTTCAAATAATCTGACCGGCCGATAAAAATATAACTATGTTTACCTGGTATGTAGGCTGCATTGATTAACAGATTGTGACCAATCAGGTTTACAGGATCATCTGCTGCCGCACTTCGGTTAAAGATGTTAAATCCGGCTGTGCCCTTTATCAGCAAGGCCTTGGCCGTATCTTTTTTTAGCCGCATTCGCTCTATATTGAGAATCTGTCCCCTGGCCTCAGACATTGAAAGCAGCAAGACCATTACAATGATAAGTTGTCTGAAATGGGTTTTCATAAAAGTAAAAATACAGCTATGCATTTTAAAAAATATTCTGGGTTTCAATGTATTTCCCGGCCCAACAGACTGCACATAATTAGGGTGCGCTGAAAATTGCCTGGCTTGTTGGTTTATTTTATTTTAATATCCTGAATTTGAAATACAGACGCATACTTTTACAGCAGGTCCTTAATATCAACCCCAAAAACATGTATTGGTTTGGCATGAACTGATAATTACCGGATTATATAGATTTTATCTGCACTCAAATGAAATTGGTAATTGTAAATCAGGATTAAAAACAAAAGACAACAAAGAAGGCTGACCAGATTGGCCAGCCTTCTTACTGTTATTATAGGGATTGATAAACAGTAATTTATTATCTACCAGGGTTTGCCTGTATTTTGAATCAACCACATCATTGCATAGGGATGGTCTTTGCTTTGACCTGATGGCATAAAATTGCTCACATTCAAAGAATTAAGTGCATTTTGATAATTTGCAAGATACTTTGGATCAAGATTCGGCGCAGGATACATGTATCTTACAGGAATAGCATCTCCAAACTGTGTGACCGGCCCTGGTCGTAAGTTTGGATAGCCAGTTCGCCGCCAGTCGAACCATGACTGAACACTTTGCCACGATGAAATCCACTTTTGCTCCATAATCCGCTGATGTTTGTCTGGGGCGCTTCCATAATTTACAGCAGTTTGATTGTAGTAGTTCTCAAAATTGTAGGTTCCGATGGAAGCAGGTATAGCATATTTTTGCATACTGGACCTTATGGCCTCCTTGTAATGCATTTCAGGATCTGCAAGGGCAAAGCCACCGATATGTGCTGCTTCTGCCATGAGAAATTTTACCTCAGTATAGGTAATCAGGTTCATGCTGACCAAAGGATCCTGATTCTTTCTGTATCTTTCATGTACGAAAGAAATATAAGGACTTCTCTCCGGGTGATAGACGGCTTCATCATTACCTTTATTGTATGACATCGCTTCAACTATGGGTAGTCCGATGGGCAATCCAACATACAGATTGGTATTTACATTGGCATCTGGAGCAGCCGGCCGGTATCTAACGGTATATTTCTCTCCGAATAGGTTGGTAACCTCAATATTGGTCTCAACGGCAACCTCAGTATCCCATTTGTACTGTACCGGCATTACCCATCTGTGTAAGCGTGGGTCATTAATTTCGAGGAGTTTATCAACCAGTGTTTGAGCGGGTTTTAAAAGCAGGTTTGGGTTTGGGCTGTTTAGTGGTCCACCCGGAGCTGAATTGTTTCTGTCTGTACCTAAAAAATTAACCCTTGCATCGTCACCAATACCTGTAAAAGTAAAGGAGGCAGCATCAGAAAATTCCTGTTGTACATTAATACCAACAGAAGACATTTCCTGGCTTTTATTTAACAATCGCATGCTGTAACGCATTCTGAGGGCATTTGCAAATTTTCTCCATTTTACAGGATCTCCGTTGTACATGATATCAGAAATACTGTTAATGCCATCTTTTGACAAATCGAGGTTGGCCAATAATTGATTGGCTTGTTTCAGATCTTCAATTATGCCTTTGTAGACATCTATTTGTTTGTCGTATTTTGGAAAGAATATGTCGGCATCTGCTTTAAGTGATTCGTTGTATGGAATGTCACCATGCAAATCTGTCATTAATCCAAAGTGAAAAGACCTCAGTGTGAGCGCTACGGCTTTAAAAAAATTATTATTATCTCTTACTGCATTTTCATAAATTATCTGGTTGTTTCTAAGAATATCAAAATAAGAATTCCAGGATTCATGTTCCCAGCCGTAGAAGTTAACAACAATGGCGCCTTCATTAGTACCTCTTTGAACATACTGCATTGCGCCGGCAATTTTAGAATTTTCAAATCCGAGGTTATGGTAGGTTCTCGCTGTGTTTGACAACACATAGGTAAGGATGTAGTTCGAAGAAATCTCCTCCGGGCTGTTGGGGTTTTTATTTACCTCCGTCAGGTCTTCACAGGCGAACATTGCTGCCGATAAGACAAGAATTAAAATAGCTTTATAATTATATTTCATCTCTTTATGAAATTAAAAGTCAACATTTAATTTTAAACCTAAAGAACCGGTCCAGGGCATTACATTATAATATTCAATTCCCTGAATCCAACGGTTACCCGCTTGTCTGAATGCACGCTCTGGGTCTACACCATTGTTGGCGGCAGTCCATATGAAAAGGTTATTGCCCACCACAGATAATGAGGCATTCATTACATTCATTTTACTCAAGAAGCTCTTGGGCAAATGATACGTTATGGCTATTTCCCTTAGCTTCACATAAGTAGCACTGTATAAATTTCGGTCAGGAAAAGGCCTGTGGGCAAAGCGATATGCATTGAAAGGATCTAGCCAACGGGTAGTTGCTCCTCCGAGGTTTTCAATATATACCACATTTCCGTTGGCATCACGACTTTCGCGTACGCCTACATTAAAACTGGCATCCTGCACTCTTATGTCTGCCGCGGGCCCGGTCCATGGGAATCCTCCAAATTCTGCATTACGTCCCCCCAGCCATTTGCCAAAATAAAGCTCGGGATTGGCTTTGATTTGCTGTTCAATAGGGATATTGGGATCATAGGGCACTCCGGAGATGGTCTCGTCCAACATTCCATTATTGCCTAAAAACATCATGGTATTGCTGTAAAACTCACCCCCCTGTCTCCAGTCTATATTTGCATAAAGGCTTATAGATTTATATCTGAAGGTAGGTTGAAACGACATCATAAAATCGTGATTGAAATTGCCGATTTTCACCAGATTATTCACATCATTATCAGTCTGATAGAGTCCACTTCCGGTCAGCACAGGATATCCAAAATACGGCGATTCAGTGTCTTTTACGGTAAGCATGGGGCGCATATATATATCACCAATGTCACCACCTACATAGGTTCTCAGTTCAGCGCCCTGATAAGAGGTGAAATTGAAAAATGTAATGCCATCGGCCAGTTCTTTAATACGTGTTCTGTTCCTGGTAAAATTGATATTCATATCCCAGCGAAAATCTCCGGCAATTACAGGTGTGGTAAACATACCGATTTCAATCCCCCTGCTTTGAACTAAACCCGCATTGATCAATTTACTTGAAGCACCAGACTCGATGGGCAGATCAATTGGCAAAACCTGGTTTCGATTACCGACGACATAGTAAGTACCCTCAATCCCCAATCGGTTTTTAAAAAGTGATATGTCAAAGCCTGCCTCTGTTGAAGTTGATATTTCTGGTTTTAAAGAGGCATTGCGAAGAAGTCCTCCCATAAACATGCTCTTGGCAGAACCCCAGTCAAGGGCAGTGTTGAAGGTCGGCACAAGGCTGTAAGGGGCTACATCATTACCAACCTGGGCTGATCCTGCCCTGAATTTAAAATTATCTACCCAGCCCGGCATAGTCACCATTTCAGAAATTATAGCGCTAAATGATACCGATGGATAAAAGTATGATCTGTTTTCAACCGGCAGTGTACTTGACCAGTCGTTTCTTGCCGTTACGTCGAGATAAAGCATATTTTTATATCCTGTAGAAACTGAGCCATATGCGCCATACAATACTTTCCAGAACTGGTGGCTTTCATACAAAACTGTACCGGGAGCTCCATTGGCAATGGTAAATAAACCGGGTACCACCAATTGCCCTGCCTTATTATCAATATGGCGGTATTTCTGTTCCATACGGTTCACGCCAACCATAGTATTGATGTTCCAATTTTCATTGAAAACCTTTTTATAGCTCAAAATCATGTCGAGGTTATTTTCTTTGAAGAAATTATTCCTCACATTATATCCTCCTCTGATTTGATCGAAATTATCATAGGCTATTTTTGCTTCCTGCAGTTCTTCATAGGCATCGCGCGTATGTCTCACCATAAAGGCCAGATCATTTGTAATATCGTAGTCGAGCTGAAGTTTACTTACGGTACGGTCACGTTTAAAACCAGTAGGATTTTCATGCACCACAAAATATGGGTTGTTTTGTTTTTCCTTATATTTTCTTTGCAAAATACCTTCAGAACCCGGTACCCAGTATTGGCGGAGTTCCCTGATGTCTATCTGAGCACCTGTTTCATACAGGCTTCGTACTGGCGATGTTCTACTGCCATCGATTAGCGGACGATTGTCTGAACCCGATTCAGTAATTGTGACATTGGCTGTGGCCCTTAGCTTTTTTGTAATATTGTAATTGGTATTTAAGCCAATGGTTAGCCTGCTGAAGTCTGTATTCGGAATTATGCCAGTATTGGTCATATTGCCAATCGACAATCTGAAACTT
Organism: Cyclobacteriaceae bacterium; assembly: GCA_020832305.1. GTDB lineage: Bacteria > Bacteroidota > Bacteroidia > Cytophagales > Cyclobacteriaceae > JAFIEV01. Next base: position 35,899 of record JAFIEV010000022.1, on the reverse strand, counting down.
CCCTGATCATAGTCCCCGCCTATGGCTACGTTATTGGTATTGGTATAACCCGTCTGAAAGAAATCCTTAAACCGGTTGGGGTATGATACCAGAGGTGTTGGCTGTCCGTCACTGTTCCACTGCAACCATTCTTCCCCCACATCTAAACGAGGACCCCAGCTTTCGTTTTCACCTTCTTCATAGGCGTGTGCTCCACTTTTACCGGAAGCAAATTTATTCTGAACAGGCACATAGCGGAAAGGAAAGTCCATAACCACCGCCGAATTAAATGAAACACCTATGCCTTTTCTTCCCTGAAGACCTGATTTCGTTGTTATGAGAATAACACCATTACCAGCCCTGGCTCCGTAAAGTGCAGCCGCGCTGGGCCCCTTTAATACAGAAATGCTTTCTATATCATTGGGATTGATATCAGAAATCGGATTGCCCATATCCGCGCCTGCAAAACCATTATTCAGCTTATTGGCAACGGGTACACCATCGATTACAAATAATGGTTGATTATCATTGTTTAAGGAGTTGGCCCCCCTGATAATGATATTAACCGAAGAACCGGCGGCACCATCCATTTGCGATATTTGTACACCCGCAACTTTTCCTGCCATGGCATTCAGCAAATTGGGCTGTGGTGTCTCTGTTAGATCCGCGCCATCAACACGACCAACCGAATAGCCAAGTGACTGCTTATCCCTTTTTATCCCCAATGCAGTTACAACCGCTTCCTGAAGCGTCTTCACACTTTCCTGCAATTGTATATTCACAATGCTCTGATTACCAACCATCACTTCCTGACTTGTATATCCGATATAAGAAAATACCAGTACAGCATTATCATCTGAAACTTGCAGGGTATAATCGCCAGAAAAATCAGTGGTGGTTCCCATGGCAGTCCCTTTTATCATCACAGTAACACCAGGCAATTCAGCGCCATCAATCGCAGAAGTAACTTTCCCTTTGACGAGCCTGCCATCATTTTTCTTTAATTTGTCAAGACTTGCCAGATAAGCGCCGGGAAATTCAGTCATCCCTGCTAAAGAACTAAGGGTACTGTCATCTGAAGCTACACCGGTCTTACCAACGATTGGCTTATTTTTACTTACGATAAGATAAGAACCCCCTTTTTGCTTTATATAAGAAAGGTCATGAGGACTGAGCAAAAGTTGTAAATTATTCTCAAGATTTTGGTTAAAATCAATGGTTTGCTGATCGACAACTGCCTTGCCCACTAAGCGATCAGCAAATAATATATCTGCTTTATAATGATCTTTCAGTAACTCAAGCGCAACTGAAAGCTTTATTCTTTCCCCTGGTAAGTGATTTTTTGTCTGATCTTGAATATTCTCACTTACTGGAATGGCCTGATCAGGATCAATATAAACATCTGATCTGGAATTGTGAACCGGAAACATTACCATTACCCATAATGCAACCAGAAGTAAATTTTTAGTCATAAATTTTTTGGGGTTTAAAAATTAATTGAATTTCAAGAAGTTAGATTAGTCAGAAAAAAATATCGTGTCCCCTTCTCTCTGGAATTTTATATCAAGCACCTGTGCGACAGAATTGGCAAAATCATCAACGTCAATTGCCGTAAATGACCCTGAAACAGTTAAGTCATTTAAAACAGTATCATTGACAATCACATTGAGTCCGTAATTATCAAAAATCATATTTCCGATTTGACGCAGAGATGTTTTATCAAAAATATATCTGTGGTCTTTCCATGAAGAATATTGATCAGGCTCCACTACCTGTGTTTTGTTTAAATTTCCATCAGGTTCGAGGCGAATCATTTCACCGGGTTTCATAAAAATAGAGTTGCTTCCCAAATCATCATATTTAACAAGCTCTACCTTGCCTTTTTTCAATACAACCTGGGTTGTTTTATGTCGTGTATACATGTTGAACTCTGTACCGTGTACTACAACTTCAAGTTGATTGTCTGTTCTGATTTTAAATTTTTTAAATTCGTGATAACTCACGTCAAAAAATGCCTCTCCATCTAAAAAGGCTAATCTTTGTGACTCGCCCAGCCACGATCTTCTGACTTTTAATATGCTGTTGGCATTTAAATTTACATGAGTGCCATCTGAGAGCACGATCATTTTTATTTCACCATGGCGGGTCGTAAAGGTCTTGTTCAGAATGGGATCTCTGAATGACCATGCAAACATCAAAACAATGACTATCGAGGCTGCTGCAAACAAATAATATCTGAAATTGGATGGGTCTGTTACAACTGAAGTCTTCAAGCTGAATGTAGATTTCGAGGGATGATTCAACCTTTCCACAAAATTTTCAAAAGCCAGCTGCGAGTCAGCAATGTATTGTGGATTTATTCGCTCCCATTCTTCCAGATATTGATAAAACAATTCTTCATTTTCATTAGATTGTTTTACCCATTCCTCAATCCACTTCTTTTGAACCGATGTTGCCGACCCTTTAAAATATTCAAATAAAATTTTTCGTATGGTTGATCTATTTTGCATTGATGTAGGTATTTAATTCAAAGACAATTCTGGCAGTCTTAACTACTTATGTGAATAAAGTTTTTACTGAAAAAATAACAATACACCCCAGAGGGTAAGCCATTTATCCCTCAGTAAAGCGCGAACTGTATTTCTGGCCCTGTAAATTTGCACTTCAACGGTGCGAGCTGATAAACCGAGGTCGAAGGCGATGTCTTTCATACTTTTTCCTTCGAATTGAAAAGAGAGATAAATTCTGCGCTGTTGTACAGGCAATGCACTTACAGCTTTCTCCAGATCTTTACACAAATCTTCATATTGAGTTATGCTGTCGGGCTGATAAGTTTCAGCAATTACCGGTTCAGGAAAATCTTCCAGTTTATGATTGCGGGCTACATCCCATTTTAGATAATTAAATCCTGTATTGCGGACAGCCCTGAAAAGATAAAGACGAAAAGAGCTTTGAATATTTTCATATTTTTTTTGCTCATAAAATTTAAAAAAAAGATCTGAAACCATATCCTCTGCCAATTGCCTTGAAACTACGTATTTCACCGCATGAGAACATAAAGGCTGATAGTACCGCAGGTACAATAATTCCATGCCTTTTTCAGGCTGATCATTAAATGCCTTTCTAATCAGGATTTCATCATCTGAGGTGATAACATCAGAAGAATTGCTTTTTACATGTGCAACCCCGGGAATAGATTCAGACTCTGCATTTTTATTTGATTCGTCGTAGTTTTTTTGCATAAGACGATAAGAGTTTTCAAATGTAATCTTAAGACAAGCAAGTCTCGCAGGATTACTTACATATTTGAAAAAAATATTATCCAATCGTAGAAATTATTCCAAAAGGAATGTATTTTTTGCATAGATTCTTATGCAATTTGCAATGGATTATCCTATATACTGGCAAAAAACGAGGCCTTTCCGGCTAAATTTGATAAATATACCGCACTGGATATATGAAAATGATAAAAATAAAACCTGGGTTCCAAAGACGTAGTTTGGACAATGTAATTGCTATTACAAGGCAACAAGCAAATAACGGTTTTGGGAGTACTGTGAAACCTGGCTCCAGCATCGGAATAGCCGTAGGCAGCCGGGGTATTCGCAACCTGACGGTTATTGTAAAAACCCTGGTGTCCTTTCTTGAAGAAAAAGGTGCCCGACCCTTTATTTTCCCGGCTATGGGTAGCCATGGAAGCGCAAATCCCGATGGACAAAAAGAGGTGCTGGCATCCTATGGAATTACGGAGCCCTATATGGGAGCGCCGGTGATGGCAACCGCAGATTACCGGAAAATAGAGGCAAAAAAATCACCATGTAAGGTGTATTTAAGTGCCATGGTCGATCGGGCAGATGGCATCATACTGATCAACCGCATTAAACCGCATACCGACTTCAGGGGTAAATATGAAAGCGGACTCATAAAAATGGCGGTGATAGGATTGGGCGGGCCATTACAGGCCAGTGAAATCCATCAATACGGGGTGAAAGGTTTAAGGGATTATATACCGGAAGTGGCAAAATTCATTTTGGGTACCGGCAAAATCCTGGGTGGCCTTGCCATTGTTGAAGATGCATACGACCAAACTATGCATATTGCCGCCTTACATGCACAGCAGATATGGGATGAAGAGCCTCGCCTGTTGAAAATGGCCCGTGACCATATGCCTTTTCTGCCTGTTACATCTGCTGATGTGCTTATGGTAAAAGAATTGGGCAAAGATATCAGCGGCACCGGAATGGACACCAACATCATCGGCAGGATGAAAATCGAAGGGGAACCGGAACCAGCTAAACCACAGATTAAAAGAATAGCAGCCCTGGATTTAACCCCTGCATCACATGGTAATGCCATAGGCGTCGGATTGGCCGATGTGATCAGTCAGAGGCTTTTTGATAAAATTGACCTGAACAGCACCCGGGAAAACATAGTCACCAGTACCTTTCTCGAGCGGGGCAAAATACCGGTCGTAGCCCGGACAGACCGCGAAGCCATGGAAATTGCCTTGCGATCCTGCGGTGTTCAGGACCTCTTAAAAGCCAAAATCATGGTGATCAGAAATACTCTGCAACTCGGTGAAATCTATATCTCTGCTGCCCTTGCCGATGAGCTGAAAAACGACTCAAACATCGAAATACTGTCCGAAAGTCATGTATTGTTTAATGCGGCAGGTGATTTGGCGGTATTCAATGATTAAGCCCGAAAAGCCTGGTAATTGGTTTGACAATTCATTAAAAAGTATTTACTTTGTAATAACATAGAGACTGATATGGAAACATCGGTAATTAAAATTGGAAATTCTAAGGGCATTCGCCTTAGCAAGACTATTTTGGAAAAATACAATATCAAAGACAAAGTAGAATTGATTCTTGAGAAAGGGCAAATTATTATTAAACCTATTGCTTCACCACGAAAAAATTGGGAAAAGGAATTTAAGAAAATGAGCGAAAACGGTGACGACAAATTGCTGATGAACGATGTCTTTGATGATGAAAATCTTGAGGAATGGATGTAAGTCAGTATTCAATCGTACTTGTAAACCTTGACCCAACGGTTGGAAGTGAAATAAAAAAAACCAGACCTTGTGTTATTATCTCTCCGGATGAAATGAACAAGCATCTGAACTCAATCGTTCTTGCTCCGATGACAACAAATTTAAAAAAATATCCCACCAGGGTTTCGGTCAACCACAACGGAAAGAAAGGAATGATTGCAGTCGATCAAATCAGGACAGTAGACAAAACCCGAATCATTAAGGTATTCGAAAAATTGACCCCTTCGGAAATTGAAAAATGTAAAGAAGTAATAAAAGAAACCTATGTGGATTGAAAAGAGGAGAAAAGATGGCATACATCGGATGCCCCAAAATCAAAAGGCATTTCGTTCAGATCTCAGCTTTCGGAATTCGCAGGTATGCCGAAGAAGATTTTAAAAGGCCTGGAAGATTATCCTGCTTACAAAAAGACCTTCGACAGAACTTTTCCAAAGTTTGGAACTTTGGAAAAGTTTCAAAGCTACTTTATAAGCAAGCAGTTTTCAAACTTATTCAGTTCATATACACAGGCATATAATAAAAAATATGAACGAAAAGGGAGTCTGTTTTTAAAAAATTTTAAGCGAAATTCTGTAGATTCAGATACTCAATAGCAGGAAACCTTTCTTTATATACTCCTTAATCCTGTAAAACATGGTTTTGTTGAATCGCAAGAGCTATGGAAATGGTCCAGTTGGAATGAATGTTTTTCTAAACAAAGCCCTTCCGAGGTCAGAATAAGTACATGCTGGGATTATTTTGAAGATCTGGAACATCTAAATTTTACTATTGATACTAAAAGAGATTTGATTCTAAATTCAAATGTAGAGTAATGCAACTTTTCCAAAGTTTTAGAACTTTGGAAAAGTTTGCTTCACTACGAGCTACGAACTATTAAGAACTACTTCGACAAACCATCTGCCAGCACCTTATAGGTAGGGTCTTCCAGCACATTTACATCGATGATTTTTTCAGCATTTTTCAACAGCTTTCGGCAATCCGGACTCAGGTGCTTAAGCAAAACCGTCTTGCCAACCTTGTCATAACGTTCTGTGATTTTATTCAAAGCCTCAATGGCCGACATATCCACTACCCTACTTTCCTGAAAATCGATGATCACTTTTTCAGGATCACTCAACACATCAAATTTTTCATTAAAAGCCGCCACGGAGCCAAAGAAAAGCGGACCGTATATCTCATAGTGTTTCACCCCATCGGCATCCGTTCTTTTGCGGGCCCGTATGCGAATGGCATTATCCCAGGCAAAAACCAATGCCGCTATGATCACACCTATAATGACTGCCAGGGCCAGATTATGAAGAAAAACTGTAACCAGGGTCACCATGACCATTACAAAAATATCTGATTTGGGCATTCTTCGGAAAGTGCGTAAACTGGCCCATTCAAAAGTTCCAATCGCTACCATGATCATCAGGCCGGTCAGGGCTGCCATAGGCACCTGCTCAATGAGTGCCGACCCGTACATTACAAAAACCAGCAGCATCACCGAAGCCACAATGCCCGACAATCTCGCCCTTGCTCCATTCGAAACATTGATCAAACTCTGACCAATCATGGCACAACCACCCATGCCGGAGAAAAAACCCGATAATACATTCGCTGTGCCCTGGGCAATGGCTTCTTTATTACTCCTGCCCCGCGTTTCGGTTATTTCATCAATAATGTTGAGGGTCAATAAACTTTCGATCAGCCCAACCCCAGCCACTATCGATGCATAGGGGAGAATTAACATGATGTTTTCCCAGGTGAAAGGAACGGAAGGAATGTTAAATGGAGGAAAACCACCTTGTATAGAGGCGATGTCACCAACGGTTTTGGTGTCAATCCCCAGAAAAATCACCAGCCCGAAAACCACCAAAATAGCGGTAAGAGAAGCAGGGATGGCTTTGGTAAATTTAGGCAAACCCCATATGATCAACATCGTGAGCAATACAAGGCCCAGCAAAATATACAAAGTTTCACCACGCAGCCAGGTGCCATCTGCAGACTTAAACTGATCGAGCTGAGAAACAAAAATGATAATGGCCAGACCATTGACAAAGCCAAATATTACAGGATGAGGCACAAGACGAATAAATTTTCCAAGTTTTAAAAAACCGGCAGCCATTTGTATAAGCCCTGCAAAAATTACCGTGGCAAATATGTATTCTGGCCCATGGCTCTTGGCAAGGGTTACCAATACAATGGCTACGGCTCCGGTAGCACCGGAAATCATACCCGGACGACCACCCAAAATGGATGTCACCAAACCCATCATAAAGGCAGCATACAGACCGGTAAGGGGTGATAAACCGGCTATTAAAGCAAAAGCCACAGCTTCAGGTACGAGAGCCAAAGCTACTGTGAGGCCTGAAAGCACCTCGGTTTTATAATTTACTTTTTGAGAAAGGTCAAATAGGTTAAAATACTTTTTCATTATGTATAGACAATAATTTTTTATCCGGAATGATGTTCACACCCGGATCCTATGATTTTGATAATTTGAATTGGATAATATTAAATCGTCAGCATGGAAATAGTTTCAGCCAGCTAATGCACATTTGCTGCCTATCAATTTGAGCGCGCAATTTAGGGGGAATTTGATTAAATGATAGTAGTTTCGTAATTTTTATTGCCTATTCATGTGTATTTTTTAAACATGTCACGATATAAGTGATAATATAATAACAATTTGACCCATTTTAATCATCGTTTAATACCAATATTTCAATCTTTCTGAAATCGGTCGGGTGGCTCTCTGCCTGTATAGAAATGGTTCCTTTCCGCAGTATAACATCGCCATCTTCTGGTAGTAACTTCTGAGAATATTGATCCTCAGGATCTAATTGTGGCTTTTCATAAGACATTACTTCTTCCCCATCTACAAAATGTCGAATGATTTCTCCGCCCCTTACTTCAACTTCAACACTTACCCATTGATCTCCATGATAGGTCTTTGATTTTGAACCGGTACAATGCCTTTTAATCAATGCTCCATTCATCTCCACATGGGTACCCGGCGTGCATAAATTCATGGTTGACCTTTCATCAGTGCCATTTCCTCCCAGCAGCTGCACTTCAACAGAAACCGGAAAATCCTGGTCAAGCTCCATCGACTCTGCCGCCTGTCCATGTAACATAAGTCCATTATTTCGATAAGCCCAGCCCGGCCCACCTTTTACCTGGTCGCCTGTAAATCGATATTCAACCCTAAGGCGATAATGGGAAAACGCTTCGTTATAGAATATATGTCCGAATACCCCATCAAAATTTTCCCATTCGTCATATTTCACCCTCAGCATTCCATCCTCTACCTGAACGGTGTTTTTATAATTATGGCCCAACGGATAGCCTTTAAATTTTACCTGCCAACCATCCAGATTCTTTCCATTAAAAAGCATTATCCAGCCATCTTTTTCATCACTTTTTTGCTCTATTACCTCCTGTACCTCCTGGGCAATATTCTGGTAGGCAAATAATAAAAAACAGAAAAACGAAAGGACTACAATTGTACTCTTAATTATTTTGTACATGCCATATATTTTTAAACAAAAGTTATATCAAATTTCAGTTTTTTATTCTGCAAAACCAAAAAAGCTCTGTGAACCATCAAACAAAGCCGGGTCACATATAGTAGCCGCTATGTATCGGTAGGGCTCCTTTTGTTCACCAAGGCTGTGGTTCCAGTAATATACCAGTACCATTTGACCGCTGGCATTCAACACCGCCCTCGGATATCCGCAATCTACATTGGCACCATCTTCAGACCTGAGGATATATGGCTCGCTCCAGCTTTTGCCATTGTCATCGCTGATTTTTATACATAAGCTGGACTGTCCGCTTCCATCGCTTTCAAGACCCCAGCCACCCCTGCGGTGTATATAGGCCAGCGCCAGACGTCCATCCGGCAAGGTCAGCAAGGCCGGAGGTGAATTGACATGATCCGTGACCGGCTCCACTTCAGGCTGCCAACTAAGACCATTATCCATAGACCTGTAGGCGGTAATCCATACATGACCTTCCGGTCCTTCCCGATGCCGCACGGTAGTATACAATTCTGTATCAGATAATCTAACTGAAGAAGGCATCAGGGAATAATCATTTCTCTGGTGGGTAATTTCAGAAAGGGTAAAATCAGGCCCGATATATGAAACCAATTCCCAGCTTAAACCGCCATTGGAGGTACTGGCCATGGCTGTTCTTCCATGGCCTATGGACATAAACACCCTCATTTCACGGGGTCCGTCAATAATATAGTCGGTACGGTTGGTAATGCCCATGCTGTCGAGTTCGGGAAAAGCATAAGGGCCCTTCCACGAATGCCCGCGGTCATAGGTATAATAAAAATGGCAGGGTCCGCGGTTATTGCTTTCCCTTTGAAACAAAAAAGCAAAATCAGGATGCTGAAAATCGATGGCTTCCGTTAAGGGTACCGGAACAACTGCGCTGTCACCCACCTGATGATCCATAGCCAGCCCTTTAATGCCACCATCCCATGCATTCTCCACCTGCCAGCTTAATCCCCCATCCCTGCTTCTGGAAAACTGGTTCCGTGCCGTTTTAATATCATAGGTATGTCCTTGCTTTACTTCATGATCTGCCACCGAATAGCAAACCAGTAGTTCATCGCCCCAGGCCCACATGCCACCATTGGCCGGCCAGGCCGCAAACTTGCCAGCTTCATGATAAACGCTGATGTGTTGTACATCTGAATTTTCCGCTGTCTTTTCCTGCTTTTTACAAGCTGTAAACAAGCTCAATATAGCTGCCAACCAGATTATTTCCCTGACCATCCTTTCTTTTCAATTACTTTTTGATATTTGAAAGTAAAGAACAAATAATTCAATTTCAAAGCCTTGAATCATTTCTGTAGAAAAAGAAACTGTCGATGCTTTACGATAAGGCTATTTGTATTACATCGATTTACAGTCGTTTAAAAACTTAGCTTTACCATAGCCGGTATTGATAAAAAAACCGTGAATACCGTAAATCAGATTCGCAATGCCGCAAGGGCAGGAGGCAGCGAAATACCGGCAAAGGAAAAATCTTTTGAATACAACAGTCGGCTCAACACCTATGCCTGGAAAAACGGAAGTGTAAGCATTTACCTGGTACCCCCCGGCGCACAGCTTCAGGAAGAAAATGTTGCCAGGATGAGGAGGTATTAGTGGGTAGTTCGTGATGGGTGACAAATGTTAAGCGTTAAGTGTTAAACGTTAAGTGATTCACGGCGGAAGTGGATTAAAAATTTGCGGGTGAAACATCATACAAAGTTGGGTGTAAGGGTTTCAGTGCTTGTTGGTGGAAAAACACCAACAAGAGGGAAGGGGGCAGAAGGCGTGGGTAAGATGAGCTCGGAGTTGAGCCGCAGGCGAAATCCCGAAAACGCAGTGCATTGGGACTCGTAGCTCGTAGCAAGGTGTTACATCGATTAGCGATTTGAGATTGGCGATTTGAGATGAGCGAAGTGTAGTCCCCAAACACATACAAAGATGGCCAATATATATTTTTATAGTTCGTGGTAGCAAGATAAATGATAGGATGGTAAGTTGATAGCAGGTAGGAAACGACAAGATAATCCATTACCCTCCCTGTTGGAGGAGTTTTCTCCGACAACCACCCCCATAAAAAGATGACCATCGAAACAAAAGCATTTCAACGCCTGGCTTCATTTACCACGTGGAGTGGAGCCTATTTTCAGTAAGCCACTCGGAGAAAATATCAATAAAGGTATCTAAACTTGTTGGTGGAAAAATACCAACAAGGGGAAGGGTGCAGAAGGCGTGGGAAGGATGAGCTCGCAGCAAGATTGCTGCTCTTAGGGAAGGACAAGGTAAATCATTACCCTCCCTGTTGGAGGAGTTTTCTCCGACAAAAAAGGTTTTAGCTGAGAGCTCGGAGTATGGAACTACGAACTAACTCTTCCAGCCCCACTACACAGTGTTTTCTGAATTCCACCCGCTGCTCAACCTGCTGCGCTCTCAAAAAAAATTGCAATTTATCGCTAGTAGCTTATGTCGCATCCCTATATTTATCCCATCATGCTGCTCCTTATACTCGTCACCGGTCTGCTCTTGTTAATCCTGTTGATTGTCAGGTTTAAGATGAATCCTTTTCTGGCATTTCTGATTGTTGCCCTCGGACTGGGCATCAGTACAGGCATCCCTCTCGAAAATATTGTGCCTGCCATTCAGAAAGGAATGGGCGATATACTGGGCTCTTTGCTCGTGCTGCTATGCCTGGGTGCCATGCTGGGCAAGCTGGTCGCGGAAAGTGGAGCAGCACAAAAAATGGCCGATACCATGATGGGCATTTTCGGAAAAAAACATATGCACTGGGGCCTGATGCTCACCGGCTTTTTTGTGGGCATTCCGCTGTTTTACAGCGTGGGCTTCGTATTGCTCGTCCCCCTGGTCTTTACCATTGCCTACCAACACCGTCTCCCTGTAGTCTATTGCGGCCTTCCGCTGATCGCCGCACTTTCTGTAACCCACGGATTGCTGCCGCCCCATCCTGCCCCGGTGGCGCTGGCTGTTCAGTTTAATGCCGACATGGGCCGCACCCTGGTCTATGCTTTTGCGGTAGCTATACCCACCATCATCGTGGCCGGACCAATATTTGCCACAAGGCTCAGGCACATAAACGCCGTTCCTTTGCAGACCTTTCTGGCTGAACCAAAACCATCCGAAGCTTTGCCCGGTGCATGGAGCGCTTTCGGATTCTCCCTGATGCCGGTACTGCTGATCATGGCTTTCTCAGGCCTGGAAAGTCCTGGATTTCCCTGGCTTCCGACAACTACCCTGAAATTTTTGGGAGACCCCGATCTGGTGATGCTGGTATCCCTGCTCACAGCTACCTGGTTTCTGGGTATAAGCAGGGGTATAAAAATAAAAGAAATCATGGATATGTATGCAGATGCTATTAAAGACATTGCCATGATATTGCTCATTCTGGCCGGCGCTGGCGCATTGAAAGAAGTATTAAGTCAAAGCGGCATCAGTGAATACCTGGCCTTGCAAATGCAGGAAATTCCTGCCCATCCCCTTGTATTGGGATGGCTTATGGCCGCATTTATCAGAATATGTGTTGGTTCAGCTACAGTAGCGGCCCTCACCGCCGCAGGCATAATGGCCCCTACCCTTTCGATGAGCGGAGTACAACCGGAATTAATGGTGCTTTCGATAGGTGCAGGCAGTTTGATTTTCTCACACTTCAACGATACCGGTTTTTGGCTGTTTAAGGAATATTTTAACCTGAGCATAAAAGATACCCTCCTTTCCTGGTCTTTGATGGAAACGATCATTGCAATTACCGGTCTGGCTGTTGTACTTTTGTTAAATCTTATCTTGTAAATATGTTGATTTTCGATGCCCACCTCGACCTGAGTATGAATGCCATGGAGTGGAACCGCGACCTGCGACAGCCACTCGCGGCCATCAATCAGCGTGAACATCACCTGCACGACCGGCCCGGAAGAGGAAGGGCAACGGTATCTTTACCCGAACTTCGCAAAGCAAAAGCCGGACTGGTAGTTGCCACACAGATTGCACGCTATGTTACCCCTGATAACCCCCTGCCCGGCTGGCATTCTCCGGAACAGGCCTGGGCCCAAACACAGGGACAACTCGCCTGGTACAAAAGCATGGAAAAATCAGGTGAATTGGTGCAAATTACGGATTTGAAGAGCCTTGAAAAACAGCTGGTGCTTTGGCAAAATGATGAAATAGAGGATGCCAGCAAGCCGATTGGATATATCCTGAGCATGGAAGGCGCCGATTCACTGGTGGATACAGATCATCTGCATATAGCCTATGACTACGGCTTGCGTGCGGTTGGTCCTGCCCACTATGGTCCGGGAAGATACGCCTATGGCACACACGTCGAAGGACCACTTGGCGCGCCTGGCCGGCAACTGCTGCGTGAGATGGAAAAGCTCAACATTATACTAGACGTGAGCCACCTGTGTGACCAGAGCTTCTGGGAGGCTATGGATCATTTTAATGGTAATGTATGGGCCAGCCATACCAATTGCAGGAGTCTGTCACCCGATCAGCGACAGTTTAACGACCATCAAATCCGCGAACTGATCCAACGGAAGGCTGTAATCGGTGTCGTGTTCGATGCCTGGATGATGGTACCCGGTTGGATTCGCGGCCAATCGACCCCGAAAAGTACAGGCTGCAAACTCGAAACCATTATTGACCACATCGACCACATATGTCAGTTGGCCGGCAACGCCCAACATGTGGGCATAGGTTCAGACCTGGATGGGGGGTTCGGAAAAGAACAATGCCCTTATGATCTCGACAGCATCGCCGACCTCCAAAAATTGCCCGACTTGCTGTCTAAACGTGGTTATTCAAACCTTGATACAGAAGGTATTATGCATGGCAACTGGCTGAAGTTTTTGAAAAGAGCCTGGCATTGATGCAAAAACAAAAATAATATAATGCCAGTATAAAAATTTCTATAAGTCGATGCCACAAAGAGATTAAAACGTGCCGATGCAACGAAGTTATCCTATTATTGACATTACTTTGGAATAATATTCACTACTTCAATCCTTGCTTTCAACGCCACCAGATTATTTAAGGCTCCCTGAAAATCGCCTGACTTGTTGATTTATTCATCTGTGAATAATATAATCTATTAATAGAATTGTGTAACGCGCAAAATTATTTAATGAGCCAATTTTGCCATGAATCATTTGTAGAGTAATCTATAAACCTAATAATGGATGAAATTAATCAGAAATCTCACGATCAATAAATAATATTGATTACAATAAAAAAGGTCATATATGAATTTTTCTGCGGAAAAATTGAAAAGCGTTTTTTAGTAAAAAAAATGATCAAAAGAATTATGGACAAACCAATTAATGAATCAAGTGAAATAATGGATTCGCATGAAGACTGTAAAGTAAGGATTTCGACACTTTATTCAAATGCTCCCTATACAAAGTATCACAAGTTGAAATAGTTACTGCCAGTTAGTGTTCAATATCGTCATAACAAAGCTGAAATAATTTAGAACAACCATTAAAATAAGAAAATGAAAAAAAATTATTTATTAACCGCAACAATCGTAGGCGCTTTTGGCGCATATGCACAAACGGACTCAATAAGAAAAGAAACGGATTGGTTTTACAATGAAAATACCAATTAATTAACCCTCCGGTAAACTTAAACAACTGATATGAAAAATTTTAAATCAAGAGTGTTACAAGCATCACTATTTGTGGCTGTCATTATAGGCTCAGCATCTTGTATGAATGAAAAGCAACAGGATAGCAAGGTGGCTGCTGATAAAAAGAATGAAAAAAAGTTTAATGGCAATAAAAGCAGTAAGAATGATGCGGAATTTTTTGTCAATGTCGCGGAAATCAACAGAAAAGAACTTGGGTTAGGGCAATTAGCTCAGAAAAAAGGCAATATCAGCCAGGTAAAAGAGCTCGGCAAAATGATGGAAACTGAGCACAATAAGTCATTAACTGAATTGACTGCGCTTGCTAAAACAAAAAACATTTCCCTGCCAACTGCCCAAACCGAAAAAGGTCAAGATGCCTATGATAAGCTCAATGAAAAAACGGGCAGCGATTTTGGCAATTCTTACAGTGATATGATGGTGATCGCACACAAAAATACAATATCGCTATTTGAGAAAGCCTCAAAAGAAACAACTGATCCGGATATATTAGCCTGGGTAAACGCCAAACTTCCCGTATTGAGAGCACATCTTGCACATGCCTTGTCTTGTCAAAAGGAATGTGCTAAAATATAGTTGTAAATAAATCTCTCTCTGGCATGTAACCCCAGTGGTTGATATATACTTGATACTTAAGAAAAAGGGTCATAAACTAAAATTATGACCCTTTTTTGACGATTTTAGGGTTTTGATAATTGTCAGAATTTTTGTAGCCCGGAAAATTTTATTCATAAAAATAGTTTTCTGTATTAAAATATTTTCTTAATATTGAGTTTCACAAGTAGCAATTTTACTACTATTTCAACGGTATGACACTTTAATTGCAATTCACCAAACGAAACAAAACATGCCGCAGTCGAGAAAATTTTTTGAAATTTTGCATAGTGCTGACAGATCCTCCCCTGCAAAACCCACTTTTAGTTTTGAGGATTTATCGGATCAGGAAATATGGACTATGTTTAAAAAAGGGCATGTTGGCGCTTTTCATCATATTTATATTACCCAATACCGCCATTTGTATCAATATGGCCATCGCATATGTGCCGACACCAATCTTATTAAAGACTGCATACAGGATCTCTTTTTGGAGCTCCGCAATGGCAAAAAAATCAGTGATACCCAATCCATTCGCTTTTATCTCCTTAAAGCTTTAAAGATTAAAATTCAAAAGGCTGTTCAAAAAAGAACAAAGATGCAACCTCTCGATCAAATGCTGGATCAGCAAGGTGCCTTTGGTATAGAATTGTCTGACGAAGTCAAGCATATCCACTTACAAATTAAAGAAGAACAAAAGCAGGAGGTGCAAAGACTGCTTTCCAAACTGACAAAACAGCAAAGAGAAGCGCTCTATTATTTCTATTTCGAAAATATGAGCTACCAGGAAGTCGCTGACATTATGGGCTTTCAGCATGTGCGATCGGCCCGGAACCTTATTTACAAAGCCTTGGATAGTTTAAAGGCATACCTGAAGTTTGGTATACTATTGATAATGATCCTATTCATCTGATTTTCTGCATTTTATTGAAATCAAAAAATAAATTTTTCAGGGTCGCAAAAAAATTTTAAAAAAAATGATGTCATTTCTATGCTCACTGGCATTATACTTTGTAAGCTAATAATATGAAGTACAGAGATTGCACATTTGATAATTTAATTAAGGACGAACTCTTTAAGCAATGGGTCAAGAGTCCCGATGAATACAACCATTCATTTTGGACTTCTTTCATCGAGCAGTACCCTGAAAAGCGATCAGAAATCGAAAAAGCAAGACATTTTATACTATCACTTCAATTCTCTCAACCTGAGATAAAAATACCCGATCAAGACCAAATCGAAGAGGAATATAATAATCTTATTCGAAAAAGTGATGCCCTGTGGAAGGATCGAAAACTTGAATCACGAATAAGCAATTCTTTTTTATTGAGATATGCAGCCGTATTGGCCATCGTTTTCATTTTTGCCTTTGTGTGGTACTCCCTTCAAAATGATTTTGGCAATGAAGTTTTACAAGTACCTGAAATATCGATGATAGAAAGGAGTGTATCCAGGGGGCAGCGTCTGCCAATTGTACTCCCGGATGGCACCAAAGTAAAACTCAATTCTGAAAGCAGACTAATTTTTCCAGCTGCCTTTTCAGGTGAAAACAGGGAAGTCATATTAGAGGGTGAAGGTTTTTTTGAGGTGGCTAAGGACATACATAAACCGTTTATTGTAAAAACGAAAAATATGACGACTACGGTCCTGGGTACTTCATTCAATATCAAGGCCTATACTGATGATAAGGATGTTCAGATAGCCGTACTCAGTGGTAAGGTTGAAGTTAAAGGCGCAAAACCCAGGTTAGCAGAGCAGGTTCAGGAATCAGTAATTCTTGAGCCTTCGCAAATGGTGCGATTTAATGTGGAGCGCCATAAATTCGATAAAGAAATTTTTAACTATAGAAAAATATTTTCCTGGAAAGACAACGTGCTCTATTTTGAAAATGCAGGCTTTTCAGAGGTAATAGAAAAGACCGGTCACTGGTATGGCAAAGAATTCGAAGTCAGGGTTCGTCTTGACAGGGTAAAGGATTTTACAGCCAGGTATGAAAACCAGCCTTTGGATATGGTGCTTGAAGGCTTAAGTTTTGCTTATGGTATTCATTATAAAGTAGAAGGAGATAAAGTAATTATATATTAACGCTAAAATCAAAAGACATGAAACACTTAAACAGTAGTTAAATGGAGGAGAAACAAAAAAGACCATCAGTTGGGATAAGACTTTGGCGAGACTATCCTTTTCCGATGATCTTTTGAAGTTCTTGCTAATGTAATAATCAACAAAAACCTATAATTCGATGAAAGCAAAGTTACTAAAAAAAATCGTAACAGTGTCAAAGTACGTCTTTTTCGGCACAGTTTTGCAATGCATTCTTTTTACCAGTATGCTTGCAGGTGAAATCAGGGCTCAGAAGAGCATACAGGAGATCTATGTTTCTGTACAAGGGGAAGATCTGTCCATTATGGAAGTCTTCTCAAAAATTGAACAAAGTACACAATTCAGTTTCGCCTACCGGCGTGGAATTATTGATCGCAATGCCAGAATAGCCTATACGGGTGGCGGAGAAGCCTCTTTGGCGGATGTTTTAAAAACCCTGGCACAACAATCGGGATTAAAATTTCGTCGTGTCAATGACGTAATTCATGTGAGCAAATCTACTGAGCAAAATGAAGTATTACTGGAAGTGGTAAGTGAGCCGGAACAAACTATAACTATAACTGGCAGGGTTACTTCCTCTGACAGTCCCGAAGGCTTGCCGGGCGTGAATGTAGTGGTAAAGGGAACTGGCCGCGGCACGGTAACTGATCTCAATGGTCAATATAGTATTGATGTGTCCTCTGGACAGACAGTACTGGTTTTCAGCTCAGTAGGGTATTTAACAGAAGAAGTGGTGGTCGGTAGTCGTTCGGTAATCAATTTAGATCTAACTGCAGATGTGACCGCGTTGGACGAGATCGTTGTTGTTGGATATGGTACTCAAAGAGAAAGACAAATCACCGGTGCAATTTCTACCATTGATGCAAATATTGTAGAAAAAACCCCGACACCTAGTTTTGAACAAGCCTTACAAGGTGTTGCTTCAGGTGTGCAGGTTACTTCAAATGATGGTTCGCCTGAAGGTAGATCAAGGATATTAATCAGAGGAACAAATTCTGTAACTGCGGGTACTGAGCCACTTATTGTATTGGATGGCAACCCAATTTCTTTTGGAGGAACCACCTTTTTAAGCCAGTTAAATCCAAATGATATTCAAAGTATAACCATTTTAAAAGACGCATCTTCAGCGGCAATTTATGGATCAAGAGGAGCAAACGGAGTTATTCTCATTACTACGAAAACAGGTAAGCAAGGTGTTTCAGATTTAACTTTTAATTATGAAGCTGGCATAATGCAGCCCATTAATTATATTAAAATAGCAAAGCCTGAAGAATGGAGGCAAACATTAAGAACTTCCTTTCAAAATCGGTTTGGAAATATTTCAGATGCAGATGCAAATAATGCTTTAGCAAACCAAATCGCTGAAAACCTATTTAACCCTTTTGATAGTCAGAGATTTCTGGATGAAGATCTTTTTAACACCGTTAATAATAATTGGTTCGATCAAGTGATTAATGATGGCAGTTTTAGGCAATACGGACTAAGTTCTTCCAAGGGAACAGATAAAACATCATTTTTTATATCCGGACAATACCGAAGTCAGGAAGGAAGCTTTATTGCAGAGCGCTTTGACAGATATCAGCTAAGGACTAATCTTGATTTTAAGCCAACTGATTATCTGAAATTAGGCATTAATTACAATATAAGCCTTCAAAATATAGACTTACGAAATAAAGGAAACCGCACGTTTCAAAATAGTGTTGATGGACTACTCAATGAAGGTGCATTTGCTGATTGGAACGAGCTATATGGACCCTCTTTGCCCGTTTTTCCTGTTTTTTGGCCAGGCACGGATGAGCCTTTTGATCAATACAGCGGTTTAAATTTGGTGTATTCAAATAGTGGCAATACAAGTGCAACAAGACAAGTATTGAATAACGTAGGTAATATCTATGTAAAGTTCGAACCACTGAAAAATTTGGTTTTAAACGCAGATTTAGGAATAAACTATAACCTTGCCGATGGAAAAAGATGGGCGAGTGATAGGGCAAGATATTTAGGCGTAACTCAAATAGACGGGGTACAAATTCCATTAGATAGTGAGTTAAGATTCACAGGTCAAAACAGGATAAATGAGCAAAAAAATCGCTTTCTTTCCATGAATTACATAGGAACTGCAGCTTATAATTTTTCAATTGGTGATGACCATCATATTTCTGCACTTGCAGGTATTGAGATATTTGATACCTACAGCAATCAATTAGGATATTCAGTGCAAGGCTATCCTGTTTTTTTCTCGGGAAAAGAAGATGTTTTAACCTTGGTAAGAGAAATTGAATCTGATAAACTTTTAAATTTGAATTACCAGGAAGGACCTAATGAAAGATTGTTTTCAAGATTTATGAGAGTAAATTACGATTACAAAAATAAATATTTTGTACAGTTTGCATTTCGCCGGGATGGTAGCTCAAAATTTTCACCGCGAAATAGGTATGCCAATTTTCCTTCTATTGGTCTTGGTTGGATAGCTTCTGATGAAGATTTTATTAATAACGATATATTTAGTTTCTTAAAAGTAAAATCCAGTTGGGGCATTATTGGCAACAATGCCATTGGCGATTTTCGCTTTTTTAATCAATACGCGACAAACCCTCAATATGCCGGAGATCCTGCTTATATAATTAACAGAATGGGTTCGGGAAGAATTCAGTGGGAGACTACACAAACTTTTGATTTCGGCATTGATTATGGCTTTTTAAATAATAAAATAAAAGGCTCAATAACATATTTCAATTCTGTAACCTCTGATATGCTGTTAGATGTAAGGATACCGCCTTCACTTGGTGTGTTTTTTAATGATGTTGCAACCTCAAACGTAGGCTCAATAAAAAATTATGGCCTTGAGGTCGAAATCAATACAGTTAATGTAAAAACTGCAAATTTTAAATGGACTTCAAACTTTAACATTACGCCACTTAGAAATAGAGTATTACAATTGACTCCCGGTAGATTTGATCAAGTACCATCCAGATATTCAGGAAGTAACTTTACAGCTGTAATTCCAAATGAAATGATAGGCACTTTCTTTATACCAGAATTTGGTGGATATGATGATGAGGGTTTTCCTACTATTAAGGTTATTGACAGGCAATTAGCCGATAACCAATATGAATATGTCTTTTTGCAAAACAGCATTGGACAAGACAGTGTCGTTAGAGCTTCTGAAAATGCTGTATTAAATAACAGAGTATTGCAAAGAAATAAAACCGGATTACCTACATTTTTCGGCGGATTTGGTAATAATTTCACTTATAAAAGGTTGTCCTTAAATGTATTGTTTACATTCCAGGGAGGCAATTATATTCTTGATGATGTTGGAGGTCAAAGTGCTGGCTTTACCGGCTCATGGTTTAGAGAAGGGTTGTTGGAGAGCTCATGGTCTGAGGAAAATCCCAATGCAGAATTTAGAAGGCTGTACTATGGCCCACTGGATGATGCAGGAAATCCGATTTCTAACGTTAGCACCCATAATCTAAAAAGAGGTGATTTTCTAAGGTTAAGAAATATCTCCTTATCATATGATTTGCCAGATAGATGGCTGGGAAGAACCCCTATGAAAAGTGTATCGACCTATGTTAATATGACTAACGTCTGGACTTCAAGTAAATTCAATCGCTTTGATCCTGAAGTATTAAACGATGGAGGCTCAAATTCCAGAAATTCAGCTCAAGGATTTCTTACCGGAGCACCGCCATTTTTCCAATTTTTTACAGTTTCAGCTGGCGTAAATGTCAAATTTTAAAAATTACGATCATGAGAAAAATTATAATGTTTTCATTAATATCTATCGCATATTTAATGTTGAATGCCTGTGACAAATGGGGTGAAGATTTCTTTGATGGGACTTTACAATCAACAAGAAATCTTGACCCTGAAATTAGATCAAATGCTGAATATGAAGGTATTTTAAACGGTGCTTTTCACGGACTAAAATCTGCAGGACCTTTTGGTGTTGTAGATGCAGTCCCTGCGCTTCGTGAAATAATTGGTGATTTAGTAAATAGGATTGAGTTTTCTAATACAAGAACCCAATTTGATATAGAATTGGTATGGAACAGAGATGTGAATAATGCTGATATCCAATTTACGGATATGATTTGGCAAAGTGGTTATCAAATCATTCAAGCTGTTAATACAGTCATTGAGTTTTATGAAAACAATGAACCTTTCGCTGATAATAATTCACCTGCTAATATTAATAGAATGTTAGGTGAGGCGCATTTTATGCGGGCATATGCCCATTTTCAACTTTCATTGGTTTTTTCTCCTCCTTTTAACTCCAAACCAAATGATCCTGGTGTAATTTTACTAAAAAAGCCAGCCTTAGATGCCAGAGATTTGAAAGGAAGGGTTAGCGTGAGAGAAGTTTATGAGGCTATTGTTTCTGACTTAAAAACTGCAATTGCTTTATTGCCTGCCGAATTTGATGGATCAATTCATCCCCCTGCCTTTGCTGCAAGAGCTAATAAGAATGCTGCCATGGCTCTATTAGCCCGAGTGTACTTTTTAATGGGAGAAAATCACTGGGGAGCATTAAACCATAGTTACAATTCAGGGAGTTCTACGGCATTAGGTCTTATAAATGATTTAGAAAGCAATAACCGGTTAAAACTTGCGGATGATGTATTCGAAGTCTGGTCTTTCCTGGGTGCTCCTTTTGGTAAAAGCGATGAAGCCATATGGGCACATGCCTTTTTTAATCCTAGCAGAGGCAACAGAATGGGAAGATTTTTTACCCGACAAGAAACGGGTAATGCCAGATTTATGAGGCAATTTCATTTGAGCGAACAGTTTATTGAAAGATTAGGATGGGATGAGGTTGAAGAAGCTGTTTTAGATAAAAGATATAATCAATTATTTAGAAGATTTTTTCCAAATGCTGAAAATCCGCAAAATCGTGACCCTGATTTTCAAGCTGAATACACAAAACCTTTAGTCTGGGGTTGGAAAGGATTTGCCCTCACGCAAAATACACCCATTTTAAGAAGTCCTGAAATGTATTTAACAAGAGCCGCAATTCTTGTGAATCAACCAGGAGAAGGTAAAGCCAAAGCCATGGGAGATATTAATAAAATTCGTGTTCGTGCCGGGCTAGAACCACTATCTGATGTAAATTTATTTAGCCTGGATGATGTGGAAACCGAATGGATAAAAGAATTAGGTTTTGAAGGCTTACGTTTAAATTTTTTGCAAGCCTTGAAAATGAACATTGGTTCTGGTGGCAGGGATGGTGTAGGAGCAGTGCCTCATGACTCGCCAACACTTTACTTTACTATACCTAGACGAGAGGTCGAATTAAATCCAAATCTGCAATAAGCAGGTATTTGAAATGAACTTATTCATCCTGACTTTATAAAGCCAGGATGAATCTTTCTACTCATTTTTACTGCGGTATACAAATTGATTATAGACTTTTAATTTGGCAGCACTTGGGTGCTCCTGAATTTATCACCATCCTTAAAGTATTATACCCGCGTCTAATAAGATATTAATGATGTGTGTGATCTGCAAATTATTTGCATGTAACAGAAATAGAAAATGAATATTTGAGGAAAGAAGTATTGGAAAAGAACCTGTTTGCCGTCTCTTCTTTTTGAGTGACAGGATTTCAAAAGTTAACAGATACTCTTGAATAGATGCAAAAAGTTCCTCAATGCATAAAAAATTATCGATTTAGTAATCAATGGAATGAGATTATATTATATACTTCTCTTATTTTTATTTGCTTGTCAGCATGATTCCGAACTTCAGTTTTATGTAAGTGCCAATGGAAGCGACGAGCAGGATGGCAAAACTCCAAAGACAGCTTGGAGGAGCCTGGAAAAGGTAAACCAAATGATGGATAATATACCTTCGGGTGCAACCATCAGCTTCCGCAGTGGCGATACTTTCAAAGGAAATCTACGAATTACCAAAGATAGTCTCTCCATAAATGCTTATGGTGAAGGTGACAATCCGGAGTTTACAGGTGTAGACCGTATTCGTGGAGAATGGACCAAATACAACGATAAAATTTACCAGCTTCAGCTTTCTGAGAAGCCGGAAAATATCCAAGGTTTAATTCGCAATGGGGTAAAGATGACATTAGGGCGTTTTCCTGATCAGGATGCTCCGCAGAAAGGCTATTTTCGCTATGAATTGTTTCGTAATGATACTCTTACCGATGTGCAGTTCAAGGATACTACCGACTGGGTGGGTGCTGAAGTGGCAGTGCGACACGTACGTTGGCGAATGTACCGTCATAAGGTAGTACAACAGTATGAAAATAAACTAATTTTGTTCCCAAATCGGCAGTATGGAGATATTCAAACCCTCGGCTATTACTTTATCAATTCCCCAAAAGTACTAAAAAGAGAGGGTGAATGGGCATTTGATAGTCAAATGGGTGCCATTTATCTATTCACAGACACTGATCCAAATCAAGACACTTTTACAATGCCTTCCACTGAGAAGGTGATTGAAGTGAAAGATTGTCAGCGGGTAAGTATAAAAGATATTACCATTAGCTTTGCAAGTGAAAGGAACATCTCTATCGAAAATAGCAGCCATGTTCGAATTGAAAATTTAAAGTTGGTCGATGGAGGTGGGGTGGCTGTATTCGTGCAAAAGTCACCCTATTGCGTGATTAGTAATTCCACCATCCATAGAATGAACTTTGCCGGAATTGTCACCGACGATGACAAAGAAAATATTTCTCATTCCCTGCTTATCCAGAATAATGACATTCGGGAAATTGGAGTTTTTGACGCACTCTTTACAGATGGCTCACCCAATTATCGCTTTTGTGGCATTATGGTCAGAGCTGATAGCTGCATCATTGAAAATAACCGCATAGTTCATACCGGCTATATTGGTATAAGAGCCTTAGGAGCCAATCTATTGATAAGGCGCAATTACATAGATGGGGTAAATGATTATCTGGATGATGGTGGCTGCATTTATGTGAATGGCGGAATGAGTAAAGCCGATGGAACCATTATAGAAGAAAATATTGTCACGAATGCTTTTGGTGCTCCTGCCGGAGGGCCTACCTTATGGGGAAAACCACATACAGCTTCCAATGGCATTTATATTGATGATAAAACATCAGGTGTAACAGTTCGCAACAACATTGTTGCACACATTTCGCACAATGGTATTTTTTATAAAGGAAACGCTAATGACACTGTCAGCAATTGTCGCATTGAAGGTAATTTGATCTTCAACTGTGAACGTGATATGCTTTTTCACGGTAAATTTCAAAATCGTGATCATGCTTTTGCCGGCGCCACATTTACCAATAACCAAATCTGGAATACAAATAGGGAAATACCATATAACAGTGAAGCCAACACAGCATTTCATTGGAAAGTCAATGATGAGCCCTGCCTGGAAATGAGGTCTACCATTACTGCCCGGCTGTTGGATATTGATGAATTTAGTAACAACATAATTATTACCAGCCCAAAAAACGACCCCTGTATTATGTGGCAGCATCAAATGATTTCATTGGCAGAGCTTGAGCAAAAATTGAATGCTTCCGGCAATAAAATGAAAGTATTAACAGAAGAAGAACTGTCCGGGGCACAATTGTTTTTCAATGCCGGAACTGAAATCAAAGAAGTAGCATTGCCAGCCGATCAGAAATTTCAAGATTATCAGGGTAATATTTATTCTGGAAAAATGAAGCTGGAACCTTTTACAGGTAAAGTTTTGATTGTTAATTGAAATGTCTTAAGCATTTGTACATGAATAATGATAAAAAAATGAATAAAATTTTTACAATGTTTATGGCTATACTGGTACTAGGAACAGGTATAACTTCATGCAGTTGGCAAAATGAAAAAGTTCAGCGGCCAAACATCCTGTTTATTATGACTGATGACCATACTCAGCAGGCACTTTATGCATATGGACATGGTTTAGTGGATTCGGTTCTTTTCCCTAATATGGATCGCCTGGCAAAAGAAGGGGCTATTTTCCAGCAAAGTTTTGTAACAAATTCAATTTGTGCACCAAGCCGCGCAGTTATGCTTACCGGAAAATACAGCCACATTAATGGGAAAATCGACAACTTTGTTCCTTTCAATTGGGATCAGCAGAATTTTCCGAAATTAATGCAGCAGGCTGGTTATCAAACTGCTTTGATCGGCAAGATACACCTTGCCGGGAAGCCTCAAGGGTTTGATTACTCTATGGTTTTACCGGGACAGGGCCATTATTACAATCCTGAATTCATCAAGAACGGTGGTGAGGAAATAAAGTTTGAAGGTCACAGCACATCTCTCATTACTCAATTTGTTGTGGACTGGCTTGAAAATGAATGGGATAGAAGCAAGCCGTTTACTTTGCTCTACCATACCAAGGCACCACATCGTAACTGGATGCCTGAGGCTAAGTATCTTGATTTTCTGGAGGACATTGAATTTGATTTTCCCGGTAACTTCTTTGATGATTACCAGGGCAGGGGTTCTGCAGCCCGGGAGCAGGAGATGGAGATTGTAAACCACATGTATTGGGGGCAGGATATGAAATTTGAAAATAACCCCTTAGCTGGAGAGCCTTTAGGTAAGGAAGCCCCGTTTGGCCGGATGACTGAAGAACAGCTAGCAGACTGGCGAGCTGTTTACAATCTTAAAAACGAAGCTTTTTTAAAGGAAATTCCTGAGGATAAATACGGATTGTTTTTTGTACCACATTCACGGAGTTTTAGTCCAGATTTCCTTCAGGAGACTACCGAAGGCCTGAAACTTGCCAAATTTATGTATCACCGATATCTGCGTGACTATCTTAAAACAGTCAAGGCGGTAGATGATGGTATAGGAAAAGTTCTTGACTTTCTTGAAAAGGAAAATTTATTGGAGAACACTGTGGTTGTATACACCTCCGACCAAGGATTTTTTCTGGGCGAACACGGTTGGTTTGACAAACGGTTCATGTACGAACAATCACTCAGCACTCCTTTGCTGGTTAGGTATCCTAAGGAAATCAAAGCCGGTTCAGAGGTTAACGAGCTTGTGCTTAACCTTGACATTGCACCATCACTTCTAGATTATGCAGGTATCGCCAAACCTGAAGATATGCAGGGAGAATCCTGGCGAGGGTTGGCGGCCGGTAAAAAAGTTTTATGGCGTGATGCAATCTATTATCATTATTATGAGTATCCTTCAGTACACATGGTGAAGCGACATTACGGGGTGCGCACTGACCGTTATAAGCTCATTCATTTTTATTATGATGTTAATGAATGGGAGATGTACGATTTAGTTGAAGACCCTAATGAGATGAATAATATTTACGGGAAACCTGCATATACTGAAGTCCAAGCCATGCTTCACGCCAGGCTAGATGAGCTCAGGTTGCAGTATGGAGATTCAGATAAATTGAGCCAGAAATTTTTAAAGGAGTTTCTTGAGAAAACTAAAAATTAGAAGAATATGAGTGACTATTATAAATTCCACATCATTGGGTCGGAAAAGTGGATAAAGGTTTTTGACCTTAATTTACTTTTAATTTTAAGCTGGTTGTGCTTGACTATTTGTGCCTGTGTACCAACAAAGAAAAGTACACCTCCCAACATTCTGATTGCCATTTCCGATGATCAGTCTTATCCACATGCCAGTGCATATGTTTGTGAATTTGTAAATACCCCTAATTTTGATCGGGTCGCACAACAAGGAGTACTATTCATCAATGCCTATACTCCATCACCTTCGTGCAGTCCTACACGAGCTTCGATTCTTATAGGTAAAAATATTTGGGAAATTGAAGAAGCAGTCGATCATCCCAACTTTAGGCTCCTGGCCTATATCTACCACATGCTGATGGACGTTGAAGCTCCGGAAAGTATCGAGAAATATGGTCATCTAATTCATCATACCCACATTGCCGAAAAAGAAGGACGAGCTGCTCCGGGAACGCATAGTGAGGATTTTACAGATTATTTCACTGCTTTTAAAAACATTGGTTAAAAGGGTAAGATGTCAATCGAATGCCGCTGGGAAGATTTGGAAGTGCAGGCACCCACTGCCATTGCAGCCATGAGAAATCAATTAACAATGTTAAAATTAAACAGTAAAAAATGAATGTGCCAATATATGCTGAATGGATAATGAACAAAGCCAAAATTCTTGTAGCTGAGAATAAACAATTAGAAAAATACTTAGCTCTACTGAGTATAATGTCTATGAGTGGATTAAAAGTTTTAAAGCGGCTAAGATGGAGTGCAAATTCAGCATTTCCATGCGAATTATCAAAAAATACTATTTGATGTTCCAGAATTATGCTTAGCATCAATTATCGAAGTTCTATAGGGGGGGGAATGCTTTTAAAATAATAACCATTAAGGCAAGTATTAGAAAAGTAATATTGATTTTAGACTTTAAACAAGAGAAAATGATGAAAAGTGTGAAGAAAAATGAAAATAATCGTCGACGAATCTTTATGAAAACACTGAGTGCAGTGGGTATAGGTTTGGGATTGCCTACTGTTGTATTTGCTCAAAAAAAATCAGCTGATTTAAAAGCAAAAAAGCCAATAAATAGATCTACAATAGGAAGTGTTGGAGGTTATTATAATGTTAGGGATTTTGGAGCAATGGGTGAAGGTAGTATCAAAGACGTTGGTGCAATTCAAGATGCAATTAATAAATGTAAAGAAAACGGCGGAGGTACTATTTATTTTCCTTCTGGAAATTATGTTTCTGGGACTATTTGGTTTCATGATAATATGACTGTTCATATCGACTCAGGTGCGGTCATCTTAGAAAGCTTTGTAGAAGGTATGGAAAGAACTGTTCGTGCATCTCGTTCACATTTATTTTTTGCAGACGGGGCTAATAATATTGCTGTTACTGGCTTAGGATCAATTAGAGGACAAGCAAAAATGATGATGCATGATAGTACATATAAAGAAAGAGGATTTAGAAGTAGTGTATTGTATTTTAGAAATTGTACAAATGTAAAAATAAAAGATATAAGTATATTTGATAGTGATGCATGGACAGTGCATTTACAAGGTTGTACACAGGCATTTATCGATTCAATTACTATAAAAAATGACAAAAGAAGGAGAATGGGTAATGATGGAATTGACATTAATTCGTGCAAGTACGTGCATATCTCCAATTGTCATATTGTAACCAGTGATGATTGTATTGTTCTAAAGACAAATAATCCTGATAATCCAGATTGCGAAAATATTGTAGTAAACAACTGTACATTAGAAACGATGTGCACTGCAATAAAATTTGGAAGCGAAACACATCGAGATTTTCGTGATATTGTTTTCTCCAATTGTATTATTAAAGATACTTCTCAGGGTTTGTCTATAGTTTTAGTGGATGGGGCTACAATTGAAAGAGTTACGTTTACAAATATATTTATTCATAATGTAGACGATCACTGGCGAACGCCGGTTTACCCTGTGTTGTTTCATGTTTCACAAAGAAAACCTGAATCCCGTCTTGGAAAAATTCGAGATCTAACTCTAAACAATATTAATGTTGATAGCAATTACAGCATGGTAATTCAAGGTACTGAAAAGAGCAATATTGAAAATCTAAAAATTCAAAACATTAATTTTAGGGTAAATGATAATTTGGAATTTGTTCCCAGAAGAATGAATTATAAATACGGCCCTAAATTTGGTGCAGAACAAATGGTTGAGAATGAATACAATGAAAAAAACTTTCATCCGGCTTATATAAATGTTAGTCATGTTACCGATCTTGATATTGAAAACATCAGAATCTATTTAACAAAAAAAGCCGAAACCAATAATGAACGAGCAGGTGTCTCTTTAGATGAAGTTGATAAAGCAAGGGTTGTAAATTGTTTTGTTCGCTCAGGAAACAAAGCCATCAATGATTTACATACTACTGATACAGAATTACTTGATAAATAGTACAATTAAATTGTATCAATATGAATTATTATAGTAACACATTTGTCAATAACATAGATTTGATATTAAAATCTCATAGAATTAATTTGCTTATATTTATAAGCTGGTTTTATTTGTCCAGTTGTGACGGGGAATCAAATAAAAAACTTACTTCTCCCAACATTCTGATTGCCATTTCCGATGATCAGTCTTATCCACATGCCAGTGCATATGGTTGTGAATTTGTAAAAACCCCTAATTTTGATCGGGTCGCACAACAAGGAGTACTATTCAACAATGCCTATACTCCATCACCTTCGTGCAGTCCTACACGGGCTTCTATTCTTACGGGTAAAAATATTTGGGAAATTGAAGAAGCTGGTGTGCATATCAGCCTTTTTCCTAAAAAATTCGAGGTGCTTCCAGACATTTTAGCTTCAAATAATTATCATGTGGGCATTACTGGCAAGGGCTGGGCACCAGGAAATTGGAAAGATGCGGGATGGGCGCATAATCCGGCTGGGCCCAGTTACAATAAGCATTCAATGGTTCCGCCAACATCAGGTATGAGTAAAAATGACTATGCAGCCAATTTCAAAGACTTTCTAAGTGAAAGGAAAGAAGGGCAGCCCTTCTATTTCTGGTATGGATCAGCTGAACCTCATCGCGGTTATGAATATGGATCAGGATTTGCCGCCGGTAAAAAACTGGAAGACGTAAATGTACCATCTTTCTTGCTGGACGATTCGGTTACCCGCATGGATCTGTTGGATTATGCCCTGGAAATAGAGTATTTCGACTACCACCTGGGACTTATGCTGGAGTATCTGGAAGAAATCGGTGAATTGGAGAATACAATCGTAATTGTAACCAGCGATAACGGAATGCCTTTTCCCAGAGCTAAAATTAATATGTATGATTATGGCATCCATATGCCACTTGCAGTTAGCTGGGGTGAAAATATTCAGGGGAATCGCATTGTAGACGATTTTGTTAGCTTAATTGATTTGAAACCAACCATTTTGGAAGCTGCCGGAATACCTATTTCCCGGCAGGTAACCGGTAAAAGCTTTTTAAATGTGCTTCAATCCAAGGCATCCGGACAGGTAGACAGCAGCCGCAGCTATGTTATATCCGGCAAGGAACGACACAATTACGCTCGGGCTGAGAATATGAACTACCCTATCAGAGCCATACGTTCTGGCAAATATTTGTATTTGCGAAATTTCAAACCCGATCGCTGGCCATCTGGTGACCCCCCTATCTATAAGGATTCTGAATTGGATAAAACCGCCGGTAAAAGCATAATGGCTAATAAAGATACAGATGCAAGGGCGCAAATGCTTTTTGAACTAACAACACAAAAACGACCTGCTGAAGAGCTTTATAACCTGGAAACCGATCCAGGTTGCTTAAACAACCTGGCAGATGACGTAACATTGGCATCAATCAAGGAAAAACTCTGGCAACAATTGAAAACTGATCTTGAAAAACAAGGTGATCCCAGAATTCTTGGCAAAGGAGATATTTTTGATAGTTATCCTGTTTTTAACCCAATTGTAATGAAAGATAAAGAAGGAAAAGGCTTTTTCCCTGGTTTTTCTGAATTGGGAGAATACAATCCAAAATTTCAGGATTAGATCAAAAAAAATAAAATTCTGAACCAGGTGACTCGATACCGATGATATGGTTTCTTAAATTTTGAAAATCGTAAAAATGAAAAAGTTATTTAAACTATGTATTGTTGTCTTATTCGCTATTTCTTTAACAACGGTTTTTGCACAAAACAAAAAACAAAGTAAGAAAGCAGAAAACAGTGTGGGTCAGTTCACAAATGCTGAGGCGTTTGGTTTTCTCCCGGAAAATACTGGCATAGACAACAGCCAAGCCTTGCAAAAAGCAGTCGATCAGGGCGGAACAATAATCGTAAGTAAGCCTGGAACCTATAAAGTGGCGGCCACTGTATATGTTGGAAGTCATACCTCCCTCATATTTGGCAATGGAGTATTTCTGAAAAAAGTTGACGAAAAAGGCCTCTTTTCCCATGTACTGATCAATAAAGGTGCCTTAAGCAAAACCTATGATGAAAGTATTCGAATTGAAGGGTTGCATATTATTGTAAATGGGATTGATAAAACATTCGATGAGGTCTATGGCCTTCGCGGGCAGATTGCCTTTTTTTATATTAAGGATCTCAGGATAGAAGGATTCCGTTGCCTTGACCTCACAAAAATGCAATTTGGTATCCACGTTTGCACTTTCGAAGACCTTATAATCAATGATGTTATCATTAAAGGCAATAAAGACGGTGTACACCTGGGCAGAGGAAAGCGTTTCTTAATAAGCAATGGGGTATTTCAGACTTTTGATGATGCAATAGCTCTTAATGGACATGACTATGCTACTTCAAATCCTGAATTAGGTTGGATAGAAAATGGTGTGATTGAAAATTGTCATGATTTGGATCAGGAGAATACCACAGGTTATTTTTGCAGGATACTTGCTGGCGGCTGGAAAGGCTGGCATGCAGGTATGGAAGTGCAACAATCTGATGCTGTGGTTTCCAATGGTAAAATATACCGAGTTCAGATGCAGCCTGACGGCAAAGTGTATACTTCAAAAACACGCCCAAGCCATTCGAGTGGTACAGCAGAATTGGATGGCATAAAATGGGGAGTTGTACAAAATGATGTAATTTATACTGCAGGAGTAAGAAATGTTGTTTTCAGAAACATTTTTTTAGAAAAACCAAGGATAGCCTTCTCTATCCACTTTGACAATGATAAATATAGCCGATCTTACTATCCAGGCTCTGAAATACCACGTCAGGAAAATATTACGTTTGACAACATCATAATAATGCATAATGAAAACAAACCCTTTTTAACAATAAATACACCGGTAGATGTAGTTTCCATCACCAACTCAAGTTTTCGTGACAACTCCATCATTTTCAGAGGAAATAAAGCTATGGTGGATTATCAAAAAACACGCATAAATATGATGGGAAACGTGTTTCATTATCCACAAACATTTAATCTGCTGCAAAATACCGTTAAAGGAAAAAAAATAGAAATTCGCTTGAATGCAAATATGATTATGTCAGAAAATTTTAAAGCTTCAATCATAGAAGGTGAAGGAATACTGGAAGTTTTTTCCGATATCCCTGTGGTTAAAAAATAATAATTGCCAATGTTTTAATTCTTTATTCATAAAGTATCATTTGACTCAAAATTATTAATAAACAATGATCTTGACCTTAAACATGGTTACTTATGGACTTCGTATTGAATGGACTAATTTCTCCAAAAGCTAAAAAATATTTGCGATGAGAAATCTCTTTCTATTTTCATTTTTGATGGTCATTATTGCAATAAGTGGTTTTGCTCAAGGTGGGTCTGATATTTATGATCCTTTTGATTATGGTGCAAAGGGAAATGGCATCACTTTGGACACAGAAGCCATTCAAGCCGCAATTGATAGTTGCCATCATGCCGGAGGTGGAAAAGTTTATCTGTATAAAGGAGTTTTTATCTCCGGCACCATCATTTTAAAAAACAATGTCACTTTATACATCGAAGCAGGAGCCACTTTAAAAGGCAGCAACAATTTGGAGGATTTTCCGACTAAACACTCTAAACATCCTTCTTATGAAGGAAATTTCGAAACCAACAAAATGTTGATTTATTCCGAAGACGCAAAAAATATTTCCGTTATCGGAAGAGGAATTATCGATGGAAACGGAGATCATTGGGTTGATGGCCCTTATGGTTTTCCCTCATTCAGCAAGCGTCCCAGGATAATACATTTCAGGGGCTGCGAGAATATAGTGGTTCGTGATATAACATTGTATAATTCCGCTTCATGGGTACAGTCCTATCAATCGTGCAATAATATAGTAATTGAAGGGATCACAGTTGATAGTCGTGAAAATAAAGATATCGAAAAACCCAGGTTTGCAGATGTACCCGGGCGAAATACAGATGGGCTTGATTTAGAGGATTGTCAACAGGTGCGGATTTCCAATTGCTTCATAAACTCTGGTGACGATGGCATTTGTATTAAAAGTTTCTCCCCGAATGAAGCCAGTAGGGATATAACTATTACCAACTGCATAATAAGTACAAATGCTTCAGGGATAAAAATTGGCACTGAGACTGCGGGTAAAATTGAAGATATAACGATCCAGAATTGTGTAGTATATGATACCCGAGTCGATGCTATCAGTATAATAACCGTCGATGGAAGTCAGATAGAAAGAATTAACATCTCCGGCATTACCTGCCGGAATATTAAAGGTTCAGCCATTTTTATAAGATTAGGAAATAGATTTCGTACGTACAGGGAGAATGCCGAAATCAACAACCCTCATTTAAAAGATGTAATCATTGAGAATATTCAGGGGACCCGGATATCCGAAAAATATGGTTGCATTATTGCGGGAATTAAAAATATTCCGGTTGAAAATATTGTATTAAGAAATATTAATCTCGAGTTTGAAGGAGGCGGACATGCGGAGCAATCTTATCAAGATGTTCCACAAAGGGAGGGCGCTTACCCTAACGGGTTAATTTTTGGCGATTTACCGGCCTATGGCTTTTATATCAGGTACGCAAAAAACATTATATTAGATAATATTCAGTTGCGTGTGACAAATGAAGATGAACGACCGGCCATTATATGTGATGAAGTTGAACAGCTTGAAATAATTAGACTAAAAGCAGAGGCTTCTTCAAACTCGCCTGAGCTTATCCGATTGATAAATTCAAAAAATGCCATAATCTCCCAAAGCCGCTCAGCCAGCCCAGTGCCCGTTTTTCTTTCCATTTATGGTCGCAATTCTGCTGAAATTATATTACAAAATAATCCATTTTCAAATGCAATAACTATGTACATTTTTAAAGATGGCGCAAGTAAGCAGTCAATGATATCAGAAAGGAGGCTAAAGTGAGCCATGTATCCCGGAATAATGTCATCAATCTGAAATCACTCAGAGTCCGACGGTATTTGATAAAATACAGAACCCATCTGAAAGGGATGGTTTAGGAACCCTGTACAAATGACAATTATAGCGTTGGCAAACATCAAATTTGATTTGCCTTGCAATGCGGTTTCTCTTATTGAGATGATACTTTCAGAATGATGCAGGAGAACTAGTAATTGAAAATACATATATTCTTGTAAAATACATACAAACAATGACTTACATGAAAAAAGTTAGAATAGTTTTTCAAATTGTATTTATCGCAGTTTTATCAGCCTGCAGTGATAAAGAGATGAAAAAGGCGCCTAATATTCTGTTTATTTTTACCGATGATCAGAGTTATCGTTCTGTAAGCGCATATCAAGATGCTTATGAATGGGTAAATACTCCCAACATTGACAAGCTTGCCGATGAAGGAATGAAGTTTGCCAACTTCTTCTCCGGAACCTGGTGCATGGCCTCCAGAGCCACATTATTAACAGGTCTGCATAGTTACGGCATTCAATCCTTACGGATGTCAGGCCCATATCCTCAAAATGAATATGATCCAGATACTTTGAAATTTTGGCCTTCTGTTTTCCGTGAAAAAGGATACTATACAGGATTGATCGGTAAATGGCATACCGGTTCAGATGATGGCTATGGAAGAGACTGGGATTATACTGCAGTATGGAATCATGCCGCAGGAGGTAATGGTAGCTACTATCACGATCAGAAAATCAGCTTCAATGGTGCTAAATCCGTTGCCGTTGGCGGATATTCAACAGACAACTACACCCAATATGCCATCGATTTCATTCAAAAAAGATCTGAAAACCAGACCCAACCCTGGTATTTATGGCTTTGCTTTGATGCACCCCATGGACCCTATACCCCTGCTGAACGACATGAAAATGAATATAGAGAAGTACCTCAAGTTCCTATTCCTGTTGATATATTTCCACCCAGGCCAGGAAAACCTTCGCATATGGTCAATTATGATTTAACCTGGATGCCTGATGAAGATGGCTATCCGGTTCACAAGAGTAGAAAAGTAAATGACAGGCCTATGGGTTTTGATGAATTGATTCAGACATACAACAGGCCGATATTATCACTTGATGAAGGGGTAGGCAAATTGATACAAGCTTTATCAAACACAAATCAGCTGGAGAATACCATTGTGGTTTATACTTCAGACCAGGGATTTGCCATAGGAGAACATGGCTTTGAGTTTAAGTATGCCCCATATGAAGCAAACCTGAAAGCACCCATGATTATTCAATGGCCTGGAGTGATCCCTAAAGGAAGTGTTTGTAAACATCCATTAGGAGGTCATGATCTGATTCCAACTTTTTTTAAAATTGCCGGAATTGACTTGCCCTGGGAAATGCACGGACACGATATGAGCCGCTTGCTAAAAAAACCGGAAGATTCCTGGGAAAATCCTTTAATGCTGGTGAATACATTTAGACTTTATGGAGATGATACCAATGTTGAATATTTTCCAATTAATAAGGAAATACCTTGCTGGATATCCTTAAGAAAAGGAGATATTAAATATGTGAGATACCTGATTGAAAATGAATTGGAGGAACTCTATGATGTATCTGCCGATCCGGAAGAACTCACAAACCTGGCTACAGAAAAAAGTTATAAAGATAATCTCCTGGAGATGCGTTTGGAAATGATCAATGAATTGCAAAGAACCCATGCTCCTTTCATTGATAAAATCCCGAAACCTTTATCTCCATGGAATTAATCTGACTCATGAATTCACAAAACTGTAACAAGTATTTTTTAAGTAACAACAACAATATAATTATATGAAAACTGATGCCATCATTATCATTGGAGCTCTGATTCTCTTTACAAATACATCCTATGCCCAGATCAGTAGTAGCATAAAAAACGAAGAAGTGCAAATGGACCACTACTACTTCGTGGGTGATCACCGGGAGGAGAGCATGTGGAGTGCGCTATACGGTGCAAAAAGCGGTAAAATATATATCGGGCTATGTACCCATGCCGAAGCAGCCCACTTCTATGAGTTTGACCCTGCCACCGAAACCATGCGCCATATCGTAGATCTGACCAAATTGCACAACGAAAGAGGAGAAGGTATCAATACCAATGGAAAAATACATGTACGCATGGGA
>JAFIEV010000004.1 GCA_020832305.1 Cyclobacteriaceae bacterium | reverse complement strand
AATTGTTATGCACATGCATATCCCAAAGTCCAGGAATCAGGTATTTGCCTGTACCATCTATCACTTCAGTTCCTTCTTGGGGTTTGATAGTTTTGGTATAAATGGCAGTGATTTCATCACCATCAATGGCGACGATTCGGTTAGGAAGTACTTCTCCCGTGACTACGTCTATGACATTGACATTGGTGATCAAAAGATCATGGGAAGGACTGGAACAAGCAAAAATGATCCATCCTAAGAGAGTGAAAAGTGAGAGTTTTTTCATGTGTTTTTGGTTTTGGGATTCACGTATACCTTGTCCCAATGCTCCGGACAAGGTATACGTGAACTAATAATCCTAAATTTCCCTGAAATTCGGGAAGCCCACAATACCCTAATGATGTGATGGATTTCACAAAAAGCAATTCATCATAAATGCCTTAGAAATAGCTCCTTCCAAAACTCAGTGGATGGTAATGCAAAAGTCAAAATCATGGAAAGTGCCAATGCAAGGAATGCCCATAGGGCATATACTGGAATTTTTCTGGCTTTAACCCAATCATGAATCAAAACCGCCAGTGGGAAGAGGACATAAACAGTCACCGTCCCTTCGATAAAGAAAGAAGGCGCCATCCATTCCATTAATCTGCCAGTGGCAGGACCTGTAAAAGCCATAGAGGCAAACAACATCATGGTCCGGTGCAAATCTTTGTTGTTGCGGTTGATAAAGCCAATACAAACCATGATTGAAAAAGTGATCAATGCGAAAATATCATTGGTCCATTGTATATTCTGAAACCAAACCCGATCAGCATTAGTAACATCCAGAAAACCCAACTCTACCATTCTCGGAGCAAAGCCCATCATCACGGGAATGGCTGAAATAACTGCCAGCACTGCTAATACACCCAAGCCCCAACCGAGCCGTTTGTGCAGATTGAGGTTTTTGGTATTTACCAAAGCAGATTGAACCACCAGCAGTACATACCACAGTGTCATCAAAATGCCATGAAGTATAAATTGGATGGGCAAAGTCTCCATTTGCAGATGCCTGGGCTGTTCAAAAAAGGGTCTCAAATAAAATCTTGGGCCAAAGCCAAGTAGCACCACCAGAAGAAGAAGGATGGTAATGATCAGGTAAAAGCGTGAGTGTTGTTGTTTCATAGTGTTTATAGTCTGATTGATTGTTTAAACAAGTTCATCCCAAAATCTGTGGAGGGCAGCCAAATCATCAAAAAGGCGAGGGCAATAACAGCCATTAAAACTATGAACGGATACACCGGAAATTTTTTATGCCTGACCCAATCGTGCGCCATTAAAGATATGGGAAATAGCAGATAGATTATGGTTGCACTTGGCAGTACAAAGCTCGGAAACATCCAACCTGTCATCCGGAAGATTGCAGGATTTAAAAGCAAGATGGACGCACCTAATATCATGCTTCTATGGATGACCATATTTTTTCTATTATAAACAGCTGTGGCTACCATTAGTCCAAAGGGTATTAAAGCAGTCTGATCGTAGGTCCAAAAACCGGCAGCCATTCTCATCATGCCCTCATTGGCCGGGTTCAGAAATCCTAAAGCAAGCCACCTGGGAAACACCCCTGCATTTACAATGAGTCCTGAAATGATCACGAAACTAGCAATGGCTACCAATCCCCAACCCATGGCCATATGTAGTTTCACCTTTTTCACATTGATCAAAGCAGATTGTGCCACCATCATGACATACCAGATGGTCATAACTCCCCCATGGAGATACACAACGACAGGTAAATCTTTCAAGAAAAAAGGCTGCTCAATAAATGACCGGAGAAAAAAGCTGTGGCCAAATCCTAAAAGTACCATCACTAAAGATAAAATGGTGATGAGTAAGTAGAAGCGGGAGTGATGTGTTGTCATATCAATTTTGTTTAGTAGATAACATTTCAAAAACCTGCATCCATTGCTGCCCCATTCTCATTTCTCCTCTTTCAAAGATTTGTCCCTGCTCATTCACCATCATGGTAAATCGTAAATTTTTATTCATGAAATAGATGAAAACCCCATCCTCAAAAGCACCAGAGTATTCACCCTCTGGTGTCATGGTAGAGTAAACTCGAAGCAGAAAGTTATCGGCTTTTGCATCATAAGTTCCCAAGATCATACTCTTATGGTGAGTCTCTCCTTTCACTGTGGTTGTATTTTCCAACTGGAGCAGTCTTCCATCCAGTTTGAATTGGATATTATAAGCATGATGCCATTCGGCTTTTTGCCCATCTTCTGTCAATCGCCAGCCGATTCCTATCCATTGGCCGATAAAAGGATCCCATTGGGACATTCCTGATAGATTTTTAGATTGTAAAGCATCAGACTGCGCAAAGCCATAGCTGAAAAACAAGAAAAGCAGTAGGGAGGCGAATAATGATTTCATAGTTTATAGATATTTTATTTCACGCATACCTTGTCCCGAACCTTGGGAGAACACTTTATTATTTATATCCCCCAGTTGCGTCCGTTGCGTTAAATCCGTTGCGCTCCCCCGATCCTCGGGACAAGGTCCGCATGAACCCATTTCTAAATTTCCATGAAATCTAGCCACCTCACAATACCCTAATGATGTGACAAAGAACTAATCTTAGTAACCTTCGCTGATACTTAGTTTTTATCTTTCTAGCCCACTGAGATAGGCTAAGAAAAATTGATAGCCCCAATCGGTTGAAGAAATAAAGAAAGCAAGCGGAACCATTAACCCTAGTATTATAAATCCCCCTATAGCATACTTCGGGAAACGCTTAAAAAGTATCCAATCATGAACCACTAAGAGAATAGGCAATAGAAAAAACAAGACTGCTGGAAGCAACATACCAGAATCTGGAAAAACAAAAAATGTCGCTCTTACCAGGGCAACTACCATAAAAGCCATTGAGCCAATCAATACAGCGGTTCTATGCAATACTGGATTTTTCCTGAAAACCATAGCAGCGCCAATGGCAATCGTAAAAACCACCAATGATAAAAGATCAAGAAATAAGGGGATAGACTGTCCCCTCATATCATCCATATTTTCAGGATCCAGAAGCCCCATCCGGATAGACCTTGGCGTAGAATCTAACACTGCAAGTATACTGGTAAACACGACCAATACCGCTAAAACAGCCATCGCATATCCCAACTTCTTATGAACTGCAACTTTACGTACATTCACAAGTGCCGACTGTATCACCAAGAGCAAAAACCAAGCAGTCAGTATAATACCGTGAATAACATACACCGTAGGAAGTCGGTCGAGTTGCCAACGTTCGGGTTGTTCGAAGAAGGGTCGCAGATAGAAGGTCCTGGTGAAACCAAGCAGAACAAAAAGTAATAGTATTATAGTCAAAATCAGGTAAAAACGGGAGTGTTGTGTTTTCATACCTAATCCTTTTTTAAATACTTATCACTCACACCAATAATTTTACCTGATTCACTCAAATACACAGTGATATATGTATCCCAGTCTTCCGATAATTCAGGAGAGAATTCTCTGAACAGCCCTATTTTTTTCACTTTTTGTCCGTGTTTAATGACCTTTTTTTGACTTACATCCCACTCACCCAGGAAATGCCTTTCGGCAGCTACAATGTTTTCTCCCCATTTTTTACTGAAATCAGCATATTCATCTGCGATGATATCGGCATACACCTTCTCGACTATAGGTGACAAGTCTTCATTTTCTGAAAGGAGGGTGCCGAAGGTTTTTATTTGTTCTTTCCATTGATCCGCCAATTCCCCTTCAATGGTTTGGCGACCTGTAAATTTCAAGTCATCAGGAAGGAAGGATTCTGCCAAAGAACCAAAAAGGAGGAAGCTCTTACCCATTTCTGACCACTGATTCATCATAATAGCAATAGACAAATCATGCTCGGGGTAATAGCGATAGAAACCAAGATAACCTTTTCTAAAACTACCATTATGACCAAATTCCGGGCTACCCAAAACATCATCTATTCGCCAACCCAAACCATAAGTTATATAGTCCTCTTGAGAAAGTTTACCATTATTCAATTGATGCTTCGTCCACATTTTTTCTACCTGTGTCTTGGAAATCACTTTTCCGTCGGCCAATGCAGGCCCCCATTTGGCCAGTTCCTTTCCGGAGGTAAGAATACCACAATCACCAATAGTGGAATAGAAATCAGAAATCAAATCACCGTTGATAACCCCCGTACTGTCTTTATGATAACCTTTGGCTCGGTTGGCTCGCAGTTCTTTAGCCGCTTCGTAGCGGGTGTCCATCATACCGGCCGGTTCAAACACACGTTTGCGTATAAATTCATCCATGGAAGTGTCGATGTGTTTACGAATGATAAAACCCAATAGAGCATAATTAGAATTGGAATAGGCAAAGCGAGTTCCGGTAGGAAAGTTGAGCGGGTTGATAGTACACATCTCAATGTAATGCTCGGGAGTCAACTCCACCGCCCGGTCAATATTGGGTAAAAGGGTGTAGCCCGGGAAATCTGCAACATAATCTTTGATGCCAGAAGTATGGTTGAGTAGGTGTTCTATCGTGATATTGTCCCAGCTTGCCGGAATGCCCTCCAGATGTTTCCCAATGGGATCTTTGATGGAAAGTTTGCCATCTTCTTCCAATACCATGATAGCTGTTGCGGTGAAGGTTTTGCCCACCGAGCCTACATTGAAGAGTGTGTGTTCATTGGCAGGCACATTCAATTCCACCTCAGCCAATCCGTATACCCCACTGGAAATATATTCTCCGTTTTGCATTACCGCAAAGGAAACTGCGGGTATGTGGAGCTCCTTCATGTTTTTTTCGATAAAGGCGTCTGTTTCCTGTTGGAAAGTGGATACCGCAGGTTTTTCGCTGCATGAAATTAGTAAAGCTGCCATTGCAAAGATGATTATCAGGCTGCTGAGTATTGATTTGAGTGTGTTCATGTTTTTAGTTTTTTATGCTTTGCAATAAATCATTAAATGCCTCCAGTACCACATCCATTCTGGAACAGTGAATATAATGGCCAGCATCAGAAACTTCGATGGTTTTCACCAAGGGATAGTCGGCTGCCCATTGTTGCAAATGCTGCGCCCATAATTCCTGTAAAGCCCTGTTTTTCTCTCTTAAATCTGGTATTTCAGGGATTTCTTTTTCGCTTGATTTTTTTGAAATTAGCAAGATGGTTGGAACATGAGCAGGTATACTGTCATTACCAAACACATCTCCAAAAACAAATACGCCTTCATGAAAATTGGTATCTTCTTCTTTAGGTGGATACGTTTCAGCTTCCCATTGATAGACATCCGGAAAATCTGCTTTAAAATCCCTGTAAAAAGCCTCCGTATTCAAAGGGTCAATCAATAGTAAACCTTCGGTATCATCAGGATTGGCTCTTGCAAAAGCCTTGATATAGAAACCTCCAAGAGAGAAACCTATCAAAATATAGGGTGGCTTAATGCCGGCATCCTGGAGAGCAA
>JAFIEV010000002.1 GCA_020832305.1 Cyclobacteriaceae bacterium | reverse complement strand
TATTTAACTCTATTCCTTCATTCAATTCTTCGTGTCCTTTGTGTTCTCCGTGGTTCGTATTTGTTTAACCACAAAGGACACTAAGAGCACTAAGGGTATGGTTGTTGCTTTTTTTTAAATCTATTCCTTCCTTTGTGTCCTTTGTGCTCTCCGTGGTTCGTTTTTTTAACCACAAAGGACCCTAAGAGCACTATGGGAATATGTTTCTACTCAAATTTCAACCTTCATTAATTCCTTTGTGCCCTCCGTGGTTAACTCTTTTCTTTATAGAATGATTCTTTTGATTCCGTGTTTCATTAATTGAACATTGAAATTAAGAAGTAAACCCAATTTGCATTGAGACAGCTTCAGGTAAGTAATCAATTGAGCAATGTGTATTTTATTAAATTCTTTAACTGCCTTTAACTCTACGATGACTTTGTCATTTACCATTACATCAATTCTGTAACCAGCATCAATAATTTCATCTTCAAATCTGATCGGCTGAATTTTTTCTTTCTCTGCTTTGTATCCTTCTTTTAAAAGTACATGAACAAGAGCCGCCTGATATGCTGATTCCAGCAATCCCGGCCCCAATTGTTTATGGACCCGGATAGCTGCATTGACTATTCCAGAAGCTATTCTGTTTTCCTCTATCATAATAATATAATTTTAACCACAAGGGGGTTAACCACAAAGGACACAAAGAGCACTAAGGGTTTGATATTTTAGCCTTTATTAAAATTTATTCCTTCACTCAATTCTTTGTGTCCTTGGTGTTCTCCGTGGTTCGTATTGTTAACCACAAAGGGACTAACCACAAAGGACACAAAGAGCACTAAGGGTTTGATATTTTAGCCTTTATTAAAATTTATTCCTTCACTCAATTCTTTGTGTCCTTGGTGTTCTCCGTGGTTCGTATTTGTTTAAACACAAAGGACACTAAGAGCACTAAGGGTATAGGTGTTGCTTTTATTTAAATCTATTCCTTCACTCAATTCTTTGTGTACTTGGTGTTCTCCGTGGTTCGTGTTTTTTTAACCACAAAGGGCACAAAGAGCAATAAGGGTTTTTATTGTAAGCCTTAATTAGAATTTATTCCTTCATTCAATTCTTTGTGTCCTTAGTGTTCTCCGTGGTTCCTATTATTTTTTTTTAATCACGAAGAGCACTAAGTATATTGTTTTTCAGCTAATATTTAAATCTAATCCTCCCCTTTGTGTCCTTTGTGCCCTCCGTGGTTAATTCTTTTCGATTAATTTTGCCAGTTCGTCTGCGCTTAGGAATTCTGCGTCGGGCCATTTTTTTGTGATTCGATTTAGCAGCTCTTTCAGGTCGCCCAGGCCTTTTTCGCGGTTGCGGGGGTCGATGTGGCCGCAGAAGTTCACCCTGTGTGAGCTGATGTTGGCCGGTTTATTCCACCGAAACGCCGCTTCGATCTGTGACAGTGCTTTGCCCACATGATCGGCATTTCCGTTGTTCGGTTCAAAGACCACATTTCGCACCAGGGTAACATGCCCCTGCCCTTTTTTTCTGCCTGTTTTGTTGAACTCTTTTTTAAAATTCCCTTCGCCGGTATGCCTGTTCGCCAGCAGCGGTTTGTCAATCGCCTGCACACCGCTCTGTTCCAGATATGTGTAGAGCTTCGGATGAAGCTGCTGCGCCGGCGGAGTAAAAACCGTGGTTGGAAAACCGAACACCTCCTCAAACCTGTTCAGCCCATCCTCCAGGATCGCTTTGTGGCCGCT
This sequence comes from Cyclobacteriaceae bacterium, assembly GCA_020832305.1. Taxonomy (GTDB): domain Bacteria; phylum Bacteroidota; class Bacteroidia; order Cytophagales; family Cyclobacteriaceae; genus JAFIEV01. The sequence goes on along the minus strand of JAFIEV010000002.1, from coordinate 14,204 downwards.
GACCTGCTCTTCCTTCCAGAAAGAAAAAGCATGCGTAAAACCCACCGTTGGCCACTCTTTATCTTTCTGAATGCCCGCATAACTCCGGTTTTGAAGATTGGCCATGATATCTTCATCTTTGCGGGAAAGCTTTCGGTTGAACAAGTCGATATTCAGATGCTCCCGGCCGTGAAACTGCGGTTTCATGAATCCGGCCCGGATGCCCTCGTACCAGAGATCCCAGGCGCCTTCGTATGCTTCGGGCTGTTCTGCAGCCAGTTTCGAGTATGTTTCGGGGAGCGTTTCATACACATAGCGGCCCTGCTTCAGTGCCTCCTCAAAATGGATGTTGCACGGCAAAGCATACGGAGTAAAAACAGCACTTCGCCCGTGCGTGTCTTTCACCGAACTCAGCACATCAAACAGCATGGACAGATCCTGCCGGGTTCCGAGTGTGTCATACGCGTCGAACCGGCCATTGAGCGGAACTCCGGCTTGCTGAAGGTTTTCCCTGGCCTGCCTGGAGTCCAGCCGAATATTCCCGTAATCATCAATAGAAAATACCACAATTTTGCGACGGGTTTTCCAGCCGGGGATGTTTTTAAGATTATCTACCAATGCGCGTTTAAGCTTTGAAATCATTCCTGAAAATTATTGCTGATAAATTTGGTGTAAACCTTCCCAGATCACTTCCGGTTTAAAATGACGGCTCCATGATATGCCGTTTTTTCCCATTCTTAACCGCTCACTTTCATTACTCAACATCCAATCCATTCCTTTTTCCAATTCTGCGACATTTTTCTTTTCCACCAATATACCGTTGAACCCGTCATTGACTGCATCCTTGCATCCACTCGCATTTGTTGAAATGATTGGCACTCCCATAGCGGCAGCCTGTATCAACACATTTCCAAAGCCCTCCCACCAGGCAGGCAGTACAAAACAGTCCATGGATTTTAAAAAATAAGGCACCCGTTCAAACTTTTGGAAACCGGCCATGATAATACCGGGATGCTTCTCCATCGATTCAATTAACCCGGGGTCAGAAACCTGGTCCCAAAAAGGCCTTCCCACCACAAGTAACCTTGTATTTTTATTTTTCGAATAGATCAAATCAAATGCCTGGTAAAGCTCTTTGATCCCTTTCCGGTCAACAATCCGTCCCACATATCCGAAGATGAACTTACTTCTTAAATCAAATTCATCAAGGATGTTTTCGCAGAAATTTAGTTTTAGTGATTCCGGGTTAAAAAGTTTGAGATCTAAGCCATTACTGCTTCCCTTGCCTATTAACTCCGTTTTCTCTTTTTTGAAAATACCTTCATGAACTCCCAGATCTCTCACTGATTTGCTAATACAAAATACTTTGTGCGAACAAGCCGCAGTAATTTTTTCCATTGTGATCAGAACCTTGTTAAAGAAACCCGTTTCATGTTCGAATCTAAAACCACGACATGTATATAACCGTAATGGTACACGATTTAGAAACGCGGCCATCATTCCCAACAGGCTGATTTTTGGTGTTCCGAGGTTGATGATATCCGGCTTTTCACGAAAAAAAATATGGATGAGAGAGAATAGGGTAAACAGATCTTTCCAAAATGAAATATTCCTTTCAATTTTTATATCTATATGACCCACCCCTTCTTTCTCACAAAACACTCGCACTCTTTCATGGTCTGGGGCAAGAAGGAATACATCATATCCGTGTTCTTTTAAAAACTTCAGCTGTCCATGAAGCAGCTCAACACTGGGTGGAGCTGTAATTCCAACAATCAGTTTTTTTGATCCCTGTGATTTCATAAACCGTAATCAATCAGAAACTCCTGATAAAATTGCAACCGCCTCTCTTCAAGAATATCTTTTTGATATTCTTTTGAAGTTTCAAAGTTTTTTTGGGCTTGTTCAGCCAGCCAGTTATAATTTATGTTTTCGAGCTTCACCATTATTTCTTCAACAGAGCCCGGCTCAAAAACATACTCATCTTCAAGCAGTTCGGGAATACCGGCAGTCCGCGCACCCAATGCCGGACAGGCTTTACTCATCGCTTCAATAAGTGCCCTCGGCAACCCTTCCTGTTTGCTGGGCTGTATATATAGATCTAAATCCACCAGAAACCTGAATACATCATCATGCTTCAGTGCACCAATAATTTCTACCTGCTCCTGTAAATCACATTTATTAATTAAACCCTGTAATGTAGTTGGATCTCCTTGGCCAACCAATTTATAATTAAAAACAATACCCTTTTTCTTCAACCTTGCCAATGCCTGAATAACATCAGCCTGGCCTTTATATGGAACATCCAGGGCGGCCACAGTTCCGATTGTCAACGTTTTACCGGTTTTTTTCAATCTTGTAAGCTTTGAACGAAGATCCTCTGGGTTGATCACCTTTAACTCAACATTAGAACAGGAAATGGACTTCCCTTTTGTGGGATATCTGTTTTGGAGGAACTCCCTGGTCACATAAATCACATGCGTACAATCTTTTACGACTCTTTTTTGCTGGTACATTTTATAATGAGCGATCAGCTTACCCTGCCAATTGTAATTCCAGTAAGCATCAAACGTACAGGCTACATATTCAACCAGACAGGGTTTGTGATTTATTCTTGCTTCTTGTACGGCCAAAGTACCGGCAGCACTGGGCAGCCGGCCAACGATTATGTCGTGTTCCCGTACAGCATTATGAATAATTTTTTTGGCATTTCGGAAATTAAAATAAAATTTGACAGGAGATTTAAAGTTGGGTATTTCAATGATATTAAAGTTCTTGGAAGAAATTTTTTTATACTTTGATCTATTTATTTTATTCAAACTCTTTACTCGTATTATAAGAGTAACATACTTACCTAAATGATTGTATCTTTGAACTAAATTATCATTTATACTTACACCATAATAGTTATTTTCTTCATCCCTGATGACAGGCCCGTCATGTACAAATAAGACTCGTTTATTGTTCATTATTTCAGGTTTTAAGAAGGCAATTGATTTTTGACATTATTTTCTATAAACCTAAATTTTCCACTTTTTTCTTTATCAATGGAATCAACTATCTCTACATTTAATGACATGTTACTTCCGATTCTTTGCCTTATATTCGATATAAAGTTGTTTTTTTCAGATTGAGAGAACTTTCTTTCGTCAATTACCAGATATAAGTCCAGCTTGTTTAAAGAGTTTTGAACGACTTTAAAGCGCATTACTCCCTTTACTTTCTTAGTACAATTATTGAGATTAACGCCATTTATTTTCCCTGTTTCTTCAGAGTAAATAAATTCACTTTCTCTACCGATAATTCTCTCAACTGAAGTAAAATCAGTATCACTTTTTTTTAATCTCACGATATCACCAATATCATATCTGATGAGTGGTGTTCCTTTAGTAAAAAAAGATGTTACAACCAACCTGCCTTCATCTGTAGGGAGTCCTTCATCATCCAAAACTTCAAAAATGCCAGAAAAAGCATCAAAGTGATAATTCTCATTGCCTGTTTCAAAAATAAATGGGGCACCTTCAGATGAACCATACTGGTCAAATATTGGAGCTTTGAAAAAGTTTTCTATAGAAATTCTCATGTCGGGTGTTATAGTTTCAGCGTTTGGAAAAACAGCCTCTATTGATGCAGGAAAATCAATTCCTTTCTTTAACCCTGTTTGTGCAAGTTCAAACATATTGGATGGGAAACCTATTAAGAAACGTGGTCTGTATTTTACAAGGTTTTCCAGATAATACTCAACACTTGAATAATTAATATGAAAAGTAGAATAGTATCTTACATTATTATAATAGTCGGTCTTCCAAAACCTGTTTCTTTTTATATCTCTGCCACTTAAAAAGTTTTTACCACTAAACCAGGCTGTTTTTTCTCCTAATTCATACCCTCTTTTTTTACGATGAAAATCCACATGGGCAAAACGCCGTTGGTTATCAGCAACTGTGTAAAAAACCTTGAGAGAAGCACCGGTAGTACCACCCGTGTTTGCTACTACTGCATTACGTTTTGGTATAGTAACAATTTCATTAAAATTTTGGATAATGTCGTTCTTTGTCAGAAACGGCAACTGCCGTAAATCATCTACTGACTGAAATGATTTAAAAAAATCATCTGCAATAATATTTCTATAGTAATTTGAATTTTTTTTAGAATACTTTAAAAAGTCAACTAAACGTTCAAATTGGATTTTTTTTATCTCATCATTCGTTGCAAATTTGTTTTTTTCAAGAAAATCAATCTCATCATTATAATACTGCCCATACCTTCTCTTAGAAGCTCTTATGTTATATAAGCTTATTAGTATATTTTGAATGCTGCTTGGTGAATTTTCATATACTTTATCTGATAAGGATTTCATTATATTTGCGTGATTATTTTTCTGAATGGCTCAAAACATTTTTCTTCATTAAATTTTTTTTCGGCCCATAACTGGAAGATGAATTCCATCCTTATATTTTCATTCATTTTCATCTGTTCAATTTTATTATGAGCTTTTTCCCATTCATAAGGACCAAACATCTTATTTTTTGCATGTTCAGGGAGAACTTCCAGAATTGGTGGGATTTCAGACGGCAAAACAGAAACCCCTGAAAGCATAGCTTCTATCAAGGCATTTGGTTGACCCTCCGTTATAGATGGAAAATAAAACAGATCCATACTTTTATATACTATAGCGATATTTTCTGTTAAACCCAGACAATAGCATAGATCCCTGATTCCATAATCTTCAAGTCTTGCTTTAAAACCCTGAGAATCCGTGCCCCTGCCACAAAATAAAAAAGTAACATCTCTGCTTTTTTCTTTAAATTTTGTGGCTACTTTAAAAATCGTTTCATGGTTCTTGGCCGGATCGTACCTACCAACGTGTCCAATAATAAATTTATCGGCAGGCAAACCCAGCTTTTGCCTTGCCTCTTCTTTTGTCAATTGAGTTGTTACCAAAGTTGGATTAACACCATTCGGGATGACCTGAAAACGTTCATCATTATTTTGATAACTGCCGTAAAACTGATCCAATGCAAACTTGCTATTTGACAATATGGAGGTAGCATTCAGCCTGATCAGCCAATTTGATATTCTGTTATACATGTTCCTACCGAATGTATTTTTGAATGCGTTTGTTGACCGTCGATGCCAGGCTAATCTGTTTTTTACACCTGCTATTCGGGCAATCGTTAGCGGAACCCCTCCAAAATTTCCAATAAATGAACAAACTGTATCAAAATTTTTGATTTTAATTAAACTGTAAAATTTTAGGAAAGTAACAGTATTCACATACCCAAGCCTTTGATAAATAACGTCACACCCAAAGTTTAAAAAATTGTCATGGAGGTCACCTCTCTTAGTATTTGGTGTTAGTATGGTCCATTTATACTTTTCAGTTCCACAAAAATTGATGAAACGTAGAGCGTAATTTTCTGCTCCACCAGCATTAACCGATGGCAGTATAAATAAAACGTTCTTTTTTTTCATAATACCTTAATTGATATAACACTATCTCTTACAGTAAATAAAAAAGCTGGGCTATTAAATATACTGGCGAATGAACTCATACAATCCCATATCAGCATCGATAAAGGGTACTAAAATCGGATTACCTATAAACCAAAGAAAACTTGCAAACTCTAGAAGTAATCTGAAATTGATGGCCAAATAGAGTAGTAGAGCAGGAGAAACAATTAATATCAGCCATCTAAAATTGCGATCTTTCTGATGCTGTACATATAAAAAGAAAAAAGCGAACAGCAGCATAGCAGCTGGACTCAGATAGCGATGAACTGATGGATAATACCCTAATATGTTAAACACCCCATAGAATAACAGACCGGCACCAAAGAGGTTCTCTGCAATAGTTCCTTGGATCACTTTTCTTTTAAAGAGAAATATGTATGAAACCATCAAAAAAATGCTCAAGGGAAATAATATACTATTCCAAACCAAAAACCAGGACCTTTCTCTTTGTAGCCCAACTCCAGCCTGTACCCTGCGTTCCACTGCTTCGCTTATGTACCCTGTTGTTCCTTCCCGAAACACTTCCGGAAGAAAAACAGCCATCTGTCTTGCAATTTCAAAATCCAATTCGGAGATAAAGTATGAGATCACAAAAATAACATAATAGATAAACAGTCGGTTGCCAACAAGCATATAACCCAATAGTAAAAGCGATGGCACGATATAAGCAAAGTGTACCAGTGTTGCTGAAGCCGCAATCAACAGGCCGTTTTGCTTGTTATCAAGAAGGTAGCGAAAACAGCCAAAGATAAAAACATGAGCGCCCGTCCACATCCGAACCCCGTTGATGCCGCTCGAGATACTCACAATAAATGCAAAGACTGCAAGCAACAGTACTCCATACATGTTAAGTCTGTCACCGGAGTATTCGATCAGTGTCCAGATATTACGGGAATAGAAGTACCCCAAAAACAAACCAAACAGACCGAACAGGATGGTGTAATTGTCCGTAAAACGTGAGACTATAAATGTAAGCAGTGGCTGAAAGATATCCCGGAAACCGTCTACCGCATAAACCGTAACAAATATGCGGTTCAGATCCCACCCGTAACTATGCATATCTACAAGTCGCTGGGCATATTGGACAGAGTCGGCGCTACTGTCCGGAGAAATAGCAAAGGTAAGCCCGTAGAAAAAGGTAAACAGCCACAAAGCATTTTTCGCCCAATTTGCCTTGTATTTTCTTAAAGAAAACAAAAATAACACAAAAGGCTGAACTAAAAAAAGAAATATTACTTTTACGTTACCAGAAAGGTCTGTACTATTGTCTATTGATTGTTTTTGTAGCCTTTCGACTCTTTTTTGGTAAGAGTTCATCCGTCTGCGAGTTCTAGGAACTTATTTATTACATGTTCAATCCGATACTGTTCCACATCACCTACAATGTACTTGCGTGAGTAATCCCCTTTCATAAACTGATCGACCAACTCTGTGTCCAGGTTCCCGACTTGAATAGATAGAATCGGTTTATCCAGGATGGCATAGTCAATCAGTTTACTGGGTGTTTGTGTGTTGCCCTTATTTTCGTAGTTCAGCATAAAGTCCATTTTACTAAGTTCCTTCAGAAGTTCCAGACGGTTGATATACTTTTTTTGAATGATTTTATCCGGGTGTTTTTTTTCATATTCCGCGAGCAGTGAATGGTTCTGAGTATATACATAAAAGGTAAAATCGATGTTTTTTGAAAGGAGATACCGTACCAAATTCCTGGGATCCCGTCGCTTTACAACCACAGTTCCAGCATAAGCAAACACAGGTGCATCATTTAATTTCTCCTGCTTTCCAATTTTTACCTCTTCAAAACGAAATCCTTGGGGTATCACCCTTATTTTATCCCGGAACTCCGGGTAATACCCTTCAATAGCGTCTTGAGTAGGTACGGTAATCGTATCCGCTTTTTTGCAAAAGCTTTTCTCAAACCAGGAAAAATAGAAAGGGCGTTTGTAGTGCATATTATCTGCAAACATAAATGGATCACCACAGTCTGCAACCCATGTTTTGGCAGGCCGGTAACCTTTACTATATGCCTTGGCCACTCCCCAGTGAACCGAGTGTGGAGCAGCAATAGAGATCATTAAGTCATAGCCTTCCTCATTTTTAACTGAATTATAAACAATCTGTCGCAACTGAATGCTTGGGTAATATAAAAACTGTTCCAGACCTCTTTTCACCATTTTTTTTACCAATCTTAAAAAACCTTTTTGGTGTGCATCAATTTTTGATAAGCCCCTTCCCCCCATATCTTTTAGTATTATTCCATATTTATTTGCATATGGCTCATGTATAGAGAAATCTTTATGAGTTAATACTGTGACATCATGCCCTTGACGGGCGAATTCTTTGGCCAGTTCAGTAGTTCGAAATGACCTAGGTGAGTTTTTTGGATAAAAAGAATTAGAAACGATTAATATTCGCTTCATTTGTTATATATTTTCGTATTACCAACCTCATTAAAACTTCATTTTTGAGATAGAGGTTGAATTTAGTTCAACACCCTTAATCATATATTTTTATATATATTTTTTATTCTATGCATAAATGACTCGATGGAATATTTGTTATTAATCAATTTGAGTGAATTTAAAGACATTTTATTCAATCTATTTTTATCGGATATTAATTTGGATATTATCTTATATATTTCATTTTTATCAGGCTTAATCAAGTATCCATTATACCCGTTTTTTACAGCATACCAAGTACCATTATCACACGATAAAATGACTGGCAAGCCATAAGACATAGCTTCAAATTGAGAAATTGATGCTGGTTCATTTTCACTTAATAATACAAATAAATGCGACCTCTTATATTGCTTAAATACCTCTTTTTGTTTTAAATCAATATACAATTCAATTTTTGCACCTTTTGATTTTAAGAAATTTATTCTAGAAAATAATATTTTAGAAGTATCATTATGATACCCCATTAATCTTCCAACAATTATTAATTCAACTTTATCTTTTAAAAGTAAATATTCAATCGATTTGAGCAAGAGTAACAAATTTTTTCTCTCAACATATAGCTTTCCTACTGTTACGATTCTTATTTTTTTCAAATTATTTAATTTGCCTTTTATCTCATCAATTGTAGTTCTCCCTTCAATGCAAAAAGGAATAAAATAATTATTATTTTTTTGTTCAGGTGAATTTATATTATATTTCTTAGCCGTGGTTATTAAAGTATTTGATATAAATATTTTAGAAATTGTACGAAATTTATGTGATACTACAACATCATTTTGATCATAATAAATAACTTTTGACCCAAAAATAAATTTAGATATTTTTGATAAAAATATATTGGTGAGTGAAAGATCCCTAGCTATAAATAAATCAGGTTGTTCACTTTTAACTATTTTATAAAGCTTAATTAAACTTGGACAATAAAAAATTTTTCCAATCCTACCAATACCTTTTGCTAAGTAATAAACTTTTATATCATCTTCATATTTTAATGTGTCAGATAGTGAAATAAATGAAACGTCTATATTGTTTTTTTTAAAAGCATTAACCCATGGCAAATAGTTATGGTGTAAAAAAGGAGTTGATATTAATACTTTTTTCATACTTTAGTATCTTCGAATTTCATCAAATGACAAATTAAATTATTTCAGTATTGACAATTATAAATTTATTTATAAATGTTTCATTTTATACCTTATCGTACAAATAATATTACAACATTCATTATTTATTAATAAATAATATTTATTTAATGAAAAAGATTGAGATTTCGATTAATAGATACTTAATACACAGTCATACATGATTATGTATTTTCATTTATTTCCAATTTATGCTTTCCATGTAAAATAATGACCAGTATCAACAACTTTATATCCATCATTTATTAATTGATGAGCCAAAACTTTACCACCTGGCCCTGAAGAAATTAATACCATTATATCACTTATTTTATTTCCATTTGCTACGCTATTATTAATAGCTTCTTTTACTTTTTGATACATATCATCTAAATAAGAATATGAATTTTTTGAGGGGCATAATATTTGGATAATACCATTTCCTTGATTTGCATTATATATTTTTTTTATATGCTCAGATTTTGATGATACTAATATTATTTTCTTTTTTGACCACAACTGGCTAACAGTTTCTCGAGTTAAAGGACTTTCCTTTCTAAAAACAAAAGCGTCACCATAAATATTATTTTCTAAAACATACTTATCAAATATATATCTTGACTTGTACCATAGCCCTACAAATCTTTTATCTTGTTTATGAAATTCACTTTTAGTCACAGATAAATACCTGTGAGGAATGCCTAATAAAAGTTTCGTCCCATTTTGACTGTCAATTAATAATTTTCTTAAATCTCGAGCAAGTTCTTTATCATATTCTTGGAATGAAAGATCTCCGCCCATCAAGATATTTGTTTCACCATCACCCCATCTTATAAATGATTTCTTGGTATTTAGAAGATAATCAATTGTATCTGCATCATTCAAAAGAGTACAATTATCCAAGTTATTTGCATTTTTGAATTTATGAATATTAGCCACCCACCATTCATAATTGAGAAATATTCTTAACCACCTTATTATTTTTTTCTTCATTAAAATTTGTACTCAACTATAACTTTTTGTTTATTTCAAACTCGATAATGTTCGCCGAACTTATCAAAAGAATCGCACCACCGTTCTAAATAAACTTTTTTTTTATTTTCTCTTATCTTTTGATGTGGTAAAGGTCTTGTACTGCAAAAGCTTACTGACCATGCAAGCGGTAACACAACTCGAATAATATATATATCAACAAAACCGATTACAGACTGTAATGCCCGTATTTGCTTATCGAATTCACCTTCTACCCAACCTTGGCGCAGCTTAATATCCATCTCAAAAAATGACAGTATATCATACCAGGCTGGACGCTTTGCAACCAACTCGAAGTCCCAGTCGATAACAATATAACTTTCTTGTTCAATCAAAATATGATGAGTCCCCAAGTCACCATGGCTGGGGACTACAGGTATACGGGCAAGTATATTTATTGCATCTTTTTCATTAATCTCAAACCTATTGAGAGCCTCTTTAAAATTCTCATCGGTTATAATTTTTTTCAATTCAAAAGGCTCAATTGGCCTGCTGTTTGATGAAATAGCTTTTATCAGATCCTCGATGATTTGTTTCACGTATTTAATCCGAATAGTTTCAGGAAGACTTGCGAGCACTGGCCCCTTGTGCCAGCTTTCTACAAGAGTCATTCGGTCCTCACTGATACTGAACGTTGGTGCATGTAGTACCTTCTGCAATTCCTCTCGGTATTTAAAGTATTGCATTGTGAAACGAGGAGTTGGTTCAAGTCTTATTACTTTCTTTTTTTGATAATTAAATAATAGAATCGAGTCTGGGTTAGCACGACAGAATGCTTGAGCACTCTTTCTCCGAAAACCATTCTTAATGGCAAATATAGGCACTATTAGAGCAAGCCTTGCCCCTTTTGATTTGCTTAGCACGTTAAATTGCTTTCTGTATTGCAGATGAATCGCAACTTTACCAGACACAATATATAATCCAGAGGCCAGCCATTGCCGCTGAGTATAAACCGCACTGATTGTCAGAATAATCTGACGAAAACTAATAAAGATACGTCTGGCCACCGACAACATTTAGTAAATTCCCAACTCTAATTTTATTATAAAATTAACACACAAACAGCGGTTTCAGATTCTTCTTACAAGCCCAATATTTAACATGCTCCAATTTTCAAAATTAATGTTGATGTTCACTCACAGAAATTTCACTTCATAAGTGAAAAACTATAGTATTATTCTGCAAAACCTCGAATAATACCATAGTTAAGTTAACTTTATTAATATTTTTTTAAATATTTGGTTTCACTTTAATTATCGCGTGTGGATCATTCAAGCCCGAATATTCAACATCCATTTTAATAAGTTTCTTCCAATCATTAATTAGTTTTTTTTCACTTTCTCTCGACAGATCATCTAATAAAATTAATGTATCGGGTTTCATCTTATCTTTTAGGACATGTATCAGGCCAATCCTACCTCCTCTTGTTTTACCAGGAGGTCCGTCACACATAATGAAAGAAAAATTTGCTGGCAACTTTTCTCTATTTACAGAATACCAATCAAATTCTCCATAATTCTTAAGAGTGTGTGTATCCAGAATAATATTATCCAGACCAAGTTTTTCTGCATATAATCTCACGCGATTTGCCCATTCTTCGTTATGTTCCAGACTATAAAGCTTTTCTCCCTTTATTTTAGCTATAATTCCAATAACAATGGTTGTGAGACCCGAACCACATTCCAAAAAAGGGCCTTTTGATTGTTTTGCATATTGAATACAGGATTTCAAATAATCTGTTTGGGCTGACCATCCCTGATTTCCCCAGCCGTATATCAAATTTTGTATAACCTTATCGTCATCCAATTCAACCATCGGTTTTATACTAACCTTTTTGATTGTTTTATTGAAGATGTAACCTTGATGTAGTTTCAGAATAATTCTTCTCAATCGAAGTGGTATCAGCTTCCTCAATAGTTTCTTGCTTTGGATCATGTAATATATTTTCATCTATATGACTTCATAACCAGTCATTCAGCATTAGATTAAAATTCTGCGAGATTCATCCTTCTGAACTCTTCACTCTTCGACATTAAGAGTTCATAAGCTCCTTCCTCAAAAACTCCCCCTTTTTTCATATGATATATGATATCACAATTCTGAACTGTTGTTAACCGGTGTGCAATCATAATTATGGTCCTTTCCCCTTTCAGCGCTTCAATAGAGCGTATCACCTGTTTTTCTGTTATATTATCCAAAGCCGAGGTGGCCTCATCCATAATCAGCACAGCCGGGTTGTTGTAGAGGGCGCGGGCGATGCCGATCCGCTGCCGCTGCCCGCCGGAGAGCCGCACACCATTCTCCCCGATCACCGTATCCAGTCCGTCCGGCAATTCACGGATTAATGCGTCAAGCTGGGCCGCTTCCACGGCTGCTGCCACTTTCTCTTCCTCAATCTCCTCATCCGACAGGCCGAATGCGATATTATTCCGGATGGTGTCATCTGCCAGGTAGATAAACTGCGGGATGTAACCCACGTTGTTCTGCCAGGCCCGTTTCTGCTGCCGGATATCCACGCCATCCACCAAAACCTGCCCCTGCTGCGGCTCCAGCAGGCCGAGAATCACATCCACAATGGTGGATTTCCCTGCACCCGACTCCCCCACAAACCCCACGGCCGAGCCTTTGGGAATGGAGAGGCTTATATTCTTTACTGCTTCACCTTCTGCCCCGGGGTAGCGGTAACTCACATTGTTGAGTGTGATCTCCTGTTCAAACGGCAGTTTTTCCGTCCTGCGGTTTTCAAAGCGAGTCGTATTCGCATGATCTTTCATGGAGGAGAGATCCCGGTGTACCGAATCCAGGGAGTGCGCATAATAGCGCAGGGTTGTAATCTTGGTAATAATATGGCTGACCGAGGGAATCAGCCGCACCACAGCCGCACCAAACAGCGCCAAAATCGGGATAATAGCGCCCATCTCCCGCCCCTGGAACAGCATCAGACCGGCAATAAAGACCATCCCGGCCACCGCTATCAGTTCAATCACCGGCCGGCTGGCGTAGGTACTCACACTTTTAAAAATCTCCGCCCGTGTCATGTTGGCCACAAATCCCCTGAATCGCTGCAGGAAACGCTTCTGGCGGTTCATCACCGTTACATCCTTGTAGCCGCCAATCCCTTCGGTCACGCCCTGGATCATTCGTTTCCGTTCCCGCTTTGCACTCTTGCCGTAGTAGCGAAGACGGCCCTTAATCAGCTTCAGCAGAAGGCCGCCCCCACCACCAATAATCAGGAACGAGACGAGGGTCACCACCGGCTCCACTGCCATCAGCAGCAGAAAAATGCCGATCACCATTACGCTATCCATTAAAATAGTTAAAAAAGGCATCATGATATTTCCTGAGATATAACTTGTTTCGAGCGTTACATTTCGGATCAACTCTGATGTATTGCGGTTCAGGTGAAAAGTGTATGGAGCCGTAAGATAAGTTTCAAAAAGGTTGTTGGAGATGAGTGCAAAGCGGTTCTTTACAAACTTTGTTTTAATGTAGTTAAACCAGATCAGATAGACCGTTTTCACAAAAAAGATGGCCACCAGGGCGATGCCGCCGTACACGAGCAGGTCGCGGCTGGTTTCAATGCCCAGGGAAGCCGCCACCGGCCCCAGCCATTCATTATCCAGTACAAATGAGGGGTCAGACACCGCACTCACAAACACCGGCAGCATCCCGATGCCCGCCACCTCCAGCAGCGTGCCAAACATCATCAGCAGAAAAAGCACACCCATTTTCCAGCGGTCTGACGAGGGAAGAATCTCGAATAGTTTTTTCAGTGCATCAATCAAAAGCAGGGATATTTAGGGAAAGTTGTCAGTCGTAAGATACAATCTCATCTCTCAAATCTAAATTACAACTCTATTATAAACAACCGTCTTCTTTTTATTAGAAAATTTTAATATAAAGGATTAGAGGATGAGGTTCAAGTATCGTCGCTATACGACGGATGCGGGATGCGGGATGCGGGATGAGGGTTGTTACTTTTGTCTTTGGTCAAAATTTAATTTTTTAAAATAAAACATCAAAAATCTCAATACTACATACTACAGCCTACAGGCGAAACACCAAAAAAGAAATACAAAGAAAATATATAATA
>JAFIEV010000084.1 GCA_020832305.1 Cyclobacteriaceae bacterium | reverse complement strand
AGTAACCTCCGAGAGAGAAGCCTATCAAAATATAGGGTGGCTTAATGCCGGCATCCTGGAGAGCAAGTTTTAGTTCCTCAGCCACAACCTCACCCGATCTGTCTGTATTCCCCTTACCGGATTTGCCCAAAAAGGCACGGTCAAAGGTGACTATGGTAGCCTGCCTTGCAAGTGAATCGTCTAACCCATCCCACCATCCCAAATGCATGCCCCCTCCGTTATCCATAATTACGGTTGGGCCGGTGCCATTGCCTTTTTTAACCATATGCATTTTGAAACCCCCGGCATCGGCATAGAGGGTGTCCTGGGCATGGAGCTGACATTGCCCAACAGATAGGGTGAAAATGAAACCTAAAATTAGTTTGAGTATTTTTTTCATCAGTTATTAATTTTTAGGTATTTGTTTAGTAAAGCAATGAATACCCCCACCACCCCAGTTATACACTGTCGCATCGATCCAAACCAATTCTTTCTCTGGATATAGTTGGGTGAATATCTTTTTCACCTGATCCTCTTTTTCAGGCGAACTGCCTACATGCAGATAGGTGGGGAGCAGCACTTTATCATTGGAAAATAAAAAATTGAGATATGAAGATGATGCAAGATATTGCAGTGTATCTCCTAACTCCACCTTTTGATTGGGGAGGAAATACTCCTTCCCAATAGTAGAATCATTCATTGCCCAGCCCTCCACAATAAGAGTAGGCCTGTACCGCAGATCCGGCAAAGGAACTTTGATAATCTTGAATGGCTTTCCATCCTGATCTTTAGCGTTGACCAAAATATGATATGTTTCCTGTAGTCTTCGGTAGTTTTCAGCATGAACAGGATGCAAATCTTTTTCTTCTTCATCCACCCAAGCCAGAAGGATGGTATTAGCATCAGCGAATCGGATGTATTCATCGGTATGACCATCGGTACCAACGGCAACATATCCTGGCACAATGAATTCTGTTGGATATCCGTCTTCAACCAAACCTTTCCCAACCCATATAAAATGATGGACTCCCAAGGTGCGTTTTAATTCTTGTTCAATACTCGTTTTGGTCGAAGTTGGATTGAGCTTTAGCATCCTATATTCATTCAACAACATCGTTCCTTTACCATTTACTTCTATAGCACCACCTTCTATATTCAACGAAGAGGTAATTACTTCCAACCCATCTCTTACAGCTATCAGACTGTCCGTTTTTTGATTTCGGTTGAAGAAAGATGCATCTGCCTTTGCTGTGTCCGGATCCACACCTTTCTCGATTAAAAATCGTTCGAAAAAATCCTGGAATGACCACCTGTAGTCCACGACCTTTTTCTCTCCTAGCCCATTGATCAGGTACACCGGGCCAACATCTCTTAGTGCTACAGCCTGCCATACAGGTATAGAAATAAAAGTATATGCTGCAGAATCTAAGCCACTTTCCAACAGGTATTCCTTGAAAATCATAGGATTTTCACTGGTATCAGAAACAAAAATGATCGGTGTAGAACCTTCAAGCGCACGTGCCACATCAACTGCCAATGGAAAAAACTTAGGTTGCCTTTCTGTCCAGCCTATCAATATGGCCTCTTGCGTTTCCCATTCAGCGGGATAGTAAAAAATAGCAGGGTCCTTACGCTCCTGCTTACACGAGAAAATGATCAATATCAATAAGGCAAAGAGTGTTAGGTTTTTCATGGTTTAATGATTTTTTGTTCACGCGGACCCTGTCCCGAAATTCGGGACAGGGTCTGTGTGAAACCATTTCGAAATTTCCCTGAAATCCAGGAAGCCCACAATACCCTAATGATGTGATGGATATTGTGAATTTATTTCTACTTTCTACCCGGAAGCTGGAAATTGCTCCGCAAGTTTCCAGTTCCTGGTGGGGTAGGACTTTCCAACTTCCGAATGAATTGGAAACCTCCGGGTAACATTGCCTCATCTTTGTTACAAAACCTTTGACAAATTACCCTATCTTTATTACAAAAAATGCTTTGAAATGCATTATCTTTGTTACAATTAGTGTCTGATATTGATTATAAAATCTACAAATCATACCAAAAATGGAACTGAAGAGAACAGCCTACCAATCTTTAAAAGAATGGAAAGAATCCAGCAATAGAAAGCCTTTAATTATCCGGGGTGCAAGGCAGGTTGGAAAAACCACTTTAGTAAGGCAGTTTGCCCAAGAGTTTGATCATTTTGTTGAGCTGAACCTTGAACGGGATAAAGAGAGATCTTTGTTTGAGCTTGATGATGTAAATAAAATACTGAATGCCGCTTACCTTTTAAAAGGGAAAACCATTGGAGGTGGTTCTGTGCTATTATTTATTGATGAAATCCAGGAATCACCTAAAGCCATAGCCTTATTGCGATATTTTTTTGAAGAAAGGTCTGATATTTACCTGATAGCGGCAGGGTCACTGCTTGACTTTGCACTGCATTCGGTTGCCAGTTTCCCTGTTGGACGGGTATCTTATCTGTATCTTTCACCTTTAAATTTTGAAGAGTATCTGCATGCCCTACATCAGATGCCAGCCATTGAGGCCATAAAACAAATTCCTGTTCAGGATTATGCCCATCAAACATTGTTAAATCTGTTTCATGAATATGCCATACTGGGTGGAATGCCTGAAGTGGTTTCAGAGTACATTGAAAATAAGAATATTAGCCAGTTAATTCCAATCTATAATGATCTTTGGCAGACGTATAAGGATGACCTTGAAAAATATTCGCGCAATACTTCGGAAAGAAATATACTGCGACATGTAATCGATTCAGCCCCATCAGAATCAGACAGGATAAAATTTGAAGGATTTGGACAATCCAATTATCGCTCAAGGGAAGTAGGTGAAGCATTGAGAGCTCTTGATCTGGCAAATATAATAAGGTTGGTATATCCTACTACATCCTTAAAACCACCCATTGCAACCGATAGAAAAAAACGTCCCCGATTGCAGTTTCTCGATACGGGGCTTCTGAACCATGCACTTTCCCTGCAATCTGATTTGTTGAAGATTCTGGACATGAATGATATCCACAGAGGAAGAATTTCTCAGCAACTGGTGACACAACAATTAATCTCTATTGAACTGAATAACAGATACCAACCCCATTTTTGGGTCAGGGAGGAAAAGGATTCCAGCTCAGAGGTTGATTTGGTTTTTCATTATGGAAAATATGTCATTCCCATTGAGATTAAATCGGGCAAGCAAGGAAAGCTCCGATCCTTGCATCAGTTTGTGGAAAGAGCTGATCATCCCTATGCTGTTCGAATGCATGCAGGCCCATTCAGTATTGAAAAAGTAAAGACACCTGGTGGTAAACCTTACATGCTGATGAACATGCCTTATTACCTGGCAACAAAAACCCCTGAGTATATTTCTTATTTTATTGCAAATCTCAGATTGTAAATATCTGAAGGGCTATTGGTATTTGCCCCCACCGGGGCGGTAGGTTTTACATCAGAATGTTGGAGTTATTAATTGGTGGGCCGAAATTGAAGTAGTCCGGTCACCTGGTTATCTTACGGCTACGCAATTGATGGGTCTAGTGATAATAACATCCAGGAATTAAAATGAATTTAACGCTTTTTATGCAGCAGACTGCACAATTTCAATCAAATTTGTGCAGTAATGTTTAATTATTTAAAGGAAAGCAGTGATTAAATGACCAAACGAACCACCCACCAACAAATTACCGAGGCTTTAAATCTCAATAAAGTCATTTTGATAGGGGGCACCACATTTATAGCAAAAGTAAAAACTTTGCCATAGCCTTTGCATCATAAGTTGCCAGTATCAAACTTTTATGATGAACTTTGCCTTTAACTGTGGTGGTATTTTCCAGCATTAACAATCTACCTTCCAGTTTAAATTGGATGGTATAGGCATGATGCCATTCGGTTTGTTGACCATCTTCTGTCAATCGCCAGCCAATTCCTTTCCATTGGCCAATGAATGGCTCCCAGTGGGCCATTCCTGATGGATCATTTGCCTGGAAAACATCAGATTGCGCGAAAATATCGTTGAAAAACAAAAAAAGCAGAAGGGATGTAATTAATGGTTTCATAATTTTTGGATATTGTATTTCACGCAGCAAACGATCCGATTTTGACGGAAGCCCGTTGCGTTAAATTCCTTGTCCCGAGCATCGGGACAAGGTATAGGTGAACTAATACCCCTAAATTTCCCTGAAATTCGATTTGCCCACAATACCCTAATGATGTGATGGTTTTTACAAAAAGCACTTTCGAAAAATAGTTTTTGAAGAAAGCATTTTGAAAAATTCTTTCTATTTCAACCATCCTTCCTTTTGGGTTCCTGCTGTGTGCTGCAATGTATACCTCCATCTTGCCAATTGAGCGGCATGGCATCGATGAAAACAATCTTTCGACCGGGAAATGCTTGTTTGCAAGAGAAATTAATTAGGGTCAAAAGGAAAAGAATAGTAGCTTTTTCATAGTTAAGTGATTTTGGATTCACGTATTGGACGCCACGGAAATCGCAACGATCACAACAAAACAAACCCATTATTTTTTTGAGATTTACTGATGTTTGGGGCAGGATTTATGGCAGAAACGCCGCGCTCTTTACGTGAAACTCGTTGCGATCGCCGCGTGAAATTATTTATTTACCATCTTTATCAAATGTCACTTTAGCAATCCCAGGCTGCTCAATTTTCTGTAATTCTCCAGCTTTCTTTTCCACTGCTTCAAATACCCTTAGAAAGTTTTCCTGAGTAACCTTCTTCAACTCACTTTCCGTCCATCCACGATTGACCAGTTCTAAAAGAATATTCGGAAATGTACTGGCATCCTCTATCCCCTCGATCAAATAAGACATCCCATCAAAATCACTCCCGATTCCGATGTGATCCACACCAATCAGATTTTTTACATAGTCAAAATGATCTGCAAAATCCTTGACAGTCACTTTGGGCATGGGATTGGCTGCTTCCCAAGTATCCCATTCAGCATCTGCCTTTTCGATTTCTTCTTTGGACATCTGGTATGGGTCAGGATATTTTTGCTGGAAAACCTTTTTGATACTATCGAGCTTTACCAAAAAATAATCATGAGCTTCTTGTGTGGTAAAATAGTTAACCGGAGTCAGCATTATCAACCCTCCGTTTTCCTTCAACTTCAAAAGCACCTGATCTGAGGCATTTCTTTCGGTATCGGTGAGGGTCCGTGCATTGGCGTGACTAAAAATTACTGGGGCTCTTGTGATTTCAAGCACATCCAGCATACCTTTCTCCGTAATATGAGAAAGGTCAATCATGATACCCAGTCGATTCATCTCCAGCACCAACTCTTTACCATATTCACTGAGACCATCATGAATGGGTTCATCAAAAGCCCCGTCAGCAATGTTATTGTTATTATAAGCCAAAATCACCGAACGCAAACCCAACCTGTACAAAGTCCTCAATCTCCCCAGATCATCTATCAATTCATAGGTATGCTCCATGGATGGGATGATGGCGATCTTGCCGTTTTTCATCGTCTCCTTGACCTCAGATGATGTAACCGCGACCTGAAAATCATTTGGATACTTTTCCTCAATTCTATAGATCAGGTCCCAGCCTTGCAGGTATTCAATCATCTCTTTGCCCCTGCCAAAAATATTGGTCAGCAGTGCACCAACACCCCCCCTTCTCAAGCGGGGAATATCAATATGGCCATCTGTGATGGTATCCAAAGGATAGGCATCCAATTCTCTCGGACATGATTGACACCAGATATAATGGATCAGTAAATCATTATGCCCATCAATCAGCGGAGCTTCTTTCAACACTTTTGATACCATTTCCTCAGGACTCAGCTTAACTTGAGCTGTGCAGGAAACCATAAACATCAAAAACAATCCGTATATTTTCATTGACAAATTATTCATTGGATGACGAACTCTGAGTACATAAGTCCGGGTGTGAATCCGGCCACTTGAAAATTCACCTGCCATGGTGCCTGTCAATTTCTTCCTGGCTCAGGCGCAGGAATCGGGCGGCATTGTTGTACAAAATATCACGCTTCTGTTCTTCGGAAAGGAAGCTGGCGGTTTCGATGGCGGTTATACCCTCTTCAATGGCATCGGGCCAGTTCATCTGGTCAGATCCAAACATAATTCTCCGGTGAAAGCCTGCCTGTGCTATGCGTTTGAGATAGTCGTGAAAAGCATCACGGGGTAAAGAATAGCAAATAATGCCCACATCACAATACACCTGCGGGTGATTGTATAAAACTGCTATCAGTTCATCTGCCAGGGGCCAGCCGGCATGCATAAGATTGATGCGAAGCCTTGGATGTCGAATGGCTACATCTTCTATCTCAAAAGCACTGTGCATTCTGCCTAAATGTTTTCCCATACCCATAAAATAAGAAACTCCCGGAGGGCCTGTGCCTATGTGAATCCCCAGCGGGATATCGAGTTCCTCCAAAATTTCAAGATAAGGAGCAAACCTTGGGTCATTGGGAGAAATACCGGCGTATTGAAGTGTCACTTCTCCAAAAACCTTGTATTTTCCCGTTTCCAGCAATTTGCGTACTTCTTCGGGCGATGGCCAGTTTTTTATATCCCTTGGAGGCATCCATGAATTGATGATGTGCTCCCCTCCTTCTTGTTTAAATTCATCCAATCGGTTACCACTCGTAATACCATAAATATTTCTGCGACGCAAAACTGCCAAGGTCTGATCCTTGAGTTCCTGATTGGTCATCGGACTAACTATGGGGTTCTCGCCATTCGGATTCGCCATCCAATCGAAAAAGGTCTGCATCCATGGCTTCTCTGGGTCGTAATCGGGATAAGCGGGATTACCACGACCAATTCCCGTGGGTACAGGACCATTGGCATCTACATCTATGGCATGCAGGTGCATATCGATGATGGGAAGCGGGGTTTGACACTGGGCGCTGCGAAAGGAAACACAAGCACACAGCAAAACCATCCAAATCATATTTAAAATCTTATTTCGATTCATTTACCATTCATTTATAAGTGTTTCAAAATAGGGATGAACTTCATTGGTCAACTTTTCCAAAAGCTCCTCGTCTGATAACTTGGTTGACTGGCTACTTAAGAAATCCCACAGGTTTTTCAATATTTCAGCACCCCCTTCATTGTAGAGTATTCTTGCGGCATTGTGAAAGCGATACTGATACCAGGCGTAATTGCGGGGCGATTCCGGGCCTATTTTATTATAATCACTGTCAAACTGCGCTAAAGTTGTGTATGCATACAAATCTTTATCCTGACTTGACCAATACATAGGAAGAACTTCCAGGGCCTGCAAAAATTCACCTCTCTCTTCGGCTATATAGGTATGTAGCATCAAGTTGCATAGTAATTCCATCATCCAAAGTCGCTGAGTATTGAGTTTTGCTTTACCCTGCCATGCATGACCCAGTTCGTGTATGGCGAGTAAATCAAAAAAATACCTGGCGCTTTTTTCCCCATTAAAGCTGTAAACCATCGGAATCATTTCGTTAAAAGGCGCTTGCAGGGATGCAAAATCGGGCAATTGCATGGTCCAGAAAGCATTGTCTTCGGCAGCGACAAACAGGGCTTTTTTTTCTGGGACATAATGTGGCATTCCGTAGATGAGGTTTGGATAGGTGAAAGATGGCCAGTCTTTTTTAGACAGCACCAATACTTTGCATTCGACCTCCAAAGGCTCCAGAAACTGGTAAAAAAAGGCATTGGCTCCATCGCTGATTTCACCGGAAAATTGTGCAGAAACCTCTACAAGGTCACTGTAATAGACATGGGTTTTTCCGACAAGCATATGATGTAGTCCTTCAAATTCCTGGGCATAAAGGGATACTTGCAGGAGGGTGAGGATCAGCATCAATTTGGTTTTTTTTGTTTTCATAGTTTTGGTTTATTATTGAATAAGGATGTTGGGGAGCTTTTTCATAGCATTATATTTTTAGTTGATCAATATGGTCTGCTATCACTTATTTAAGTAAGAATTACAAATGCTCGAAGTGAATTAATTTGACTAAATTAGAATAATAATCCTGGAGAAAAATACCCAAATGATGTGATGCCGGCATCACTCTACCAAACCCTCATTGATGGCTTTTGATACAGCTTCTGTCTGGGAATGCACCTGCAATTTTTCATAGATCCGTTTGATATGCGTTCTCACGGTGTCAATACTGATTTCAAGGTCTGATGCAATCATTTTATAACTATTACCCTTGCTGAGAGAGGTAAGTATTTCCTTTTCCCTGCCGGTAAGTTGGTATAGGTTTTCGTTAGCGGGCTTGTGCATAGACTGGATTACAAGTCTTGCCACACCAGGAGACATGGGGGCACCGCCTTCCATAACCTCCTCTATTGCGATGAACAAGCGGTCTGAAATATGTTTCTTTAACATGTACCCCGACGCACCTGCTTTAATGGCATTCAGCACATTTTCAGAGTCATCAAATACAGTAAGGATTATAATGGCAACCTTCGCATTGCTTTTGCGAATTAACTGAGTGGCTTCTATGCCACTTCTTCCCGGCATCTCAATATCCATTAAGATCAGGTCGGGCTTCCATTTCTTTACCTGCTCCTCAACCTGTTTTACGTCCTCATAGGCCGCAAGAAAGTTTAATGCCGGATTGCCACTCACCAGTGAACTGATGCTTTCCCTTAAAAGCGCATTGTCTTCATATATGAGGGTATTAACGGCCATGTTTGTCATTTTAAACACCCGGACTAACATGCAAATGCATAGTTAGTACCAGGTGTGTAGTTTGTGATTTAATGCCCCTAAAAATAGCCATTTCATATATAGCTTGTATACCCAAATCATGTGATGGGTGTGGTAAGCTGTACCGAGGATCCTGATTGTTGTAAACTCTCTATCAACACTTCACCGCCAATGTGTCTGGCCCTTTCTCTCATATTGCGCAGACCATTTCCTTTGCCATTTTTAGTGACATCAAACCCTACACCATCATCTTTTATGATCATATTCAGCTGACCCTCTTTACAATGCAATGCTATCATCACATGTTGGCATTCACTGTATTTGGCGATGTTGTTGATGCTTTCTTTGAAAATGAGAAAAATGTTTTTTCTCTTCTCCAGGTGTATTTTTAACTTTTCCACATCCGCATCACATTGAAAATCAATAGTAATACCCTTAGGTTCAAGAATTTCTACGGCAAATTCCCTCATTTTTATAATCAATTGATCCAGATGATCGTTATTCGGATGTATAGACCAGACGATATCTCCCAGCTTGTCCATCATTCCTGCTGCGTGATGACTTATTTTAGAAAAATCCTGACCCGCCTTTCCGTTTTCCTTAAGCATGGCCATTTTACTGATGATGTGAATGCTGGACAAGGTTGAACCCAGGTCGTCGTGTAAATCACGGGCGATATTGTTGCGCAGAATTTCAACCTCCAATTGTCTTTTCGTTTCATTCAGAACCCTGTAGCGGTTTATCAAAATGGCTGCAATAATGAACAATGCAAAAAATACGCTCAAATACAATCTCTGATTGGCCTTTTCCTGAAATAATGCCGCCTTATCAAGTTCTTTTTCTGCTTTGAGCAAAGCTATTTCATTCTCTTTAATCTCAACCTGGTATTGCGTCTCCAGTTCCTGAAGCTTCATTTTCAGGTTTACTCCCTCCAGAGAATCTTTGAGGGCAAATTCTCGGGATTGTATTTCAAAAGCTTCCTTATACTTCCCTTCTTTCAAGAGTAAATCTTTTAAAAAAGCATGTGCATTGAGTTCACTGGTGGGATCGCTTCTTTTTCTGGCTTCTTCAATACTTAGATTGAGGCTTTTATAGGCATTATCTTTCTCATCGAGTTGCGATTGCACCCTACCCATTTCAGCGAGCACAAAAGCATCTAATGAATGTATATTTATCTTTTGTAACAGGGCATAGGCTTCCTGAAATTTATCCAGGGCTTCTTTCAATGCACCCTTTTTCTGATAGATTTTCCCTTGATTGATCAGATTTTTAGCTACCTCTTCTTTCAGATTCAGCGAATCATTGATTTGCATTGATCTAGTCTGAAAAGCAAGTGCCTCACTCAGTCGATCGGTATCCATATGTACATTGGCCAGATTATTGAGTACGGTGGCCATCCCCCTTTTATCACCCAGCTTCTCACGGATATCATAGGAATTCTGATAATACTGCTGGGCTTTTTCATAAATCTTCTGCTCATAAAAGATATTTCCCAGTGCATTGTAGCAAAAAGCAAGTCCATATTTATTTTGCCTTTGTTCAAAAATTTTCAATGCCTTATACACAGATTCCTGGCGTTTTTCATTTTGCCCCATTTGCCCGTATACATTGGCCATGTTGAGATAACTGCCTGCAATATTTTCAGGTCCCACCTGATCAGGTTCTGTTTCAGCGGCCAGGCTATGATGATATAAGGCATCATGATTATTACCAGTGCGCATATAATGAATACCCAGACCCGTATGATAGGCATATCTGATGGATATATTCTCCGGATTTCTATCTGTAATTTCCTTTGCCTTATCAAAACATATTTGCGCACTGTCTAAGTCAGCGATGGAAGAATAGATACCGCCGAGCCTTATACAGGCCCTGGCATGTAAATTGTCATTTTGTAATTGTTCTGCCAGCACAGCAGCCGCTTTTAAATAAAAAGATGATTTATGCATATCGATCCTTTCATAAATGATTCCCAGGTCGTGCAGTGCTTTTAAATGTGTTGAATCCATCCATTGCTTTTCCACTATGGATTTAAGGCTGTCGATGCGACCCGGGTTTTGAGCCATGGCAAATGATGCTAACACCCAACAGCAGAGAGAGGTAACTAATCGTTTCATGGTTGTGAATAATGCACAAAATACAACCAAAAGAAGAAATTTACTACCTTGCACAAAAAAAATACCATGCAATTTCATCTGGCACCACTCGCTGAGCGATTGCGACCGACGCAAATCGATGAACTAATTGGGCAAGAGCATCTTGTGGGCAAAGGGGGTGTATTGAGAAACAGCATAGAACAAGGCAGAATTCCATCCATGATTTTGTGGGGCCCTCCCGGGGTAGGCAAAACAACGCTGGCCCATATCATCGCCCAGCAAGTAAAACAACCTTTTAAAACCCTGAGCGCCATCAGTGCCGGGGTAAAAGACGTTCGTGAGGTAATCGAAAAGGCCAGATACAGTGGTCGCATTATTTTGTTCATCGATGAAATCCACCGTTTTAACAAATCACAACAAGATGCCCTGCTAGCCGCTGTAGAAAAAGGCATTATTACCCTAATAGGCGCTACTACCGAAAACCCGTCATTTGAGGTAAACCCAGCACTGCTGTCTCGTTGTCAGCTATACGTGTTAAAGTCCCTGGAAAAAGATGACCTGATACGTCTGCTGAAAAGAGCAGTGGAAACCGATTCAGAACTGATTAAGAAAGACATCAATCTCCAGCAAACAGAGGCTTTACTGCAATTATCCGGAGGAGATGCCCGGCGGCTGCTCAACCTGCTGGAGTTGGTCGTCAATGCAAGTACGAAGGATACAGTGGATATCACCAATGATGAAGTAATTCGTCTTGCCCAGCAAAAAGCCGCCTTGTACGATAAGGATGGAGAGCAGCATTATGACATAATTTCTGCCTTTATTAAATCAATTCGGGGCAGTGATCCCAATGCTGCAGTATATTGGCTGGCCCGTATGATTGAAGGGGGTGAAGATGTGAAATTTATAGCCAGGCGCATGATCATCTCTGCATCCGAAGACATTGGCAATGCCAACCCAACGGCATTGGTCATTGCCACCAATGCCTTTCAGGCCGTGCATGTAATCGGATACCCGGAGGCCAGGATTATCTTATCACAATGCGCAACCTATTTGGCTTGCTCAGCCAAAAGCAATGCTGCCTATCTGGCCATTGATGAAGCCCTGGCAAACGTTAAAAAAACCGGAGATTTGCCGGTGCCACTGCACCTGCGTAATGCGCCAACCAAAATGATGAAAGACCTCAACTACGGCAAAGGCTATAAATATTCGCATGACTATCCCGGTAACTTTACCTTTCAGGAGTACCTGCCAGCAGAATTAAACCGGAAAATATTTTTTAACCCCGGCAATAACAGCCGCGAAGAAGAAATGAGGAAACGATTAAAAGCACTTTGGAAAGATTATTATCAATATTAAGTTAACGGGCAATGTAAAAACGATACAGATAAAATGAAAGAATACAGAATAGCAAAAGGTTGGGCAATTATTATTTACTTATTTGCCCCATTATTAATTGGACTTTTTGGTTGGCTTCTTATTCTTCCATTTCAAAACGGAAACTTTGAGCCAAATGCAAGTTGGATTTTAATTCCAGTATCTTTGGCTATGATAGCCTTAATGGTTTTTGGTGTTTTAGACGCATATAAAGGCAGACTCATTATTCAAGACAATAGCATAAAATCAATAAGCACCTTTTCAAATAGAGAATTGGCATTTGACGAGATAAAAGGTTTTACATTAAATGAACAGTATATTTTTGTTGAGCCAACAGCTAAGGGGAAAAAAAGAATTAAAATAAGTAAATACATTGGGGGTTACAATGAAATACTTCATTGGCTGATTCAAAACTTTCCAGACCTTGACATTCAAAACGCCATACTTGAAGAACAAGAAATACTTAACGATGACACTATCGGTTGGACAAAAGAAATCCGAGAAGAAAAATTAACAAAGGCAAGACAAACGTCTAAGTTGATTAATTGGGCAGCAGGAATTGTAGCAGCTTGGTCTTTTTTCTATCCGACACCTTATCAATATTCTATTTTGGCTGCTATTATAATTCCTATTTTAGCACTAATAGTTGTTAGGTCGTCAAATGGACTGATAAGAGTTGATGAAAAAAATGGAAGTGCATACCCGTCAGTAATTTATGCATTCATATTTCCTTCTCTTGGACTAATGCTTCGGGCAGTTTTCGATTATAATATTTTTGATTATTCCAACGCTTGGCTGACTTCAACCATTATAGCCTTAGCCTTATTGTTCTTGTTACTGATAAAACAAAAGGAAATCACTTTCAAAAAGAAACTTGACTACTTAACTGTTTCAAGTTTAGCGTTATTCCTATTTGCCTATAGTTTCGGGACAGTAATACATACAAATTGCTATTATGACAATTCAGAACCGGAATATTTCACAGCTAAAGTTCTTAACAAACGAGTAAGTTCAGGTAAATCTACTTCTTATTACTTTGAACTTTCTCCTTGGGGACAACTAAGCGAAATAGATGAAGTAAGTGTGGGAAAAGGACTTTTTAACAGAATAGAAATTGGGGACGAAGTGAATATTTATTTTAGAACCGGCAAACTTGATATTCCCTGGTTTACAGTGACAGACAAATGAAAAAGAAAGAACAAGCGAGATTTGATACCAGGCTTCCAAAAGAGCAAAAACAGCTTTTTGAAAAGGCTGCCCTTTTGGGAGGTTACAGAAGCTTGACTGATTTTGTGATTTTAACGGTTCAGGAAAAGGCAGTGGAAATTATTAATGAAAAGGAACAATTAATAGCTTCTGAAGAAGACGCCCGAATTTTTTTTGATGCTATCACCAACCCTCGCCAGCCCAATAAGGCATTAAAGGATGCTCTGGATGAATATAATGCTTACAAGGCAAAAATTAAATCTGAAAAATGATTCAACTTTTGAATAGCCTTCACGATAGAAACTCTTTTGATTGTGGTAATTATCTTTTAAATAACTATTTAAAAAAGCAGGTCGGGCAGGATGTAAAAAGAAAACTATCTGCATGTTTTGTCTTTGTTGATGAGTAACCGTTCGGTAAAACACATCTTTTTTGGGGGTAATAATTCACTTAATATTGCCTTGGCGAAGTTTTTTCCAATTGCTGGGGAATAATTCATCTATTTTATTGATGGGATGATCCTGGATTCTTTCCAGGACATCGGTG
>JAFIEV010000081.1 GCA_020832305.1 Cyclobacteriaceae bacterium | reverse complement strand
CACCGATGTCCTGGAAAGAATCCAGGATCATCCCATCAATAAAATAGATGAATTATTCCCCAGCAATTGGAAAAAACTTCGCCAAGGCAATATTAAGTGAATTATTACCCCCAAAAAAGATGTGTTTTACCGAACGGTTACGATAAAGCTAATAGCTCAGTTGGTGTGATCCTAGAAGCGAAAAAACCCACCAACAAAAGCGAAATGGTGACAACTGAAAAGTTAAAAACTAAGGCTTTTCAAGAATTGGTGCTTTACTATCTGAGAGAAAGAATTACACATAAAAACCTTGAAGTAAAGTATTTAGTAATAACCAACATCAATGAATGGTTTATTTTTGACGCTATCACCTTTGACAGACTTTTTGCCCAGGACAAAAGCCTGGTTAATCAATTCAATGACTTTGAAGGAGGAAGATTGGCAGACACCAAGACAGATTTTTTCTATAAGCAGATTGCAGAACCCTTTATTGCAGGATTAACCGCAGAAATTGAATTTACCCATTTCAATTTACAGGACTATCAAACGCCTTTACGAAACGATGATAAAGCAGACGATAATAAACTGATTGCGCTTTTCAAGTTGCTTTCTCCGGAACACCTATTAAAACTCCCGTTTACAAATGACAGCAATACACTTGACAAACGCTTTTATAGTGAGTTGTTGCACATTATCGGCCTAACAGAAATCAAAGAAGGAGGCAAAAAACTTATTGGGCGAAACAAAGAAGGCGAACGAAACACAGGGAGCTTTTTAGAAGATGCTATAATTCAGTTAGACAGTTTAGACAAAATAAGTAGACTAGAAAGGCCCACACAATTTGGCAATACGCTACAAGAACGGCTATTCAATGTGGCCCTGGAGCTTGCCATCACTTGGATAAACAGGATACTTTTTTTAAAGCTGCTGGAAGCCCAGCTCATCACCTATCACAAAGGTGACAAAACCTATTCGTTTCTTAACCTGGACAAAATTAAGAACTACGACGACCTGAATAGTTTGTTTTTTCAGGTATTGGCCAGAAAACATGATGAGCGTAATACGGATGTAAAGGAAATTTTTGAGAAAGTGCCTTATCTCAACTCTTCGCTTTTTGAACCAACCGACATTGAGCATTCCACTTTATTTATAAGTAACCTGAGAGATGACAAGGCCATTCCGATCATCGCATCCACGGTATTAAAAAATGACCAAGGAAAGAAAAGAACGGGTATGCTTTCCACACTTGAGTATCTCTTTGAATTTTTGAATGCCTATGACTTTAGTAGTGAAGGCTCGGAAGAAATACAAGAGGACAATAAAACGCTTATAAATGCTTCAGTACTTGGATTGATTTTCGAGAAAATTAACGGCTATAAAGATGGTTCTTTTTTTACACCAGGTTTCATTACCATGTACATGTGTCGTGAAACTATCCGAAAAGCTATACTACAAAAATTCTACGAAACCAAGGCATGGAATTGCCAGGATCTAAACGAACTGTACAACAAAATCGAGGATACCAAGGAAGCCAATGAAATAGTAAATAGCATTAAAATATGTGATCCTGCTGTAGGATCTGGGCATTTTTTGGTTTCAGCACTCAATGAAATGATTGCCGTAAAAAACGATTTGAAAATATTGCAAGATCGAAAGGGCAAACGCCTGAAGGAATACCAGGTAGAAGTAGTAAACGATGAATTGATAATTACTGATGAGGACGGCAAACTATTTGAATACAACCCAAGCAATAAAGAAAGCCAGCGAATACAGGAAACGCTTTTTCACGAAAAACATACCATTATAGAAAACTGCCTTTTTGGCGTGGACATCAATCCAAATTCTGTTAAGATTTGCCGTTTACGGTTATGGATTGAGCTTTTGAAAAACGCCTACTATAAAAATGCCACAGAACTCGAAACGCTTCCAAATATTGACATCAACATCAAATGTGGCAACTCACTGGTGAGCCGTTTTGACATAAACGCTGATATAAAGCAAGCTTTGAAAAAAAGCAAATGGACGATTGATAGTTACCGAATAGCTGTCGATACCTACCGAAATGCTGAAACTAAGGAGCAGAAACGAGAAATGGAACGGTTGATTGCTGACATTAAATCGGATTTCAGAAGTGAAATATCAATAAATGACCCTAAAATAAAAAAGCTGCGCAAGCTATCAGGGGAGCTATTTCAAATGACTAACCAACATCAGCTGTTTGAAATGAGCAAAAAGGAAAAAGCCGAATGGGACAAAAAAGTACTGCAACTGAGTTTAGGCGTCCAAAAATTAGAAAATGAAATTGAAGAGATAAAATCTAATAAGATTTTTGAGAATGCTTTTGAATGGCGTTTTGAATTCCCAGAAGTGCTGAACGATGATGGTGATTTTATAGGTTTTGATGTGGTTATTGGGAATCCGCCTTATATGCGAGTGCAAGAAATTCAGGCTTCACAACCAACACAAAAACTTCATTATGAAAGCCAATATCAAAATGCTAAAGCATCGTATGATTTGGCCAATATCTTCTTTGAATTAGCGGTAAATATTTCGGGTAAAAACAGCAACAATGCCTATATATTCCCGCACAAATTTTTCAATGCGGCATCTTCTGAGGTGTTTCGAAACTATCTAAAGCAAGGTCAATTTATAGACGAAATAGCCCACTTTGGAGCAAATATGATTTTTGAAGATGCTGATACTTATACTTGTGTAGCACAATTCAGTAAAAAACTAAGCCAAGGGTTTTATTTTCAACGCTTCCCGTTCAAGTCAGACTTTAAATCACTGATGCTTGATAAGAGAAATTATACTTTTATCACTTATGAAATGATAGAAAAAGCTTCGCAATTATATGGTAGCAATCAATGGATTTTGTTTGATGATATATTAGGTTTTAATGTATTTGAAAAAATTTATACAAATGCAAAACTCTTTTCTGATGCTTTTGAAGGGATTTTTGTTGGATTACAAACAAGTAGAGATGAACTTTTTGTTCTAGAATGTATTGATGAGGCTAACTTCAATGCTAAAGTGCCAATAAGTGGTAAAGTGTATCAACTTGAAAGGGAATTGTTCAAACCATTTTTAATGGGGAAAGATGTACATCGATACAGCTATTTATCAACTAATCGTTATGTTTTCTTCCCCTATGAAATAAAAAATGGAAACGCTGAAATAGTTTCTATTAAAGAAATAAAAACACGATTTCCAAAAACTTTTATTTATGTAAACGAACACGAAAACATATTTAAAGCTCGTGAGAGTGGGAAAGCAGGCAAAATGCAACATTGGCATACTTATATTTACCCAAAAAACCTTAATAAATTTGACCAACCTAAACTCTCTTCAATGGAGATTTGTTCCAACCATCCAAATGTAACTTTAAACCACCAAAAACTATATCACACAACCAAAGCATATAGTTGGGTAAAAAAAGAAAACACGAAAGAGAGTTATGAATATCTTTTAGCCATTGCCAATTCAAAACTTCTTTGGTGGTTTTTGAAAACTACAGGAGATACTCTGCAAGGAGACGCGAGAACATTTAAGACAAACTATTTAAATCCTTTCCCATTGCCTGAGAAGGTGGATGAAATATTTGAAAATAAAATTTCAGAGTTGGTGAAAAATGTCATGATACAAAAGAAGAATCATGGTAAAGCAGACACCACCGACTTAGAAAACCAAATTGACCACCTGGTTTACCAACTTTATGACTTGACAGAAGAAGAAATAATTATTATCGAAAATAATTAGATATATCAACGCAATTTTATTTGTCTGACAGTTAGGGATTATGACACTTCAAGAATTTTTCAAACATGATATATTTAAACTTCCAATTGTATGGAAAGGTAAATATACCTCTTACCTAAAAGCAGTAAAGAATATTGGAGAAATGTACATCGATTTGGTTAATCAAATCTACCAGTCTGAATTTGAGCATAATGGAAACCCAATTGAAAATTGTACTAAAGAGGAGTTACTTAAGTTAACTCAAAATGTTTTAGTGGCTGTCGTCAAATGTTTAAAAATTTACTTGGTAGAAGGTCATCCAACCAAAGCATATCGAAGTCTTAGTAATTCTTTTACTGTTGAAGGTAAAATAAACAAAAAAGAAGCACCTACATTTTCATTACAATTTGACAAACTATACCCAAAATGTTATAGAGTGCGAAAATCCACCGAGAATCTTAATCATGTCAGCGAAATGTTTCATGTTCCTTTTGATAAACGACATTTAATTAGGTCTAACCGATATAGTATTCCCGGCTTTCCAACATTATATCTTGCAAATTCTGTCTATGTTGCTTACATGGAACTTGGTGAGTTGGATTTTGATAATGTTTATATTTCCAAATTCATTCACAGATCTGGCGTACAATGGTCTGAATATCCTGACTTATTTAACCTTCGTAATGAGTATACCAGCTCTCGAGATTTATTTATAGCAAGATGGCCTTTAATAATGGCTTGTAGTCTAAAAACTGCATATCCTGAGAGCGATTTTAAACCTGAGTATATTTTGCCACAGATAATTCTTCAATGGACTAAAGACAGGGTGAGTATAGGCGGTAATAAAAGGAGAGTAATAGGCGTAACCTACTCTTCTTCAAAAATTCCGATACATAAGAATGGATACATTGGGGAATTTTACAACATAGCCATTCCTGTAGAAAGAGCATATGAACATGGTTACTGTCCAAAACTGACGTCATTATTTGAATTAACTAAACCGATAAGCTTCTCTGAAGGATTAAATAGTAAAATCGAAGCAGAGCAGCATGATTACATAGAATCAATTCATGATCTCTGGAATAATAAATTTGAATATACAAAAACGGGTTTTGCAAAAGTAGAGACATTTTTGAATCAGCTGCCTTGTGAAATTTTAAATAGAGTTGAACAACATTGACTATTGGAGAGTAACAAAAATGCGATTCGAAGGATTAAAATTTAAAATTAATTTTTTGGCTATCTAAATATCTGGCTATCTAAGGATCACGGGAAGTACCATAGTTGAGCCTCATTTGCTGGCGATATTATTAACTGAATTTTTTGATTTATTTAAGACTAAAAAAAACAGTATTCTTAAGCTTGAATTTATAATGAAGAAAGAACAAAACCAGACCACACCAAAACCGATGAATTATTTTCAGAATTGCTCCCCAAAAAAATAGTATTAGAAAAATTTCTTTTTTATCGATTCTTCAACTTATCGGCTTTACGGCTAATTAACAGTGCATTAATTGGTTGTAACACCCTCCAGCCAGTTATAGTGCAGATCTTTGAGTTCCTTAAGTTTATCAGGAAATTCTTCCGAAAGGTTTTTTGACTCAGTTGAATCCATTTTTAGATTAACCAGATAAAAGGCGTCATCCTCTGTAAATCTCAATTTACCGGTTGGATCTCTCGGATT
The DNA here is from genome assembly GCA_020832305.1 of Cyclobacteriaceae bacterium. Taxonomy (GTDB): domain Bacteria; phylum Bacteroidota; class Bacteroidia; order Cytophagales; family Cyclobacteriaceae; genus JAFIEV01. The sequence continues at coordinate 51,921 of JAFIEV010000081.1, read as the reverse complement.
GCCTAATAATTTCCAATCTCCATTTCTTACGGCCCAATAGTAGGAGCCATCAACGGGATTTCCGGTAGCCCAGTGCAAAATTTGATGAGGACTCGGACTTGAAGCAGACATGATTACCTCTTTCAGGCTTTTGCCATCGGTCAGTAATTTTTCCTTATTTTCAATATCAGCAATATCTGCCAGTGTTGGTAACCAATCTATGCTGGCTGCCATTTGGTGACGCACCTCATGCTGAGGGATTTTGCCTGGCATTGAAATTATTGCCGGTATTCGAATGCCACCTTCCAGCATACTGAATTTAGCCCCGCTAAAGGGACCGGCATCGCCACCGCCAAAATATGCCCTCTCTTCAACACTATGGCCATGATCGGTTTGAAAAACAATTATGGTATTTTCTAGCTGACCTGTAGTTTTCAGATGAGCATACACCTCACCGATCAATTCATCCATTGTAGTAATAAAGGCATTATATTCTTTTCTGGGCGTTTTGAGCTTGTCATAATACTCCAGCCATGCTGATTTACCCTGGTAGGGATAATGAGGCATATTAATAGTCCAAAGGATAAAAAAGGGATCATCCATTGGCTTTGAAGTAAATGCCTTGATTTTTTCTACCATTAAATCACCAAAAAAAGAGCCTTCCATAAAAACCTCTTTTTCATTTTCATAGAGGTCGTGCAAATTTGGACCGCTCCAATAAAAGAAATGCGAATAATTATCTATGCAACCCCGCTGATGACCAAAAAAATAATCAAAACCCTGTGCATTCGGAAGCTTTTCCCGGGTATGTCCCAGATGCCATTTTCCGATCAGTGCCGTTCTGTATCCTGCTTCTTTAAATACCTCTGCCATGGTTATTTGCTCTGCAGGCAATCCACCGCGCCCCAGGCTATCGATATGTGGCGGAGGGACATTTCCAAAAACACCGGCATTGTAATTATACTTTCCGGTTATCATGGCAGCCCTGGATGGTGAACAAACAGGTGCGGCAGCATAGAATTGTGTAAATCGAATCCCGGTAGAGGCAATCTGATCTATGTTAGGTGTGAGGAGGTCTTCTGCACCATAACAGCCCAAATCCTTAAAACTTTGATCATCAGTAAGTATTACAAGTATATTGGGTTGTTGATCAGTTAATGTCTCGCGTATAGCATTTTTTCCGCAAGAAATTAGCCCGGTTGTTAAAAGCATAAAAATAAATGATCGCATCCTGAATTTAATTAATGAAATTCATGTTTAATTTTCTGTTAATAGCTTAAAAACAAATATAAGGCCTCCCTTCATGCAATAAAAGAAATCCTTGTGCCACTCATCCCGACAAAACACCTTTTAGTAAATATAATCTGCCATTTGGCAAAGTGTTAAAACTATATTGGAGACAAAGGCGTTCTTACCATTGATTACAAGACTATAAAAATATTTTTTTAAAACAGGTAATGATGGAACGAAATATGGCTCTATTATTGTTGCACAAATAGAAGTATAGCATTTAATCACTCAACACCAAATAAACTTAAAATGGAAATACAAAACAATTTTGGCAAAATCCGAAGGATTATAGAAGGTTTTTATCGTTACGGTATGTCTCCTTTCGCTGAATTAAAGCATAAATCTTTCAATAAAGACCTGGAAGTGAGTGCTATGTATCTGTCAAATATGATTTATGATTTAGAAAATGAATTACAAGTAGATCTCGACGATGAGCAGCTTTTACAAATTGAGCGACCAATTGATCTGGTAAATCTTTTGGTTAAACCTCAAACATAAAATAAGCTTCTTGAATTAGTAAGAAGTTAGCTTTCTTTAATACGACATAATAAATCAGGATTGATTACTAACCATGTTTCACCATACAGGTGTTTGGTTTTAATCAATCCTTTCTTATTTTCGTCCGGCTTAGTCCTTTTTTAACCTTTCGGGATATAATACAGGAAAGTCTTGTGAAACGAATAGAAATCTTTAACTACACCAATTATTATGTCAGCGTCATTGAATAAAATTTTATTATCGGAAAATGAAATCCCAACCCATTGGTACAATATTCAGGCAGATATGCCCAATCCAACCTTACCCCCATTACATCCGGGGACAAAACAACCGGTGGGGCCAGATGATCTCGCGCCATTGTTTCCTATGGGGCTCATTTTACAGGAAGTATCTCAGGAGCAATTTGTAGAAATACCCGATGAAGTAAGGGATATTTATAAAATCTGGAGGCCTACACCACTTTACAGGGCCAGGAGACTTGAAAAGTTTCTCGATACGCCGGCAAAAATTTATTACAAATATGAGGGAGTGAGCCCCAGTGGTTCGCATAAAACCAATACAGCAGTTGCACAGGCCTATTACAGTAAGCAGGAAGGTGTAAAAAAAATCACTACTGAAACCGGTGCCGGGCAGTGGGGTACGGCCCTGAGTATTGCATGCCAGATGTTTGGCATTGAATGCGATGTATATATGGTTAGAATCAGCTATGATCAAAAACCCTATCGCAGGGCAATGATAAATGCTTTCGGTGCCAATGTTTATCCATCTCCATCAGACCGCACCCAGGCAGGTCGTAATATTTTGGCTTCAGATCCTGATACGCCGGGTAGTCTGGGTATCGCCATTTCTGAAGCCATTGAATGTGCCGTACAGGATGAACACACCAAATATGCCCTCGGAAGTGTACTGAACCATGTACTTATGCATCAGACCATTATTGGTGAGGAATGTTTGATACAGTTAGAAAAAGCAGGAGATTTCCCGGATGTAGTCATAGCCCCACTTGGCGGAGGCTCTAATTTTGCAGGCATATCCTTTCCATTTTTACGACATAAATTTAAGAATGGCAGTAATATTAGATGTGTAGCTGTAGAACCGGCATCCTGCCCGAAATTGACTCAGGGAGAGTTCAGGTATGATTTTGGGGATTCAGCCGGCTATACTCCTTTGTTGCCGATGTATACCTTGGGTCATAATTTCAGGCCTGCTGCCATTCATGCAGGCGGACTGAGATACCATGGTGCCAGTGTTTTATGTAGTCAGCTGTTGAAAGATGGACTTATTGAAGCGGTTGCCTTACAACAACTGGAATGTTTTGAGGCAGGTATTACTTTCGCCAGAACCGAAGGAATAGTTGCCGCTCCTGAAGCAAATCACGGCATCGCTCAAGCCATAAGGGAAGCCCTTGTTGCCAAAGAAGAAGGAAAATCAAAAACCATTTTATTTAACCTATGCGGCCATGGCCATCTCGATATGCAGGCCTATCAGGATTATTTCGATGGAAAACTCCAGGACCATTACCTCACAAAAGAGGAACTGACTTCCGGATTAAAAGAGTTAGAGGGCTTTCCCTCAGTTTAATGAACAAAACCAGAGCTTGTAAAGCTACTTTGTGACTTAGTGTCTTTGTGGTTCAAAAAATATTAAAACCACAAAGGCACCAGGGTACTAAAATTTAAGAGGGCTTTATTTCTTTTAAAGTAACAACTCTTTTTCAATTTGTGTCATCGTGTCTTCGTAGTTAAAAAAATTCTAAGACCAATCAGTTATTCTGCAGGCAGGTTAAAAACATCAATATTTTCTTTCTTCAGGTTTAAAACCTGTCCTGTTGACATATCAAAAACCCAGCCGTGTAGATTTATTTCTATTCCTTCTTCCAGAGCTTGTCTGAATACAGAGGTTTGTCTGAGGTTTTCCATTTGAGCCATTACATTGAGTTCAACCAGGCGATTTACTTTTTCTTCTTCTGTTTTTATTTGCGACAATTCATTTGCGTTACATTTAATTACGTCCTGTACATTGGCAAGCCAGTTGTCTATAAGGCCATTTGATTGTTTCCCAAGCGCTGCCTGAATGCCCCCACAGCCATAATGTCCATAGATGATTACATTTCGTATTTTCAAAACATGAATGGCATACTGAAATACGGATAGAAAATTCAGATCGGAATGTGCTACCACATTGGCAATATTGCGGTGAATAAATAACTCTCCCAGTCCGGCCCCCAGCACTTTTGATGGTGAGACCCTGCTGTCTGAACATCCCAAAAGAAGGGCAATAGGTTGTTGTCCCTTGGCGAGATTTTCAAAATAGTGTTGTTCGGTTTTCAATACCTCACGAACCCAGTTTTTATTATTGCTTAGAAATTGATCTATGGATGAAACTGCGCACATTATCTGTTAATTTTTATCGGTTTGAATGGCATATATTCGCATTTTTTCTACCTCATTCAGATTACCGGCTTTGTCTAAAAAGCTCATGGCCTGATCAGAATCGATGAATACATGGTCTGTACCCAGACATTCAATAATGCCCCATCGGTTCAAAGCATCTCTTACAGGACCCTTAGCACCACTCATGCAAACATCGAGTCCTTCTTTTCGGCGGTCGATAATCCATTCATTTAGTACATGCGCTCCGGTGCTATCTATGCTGATAATACTTTCCATATTGAGAATGACCATTTTAAGTTCATCCATGTCTTCAGCTATCCATCTGTTGAGTTTTTCAATGATAAAATCGATGTTTGCAAAATATATAGGCCCATCTATACGTACCATTATGACCTCCTTGCGCATTTCAAGGTTTTTAAATCTTTTGATATTTCTGTATACATTGGTGCCAGGTACTCTACCCAATCTGGCCATATGCGGGCGGGAAGCTCTGTATATTACCATTACCAGAGAAAGTACCATACCCGCAATTATACCTGTTTCTATGCCCAGGGTAAGGGTAATTAGAAATGTGGATATAAGCATTGCAAAATCGGATTTGTCTTTTTTCCATAGTTCAAAGGGTTCTTTTACATTTACCAGACCCGATACAGCTACCAACACCACAGCAGCCAGTATGGCATTGGGCAGGTTGTAAAAAAGTTCAGTGAGAAACAGCAAGGTAAATATTATAAGCAATGCACTGATAATAGAAGCAAGAGCTGTTTTTGCTCCGGCCTGATCATTTACCGCGGTCCTTGAAAAACCTCCTGTTACAGGATATCCCTGAAAAAATGCAGCACCAAAATTTGCCATGCCCAGACCTATCAGTTCCTGATTAGGATCGAGTTTATAGGATTTGTGTTTTGATTGTATGGTTTTGGCTATGGCGTAACTCTCGGCAAATCCTACGAAGGCAATGGTAGCTGCAATAGGCATTAAGGTCTTCCATGTATCCATATTAAATGAAGGAGAAGAAAATGTAGGTAAGCCTTCAGGAACGACGCCAACTATACTGACCCCCAATTCGGAAAGATTGAAAAAATGAACGGCTAATATACCCAGAACCACCGCCACGAGGGGCGTTGGAATGGCATTGTGGATCTTTTTTCCGTATTTAATTATTATGATCCCGGCGATACCGATAATAAATGTTATCCAGTGAATATCAGCAATGTTATAATAGATAGCTATTAACATATCCTGTACATGTTCACTTCTCGGTAGGTTAATCCTGAAAAGATGTTTGATTTGAGACAAACCTATGATTATAGCAGCAGCAGAGGTAAAACCACTGATAACAGGATGTGAGATAAAATTAACCAGAAACCCAAGCCTGAGCAATCCCATGCCGGCTTGTATTATTCCGACCAGAAATGCAATGGTTAATGCATATAGTAAATATAATTGAGGGGTTTCCGGAGAAAGTGCTCCAATACCTGCCGCTGTAAGCAGTGAAACCATCGCAACCGGCCCAACGGCCAATTGCCTGGAAGTTCCAAACAGTGCATATAAAATTAATGGCACGGTTACAGCATACAAGCCGTGTATAGGTTCAAGACCGGCCAGTAATGCATAGGCCATGCCTTGGGGAATCAACATGATACCTACCGTTAACCCGGCCGAAATATCACCCTTCAGGAATTCTTGTTTGTATTCTGTGGCCCAGGTAAATACTGGAAAAAAGCGGTTAAGATATCCTTTTTTTATTGTCTTCATAAATGATCCATTGTAATAATAGAGAAGTAAAGCTTTACGCCCGTGTAAGAGAAGCTTCCAACATCAGGGCATAAACTGCCAGGTACTAATTACAACGCAAAAATGATGATTATGGGGGTTCAGACTCAGTGATAATTGTCACAAGGCAAAAAAAACTTTTAAAGTACCACTGCCAGATAGTGATAGGTGTGGATTTCTTAAGCAGATTGTGTTTACACAATATGTTTGTCGGTATTTATGTTTTTTTTTACAAAATGTTTCTTGTGTGACATAAATTACTGATGTTTCAGTCTGACAAATTTAGTTTTGTGGCATCATTTCATTTTTGTGTTAATTATAAAAAGTATTATGAAATCAAAAGCACAAACCTTCACGCAGCTGATACAAGGTTCAAAACCAATATTGGTTGATTTTTTCGCTACCTGGTGCGGCCCCTGCAAAATGATGCAACCTGAATTAGAGGAGGTATCTAAACGTATGGGCGATAGGGTAAAAGTTGTTAAGGTAGATGTTGACAAAAACCCGGTAGCAGCCTCGAAATATCAGGTTAGGGGCGTGCCAACTTTGATTTTATTCCAGCAAGGAAAAATACTTTGGCGTCAATCCGGAGTAATACGCGCTAACCAACTGGTGGGTATTATTGAAAAATTTGCAGACCACAGAAAAGCAGATTTTTCTATGTGACAAAAGTCATATAGTTGATTGGTCATCATAATTTATTTTTACATAAATCCATATTTCAAATCAAAAACACATAAACATTATGCTTGTAGAACAGATTTATACCGGATGTCTGGCTCAGGGAGCCTACTACATTGAATCAGATGGAGAAGCTGCCATTATTGACCCATTAAGGGAGGTAGATCCCTACATTAAAAAGGCTGAAGCCAGAAATGCTAAGATTAAGTATGTATTTGAAACTCATTTTCATGCCGACTTTGTATCAGGGCACGTCGATTTGGCTAAAAAGACAGGGGCATCTATTGTTTTTGGTCCTACAGGCATGAAAATGGGCTTTGATGCAATCGTGGCTGAAGATAATCAGGTTTTTCAACTCGGAAATGCTTCCATTAAAGTTTTACATACCCCGGGACATACCATGGAAAGCGCCTGTTTCTTGCTTATTGACGAGGATGGAAAAGAACACGGTATTTTTACCGGTGATACTTTGTTTATTGGCGATGTCGGCCGTCCTGACCTGGCGCAGAAGGTAATAGCTGATCTTACACAGGAAAAACTCGCCAGTCATTTGTTCGATTCGCTAAGAAATAAAATTATGCCTTTGAGTGACGAACTTATCGTTTATCCGGCGCATGGTGCAGGTAGCGCCTGCGGAAAAAACATGAGTAAGGAAACCACCGACACACTCGGCAATCAGAAAAAAACCAATTACGCCCTGCGTGCTGATATGTCACGTGAAGAATTTGTTAAAGAAGTGCTTACGGGACTTACTCCACCTCCGGGATATTTCCCACAGAATGTTATGCTCAATATACAGGGCTATGACAGCATAGATAGCATCCTTGAAAAAGGGCAACGGGCATTGTCCCCAACCGAATTTGAAGCAGCTGCCAACGAAACCGGGGCTGTGGTACTGGATACCCGCGCACCTCAAACCTTTACCCAGGGTTTTATACCCAACTCAATTAATATTGGGATAGATGGCAGCTTTGCAGTTTGGGTAGGCACACTTATACCTGATGTGAAACAGGAAATTCTTATTATAGCAGATGAAGGCAGGGAAGAAGAGGTTGTTACCCGCTTAGCCAGGGTAGGCTATGACCATACCTTGGGTTATTTAAAGGGAGGTTTTGAAGCATGGAAAAACGAAGGGCATGAAGTAGATATCATTACCTCTGTTTCGGTTGATGAACTTGCCGCCAAAATCAACGAAGGCCCAGAGCTTAACATACTCGACGTTCGCAAAGCAAGTGAATATAACAGCGAACATGTCATTGGCGCAGAAAATGTGCCACTGGATTACATCAATCAAAATATGAGCGCCGTTAATAAGAACAAGACTTATTATGTGCATTGCGCCGGTGGATATAGATCAATGATTTTTGCATCTATTCTAAAAGCACGCGGATATGATAACCTGATAGATATTAAAGGAGGATTTAAAGACATCAAAGACTCAGGAAAGTTCAACATCAGCGATTACGTTTGCCCGACAACATTGCTGTAACAAGAAGTTGAAGTAATTTGGGCGCGCTGAAAATCGCCAGGCTTGTTAAATTATTTTAATATCCTGAATGTATATTATTGATGTATACTTTTTCAGCAGACTAAAAATAAAAAACGGCTGTCTTATGGTTTAATAAAGACAGCCGTTTTTTTTATTTGATAATCAGTTTCAGACGAACAGGCATTAATCCAGTACTTTTACTTTGATGCTTCTGTAATAGATTACGCTTTCAGGGTCATGGGCCTGAAGCGCAAAAGTACCCCGGTCAATTCTTTTTTCCCCGGCATTGGCTGGTCTGTTCTTATCTTCAGATTCTATGTATTCCATAACTGTTTTGCCATTGAGCTTTACGGTTACATGATCACCCTTTACGATGATGTGCGTGGTATACCATTCGCCATCCTTTACATAGGTTTCTTTTACATCGTTAAAGGAATACAGACTTCCGCTTTTTCTCCAGTCGCCATGTGTTTGATTAACCTGTACCTCATATCCTTTGGCCGGCCAACCGGTTTCCTGAAACTTGGTATGGAAAAAGATACCTGAATTGGCCTTTGGCATGGTTTTGAGCTCAACGAGCAATTCAAAATTCTTAAAATCAGCATTGTTTACCTTTCCGGCATAAAATGCATGTGATCTGGGGCCATCCACTTTAATGGTGCCATCAACTACATTGAAAGATTCTGGATTTTCTGAAATTTTCCAGCCCTTCAGGTTTTTGCCGTTAAAAAGTTCTTTCCATTCTTTTTTTTGTGCCGTTGCGGAAAAAGCAATGAAAAATGTCAAAATAAAAATTAATGAAGTCCTCATGTTTATCTGGGTTTATAGATTTTAAAATATTCCTGGCATTATTATCAGGCTTGCAGCAATTTAAAACATTTTCATTTTTCAATAAAAAACTACGGCCTGTTTTACCTTTAGATAATACGGTAAAAAGGCCGTAGCGTACCATTTTTATGACCTGCTAAAAGGCAGGAAAGTTTTTTGAAATATCAACCTGTATTTCTCAATGCTCCTGCAATAGCGTTTATTGTCATTAGCAGTTCCATATTGGTTTTTTCTGCTCTTTCAAAATCTTCGTTTTCTTTTTCTTCGCGCCACTTTCCAAGCAGTTCTATTTGTTTCTTATGCAATGATTGCAGCATATCTGCCCTGAGCAAGGTAGAGTAGAAATGTTGTTTTCTTCTCTTTTCAAAATCGTCTTCCAATAGATCTCTTAACATTTCTTTTGCCTTTCTGAGTTCCGTTAAAAACAGATTCAGAAACTTTTTACGGATGGCCGGATCTGTAACAAGATTGGCATAGCTTTTCATGATTTCTTCATCGGTGGCTGCCAGACTGGTATCTATGTTGGTAAATACATATCTGATAAATGGGTCTGAAGAAATGCCTTTTTTCAATTCTGCATAAGCATCAGGGCTTGTTTTTCTCAGTGCGTCGAGTGTTGAACCCACTCCGTACCAACTGGTCATATTATAACGGTTTTGACGCCAGCTAAATACCCAGGGAATGGCCCTCAGATCTTCAAAAGAATGACTTCCGGTGCGTCTTGAAGGGCGGCTGCCTATTCGGGAAGATTCTATGGCATCAATAGGGGTTGCCTGTCTGAAATACTGCATAAAACCATCGGCAGTTATCAGTTTTCGGTAAAGCCCCTGGCTTTCTTTTGCCAGTTTTCGCATAAGGTCTGCATATGGATGGTCTGTTTTAGGAGAAAACTGACTTTTTAAGGTTTTTGCAGTTGTACTGGCCAGCAGTAGCTCAAGATTGTATGCAGCATTTATTTTATTGGCATATTTTTGTTCAATGGTTTCCCCCTGTTCTGTAATCCTGATATTACCCCTAACTGTGGAGTGAGGCAAGGCATCAATAAAATAATGTGTCGGACCAGCGCCCCTGCTAATGGATCCGCCTTTTCCATGAAAGAATTTAACATGAACTCCGGCATCTTCGGCAACTTTTTCAAGCCTCGACTGCGCTTCGTACAGATACCAGTTACTGGCCAGAATACCACCATCTTTATTGCTGTCGCTGTATCCTATCATCACCTGTTGCACCAGGTGCTTTTCGTCTCTTACTTTTTTTAGATATAACAGACTTCTCCTGGTCATCGGGTGTTCAAGAAATTGTTGTAAAATTTCCGGAGCCCTTTCAAGATCATCTATGGTTTCAAACAGGGGCACCACCGGAATGGTACAAACCAGACCTTTTTCCGTCATGGTTGTAAGTCCTGCCTCCCGTGCCAATATGTAAACGCCTGCCAGGTCGGCTACATTTCGGGTCATACTTACAATATAAGATCCAATGCCACTTTGACCGTAATTTGAAATGTGCCTGGCTACGGTTTTCATGGCGCTCAATACCGCACGGGCATGATCCCCCGGCTGACTGTTTTCATGAATGAATGGACGGTTAGATCTCAATTCATGGTTCATGAAATCAAGCCTTTCTTTTTCAGACCATTGTAAGAACCGTTTGCCATCGAGCATGGCGGCATCCATAAGCTGGGAAATGGCTTCATCATGAAAAGCACTGTTTTGGCGGATATCTAATTTGGCCAGGTGAAACCCAAAAGTTTCAACTAAGCGGATGGCCTCATTGAGATCGTTATAAGCTACGGCTTTGGCACCATAGCTTACCAGCGAATTCTGGAGTATCTTCATATCTCGCAGCAACTCTGAAGCATGCTGATATCTGCCTTCGTTTGGATTTAATCTTGCCGAAGCTTCCTCTTCATACATTTCCATGGGAAGTTTGGCGAGCATCAAATTGACAAACTGCCTGAAAGCCTCGCCTTTGTTCCTTTTGTAAGCTTCCTTACCTCTTTCGCCGAGTTCCTTGCGCATTTCTTCCATTCTTTTCCGTAACCCCCAGTCGGCTTCCTGGGCATCCAAGGCAAAACTCAGGTGCTTAACCATTTCTAACAGCTTTCTTCTCTGCACCAGCAGTGCATTGAGCCGCAAAGTATTTAAGGTGTCTTCAGTTACTTCAGCCGTTACAAATGGATGACCATCACGGTCGCCGCCAACCCAGTTTCCAAATGAAATTTTCGGAAATTTTTCTGCATTCTGGATAAGTTCAGGATCAAAACCTAATTCCTCCCAAGCCTGAACCAGACGATTATCCAGTACGTTGAGTATGTCAGGAAAAACATTGCTCAGGTAGTATAAAATATTGCGTAGTTCAGATTTAACATCAGGTTTTTCAACGAATATTTCACCGGTTTTCCAAAGTCGGTATAGGGCAAGTTCGATTTTCCTGCGAATAACAGATTGCTCCTTATCGGTAAACATCTGGTTTTCCCGCTTTACCAGTAATAGATATAGTTCCCTGTGGTGTTCTAAAACTGTTGCTCTTTTGGCCTCTGTAGGATGCGCAGTGAGAACCGGCTCAATGCGTATGGTTGAAAGTCTTTCAGCGATTTCTTCACTGCTTAACCCCATATCCTTTAGGTTTTTCAGATTGCGTCCCCACAAGCCGTTTACAGCAGCCATATTATTGTCATTTTCAATCCGCCTCCTGTTTTGCACAGCAGAATTCACTTCTGACATATTGATCAGATGGAATATTAAAGAATATAATTGCAGATGCTTGGCAGTGAACTTTTCAGGTTTGATATTATACTCGTTGTCGATAAAGGGAATGTGCTGAGCTATATCACCCTCTCCGTTTTCAATAAGCACATCCTTTAGTGCGTGTAATAAAAACTCCAGATCGTGGTAAGGTTTCCCCAGTTTTTCCTGAACCGTTTTCAGTGTGTTCATCAATAGTGATCGTTTAATTTTAAAATTAGATTATTTGTTGTTGCACGTAAGATCGCAATCGTATTTGCAATTTTCGTTAACTGTTAAAAAAGAGATATTTGCTGGTCGTAATAGAATACGAGGCATAATTACGAATAATTTTTGAAAAGGGGTAATGAAATAATAGGGTAATGCTGCTTTTTGTTGATAAAGATCAAAAATATTGTCAAACATATTGAGATTCATTTAACCTGTCTGGACAGAAATAAGTACTTACCTAAAGACTTACGCAAAATATTTTGGTAATGTTTTTGTCTCGGCAGTGTCATAATATTTTAAATGTATAGGTAATTATAATCTAATTAAATTGATTTATGAGTAATAGCAGAACTTTTTTAAACATTGCCGGCAGCCTCGCATTATCGGTATTGCTTGTTTTTAGTTCTTGTAAAACTTCCAGAACCTTCAGGGGTGGGGCAATCGGTGCAGGCGCCGGTGGTGCCATAGGCGGAGCCATAGGCAGCAGGTCGGGTAATACAGCAACCGGAGCTGTAATTGGCGCCGTGATCGGAGGTACTGCCGGTGCCTTGATTGGGCGGTATATGGACAGGCAGGCAGAAGAGTTGCAAAAAGATTTAAAAGGAGCCAGGGTAGAACGGGTAGGTGAAGGCATCAGGATTACCTTTGAATCTGGATTTTTATTTGATGTTAATCAGTCAGCCATTAAGCCCGCAACCCGGGATAACCTAATCAAAATGGCACAAACCCTCAATAAATATGAAGATACAGAGATACTTATTGAAGGGCATACCGACAGCACAGGCAGTGATGAGCTCAACCAGCGATTGTCGGAAGACAGGGCAGCTTCGGTGGCATCTTTTTTACAAGCACAAATGGTGGCAAGAAACCGCATGCATACAGTGGGTTACGGAAAACATCAACCGGTAGCCGACAATAATACGGTTGAAGGCAGGTCGTTAAACCGCCGGGTTGAAATCGCCATTTATGCCAATGATAAACTCAAACGCGCTGCCAAAAGGGGCAAAATATAGCGATATTAAATCTCTGAATTGCCATTGCTGCCCTACGCATCGAGGCTAAATCCATATAATAAAAAGTGTGTCGGAAGTGAAATTGGATACATACCATATGGAATTAGGGTCGAGACCTAAACATATAAGGTTTTTAAAGCCTTATATGTTTTTGTTACATATATGCAGAGACACTGTAATTCTAATTGGGGCGCACTGAAAATTGCCAGGATTCCTGATTTGTTTTAGTTTAATATACTGAATTCACGTTAAAGATGTATGTTTTTCAGCAGGGCTTTATAGTTATTTTCCTGATTTCATGCAGGACCCAGGACTACCGGTCTGGATTTATAGGTGGGCTGATCTATGCCACTATGACCCTCGATGGAACCAATAATAAAAAGCTGTGAGTTCGTTTGCAAGCAGTCTTTTTTACCTGCTCTTATCTGGAAAGGCCTTAGACCCTGACCGGCCACTTTTTTGCTTTCGGGCTGTTTTTTGAATTAAATAGTTTAAATTACAATATACTTCCCTTTCGATTTGTATTTTGATAGATTAAAGGCCAATACTAATATACCAGATCGGACTATGGAGAATTGTTGATGTTTAATTTTCTGAAAGCCATATGCAAAATCAAAAAATAGTAATAATAGGAGGGGATGCAGCGGGAATGAGTGCCGCATCAAAAATAAGAAGAGAACTACCGGAATGGGAAATTGTGGTGTTTGAAAAAAGTCCGCATACCTCATATTCAGCATGTGGTATACCGTATTTTATAGGAGGAGTGGTAGAAGATAAAGAGAGCCTGATAGCAAGGTCACCTGAAACCTTCATACAGAAATATAACATCAAGGCGCATGTAATGCATGAAGTGATACAAATTGATACAGCAGGGAAAAAGGTTCTGATCAATGATTTGAATTCTTCAAAATCTTTTACTGAAACGTATGATCAGCTTCTCATTGCAACGGGAGCTTCCCCGGCAATTCCCGAAATCGAAGGAATAAATGCCAAAGGTGTCTTTAGTTTATCAACCCTTCAAAGTGGTATAGAACTTTTTAATTTCATAGAAAGACATACACCCAAAACAGCGGTTATAGTAGGAGGGGGATATATTGGGATTGAGGTTGCAGAAGCGCTGTTACAAAGAAAAATACAGGTTACGCTCATCGATCGCGCATCCTATATTATGGAAACGCTCGACAGGGAAATGTCTGAGGAAATTTGCCGCACCATGACAGACGCCGGGGTAGACCTGAGATTAGGAGAAAGTTTAAAAGAAATTTTAAGCAGTGAAAAAGGCTATGCAAGCCTTGTAAAAACAAATATATCGGAAATCAAAACAGACCTGGTAGTACTGGGAACCGGCGTAAAACCCAATACGCAACTGGCCAGAGATGCAGGGCTCAAGCTTTCTGAAGGTGGGGCCATCCTGGTCAATAATAAAATGCAGACATCAATTAAAGATGTTTGGGCCGCGGGCGACTGTGCTTCATCTTATCATATTCTTAAAGATGAGGAAGTGTTTATAGCCCTGGGAACCATTGCCAATAAACAAGGTTTGGTTGCAGGTACTAATATGGGTGGTGGGGAAATGTTTTTTCAGGGCGTATGTGGTACAGCCATTACTAAATTTAATGATTTGGAAATATCAAGAACGGGATTAAGTGAGACAGAAGCTAAAAAAATGGGTATAGAAATCGTTTCAAATACCATATCGACTACAAACTATGCCGCTTACTATCCGGGAAATGAATCCCTGAAAATCAAATTGATAGCCAAAAAGAAAGATAAAGAGATCATAGGAGGGCAAATTGTTGGAGGTAAAGGCAGTGCCAAGCGGATTGATACTATAGTTGCTGCCATCAAAGCAAAAATGAACGTTTATGATCTTGCTATGCTTGACCTCTCTTATGCCCCTCCATTTTCAGGCGTATGGGATCCTCTGCAGATTGCTGCACGTACTTTGATGTAGGGGAAATAATCTTACAGCAAGTTGTTTAGCAACTTTCATTATTCCTTTACTTCTTACTTACCCATTCCGACTCTTTTATATAAAACCGCCAGGGCAACAATGCATCTTCTCCGGCATAACCAACACCAATTCGGGTCGTTTTCACAATATTGCTTTCTTTCAGAGGTTTGCAGGTATCTTCGATCCAAATCTGAGCGCCCCAGAGTTCAGCGCCATAATGGTTCATGTTTATTCCCAATGCCTGGGTCAGCAGTCCCGGTCCGGCACACAAATTTTTTGCCATTTTCTGCATTTTCCTTCGCTGCATCATGTGTTCCAGGCCCTCTTCTGGTGCTATGGCGCGAACCAATACGGCATCGGCCTGCCCTTCAACATTACTTACGATATTGAATAAATGATGTATTCCATAACAGAGATATACATAAGCCCTTCCACCTTCTGCATACATAATCTGATTTCGTTTTGTTTTTTTCTGCAAATGAGCATGGCAGGCTTTATCGTTTCTGCCACTGTAAGACTCTGTTTCTGTGATAATCCCGGAGGTATATATACCTTCAATATGTGTGCAGATTCTTTTTCCCAATAGCTCTTTGCTCACCTGTACTACATCTTCCCTGATATAAAAGTCTTTGCTTAGTATTGCCATGGATTAAAGAATATTAATGATCCCTATGCGTTAAAATTACGTATAGATGCATATAAATTCATTTTTTAAGCTATTTTTGCTAATGAAACTCAATTTTGAAAAACTCTTGACTATGAAAGAAACTAAAATAATTCAATCACTGAATCTTTCAGAAGGAATTCAGGTTAAAGAAACTATACTTGTTTTGGCAGCGACCTTGCTCATGCCAATGCTCATACATTTGATACCCGTAAGTGGCTCAACCCCGGTTGGTGCTATGTTACTACCCATTTTTTATGCACCCCTTGTAGCGGTAATATTTTTCAGACTTCATGTAGCCCTTATTCCCGCTATTCTGGCCCCTGCAATTAATTATTTTTTAACAGGCCATCCGGCAGCACACTTATTGCCGGTAATGACCCTCGAGTTAGTGGTGTTCGTGGCTGCCATCGCTTTCATATTGCATAAGAAAAGTCAAATTTCATGGATTGCTGCGCCCCTGGCTTATATAATTGCTAAAGTGGGTTCAGTAGTGCTACTTACCGTATTTCCTTCACTTATGGAAATTGCAGGATTTGAATTTGCCATGATCAGTATCAGCAACGCATGGCCGGGAATCATTGCCCTGCTGCTCATAAATATATTATGCCTGAAGCTGAAAAAATAATTTCAGTCAGTTGAAAAAAATCAAAAAAATCGGTTGCTATGCAGGCAACCGGTTTTTTTTTAGTCACCAGCAAAATTACAAAGACCTTGACAGATATTGCCTTTTCTGAAATATCGGAGCGAATCAGGAACATAAATTTACCCACCTTCGATGCAGTTGTAGCCATCGCCAGGGGGGGTATTGTACCTGGCGCTTTATTGGCTTTCAGATTTCAAAAGGAATTGTTTTCTTTGCAGCTCAATTACCGCGATGATGACAATAAGCCCAGGTTTGAGAGTCCCCGGCTTATGGGAAATGAGTTAAGTTTGCCGGAGGGTATCAAAACCATTCTCCTGGTAGATGATGTATCAGTAAGCGGTAAAACGCTCGACGCGGCCAAAACCTTATTACCAACTTACAGTATTATCACTTTTGTCCTTAAAGGTAAAGGAGATTTTTCCTTGTTCCCTGAAGTAAAAGATTGCGTAAACTGGCCCTGGAAAGAGCGAAAACAATAAAATAAACAATTTTCAGCAAACCAAATTCTTATATGACCAAAAATTATTCATTTCTGGCAATGGCTGCCATTTGTCTTGTTTTATCTTTTACAAATGTAGTCTTTGCCCAGGTTGAAAGCGAAGCTGATAGTTTGCGCCGGTATATAATGGATCCGCTTGTTATTACGGGTACACGTTTTGAACTTGAGAAAAGTAAAATACCCTCACCTATTACTGTAATAGGAAGGGAAGAACTGGAAATTTCAAACCGCAGCAATGTATTGCCGGTATTGAGCTATCAGGTGCCTGGTTTGTTTGTCGGAGAAAGAAGTGTGATGGGATTTGGCGTAGGTCCAGAATCAGCCGGAGGCATAAGTATGCGCGGTTTGAGTACCAGTGGAGATCCAGCCAATACACGGGTACTTTTACTTATCGATGGACAACCGCAATTTATGGGCATTTTCGGTCATCCGATTGCTGACTCTTATATGTCTTCTGACATCGAGCGGGTAGAAGTAATCAGGGGGCCGGCATCGGTATTATACGGTACAAATGCCATGGGTGGCGCCATTAACCTGATTACCCGAAAAAATGAAAAGGATGGGATGCATCTGTCGGCAAGTACAGCTGCCGGTATGTTTAATACACAGCAACATAACCTGCATGGGGGTGTTAAAAAGGGCAAATTTCATTTTTTTACCGGAGGTAATTATGAGAGAACCGGAGGTCACCGCACCGATGGGACTGACAATTTCAAGAATGCAACTGTTTTTGCCAAGGTTAAATATGATATCAACGATCAATTGAGCCTGAGCGCTGATGGAAATTACTCGGATTCTGAATTTTTAGATCCAGGTCCGGAAAGCAATCCCAGAATTGAAAACAATTGGTATAAATTCCAAAGAGGCAGGACAGCCGTTTCTCTTGATAATTCGTTCAAAAAGGTTGAAGGTGCTTTGAGAATGTTCTACAATTTCGGCGATCATAATTTTTCCAATGGTTTTTATTCAGAGGATTACAATTATGGCCTTACGTTTTATCAGAATATTCAATACACCCGCGGAGGCGTACTAACGCTGGGTACAGATCTTAAAAGGTTCGGTGGTATTGCAGGAAATCCCAATTCACCTCCAGCCTTCCAATTGCTGGTCGATAGTGCGGTTTCAGAATCTGATGTTTATGCATTGATCCGTCAGGAATTAGGAGCAGTATCCCTGAATGGCGGATACAGAATCGTCAATAATTCTGTTTTTGGTACCGAACATGTGCCTTATGCAGGATTATCCATAGCCCTTGATAAACATACCACCATTAAAGCCAATGCCTCAAAAGGTTTCAGAAGCCCTACATTGGCCAATTTATTCGTTGGTGGTGCGGCCAATACTGAACTGGAGCCGGAGCGCATGTGGAATTATGAGCTCAGCTTCCTCAGAAATTTTTTGGACAACCACCTCAATGTTGAGCTTACTGGTTTTATAGCCAATGGAGACAATTTGATTCGGCAAATGCCGCGGGTTGGTGGAGGTCCTATGCAATTTATTAACACTGGTGAATTCAGGCATAGAGGTATTGAATTCAGCGCTGACTATATGTTGAACCGAAACCTTTCGTTCCGGTTAAATTATAGTCATTTATATATGGAAAGGCCTCAGATACTGGCTCCGGAAAATGACCTGGCATTTATTGCCAATTATCGATTGAAGAATTTACAGCTGATGCTCACCAGTCGATATGTACAGGGTTTGCACCTCAACACAGGACAAATGCCCGGCGCAGAAGTCTTAAAAGAGAATTATTTTCTGCTAAACATTCAGGCCGCTTATCAGGTATTGCCCTCGGTTCAGTTATTTGCGAGAATGGAAAACCTGACGGATACACGTTATTATTTGCAGCAAGGCTATATAATGCCAGGCATCTTTCTCATGGGAGGCCTGAAATTCCGCGTGCATAGCCATGAATAAAAATTCTATTGGTTCAAATTTTCCGGCTTAGGTACAGGTTGTTTACGAGCTTAAGACTACCTGTACCAGGCTATGTAAAATTTCTAAATGAAGGTCTTTATTGTGATTGATATGTGGTTCTTAGCATGTTGTCATTCAGTGAATTATAATATTATATCCAATTTCATTTGAAGGTTTTTGGATGTAAGCCTTGCATTGCAAATAAAATCGAATTTTGCTTTGATACAACAACATCCGACCCCATACGGGGTCGATTTCTACTTAATGACATTCTTCTATAGACATGTGATCCCTGCGGGATCTGTACCCCGGTAAAATCTATGGACATATGTTAATAGTCCTTTTATGCGACGTGTACTGGAAACAGCAGCCAATCAATTACAGAAATAATCATACCTGATTCTGTTAGGGATTTGCAATCCGCCAGAATAAAAATGCTGGTAAGTGGTTGTTTTGTATATATATAATTGCAGCACAAGTGCACCAGCGTTGGCTGTCCCGAGTGTATGCCATTTAATGTCGTTCAAGTGTAAAGACATGTCAGGTTTTGAAAACATGACATGTTGCTTCCGGCTTTTTAATGGGCTTATGTGCTAAAAACCTTCGAATTTGTGGAAAATTCCATCTACGAACTACGAGCTAACATCTAACTTGCTCCGAACTCCGAGCTAATTCCATGGGGGGCGTCATTGGAGATAGCACCAACAACAGGGAAGGTAAAGAATAACCTTGTTCTTCCCTACGAGCATAGCACTCAACACCTAAACGCCTAAACAAATCAACAATTAAACAAATCAACAATTAAACAACTAAACAACAACTCAACCCATCACCCATTCTTGTTTCTGCCAGACAGCATCTTAGCGCTGTAGGCGCGGCATCTTTGTAGAAACTAAAGCAATATAAAAAAATAAGCGCCGTAGGTGCGAAACTATTTTTTTTAAACAAAGCATTATCTCATAAAAAAGGTGTCAGCCTACGGGGCTCTACCTACTGCTTATCTGGTTTTTCTACAAAGATGCCATCCCTAAAGGGATTTTCATTTGTACACCTAAAGCTGGCGCTCGCATGTATTGTTCTATCATCTTTGGATGATTTTTTTCCATAAAAGAATCTATAAATCCATGTGTATACTGGAGCAAGGCTTGCAATTCTGCCCTATAAAATGATAATCAGGGCTTGTAACCCGTTTCACTACACTCACTCACGGGAAGCTGCGTTGTGGCAACAATCACCTACGAGCTATGAGCTAACTTGGGGGTGGTCGTTGGAGAAAACCCCAATAACAGAAAGGGTTGGTTACTATATTTTCTTCTCGGTGCCTTGGTGTTTGATAAAGTAAGGAATTGTCCGATTAAATTGAATTATACTTACACGTAATTATTGTAGAAATATTTGCCCAATTGAGGATTTTGGGTGTCTGGACAACATTCGCTGCATGCCTTTGGGAGGTAGCAGGGAGCGTTTTGAATTACGGTCTGATTTTTTCTTGTTGATTATAGATAAAGTGCATTATTCACTTTGTGTAAAACAGAAAAAATCAGAAATCATGAAAAAAATACTTGTCCCCTACGATTTTACAGATATTGCCGAAAAAGGTTATCAATTAGCGATTCATTTTGCGCAGATGACAGCTTCTGAAATTTATCTGGTACATTTTTTCCCGGAACCTTATCAATCATCTATGACGGTAACGGGAGATGTCAATAAAAAAATAGATGATGAAATGCATCTTTTCAATATTGAGATGGTGAATCAAGCCAATCAGAAATTACAGCATAAAGCCGAACAGGCTCATTCGGAAGGGTTTATTGTTTATCAACAAGTTTTAAATTCGAAATTTAGTGAAGGTATACATGAATTTGTAAGCCAGCATAATATAGATCTTATAATAATGGGGACTTCCGGTGAACAAACCTTCGGGGAGCAATTTACTGGTAACCATGTAGAAAAGACGGTTTATGAGGTCGATTGCCCGGTAATCTCTGTCAAAGGAAATTATAATCCTTCAAACTTTGGGAAGATTGTTTTGGCTATGGAAGAAATTCCAAAAGGAGACTCCAATAAAAATTTCAAATTTTTAAAATACTTTACAAAAGCACTCAATGCAACTGTTCATTTTGCTTACGTCACCGATCAAATTCTTGAGTCTAAGCAGGTTTCAGAAATACAACACCGTCTCGACTTACTGGCAATAGAACATGGTATGACCAATTACTCGGTGAGTGTGATCAATCACCGTGATGAAACAACTGGTATTATTCAATTTGCACGTAAAATACAGGCCGGATTTATAGGTATTATAAAACAAAATCAGGCAGGTATTCTTAGATTTTTCACTTCTTACTTCAGTGATGATATGGTAAAGGAAGCTGAAATGCCGGTAATCACTTTTAGCTTCGTAGAAGATTAGTATTTGTAATTTTGAATAAAAAAAGGCTGTTGCATTATTTGAACAGCCTTTTTTATTGTGCTAAATCAATATATTCCTGCAATAATCCACACATTTTTTTACTTCAAGTACGGCATTTGAATTTTCAGGAATGGCGTATTCCAATTCTATGTCTACCGTAATGGGATATTGCTTTTCTTTCAATAACAGCAATATTTCATCGATGGGTGTATCCCCTTCGCCCCAGGGTTTATTAGAGTCGGGGGGCGTTGCATCCTTCGCGGTTTTGTCTTTCATATGCAGACTCACGATGCGATTATGATATTTTTCAATGATACCATTTGGGTGCAAGCCGGTGGCACCAAAATAATGACCAACATCAAAGTTCAGCATAATATGTGAACCCTGATCGAGGATTTCATCAAACGAAAATCCGGGCCTGCCAGGCTGGCCATGATTGTGCATAATGGCAAAAAGGTTGTGTTTTTTCGCAAAAGGCGCCAGTCGTTTTGCCGATTCAACCGAAATTTCAGTGGAAAACCCACGTGCTCCCATGGTTTTGGCAACAGTAAAGGCATAGTCAATTTCTTCATCAGACCAGCCAGGGCTGCCCAGTTTGGTGATGTCGATGTTTACACCTGCTTTGTTATACATTTGCCGCAGTTTTTTAAATGGTTTCATAGATGCAGAAAGGCGCCATTTGCGGTGAATTTCTGCTCTTTTTTCACGTGCAGCAGCCTGTTCTGCTTTCTGGGCATCTGTCAATTCTGTGCCCCATGGATACTCGGGAACATCTACATGAGGAATACCTGCAAAGCGCTCAATGGTGTCACCCATCAATTCAACTGAACTGATATTTGCTTCTCTGAGGTATTTTAAAATGCTTTCGGCATCTGTAGGCATACTTCTGAAGCTATAGGTAATTACCCCTATTTGCACGCCATTAAAATTTGAATCAGGCAGGTTTTTAGAGGCCGTTCCCGCCCTGGCGCCGCTGGAAAAAATTCCGGAACCAACCAATGCAGCTGAAGTACTCAAAAAATTTCTCCTCGAAAGCAGCATCGCTTTTTCATTTTCTTGTGTCATAGTTTTTTCTTTTTCACTACCTGCCACGAATCTATGAATTTTTTTTGTGGCAGGTTAGGTAAAATGGGGATTTCTGTGAAATAATATCTTTTTTTGTGCCTAAAAGAAATACATTGGGTAAGGGAAGTAAAATACAGCAGTTATTGGTTTTTAATGTGGCCATGATATTTTTGAGCACATCGGGTCCTTTGGGCCGGTACGTAACCACGGCCCCGGCACTTACCATCTGGTTGCGGTGTTTACTGGCGGCAGTGGCGTTGCTGGCAATACTTCGATTGCGAAAAATCCCTGTCCGAATAAGGGCATGGGCGCATTTCAGGCATATATTTATTAGTTCAATCTTCCTGAGTACGCATTGGATTACCTACTTTTACGCCCTTAAGTTTTCCAATGTGGCTGTGGCCATGCTGTCATTATTTACCTTTCCGGTCATTACCTCATTGCTTGAGCCTGTTTTGTTGAAAACCCGCTTTTTGTGGAGCAGCTTTATTATGGCGCTTCTGGTTATGTTTGGGGTTGTTTTGCTGGTACCGGAGCTGTCTATTGACAATAAGGTTACGCTTGGTGCTTTATTAGGACTTATATCTGCTGTTTTATATGCTTTGCGAAATCTTATGCTAAAAAAATATGTGCAGTTGTATTCTGCCATGACCCTGATGTATCATCAGATGTTGTACAATGCACTCCTCTTGTGGCCGGCCGTTTTTATATTTGATATTTCCGATGTCCCATCCCAATTGCCATGGATCTTAGCGCTTGCCTTATTGACCACCACCCTTGGGCATACCCTCTTTGTTTACAGCTTTAAAAAACTTAGTATAACTGCAGCAAGCATTATGAGCAGTTTGCAGCCATTATTCGGGATTATTATGGCCATTTTTTTTCTTAATGAAATTCCTTCTTCTCAAACCTTGCTGGGTGGTGCCATTATCTTATGTACCGTTGTGGTGGAAAGCTATAGATCGGTGAAATGATCATAGACTTTAGCCTTGTTTTTCTTTCTTAATTATTTAACCTTCAAATGTTTTTTATAAATGGCCAGAACTGCCTGTTAAAGAAACATTGCAAATCAATTTATTCTTCAGAAAGTGACAAGCGTTTGAATTTGTGGATTTTGCGTCTTGCCCGGTTTAGCCGGTTTAGCCGGTTTATAAACTGAAGGTTTAAAATTACGCTGATTTTCAGGGGAATACCAGATTTTTAAATATTTGTACATGACAAAAAAAATTCCCTTTAAGTGTTTGTGATCTGAAAATAAATAATTAAAATTACCGAAATGTAGGCACAAAGAATTACATCAAAATATAATTTTAATAAAATATAATCAATTTGGTGAAACATTTACAATAATCCACAATGCCCATAATCAAATCTCAAAAGATTCGGTCAAATGAATCAGTTGGCGGTCTTCAACATATTGCTGAAAACGATTGCAGTTTTCAACCAGATGAATCGGTATGTAATACAATATCAGAACAGGACATTTGGAAAGGTCTGTTGGATGGCGACCGCAGGTCCCTGGCAGATTTATTTTTAAAGTACCGATCCCTTCTTCTTTCCCTGGGAAAATCCATTGGTGTAGACAAAGATATTTGTGATGACATCATTCAGGAGGTCTATTTCTATTTATGGACCCATCGTGAAAAGCTTCCAAAGGTTAATTCGGTGAAGTATTATCTGGTAGTTTGTTTCAGAAATGCGGTCTATGCTTCTTATAAAAAAGATGCTGAACGTCGCAAGATGAATGAAAAAATTTACCTCCAAACGGAAACGCATACCTTACTGACCTTGGATGAAATAGATGAGTATGAACATGGCCAACAGATAAACCGTATGTTTGCATTTATCGAAAAGCTTCCTAGGCGACAGGCACAGGCCATTAGATATAGATATAGCCATAATAAATCCTATGAGGAAGTGGCCGCTTTGATGAATATAAGCGTGCATAGCGTCAGAAAGCTGGTATGTGCCGGAATCGCTCATCTAAGGGAAAACTGCAGGTAAAATTATTGATTCTAAAAATTTTTAAAAAAAATTCTTCTAAGATGGGTATATCGGGAGTAGTTTTTTCTCTGTAGTATAAATTGTAAATCCAGATGCAGGAGGAGAACAACATATTTATAGATCGCCTTATTTCAGATCCCAGCTTCAGAAACTGGGTACTCAAAAAGGACCTGCAGGATTTTTTGAAATGGGAGCAATACAATATAGAATTTCCCCAACATAAACAATCAATTGATGAAGCCCGCAAATATGTTTTATTGGTAGAAAAACCCTTTAAATCTAAGGATCCGCTTGATGATATCCGTGCATTAGATAAGCTTGAAAGAAAAATAAGCAGGTCAGAATGGAATAAATCATTGTTAAAAAAAGAAAAATCACGGTTTTCAAAAAGAGTTATTTATTATGCTGTCGCTTCTTTAGCCGCCTCCTTCTTGATGTTTTTTTACATTTTTTCTCCCTCCCAACAGAAAGAAGAATACAACGAGAAAATCGCTTTTAATGAAGATGGTTCTTTATCCTACATTGAAAAATCTACCGGGCCTAGGCAATTGCGTACCATAGATTTACCTGATGGCAGTATTATAAAGCTCAATGCCTGCAGTAAAATATTTATACCTGACAATTACATGTCAAACCGTCAGATTCAACTGGAAGGAGAAGCCTTTTTTCAAATTGCACGAAATGATAAAAGCCCATTCAAAGTTAAAACCAGAGAAGCCTGTACTGAGGTATTGGGAACTGAATTTAACATTAGTTCGTATGCCGGACTACCCACCAAAATCCAGGTACATAGCGGTATTGTAAAAGTGAATGGATTGCAATACGATACGCTGCCACCTGCTTTAGTGAGAAGAAAAGAAGCGGTAGTATTTCAGGATGGCAAAGTACAGGAATCTGAATTTCTTGAAGAGGACCTCATCTGGCAAACGGGAGGGATAAATTTCCATGAAGATGATATTTCATCCATTGCCATTAAACTTGAAAGAAGATATGGTGTAACCATTGAAATCATAGAACCCGGTACCATTACAGAAAAGTTATCTGCCACTTATCCCAGGGAAGGGATAGAAAATGTTTTGGAAGGCATTTGCTATGTAATGGGATTGAAATACATAATTACTGGAGACAAACATGTGATCATTAAAAAGAAAAAGATGCCTATGCGAATTTAAAAACCTTATTAAAAGAATCAGCCGGTTGCTGCAACAACCGGCTGAGGACATCCCGCTTTTTAGAAAATCGGGACAATAATTTTCAGCATTCACTAAAAACATTCAAAGTTATGAATAAAAAAACCTTACGACAAGTAATTTATATGTCAAAGCTACTGCTATATGGTTTTGCTATACAATGTTTCTTCTTTAGCATGCTATTGGCAGACCACAGTAATGCACAGAGAACCCGTATGAATGAGGTTCAGCTTTCGGTAAATTTTGAAAATGCAACGGTACTCGATGTTATTCGATTCGTAGAAAAACAAACCGAATTTAAATTTGCCTATACCAATTCTGCTTTGAGAAAGGCAGGAAATATTACTTATGTAGCACAAAATACTACACTGGAAGAACTTTTAAAGGTATTATCGCGCGAAACCAACCTGAAGTTCAGAAGAATTAATGAAACGGTTCACGTAAGTACCCGAACAGATATGGAATTTGGTGTGATCGATTATGTTGCGAACCCTGAACAGGCCATATCAATTACCGGAAAAATAACCTCCGCAGACGATCCCAATGGCTTGCCGGGAGCAAACGTTGTAATTAAAGGCACTACACAGGGAACCGTTACGGATATGGATGGAAATTACCGCATAGAAGTGCCATCCTCAAATACCGTTTTGGTATTCAGCTCCGTAGGGTTTATGGTGCAGGAAGTTGAAGTTGGTAACAGATCCGTTATCAATATTAACCTTGCAGCAGATGTGACCTCCCTTCAGGAAATCGTCGTGGTAGGTTATGGTACGCAACAGAAAGTAAACCTTACCGGTGCGGTAGGTGTAGCTACCAGCGAGCGTCTTGAAAGCCGGCCGATTGCCAACGCGGCTGAAGGTTTGCAGGGTGTTATTCCAAACCTTAACATTTTCCCAAGAAACGGTGACCCCTCAGCAAGCCCTCAGTTTAACGTTCGTGGTTTTGAGTCTATCAATGGTGGTGCACCACTTGTTTTGGTAGATAACGTCCCTATGGATCTCAACCGGATTAACCCTAATGATATTGAAAGTGTATCGGTATTGAAGGATGCTGCCGCTGCCGCGGTGTATGGTGCACGTGCTGCTTTTGGGGTAATCCTGGTAACCACTAAAAGTGGAAAAGCCGGTAAGGTCAATGTGACCATCAACAGTCAGGGTGCTTTGGCAAAGCCCATCTTTAATATGGATAATGTTACCGATCCACATGAATTTGTATTAGCCAGAAATGCCGCTAATATCCGTACGAATGGTGTGCCAACTTTCGATCAGGATATGGTAGATGGTACCCTGCGCTGGAGAAATAATCCCGTACCTGAAAATGAGTGGGGTGTAGTAAATGGTAATTTGCGTTTTTATGGTTTTAATAACTATCAAAACGATATAATGACCGACTTTGCACCTACACACCAGCACGATATAACCATATCTGGAGGTTCAGACCGATCTAATTACCTGGTTTCTTTTGGTCATCTCAACAAAGATGGTTACCTCAGGTACAACAATACAAACTTCAAAAGGTATAATATCTTAATGAAAGGCGAGTTCAAGATTAATGACTGGCTTACACTCGATGATAAAGTAGTTGTGAACTCACAACACGACAACCAACCATATTTCTATAACTGGGATGTAAATATCAATTCACTTGCGCGTGTCAATCCAATTCAGCCTATTCAATTTCCGGATTTGCCTTATTATATCACTCCGGGTGACAGAGATCAATATGAACGTTTTATTGGGATGTATTTTGGAGGCACCAATTTTTTTCCTTATCTGTTGGATGGAGGAAGATCGAGGTGGTCGGCCAATGACATCTGGTTAACCCAGGGTGCCACTCTTACCCCATTTAAAAACTTCAAGATCGTTTCCAACTTCTCCTACAATTTCTTCCATCGAACCGCACAGGATGTAGCCAGTAAGGTCGAAATTGTTTCCACCAATTTACAGGAAGCAAACCCTATTAGTAATGGCTTTAGTGGTAATGATTTTATCAATGAACGAAGTGACTATAATCAGTACTATGTATTTAATGCATTTGCCGATTATTCTGTAACCCTGGCCAATAAGCATTATATTCACGGTATGGTGGGCTTCAATGAAGAGTGGGGGCGCAATCAGTTTGTAAGGGCGCAGGCCAATGCCTTGATTACTCCATTGATTCAGGATTTAAATGCTACAGTTGGACTTCAACAAACATTTGGCGGTAGAAACCACAATTCCTTAAGAGGCGCTTTCTACCGTTTTAACTATATATATGATGACAGGTATCTATTGGAGACTAATGGTCGTTATGATGGTACTTCAAGGTTTCCAAGGGATAGCAGATTTGGATTTTTCCCATCGGTGTCAGCTGGTTGGAGGATTTCCAATGAAAGCTTTATGGCCGGCACCAAAGGTTTTCTGGATGAATTGAAGATAAGAGCTTCCATTGGTAGCTTGGGTAATCAATTACTCGGCAATAACTTTTACCCATACATTCCTACCATGGGTATAGGACAATCCCCGTTTATGTTAGTAGGTGGCGTACGCACACCTTTCGTTTCCCCTGCCGGCCTGGTAAGTCCAACTTTGACATGGGAAACAGTAGTTTCACAAAATATTGGTCTTGATTTTACAATACTTGGTGGTAAACTCGATGCATCTTTTGACCTGTTCAGCCGTGACACCAAAGATATGTTAATGTCCGTTGAGTATCCGGCGGTATTAGGTACAAATGCACCTCAATCCAATGCTGCTGATTTGCGCACAAATGGTTGGGAGCTGGCTATGACCTGGAAAGACAATATTCGCAATCAGTTTTTCTATGATGTAACCCTGGCCCTTTCGGACTGGACTGCCAGCATCACAAGGTTTATGAACCCTGCAGGAGCTATTCCCACAGGAATTACCTCTACCAACCAGTTCTACGAAGGACAAAAGCTTGGAGAAATCTGGGGCTTTGAAACCGTTGGTATTTTCCAGACCCAGGATGAGGTAAATAATGCACCTTCTCAGGCTCAGATTGGGGCCAACTGGAGACCTGGTGACATTCAATACGCAGATCTTAATGGGGACGGTAGAATAGACCGTGGTAACAATACCCTGGCTAACCCGGGTGACAGAAGAGTTATAGGTAACAATACACCGAGGTACAGTTTTGGGGTAAACAATAACCTCAGATGGAAGAACTTTTCTATGAATATATTCCTCCAGGGTTTAGGTCGTCGTGATTTCTGGCCATCTGATGGAAACTGGACCTGGTTCTTCCCTTTCAATGCAGGACACGTAGAGAGATATTATATCACCGATACCTGGAGAGAAGATAACAGAGATGCTTACTTCCCGGCAGCGCATATTTCTACTAACGATAAGAAAAATGTGCAGCCACAAACCCGATATCTGCAAAATGCTGCTTACGTAAGGTTGAAAAACCTGCAAGTGGGTTATGATTTACCAACAACCCTGTTGACTCGTATGGGGATGTCAGGCGCGCAGATATATTTCGTCGGTATGAACTTGTGGGAATATTCACCCATTCGTCCGCCTTTAGATCCTGAAACCATATACGCAGGAGCCATTGAGTATCCTATGCAGCGTATTTATACACTGGGTCTCAGATTGTCTTTTTAAATTAAACCCTGTAGAAAATGAAAAATTTGAAATATATATTCAATGTATTGCTGACTATTCTATTGGTGAGTACAGCATGTAATGATGATTTTCTGGAGAGATTTCCCCTTGACCAGGTTAGAAATGAAGTATTTTGGAATACAGCGGATGACCTGCGAACCTATAATAACCATTTATATCATTTGGCTATTAATGATGTAAATGTACCGATTTTACATGGTCATCAGGAAGGTTTTGATAGTCATTTTGGCAGTTATCTTATGTTAGATGGTTTTACGGATAACCTGGCACCCAACCACCCCCGGCATGATTTTTTTATGCAGGTGAGGTCAGGCAGACACGTTACACCCAACAACCCGGTTTGGTTTGGTTTCAGAGGCTGGAACTTTGTAAGGGCTATTAATGTCGGCCTTGCAAATTATGGTAAAGCTAACATTCCTGATAATATACGAAACCGCTTTGTTGGTGAAGCAAGGCTGTTCAGAGGTTGGTTCTATGCCGAAAAAGTACTCAAATATGGTGATGTGCCTTGGCTAGACAAGGAACTTACGACAGAATCAGATGAGCTTTTTGCTGCTCGTACGCCAAGAGTCGAGGTGATGAACAATGTACTCGCTGACTTGAATTTTGCTGTACAGCATATACCCAATAACTGGGGAGATGGCAATGCGCCGGGCAGGTTAAACCGTTGGGCTGCCCTTTTGGTAAAATCAAGGGTCTGTCTTTACGAAGGTACCTGGAGGAAATACCATGGAGGCCCCGATGCCAATACCTGGCTAAGAGAAGCTGCCAATGCGGCTAAAGAGCTTATGGATAATGGTCCATACAGATTGTATAGTACCGGTAATCCAGACAGAGACTTCAATGCCTATCAGAGAATTCTTGACCTGAGTGGTAATCCTGAAGTACTGGCATGGAGAAGATATCAGTTGGGAATTTATACTAATCACGTTCAGGATTATTATTCCTACACCGGTGGTGCAACACGTAACTTTGTGGAAGACTTTCTTTGTACGGATGGCTTACCCATTACTTTATCACCCTTGTATCAGGGAGATGATGTTTTTGAAAATATCTTCGAAAATAGAGATCCACGCCTTCGCCAAACCATCTTACATCCAGCAGATGCGGCCTTTTACAAATACCACTTAGCTGATGGAAGACCTTATCCCAGAATCGCAGGTATGCCTGGCGGAAGAACATCCTCAACCGGTTATCACGTGATCAAACATTATAATGCTGATGATATGATCGGAAAGGCCTTCAATACTGCCGAAACGCCTGCCATTATTTTGCGGTTTGCTGAAGCTCTCTTAATTTATGCGGAGGCAAAAGCTGAACTGGGCGAAATCACTCAGGGTGATCTTGACATTAGTATCAACAAGCTTAGAGACAGAGTAGGTATGGCACATCTCGATATGAATCCGCCTTTGGATCCACGATATGCCAATGATGGAATATCAGCTTTGCTGGTTGAAATTCGCCGTGAGCGCCGTATTGAATTGTTCCAGGAAGGGTTCAGATATTCAGACCTCATCCGTTGGAAACAAGGCAAGAAGCTTGAGAAGAAGGATTATGGCATTCAGTGGAATGCGGCCAATCAGGCGCGATTTGCCGGAGCCATTATTCGAACCTCAGTGGATCCTGAAAATGGAAAAACGTATATAGACGTATATCAGGGAACAGACTGGGGTACACCCGTATTTGATGAAGCAAAGCATTATTTATGGCCAATTGACCTTAGTTCACTTGCGCAAAATCCAAATCTGGGACAAAACCCGGGTTGGTAGTTAAGTTTATCCTTACAAGTCCTGTCCTGCAAGATTTTTCCTGTCAGACAGGACTTGTTTCTTTTTTAATTGCCATTCTGCCCTGCTTTTCCTATTTTTCTTTTTTAACCCGTTAAGCGATGTCAAAGAGAAGGGATTTTTTGAAATTAGCAGCTCTGTCCGGTCTATCCGGAAGCTTGGGAATGACATCCTGTCGTGCTGCAGTGAATAAGGATGTATACAATGATCTCTCCCACATCAGGGATAAAAAAGTTTTGAATACGGAATTTTTTTCTGAACCAGTTATCATTGAAACACTGGAATTGCTTAGATACAATGATAATTTTTTGTGCAGGGTAAGATCCAAAGACGGGGCAGAGGGTATATCGGTAAGCAATAACATGCAGATGATTGCTTTGTATCCTATATTTACACTTCGACTTCAGCAATTTTTTATCGGCAAAGATGCCCTTGATCTCGATGTACTCCTGGATGAAGTATATGTACATCAAAGCAATTACAAGCTGCAGGGACTGGCCCTTTGGGTGCCCCTGGCAACCATAGAATTTGCCATTTTGGATATGTTGGGAAAGATCGCAGGTCTTCCTATGGGAAAACTTATTGGAGATATTCATCATAAAGAAATTGCTGTTTATCAGGCCAATAACTACCGGGGAAAATCTGCTGAAGAATCGATCGTATTGATTGAAAAGCACGTAAAAGAGACGCAGGCCAAAGCCTTGAAATTTAAAGTAGGAGGAAGAATGAGCCGGAATGCCGATTTCCCTCCCGACCGCACAGAAAAACTCATTCCCCTGGTGCGCAAAACCTTTGGCGATGACATGGTAATTTATGCAGACTCCAATGGTTCCTACACGGTTGATGAAGCCATCCGTATAGGTAAACTTATGGAAGCGTATAAGTTTGATTTTTACGAAGAGCCTGTTCCTTTCGATTGGTATGATGAAACCCGGCAGGTTGCCTATGCTTTGACCATTCCCATTGCCGGTGGGGAACAGGAACCCAGCCTCCAAAACTTTTTGTGGCTGATTCAACATGATGCCCTTGATATTGTGCAACCTGATATTTTTTATTTCGGTGGAATGATCCGATCAATGAAAGTAGCCAGAATGGCGGAATTCAAAGGAAAAGAATGTACACCGCATATATCAGGCTCGGGATTGGGCTATTTGTATATGATGCATTTTGTATCGGCAGTGCCCAATGCTGGTCCGTACCATGAATTCAAAGGATACAACTTTGAAATACCCCTGGAATGCCCGACATCTACGCTCCGAAGTGAAAATGGCATTGTAAAAGTGCCAACGGGTCCGGGTTTGGGAGTCACCATAGACCCGGATTATATAGCCAAACACCAGAAGGTTATATGACCGCCACATTGAACCAGATTAGCAATCTACCTAAACAAAATAAACCCATGATAAAAAAAGCTCCGAAGACCACTGCATTACAAATAGGAATCATTCTGTTTGTGTTTTTTTTGATGGATACTTCCGTTCTGCTGGCTGATGAAATTTATCCGCTGCAGAACCCTATGAGTGTTCAATATCTCAAAAGAAACCTGCGGAAATCACAACCCCGTATGGTGTTTAATCCGGCAACGGAACGCAATCTGCGGAACAGACTCAAATCAGATCCTGTAGTACAAAATATGTATGCAGCCATTAAGTTAAATGCTGTGCAGGTCATGGAAGAACCGCTCCTCGAAAGAATAGTCACCGGACGCAGGCTTTTATCTGTCTCCCGCGAAATGCTCTATCGCATTAACATGCTGGGTGTAGTATACCGACTGGATAAAGACCAGGCCGTTTTGCAGAGAATCAATGAAGAAGTATTGGCGGTGATCGCTTTCAGCGACTGGAACCCCTCACATTTTCTGGATGTTGCTGAAATGTCGATGGCCGTAGCCTTCGCATTAGACTGGACAGCCGGCGCCTTACCTGCATCTACCATCAAGGCAGCTCAAACAGCCTTGATCGATAAAGGCATTATGCCTTCATGGCCCCAAAGTGGCAATAACCCGGGCTGGGCTTATGGCAACAATAACTGGAACCAGGTATGCAATGGTGGTATGATTGCAGCCTCTATTGCCATTGCAGAGATCAATCCCGAGCTTGCTGCCAAAACCATTCACCGGGCGCTTGATGGTCTACCGCACTCCCTTGCTGAATATATCCCCGATGGCATTTATCCCGAAGGGTCAACGTACTGGAGCTATGGCACCAGTTTTTCTGTGGTTACCATTGCCTTGCTCGAAAGTGCTTTTGGAACTGATTTTGGCCACAGTACATCTCCCGGTTTTATGGAAAGTGCAACCTTCAGGGTATTGTGCAATGCGCCATCAGGTTGGTATTACAATTTTGCCGATTGCGGAGATAAAAGATCTCAGGCAGGGGATATCACACTTGCTTGGTTTGCTTCCAAAACGGGGAATGCAGCATTTTTTGAGAAAGAAAGATTTTTAATGCCTGCGGCTGATATGGGCAAATTGTCAAGACTGGCAGGTGCTTCCCTCGTCTGGCTGGCGCAGTACCAGGAAAAAGGTAATGTCAAAGTTCCGGATGCCTGGCATGGCAAAGGGGGCAACCCAATTGTGGTATTCAGGGGAAGTGAAAACGATTCAAGACAATATTATTTTGGGGGCAAAGGAGGAAGAGGTACCGTAAACCACGGCAATATGGATGGGGGTTCTTTTATATTTGAGCTGAACGGCGTGCGCTGGTCAATTGACCCGGGTAATCAGGGTTATCATGAACTGGAAAAAACGGGCTTTAATCTGTGGGGAAAATGTCAGGAATGTGAGCGCTGGACCTTGCTCACCAAAAATAATTATGGCCACAGCACCCTTACGGTAAACGATGCGCTGCATGTGGTAGATGGCCTGGCCACCATCGATGATTTTAAAGGAGGAGACAAACCGGAAGCTACCATAAACATGACCCCTACATTCGAAGGACAACTCAAAAGCGCCACACGCAGATTCATTAAAGACAGCCCATCGTCAATACTGATAGAAGATCACATCGAAACATCAGATGAGACGAAACTCATAACCTGGCATATGATTACACAGGCAGATGTGGAATTTGTTAATGGGGGTGCGATTTTAACGCAAGACGGAAAAAGACTAAAGCTGGAAAATCTATCCCATCCGCATCTCATGGTTTCTTTGGTTTCCCTTTACCCGGCTCCGCTGGAACTCGACCGGCAAATGGAAGGTCTGAAAAGACTTGAAATCCGCATTCCTGCCTGGACGGTCGAAGACGGAAAAACCACGATTAGGGTAAGACTTTCCGGAGATTAATTCATCAGGGATTTGGTATACATAAGGCCTTGGAGGTTATTCAAATCTTCAAGGTTTAAAACGATAAGTTAAATGAAGCCCTCCATATCAACTTTGCAAAGTCTGGCAGCTGTTTTTGCTGTTATTCTTATAATGACCTGCTTTTCTGCCCTCGCCGATAAAGCTGAGAAGCATGAGTATGTATTGCAAAATCCGGTTACAGCAGATTATCTCAGAAAGAACCTGAGAAAACAGTTGCCTCGATTGGTTTTGAACAGGGCTAATGAAAAAATTCTCAACAAAAGCTTAAAGAATGATCCCCTTATCCAAAATATTTATCAAACCATAAAACTACATGCCGAAAGGGTATTGGAGAAGGATTTGATAAGCCTCGATATTCCAGACAATCCCAATGCTCAAAGAAACCAGCTGGGCATTTCCAGGGATTTCCTGTATAGAATTAACATGCTTGCCATGGTTTATCGGATAGAAAAAGACCAGCGTATGTTAAGGCGTATCAATGATGAAGTAATGGCTGCATGCAACTTTCCGACATGGAACCCAAGACATTTTCTGGATGTAGGCGAAATGTCACTGGCCATCGCTCTAGCCATCGACTGGACCGCCGGAGATTTGCCCAAATCCACCATCACAATGGCGCAACAGGCATTGATAGAAAAAGGCATAAAACCTTCATGGCCTGAAAATGGCAGTACGCCAGGTTGGGTTAACAATACCAATAACTGGAATCAGGTTTGCAATGCAGGAATGATTGCCGCTTCGATTGCCATAGCTGAGTTGGATCCTGAACTTGCGGCAAAAACCATACATCGATCCATCGATGGCATGAACAACGCGCTTCGTGAATATGGTCCGGATGGTGCCTACCCCGAAGGTCCTATCTACTGGGGTTATGGCACCCAGTTTTCAGTAGTTACAGCCGCAATGTTTGAAAGTGCTTTTGGGACAGTTTTTGGCCTGAAAGATTTTCCTGGGTTTTTAGAAAGTGCCGTTTATGCCATGCTGACCATTTCTCCAACCAACCGTTTGTACAATTATGCCGATTGTAACGAAGAGGCTGAAGGCTATGGCAACTTTACCCTCAGTTGGTTTGCCACAAAAACCGGAAACAGAACTTTTTTAAACGAAGCCTATTTTTTATTGCCACCAGCCGAAATGAAAAATTTTT
Source organism: Cyclobacteriaceae bacterium (assembly GCA_020832305.1). Lineage (GTDB taxonomy): Bacteria > Bacteroidota > Bacteroidia > Cytophagales > Cyclobacteriaceae > JAFIEV01. Next base: position 16,795 of record JAFIEV010000081.1, on the reverse strand, counting down.
CGAGACTGGCAGCTGCTGGACTTGTCTGGACTGCCCAATTCAGGGAGAAGAATTCTCAGCCGCTTCCCACGGCCTGGAAAGGTGGAGGGGCCAATCCCATTGTGGTTTTTACAGGGGATAAAGATGACCCAAATGGATATTACTTTGGAGGAAAAGGAGGCCGAGGAACGGTAAATCACGGCAATATGGATGGAGGCTCATTTATTTTTGAACTTAATGGTGTACGTTGGTCGGTTGACCTTGGAAATCAAAGTTATGGTCCGCTCGAAAGGGCAGGCTTCAATTTGTGGGGCCGATGCCAGGAATGTGACCGCTGGAAATTGCTCACCAAGAACAATTTTGGGCACAGTACCCTTTCCGTCAACAGCCAGTTACATGTGGTAGATGGCATGGCAGATATTGTTGGATTTAAAGATGGTCTAATACCTGAAGCTACCATTGACCTGACCCCAACCTTCGCAGGGCAGCTTAAGAGCGCATACCGCCGCTTTGTAAAAGAAGATCCGGCGTCTTTGTTGATCGAAGATGACATTGAGATTTCAAAAGAAACCAAAATCATAACCTGGCAATTGATGACCACTGCAGAAGTAGAATTGGTTGAAGGGGGTGCCATTTTAACCATGGATGGAAAACGATTGAGGGTGGAAAATCTTTCTCATGCCGGAATACAAATGTCGGTGATATCGCTTTATCCCGCGCCATTACAGCTCGATAAGCAGATTGAGGGACTAAAGAGACTGGAATTGCAAATACCAGCCTGGACGATAGGGGATGGAAGGACAAAAATCAGGGTGCGACTTACGGGAAATTAATTTGTAATTCGCCATTATACTTAATGAAATTGTAGGGGCTTTACATTATGAGAACTTTTAAAAAGGCGTTAATTTCTTTGTTGTTTGCGGTTTTTTACCCGCTATGCAATGCTGCGCAGGATGTAAAAACGGCAGCTCCCTTTCTTGCTTTAAAGGATAAAGCTTTCGATTGGCAATTTCAACCTTCAAAGGAAGTTGCAAGAAATGTATGGCAAGTTGCCAATACAGGTAAAGCAAATGACGGGTCTTCTGTAAATTCTTTTTCAGAAGTTGTATTTAGGCTTGAAAACCCCATTACAGAATCGTACCTGAAAAAAAATCTTAAAAGGAAATCGCCAAAAATTATATTAACCCCAAAAACAGAGAGAGAACTTAAAAGTAAATTGAAATTTGATCCTGTACTTCAGGGCTATTTCAGTTACCTTAAAAGCCAATCGGATAAGATCCTGAATGAGCCACTGTTAAAAAGAGAATTGGAGGGTTTTCGTTTACTTGCTGTTTCGCGACAAATGGTGGAACGAATGGGTATTTTATGCATGGTGTACCGATTGGAAAAAAGTCCGGCCATACTGCAGCGGATCAATCAGGAAATCCTGGCGGTTTGTGCTTTTGAAGACTGGAATCCGCAACATTTTCTCGACGTAGGTGAAATGTCCTTTGCCGTGGCGATGGCGGTGGATTGGGTAGGGAAGTGGTTACCCTCCGAGACCGTAGCTCTGGCTAAAGAATCACTCATCGATAAAGGCATAAAGGAAAGTTACAATGAGGAGAATCCCCGGATGTTCTGGATCAACAGCACCAACAACTGGAATGCCGTATGTCATGGGGGTATGATTGCCGCTGCACTGGTTACGGCTGATGTAAATCCGGAATTATCTGCCAGAACCATTGCCCGTGCACTCGATAAATTGCCCAGTTCCCTTAGCGAATATGCGCCCCATGGGGTATATCCCGAAGGAGCGACGTATTGGGGTTATGGAACTATGTATTCTGTTCTTGCTGCTAATATGCTGGAATCTGCCCTGGGTTCTGATTTTGGAATAAGTAAAAGTCCGGGCTTTATGCAGGGACCAGTTTTTATATCTCAGGTAACAGCGCCGAGTGGCGAGTTTTTCAATTTTGCCGACTGCGGCGATTACAACCCGGGCCATATGGCCGTAATCTTAGCCTGGTTTGCGGCTAAAACTGGCAATAGTATGTTTTTCCATTCTGAAACTTTACGGCATCCTGAATCCCTGGGTAGAATGGCCGGACCTGGTCTCATATGGGCTTCCCAGTTTAAGCCTGAGTTAACTGCCGCCTTATCAACCGAATGGTTTGGCAATGGAAAAAACCCGGTAGCCGTTTTTCGCGATAAGGGTAACGACTTTTTCCTGGCCATGAAAGGCGGCAAAGCCAACCTGAGCCATGGAAATATGGATGCCGGCACCTTTGTTTTTGAATTGAACGGCATACGCTGGATTATTGATCCCGGCAATCAGTCATATTATCCACTGAACCGAATTGGTTTTAATTTGGCCGGCCATTGTCAGGACTGTCCAAGGTGGACCCTGCTCACCAAAAAGAACCAGGGCCACAGCACCATCACCATCAACAACGAGCGCTTTGATGTAGATGCTACAGCGAAAATCATAGATTTTACCCAGGGAGACCGACCCGAAATCAGCATCGATATGACCCCGCTGTATTTTGGTAATGTGGATAAGGTGACCCGCCGCTTTGTGAAAGAAAGCAATATTTCATTTTACATCGAAGATCATTTTGAGATAAATGAGGCAACAGATAATATCAATTGGGGCTTGATGACGCTTGCTGATGTTCAGTTGACAAACAAGGGTGCTGTACTTACCCATGAGGGAAAAGAACTGTTACTGGAAATTGAAGCCCCTGAAGCTATTGCGTTTTCAGTAATTTCACTGGATCCGCCACCCATGCAAATTGATAAAACCATTGAGAATTTAAAGCGGATTGAAATCAATATTCCGGCATGGACTGCTACAAGTAATGAATTAAAAATAAGGGTCAGGTTTACTGGTAATTAAATAATCAAAGAATGAGAGTTTGTTTATTTTTAATAATTGTTGTGTTATTTTTTTTCACTGGCTGCGCCGAAACCTATAAGATGGTGCAAAAAGAAGAAGAATTAATTTTTCAATCTGGTTTTGAGCCTGAGTCAAAGGTTATCCCAAGAGGAAATGATGCCGATATAACCGGCACAGATAATACATTAGATATAAAAAACGACTGGGTAAGGGATCTGGATGAAAACCAATTGGTGGGGAATTTTAATATTCAATACCAGGGTGGTGACGCAAGCCAGCGCTTTGCCAAAATAATTCCTGAGCCGGGTAATCCTGAGAACCATGTGCTTTGGTTTTGGTTAGACGATGCCAATGTTGAGGGCACCAAAGGTCGCATACAGGCCAACATCTATCAGGGTACAAGCGGACTGAAAGAGTATAGCCAATCCATGAGAATTTTTCTTCCTGAGGATATGAATTTTGTCCGCACCTTTCCTGAAAAGATCAGCTGGCTCACCATTGTTGAAATCTGGAATAATATCACCTGGAGTCAACGTGTTCCATATGGATTCCGCGTCACGCTTGGCATCGGTAAACCGGATCACCGCGAAAGTGATCTGTTTTTTATCATCGATGGGCAGGATTGTGAACTTTTTGAAGATGGAAGACAAAAATATACTACGCTGTGGGCTGACATGAATAAGAGAACCAAGGTCCCAATTGGAAAGTGGTTTACCCTGGATTATTACTTCAAAGAGGGAAATGCTGCAAATGGTCGATTTTACATGACAATGACCCCGGAAAATGGCACGAAAATTACCGTTTTTGACATTAAAAACTTGACCCACAATTCACATAATCCTAATCCTAACGGGGTCACCGATTTCAATCCGCTCAAATTATATACCTCCAGAAAACTTATTGATCATATGAAAAGTAATGGAAAATCGCTGCAGATATATTTTGACGATTTTAAACTTTGGAAAGGGTCAAAACCATGAATATTTTTATAAAGCTCAAATCAATGCATATGAAAAACATTGCTAACGTATTGCTCGCCTCTTTAATTTTTCTTGTCTTTTCTCAACAGGCAGTTGGAGCCAATAAAGATATTGATATTATAAAAAAGCGCATTTTCGACGAGTTGATAAAGCAAAAAGTCGATGATGCTAAGGTAAGTGCATTGATTGAAACCATCAGGGATGATGGTACCTGGCCTGATATCGATTATGTCGACACTTCCCGTGAGGCTTTTCAACATAGTCAACACCTGGCAAATATGGTTGAACTGGGCCGGGCCTATAATCAACGAAATTCCAAATTCAGACGCAGCCGGAAAGTGGAAAGTACCATTGTGAAAGCGCTTAGCCACTGGGTCGAGAAGGACTATATCTGTGAGAACTGGTGGCATAATGAGATTGGTACACCTAATCATCTTGTTCATTTGATGCTACTGGTAGGAGATAAAATGCCTAAAGACCTCGTGCAAAAGGCGCAACCCATTATAGGCAGGGCTCATATAGATGCACCCGGAGCCCGCCCGGGCGGTGACAGGATCAAAATTGCAGGAATACAGGCAAAAAATACACTGTTTATTGGCGATTATCAGACTTTTGATAAACTGATAAAAGTAATAGAAGGCGAAATCAAATATGTGGAATGGATCGGCAGGAATTATGGATATACCTTCAGGCATCATGTCGGCGGTTTTCAAAACCGTTCAGAAGGGGGCAGGGGTATTCAATACGGCAACAGTTTTCACCACCGCGAAGATGGCGTAAATAATACTTTATCCTATGGTCTTGGTTATGCCGATGCTTTTATAGAGTGGACTGTCTACACCGCCAATACGCAGTATGCCTTTGCCAGGGATAGGATGGCCTTGCTCGTAGACTTTTTCCTGGATGGCATTTGTAAAACCTCTGTTTATGGAAAATTCCCTGACCCTGGCGCAAAAAACAGAAGCGTAAGCCGACCCGGTACTTTAAAACCTTATAATGCCCAAATGGCCGAAAACCTTTTGCTTTGTACCGATTACAGAAAAGCAGAACTCCAGGAAATCGCCGATATACGAAACCACGGTGCCAAACCGACTTTGTCACATGCGACTTTTTTCTGGAATACCGAGCATTTCAGCTTTCAGCGACCGGATTGGTTTACATCAGTACGTATGTATTCTACCCGCACCCACAATATGGAGGAGCCTTATAACAGCGAAGGCCTGCTAAATCACCATCGGGGTGATGGTGCCAACCATATTTCCTTGACCGGTGATGAATACTTCGACATCTTTCCCGTTTTCGATTACCAAAAAGTGCCGGGGGCAACCATTGTACAAAAACCCGAATTACCGGCACCAAACCAGATTCAAAAACTGGGACTTACCGATTTTGTAGGAGCAGTTACCGATGGTCAATACGCCGCCGTTGCCTTTGATTTTAAGAGTCCGCACGATCCGCTTATCGCCAGAAAATCATGGTTCTTTTTTGATGAGGCTTATGTTTGTCTTGGAGCGGCTATTTCCTCCAGACAAAGCCTTCCGGTGGTTACCACTTTAAACCAGTGCTTAATGCGTGGAAACGTAACCCTGCAAACAGACAAAGGCAGATCCCAGATCGAAGCAGGAGAGAGGCAAATCGAAAATGTAAATTGGGTATTTCACGATGGTGTTGGTTATGCATTTACGAAGCCGACACAAATATCCCTGAAAAATAAGGAAGTACCTGGCTCCTGGTGGACCATTAGCAAGCAAACTTCTACACCCAAAGAAGAAGTCAGTAAAGATGTATTTGCCTTGTGGCTTGATCATGGAGTCAGGGCATCAGATGCCAGCTATGAATATATAGTGGTTCCCGCCACCAGCCTGGAAGCCATGGAAGCATTTAAACCCAGCGATGATTTCTTAATCCATAATAGTCAGGATGTACAATGGGTATTGCACAAAGGCTTAGATATATGCCAGGCCGTTTTTTACATAGGGGGAGAAATACATCTTCCCGGCAGCCTGAAACTAAGCTCAGCCCAACCCGGTGCCGTTATGGTGAAAATGAAGCAGGGAAAGGTAAGCGAAATTTCAGTATCTGATCCGGGCCGAAAAGCATTAAAATTTCACTTGTCACTCTCTTCTAAAATAGAAGCGAAAGGAGAAGGTTTTACATCATTGTGGGATGAGGCCAATGGAATAACACATCTTGTGATAGATTTGCCACAAGTTAATTATGCTGGCGAAAGCAAAACCATAAATTTTTAGATATGCGATCCATTAATACAGTAATCTGTTTTTTGCTTGTAAATGCCTCTATACTTTGTCTGCTTTCCTGCAGCCAAAAATCTGAGGATAAGAAGGAATTGAAGCTTTCCGGCTGGGACCTCACATGGATGCAACAGGTAAAAAGCAGCCTCCAGAAAGGAGATAATCGTTATAAACCAGCTTTCGATCAGGTAGTAAAGGAAGCCAATGAAGCGCTCGAAGCGGGCGTTTACTCCGTTACCTATAAAAAAATGCTGCCACCCAGCGGATCAAAACACGATTATATGAGTATGGGTCCCTATTGGTGGCCAGATCCTGACAAACCCGATGGATTGCCTTACATTCGAAAAGATGGTGAAGTAAATCCTGAAAGAGATGCAACGGATAGCCCTCAACTCGGCAAACTTTCCAACAGCCTCCGTTCGCTGGCATTGGCCTGGTATTTTTCTGATAATATCGCATATGCCCAAAAAGCAGCTGAACTCCTCAGGGTTTGGTTTTTAAATGAAGAAACGCTCATGAATCCGCATTTGGAATTTTCTCAGGCCATCCCGGGACGTACACCTGGCAGGTTTATCGGGGTCATCGATGGTTCGGCGCTGGGAAGAATGGCAGATCCCATTTTGTTGCTGGAAAATTCGGGAGCAATGACCCTTGAGGAGCAAGCGGGCATCCGTTCCTGGTTTACAAGATATTTCCGATGGCTAACCGAAAGTGAACATGGCAAAAATGAAGATGCCTATCACAACAACCATTCTGTAGCTTACGATGTGCAATCTGCTTCCATCGCTTTTTTGATAGGTGATACTGATTTTGCTGCCCGTAAAGTGCGTGAATTGCCAGGCCGTCGCATCGACCTTATGATAGAGGAGGATGGCAGTCAACCGGGGGAATTGATCAGAACCAGGGCTTTTTCTTATTCTGTTGGTAACCTTGGCAATTTTTTCAATGTAGCACAGATAGGTCTGCCTTTAGATGTGAATGTATTTGCCTATAAAAATGTAAAAGGAGGATCCTTGCAAAAGGGCCTCGATTTCTTAACAGGATATATAGGAAAGGAATCTGAATGGCCGCATCAGCAGATTTCCAAATGGTCAGATGTGGAAAACAACCTGGGTCTGTTGGTTCGGCGCGCAGGATACATATATAAAAATCCCGATTATCAGAAACTATGGGATGACACATTTTATGAAAGGGAACAAAATAACTGGAACCTGCTGGTTTATCCCGAATTACTCTGACTTTAGATTCAAATACTATGAATAATACATTTTTTCAATTTGCCTTGTTATGTTTTTTTCTGATTTCATGTGGCCCCCGGGGACCTTTAGTCATAGATGAGCGGGATCAGAAAATGAACCTGAAGGAACGCATTCTGATTGATTCAGTATGGGCCGGTCATCCGGTAGGTTTTGCCTTGCTTACCGAGGGCAACCGACAGTTTATAGCTTATTACAATAAGGAACGCAACATGATGGTTGGCCAGCGAACACTGGATCAGAAAACATTTTCGCTTTTTAAAATGCCCGTGTTCAATAGGGAGGAAGGTCACGGTATTAGTACCATCCTCAATTGGGACAGCCACAATTACGTTACCATTGCCCTCGACAAAGAAGGCTATATCCATTTATCCGGCAATATGCATGTACATCCACTTACCTATTTCAGAAGTACAGCACCCTATGATATAAGTTCAATGGAACAAATCCACGCCATGGTTGGCACTGAGGAATCGCGATGCACATACCCCAAGTTTCTGACCAACCGCGAAGGAGAACTTCTTTTCCATTACAGAGATGGTAGCAGTGGCTCGGGCAATGAGATTTACAATATGTATTCAACAGAGAATAAATCATGGAGAAGGTTACTTGATACACCACTCACAGATGGGCTGGGTTTAATGAATGCCTACCAGTCGCAACCCAAATTGTATGAAGATGACTGGTATCATATGTATTGGGTTTGGCGCGACACGCCCGATTGTGAGACCAATCACGATTTGTCGTATATGAAAAGCAAAGACCTGAAACAGTGGTACAGCGCTTTTGGGGATCCGATACAATTACCGGCAACCCTTGAACAAAAAGCCCTTATTGTAGACCCCATTCCTCCCGGTGGAGGGATTATTAACCTGGCGGCACGACTCAGCCTTGATGAACACCTTCGCACGGTTATGGCCTATCATAAATACGATGAAAATGGCAACCTGCAATTGTATGTGGCAAGTGCAGGAGAAAATGATTGGAGTTATACCCAAATCACAGATTGGGATTACCGCTGGGAGTTCTCAGGTAGGGGAAGTATCGTCTTTGAGGTCAGGTTGGGGGATTTTATCAGAAGAAAAGATGGGCGATATGAATTGGGCTATAATCATGTTAAGTATGGTGAAGGCACACTCTTGCTCGACAAGAACTTTCAACGCATCGGGGAAGTGCTAAAACCCGAAAATCCATTTTCCAATTTGGAGCCTGAAGGTGACTTCCCTGGTTTAGAAATCAGAACGGCAAGGGATGACGGCAAAGCGCCTGAGGGCATGAAGTATATGTTAAAATGGGAGACACTGCCCAGCAATCGCGACAGACCTTATCCCGAACCCTGGCCAGCGCCTTCTTTGTTGTATCTGTATGTGTTGGAACAACCATGACTCCCTGAATCCTAAGCTTTTCGGTACAAACTACGCCAGTTGCGGATTCAATAATGACCATTTAATATAAATTGTAAAAAGATAAAAAAGATAGGATAAGCATTATGATAAGAACTGTTGTAACCGCCATTTTGATAAGTATAATTGTCCAGGTGCAGGCACAGCATGACTGGAGGGGTATATCCACAACCGAAGACTTTTTTAGGCATTATCCTGAAAAGGCCCTTTCAATTTTTCAAAATCTGGATTTTTCCAGGCAAGGTTTAAGCGAGGTTAAGCAGCATTATGAAAATCAACAACTCGAGGCCGCCTGTAAAGCTTTGCTCAGGTATTATATTCAACATCCATCCGCAGCAGTTTTCAAAAAGGAAATCCCGCAATATACAGGGCAGCGTATCCCTGCTGCAGATTCTATCTTATCTGATATTTTTACCTTTCAGCGGGTAGCTGGCAAGGTGCCGAGAGATGAAAACGGCAATTTAATCTGGTCTCACCAGGGCCCCGAACATGATATCGAATGGGCATGGGCCCTCAACCGACATTATCCTATTAATTATCTCTACTCGCACTATGTTGAAACCGGAAACCCGGAGTACGCGACCTATATAGATTCATTTGTCAAAGACTGGGTTATAAAAAGCTGGCCTTATCCGGGTGTAAAAAGCAGCACAGCTATGTGGCGGGGACTGGAAGTGAGCTTTAGGGTGAAGCTATGGGCTGATTTATTTTTTGGACTGGCAGAAAAGGACCTGCTTTCTGAGGCAACGCGCCTTCTGATACTGAGCAGCCTGCCTGATCATGCGCATTATGCAAGAACCTTTCATGCACAAAACAACTGGCTGACAATGGAAATTTCAGGTCTGGCCACCGTGGCGGCTTTTTGGCCAGAATTTGCCGAAGCGGATGAATGGCTTAATTATGCCAAAGAGGTAATGGTAGAAAGCATGAAGGATCAGGTTTATCCCGATGGAGTTCAGACCGAACTCACTTCAAGCTATCATTATGTTTCCCTTCACAATTTCAAACTATTTTATGATATATGTCAAAAGGCAGGGGTGGAATTGCCGGAGTATTATACCAGGACCATGGAAGATATGTGGTCATACCTGGCTTATACAATCCGTCCTGATGGATTTGGACTGCTTAATAATGATGCAGACCGCATTAACAATAAAAGACTGATTGAAAAAGCGCTGGAATCATACGACCGTCCTGACTGGGATTTTATCGTCAATCATGGAAAATCTGGCACTACGCCAGAAACCGGACCATCAGTATTTTATCCCTGGGCAGGACATCTCATTTCCAGAAGTGGTTTTGATGAAGATGCACACTGGTCCTTTTTCGATATGGGACCCTGGGGCAGCGGTCATCAACACAACGACAAAATGCATATATCCATTTCTGCTTATGGCCGCGACCTCTTGGTTGATGGCGGCAGGTTTGCTTATAGAGGGGCAGTGGCAGAAAAATTTCGCAAATATGCCCTGGGCAGTGAAAGCCACAATGTGTTGATGATCGATGGAAAAGGACAGGCACCCGGACCAACACATGCTAAAAAGCCCACAGATCCGGGAGATTTTCAAATCAATCCGGATTTTGATTATGCAACAGCTTCATTTGATGCATTTAAAGATCTGGAAGGCGATGCTACCCATACCAGAACCTTTCATTATCAGAGAGGAGGGTTTTGGATTGTAGTGGATCACATTACTACCGATCGGCCCAGAACCATTACGGCCTTATGGCATTTTCACCCGGAAAATGTGGTGCACAGCGATGGAAAAAAAGTCTTTACCCAAAATCACAAAGGTAATTTATGGGTAACGCCCCTCGATGAATCGGATTGGAAGGTGGAAATTGTTAAAGGTCAGGAAGAGCCTGTAATTCAAGGTTGGTACAGCGAAGTGTATAATAAATATGAACCCAATGAAACCGCCATATATTCGGTAGATATTGAGGGAGATGCCACCTTTGTATGGCTTTTGTACCCCTCGGAAAAGGTGATTCAAGAAGTGTCTGCACAGATCATTCAAATGGAAGAAGAGCAGGTAAAGGTAAATATTACTTCACTGGATGGCAAGGCGCAGGAAATCAGTATCCCTCTAAATAAGCCTACAACCAATCTCAGTAATACCAAAGTGGACGGTTACCGTGGCATATGGTTTGAACTCGGGCAAAAATACGAACATGGTGATAAGTATTCAGGGGCATTGGGGACCTACACCTCTTTTCACATTCCGCTGGCGGCTTATTCAGAAAAGGCCAATAAGACCTTTTTTGTCTATGGGGGTACCAAGGGTTCCAGCGACAGATATTTGCTGTGCATGGCCGGTGAGTTTGACCATGCAACCGGTTTACTCTCAAAACCAACGGTGGTATGTGACAAAAATGGCGTGGATGACCCGCATGATAATCCTACCATTATGATAGATGATAATGATTATATCTGGGTATTTGTCAGTGGCAGGGGAAGAAGCAGGCCGGGCTTTAAATACAAGAGTGTACAACCCCTGAGCATCGATGCTTTTGAATTAATTTCTGAAGAGGAAATGACCTACCCCCAACCCTGGAAAACGAAAGACGGATACATACACCTCTTTACCAAATATACCGGTATTCGTCAGTTGTATTTTGAGACCAGCACAGATGGTATGGTTTGGACAGACGATAAATTGCTGGCAGCCATTCCGCAAAATAAAGGTGAGCGTTCGGGCCATTATCAGGTAAGTGCCGTTTTTGAAAATCAGAAAGTTGGCACCTTTTTCAACCGTCATCCCGATGGCAATGTAGATAAAAGAACAGATTTATATTACGTGGAAACCATCGATATGGGGAAAACCTGGACCAACGCCGCTGGTAGTCCTGTTACCATTCCCATGATTGATCTGCAAAACCCTGCTTTTATAGCAGACTATTACTCATTGGGTAAAAATATTTACATCCGTGATATGGTTTTCGATGATCGCGGACATCCTGTATGCCTCTTCATTCGAAGTAACGGACATGAACCAGGCCCTGTAAGTGCCCCATATGAATGGTGCATTACCCGGTGGAATGGCAAGAAATGGATCACCCGGAGAATCACAGAATCAGATCATAACTATGACATGGGCAGTCTGTATCTGGATACAAAGACATGGAAATTAGTGGCGCCTACCGGCACACAACCGCAAGTCTGGGGTGTAGGGGGAGAGATAGAGATCTGGCAATCAAAAAACAGTGGCAAATCCTGGAAAAAACTGAAGGCAATCACCGAAAACAGTGAGTATAACCATTCTTATGTGCGAAGGCCCCTAAACTATACTGCGCCATTTTCTTTTTTCTGGGCCGATGGCCACCCGCATGAATTCAGTCCATCGCGACTGTATTTCGGCGACCTTGATGGCAATGTATGGCAGTTGCCTTATGATATGAATGAAGATTATCAGAAACCGATTAAAATCAAATGATACAACTATGAAAAAGCTACTGTTAATCAGCGTTTTGGCCTGCATTTCACTGCAGTCCATAGCCTATGAAAAGCGAGATCTGCTCCAGAGTAAAGCGGGTCAAATAGAATTGACCAAAGTACTCATCAAAGATTTTTCAGAGCTGAATTTTCCGGGATATAATAGCCGGGAATTCTGGAATAATCTTCCGCAGACCTTGCGCAAGCAATACATAGAAAATGCGGAGGCCTATCTCAATTATGACTGGCCAGTGGTAAAGGCAACAGACTATCTTGAAATCATCCGCTCAGGAGACCGCAGGCAGGAAGTATATGCAGCACCCCGGGCAGCACTGGTTTCTCTGGTTATGGCTGAACTTACCGAAGGTAAAGGTCGCTTTATTGATCAGATTGTAAACGGCGTCTGGTATTACAGCGAGCAGACCTGGTGGGGTTGGTCAGCTCATCTTACTGCTCAGAAAGCGCCTCATGGCCTGCCCGATGCCGATGAACCCGTTATTGACCTGGGCGTAGGAGAAATCGCCAATATTTTGTCTTGGACATGGTATTTGTTTAAAGATGAGTTTGACAAAATACACCCACTCATAGCTACGAGATTACGAAATGAGATTATGAATAAGGTCGTAATACCTTATTATGAAAGGAATGATTTCTGGTGGCAGGGTTTTGATGGCAGCCGTCATGTTAACAACTGGAATCCCTGGACCAATCACAATGTACTCATCGCCATACTTATACTTGAGGATAATCCGCAAAAAAGAACAGAGGGTGTAAATAAAGTGATTCGTTCCCTCGATGAATTTGTCAATGTGTATCCCGATGATGGGGGCTGTGATGAAGGCCCTTCGTATTGGGGAAGGGCAGGAGCCTCCTTGTATCAATGCCTTGATCTGCTGAAAAGGGCTACCGGAGATAAATTTGATGTTTTTGACAATGCGCTTATCAAAAATATGGGTTCATATATTTACAAAGCCTACATCGAATACCCATATTTTATCAATTTTGCCGATGCCGATGCCACTACCGGAAGCAGACCGCAAATCATTTACAGTTATGGCAAAGACATTGACGATCCTGTTATGCAGAAATTCGGTGTTTATCTGGCTGAAAAGCAGGGTTTGGGAACCAAAATCCCAATTGGAAAAGTGGATGAACAAATAATGGAGCTGACATTTCTTGGTGAAATGCAGGCGACAGAACCAGTGAATGCACTCATTTTTGATTTTTGGCTTCCTCAAACCGAAGTTGCCGGCGCAAGAGATAAGGCGGGATCATCACAAGGCTTCTTTTTTGCCGCCAAAGGAGGTCATAATGCGGAAAGTCATAATCATAACGATTTAGGGACTTTTGTGCTGTATTACAATGGTAAACCCGCGTTTATTGATATCGGTCGGGAAACCTATACAGCTAAAACCTTCAGCAGCCGCAGGTATGAAATCTGGACTATGCAAAGTCAATACCACAACCTGCCAAAAATCAATGGAGTTGATCAGATGCAGGGTCGTAATTATAAAGCCAGTCTGACTAATTTCAAAGCCAATGCCCGCAGGGCGGTTTTTTCAACAGATATTTCCGGAGCCTATCCTGAAAGTGCCGGTGTAAAATCATGGATGCGTACCTACCAGCTCGATCGGGGAAAGCAGTTCACAATTCAGGATAATTTTGAGGTTAATCAACTTAGTGAAGAGCCTACCACATTAAATTTTGTAACGTATTGCAAGGTACATCAGCTAAAATCAGGGGTATTACAGTTGGATGGAGATGGATTTCGGCTTGAAATGCACTTTAATCCTGCCTTACTTAAAACCGAAATCGAATATTATGAAGTTACAGATAATGGCTTGATAAGATATTGGCCTGATGGCATTACCAGGATTGTATTTACTGCTACGAAACCCCAATTGAAAGGAAAAAATGTTTTTGTCATAAAGCCGGTGCAATAGCAGGATAGTATAAGCTTATATAGCAAGCAGTTATTAAAGTCACATTAGAATGCACTGTTTTGTTTTTTAAATTGAAATTATAGCGATTTTTGTAAAACTATTTTTTTAATTTGACGGTTTATTGAAAACATTCAGTGCACAAATATGTGAACATGGAACATTCTGAAGCCTCGCCATATTCAGGATATCAGCCTGCAAGGACTTATCCAATTGATAATTTGGATGAGAAGAGTGTGCATATTTCCTTCTATCAGTATAAAGACGATGCATATATTTGGCGGGAGTTTAAAAAAGGATCCAGGGAAGCTTTTATTTACATCTATCAGAAATATTATCCTATACTTTATAATTACGGGCACCAGATGACGCCTGAAACAGAAGTAATTGAAGATTGTATTCAGGAGCTGTTCCTCGACCTCTGTAAAAAAGACAGGAAACTTTCCGATACAGATTCAATCAAATATTATTTATTAAAGTCATTTAAAACCCGTTATTTAAGATCGATAAAGAAAGAAAGCAGGTTAAAAGCCTCTGCTGATATGTATGCAGGACATGAATTTCTTTTTACTTTATCAGATGAAGACAAGCTAATCAATGCCCAGCTTGATCAGGAGAAACTGTCAAAGCTCAATAATGCCTTAAAAGCGCTTACAGAGCGTCAAAGAGAAGCTATATATTATTTTTATTACGAGCAACTTACCTTACAACAGATTGCAGAGATTATGGGTTCTGGTAACCCACGAACCATTCAAAATCTAATCTACAGAGCAATCGATGGTTTAAGGGATAATGTGTTGACCCTGGTTATTCTATGTGGCAGCCTGCATGTATGACTTTTTAATTTGATCGGTTTTTGTTTTCCTACAACCTGGTGTTGGAAACCAGAATGATTAGGGCGCGCTGAAAAACGCCTAATATGTTAATTTTTTATTATTTTAATATCCTGAGTTACCATTGTAGATGCATGCTTTTTCAGATTCAGCTGGCCCACGAGTACTGTTTGTGCCTTCTCTCCATATATTCAAATGATTGTCAATGTATTAAAATGTAAAGTGTGCAGTTTTACGCGGGGACACGTGCTACTGCTGTAGATTGTGCTTTACTTCAAAATTTTCTCACTCAAACTCTCTCGCCGTGGTTCGTGTCCTCATGAAACACTCTCAAATACCTGTATTACAATGATATATAATTCAAAACCCATAGGATTGGGCTTTTGTGACAAACGCATTTTCTTTCATCGACATTCATATTCGTTGGGTTGCGTGGACTGCAAATCCCGAACAGGGCTGCCTCAGTAGTAGAATAGTTACGGTTTCTAATCCTCGTCACAGATTGAGGTGAAACCGAAATCCCGGAAAGCATAGCGTTCGGGATACATTTTTACCCACGAAATTATCGCATTTGTCCATAACGAGGGACGGAGAAGTATGATTTTTCGGTAAAAGAATAGCTTCCGGCCACAGCGAAACAAAAAGCCATTTCAATGTACGTCGTCCTATAAGGTTTCAAAAATCCTTATAGGTCTTTAGCGTTACCTCTGTTAGTTCATGATTGCCGTGTGTGCTTTCCTTCCTGCAAATACTTTGAAAATCAGTTACAAAAAAAATTAAGTGTACAGTGAATCTATCCTTTAAATACCTTTTTACACTGGCGGAATGCAAATCCCGAACAGGGCTGCCATGGCAGAAGTATAGGTGTTATGTTTGAAAAATGAAAAAATATAAGATAAAATTATTAATTTAGTTAGTGTCAAAACTATTACAAACTAAATGAGAACGGCTTTGAATTATTTGATATCCCGGATGATCCGGCAGAAATAAAAGCATTTGCATACGATAGCGATGATCCAAGAAAGGCAGAAATGTATCTGCGTTGGCAGGAAGTTATTCGGGAGTTTTCTATCCGTTGGGGAGATAAGGTCTCTGGTTGGTGGATAGATGGTTGTTATCTACCCAATACACATTTCAGGCATCCTGATATTCCAAACTTTGCTTCAATGGCTGCTGCTGTGCGTGCTGGCAATCCAAATAGTATAGTTGCTTTTAATCCGGGTGTTTTCCCCAGAATAATGTCGATTACTCCTTATGAGGATTACACCGCAGGAGAAATTAATAATCCTGAAAGTATAAGTTACAGGCACACCTACGATCAAACGATTGATGGAAAGCAAATCCACATTTTAAGCTATTTAGGTAGAACATGGGGACAAGGCGATCCCAGGTTTACCGCAGAACAAATAATGAAGTATAGTCTGGATGTTAATGAACAAGGCGGAGCAGTAACCTGGGACGTTCCACCATTGCGAAATGGAACTATATCAGGCGATTTTATGAAACAGTTGGTTACGATTGGACAAACCTTGGGAACGATTAAGTAAGTACATTATGTTTATGGTAAATATTAATTTAATCAACGCTATTTTAGGAAGTATCTTTTTGTTTGCTTTTCATCCAACGAAAAATGCAGCAGGCAATAATCATCAGAGACCTAATATTATTTTGATTATGGCCGATGATTTAGGCTGGGGTGATGTTGGTTTTAACGGCAACCAAGTCATTAAAACACCCGCGCTTGATGCAATGGCCAAAGACGGAATGGTATTTAACCGCTTTTATGCTGCGGCACCGGTATGCTCCCCAACAAGAGGGAGTTGTTTAACCGGAAGACATCCGTT